>NZ_LBJF01000021.1:0-241128 GCF_028128735.1 Bradyrhizobium sp. CCBAU 53415 | reverse complement strand
AAACAGGCCTTCATACAGGAAGGGCGCGCACGAGGCGTGATGCGCCATTTCGGAATGGGGCCAGCTTCACCGCAAAGCGTTTAATATTGGTTGAGTATGTGCAAAAGAACGGAACCAACAAATAGATAAGGCGCTCCGGACAAGCCGAAGCGCCTCGTAAAGATTCGATTAAGAAGCCGAGCGCGACGCGACGTTTACGAAGCGGTAACGATGATGGCTTCGCCGTCCGGTTTGAGCGTCACCGTGAGCCCGCAGGCCTGCGCGAGCAGCCGCGTATAGTAAGGCTGGATCGCGTGCGCGTCCGCGGCAGGGCCGCGCTCGCCGCTCAGGAGCTCGGAGATGTTCTGCGGCAGGCGCGCATTGTGTCCGGTCGCGGTGATGCGAAAGCTCATCGTCTCGCCCTCGCCGATCGGGTCGATCGTCAGCATGCCGCCGCGCGGGATGGTATGCTGGGCGACGACCAGCATGTTGAGCAGCAGCTTGACGCGATTCTTCGGCAGCAGCAGGCGCGGCAGATTCCAGGTGATCGAGCACTTGCCGTCCTCGATGTGGCCGCGCGCCATGGTCTGGGCATCGCCGAGATCGATCTGCGCGCCGGAGGAGCCGGCGGCGCCGAAGGCAAGGCGGCAGAACTGGAGCCGGGCCGAGGCGGTCTTGGCGCTCTTGCGAATCAGGTCGAGCGCGAACTCGCGGTCCTCGGGCTTGGGATCGTCGTCGAGCACTTCGAGCCCGTTGACGATGGCGCCGACGGGACTGATGAGATCGTGGCAGACCCGCGAGCACAGGAGCGCTGCGAGTTCGAGCATATCGGGAGCGGTAACGGGCGCGGGCGACGAGGCGTCAGACATATAAAGGGGTCCTGGAGGGTTCCTGGAATTGCACGGCGCTGGACGCCGCGAATCACGCATGCTTGACGGATGCTGCGGGTTCTAACATTCGCAAGCCCGCGGCAGCTAGCTTGCGATCGGTTCGAAGCGGCCATAAAGCCCAGGCGAATCGATCGGGCCGAATCAGTTGGGCGAGGAACGGAGTTGCCGATGAATGAGGCATGCAGGTGATGCGGATCATCGACGGGGCGGCCGCATTCGGCCTGATGGAGCCCCTGACCGCCCTGGTGGTGCAGG
Source organism: Bradyrhizobium sp. CCBAU 53415 (assembly GCF_028128735.1). NCBI lineage: Bacteria > Pseudomonadati > Pseudomonadota > Alphaproteobacteria > Hyphomicrobiales > Nitrobacteraceae > Bradyrhizobium > Bradyrhizobium sp. CCBAU 53415. Next base: position 240,004 of record NZ_LBJF01000021.1, on the reverse strand, counting down.
CGGGCGAGGCGATCCTTGCCGTCAACCGCGCCGCCATGCGGATCGAAGGCAAGCGGGACGGCTCGCCGGTGACCGAGGCCGACCTTGCCGCCGACCGCATCATCGCAGACGGCCTCGCACAGCTCGCGGGTGATGTTCCGACGCTCTCGGAAGAGCGAACCCAGCTCGCCGCCCCGCCGTTTCAGGGCAGCTTCTTCCTGATCGATCCGCTCGACGGCACCAAGGAATTCGTCGCCGGTCGCGACGAGTTCACCGTCAACCTCGCCCTGGTGACATCGGGCGTGCCGCTGCTCGGCATCGTCAGCGCGCCCTCGCTCGGCCTGCTCTGGCGCGGCATCGTCGGCCGCGGCGCCGAGCGGGTGGAGTTCAACGGCGCAACCATCGGGGCGACCGAGCCGGTCCACACCCGCAAGCTGCCGCCGCGCGGAGAGCCCTGGATCGCGGCGGTGAGCCGCTCGCATGGCGATCCCAAAAGCGAGGCTTTCATTGACAACAGGCCCAATGCCGTCCGAAAAGCGGTCGGCTCGGCCGTGAAATTCGGCCGGATCGCGGAAGGCAGCGCCGACATCTATCCCCGGTTCGGGCCGACCTCGGAATGGGATGTCGGGGCCGGCGCTGCGGTCGTGACCGCGGCCGGCGGCAAGGTGACCGACGGCAAGGGCGGCGAGCTCCGATTCGGCCAGCGCAGCGACACCGGCTTCATCATCCCGGAATTCATCGCCTGGGGCGATCCGCAGGCGGCAGGGTGCTACTGACTGAGCTGTTCCTGAAGCGACGGCCAGCGCTTGCCCACCTCATAGAGGAAGCGCTCGGGATTGGCGACGAAAGCGTCGCGATTGGATTCCCGGCTGAAAAGATAGAGCCGCTGGGCCACGATCGCGAAGAAACGGGGATTGCCGGCAATGGTGACGCCGCGGGCGATGTCGGCTGGATCATAGCCGCCGAATTGCGGTCCGTAGATCTCGGGATGGGCCAGGAAAGAGGCGCGGTTGCCCTCGTTCCGGAAACGCCAGACAGCCCCCCAGAGATTCGCCTCGAACTCCATCGTCCCCTGCATGGCCGTGCCAGCGACGAAATAAGCGACGGGGTCGAAGCCCTCGATGGCAACGCCGGTGAAACGGTTGACGACGATCCGCTCGGTGGTGGCGGCCCATGCCGGCAACGCCGAGCAGGTGATCCAAATGCCCGCCAGCAGGCAGACGCGGCGGCCGATCAAGGCAATTCCGGGGCGCAAAGGGCTATCTTCCTGCCGTTGTGCCGTCATAGTTGCTGCAGATAACATCCGAGTCGAGGGGACATTCGGCGCAACCTACAGCCGTGCCTGTTGGCGTCAGGTTAAGGAAGCGACCGGATTCGGTACCAGGGGTTCTTTATGACTTTCGCATCACGCCTTGCTGCGCTCGCGCTTGCCGCGATGATCGGCTGGATCGTGCCGGCCTCCGCCCAGACGCCGCCATCGCCCGACCTGCCACCGCCGCAGCGGACCGCGACGCCCAACACCTATGGGCCCGACGAGCTCGTCACGGCCGGCCACCGCTTCTTCGGCAACGTCTCGCGCGGGCTCGCCTCGATCATCGAGAAGGCGGTCAGCCAATGGGGCCTGCCGAACGGCTATATCCTGGGTGAGGAAGGCTCCGGTGCCTTCGTCGCCGGCCTGCGCTACGGTGAAGGCACGCTCTACACCAAGAATGCCGGCGACCTCAGGGTCTACTGGCAGGGCCCCTCGCTCGGCTTCGACTGGGGCGGCGACGGCGCGCGCACCATGACACTGGTCTACAACCTGCCCGCCACCAACGCGATCTACCAGCGCTTCGGCGGCATCGACGGCTCGGCCTATATCATCGGCGGCTTCGGCATGACGGCGCTCACCGCCAACAACATCGTGCTGGTGCCGATCCGATCCGGCATCGGCCTGCGGCTGGGCGCCAATATCGGCTATCTCAAATACACCCCGCGCGCGACCTGGAACCCGTTCTAGGCTTCGTCACCCGTACCCCCTGCGGATCAAGGTTAACGACAGGCCGGGGCTGGCTTTTTGCCGGCCCGCCATGGCATGGTCGTTGGTGAATTTTTCCTTAAGCTTGGGAGTTCTGGCCCATGGTCGAACCGATCATGTACCTGGCGATCGGTTTCCTGCTCTCGATGCTGTGCGGGCTCGCCATCGTGCCGCTGGTGCATAACCGCGCGGTGCGGCTGACCACGCGCCGGCTCGAGGCCGCCACCCCATTGTCGATGGCCGAGATCCAGGCCGACAAGGACCAGCTCCGCGCCGAATTCGCCATGTCGGCACGGCGGCTCGAGATGAGCGTCGAGCAGCTCAAGAACAAGACCACGAGCCAGCTCGCCGAGCTCGGCAAGAAGAGCGACGCCATCAACCGCATGAAGATCGAGCTTGGCGAGAAGAATGCCGCGATCTACGCGCTCGAGGCGCGCGAGAAGGCGGTGAAGGAGCAGCTCCGCGCCACCGAAGAGGAATTCAGCGCCAGGACCGAAGCCTTGCGCGCCGCGGAAAATGCACTGACCGACAAGCAGAACGAGCTCGCCAAGATCAACTCCGAGCTGTCCGACCGCTCGATGATGGCGGAGAGCCGCCAGGTCGAGCTCATCGCGGTGCGCGCGCAGATCGAGGCATTGAAGGGCCGCGTCGGCGATGCCGAGAAGGAATTTGCCGCCACGCAAGCACGCCTGGCGCAGGAGCGGACCGAATCCGAGACCGCCTCGCGCGAGCTCGGCGAGGCGCGCGGACGCGTCGAGAATCTGAGCCAGCGCGTCACCGAGCTCGATCGCCAGCTCATCGCGCAGGTCAAGGAGGCCGAGATGCTGTCCGGCCGCGTCGCCGACCTCGAGGGACGCCTCGCCACGCAGGGCAAGCTGCTCGCCGAGCGCGACTATGAGAACAACCAGCTGCGCCAGGCCAACGAGAGCAACGAGCGCACCATCAAGGAGCTGCGCGTCGAGATCGCGGCCCTGAGCGGCGGCAAATCGTCGGCTGCCATGGAGCAGCTGCGCGCCGAAAAGGCCGCGCTGGAGGAGCAGCTGCGCACCGCACGCGACGAGCGCGCCAAGCTTCAGCGCGACCTCAACGCGATCCAGCAGCAGGCGGAGAGCTCCTGGGCCACCGAGCGCATGGAGAACGCGCTGCTGCGCGAGCGCATCAACGACATCGCGGCGGAAGTCGCCAAGCTCGCGATGCAGCTCGAAGGCCCGAACTCGCCGATCGAGGCGCTGCTCGCGGCCGAGGCCGGCCAGCCGACCAAGCCGGCACCGCGTCCGGCCAACGATGCCGCGACGGGCGGCGCTCCGGCACCCCGCCTGCCCGAAGGCGGCGGAACGCTCGCCGAACGCATCCGTGCGCTCCAGGCCCACGCCTCCCGCGCCCGCCAGCAGGGCGCGTAACCGGCCGAAACCAGGTCTCCCAGGCGAATCGCTGAATTGACGCGAGGTTTTCCGGCCCCCGAGCGCCTGAAAACTTGACACCTTCGGCCGGCACTTCTAAATCGCGGGCTCCGATGTGCCGGCCGGCCGCAAGTTGCGGCCGCCCGCATGATGGTCCCGGGCGCATAGCTCAGCGGGAGAGCGTTCCCTTCACACGGGAGAGGTCCAAGGTTCGATCCCTTGTGCGCCCACCATTCAGCCTCCTGGACCTGACCAGTTGCCTGGCGGCGTCCGGCGCCGTCCGAACCAAAAATATTGAAAACAACCCCATGCACAGTAGCCGACATCTGTCGAATCAATGGGTTACGAATTTCCCGAATCGACTTGCTTCGTCGGGCAAAACAGGGGCATGATCGCATCATCCGGGAAGCAGCCCTTCGCCGCCTGGCGAGCACCGCACCTGAGGATTCACCTCGTATCGTCGGCTTAAGGGCGCGTGGCTCAGCGGGAGAGCGTTCGCTTCACACGCGAGAGATCCAAGGTTCGATCCCATGTGCGCCCACTATTCAGCCTAGATTTCGAGATGCGCCGAAAGCCCCCCTGCCGAGGCGTGCGAATGAAGTCAGACACCAGTCCGACATAGTCTCGAACGCGCCCTTGTAAGTTAAGGGCATCGTGATGAAAGCCGCATGGCAATCGTGCGGCGGACAGAGGCCGACGGCGTACTCAATCTCCTTCTGCTTGAGGCTTGCCCGAAAAGAAATTGGCCAATTCCTCGGGTGGTACCTGCGGACAAGCACCGTTGAGCCCGCGAAGGACGTCACCTGGGATCGGATCGACGGGATTAGGAAGCCAAACAACAAAGTACAGGCGTCCTGGGCGATATTTTTTCGGATCGTACGCGGTTGTGGAGCTTAGTGGGCCGTTCAAGTGCCCAATGAACCAAGCTTTTCCAGGTAGAGATGTAAGTCCAATTTGCGGTACCGCTGCTGCATAATTGAAGCTGATGCCGCCCCCGCGGGACGCTGTCTCAAATTTTTCACGCCGATCGCCAAATTGGCCCTCGTTGATGTTAGTGAACTCTCCGCCCCACGCGCGGAGAACAGCGTGCATAGCTGCGATCTTGACGTAGGGAGATGAGCTATTTCGAGATACTTGCACGAACTGCGCCAACAGCGCGTCTTCTATTTCTTGCCTTTCGAAGATCGATTTCCATCTCAGCGATCGAGCGGCAGAAAGCATCCCCCGATATTCAGCGTTAGTTACTGATCCGAACGAACACTCATCTTGCTCATGATGCAATGGTATGACTGAAAAGAAGATGATGGTGATCAGTCCGGCAATTGGAAGCGCGAGCAGAATCGAAAGGACGACATTCTTGCGTGACCAGTTCATTATTCAACCTTCGCGGGAGGCTGTTAATTCATTCCTAAATCCGGAATATAGTGCGCGCATCAGTTGGCTTACCCGGTAACTCAATCGCCGATTTTTTGGCCGCACGATCATGCTGTGCGGACAGACATAACGAGAACGCTGGTGGACCTCTCCTCATCTAGGGAGCGCTCATTCCTTGAGTAATTTCCGAAATCACGGTGTGCAAAACGTGTGCAGTCGTCGCCCGATCATCAAAATAGCCTAGGCTGTTTTGAATACGGCCTCCACCTTCACACGGGAGAGGTCCAAGGTTCGATCCCTTGTGCGCCCACCATTCAGCCTAGATTTCGAGAGCCGCTAAAGGCTCCTTTGCCGAGGCCCTGCAAACGTCCGCTTTCTTGCGACCGAAGAACCAGAGTGGTCGCAACGTCATGACTGCGAAGCCAGCACAGCGACAGAGCCTTACCCAAGCAACGCACCGACCGTCATAGCGCCTAGGTTCACTTTGCATCGCCACTGCCGAGGCGTATTCGTATTGCGATGCCGTCGAACGCCGGCTGCGGCTGCAAATTGTAAACCTCAACGCGGTAGGTCCCTTCATTGAGATGTAGCCGCCCGATGTCTCTAATTTTGTCAGTCGTCATGTGACCCGTTGTGCACAGCGAATGAAAGGTCTGCTCGGCTACTGGGATTCCTCCTGGTTCTGTACGCACAATGACTTTCAACGGAATTGGAAGGCCCAAGCCTGAACGATCAGGTAGTGGAACATCCTCATACTCAGTGCCACCGGTACAGTAACCGCCAACGTGCCTTTGACCCACCAGTTTGTCTTTGAGACGGGCTTCCGTTGATGGAAAGACAAATCTGAGGGTGAACAGATATGACTTGGCTACGGGAGCGCTGAATTCCTTGTTCAGGACCAAGCCGCTATCACGAATGGAAATTTCAGTGTCCGGGATCGGGGGCCAAAACGTGCAGAGGCCCGTGATCCACATTGCAAGGCCGATGACAGGCTTGTGGCAAATGCTATAGGTGATCGGTCCCAACCCGGGCCTCTTAACAACACGCTGTAACTACTCAGGCTGGCCTTATCCGACCGACAACCTGACGTGGAGCCTCACTACATCTAGTTGCACCAACTTAAGCCTTCGTTATGAAATGGCTTGAGCAGCCGATGTCCGGTGCCCGGCATCAACGCTCGCGGAAGGCCCGGGCAACCTGGTCCAGGAGGGGTTTGGTGAAATACGACAGGATGCTGCGGTCGTAGGTCTTGGCGAAGACTTCCGCCGGCATGCCGGGCACGAGCTTGACATTGCCGAGTCGCGCCAGCTCCTCGGGCAATATCGAGACACGTATGGTGTAGAAATTCTGACCCGTGCGTTGATCCGGCGTCACGTCGGCGGAGATACGGCTGACCTTCCCCTCGATCTCAGGCGTCGTACGCTGATTGAAGGCAGAGAACCGCAGGCTTGCCGATTGACCGACATACAGCTGGTCGATGTCGGCCGGAGCAACCTTGGCTTCCACCATCAACAGGTCGGCTTCCGGCACGATCAGCATGACGGGGTCGGCCGGGCTTACCACGCCGCCGACCGTATGGACGTTGAGTTGATGAACCACGCCGGCCTGCGGAGCGCGTATGTCGACCCGCTTCAGTTGATCTTCGGCCGTCACCTTGCGCTCGATGAATTCGCCGATCTTTCCGTCGATCTCGCGCAACTCCTTCGCAACCTCGCTGCTGAGGTCCTGGTCGATCTGCAGGATCTGCAGCTCGATTTCGGTGACCTTGCCCTGGACTTGTGCCGTGGAGGCGATCGACTGCGCCAGCTCGCCCTTGAGACGCGCGGCTTCGCGCTCCAGGAGGGTCAGACGGCTCATCTGGACCAGATTCTTCTCCCAGAGGCCGCGCACGCCGATCAGCTCGCGCTGAATCAATTCGATCTCTTCCGCCTTGGCCTGCTGCAAGGCGCCGTAGCCGCGGATTTCATCCTCGAGCTGCGCGATGCGCTGGCGAAGCTGGGATTTCTGGCCGCGACGCGCGGCGGCGCGCAGCTCGAACAGCTTGCGTTCGCTGCCGAGCGCGGCGGCGAACTCCGTAGATGCGTTATCCAGCAGTTCCTGCGGAACGACGAGATGGTCGGCCCCGTCTCGTTCGCTGGCAAGACGAGCCTTGCGGGCGCGCATCTCGTCCAGTCCCTTCGTATAGATGGCGAGGCCGGCACGCAGCGCGGTTTCGTCGAGCCGCACCAATGTTTCACCGGCACGGACATGGTCGCCCTCGCGAACCATCAGCTCTCCAACGATACCGCCGGTGAGATGCTGGACTTTCTTGACGTTGGAGTCGACGACGACCGATCCAGCGGCGGTGACCGCTCCCGACAGCTCGGTCGTAGCAGCCCAGCCACCGATCCCTCCGGTCAATACTGCCGCCAGAATGACGCCGGCAAGCAGATGATGGCGCATGCTGCGATCTTCGCCCTGTATCGCGGTGGTCATGTGGATGCGGCTGGTTGAGGGACAACGACCTTGAATGGCGCGGCAGGCGGCCCGGCTTCCCGCCTCGCCAGCAGCGACTGCACTTCCTCCTTGGGCCCGAAGGCCTGCTGCCGGCCATGGAACATCGTCATCACGAAGTCCACGGCAGCCAGCGCGCTGGAGCGATGAGCGACGATGACGACGACACCGCCTCGGGCCCGAACGGCGAGAATTGCGCGCGTCAACGCCTCTTCGCCCTCGATATCCAGATTGGAATTGGGTTCGTCGAGCACGACCAGGAAAGGATCGCCATACAGCGCCCGCGCGAGCGCCACGCGCTGTCTTTGGCCCGCCGACAACAGTGCGCCCTGTTCGCCGATCTGGGTGTTGTATCCATCGGGCAGGCTGACGATGAGCTGATGGACGCCGGCGGCGTCGGCAGCGGCAAGGACCTGCTCCATCGAAGCATCGGGCGCAAACCGTGCAATGTTCTCGGCGATGGTCCCCTCGAACAATTCGACGTCCTGAGGCAGGTATCCGATGTGATTTCCCAGTGCGTCAGGCGACCATTGCTCGAGCGATGCACCGTCGAGCCGGATGACGCCGCGTGACGGCCGCCATGCGCCGACAAGGGCGCGCACCAGCGAGGATTTTCCCGAGCCGCTGGCGCCGACGATGCCGAGCCCGCTGCCTGCCTTCAGGTGAAAGCTGACATCGGCAACCAGGAGCTTTTCCGATCCAGGGGCCGTGACGGACAACTTGTCCACGACGAGGAGCCGTTCCGGCGGCCGCAAAGGCAGTTTGTCGGCGGACGCCGGCAACGCCGACATCAGCCCGGTGAGGCGCTGCCAGCTTTGGGCCGCGGCGATGAAGTTCTTCCAGTTGCCGATCGTGACATCCACGGGTGCAAGTGCGCGACCCGTCAGGATGGAGCTGGCAATGATGATTCCGCCGGATGCTTCCTGTCGGATGACGAGATAGGCCCCGACGCCGAGCACGGCCGATTGCAGCATCATGCGCAGCATCCGTCCTGTGACCCCGAAGCCTCCCGAGATATCGTTGGCGATCCTCTGCTGCCTGCGATGAGCATCGCCAAGCTTGCGCCATCGCTCCAGAAACCGGGACGACATCGACATTGCGATCAGGACTTCCGCGTTGCGACGACTGGCTTCGGCAAGGCGGTTGCGTGCAGCGGCATAGCTCGACGCCTTCCGGACGGATTGCCGCGACAAGCGATCGGTGACCAGCGTCAACATCACCAGCACGAGTGCACCGCCGAGCGCCGTCGCGCCGATCAGCGGATGGAAAGCAAAGCAGATGGCGAGGTAGAACGGCAACCAGGGCAGATCGAACAGGGCAGGCAGACCGGGGCCCGACATCACAGATCGAACGGTGTCGACGTCGCGAACCGGCTGCAGTCCGTCCCCACCGCCACGTGTGCGAAGCGGAAGGCGAACCACCAGATCGTAGATGCGGTCACCGATGCGCCAGTCGATCTGGTTTCCGATGCGAACCAGCATTCGGCCGCGAACCACTTCCAGTGTGCCCTGAAAGACGAACAGCAAGGCCGCAATGATCGTCAGGCCCGCCAGCGTGGATACGCTGCGGCCTGGCAGGACGCGATCATAGACCTCCAGCATGTAGAGGGAGCCGGTCAGGCTGAGGATATTGATCAATCCGCTGAACGCTGCGATGCCCACAAGGGCCGTGCGGCACGATCGAAGGGCGGCCCGCAGCTCCGATCCTGCATCCATGGAAACGCCTGCTTGCGTAGCCAACATCACACGCAATTACTCCGCGGCTTTCGATGAGGTGATTGTCTCGAACCGACCGCCCTTCAGCGAAGCAGCAATGAAACTGCTCCTCACTGTCGATGATTCATGACGGCCGTTTGACGGCAGCGGAGGTGCCGGACGGGAGTCCGGCACCTCCGCTTGAGCAATGTCCCGGTCGGGCGACTCGCGTCAGACGAGATATTGGTGGATCAGCTGCAGCTGGCCGCCTTCGACGAGCTCGCCTCCCACATTGAGGTGAGACTGGGTGTCGATCAGATAGACGTTTTCCCCGGCGTTACCGAGGATATGCGTGACGTCGATGACGCCCGATGCCTCTTCGTCCTGGGTCAGGAAGTTTGCACCTCCCGTAACGAAGCGGCTCGCATCGTGCTGGGCAAGCTGTGTGAGCGCGTCGGTCGCAGGATCGTATTGCCAGACCTTGCCGAGGTGGGCGTTGTTGCCGACGTCCTCGCAAAGAATGAGCTTGCCGTGGGAATCGACGGTGATGTTGTCGAGCATCTGCTGACCTTCGCTGCCGTTGAGCAGCAGCTTGATGGTGCCGCCAAGCTCGGGATGCGACGCGTCGGTGAAGTCCAGCGCCCAGAGCTGGCTCGGCGCGTTGAATGCATTCGTCGTCACGAAGTAGAAGCGGTTGGGGTTGAGCGTATCCCATGCGCCGTCCTCCGGCCGCAGGAAGCTCGTCACGCCGGCAGTTTCGCTGTCCGCGTCGATTTGCGCACCGGTCTTGCCGCTGACGTCGCCGAGATCAATCATGGTGAAGGCGGACTTCTCGTCGGCACCCAGCGGACTGGTGCTGCTCGGCGCATTGTTCGCGGACCCTTCGAGCTCGCTGACGTGAATTCCGAGCAGATGGCCTCCGGTCAGCCCGGCCTTTTCGACGGCGTTACCGGTCGACTGCTTGGTGCCGGAATAGAAGTAGACTTGGCCGTTCTGGCCGTCATCCATCATGGCGACGACGGTCTTGTCCCCGGTGTGCGCATTGGCGACCACGTTCTCATAGGCCATGTTGCCGAGCCAGGCCAGCTCGTAGCTGTTGCCGTCCTGGGGGCCGCCGACAACGTGAGCAAAGGCCCGTCCCTCGACGCCCCCCTCTTCGCCGTTGAGATACAGCCTGCCGTCGAAGCCGAGCCCGGTCTGCGCATTGTAGAACGCGCCCGAATCGGCCAGGTCTGCCGAACAGAAGCGGTTGAACGTCACCGGGCTGTTGCCGGCGTTGTGGTCGACATAGGTGCCGCCCTCATACATCCAGACATCGTGGATGAGGTCCTTGCCCGAGACGACCTGCAGCGTCGTCTTGTCAATGACCCACTCCGACACGAACGAGCCGGTGCCGCCATGCGCCCGGACAATTCCGGCCGTTCCGGGAAGCTCCTGGTTCATCAGGACGGTGAAGGTGCCGTCGCCGTTGTCGAACGCGCCGAGACCGTCGGGAATGCCGGCCATCCGGTATCCGTTCACGCTGTCGCCGGTCGTCAGCAGCGACTCGGTATAGACGTGGGAATCGCTGCTGAGCAGGTAGGGCGTCTGCGAGCTCGACACGCCCTTCACCTCATTGGACAGAATGAACTGCTCGGCGTGAAGATCGGAAATGCGGGCATGCTCGATGATCAGCGCGTCGCCATTGCCGAGATTGATCTGCACGTCATGACCGACCTGGCGCGCGGAATTGACGAGCGTCTGAAAGGAAGGAATGTTGAAATCGCGGACGTCGATGCGATCGCCGGCGTCAAGATGCTCGATCGTGTCCACGCCCATGCCCTTGCGAAGCAGGAACTTGTCGTTGCCCTCATCGCCGCTCAGATGATCCCTGCCCGCGCCGCCAAGGAGCAGATCCCGGCCGCGGCCGCCATGCAGGTCGTCATTGCCATCGCCGCCGATCAGGGCATCATTGCCGCTTTCGCCGAACAGCGTATCGTTTCCCTTGCCGCCGTCGATCCAATCATTGCCGCGGCCGCCGAAAACGATGTCATTGCCGAGGCCGGCGACGATCGTATCATTGCCGCCGAAGCCAAGGATGATGTCGCTGTGGCCCGACCCCGGAATGGCGTCGTCTCCGTTGGTTCCGAATTTGATCTTCTTGAACGGACCGACGTGGCGATGATCGCCGTGGTGATGGTGCGACATGCTCTTGCTCCCTGGCTGTGTGGCTTGGTACTGGCACGAGCGATCCGTTAACCAACGGCTGTGACGTTGACGCGACATCGATATGAATGGGCCATGCCTGCGCTGGGCTCGAATTGATTGTTCGGCGGCTCGTTCGGGCACGGGTTTGCCCTGGTCGAGGCCGAGGCCGCACAAGCGCAGTGGCGCAAGCTCGCCGACCAACTCCGCCCCAGGCTACTCGGCGACCGTCGGCACGGCACGCACCGCAAGGACTGGATTGCTTCGCTTACGCCCTCGCTCTTCGAGCTATGGCGGACAAGCCGCCCGCAATGCCGGAGCAAGCCTCAAGCGACCCGCTCCGCCCGCCAGGCCGCGCAGAGGCCGACCAGGGTGCCGATAGCAACCAGCGCTGCCGCGAGCAGCAGCTGCAATTGCCCATCGTCGGTGGCGCCCACCGACGACACGAGCCTGGTCACGATGACGAACAACACGCCGACCGAGGCCGCCGCGCCCAGGCAAAGATGGACGAACTCTCGCGTCAGGTTGCCGCCGAGAAGTCCGAGTGCCGTGAAATACATCGCACAGGCGTTGGGATGAACGAACAAGGCAACGCGCGCATATGGACCGTAGGCGTGAAGAAGGGACTCACACCGGCTCAGCGCCGCTTTCGAGGCAACCCGCTGCAAGAACGGTCTGAAAAAACGAGCCTGTCCGTAACTCAAGACGGCGCCGACGATGATGGCCAGCCACGCCATGACGAAAACGAAGGCATCGGCAGGCTTCGGGTTGAGCGCCACGGACATCAAGATCAGGGCCGTTCCGGGAAAATAGCCGAAATACGGAAAGACCGACTCCATGAGCACGCAGGCGAACATGAAGACCAGAAACCATGACGAACCGGTCGCACCCTGGACAATGGCGTTCAAGTCGAAGAGGTTCGTCCTGTACAGGACGAGGTACATGCACATGGCCAGGCCAGCCAGCGCATAAAACGGCACCGCTCCCGCCAGAAACCGTCTCATCCGACCATCGAGCCTTGTTTGGCGGACTTGGCGGCGACCATCACACGGCAACCGAAACGCATGGCGAGCCGCATTCCGGCGCGACTGCTCTGCTTCCGTCGTGCTTCAGGTATCATGGTCTCCATTCCAGACAGGTGTGGCGCGATCGACATCAGGCAGATTCGCCTTCGTGCTTCAACGGTCGTTTGCGCGTGATCCTCGCCCTGCGCTCCTACGCGATCGACAGAATTTCGATCTCCTGCGCGCCTGAGCCGACGACGTCTCCGACAGCCTTTCCCATCAGCGACCTCGCAACCGGCGAGACGAACGAGATTGAGCCGGCCTTCGGATCGGCTTCGTCCTCGCCGACGATGCGATAGGTCTGCACGCGGCCATCGGTGCGGCTGAACGTGACCGTGCAGCCGAAGGCGACGACGTCGGTCGAGGCCGGATCGGGCATGACCTGCGCCGTGCGTAAGCGTTCGGTGAGATAGCGGACATCGCGCAGTGGCACCGCCGACTGTCGCCGCTTCTCGTTGACATCCTCGATGGCTTGCGCGGCTTCATAGGCCCCGCGCGCTTCGGCAAGCTGCGTCTGCAACGCCTTGAAGCCTGCCTCCGTCACGAGGTTCGGATGCGGCGAGATCGGGCGATCCGGCAACAGCGTCTCGGACGCGGTTTCGGCGCTTTCTTCCTTGGTGAAGGCGACGCTCAATTGAATATCCTGTCGAGCTGTTTCGATGGCGGCGCCGTGCGCCGCCGATCGCCGAGACTATATCTCAAGTTCGACGAAACGGCGGAGCTTGAAGACGAGGTCCGGCACGGCCTGGCGGAACCGGGTTGCATTCTGGAAACTGGTCGAGAACGGCGCGAAGGTGAGCATGGCGTTCCAGTGCCGGTATCCATAGACCGTGACCGAGACGCCAGAGTTCGGGAAGTTTTCCAGCTTGCGCAGCTCGCCGAGCACGAGATCGGCGATCGCCTCCGCCGGCAGCAGGCGCTTGCCGTCCCGCGTGGTCGCGATCTGCGCAGGCGGCTCGGCCGGTTTCATGGCAGCCGGCGCGGCATCGGGCGCGTTCCCGGCTTTGGCCGCTGCCGGATCGAAGCCGGACGTCTCGACCGGCTCCGCCGCATCCGCCGGCACAATCGGCGGAACCTCGGCGAGCGGCGGCGGTGCAACATTGTCCGCGTCTGCGCGCTTGTTGCCTCCCAGGATGCTGCTGATCATGGCCACAAGGCCAGCATCCCTCACCTCGTCACTCATCGTTTCCCCCGGCTTCGGTCTACTCTAGCACTGCTCTCGCAGACCGCCACCGCGGATGTGGGGCCGGAAGCCGCCCGGCCAAGACCGTTTTCCAAGACCGATTTCCAAGACCTGTTACCAAGACCTGTTACCTAGACCGTAGTTCAAGTCCGCCTCTCGATGGCACCGGGGGCATGACGTTCGATCACGTCGCGCCGCCGTGCGATCCGCTACCGCTTATCGAACGGAATATATTGCTGGTACTGCTTCGGCACTGAGCTGCGGTAGCGCGCAGGCACGGTGCCGGTGTCGATCGAATGATCGATCTCCTGCTGCCGGGTCATCTTCTTCTTCGCCGGCTTCTTCGACGCGCTCTTCTTGGCATCGGTCGGTTGGCTGGAGCTGTCGGTGGTTGCGCCTGGCGCGGTCGTCGTCGCAGCCGGCGCAGCGTTTGTCGCGGCAGGCGCCGCAGTTCCTGCGGTAGCGGGTGCGCCCTGCGCCAGGGCGAGCGGCATTTGCATGATGAGCACCAGCGCGGCCGTCGCAGCCAGCAAATATGACTTCTGCATCAGAACCTCCAAAATGCCTGATCCGAATGAGACAAGCCTAGTCCCGCGGGATCGAGGCGTGCAAGTTCGTTGAATAGCCCGGAACCCATGCGCGAACTGTGGTGGAGGTCACATTGTTCGCCACAGGCTGCGTCATGATGTGCCTCATCTCGAACGCATCGCGCCATGCCGACACCAACACTGCATGACCGTGCGTCGGACAGGCCACGGGGAACGGCAAGGCATGGTCGTTCCACCCCACGCTCGAAAGGAGACTGAAATGCGTCGCACCATCCTCACGCTTGCATCGTTCGCAACTTTGATCGCCGCGTCATTGTCCGCAGCACCGGCCCAGGCCGCCAACGACAGATATTGCCTGCAAGGCCGCAGCTGGGGCTATCCCGGCAACTGCCAGTTCGCCAGCTACCAGCAATGTGCCGCCACCGCCTCCGGCACCTCGGCCTATTGCGGCATCAACCCGCGCTACGCCTACTCGCAGCCTTACCATTACTGACGGTGTGTGCCGAGGACTTGGTGTGCTGAGGACTTGGTGTGCTGAGGACTTGGCGGCGTGCGCGACGATAGCGCATGCCGCGCTCCTCTAATGCGCGATGCGATCAGGATGAATCGTCTTCGCGCTTTGGGTTGTTGCTTAAGCATGATCTCCGCGCAAACGCGTTCCGCGTTTGTCGCGAGGGAAAATCGCTGCGCACTTTTCCGGATCATGCTTTAGACGCGAGCTCCGAGGCCGGCCTCCTCCAGCCGCGTCGCGAACCAGCGCGACAGCGCCTCATTGGCGAGGCCAGAGACATAGACCTCCGACATCGTCACTTGGTGCCTGTCCAGCACCAGCAGCACGCCGATCCAGTACGGAAACCAGACGTGCACGTCGGTCAGCGCCCGCAGCTTGTGCTCGTCGTGCTCCAGCGGCGTATGGTTGCTTGCCTTGCGGATCTCCACGGCGAGCAGGTTGTTCGGGATCTCGCGCTGATGCACGACGACATCGGGGTAGATCGACTTGCCGAGATGGTCGTCGGTCGAGATGATGGTGCCGTGCGGCAGATGCAGCGTGCGCTCGCCGAGCCGGTCGTAATTGCAGTCGACCGACCAGCCCGAAAACTGCTTTTCCAGATGCACGGCGAAGCGGTGCGTGACCGCCCGCTCGCCGATGTCCTTCTCGAACAGGAAACCCTCGTGGGCGTAGAAGTCCTGGAGCGCCGCGATCACCTTGTTCAGCTCGGTCTGCATCGTGCCTCCGGGCTCGCGGCGCTCTGTCTGGTGACGTCCTACATCTGGACTTCGATCAGCCGCGGCCCGGGCTCGGCGACCGCTTCGGCCAGCGCCTTGTTGAACTCGTCGGCATTGGTGACGGCGCGGCCGGGCACGCCCATGCCCTTGGCCAGCGCGACAAAATCGAGTGTCGGACGATCGAGCCTGAGCATGTCGTTGGCGCGCTGGCCGGGCTCGCCAGCGCCGACATTGTCGAACTCGCCGCGCAGGATCTGGTAGATGCGGTTGGCAAACACGATGGTGACGATGTCGAGGTTCTCGCGCGCCTGCGTCCACAGCGACTGGATCGTGTACATCGCGCTGCCGTCCCCGACCATGGTGATGACCTTGCGATCGGGGCAGGCGATCGCAGCGCCGATCGACAGCGGCGTGGAGAAGCCGATCGAGCCGCCCATGTTCTGGAGCCAGTCGTGCGGGGCGGCGGCCGCGGTCGGCGGAAAGAAGCCGCGGCCGGTGGTCAGGGATTCGTCGACCATGATCGCGTTCTCGGGGATCGCACAGGCGATCGCCTGCGCGATCGAGGCAAAGGTGAGCGCGCCGGTCGGCTTGACCAGCTCCTGCAGAGCCTGCGGCTTGACGTCCTTTGCGCTGGCCTTCACCGCGCCGGCGAGCGCCTCCAGCGCCGCGACCGAATTCTCGCCCCAGGAGGTCATGCGATGGACCTCGCAGCCCTGGGGCTTGAGCATGCTCGGCTTGTTCGGATAGGCGAAGAAGGCCACGGGATCGTCGGACTCGACCAACACGATGTGACGGAACTTTGCCAGCATCGGCAGCGCGTTCTCGATGACGTAGTGGATGCGGTCGATCGAGAAGCGGCCGCGGCCGCGCGCCATCTTCGGGCGGAAGGTCGGGCCCATCACGGTGCAGCCGGTCTTGTTGGCGATGCGTTCGGCCAGTGCCAGGCCCTGCTCGCTGAGCGCGCTGCCGGTCATCAGGAGCAGCGTGCCCTCGCCGTCACCGTGCAGGATCTTGGCGGCCTGCTCAACCGCCTGCGGCGAATAGCTCGCGCGCTGCTGCTCGGCGGGAACCTCGGCGATGCCGTCGGCCTCGTTCCAGGCGGTGTCGGCGGGCAGGATCAGGGTCGCGATCTGCGGCGGCGCGCTTCTGGCGGCAGCAATCGCCGCGGCGCCGTCGGCGGCGACCGATTTGGCATCCGGCGAGGTGCGGACCCAGGACGACATCGGCCGGGCCAGGCCCTCGATGTCGGAGGTCAGCGGCGCGTTGTAGCCGATGTGGTAGACGGCATGCTGGCCGACGATGTTGACGATGCCGGAATTCGCCTTCTTGGCATTGTGCAGATTGGCAAGGCCGTTGGCGAGGCCGGGGCCGAGATGCAGCAGGGTCGAGGCCGGCGTGCCCTTCATGCGGAAATAGCCGTCGGCGGCGCCTGTCACCACGCCTTCGAACAGGCCGAGCACGCAGCGCATGCCGGGCACGCGGTCGAGCGCTGCGACAAAATGCATCTCGGAGGTGCCTGGGTTGGTGAAACAGACGTCCACCCCACCCTTGACCATCGTCCGCACCAGGCTTTCCGCACCGTTCATCCCAAAGCTCCCGTAACCGGCCATGTCCAGATATCCGTCCGATCAATCATTGTTCGCGCCTCCCGTCAAAGCAATAGCCGCCGTCGCCGCCCTGCCCCGCGCGACGATGCGCCGGTTTGGCTAATGCCCCGTTCCGATGGAAACGGAACGGGGCATCAGATTCATGTTTTGACGCGTTTTCCTGATGCGAACCGGTATCCACTTCGCTTGAAAACGCTCCAATGCCTTTCGGCAAATCGTGGTTGCCGATTT
The DNA here is from genome assembly GCF_028128735.1 of Bradyrhizobium sp. CCBAU 53415. Lineage (NCBI taxonomy): Bacteria > Pseudomonadati > Pseudomonadota > Alphaproteobacteria > Hyphomicrobiales > Nitrobacteraceae > Bradyrhizobium > Bradyrhizobium sp. CCBAU 53415. The sequence continues at coordinate 223,003 of NZ_LBJF01000021.1, read as the reverse complement.
GGTAACGCCGATCGTCAAGCATGGCATCCCTCACGGGCCCGTGGCTTGCAGAATGCCCGCAAATATGGCCTGTGGCGTTCATTGAATCGATTTCTTGCTGGGGGAGACAATGATCCGGTTTTTTGCCGCGCCGATTGCCGCCATCGCACTGCTGTCGGCCACCGCCGGCGGCGCGTTCGCCGAAGAGTTCGACACGCGCGACATCATGGGCGGCGGTCCCAATTTCTTCCGTTCCGGCGTCAATCCGATCCCCCGCACCACCGTCATGTATAACGGCAATTACGCCCCCGGCACGATCGTGGTGAACACGAGCGAGCGTCGGCTCTACCTGGTGCTCCAGAACGGCCAGGCGCTGCGCTACGGCATCGGTGTCGGCCGCGACGGCTTCCGCTGGGGCGGAGTGCACAAGATCACGGCCAAGAAGGAATGGCCGGACTGGACGCCGCCGTCGCAGATGCTGGCCCGCCGGCCCGACCTGCCGCGCCACATGAAGGGTGGCATCGAGAACCCACTCGGGGCGCGCGCGATGTATCTGGGTTCGACGCTCTACCGCATCCACGGCTCCAACGAGCCGGAGACGATCGGCCAGGCGGTCTCCTCGGGCTGCTTCCGCATGACCAATGACGATGTCACCGATCTCTATGGCCGCGTCTCGGTCGGTACCACCGTGGTGGTGCTGAACAACTAGCGATACCGGGGCGCTCGAACGCGGCGGAACCCGCAGGGCGCGTGAATTTGCGGACTTGTGCGCGCCGCGTGAATACGGCAGCGTTGGGCAACGATGAGCGCATTGACTCCGTCCTCGCCTGCCCTTCGCTTCACCCTATTGGCGCTCGCCGCGCTCGCATTGGTGCCTGACACCGCCCCCATGGCTGCCGCGGGCGAACTGCCCGCGATCTCCTCGCGCCAGCGCGCCGAGAAGAAGAGCTTCACCGACGGCGAGATCATCGAAGGTTTCCTGAAGACGGCATTCGGTGCCGAATATCACCTCGCCGGCCGCGTCGACCGCATTCGCAAGTTCGACGGGCCGGTGCGCGTGTTCGCCGAGAGCGACCGCGCCGACCGCAAGACGCAGCTCGCGAAAGTCGTGGCCGACATCGCCCACCGGGTGCAGCATCTCGACATCGCCATGATCGACACCAACGAAGCGGCGAATGTGCGGGTGAAGCTGGTGCGCGACCGCGACCTCTACCGCACCCTCACCAGCTTCTACGGGGCCGAGAAGGCGCGCGAGATCCGCACCTCGCTCGACCCGCAATGCCTGTCCGGCTTCCGCAAGAACGACAATTTCGAGATCGAGCATTCCGACGTCATCCTCACCGTCGACAACGGCGATTTCGTCTTCCTCGACTGCGCCTATGAGGAACTGCTGCAATCGCTCGGACCGATCAACGACACCGCGAGCGTGCCCTGGACCATGTTCAACGACAACGTCTCGATGGGCTATTTCGACGTCTATGACCAGTACATCCTCAATCTGCTGTACGATCCCCGCATCAAGGCGGGCATGACCGTCCAGGAGGTCAAGGCGGTGCTGCCCGCCGTGCTCAAGGACGTGCGGGCGTGGGTGAAGCAGGTGAATGACCTGAAGGAGTGAGGTGTTGCTTACCCTCCCCTCGAGGGGGAGGGTCGGCTCACATTTGAGCGCAGCGAAAATGTGAGACGGGGTGGGGTGACAGTCTCTCCACCGAAGCGATGCCCGAGTGGAGAGATCACCCCACCCCGCTCGCGCTGCGCGCGATCGACCCTCCCCCTCCAGGGGAGGGTAAGCGCAGCATCCACCTCTACTGCACGAGATCGGCCACCGTCGTCGCGGCCTTGAGGCCCGTGCCGGTGAGAACCGCCACCGTGGTCTCGTTCGCCTTGATGGCGCCAACGGCTGCGAGCTTGTCCAGCGCGGCCGCCGCGCTGGCGCTGGTCGGCTCGGCGAACAGGCCCTGGCGCGCGAGGCGGCGCAGGGCGGCAACGATCTCATCCTCGCTGAGCGCGACGGTACCGCCACCGCTCTCGCGCAAGGCGCCGATGATCTCGCGCAGGCGCAGGGGATTCTTGATCGCGGTGCCTTCGGCGATGGTCTTGTGCACCTCGCGCGCGACGGGCGTATCGACGCCGGCCTTGAAGCTCGCATCGATGGGCGAGCAGTTCAGCGGCTGCGCCGCGAACAGCCGCGGCAGCCTTGCGATCTGGCCCGCGCTCAACAGCTCGCGGAATCCGAAGGCGCAGCCGAGCAGGCTGCTGCCGGCGCCGACGGGAACGATGACGTTGTCGGGTGCGCGAAAGCCGAGGTCCTCCCAGATCTCATAGGCCAGCGACTTGGTGCCTTCGAGGAAGAACGGCTGCCAATTGTGGCTGGCGTAGAAGGTCTGGTGCGACTGGCGGATGGCTTCAGCCTCCGACTCCTCGCGCGGCCCTTCGACGAGCTGCACCGCGGCGCCATAGGCGCGCACCTGCGCGATCTTGGCCGGCGAGGTCGAGGCGGGGGCCAGAATCTTCACCCGCATGCCACCGGCGGCCCCTAAGCCCGCCATCGACGAGCCGCCATTGCCGGAGGAGTCCTCCAGAATGGCGCTCACACCAATCTGCCGCAGGAAGGACAACATCACCGCCGAGCCGCGGTCCTTGAAGCTGCCGGTCGGGTTGAACCATTCGAGCTTGAAGAAGGGGCGCAGGTCGCCCCAGTCCTGCTGGACCAGCGGCGTGCAGCCCTCGCCGAGCGTGATCGGATTTGCGATCTCGACCGGCAGCGCCGCGCGGTAGCGCCAGAGCGAGCGCGTGCGGGGCTCGATGTCCTCCCCTGAGATCCCCGCCCCCGGCGTCACCAGCAGCGGCGTCCGCTCGTCCGAGCACCAGCGCGGCTGGTCGAGGGGATAGAGCTTTCCGTTGCGGGGATCGATGTAGCTGGCGGGCATGGGGGGTCTCCGAGACATGGACAATCTGCGATTGGGCCGATGACACGTTTAGTCCGGGATTCGACGCTGGCCGAGCGAAAGGATGCAGACCCCCTTGAAAGCATAAAAATTATAAATACTTCAATCGCTTAAGAAGATCACGCCGGCGGAGCGACGAGCTCGGCCAGCGCGAGGGCCTGGCACTGAAGGCGAGTTCTGCGGGCCCGTCGATGACGGGAATTTGGTCGCAAGCGGCCCTGCTCGCCTGGCACGATTAACTTGTCTGTCGCGGCCTGCCGCTACAATATGTTGGATTGAGCTTGCGCCGCCGTTGTTCCGCGACAGGCAACGCAAGCGAGCCAGGCCCGTCCGAGCGGCGGGCCGTTGGCTTTTTGGGAGCCTGGACATGAGCCGTGCCAACCGTACCGACCACATCCGCCTGACCTCCCACCCGGAGCCGGGCAGGAAGGCCGCCTTTCCGATCCACTGGGGCGCCACTGAGGCGCGCGGCCGCGGACCGATCATCGGCACGGTGTCGCGCGCCGGGGATCGCAACGTGATCGGCAGCCATGGCGGGTCCTATGCGATGTACCGCGCGCTCGCCGTCTCCGCCGGCGCACTCGATCCGATTCGCAGGCCCGACCTCACCAACACGTTTCCCGCCGCGACCATCGGGCCGTTCCCGCAATGGAGCGATCCCACCAAGATCGTCGCGCTCGATCCCTGGGGGCACCTCGTCGCGGAAAACTTCCGCCAGGAGATCGCCGAGGGCGCCGACATCCGCCCGAGCATCGCGGTGACGCGGGCGCGGCTCGACCTGCCGGAGATCCGCGAGGCGCTGGCCGCAAAACGCCTGCGCGCCGACGGCGAGGTCGTGCATGCCAATGGCAGCGTTTCCGTGGTGAAGATCGCGATCGATCCGGTCTGGTACCTGCCCGGCCTTGCGACGCGCTTCGGCACCAGCGAGACCGAGCTGCGGCGCACGCTGTTCGAGCAGACCGCCGGCATGTTCCCCGAGCTCGTGACGCGGCCGGACATGAAGGTGTTCCTGCCGCCGATCGGCGGCACCACCGTCTACCTGTTCGGCGATGTGACAAAACTGCCGGACCATCGCACCAGGATCACCTGCCGCGTGCATGACGAGTGCAACGGCTCCGACGTGTTCGGCTCCGATATCTGCACCTGCCGGCCCTATCTGATCCACGGCATCGAGGAATCGGCGCGCGGTGCACAGGAGGGCGGGCTTGGACTGGTCGTCTACAACCGGAAAGAGGGCCGCGCGCTCGGCGAGGTCACCAAATTCCTGGTCTACAACGCGCGCAAGCGCCAGGAGGACGGTGATGCCGCCGCGGCGTATTTCGAGCGCACCGAATGCGTCGCCGGCGTGCAAGATGCGCGCTTCCAGCAATTGATGCCCGATACGATCCACTGGCTCGGCTTGACCCGCATCGACCGCTTCCTGTCGATGAGCGACATGAAATACGACGCGCTGACCTCGCAGGGCATCGACATCGTCGAGCGCGTGCCGATCCCGCCGGAGCTCATTCCCGCCGACGCCTATGTCGAGATCGCCGCGAAGAAGGCGGCCGGCTACTACTCGACCGACATCGCGCCGGAAAAGGACGTGAACGGCGTGGTCGGGCGTTCGCTGGAAAAATACTGATCGCGCGATGTCGGACTCTTTGGAACGAGAGGCACGCTCGCTGCTCACCGCAAGCGCGGTCCGCGCGCGAGCGGGGCATATGCTTGAGATCGGCCTCGCCGGTGGGCTCAATCATTTCACGGTCGATCTCGACCGCATGGACCGCGTCGCGGAAGCCGTGCTCGCGGTGACGCGAAAGGCCTATCCGGCGCTGGACGTTCCCTTTCATGCGCGCTGGCGGCATTTTGTGCTTGGCGGCGTCGATCGCTGGGCGCGGCTTGCCGACACTCCCTTGTGGCCGGACCGCGCGGCGCGGGCGCGTGCTGAATTCGACCTCGCGATCGTCAGCGTCCTGCTCGATGCCGGCGCAGGTGCGGCGTGGCGATACTATGATGACGTGACGGGAGCAAACATAGGCCGATCCGAGGGGCTCGCCATCGCGAGCCTCGACATGTTCAGAAACGGACTGTTCTCCGGCGATGCGCGTGCACCGTTCAGGGCCGATGCGGATGTGCTCGCGCAATTGCCCCTAGCCTCCCTTACCTCTGCGTTTCAAGCCAACGAGGCGAACCCTCTGCTCGGTCTCGAAGGGCGCGCCGATCTGCTGCGGCGCCTAGGCCACCACGTTGCAAATTACCCTGAGATTTTTGCCCGGCACGAAGCCCCGCGGCCGGGAGGGCTATTCGATTACATTGCAGCTCGAGCCGTCAGTGGCACTATTCCCGCGCCCACCATTCTCGCTGCCGTGCTGAACGAGCTTGGGCCGATCTGGCCCTCGCGGCTCGAACTCGCAGGCATTCCGCTCGGCGATTGCTGGCACCATCCGGCCATCAAAGCGAACGACTCAACGGAGGGCCTCGTGCCGCTGCACAAGCTGTCGCAGTGGCTGAGCTATTCGCTGATCGAGCCGCTCCAGCGCGCCGGCTTCAAAGTGACGGACATCGACGGCCTCACGGGGCTTGCCGAATATCGCAATGGCGGCCTGTTCGTCGATCACGAGGTGCTGCGGTTGCGCGATGCCGCGGACGCCGAGCGCGCGCATGCGGTGGATTCCCTGCTCGTCGTGGAATGGCGCGCGCTGACGGTTGCGCTGCTCGACAGGCTGGCGGAACTGGTTCGCGCCAAGCTCGGCCGCACGCCCGAGACCTTGCCGCTCGCCAGCATTCTGGAAGGCGGCACCTGGGCCGCAGGCCGCACCATTGCCTTCTCGCGCCGCCCCGATGGCTCGCCACCGCTGAAGGTGATCAGCGACGGCACGGTTTTTTAATTCCTCCTTCGCAGCATGGTCCGTTGCGCATTGATGAATTTCAGGAGCATCCCGTCATGGAAGGCGTCACGATCGTCGATCATCCGCTGGTGCAGCACAAGCTGACCCTGGTGCGGGACAAGTCCATCTCGACAAAATCGTTCAGGGAGCTGATCAAGGAGATCGGCATGCTGCTCTGCTACGAGGTGACACGCGATTTGCCGCTCGCTGACACCGTCATCGAAACGCCGCTGGCGACGATGCATTCGGCCAAGATCGCCGGCAAGAAGCTGGTGTTCGTGCCGATGCTGCGCGCCGGCACAACCTTCGTCGACGGCATGATGGATTTGGTGCCGACCGCGCGCGTCGCGCATATCGGCCTCTACCGCGAACCGCACAGCTTTGCCGCGGTGGAGTATTTCTTCAAATCGCCGTCCGATCTCGGCGAGCGCCTCGCCATCGTGGTGACGCCGGTGGTCGCCACCGCCAACACGGCCGTGGCCGCCATCGACCGGCTGAAGGAGCGCGGCGCCAGGGACATCCGCCTCGCCTGCCTGATCGCAGCTCCCGAAGGCCTCGAACGGCTGCGCGGCCTGCATCCGGACGTGCCGATCTGGACCGCGGCGATGGACGAAGGCCTCGACGAGAACGGCTTCATCCTGCCAGGCCTGGGCGACGCCGGCGATCGCGCTTACGGGACGCGGTAAGCGCTGCACGCACCTATATTGTTCGAGCATGATCTTTTCGGAATGCCGCTGCACACTTTTCCGGGTCATGCCTTGGGAACAGCTTCCATCGCGCAATGTTCTCCTGCATGGCGATGGAGAGCACGATGACCTATCAGGATGACGGCCGCAGGGCCGACAGAGCACGCCGCAACAGCCCGGTCGGCTGGGCGGTCGGCGCGATCTTCGTGATCGCCGTGATCGCGGCCGTTTTCTTCTACAATGGGCGCCAGGTGGGGCCACAGACCACGACCTCCGATCCGAATACGGCGCCGAACGTCACCACCGGATCGAATCCACCTGCTGCACCTGCGAAGTGATGCGCTGAGCGCGGGCCGTCACACCTTCCCGCTGCCGCAAACCAGCTTCAGCGACTGCCACTCCTTGTCCGTCAGCAGCGGCGGGCCGGAGGCCGGTCGATCTTCCCTGGTCATGCGCGCGAGGCGGTCCTCGGTCAGCGGGTGGCTGGCGAGGATCGTCGTCAACGTCGAGCCGCCTTCCTTGCCGGTGATGCGGAACATCAGCTCGGCCGCAGGCTTCGGCGAGCGGCCGAGCTCGTGCATGATCTCGATCGCGAAGGTGTCGGCGGCGGTCTCGGCCTCGCGCGAATAGGAGGCCTCGACCACGCTGCGCGAGGCGAAGATCACGGCGGATGAGCCGGTGACGTCGCCGAACAAGAGGCCGATCAGGAACGAGGTGCCGCCGTTGTAGATCAGCCCGCGCATGTTGTCGTAATGCTTGAGATGGCCGAGCTCGTGGGCGAGGATGCCGGCGAGTTCGTCGGGGCTTTCGGCCTTGTCGAGCAGGCCTTTCAACACGAACACCTTGCCGCCCGGCAGCGCGAAGGCATTGGGCACCGAGGTCGGCAGCACGCCGGCCGTCATGGAATCGTCGTCGAGGCCGGCGGCATCGCGCAGGCGGTTGACAAGCTTGATGAACGCGGCCTTGCCCGCGGGGTCTTCGCAGACGCTGCGGCCGAAGATGGTCTTCATCTGGACTTCGGCGGCATCGCCAATGCGCCGCTCGACCGGCTTCGGCACCAGCGGCGCGAGACGATCCGCGGCGAGCGGCACGCCAAACAGCACGACGCAGACGATGGAGACGGCGGCAGCCACCGACCAGCCCACGATCTTTGCGATACCGCGGCGCGTGGTCTGGTGGTCGTCGAGGTGCAGGCATCGTGCCGTCACATCCGCGGCCAGCGCCGCGTCGCGGATCTCGAGCCGTGCCAGAGGCGAACCGGTCGTGCAGGCAAGGCGCAAAACGCCGGTCGGGCCGTCGGCGCGGCGGATGTCGGCATGGGCCCAGCGAGCGAGCGCTTTGCCGTCCTCGGCGATCTCGAGCGCATCGCTGAATGTCAGCATCACCTGACGCCTGCGGCTCGATACGCCGTCGAAGAAGATCGTCGGCTTGGCGGACTGCGCCGGGGCTTCGATGGACACGTCACTCACAACTCAAAATCCTGCAACGTCGAGCCCATCGGCAAAGCCTTCTCCGAGCGCGCTGGCAAGCTGACCGCTGCCGCGCACGTCCGCCGCGGCCGCGACGTTGTACACCTCGACGGTTTCCAGCACCTTCGCCCAGAGATCGCGCTGGAGATAGACGCGCATGACGATGTTGACCGCAAGTGCCACGGCGAAATAGCCGACGACCATCGCCACCAGCATCGGGATGCTCCCGGCACCATTTTCGGGCCCGAACACCTGCTCGGCGGGAAGGCCAGTCAACCGGACGACGAGCATGGTGGCCCCGCCGAGATAGGCGGCGAAGATCATCGAGAGCAGCGTCCACCAGCCGATCACCTTCCAGTACAGGCCGTAGAACGCGTCGTGCGGCAGTTCCGAGGACAGGCTGACGCCGCCGATGCGGATGCCGTCGAGCCACCAGCGCCATTCGCGCGCCTTGAACTCGGCGTAGAAGAACGGGGCAAGCGGGAAGATGACGAGCGCGACCGGGCTCAGCAGCCACAGCCACCAGCCGCGCTTGAAGAAGGTCCAGCCGTCGCCTTCGAAATCGCCGGAGAGATCGCCGTAATGGGTGTGCTGCATCTTGTAGCGTTCGAGCGCGGCTTCGCGCCACGGCAGCGCCAGGCCGAGCGTCAGGAACACGAGCAAACCCCACAGCATGGCGCGGAGCGAATAGGCCCAGCCCGAGCCGTCCATCCAGAACCGCACGCCTCGCCACACCGTGCGCGTCAGGCGATAACGCCGCGCACGAAAAATTGCGAACTGGCCAAAGGCGTAAAAGGCGAGGAACAGCGGCGCCGAGGCAAAGCCCTGCCAGCGCTCGAACTCGATGCCAACAAGGAAATACGCGAGATAGATCGGCACCAGGATCGCGAGCGCGAACAGGAAGCCGACCAAAAGCTCCTTGGCCCGTCCGGTGTACTCGGCGGCATCGCCGTCGATCGCGGTGTGCGTCCACAGATGACGGCGGATGTCGGTGACCAGCCAGAACCGGTAGAAGCCCAAGGTGACGAGTTCGAGCACGGCACCCTTGGTGACCAGTTTGCGGAACTCGGGACGGTTGCCGGTGAAATCGACCCGCGTGGGCGGCAGCGGTGGAGGTAAGGGTTCGGAGCCAATGGGGGTCCATTGCATGTTGTTCACGGCAGCAACCTCGGGGTGCGGATCTGTTCCGATCAAACTATAGATCAGAGGTTGGTCGGTCCCCAAGATGGGCGGGTTCGATTTACCTCGATTCCAGTCGGTTTCTTGCACGATTCTCCACCGCGCGGCGTGCCGGAGGTCACGTTCGCGTGCCGGCGTGACGGCCGTTCGACGCTCTCGCGAAAGTTGGATGTGGCAAAACTCTCCCTTGCCCCGGCGCAGACAACCGGCTGTAATTGCAAACCAAATACCGCAGCGCAGAATTCAACGAGAACGCGCGGTTCATGCCAGGGAGAACGGCCATGCATGGGACCATCGAGAGCGCGGCGAAGCTCGACGCGCTTCGTGCGCGCGCCACGTCACTGCCGCTGGAGCAGTTCGATCCGGGCGATCCGGAGTTGTTCAGGACCGATACGTTCTGGCCCTATTTCGATCGCCTGCGCCGCGAGGATCCCGTGCACTATTGCAGGAATTCGATGTTCGGGCCGTATTGGTCGGTGACGCGCTACAACGACATCATGGAGATCGAGACCAACCATGCGGTGTTCTCCTCGGCCTCCGCGCTCGGCGGCATCACCATCCGCGACATCGATCCGGACTTGCGTCGCGAGAGCTTCATCTCGATGGACCCGCCGCGCCACGCCGCCCAGCGCAAGACCGTGGCGCCGATGTTCACGCCGACGCACCTGGATAATCTCGCGATCAACATCCGCAAGCGCTCGGCCGAGTGCCTGGACAACCTGCCTCGCGGCGAGATGTTCGACTGGGTCGACCGCGTCTCGATCGAGCTGACCACGCAGATGCTGGCGGTGCTGTTCGACTTCCCCTGGGAGGACCGCCGCAAGCTGACGCGCTGGTCGGACATTGCCACCACCATTCCCGGCCCCGATGGCCTCGTCGCCACCGAGGACGAGCGGATGGCCGAGCTGACGGAATGCGCGGCCTATTTCTCGCGTCTCTGGAAGGAGCGCATCGAACAGCCGCCGAAGAGCGATCTCTTGTCGATGATGGCGCATGGCACCGCCACGCGCGACATGGACGCCAGGAACTTCCTCGGCAATCTCATCCTTTTGATCGTCGGCGGCAACGACACCACCCGCAACACCATGTCGGGCTCGCTTCTCGCGCTGAGTCAGCATCCGGAGCAGTATCGCAAGCTGCGCGAGAACCCTGATCTGCTCGACAGCTTCGTACCCGAGGTGATCCGCTGGCAAACGCCGCTCGCGCATATGCGGCGCACGGCGCTCTCGGATTTCGAATTCCGCGGCAAGCAGATCAAGAAGGGTGACAAGGTCGTGATGTGGTACGTCTCGGGCAACCGCGACGAGGAGGCGATCGAAAAGCCCTATGATTTCATCATCGATCGCGCCCGCCCGCGTACGCATCTGTCCTTCGGCTTCGGCATCCACCGCTGCGTGGGCCTGCGGCTTGCCGAACTCCAGCTCAAGATTATTTGGGAAGAAATTCTCAGGCGTTTCGACCATATTGATGTGGTCGGCGAGCCCAGGCGGGTCTATTCGAGCTTCGTGAAGGGACTTGAGACCTTGCCCGTGAAGATCGCGGCGTGAACGAAGAACTCCCCCTCTCCCCGCTTGCGGGGAGAGGCGAAAGAAGAGAACCAACTGGAGCCACGACCATGAACATCCAAGCGCCGGTTAAAGTGGACAAGGCCGAACGCATGCGCAGGGCGCGCGAGGAGGCCTATGCGACGCCACTGGCGCAATTCCACCCCGGCGCGCCCAGGCTATTCCAGGACGACACGCTGTGGCCATGGTTCGAGCGGCTTCGCAAGGAAGAGCCGGTGCACTACTGCACCAACGCGCCGATCGAGCCCTATTGGTCGGTGGTGAAGTACAACGACATCATGCATGTCGACACCAATCACGGCATCTTCTCTTCAGATTCGAAGCTCGGCGGCATCTCGATCCGCGACGTGCCGGAAGGCTACGACTATCCAAGCTTCATCGCGATGGACCAGCCCCGGCATTCGGCGCAGCGCAAGACGGTGTCGCCGATGTTCACCCCTCAGCATCTGGACGAGCTGGCGAGATTGATCCGGCAGCGCTCGCAGACCGTGCTGGACAATCTGCCGCGCAACGAGACCTTCAACTTCGTCGAGCGCGTCTCGATCGAGCTGACGACGCAGATGCTGGCGACGCTGTTCGACTTCCCCTGGGAGGAACGGCGCAAGCTGACGCGCTGGTCCGACGTCTCGACCGCGCTGCCCAAGAGCGGCATCGTCGCCTCCGCCGAGGAGCGCCGCCGCGAGATGGACGAGTGCTACGCCTACATGTCGAAGCTTTGGAACGAGCGCGTCAACTCCGAGCCGCGCAACGACCTGCTGTCGCTGATGGCGCACAACGAAGCCACGCGCCACATGGACCCCGACAACCTCATGGGCAACATCATCCTGCTCATCGTCGGCGGCAACGACACCACGCGCAACACCATGACCGGCTCGGTGCTGGCGCTGAACGAGAATCCCGAGCAATACGACAAGCTGCGTGCCAACCCGGCGCTGATCGATTCCATGGTGCCGGAAGTGATCCGCTGGCAGACGCCGCTTGCGCATATGCGGCGCACTGCATTGCAGGACACCGAGATCGGCGGCAAGCACATCAGGAAAGGCGACCGCGTCGTGATGTGGTACGTCTCCGGCAACCGCGACGAGGAGATGTTCGAGAAGCCGAACGAGTTCATCATCGACCGCCCGCGCCCGCGCACCCATCTCTCCTTCGGCTTCGGAATCCACCGCTGCGTCGGCATGCGCCTCGCCGAATTGCAACTGCGGATCGTCTGGGAGGAAATGCTGAAGCGGTTCGACCGCATCGAGGTGGTCGGCGAGCCGAAGCGGATCTATTCCAGCTTCATCAAGGGATATGAATCGCTGCCGGTAAGGATCCCGGGGTAGACGCGCTCTATCCTCCGTCACTGCGAGTGACGGCATTTTGTTCGCTGTGTCCCGGACGCGACGCAGCGCGTAGCGGTGCGGCGCAGAGCCGGGACCCAACAGCAAGCGACGGCCTCGCTGCGACATGGGCCCCGGCTCTGCAGCGCATCACGCCGGACGATGCTTCGCATCGCCGGGCGTGCTGCGCTGCGTCCGGGCACGAGAGCCGGGGGCCCCAGCTATAAAATTCCGGCATGACAGGTCGCGCCAGATGCGAAGGCAAGTCGGCGGCTGACTGTCCTACGAACACAAGCGCATCTAACTCAATTTGATGTCCCACACCCCGTCCTTGCGGCAGGCGGCGACCTCCTCGCGCAGAAGCGCGGTGATGGCGAGCGAGGCCGTCGAGGCCGGGCGATCGATCGGAGAGGCAAAGATGAGCTCGCGCGTCATCGGCCTGGATACGACCGCGGTTTCCAGCCGCCCGTCCGCGACCTCGCCGTGGACCGAGGACGGCGGCAGCAGCGCGAAACCGAGCCCCTCCTCGACGAGGCTGGTCAGCACGCGGAAGGAATCCGCCTCGAGCTGGACGTTGAGCTTGATCTTGCGCTGGGCTGCCGCGTGCTCGATCAGGGCGCGGAGGCCGTGGGAATGACTGGGCAGCACCAGGCGCTGGCGCAGCAGCCAGCCGACGTCGACGCTCTTCTTGCGCGCCAGCCCACAGCCGCGCGGGCCGACCGCGACGATGTTGTCGCGCCCCAGGCTCTGCATATTGAGATGCAGGTCGGCCGAGCGGCCGTAGAGGATGGCGAGGTCCATCTCGCCGCGATGCAGCCATTCGACCAGATGGCCGCTGTAGCTCTCGACGATGCGCAGCGAGATGCCGGGAAAATTCTCGACGCAGCGCCGCGCAAAGCGCGCCGACAGCACGCAGCTCACGGTCGGAACCAGGCCGAGCACGACCTGGCCCGACGGCGGCCCCTTGGCCGACTGAATGTCGTCGCGGATCTGGTCGATCTGCCGCACGATGCCGGAGGTGCGCGCGAGCAGAAGCCGGCCGGCCTCGGTCAGCACCATGCCGCGGCCGTTGCGGGTGAACAGATCGGTGCGCAGCTCGTGTTCCAGGAGCTTGATCTGGCGGCTCAGCGCCGGCTGCGCCACGCGCAGCGTGTCGGAGGCCTTGGAGAGGCTGCCGAGCTCCGCCACGCAACTGAAGGTCCTGAGCTGCCGGAAATCCATGCTTGCCAATCCTGGAAGGCTACTCCATACGCTATAGCAAATGAGCATAGGGGGCTGGCGTTGTTTTCACAACGCCAGGGGACTGACCGGCGTTATCTTAACTGCCGCCAAGAACTGGAAACGCCATGAGTCAAGAACACCACACCGAAGATTACGCCGACATTCGCGACGCCGTCGCAAAGCTCTGCGCGCAGTTTCCCGGCGAATATTGGCGCAAGCTCGATCGCGAGATGGCCTACCCCAAGGCCTTCGTCGATGCGCTGACCGAGGCCGGCTATCTCTCGGTGCTGATCCCCGAGGAATATGGCGGCGCCGGCCTGAAGCTTTCTGCGGCCGCCGCGATCCTGGAAGAGATCCAGCGCGCGGGCTGCAACGGCGGCGGCTGCCACGCTCAGATGTACACGATGGGAACGGTGCTGCGGCACGGCAATGCCGAGCAGAAGGCCAAATATCTGCCGAAGATCGCGAGCGGCGAGTTGCGGCTGCAGGCGTTCGGCGTCACCGAGCCGACCAGCGGCACCGATACCTCCTCGCTGAAGACTTTCGCGCGCAAGGACGGCAACGACAGCTACATCGTCAACGGCCAGAAGATCTGGACCAGCCGCGCCGAGCATTCCGACCTGATGGTGCTGCTGGCGCGCACCACGCCGAAGGAGCAGGTCAAGAAGCGCACGGACGGCCTTTCGGTGTTCATCGTGGACATGCGCGAGGCCAAGGGCAATGGCCTCGAGATCCGCCCGATCCGCACCATGATGAACCACGCCACGACAGAGGTGTTCTTTACCGACATGAAGGTGCCGGCGGAGAACCTGATCGGCGAGGAAGGCAAGGGTTTCCGCTACATCCTCTCCGGCATGAATGCCGAGCGCATCCTGATCGCCGCCGAATGCGTCGGCGACGCCAAATGGTTCATTGCCAAGGCCACGAACTACGCCAAGGAGCGCAGCGTTTTCGGCCGGCCGATCGGCCAGAACCAGGGCATCCAGTTCCCGATCGCCAAGGCCTATGCCTCGATGCGCGCGGCCGAGCTGATGGTGAAGGAAGCCACGCGCAAATACGAGGCCGGCCTCGACTGCGGCGCCGAGGCCAACATGGCCAAGATGCTGGCAGCGGATGCATCCTGGGAAGCGGCGAACGCCTGCATCCAGACCCATGGCGGCTTCGGCTTTGCCGAGGAATACGACGTCGAGCGCAAGTTCCGCGAGACGCGGCTGTACCAGGTGGCACCGATCTCGACCAACCTCGTGCTCTCCTTCGTCGCCGAGCACGTGCTCGGCATGCCGCGCTCGTACTGAGGTCACATCATGGGAGCACTTGACGGGATCAGGGTGATTGCGGTCGAGCAGGCGGTCGCGGCGCCGTTCTGCTCCTCGCGCCTGGCCGATGCCGGCGCCGAGGTGATCAAGATCGAGCGGCCCGAAGGCGATTTTGCCCGCGGCTATGACGCGGCGGCCAAGGGCCAGAGCAGCTATTTCGTCTGGCTCAACCGCGGCAAGCAATCGGCGGTGGTCGACCTTGCAACGAAAGAAGGCCGCGCCGAGCTGGAGAAGCTGATCGCCAGCGCCGACGTGCTGATCCAGAACCTCAAGCCCGGCTCGATGGACAAGCTCGGCTTCTCGCGCGAGCGGCTGCTGAAGGACTATCCGAGGCTGATCTCGTGCACCATCACTGGCTACGGCGACGAAGGGCCCTATGCGCACCGCAAGGCCTATGATCTGCTGATCCAGGCCGAGAGCGGGCTTGCCTCGATCACCGGCAATCCCGATGGCGCTTCGCGCGTCGGCATGTCGATCGTCGACGTCGCCACGGGCGCGACCGCGCATGCGGCGATCCTGGAGGCGCTGATCGCGCGCGGGCGCACCGGCAAGGGCGCCGACATTCGCATCTCGATGTTCGACGTGATGGCGGACTGGTGCACCGTGCCGCTGCTCAACGCCGAGGCCGGCAATCCGCCCAGGCGCATGGGCCTGCGCCACCCCTCGATCGCTCCTTACGGCGTGTTTACCTCGAAGGATGGCAAGGACATCCTGATCTCGATCCAGAGCGAGCGCGAGTGGAAGACGCTGTGCGCGAAGGTGCTGGACCAGCCGGATCTGCCGTCCGATCCGCGCGTCGCCAACATGGTCGAGCGCGTGCGCAACCGGGACTTCACCGACAAGACGGTCGCGGACATCTTCGGCAAGATGACGCGCGACGAGCTCTTGAAGCGGCTGTCGGATGCCGACATTGCGTTTGCCGAGGTGAACACCATGGCCGATCTTGCCAACCATCCGCATCTGCGCCGGATCGAGGTCGACACGCCGAACGGCCGCGTCAGCTATCCCGCGCCGGCACCGATCATCGTCGGCGAGACACGCTCTTACGGCCCGGTGCCCGCCATCGGCGAACGTCCCCAGTCCAGATAACAAGAGCGAGGCGTCATGACCGAGAAGCTCGATATCGATCACTTGCGGCAATGGATCGGCCGCAGCCAGGAGGCCACCGACATCGTCACCGCACAGCTCGTGAAAGGCCTGCGCGCGACGCTGTTCCAGGAGGTCGGCGAGCCCAAAGCCGGCGATGCTGCGCCCTTCACGGTGCACTGGTGCCTGGCGCAGCCGGTGTTCCCGATGTCGATGCTCGGGCCCGACGGCCACCCGACCCGCGGCGGCTTCCTGCCGCCGGTGCCGCTGCCGCGCCGGATGTGGGCCGGCGGCGAGATCGAATTCCTGCAGCCGCTTCGCGTCGGCGATGAATCGACACGAACCTCGCGCATCGCCGATGTGCAGGTCAAATCGGGCTCGACCGGCACGCTGTGCTTCGTCTCGGTCGAGCACAGCATCTCCTCGCCGCGTGGCGTTGCCATCCGCGAGCGGCAGGATATCGTCTATCGCGAGATGACCAGCAGCGCGCCGGCGACGACGAAGGCCCCGCCTCCGCCGCCGAAGGCGCAGCATCGCGAGACCCATGTCTCCGATCCCGTGCTGCTGTTCCGCTACTCCGCGCTGACCTTCAACGGCCACCGCATCCATTACGACCGCGACTACGTCACCAAGGTCGAGGGCTATCCGGGCCTGATCTTCCACGGGCCGTTGCAGGCCGCGCTGATCATCGAGATGGCGGCCAAGCTGCACGGCGGCAAGGCGCCGAAGAAGTTCACCTATCGCGGGCTGCAGCCGCTGTTCGAGGGCACGGAGTTTTCGGTCAACGCCAACGAGACCGCTGATGGCATGGAGCTGTGGACCGCGAATGCGGAAGGCCAGCCGACGATGAAGGGCACGGCGGTGTGGTGATAGATCCGTCATTCCGGGACGGTCCATAGGACCGGACCATGGTGCGCAATTGCGCACCAGAGAATCTCGAGATTCCGGGTTAGCTTCGCGCCCCGGAATGACGGCGCAATAATAAGCAAGCAAGGGACGGAAACCATGGCCAAGAACGGCAAGACCGGCAGCAGATCCGTCACCGTGAAGCAGGCGACGCTCGACCTGCTGCGATCCTTCGGCATCACAAAAGTGTTCGGCAATCCCGGCTCGACCGAGCTGCCGTTCCTGAGCGACTGGCCCGATGACATCGACTACGTGCTGGCGCTGCAGGAAGCCAGCGCGGTCGGCATGGCCGACGGCTATGCGCAGGCGACGCGCAATGCCGGCTTCGTCAACCTGCATTCGGCGGCCGGCGTCGGCAACGCGCTCGGCAACATCTACACCGCGCACCGCAACCAGACCCCGCTGGTGATCACCGCGGGTCAGCAGGCGCGCTCGATCCTGCCGCTGCAGGCGTTCCTCTATGCCGAGCGCGCGTCGGAATTCCCGCGGCCTTACGTCAAATACAGCGTCGAGCCGGCGCGGCCCGAGGACGTGCCGGCCGCGATCGCGCGGGCCTATTACACGGCGATGCAGCCGCCATGCGGGCCAACCTTCGTGTCGATCCCGATCGACGACTGGGCGCATGCCACCGCCCCGATCGAGGCGCGCAAGGTCAGCCGCGAGATCGGGCCCGAGCCGGAGGCGATGAAGGCGCTGGTTGCCGCGCTCGGTTCGGCAAAACACCCTGCCGTCGTCGTCGGCCCCGGCGTCGATCGCGCCGGTGCGGTCGATCTGATGGTGCGCGTCGCCGAGAAGGTCAAGGCCAGCGTCTGGGTCAGCCCGTTCTCCGCGCGCTGCTCGTTCCCGGAGCGGCATCCGCAATTCGCGGGCTTCCTGCACGCTTCGCCGGCGCAGCTGTCCGATGCGCTGCGCGAGCACGATCTCGTCGTCGTCGTCGGCGCGCCCGTGTTCACGTTCCATGTAGAGGGCCACGCCGCGATCTTCGACGGCAGGGCGACCATCTTCCAGATCACCGACGATGCGGACGCGGCGGCGGTGACGCCGGTCGGCACCAGCATCATCTCCACGGTGAAGCCGGCGCTCAGCCTGCTGCTCGACATGCTCCCCGAAAGCAACCGCGCGACGCCGAAAGGCCGCACGCTGCCGCCGGCACCGCAGGCGGCAGATCCGCTGCCGGTCGAATTCCTGCTGCATTCGCTGTCGCAGGCAATGCCGGACGGCGCATCACTCGTCGAGGAAGTGCCCTCGCACCGGCCGGCGATGCAGAAATTCATGCCGATGCGCGGCCAGGACAGCTTTTACACGATGTCGAGCGGCGGTCTCGGCTATAGCCTGCCCGCCGCCGTCGGCATGGCGCTCGGCAAGCCGAAGAGCCGCACGGTGTGCCTGATCGGCGACGGCTCGGCGATGTATTCGATCCAGGCGCTCTGGACCGCCGCGCAACGCAAGCTTCCGCTCACCGTCGTCGTCATCAACAATTCCGGCTACGGCGCGATGCGCTCGTTCAGCCAGGTGATGCAGGTGCGCAACGTGCCCGGGCTGGAGCTGCCGGGGATCGATTTCGTGCGGCTCGCCGAAGGCATGGGGTGCCATGCGGCACGGGTGACGAAAGCCGCGGAACTCGGTGAGGCACTGAAGCGCGGCATGGCGCATGCAGGCACGAGCCTCGTCGAGGTCATCGTGGATTCAGCGGTGCCGGTGCTGTACGGGCAGAAGCACTGAGGCCGTCGTAGCCCGGATGAGCGAAGCGATATCCGGGGGCTGCGAGAGACGCCCCGGATGTCGCTTCGCTCATCCGGGCTACGGCATCATCAATTACGACGCCAGGAATCCCCCGTCGGCGGCCAGCACATGTCCAACCACGTAAGAGGACGCATCCGACGACAGCCACACCACGGCTTCCGCCACCTCCTCCGGGCTTCCCATCCGCCGCAGCGGCAGGCCGGCGCTGACGGTTGCGACGTCGCCGACACCGGCGCGCAGCATCATGTCCGTGACGACGCGTCCGGGCGCGACGGCGTTGATGCGGATGCCGCGCGGAGCGTTCTCCATCGCCGCCGAGCGCGTCAGCGAGATCGCGGCGGCCTTCGAGGCCGAATAGAGCGAGAAGCCGGGATTTGGATTGCGCACGCCGCTGACGGAGGCGTTGACGACGATGCTGCCGCGGCCTTGCGCCAGCATCGCTGGCAATTGGTGGCGCAGGCAGAGAAACAGCGCGCGGACATTGGTGTCGAACACGCTGTCATAGATCTCGGTGCCCTGCTCCTCCAGCGGCGCGCGTCGCTCCTGGAAGCCGGCATTGTTGAAGGCGACATCGAGCCGGCCGCAACGTTCAATGGCCGTGCCGACCAGCCGCGCGACGTCGTCCTCTCGCGTGATGTCGGTCTTGAGCGGGATGGATTCCGCGCCGAGCTCGCGGCACGAAGCGGCGGTGGCCTCGATCTCGGCTTCGCGCCGGCCCGCCACGATGATCGCCTCCGCGCCTTCCGACGCCATCCGCAGCGCCGTGGCGCGGCCGATGCCACTGCCGCCGCCCGTGACCAGGCACACCTTGCCCTTCATTCGCTGACCCGCCGGCAAAGTTCCGTTCATGGTCCACTCCAAGACGCTTGCGCGCGCCGTTGCGCGCATATAGTTGTATGGTACAACTATATGCCGGGAGTCAAGGGATGGCCGAGCTTTCGCTGATCGACGACATCCGCGCCGCTTCGCGCCTGATGGTGCGCGAGCTCGGCTTCATGGATGCGACGGTGGCGGCTTCGGACTATCCGCCCTCGGCGGTCCACACCATCCTGGAGATCGGCATCCGCGGTCCCATGACATCGGGCGAGCTCGGCGACTTCCTGCACCTGGAGAAATCGAGCGTCAGCCGCATGGTACGAAAGCTGATCGATTGCGGCGAACTGCGGGAGACGCCGGATCAGCTTGACGCACGCAGCAAGCTGTTGTCGCTGACCGCGAAGGGCCGCCGCACGCTGGAAGCGCTGCATGCCTTCGGCCGGCAGCAGGTGCGCGGCGCACTGGCGGCGTTGACGGAAGCAGAGCAGCGCACGGTGCGTGAGGGCATGATGCTTTATGCGCGGGCGCTGCGGGCGAGTCGTCAGGAGCATGAAGCGGCAGCCTAGTCACCGGTGTCATCCCTGCGAACGCAGCGACCCATACCGCGTGATTTATCTGGGAAGTGAGGGTCCCGGTACCGCGGGGCAACGACAACAACCAGCCTTCGCCAAACTTCTTCCTGTGGTCATGGGTCCCGGCCTTCGCAGGGACGACACCGGGTATGTGGCGTGGGCGTGCCTATAAGCGATGCCGCTTCTAGGTCACTTCCCGAACTCTTCCCGCATCTTGGCCTGGATCTTGGCCATGCCGCCGATCCAGCGGTCGTAATTCTCGGTCTTCTTGCGCATGTAGCCGAGCACCTGCGGATGCGGCAGGATCAGGAAGGTTTCCTGCTCGAGGCCGGCGAGCACGTCTTTCGCCACTTGCTCGGGCGTGAGGTCGCCGTCGCCGGATTGCGGGCCCTTGGGGATCGAGCGCAGCATGTTGGTGTCGACGCCCTGCGGGCAGAGGATCGAGACCCTGATGTTGTGGGCCTTGTGCGAGATCGCGAGATTCTCGGCAAAGCCGACCGCGGCGTGCTTGGTCGTCGAATAGGCCGGGCTGCCGACCTGCGACAGCAGGCCTGCGGCCGAGATGGTGTTGAGGAAATAGCCGCCGCCGCGCGCCCTCATGCGCGGGACGAGATGCCGCGCCGCGTAGACATGCGCCATGACGTGGATCGCCCAGCTCCGCTGCCAGGGTTCGTCCGAGGCGCCGCCGGCGTTCTCCGACATTGGGTCGAACCCGCCGCCGATGCCGGCATTGGAGCAGAACAGCTCGATCGGCCCGAACTGACGTTCAGTCTCCTCGATGACGTGCGCGACGTCCTTTTCCTGCGCGACGTCGCATTTGAAGGCGGCGCCGTCAACCATGGCCGCGACCGCCCTCGCATTTGCGGCGTCCATGTCCGCGACCACGACCTTGGCCGCGCCCGCGTTGTGAAAGGCCTCGCACAGCGCCTTGCCGATGCCGTTTGCGCCGCCCGTGACCACCACGACCTTGCCGGTCACCTGCATGCGACGTCTCCTCGTCCTATATTGTCTTGTACCGCTCTATACCGCGCCGCTTATTCCGCGTCGCGGGTCCTTCTCAGCTCAACACGAGGTCGAGCACCGCGGTATAATGGCATGCCGCGCCGGCCAAGACAAAGCCGTGCCAGATCGCATTCTGGAAACGCAGCCGCCGCCAGGCGTGGAAGATCACGCCAAAGCTGTAGAGCAGGCCGCCCGCAAGGATGAAGCCCAGCACCAGGGCGGGCAACGCCCTGACCACGGCGTCGTAGAGCATCATGCCGCTCCAGCCCATCGCGAGATAGATGCCGACCGAGACGCGGTCGAACCGGCCGGGATAGAGCAGCTTCAACACGATGCCCGATATCGCCACGCACCAGACGCCGGCGAGCAGAACCAGCGCGAACGCGCTGTCCTTCACTTCCAGGATGAACGGCGTATAGGTCGCCGCGATCAGCAGATAGATCGCGGAATGGTCGAACCGCCGCAGCAGCCATTTGGCGGGCGACACCGGCCAGAGATTATAGGTCGCCGACAGCACCAGCATCGAGAGCAGGCCGGCGACATAGATCGAGACGCCGACGATATCGGCGGCGTCGGCATAGACCGCCGCCAGCACCACCAGGACGGTCGCGGCGATGATGCCGGAGAGCACGCCGATCGCATGGATAATGCCGTCGGCGATCAGTTCGGCCCGGTCGTAGTTCCAACCGATCGCGTCGGCTGCGGCGTGGACGGAATTGGACGCGAACTGTTTCATTTGGAAGACGGTCATGGCAATCCGCAAAGCATGGCAATCCGCATAGCGTGGCAACGCCCCCGTATATGGGTCTTTCGGGATCGACGCATCGTTCAAACCATGATTTGCCGACAAAGGCGGTGGAAGTATGAAAGCTTGATTTTCCTCAGGCAATTGCCACTTTTGTGACTAGTCCATTTTGCGTATCCCGCGCCCGAGATCCCCTCACGTTCATATGGCATTCAGTTTCCAGGATATGGTCGAGGAGGCGCGGCTGTCGGCGCGGGCGCTGATCGACTATGGCGAGCACTTCTTCAACCCGACGGTGCGGCTTGGTGTCACCGGTCTGTCGCGTGCCGGTAAGACCGTATTCATCACCGCGCTGATCCATGGGCTGACGCGCGGCGGCCGGTTTCCGGTGTTCGAAGCCTACGCCTCGGGCCGGATCGGCCGGGCACATCTGGCGCCACAGCCGGACGATGCCGTGCCGCGCTTCGCCTATGAGAACCATCTGCGTGCGCTGATCGAGGAGCGGCGCTGGCCGAACTCGACCGTGGACATCAGCGAGCTCAGGCTCGTCATCGAGTACCAGCGCCCGAACGGCGCCGACCGCACGCTGACGCTCGACATCGTCGACTATCCCGGCGAATGGCTGCTCGACCTGCCGCTGCTCCAGAAGAGCTACGAGCAATGGTCGGCGGAAAGCCTGGCGCTGTCGCGCGAGGCGCCGCGGGCGCATCTTTCCGCGGACTGGCACGCGCATCTCGCAACGCTCAAGCCCGAGGCGCGCGAGGACGAGCAGGCGACGCTGACGGCCGCACGGCTCTTCACCGATTATCTGCGCGGATGCCGCGACGAGCGGTTTGCGATGAGCCTGTTGCCGCCAGGCCGCTTCCTGATGCCCGGCAATCTCGCAGGCTCCCCCGCGCTGACCTTTGCGCCGCTCGACGTGCCCGCCGGCGGACAGGCGCCCGACGGCTCGCTCTGGGCGATGATGGTGCGGCGCTTCGAGGCGTACAAGGACGTCGTGGTGCGGCCGTTCTTCCGCGATCATTTTGCGCGACTCGATCGCCAGATCGTGCTGGCGGACGCTCTGGCTGCATTCAACTCGGGCCCCGAGGCGCTGCATGATCTCGAAGCCGCGCTTGCCGGCATTCTCGACTGCTTCAACATCGGCCGCAGCACCTTGCTCTCCAGCCTGTTCCGGCCGCGCATCGACCGCATCCTGTTTGCGGCGACCAAGGCGGACCATCTGCATCATTCCAGCCACGACCGGCTCGAGGCCGTGCTGCGCCGCGCCGTTTCAGGTGCCGTTGCGCGCGCGGAAGATACCGGCGCGGCGATCGACGTCGTCGCGCTTGCGGCCGTCCGCGCCACGCGCGAGGCGCAGGTCGCGCGTGGCCGCGACAAACTGCCGTCGATCCTGGGAACGCCGGCCGCGGGCGAAAGCGCGGGCGGCGAGTTCTTCGACGGCAACACGGAAGTCGCGACCTTTCCGGGCGATCTGCCCGTCGATCCCGAGCCGCTGTTCAACGGCACCGATGCGTTCCGAGGCCTGTCGACCGAGGCGGCGGAGAAAAGCGACTTCCGCTTCCTGCGTTTCCGCCCGCCCAAGCTCGAGCGCGAGGGTAACGACGAACCGGCATTGCCACACATCCGCCTCGACCGTGCCTTGCAGTTCCTGATCGGAGACAAGCTGTCATGAACGACCGATCTCAACAGCGGCGGCCGGCGACGTTCCGGCTCGACGATCCCGGCGTCGTCGTCACCGAAGCCGACGAGACGGGACGGCTCAGCCGCGGCACGATCCAGATCACGCCGGAGCCGGATCCATCCTCGCTGCCGGTGCCGGTTCAAGCCACGCTTCCAACGCGGCGCGGCTTTCCCTGGGGCGCGCTGTTCTGGTCCGGCCTCGCCGGGCTGACGCTGCTCGGTGTCGGACTCGGCGTCGTCCACCTGATCGAGGATCTGTTTGCGCGCAGCGAGAGCCTCGGCTTCGTCGGGCTTGGCTTCGCGCTCGTCACCGCGCTGGCGCTTGCCGTCGTGATCGGACGCGAGGCGCTTGGGCTGGCGCGGCTCGCGACGATCGAGAAGCTGCATCAGCGCGCGACCGCCGTGCTCGCCAGCGACGACCGCAGCGAGAGCCGCGTCATCGTGCAGGATCTCCTGAAGATCGCGCACCAGAATCCGCAGCTGGCGCGCGCCCGTGCCACGTTGGAGAGTCACGCCGGCGAGATCATCGACGGCGCCGACATGATCCGGCTCGCCGAGCGCGAACTGATGTCGCCGCTGGATGCGGAAGCGCGGCGGCTGGTGTCATCGGCCGCGCAAAAGGTCTCGATCGTGACCGCGGTCTCGCCGCGCGCGGCGATCGATGTGCTGTTCGTATTCGTCGCCGCGCTGCGCCTGATCCGCCAGCTTGCCTATCTCTATGGCGGCCGCCCCGGTGCGCTCGGCATGATCCGCCTGCTCCGCCACGTCATCGCCCATCTCGCCATCACCGGCGGCATGGCCGCGAGCGACAGCCTGGTGCAGCAGATGCTCGGCCATGGCATCGCGGCGAAGCTGTCGCAGCGGCTCGGCGAAGGCGTGCTCAACGGCTTGCTGACGGCGCGGCTGGGATTGGCTGCGATCGACGTGACACGCCCGCTGCCGTTCGCGGCACTGCCGCCGCCGAAGCTGTCGGATCTGGCAACGGATTTGCTGCGGAAGAAGGACGACGAGGAGTAGCCGGCTCTGCTCTCCCATACCCTCCCCTGGAGGGGGAGGGTCGCTACGCATGAAGCGCAGCGCAATGCGTAGCGGGGTGGGGTGACGGTCTCACCACCTCGCACAGTGCCCGCGTTGAGGGATCACCCACCCCGCTCGCGCTCCGCGCGACCGACCCTCCCCCTCCAGGGGAGGGTAAGAGGAGGCGCGCCACGCTCGTACTGAAATCGCCCGCAAGCACCTTCCACTGGAACAGCGGCGAGTCCTTCGGCGGTGACAGCTCGGGCGTCCAGCCTGTGAGTTTCTCGATCACATAGGTGTCCGCGAGAACGCCGCGCCAGCGGCGTTCGACCTCGCCAAGCTGTTCGCGTTTCGCCGGGATGTTGTCCCACAGCGACGAACGATCGTCCGGCTCGCGCCCGACATAGATCCCCGCGTGGCCCTTGATCCTGTCCATGCCGGGATCGTGAAAGTCCTGGAAGCGGCCGCGTTCGGTGATCTCGACGACGGGCACGCGGCCCCTGAACAGCCAGCGCATCATGGCGTAGGTGCGGTAGTCCGTGGTCGCGATCCAGGTCGCACCGGTCTCATCGAGTGCGGCCTGCGCGCGCGCGGCCACCTGCTCGTAGCCGGCTTCCGCGCCGATCGGATCGATCTTGCCGAGGAGATTCCAGGGCGCGGCGACGTAGTAGAGAAACACGATGACGACGAAGGCGATGCCCGAGACGATCGCCGTGTTGGCCCAGAACAGCGATGATCCGAGCATCCGGGCCGACCATCCCTCTTTCGTCATCGTGGCGAGGTTCACCGCGGCGGCCGCGAAGCCGACCGGCCACATGAACATCGGCCAGGTGTCGCCGACCCGGAGCGTCAGCGATTTCACGAAGAAATAGAGGAACGGCACCAGCACCGCAGTCGACAACAGGACCGCGACCGGCTCGCGCGTGCGATAACCGCGCCACGCCGTCAGCACCAGCCCCGTCATCACCACCGGCAGCAGAACGAAACCGACCAGGCCGAATTGCAGGCCGATGTAATCGCCGATCGTCCGCAGCGAGATGCCGTAATTGGCGGTGGCGCGCACGCCCTGAAAGCGGAACGAGGCCCAGTCGTGCTGCGCGTTCCAGATCAGCACCGGCGAGAAAGCGGCGATCGCGACCAGCACGGCGAGATAAGGGTAAGGGCTGCGCAGCCAACGCCAGCGCCAGTCCGGCACCAGCAGAAAGGCGGCCACCGCCGGCGCGAACATGATCGCGGTGAATTTCGACAGCATCGAGAAGCCGGCGAACAGACCGGCCCCAAGCCACCAGCGTCCGTCGCCGCTCTGCGCCAGCCGCACCAGTGACCACATCATCGCCACCGCAAACGGGATCATGACGACATCGGGCGCGACCTTGGCCATCAGCAGGCCGTAATAGAGCGCAGCTTCCGGCATCAGCACCGCGAACATGACGGCGCGCGCATCATGGGTGAGGCGGCGGACGATGTCGGCGAGCAGCAGCTGCGTCACCAGCATTGCGACGATGCCGCCAAAGCGGACGCCGAGCGCGGTGTCACCCAAGATCGCGGTACTGAGGCGAATGAGCCAGGCGATGCCGGGGGGATGATCGAGGAAGCTGAGCGCCGTTTCCTTCGACCAGGTCCAATAATAGGCTTCGTCCGTGCGCAGCTCGATCGCGGAGGCATAGACGATACGCAGCGCGGTCATCACGGCGATGATCGCCACGGCAACAAGGACGAGACGGCGTTCGGCGCCGTCTGGCTTCGCGGAGATGTCAGGGGCTGTCGTCACGGTCGCGCTTTTCCCCGACTTGGGAGGGGGAGTCAATGTACGGCAAGCCCTGTGGCTAAGGATCCCGGACGGCGCGCGCCTGAGGGGCGCGCTTGTCCGGGACGACGGCGGAGTATGCGGCGGCATGCCGCGCATGTGATCGGAGGCGATATCCACCCCTGGAATTAAACGCTACGCTGGCTGTTCTCTTCCATGAACTGATACAATCGAATCATGGCCACCGCTCCCATACAGATGTCCGTCGTCCGCGCCACCAGCGTGCGGCAGGTGCGGCTCATCTGCGGCGTCATCCTGTTCGCCTATGTGGTCAGCCATTTCCTCAACCATGCGCTCGGCAACGTCTCGGTCGATGCCATGGAGGTCGGGGTCTACTACCACACCCTGTTCTGGCAGTTCCTCCCCGTCGCGATCGTGTTCTACACGGCTGCGCTCACCCATATGGGCCTCGGCATCTACGCCCTGTATCAGCGCCGGCAGTTCCGCTGGCGGACGATCGAGCCGCTCCAATTGGTGCTGGGCTTGAGCATTCCCGCCCTGGTCATGGGACACGTGATCGGGGTGCGGCTCGGCTACACGCTGTACGATCATCAGAAGCTCTATCCGCAGGAACTCTATCTGTTCTTCGTCGCGGCGCCGGGCCGGCTCTGGCAGATGACGATCCTGCTTCTCATCGCCTGGGTGCACGGCTGCATCGGCATTTTCTTCTGGCTTCGCCTCAAACCGTTCTTCACGCGCGCGGCACCCTATCTGCTGGCAGCCGCGGTGCTGATCCCGACGCTGGCGCTGCTCGGCATCTATCAGGGTGGCCGCAGCGTCGCCATCGAGAGCGGCGATGGAGAATGGCGCACGCACAATCTCACCCGCCGCCAGGTTGGCACGGTTGCGGAAGGCAACACGCTGGACCGCATCGCCGGCGGCCTCACCGTCGGTTATTTCGGTCTGCTGGGACTGGTGCTGGTGGCGCGTGGCGCACGCGCCTTGCGCGAAAGGCGCGGCGGCATGATCGCGCTGTCCTACGGCAACGGCAAGACGGTGCGCGTGCCAAAAGGCCTCTCCGTGCTGGAAGCAAGCCTGCGCCACAATGTGCCGCATGCCAGCGTCTGCGGCGGCCGCGCCCGCTGCTCGACCTGCCGCATCCGCGTCATCGGCGATCATGGTGCCCTGCCCGAACCGTCGCAACGCGAGGCCTTCGTGCTGACCCGCGTCGGCACCAGCGATCCCTCGATCAGGCTCGCCTGCCAGCTGCGGCCGACATCAGATCTCTCCTTCTTCCAGCTCTTCACGCCGCAAACGTCATCGGCGAACGCGCAGGGATCGACGCCGGCGCGCATCGGCCAGGAGCGCTATCTCGTCAGCCTGTTCGTGGACATGCGCGGCTCGACGCAACTTGCCGAGAAGCGGCTGCCGTTCGACACGGTCTTCATCGTCAACCGCTTCCTCGGAGCGGTCTCGCAGGCCGTCATCGAGAATGGCGGCCAGCCGAACCAGTTCGTCGGCGACGGCATGCTGGCGCTGTTCGGGCTGTCGGCCGACCCGCAGACCGCGTGCCGGCAGGCGCTGAAGGCCGCCGCCGGAATCGCCACGCATATAGACGAGCTCAACGAGCTCCTCAGCCACGATCTGCGCCAGCCGATCCGCTTCGGCATCGGCATCCACGGCGGCGAAGTCATTATCGGCGACATCGGCTATCGCGATCACATCGTCTTCACCGCGCTCGGCGATGCCGTCAACGTCGCCGCCCGCCTCCAGGACATGACCAAGACGCTGGCCTGCGAGGCGATCATATCGGAGGAAATCCGCCGCACCGCGCACCTTGACGAGGACGTCCTGCCGCAGCAGGAGGTCGCAATCCGCGGCCGCGAGGAACCGATGGCCGTGCGCGTGGTGGCGGATGCGGGGGAGCTGACGGCGCTGGTCGACGGGAGCGCGCGCATCGCGGCGTGACCTCTTCACCTCTCCCCGCAAGCGGGGCGAGGGAGCGCACCGCGGCTCGCGGCTACAACTCGGCTCCCTCTTGCCACCACGTAACACCGACCTGCTGCAACGCAGCGGCATGGGCTTGCTGCGAAAGCACGAATTGACATCATCCAGATCGTGGCGACAGATGAGCGCGGGTCCCGCGGTGATGACCGCGGTCCAACGAAAAGCTCCGGGAGGAGACCAGAATGTTCGATCGACGCGACCTGCTCAAAGGAGCGGGCCTTGCCGCCATTGCGGCCACACTGAATTCCACCAGGGCGCTGGCGCTCGACACCGTGACCCTTCCCTTCGCCAATGGCGAACGGCCGCTGGTGAAATATCCGCAGAAGCGGCCGATGATCGGCCTGACCGGCCGGCCGCCGCAGCTCGAGACCCCGTTTGCGGTGTTCAACGACGGCCCGATCACGCCGAACAATGCGTTCTTCGTGCGCTATCATCTCTCCGACCTGCCCTACAATCTCGACCCCGACAAGTTCACGCTCGAGGTCAAGGGCAAGGTCGACAAGCCTCTCAAGCTGTCGCTGAAGGACATCAGGAAGATGAAGGCGGCCGAGATCGTCGCCGTCAACCAGTGCTCGGGCAACAGCCGCGGCTTCTTCGAGCCGCGCGTCGCCGGAGGCCAGCTCGCCAACGGCGCGATGGGCTGCGCGCGCTGGCGCGGCGTGCCGCTGAAGACCGTGCTGGAGATGGCCGGCGTGCAGAGCGGCGCCAAGCAGGTGACGTTCAACGGCATGGACGGGCCGGTCAGCGACAAGACGCCCGATTTCGTCAAGGCGCTCGATCTCGATCACGCCGCCGATGGCGAGGTGATGCTGGCCTATGGCATGAACGGCGAGGACCTGCCGTTCCTCAACGGCTTTCCGCTGCGCCTGATCGTGCCCGGCTATTACGGCACCTACTGGGTCAAGCACCTCAACGAGATCACCGTCATCGACAATGTCTATGACGGCTTCTGGATGAAGTCGGCCTATCGCATTCCCGACACGCCCAACAATGCGGTCGAGCCAGGCACCGCCCCGAAGACGACGATCCCGATCAACCGCTTCACCATCCGGTCCTTCATCACCAGCGTCCCTGACGGCGCCAGGCTGAAGGCGGGAGCTGTGACCCTGCGCGGCATCGCCTTCGACGGCGGCAAGGGCATCAAGGAGGTCCAGGTCTCCACCGACGGCGGCAAGACCTGGACCAACGCCAAGCTCGGCAAGGACCTTGGCAAATACGCCTTCCGCGAATGGAAGCTGCCGGTGAAGCTCGCGGCAGGCGGCCACGAGCTCAAGGTACGGGCCACCGGCAATGGCGGCGAGACCCAGCCGGACACGCCGCGCTGGAATCCAGCGGGTTATCTGCGCAACGTCATCGAAACCGTCCGCGTGACGGTGGCCTGAAGGAGAATGATCATGCAGCGCACCATTCCCCTCGCCATCACGCTCGCCCTCGCCGCCGTGGTGAGTTCGGCGCTTGCCGCGCCGGTCAACTACAAGACCCCCGACGAGGTCGCCGCCTTCAAGCCTGGTCCCAATCTCGAGGTCGTGCAAGGCAATTGCAGCGCCTGTCACTCGTCCGATTACATCGCCACGCAACCGCCGATGAAGGACCGGAAAGGCTTCTGGCAGGCCGAGGTGACCAAGATGATCAAGGTCTATGGCGCGCCGATCGACGACGCGGATGTCGGCAAGATCGTCGATTATCTGGCTGCGACGTATTGACGGATGCCGGACGCGCGCGGGCCATTTGACCGCGAAACGGGCAAAAGCGGCAAAAACGCCGCGAAGTTGAGCGGAATTCAGCAGAATGCCGATATGGTTTGAGCTACCAAGCCCGCCACAATCCGCGTATCCTGTTAGGACCGAACCGGCCGGTTGGCGGGGATTGGCGGTTCGATATCTCGGAGGAAGACCCGCGGAGAAGTCGTGATGGCTAAAGGTACGGTCAAGTGGTTCAACCCGACGAAGGGTTATGGATTTATCCAGCCTGCGTCGGGGGGCAAGGATGTGTTCGTGCATATCTCGGCAGTGCAGAAAGCCGGCCTGTCCACTCTCAACGAGGGACAGACGGTGGAATACGAAGAGATCGCAAACCGGGGCAAGACCTCCGCAGAGAACCTCAAAGTATAAGCCCGCCAGCTTTTGCTGCCTCCCGGACCAATCCGGGAGCCGGGCCAAGAAAATTTCAGAAGACGGCCAGTGCACTCGACGACAGGCGTTGCGATTGCACGAGGATAGCTATTTTTCCTTGGAAGACCGTTTGTTCACGCCACAGCAACGACAATCGCGACGGCATTTCGTCAGCCCACCGGCAACGGTGCGTCGCGCTTGATCTCCTCCATCACCGCATAGGTCCGCGTCTCGCGCACGCCCGGCATCGACAGCAGGGTCTCGCCGAGGAAGCGTCGATAAGCGGCCATGTCCGCAAGCCGCGCCTTCACAAGATAGTCGAAGCCGCCGGCAACCATGTGACACTCCAGCACCTCGGGCGCGAGTTTCACTGCACGCGCAAAGCGCTCGAAATTGTCGGGCGTGGTCTTGTCGAGCAGCACCTCGACGAACACCAACAGGCCAAGACCGAGCCGGTGCGGGTTGAGCCGCGCACCGTAGCCCTCGACAAAACCCTCGCGCTGCAAGCGCTTCAACCGTTCGCCGATCGACGTCGGCGACAGCCCGATGCGCTCGGCGAGCTCGACATTGGCGATGCGCCCATCCTCCTGCAGAATCGAGAGGATTTTCCGGTCGATGCGATCGAGTTCCATATTTTATTCGGCCATTTTCTCATTGAACTTCACTTTCTAAGGTAAAGTCACTAATTTGTCCATCGAACTACGGTCATGCCGGCCTTATCCTGGATGTCAGCCACAGGACACGCCATGCCGAACATCCCGCCTCCCTTCGCTGCGCCCTATGCACCCGACGACGCCGACTTTGCCGCGCGTCTCTTGCCGTCGGCACATCCGAGCCCGCCGCAAGAGGCGCGGATCGACCGCACCGCGACGCGGCTGATCGAGGCGATCCGCAAGCGCGACGACCGGCTTGCAGGTAGTCTTGGCGGGGTCGAGGACATGCTGCGGGAGTTCGCGCTCTCGACCAAGGAAGGGCTGGCGCTGATGGTGCTGGCCGAGGCGTTGCTGCGCGTCCCCGACACGCGCACCGCCGACCAGTTCATCGAGGACAAGCTCGGCGAGGGCGATTTCATCCATCACGAAACCAAGTCCACCGCGTTCCTGGTCAACGCTTCGGCCTGGGCGCTCGGCCTGTCGGCACGGGTGATCCAGCCCGGCGAGACGCCCGAGGGCACCATCGGCCGTCTCGTGAAGCGGCTCGGCGCGCCGGCGGTGCGCACCGCCACGCGCCAGGCGATGCGGCTGATGGGCAATCATTTCGTGCTGGGCGAGACCATCGAGCAGGCGCTGGAGCGGGGCCGGCCGCGCTCCGGCCAGAAGCCGCGCTATTCCTTCGACATGCTCGGCGAAGGCGCACGCACGGCGGCGGACGCGAAGCGCTATTTCGATGCCTATGCCAGCGCGATTGAAACGATCGGCAAGGCGGCGGGCTCCCATCCCCTGCCCGACCGGCCCGGCATCTCGGTCAAACTATCGGCGCTGCATCCGCGCTTCGAGGCGATCAGCCGCGACCGCGTGATGGGGGAACTGGTGCCGCTGCTGCTGGATCTGGCACAGCGCGCCAAGGCTCATGATTTGAACTTCACCGTCGATGCAGAAGAGGCCGACCGGCTGGAACTGTCGCTCGACGTGATCGCGGCAACGTTGGCCGACGCCTCGCTCGGGGGCTGGGACGGATTTGGCCTCGCCGTCCAGGCCTATCAGAAGCGCGCCGGCGCGGTGATCGACTATGTCGACGAACTCGCCCGCGCGCATGAGCGCAAGCTGATGGTGCGGCTGGTCAAGGGCGCCTATTGGGACACCGAAATCAAGCGCGCGCAGGAGCGCGGCCTCGACGGCTATCCCGTGTTCACACGCAAGGCGATGACGGATCTGAACTACATCGCCTGCGCGACGAAACTGCTCGCCTTGCGGCCGCGCATCTTCCCGCAATTCGCCACCCACAACGCGCTGACGGTCGCGACCGTGCTGGAGCTTGCCGCTGACGGCAGCGGCTTCGAATTCCAGCGCCTGCATGGCATGGGCGAGGCGCTGTACGAGCAACTGGCAAAAGATCACCCGAACCTCGCCCACCGCACCTATGCGCCCGTGGGCAGCCATCGTGATTTGCTCGCCTATCTGGTGCGCCGGCTCCTGGAGAACGGCGCCAACTCGTCGTTCGTGGCGCAGGCGGCCGACTATCGCGTGCCGGTTTCGGCGCTGCTGCAGCGCCCGGCGGATGCCATCGGCCGACCACAACAGGCGGCCCATCCCAGGATTCCGTTGCCGGCAGATCTGTTCGCGCCGGAGCGGCGCAATTCGCGCGGCGTCGAATTCGGCGAGCGTGCCGCACTCGACCAGCTGCTGGCCGGCGTCAGGGCCGAGGCGGCCGATCTCGAATCCATCACCGACGCGACGCCGGATCAGGCCAGCGCAGCCGTGGCCGCAGCACGCGCGGGCTTTGCCAGTTGGAGCCGGACGCCGGCAGCTACGCGCGCGGCGGCGCTGGAGCAGGCCGCGCATCTCCTGGAGAGCCGAGGCGCGCATTTCATCGCGCTGCTGCAAGCCGAGGGCGGCAAGACGCTTGACGATGCGTTGTCGGAGCTGCGCGAAGCCGCCGACTTCTGCCGTTACTATGCCGCGCAGGGCCGCAAGCTGTTCGGCGCCGATGCCGCCATGCCCGGCCCGACCGGCGAGAGCAACGCGCTCGCCATGCGCGGCCGCGGCGTCTTCGTCGCGATCTCGCCATGGAATTTTCCGCTGGCGATCTTCCTGGGACAGGTCACGGCGGCGCTGATGGCCGGGAACAGCGTGGTCGCAAAACCGGCCGAGCAGACGCCTCGCATCGCTCGCGAGGCCGTGGCCCTGCTGCACGAGGCGGGCATCCCCAAGAGCGCGCTGCACCTCGTCACCGGCGATGGCCGCATCGGGGCCGCGCTGACCGCGCACGCGGATATCGCCGGTGTCGTCTTCACCGGCTCGACCGAGGTTGCCCGCAGCATCAACCGGACGCTTGCTGCCAAGGACGGGCCGATCGTGCCGCTGATCGCGGAGACCGGCGGCATCAACGCCATGATTGCGGATGCCACCGCGCTGCCCGAACAGGTCGCCGACGACGTCGTGACCTCGGCCTTCCGTTCAGCCGGCCAACGCTGTTCGGCGCTGCGGCTCCTGTTCGTGCAGGAGGACGTCGCCGACCGCATGATCGAGATGATCGCGGGCGCCGCGCGCGAGTTGAAGATCGGCGATCCCTCCGACGTCGCAACCCATGTCGGGCCGGTGATCGACGAGGAGGCCAGGCAGCGCCTCGATGCGCACATCGCGCGAATGAAGCGCGAGGCGCGGCTGCACTTTGCAGGCGATGCGCCGGAAGGCTGCTTCGTCGCGCCGCACATCTTCGAGCTGAAGGAGCCCGGCCAGCTCACCGAGGAGGTCTTTGGCCCGATCCTGCATGTCGTACGCTATCGCGCCGAGAACCTCGAACGCGTCCTGCAAGCGATCGAGCGCACCGGCTACGGGCTCACCCTCGGCGTCCACTCCCGCATCGACGACACGGTCGAGGCGATCATCGATCGCGCCCAGGTCGGCAACATCTACGTCAACCGCAACATGATCGGCGCCGTGGTCGGGGTGCAGCCGTTCGGCGGCAACGGCCTGTCCGGAACCGGCCCGAAGGCCGGCGGCCCGCACTATCTCGCGCGCTTTGCGACCGAGCAGACCGTGACGATCAACACCGCGGCCGCCGGCGGCAATGCTGCGTTGCTTGCGGGGGAGGAGTGAGGCCCTGCGCCGGGCGCCGTTGCATCCCGCGGAAACATCGGTCTAATGCTGCATGATGCGCCCGCGCCAATTCCAGCGCGCGGGAAACGACTGGAGCGAGGGAGCAACGCCGCGATGGACAAGGGCATTTTTGCGGGTCTGAAGGTTCTGGACTGTGCGAGCTTCATCGCAGCGCCCGCGGCCGCGACCGTGCTGTCGGACTTCGGCGCCGACGTCATCAAGATCGAGCCGCCCGGCGCCGGGGACCCCTACCGCAATCTGCCGAACCTGCCGGGCTATCCGACCGGCGAGCACAATTTCGCCTGGCTGCTGGAGGCCCGCAACAAGAAGAGCATCGCGCTCGACCTCGCAAAGCCCGAGGCGCAGGCCGTACTGTACAAGCTGGTGGCGGAGGCCGACGTCTTCATCACCAACATGCCGCCGCCGGTGCGCGCCAAGCTCGGCATCACCTACGACCATCTCGCCCATCTCAACGATCGGCTGATCTATGCCTCCTTCACCGGCTATGGCGAGAAGGGCGAAGAGGCCAACAAGCCCGGCTTCGACAGCAATGCCTATTGGGCGCGGTCCGGCCTGATGGACCTCGTCCGCGCCGACACCGACACCACGCCGGCACGTTCTGTCGCCGGCATGGGCGATCATCCCTGTGCCATGGCGTTCTACGGCGCCATCGTCACCGCGCTCTATCAGCGCGAGAAGACCGGCAAGGGCTCGCACGTCGCCTCCAATCTGATGGCGAACGGGGTGTGGGCGGCGAGCGTGCTGGCGCAGGCAAAACTCTGCGGCGCCAGGTTCGGCGAGCGACGGCCACGCGAGCGCGCGCTGAACGCAGTCGCCAACCATTATCAGTGCAGGGACGGCCGCTGGCTGATCCTGTCTCTGCTGAACGAGGAGAAGCAGTTTCCGACGCTGGCGCGCTGCCTCGGGCGCGAGGATTTGATCAATGATCCTCGCTTTGCCACCAAGGCCGACCGCCATGCCCGCTCGGTCGAGCTGATCAAGATCCTGGACGACACTTTCGCGACCAGGGATCTCGCCGAATGGCGCAATATCCTCGACGGCAACGGCCTCGTGTTCGGCGTCGTCGCCATCCTGGACGACATCCCGAACGACAAGCAGATGCTCGACAACGAGGTGCTGGTGCCGTTCGAGAACGACACCATGCTCACCATCAACAGCCCGATCTGGATCGACGGCGCCAGGAAGGTGCAGCCGCGCAAGCCGCCAGCGGTCGGCGAGCACAGTGACGAGATCTTGCGTGGCGCGGGATACGACGAGGCGGCGATCAAGGCGCTGCGGGGTTCGGGGGCGGTGGGGTAAGGCCGCGCACTGGTACGACCTGCTCCGCTGTCGTCCCGGCGAACGCCGGGACACATAACCACAGGGAGTGGTTATCGCGCGTGACTGGTAACTCCGAGTCTTCGCCAAACCGAGGCCTGTGGTTACGGATCCCGGATCTGCGCTTCGCTTGTCCGGGACGACAGCGAGGAGATAGCTCGCTTCGCCAGATGCATTGCTGGATTGCTTCGCTGCGCTCGCAATGACGACGCAGGACGATCGCGCTATACATCGACAAAACACATGTCATGAGGTCCCATGCCCAGCTACCGCCTGCACTACTTCCCTGAATCCGGCAACAGCTACAAGCTGGCGTTGATGCTGACGCTGTGCGGCGAGACGTTCGCGCCGGTGTGGACCGACTTTGGCGGCGGCGTCACGCGCACGGCGGAGTGGCGCAGCGCCGTCAACGAGATGGGCGAAATTCCCGTGCTCGAGATCGACGGCGTGAAGATGACGCAGACCGCGCCCCTCCTGCTCAAGCTCGCCGAGCA
Source organism: Bradyrhizobium sp. CCBAU 53415 (assembly GCF_028128735.1). Classification (NCBI taxonomy): domain Bacteria; kingdom Pseudomonadati; phylum Pseudomonadota; class Alphaproteobacteria; order Hyphomicrobiales; family Nitrobacteraceae; genus Bradyrhizobium; species Bradyrhizobium sp. CCBAU 53415. Next base: position 187,423 of record NZ_LBJF01000021.1, on the reverse strand, counting down.
ATATGGCCGCTTCGGCGCCGAAACGGAGGAAGAGAAGTTCGAGCTGCTGCGCTGGCTGTTCTGGGACAACCACAAGCTCACCGGCTACATGGCGACCTATCGCTTCATGCGCGCCTTCACCGAGAAGAACGATCCGCAGGTGCTGAAGCATTTTCGTCGCCGGCTCGACGACTTCCTCGGCATTCTCGACGGACATCTCCAGCACAATGAATTCGCGATCGGAGCAAAGCCCACGGTCGCCGACATCTCGATGATGGCCTATCTGCACTATCCGAGCGACGAGCACGGCTTCGATTTCGCGGCGAGCCATCCCGCCATCCACGCCTGGCTCGGCCGCATGGCCGCGCTGCCCGGCTGGAAGCCGGCCTATGAGCTGCTGCCGGGCAAGCGGATGACGAACTACGCGAAGTGAGGGCTACCTCAGCGCCAGCCAGCCGAGCGTAAACAAGATCCCGCCGACGATGACGGCCACCGCGACCGCCCAGGTGCTGACGCGGATGCTGCCGGTGACCTGCTTGGCTTCCTCATTCCGCGCGATCTCGCGATTGCGCTCCTTGTTGGTCCCGCTGGTATCCGTCATGGGTCATCCAAATCGGTTTAACGCGTCTTGATGAAGCACATGCCGATGCGGCGCGAGGCCGCGGCAGCCTGACAGGTGAGACCGTTAGCACAGCTCCATGACGTAAAACTCCTGTCCGGCGATCCCGATCCCGCATCTTGCAGGGAACAATGCGCACCCCAGCCGTCCTGATACTCGGTCCCGGCCAGCTCCGGGCTGCCGCGGGTCTGCGGCCGGCTGGCAAATCCGCGTGAGAAATCAGGACGTTTGCCCGCGGCGAACGCGGTCAGGATGTCGCGGCGGCGGAGCTGGTCGCCGAAAAAATGCGGCGAGGCCGGCACGATGGCGGAATTCGACGGCTTGTCCGCAAGCCAGTCGACGCCCGGGAAATGGAAGCCGCCGATGCCGCGGGTCTGGTGGCAACCGGCGCAGGTGACGTCATTGAGACGGCGCTGGAAACCGGCGACTGAGCGGATGTTCTGCATCTCGACGCCGCGTGCCGCCGCCTGCTTCAGCGCACCGACCACCTCGCCATCGGTGAAGACTGGATCGCCGTTGCCCTCACCTTGCATCATGCCGAACGCGGGCTGCAGCGCCGAAGCATCGAGGCCGGCGGGCGTCGGCACCACTGCGGCCCTGGCCAGGAACTTCTCCGGGATCAGCACGGTGCCGCGATCGAACTCGCGCAGATGATTGGGCGCGAGCAGCCAATCCCGGAAGTCGCGTCGGAGATCATTGTCGGCGAAGATCCTGTCGCGGTCGATCTGGTTCTCCAGCGTCGATTCCTCGAACCTCTTCGTGGCAGCGTCGTACTTGAACACCTTGAGCAGATAGTCGGAGCGGAAATCATGCAGCGCCGATTTCGGCGCGACCGAGACCTGGATGTTGGTCTCGATGCGGTCGAGCATGGCGTCGTAGGGAGGGACGCGACTGCCGATCAGGCCTTGCCAATCGCCATTGTCGAGCCAGCGCCGGGCGACCTCGGCGCAGGTCACCAGTTTGCCCTTCGCATCCGTCTGGCGCGGATCGCCCGCCTTCATCACGAGGTTGAGCGTCATCGGGAGGCGCGTTGCGGTCTTGCCGCCATCCGGCCTGCTCTCGAAGCGCGCGAGACGGTAGATCAGCCGGATCTCGCCGCAGGACTCTTCGGCGACATAGGCGCGGTCCATGCGATTGACGATCCCAGCCAGCACGAAACCCGTGTCGGGAGATTTCAGATTGGCCCGATCGAACAATTGCGCGTCAAAACCCTCGCCGACGCCGATGGTTTCGGTCGGATATGCCGCCTTGTAGCGCGCGATGTAGCGGTCGAATTCCGCATCGATCGCCGGCAGAATCGCTTTGAGCTGCGGCAGCGACGCCAACATCAGGTCGGTCGTGAGCGGGACGTCGGCGTTCCGCTCCGGCGCGAGCAGGCGCGAGATCGTCAGCGTATCGTTCTGGTCGAGCTTGCGCAGGAGATCGGGATCGGTGATGGCGGTGCCGCGCGTCAGAGCAGTATTTTCCGCTGCGAATAGCGAATGGACGCCACCTAACAATGCGGCGACAGCAAAGAGAATTCGCAAGGCACGGCCCATGCTTCAGGTAACACCGCGCAGGGACACCTATTCAAGTAAAAAGGCGCCTCACATGGTGGTGAAGCGCCTTTTCGAAAGTCGATATCGAACGCTCAGCGCGACACGATCAGGCCCCTGCTGGTGACGACCACCCAGCGGCCGTCCTGGCGGCGGATCGCATCGACGCGGCCGACGCCGGGGATGGGATCGCCGGGATAGACCTCGTAGAGGCCGTCGCGGCCCTCGATCAGCGCACCACCATTGGCGGCGTTGCGCAGCCTCCAGCCCTCGATCGTCGGAAGACGCCCGACCTCGGTCTTGGGCGCGGCTGGTGCCCGTGCGGCTGCGGCGGTCGCAACCTGGGTCGGCGCGATCGAGCCGGTGGTCTCCTTGGCGGGAGCTGCCGCGGCCTGCGCTGGGGCGGCGGGCGGCGCGGCGCGAAGCTTGTCGACGGTCTCGGACAGCTTGGCGATTCTGGCCAGCGGCTCGGCCTGCGCCTTCTCGAGCTTGTCGAGTCGGTCGTTGGTCCGGTTGAACTGGCTGACGCCGGATTTCGAACCGTGCTCGACATTGGCCTTCAGCGCGACGAGGTCGGCATCGATTCGCGCGACCGAAGCATCGAGCGCGCTGGTGTCGGCGACCTGTACCGGCGCCTGGGCCGGGGCTGCGAAACGCATCATGCCGGCGGTCGCGAGCGCGCCGCTGATCGCGCCGACGCAAGCGGCAATCGCCACCACCGCGGCCATCGCAGACAAGCGGCGCTTGCCGCCGGTCTCGCGCGGCTCGTCCGCCTTGACATGGGGAGCAAAGTCCTCGCGGTCCCAGGACCGCTCCGAGGGCGCCATGACAATGAGCTTGCCGGGCCTGGACTCGGGCTTGGACTCGGCCTTCGCTTCGAATTTCGGCACGTCGATCCGCGGGGGCTCGACTTTGGGAGCATCCGCCTTGACCGGATCCGGCCTGGGTGGCGCCTCGTGGTCGGGCGCGATCGAGGGGGCGTCGATCCCGGCAGCCTCGACAGCCTGCGGCGTGGTCGTACCGGCTTCGACGACGCTCTTATCCTGGGCAGCCTGCTCAGCCATTGGTTCGCTCACAGTTCAAATACTCCGCTCTGGATTGACCTTTTGGTAACTTTCATTGCTTGCGAAATCCTTACCTCGGGACCCGCTTACCGAAATTTTAGGAAGTTATCCGGGGCCGAATTGGGCCGGGAAGATGGAACCGGTGTGGCGGGCGTGAAACAATTTGTAACCGGGCCGAGATGAACGGCAGCGGAATGATGCACAACGCGCAACTATCTCACCGTCATCGCGAGCGCAGCGAAGCAATTCAGAATCTCTCCGCGGCGGCGATTGCTTCGTCGCAAGGGCTCCTCGCAATGACGGACTGGGCAGCGCCCTTCACATCACAGTCCGTCACATCACGACCGGTGCATCCGGCAACTCGTTCGGATGCGATGCGGCCGGCGGGAAATGCCGCGCCAACTCGCGCGACACCGCTTCGATGCCGGCGATCACGCCGCGCTCGAACTGGCCTGAGGCGAACTCCGCCTCCATCGCGCGGCAGATGGTCTCCCATCCGGTCGCGCCGACCTTCGCGTCGATGCCGCGATCGGCGATGATCTCGACGTCGCGATCGGCGAGCAGCAGATAGATCAGCACGCCGTTGTTGTGCGCGGTGTCCCAGATGCGCAGGTGCGCGAACACGTCGAGCGCGCGCTCGCGCGCCGGCTGGTTGCGGAACAGCGGCGCGCCATCAAGCGCACCTTCGACGACGAAACGGACCTGCCCCGAATGGGTCGCCTCGCCGCGCTTGATCGCCTGCTCGATGCGATCGAGCACGGCTCGCGGAAAAATCTGCCTCGCCCGCCAATGATATTGCGCGAGATGCCTGGCAATGCGCTTGATGCTCATGACCGCTACCAGTTCCCCGAGGCGCCGCCGCCGCCAAAACTGCCGCCACCGCCGCTGAAGCCGCCGCTGTCGCTGCTGCTCGACGATCCGCTACTCCAACCGCCTCCCGATGAGCCGCTCGACCACGGGCCGCCGCGCGAACGGCCCGTGCCCGGGGTGATCGCCGAAAACAGATCGGCGACAAATCCGATGATGAAGCCGAGCACGCCAACGGCCGCGGCGAGCGCCGCGGAGCCGAGGATAAACCAGGTCACCGCCGCGATGATGCCCCCGGTCACCAACGATCCGAGCAGCCGTCCCAGGATCGCGCGGAAGAACCCGCCGACGCCGATCGAGGCGAACAGCGCCACGGCAAACACCGGCACAAGGTCGTCCAGATTGTGGGCGAAGTTTGCGCTGCGCGAGGGTGACGGCAGCGGCTCGCCATCGATCACCCGCATCATGCGGTCGACACCCGCGTCGATGCCCGCGGCGAAGTCGCCGCTCCTGAATTTGGGGGTGATATCCTCGTCGATGATGCGCCGCGAGGTCACGTCGGTCAGCGCGCCCTCGAGGCCATAGCCGACCTCGATGCGCAGGTGCCGGTCGTTCTTGGCGACGACGAGGATCGCGCCGTCGTCGATCTTCTTGCGGCCGATCTTCCAGGCCTCCGCGACGCGGATCGAGAATTGTTCAATCGTCTCCGGCTGCGTGGTCGGGACGATCAGGACGGCGATCTGGCTGCCCTTGCGCGACTCGAAGTCACGCAGCTTTTGCGAGAGCGAGGCGATGTCGCTGCTGGAGAGCGTGCCGGTCTGATCGACGACGCGGCCGGTGAGTTCGGGGACGACGACGTCGGCTGAGGCCGGAAGCGCGAAGGCGAGAAGCAGCGCGATGGCGAGGACAAGCGCAGTGAAGGCCGAACGAGCTCGCCACAACCTCGATGCCATCGCCCGCCTTGTGCGCGCTGCGCACCGGGGCGGGCGATCCAGTATCCCAGAGGCCGTAGTGCTTGAACCGAGAAGCCGCGTCGTACTGGATTCCCCGCCTGCGCGGGGAATGACAGCGGTGGGTGGGGCGTCGAGCATTCGCAAAGCGGCGCGCGGTTACTTCGACGGTGCCGGTGCCGGGTTGAAATCCACTTTCGGCGCGGTCGATATCTCCTTCTCGTTCTCGACCGAGAAGTTCGGCTTCTCCTTGTAGCCGAATGCCATCGCGGTGAGGTTGCTCGGGAAGGAGCGGATGGTGACGTTATACTCCTGTACCGACTTGATGTAGCGGTTGCGCGCCACGGTGATACGGTTCTCGGTGCCCTCGAGCTGCGACATCAAATCCTTGAACAACGCATCGGACTTGAGCTGCGGATAGTTCTCGGTGACGACCAGCAGCCGCGACAGCGCGCTGGAGAGTTCGCCCTGGGCGGCCTGGAATTTCTGGAACGCGGCGGGGTCGTTCAGCACCTCGGGGGTCGCCTGGATGCTGCCGACCTTGGCCCGGGCGTTGGTGACGCCGAGCAGGACATCCTTTTCCTGCTGGGCAAAGCCCTTCACCGAGTTGACGAGGTTGGGCACGAGATCGGCGCGGCGCTGATACTGGTTCACGACCTCGGACCAGGCGGACTTGATCTGCTCGTCCTCGCTCTGGATCGCGTTGTAGCCGCAATTGGTCAGACTCAGCGAGGCCAGCGCCGCCAGCACGGTCAGGATCTTGCGCATCAAATTTCTCCCGGTGGAATCTGACGCAAACTACCAGATTGGGCGCACACGGCACCAGACGCTTGGGAGGCACGAAAAGCAGCGGACTGACGCAAGCCTCTTGCCTGGCGCCAGCCGACATAGTCAACTCCGGCAAAACAAGAACGGAAACGCCGGAGGTAACGCATGTCCTCGTTCGCGACCATCCTCGTGGAGAGGCCGGATCCGGCGATCAGCCGGATCGTGATGAACCGGCCCGACGCACGCAACGCGCAGAACCTGCAAATGACCTACGACCTCAACGCCGCCTTCGATGCGGCGGTGCAGGACGATGCGGTCAAGGTGATCATCCTCGCCGGCAATGGGCCGCACTTCTCGTCCGGCCATGACCTGCGCCCCGGAGGCCGGAATGCCGCAGGCCTCGATTTTCCACCGATCGGACATTGGGGCGGCTTTGCCGAAGCTGGCGCTCATGGCCGCTTCGCCCGCGAGCAGGAAATATATCTCCAGATCACGCGGCGCTGGCGCAACCTTGCGAAGCCCACCATTGCCGAGGTGCACGGCAAGTGCATCGCCGGCGGCCTGATGCTGGCCTGGGCCTGCGACCTCATCATCGCCAGCGACGATGCGCAGTTCTGCGATCCCGTCGTCACCATGGGCGTCTGCGGCGTCGAATGGTTCGTCCATCCCTGGGAACTCGGCCCGCGCAAGGCCAAGGAGCTCCTGTTCACCGCCGACAGCTGGAGCGCGCAGGAGGCGCACCAGCTCGGCATGGTCAACCAGGTCGTGCCGCGCGCGGAATTATCGTCGCGCGTGCTTGAGCTGGCGCGCCGGATCGCGGCAAAACCTTCCTTCGCGCTGAAGCTGACCAAGGAAGCAGTGAATCGTTCGGTCGACGTGATGGGCCAGCCGGCAGCGATCGACCAGGCTTTTGCGCTGCACCAGCTCTGCCACGCCCACAATCTCCAGGAGTTCGGCATGATCGTCGATCCCTCCGGACTGCATCCCTCCGTGCGCAAGCCGCCGGCGGCCGCGGAGTAGACACGATGGACCTCAATCTCAGTGACGAGCAAAAGCTGCTGCGCGAGAGCGCGGAGCGCTTCGTGGCGCAGAGCTACGATGCCGATCATCGCCGCAAGATGGCGAACGACCCGCTCGGCTTCAGCCCTTCGGTGTGGAAGCAGTTCGCCGAGCTCGGCTGGCTGGCGCTGCCGCTTCCCGAAGAGTTCGGCGGGCTCGGCGGCGGCGCGGTCGAGATCGGCATCCTGATGGAAACCTTCGGCCGCGGGCTGGTGTCGGAGCCCTATGTCGCAACCGTGGTGCTCGGCGCCGCGCTGATCGCCAGATGCGGCACCGCGGAGCAGAAGCAGGCGAGCCTGCCCAAAGTGGCGGATGGATCACTGAAGCTTGCCTTTGCGCATTCCGAGCGCGCGGCCCGGTTCGATCTCGCCAAGGTCACGACCAGCGCCAACAAGACGGCGCAAGGCTGGCGCCTCGCCGGCAGCAAGACCGCCGTGCTCGACGGACACGCCGCCGACCAGATCATCGTCTCCGCGCATATCCACGATCATCGGGGGCCGTCGGGTCGGATCGGTCTGTTCCTCGTGCAGGCGACGACGCCAGGCCTCGTCATCAGCGACTATCCGCGCCTTGGCGGTGGACGTGCCTGCAACATCGAGCTGTTCGACGTGCATCTGCCGGAAGACGCCCTGCTCGGCGACGGCCAGGACGCGCTGCCGGCGATCGAATGCACCATCGATCGCGCCATGGCCGCACTCGGTGCGGAGGCCGTCGGCATCATGCAGACGCTGCTGGAGACGACGCTGGAATACACCAAGATCCGAAAACAGTTCGGCCGGCCGCTCTCCGCCAACCAAGTGATCCGCCACCGCCTCGCCGACATGGCGATGCAGGTCGACGAGGCGCGATCGATCGCGCTGCGCGCTGCGCTGAAGGCAGATAGCCCGCCGGTCGAGCGCGCGCGGGCCGCGTCCGGCGCGAAAGCAAAAATCGGCAAATGCGCCCGCTTCGTCGGCGAGCAATCGATCCAGCTCCACGGCGGCATGGGCGTCACCGAGGAGCTCGAGGTCGGCGCCTATTTCAAGCGCCTCGTCGCCTTCGACACGCTGTTCGGTGGCAGCGCGCACCATTACGCGCGCCACGCCGAGCTTGGCCGCAGGGCCTGACCCAAGGAGCGCAACATGGACCTGTCGTTCAATGCCGAGGAGCGTGCCTTTCAGGACGAGGTGCGCGGCTTCATCGCCAAGAATCTCACCGAGGAGATGAAGCGCGCGACCGCGCTGACGCCCTCCGTATTTTCCGACCCTGACATCGGCATGGCCTGGCAGCGTGCGCTGCACCGCCAGGGCTGGGGCGCACCTGGCTGGCCGGTCGAACATGGCGGGCCGGACTGGACACCGGCGCAGCGCTGGATCTTCGAGACCGAATGCGCGCGCGCCGGCGTGCCCAGCGTCAACGTGATGGGCGTGAAGATGGTGGGGCCGGTCATCATCGGCTTCGGCTCGCCGGAGCAAAAGAACTTCTACCTGCCCCGGATCCTCTCCGGCGAGGATTATTGGTGCCAGGGCTATTCCGAGCCGGGCTCCGGCTCCGATCTGTCCTCGCTGAAGACGCGCGCGGTGCGCGACGGCGACGACTATATCATCAACGGCACCAAGATCTGGACCACGCATGCCCACCACGCCAACCGCATGTTCGCGCTGGTGCGCACCAGCGACGGGCCGCGGCAGCAGGACGGCATCAGCTTCATCCTGATCGACATGAAGACGCCGGGCATCACCACGCGTCCCATTCTCACCATCGGCGGCGACCACGAGGTCAACCAGGTGTTCTTCGACGACGTGCGCGTGCCCGTGGCCAACCGCGTCGGCGACGAAGGCAAGGGCTGGACCTACGGCAAATATCTGCTCGAATTCGAGCGCGGCTCTGGGATTGCCTCAGCGAAGCTGCGCGAGGGATTGAAGGCGATCGCGGACCTTGCCGAGTCGGATCTCACGGGACGCGCCATCGACAGCCCCGATATCGCCACGCGCATCTCGGAGGTCGAGGTCGACATCGATGCGCTGGAGATGACCGAGCTGCGCGTGCTCTCCGCGCTGCAAACCGGCCAAAATCCCGGCGCGGTGTCGTCGATCCTGAAGCTGCGCAACAGCGAGATCCGCCAGGCGGTGACGCGGCTGGGCGCCGACGTGATCGGCCACGACGCCCTCGCGGTCGAGCCGATGCGCCCGCTCTACAAGCTCAACCACGAGCCGGCGACGCCCGAGGAGATGCTGACTGTGATGCCGGAATATCTCAACGGCCGCGCCTACACGATTTTCGGCGGCACCTCGGAGATCCAGCGCGACATCATCGCGAAGATGATGCTGGGGATTTGAGGCTGGATTCGTAGCCCGGGCCTTTGGCGCGTGCTCGCGCTCCAATCTCCGCTGTCGTCCCCGCGAACGCGGGAACCCATAACCACAGGGAGATGTGGTTGCGGGGACTCGGAGTTACCCGCTTCGCGCCAAACCACATCCTGTGGTTGGGTTCCGGGGTCGCGCTTTGCGCGCCCCGGGACGACAGCGGAGAGTACCGCAACAGCCGAGGCAGCAACGCGCCGCCCTTAACCTTAACCCGCCGCCTTCGCGTCCCTTATCGCTTGCCAGATCTTCTGCGGCGTCAGCGGCGTATTCAGCTGGGTGATGCCGAGTTCGGCGAGCGCGTCCATCACGCCGTTGGTGACGCAGGGAGGGCCGCCGATGGCGCCGGATTCGCCGCAGCCCTTGGCGCCGAGCGGATTGGTGCGACAGGGCGCGGTATCATCCAGCGTCACCACGATCGGCGGAACGTCGTCGGCGCGCGGAATGCAGTAGTCCTGGTAGCTGGCGGTGAGGAGCTGGCCGTCGGCATCGTAGGACACACCTTCATACAGCGCCTGGCCGATGCCCTGCGCCACGCCGCCATGGATCTGCCCCGTCACCAGCATCGGGTTCACGGCGACGCCGACATCGTCCACCGTGGTGTAGCGCACGACCTTGGAGACGCCGGTCTCCGGATCGATCTCGACCTCGCAGATATGCGTGCCGTTCGGCCAGCTCGGGCCGTCGACTTCGCCTTCGGAATCGACGCTGAGCTTGGCACCGCTCTCCTTCTCGGCGAGATCGAACAGGCTGATGCGGCGGTCGGTGCCGACCACGGTGAGCATGCCGCCCTGATACTCGATGTCCTCGACCGAGGTCTCCAGCACGTTCGCTGCCTTCTCGCGCGCCTTCTGGATCAGGTCGTTCGACGACACGGCCACGGCAGTGCCGCCGACGAACAGCGAGCGCGAGCCGACGCTGCCGAAGCCCGTGGCGAGATCGGTGTCGCCCTGCACGACGTCGATCTTGTCCATGGGAATGCCGAGCGTGTCGGAGATCATCTGGGTGTAGGTGGTCTGCAGCCCCTGCCCCATCGCCATGGTGCCGGAATGCAGGACGACGCGCCCCTGCGAGGTCGCGTGCAGGCTGACCTTCTCGGTATGCGCGCGACCGCCGGTCCATTCGATGTAGGAAGTGAGCCCGCGGCCGTAGAGCAGGCCCTTCTTCTTCGCCGCCTTCTTGCGCACGGCAAAACCGTCCCAGTCTGCGAGGTTCACGGCACGGTCGAGCATGTGCGCGAAGGCGCCGGAATCGTAGACCTGCCCCGCCGCATTCGTGTACGGCAGCTGCCCCGGCTTGATGTAGTTGGCCTTGCGGATCGCGCGCGGATCCATGCCGATCTTTCGCGCGGCGGCATCGAACAGGCGCTCGACGATGAAAACCGCCTCGGGGCGGCCCGCACCGCGATAGGCGCCGACCGGCGCGGTATGGGTCATCACCGACTTCACTTCGAAATGCACCAGCGGCAGATCGTAGACGCCGGTCTGCACGAAGGGCCCGAGCACCAGCGGGATGATGTTGGCCGCACCCGAGGAGTAGGCGCCGGTGCAGCCGATCGACTTGACGCGATAGGCCAGCACCTTGCCCTTTTCGTCGAGCGCGAAGGACGCCGTCGAGGTCAGATCGCGGCCATGGGTGCCGCCGACGAACTCGTCGGTGCGGTCGCCGCGCCAGCGGATCTTCTTGTTCAGCTTGGTCGCGGCGTAGGCGACGATGCCGTCCTCGGGATAGAGGTTGGTCTTTTGGCCAAACCCGCCGCCGATGTCGCCGACCAGCACGCGCACGCTGTCCTTGGGGCGCTTGAGCACGGCCTCCGCCAGCACGTCGCGGGTCGAGGCCGGGGTCTGCGACTGCACGTGCAGCAGGAGGCGGCCGGACTTCTTGTCGATCTCGGCAATGGTCGAGCGCGGCTCCATCGCGGAAGGAACGAGGCGCTGGCTGACGAGATCGAGCTCGACGGTGTGCGCGGCCCTGGCAAATGCCTCGTCCACCTTGGCGGCATCGCCATAGCTCATGGCGCCGACGATGTTGTCGGGCGCCTCCGGCCACACCACGGGCGCGCCGGGCTTCACCGCCTCGATGGGATCGACCACCGCGGGCTGAACGTCGTACTCGACGACGATCGCTTCGGCGGCGCTCTGCGCCTCCGCGCGCGATGAAGCCACCACTGCGGCCACGGCCTCCCCGGCGTAGCGCACGATCTCGTGGGCCAGCAGCCGGCGCGGCGGCACGGTCATCGGCTTGCCGTCGGGGCGCTTGAAGATATTGAGCGTCGGGATGCTGCCGACGTCGTCCTTGACGAGGTCCGCGCCGGTGTAGATTGCGGTGACGCCGGGCATTCCGGCCGCAGCGCCGGTGTCGATCGAGACGATCTTCGCGTGGGCATGCGGCGAGCGCAGCACGTGCAACCACAGCGCGCCGTCCTCCGGCTTGTCGTCGATGAACTGTCCCTTCCCGGTGAGCAGCCTCTGGTCTTCCAAACGCTTGACGGGCTGGCCCGCTCCGAAACGCAAATTGCCGGGAAGAATGTTCATTCCGTTATGTCCTCGAAATCCGGAAAACGACCGCGGCGGTTTTAACCGATTTTGCGGGCCAGACAACCGAGCCCCGGCACATCTGCAATGCGCGTCAGAGCCGCTTTGCTGGCGCGGATCGGCCGGCTAGGACCTATCGATGTCGATGATGCCTATATTCACGTCACGGGTGTCCGAGCCCCGCTTGACAGTGAGGCGAACGGTCTTCCCGGCGCCGGCCTGCTCGAGCGCATCGGTCAGGTCGGAGAGGCGCCGCACCGGCTTGCCCTCGACCGCGGTGATGATGTCTCCGACCGCTCCCGTGGAAAAGTTGACACCGCGAATCCCCGCCCGCTCGGCAGGGCTGCCGGGGGCCGTCCGCACCACGATCACCCCTTCGACGCCAAGCCGGGTCGAGACATCCTCGCCGGCGGCCACGATGCCGATGCCGGGTGTCGGCACGCGACCGTTGCGAATGAGCTCGGGCACAATCCGGTTCACGACGTCGACCGGGACCGCGAAGCCGATGCCGGCGTTCGAACCGGACGGGGATATGATCGCCGTGGTGACGCCGATCAGCCGGCCGGCGGAGTCGAGCAACGGTCCGCCCGAATTGCCGGGGTTGATCGCGGCGTCGGTCTGAATGACGTTGGCAATTTCCCGGCCGCCATGGGTCGGAAGCCTGCGCTTGAGCGCGCTGATAATGCCGCTCGTCATCGATTGATCCAGTCCGAAGGGATTGCCGATCGCGAAGGCGGATTGCCCGACCTTCAGGTCGCTCGAACTGCCGAGCGCAATCGGAGCCGGAAGCTGGCGCACGCTGCGGATCCGCAGCACCGCGAGATCGTAATTGGGAGCCGTGCCGACGAGGTCGACCTCGGCCACCTCTCCCGAGGCAAAGCGCACGGCGATCTCGCCGCCACTGGCGACGACGTGATTGTTCGTCACGAGATGTCCGTCGCGATCCCATACGAATCCCGTGCCGGAAGAGCCGCCCTGGCCTTCCTCACCCATGAGAGGACTGGCCGCCGATTTGGCTGCCACCTGGACGACCGAAGGTGACACGCGCTCGAAGATGTCGATGGTGGCTTTTTCGCCCTCGGACAGCGGCCCCCGCTGCTCGACCGCGCGTGCGGAGGGCGCCGTCCATGGGACAGGGACATGCAGGATCTTCGCGGCAGTGACGGCAAGCAGCAGGGCGACGAAGGCTGCCGCGGCAATCGCGTAGCGACGATTCATCGGTGACCACCGTCTTCAGTGCTGAATGCGGCCTTGGGATGCATATGCATGGGGTGACAGATCCGGCTTACGCAGCAACGTCGCAAACGAACGGAAGTTTCCCGGTTGGACAGGTAAGGGCTTTTCCGGCTGATGCACGGGTGCCGGGGCATATTGCCGCGTGCCAAACAGCTAGGTCAGCTCGCGCAGCGCCATGTCCACGACCTTCCTTGCCTCTGCCGTGAGCGGCGCCTGCGGCGGGACGGGATCGCCGACGTCGTAGCCCTGGATCGAAAGCCCCGCCTTGATGCAGGCGGCGAGGTTGAAGCGGGCGAAGGCTTCGTTGATGCGCCACAGCCGGCGCTGCAGCGCCATGGCCTCGTCCCACCGTCCGGCCTTGCAGAGGTCGTACAGCGCGACGCTCTGGCGCGGAATGATGCAGGCCGGTCCCGCCATCCAGCCGCGACCGCCGATCAGCATCACTGCGGCGGGGATATGAGCCGAGGCGGAGAAGACCTGCAAGGCATCGCCGCAGCGGTTCATGATCGAGAGCAGCCGGCCGGTGTTGGTCGAGGCATCCTTGATGTAGCCGATGCGCGGATGTTCGGCGAGGCGCGCAATGACGTCGAGGGTGAGATCGGAACGCTGAAATTGTGGATTGGTGTAGATGACGACGGGAATGTCCACGGCGTCGGCGATGGCGCGGAAGTAGGATTCGACCTGGGCATCGGCGAGTGGGAAATAGGCTTCCAGGATCGCCAGGATGCCAGCGGCGCCGAGCCTCTGGCAGGCCCTTGCCTGCGCCACCGCATCCGCCGTGGAGGTGGAGGCGACGCCTGCGATGACCGGCACGCGGCCCCGCGCGGCCTCGATCGTGGTCTGCACGACCGCCGTGCGTTGCCCGGCGTTGAGATAGGCGAATTCGCCGGTCGAGCCCAGCGGCGTCAGGCCATGCACGCCGGCGCCGATCAGATCGTCGCAGAGCTTTGCGAGCACGTTGGTCCGCACCGTGCCGTCGGCATCGACGGGCGAGACGAGATAGGGAAAGACACCGTGGAATTCGGACATGTCAGCTGCATTCGGGATATCAGGCCGCCGCGGCGCCCTCAATCGCTGCTAACACGGGGAAGAATCGCCAGCAAGCCTGCGCATTGACCGCTTCTCAACGACGTTGAGCGCCAACCGTCATCGCACGCCCCTTCCCCTACCCCTTGTTAGGAAGAAGCGGAGATTGTGCCAGCCATGACTCTCAAAATGTTGTCCAGGTTCCTGCATCCCGATCCGCGCATCCGGCGCGAGCTCGTGGATCTCCTGTACACGTCGCTGCCGCAGGTGTCCGCCATTGGCGTCACGTCGGTGACGGGCGCTGCCGCGCTGACGCTCATGAGCGGCGATATCGGCTATGCCTTGATCTCGGTCTTCATCTTCATCACGGCCGCGGCCCGCATCGCCTCCCTGTTCCGCTACAAGTCGCGCGGTACGCAGCTCTCCGATGCCGACGTGATCGGCTGGGAACGGCTTTACGGCGCCGGCGCGTCCGCCTTCGGCCTTGCACTGGGCATGTTGTCCTTTCGCGCGCTCCAGCTCGACGACGGACCCGGCGCCTGGATCGCGTTCGGGCTTTCGATGTCCTTCTGCGTTGGCATGGTCTCGCGCGCGGCGATCCGCCCCTGGATCATCCTGACCACAGCCGCGGTCCTTTTGACGCCAACCATCCTGGCCGGCCTGCTCCGCCCCGAGCTCGCCTACAAGCTCGGCGCAGTCATGCTGGTGTTCTTCTGGCTCACATTGCGCGAGGCGTCCAAACATCTCAGCGCCGCCTTCGTCGAGCGGCTCGAAGCAAAGCACCGGCTGGCGCGCCAGGCGACTCACGATTTCCTGACGGGATTGCCGAACCGCGCCGCGTTCTTCCAGGCGCTGGCGGAGACCCGCGGAAGCTTCGCCATCATCGCCATCGATCTCGACGGCTTCAAGCCGGTCAACGATCGCCACGGCCATCACGTCGGCGACGATCTGTTGCGCCAAGTCGCAGAGCGGCTGTCGGTCTGCATCGGCAATCCAGGCATCGCGGCACGCTTCGGCGGCGACGAGTTCATGATCCTCAAACCGGTTGCCTCAGGCGATGCCGGCCGTGAGCAGGCGCTCGCGCTGGCGCGCCAGGCCATTCGCGATCTCTCGATGCCGTTTCTGCTCACGGACATTCCGGTCCGCATCGGTGCAAGCGCCGGCGTTCTGATCAGCGCCGATGCAGCCACCGGTGCCCCAACGTCACAGCTCATGGAGCGGGTCGACCGTGCGCTCTATACAGCGAAACGTGCCGGAGGCGGCGGTTGTGCCTTGTCGGATGAGGGCGCAGGGCTGGAACGCGCAGCAGGCTGAAGCTCCTGTTCGATCTGCGCCTCGAGCAGCCGCACCGGAGGGTCCCATGGATCGACCCCATGGATCGCCCCCATGGATCGCCCCCCTGGGCCATCCGCCGGCGCGCCGGCCTTGCCAGCTGCTGTTCCTGCGCCGATAGCAGCGTCGGCTCGGTCCTGGCCACCCGGCCAGTTTCGCAAACGCCTGTGACGTCCCAGATTGAGGACAACTACAGGAGCCTGCCATGACCGCCCCTACTCCTCTGTCTTCCCTGTCGTCCGCGCTCGCCGACATGGTGGCGCGCACGGCGCCGTCCGTCGTCTCCGTGCATTCGCACCGCTCCCGCGCCACCGGCTTCGTCTGGAAGGCGGGCCTGATCGTTACCGCCGATGAGGCGCTGGCCGACGAGGGCGCGGTCGAGATCGGCCTTGCCGACGGCAGCCGGGTGGCCGCCACGATCGTCGGCCGCGACCATACGACCGACATCGCGCTGCTGCGCGCCGAGGCCGGCGCAGCGCCGGTCAGGCTCGACGCGACGGTCCCGCCGCTCGGCGCCTTGGCGGTGGTGGTCGCCACCAATCGCGAGACGCCGAGCGCCGCGCTCGGGATGGTGTCGGCGTCCGGCAACAGCTGGCGTTCCTTGCGCGGCGGCGACATCGATGCGCGGATCGAGCTCGACGTCCGCCTGCGCGGTAGCCAGCAGGGCGGCCTTGCGCTCGATGCATCGGGTGCGGCCTTCGGCATGGCCGTGCTCGGCCCGCGGCGCGTGCTGGTGATCCCGGCGGCGACGATCGAACGCGTCGCGGCACAGTTGGAGGCGCGCGGGCGCATCGTGCGGGGATATCTCGGCCTCGGGCTTCAGCCGGTCCGGCTCGACGACGGCATCGGCGCGATGGTGATGAATGTCGACAAGGCCGGTCCCTCGGCCGCGGCCGGCATCCGTCAGGGCGACGTGATCGTGGCGGTCAACGACCAGAAGCTGTCGGGCGTGCGTGCGCTGTCGCGGACACTGGGACCATCGAGCGTCGGCGCGGTGCTCGATGTCGCGGTGCGCCGCGGCGGCGAGCCGGCCAGCTTCAAGGTCACCGTTGCCGAGAGGCCTGAGGCGTGAGCGAGCACAAGACGGCCGAGATCGTGCTCGCACTGGAGATCGACGACCCCGCCCTCGCCGATCGTCTTGCGGCGCTGCTCGGCAGTGTCGCCGGGCTTCGCCTCGCCGCGCCCGGCGAGCAGGCCGCCGCAGCGATCGTCGCGCGCGATCCGCGCCGCATGCCCGATGACATCACGCTGACACAGCGCGAGCTCGACGTGCTGGCGCTGATGGCCGAGGGTGCCTCGAACAAGATGATCGCGCGTCGGCTCGGCATCTCCGTGCACACCGTGAAATTCCACGTCGGCTCGCTGCTCGACAAGCTCGACGCCACCGGCCGCACCGATGCGGTGGCGCACGCCGCGCGCCGCGGCGTGATCGAGCTTTGACGGGCCTCACGGCGCCGACGTCGCCGGGAATCTGAGCTCGACCTTCAGGCCCGGCGCATTGTCATGCAGGGCAATCTCGGCGCCATGAAGCCGCGCGACCGCGGCGACGAGGCTGAGGCCGAGACCATTGCCCGGCGTGTAGCGGCTTTGTTCGAGCCGGTAGAAGCGCTTGAAGACGTGATCGCGCTGCTCATTGGGAATGCCCGGACCGTCGTCGGCAATCGTGATCACCGCGCCGCCATCGGCCCTGCGGCAGGTCACGGTCACCTGTCCGCCCTTGCAGCCGTGCTTGATCGCGTTATCGACGAGATTGGCGACGGCGTCGAACAGCAGGTCGCGGTCGCCGGTGATCGCAACCCCGCGTTCTCCGGCAAGGCTGAGCCTTGTGGCAACCTGCTCGGCGGCGGCATCGTAGAGCTCGACGACCTCGCCGGCGATCTCGGCGAGATCGAGCGCGCGGAAGGCGCCGGTGCGGGCGCGGCTCTCGATCTCGGAGATCCGGGTGATGGAGGCGAACATGCCGAGCACGGCATCGAGATCGGCGATGGTGTCCCCGATCAGCGCGGCGTCCGTCTCGCTGTTGCGCTCATGGTGATAGGCCTTCTCCAGCCGGCCGCGCATGCGCGTCAGCGGCGTCCGCAGATCGTGAGCGACGTTGTCGCTGACCTGCTTGACCTCGCCCATCAGCGTCTCGATGCGGTCGAGCATCTGGTTGAGGTTTTCGGCGACGCGATCCCACTCGTCGTTGCTGCCGCGCAAGGGGATACGCTGGTCGAGGCCGGAGAGCATGATGGCGCGGCTGGTGGCGTTGATCTGCTCGATCCGTCCGACCGTGCGCCGCGTCACCAGCACCGCCGCGAGCCCGGCGAGCACAAGCAGCAGCATGGCGACCGCGACCATCGCGAGCTCGATCATGCCGGTGAAGCCGTCATGATCGACGGCCGTGCCGAGCCGGCGCTCCACATAGGCGAGCGTCCCGAAATAGACATAGGCCATGATCGCCGCCACGATCAACCCGAATGCCGCGATCGCGATCAGCGCCAGGCGGAAGGTCGAGGAGCGAAGGGTCTTAGCCAGGAGCACGGAGGCAGTATCCGATGCCGCGGATGGTGTGGATCAGCGGATAGTCCTGGGCATCGTCGACCTTGCGGCGGACCCGCCCGACATAGACGTCGATGATGTTGGTCGAGGGATCGAAATGCAGGTCCCAGACATGCTGGAGCAGCATCGCGCGGGAGACGACGCGGCCCTCGTTGCGAACGAGGTATTCGAGCAGCTGGAATTCGCGCGGCAGCAGCGGTATCTTGCGGCCGCGGCGGGAGGCGCTGCGCGCGATCAGATCGATCGCGAGATCGCCGACGCGCAGCAGCGTCTCCTTGGCGATGGTCTCGCTGCGGCGGCCGAGCGCTTCGAGGCGCGCCAGCAATTCGGTGAAGGAGAACGGCTTGACGAGGTAGTCGTCGCCGCCGGCGCGCAGGCCGCGCACGCGGTCGTCGACTTCGCCGAGCGCGGAGATGATCAGGAACGGCGCGGCAATGCCGTCGTCGCGCAACTGGCGCATCACGCTGATGCCGTCGATATCCGGCAGCATCCGGTCGATGGTGATCACGGCATAGTCGCGCGCGGCGCCATGGCTCAGGGCTTCGCGGCCATTGGTTGCGAGGTCGACGTCGTAGCCCGAAACCGTCAGCTCGTCGACGAGCTGACCTGCGGTTTCCGGATCGTCCTCGACGACCAGGATGCGACGGTGACCTCCGGTCATGACAAACTCCGCGCGACGATCGCCACCAGACTATCCCGTTCCGGGGCTGAGCGGAACCGCCCGGCGGCGATCGCGACAATGGTGCGGTACGGCGATGCGACTACCAATAGTCTCCGCACACATTGACCCATTGCCACCCGTAGGGCGTCCAACTCCTGCGCCAGCAGCCATCGGCGTATCCGGCGTATCCGGCGTAGAAATAAGGCGAGCCGAAGACGGCGAAACGACGGAAATGGTGATGACGGAAGCCGTGGCGGCCGTGCCAGCCCGCGCCGGCGAAGCGGGGGCCGATCGCCGCGTGGGCGAAGCGCCCGCCGCCAAAGGCAGGCCTGCCGAAATGAGCGAAGCGTGCGCCGCCCATGCCGCCAGCCCGCATGCCGCCGAAGCCGCCGGCATGCATGCCGCCACCGAAATGTCCGCCACCGCCGAAATGGCCACCTCCGCCGAAATGGCCGCCACCGCCAAAGCCGCCATGGCCGCCACCGCCGCCACGCGCGAGCGCCGGTGAAGCGACCGCCATCATTGCTGCGATCAAGGTCGCCGTGAGGCCCTTAAGAAGCCTGTTGTTCATCGAAACATCCTCCTTGCAGTGCGGCGGTCAGCGCGCCGCACGAGGACGATCAGATGAGGAGAATGGGCCGTCTGCTTCAACTTACAAATGCGCCAGATTCTGACGCGGGTGTCAGGGAGAGGGAGCCCAACTCTCTCCCCGTCATTGCGAGGAACCGTTGCGACGAAGCAATCCAGAATCCCTCCACGGAGAAGATTCTGGATTGCTTCGCTACGCTCGCAACGACGACGTGGATAGAAGCATCCGACCTCTCCCCGCAGAAGGGCGGGGAGAGGTGAAGATTCAAGCGCGCTTGCCGCCGCTCTTCTCCGCCGCCCGGCGCAGCGCTTCGGCGAGAGCGCCACCGCCCGAAGACTCCTGCTTGCGCGGAGCCGACGAGGTCATGCGGGCGGGATTGCGTGAGCCGTTGTCGCGCTGCATGCCGGGTGCATCCTTCTTAGGCCCGACCTCGTCGTCGAGGCGCAGGGTCAACGAGATGCGCTTGCGGGCGACCTCGAAGTCCAGCACCTTCACCTTGACGATGTCGCCGGGCTTCACCACCTCGCGCGGATCCTTGATGTAAGTCTTGGACATCGCCGAGATGTGCACGAGGCCGTCCTGGTGCACGCCGATGTCGACGAAGGCGCCGAAAGCGGCGACGTTGGTCACGGTGCCCTCGAGAATCATGCCCTTCTTGAGGTCCTTGATCTCCTCGACGCCTTCCTTGAACACCGCGGCCTTGAACGCCGGGCGCGGGTCGCGGCCGGGCTTTTCCAATTCGCGCAGGATGTCGGTGACGGTCGGCAGACCGAAGGTTTCGTCGACGAAATCCTTCGGCTTGAGGGTGCGCACGACCTCGCTGCTGCCGATCAGCGCCTTGATGTCGCTCCTGGTCGCCGCGAGAATCCGGCGCACCACCGGATAGGCTTCCGGATGCACGCCGGAGGCGTCGAGCGGGTCTTCGCCGCCGAGGATGCGCAAGAAGCCCGCGCACTGCTCGAACGCCTTGGGGCCGAGCCGCGGCACGTCCTTCAGCGCCTTGCGCGACTTGAACGGACCGTTGGCGTCGCGGTGCGCGACGATGCTCTGCGCAAGGCCCGCACCGACGCCCGACACGCGCGCAAGCAGCGGCGCGGAGGCGGTGTTGACGTCGACGCCGACGGCGTTCACGCAATCTTCGACCACCGCATCGAGCGATTTTGCGAGCTTGGCCTGGCCGAGGTCGTGCTGATACTGGCCGACGCCGATCGCCTTCGGCTCGATCTTGACGAGCTCGGCCAGCGGGTCCTGCAGGCGCCGCGCGATCGAGACCGCGCCGCGCAGGGTGACGTCGAGGCCCGGCAACTCCTCCGAGGCGAAAGCCGAGGCCGAATAGACCGAGGCGCCGGCCTCGGACACGACGATCTTTGTCATCTTCAATTCGGGCAGGCCCTTGACGAGATCGGCGGCGAGCTTGTCGGTCTCGCGCGAGGCGGTGCCGTTGCCGATCGCGATCAGCTCGACGCGATGCTTCAGCGCGAGCCGGCCGAGCGTCGCCAGCGACTCGTTCCACTGCCGCTGCGGCTCGTGCGGATAGATCGCGGTGGTGTCGACCACCTTGCCGGTGGCGTCGATGACCGCAACCTTGACGCCGGTGCGGTAGCCGGGATCGAGACCCATGGTGACGCGGGTGCCGGCGGGCGCAGCCAGCAGGAGATCGCGCAGGTTGGAGGCGAACACGCGCACCGCCTCGGTCTCCGCCGCATTCCACAGCCGCATGCGCAGGTCGATGTTCAGATGCACCTGGATCTTGGTGCGCCAGGCCCAGCGCACGGTGTCGATCAGCCAACGGTCGCCGGCACGCTTGAGGTCGGCGATGCCGAACCGCTTCATGATCTTCAACTCATAAGGGCTCGGCACGCCCGGCGGCGGCGCTTCAGTCTCGGCCTGGATCTGGAGATCGAGGATCTCCTCCTTTTCGCCGCGGAACATCGCGAGAATGCGATGCGAGGGCAGCTTGGTCAGCGGCTCGGAGAAGTCGAAATAGTCGGCGAACTTCTCGCCCTCGGTCTTCTTGCCGTCGCGCACCTTGGAAGCCATGCGCGCGTTGGTCCACATCTCCTCGCGCAGGGCGCCGATGAGGTCGGCGTCCTCGTCGAAACGCTCGACCAGAATGGCGCGGGCGCCGTCCAGCGCGGCGGCGGCATCCGCAACGCCCTTCTCGGCGTTGACGAAGCTCTCCGCCACGACCTTCGGATCGTTGCCGGATTCCGCCAGCAACTGATTGGCGAGCGGCTCGAGGCCGGCTTCCTTGGCGATCTCCGCCTTGGTGCGGCGTTTCGGCTTGAACGGTAGATAGATGTCTTCGAGGCGTGCCTTGCTGTCGGCGGCCATGATCGTGGCTTCGAGGGCTGCATCGAGCTTGCCCTGCTCGCGGACCGATTCGAGGATGGCCTTGCGGCGGTCCTCGAGCTCGCGCAGGTAAACCAGGCGCTCCTCCAGGGTGCGCAATTGCGCGTCGTCGAGCGCACCGGTCGCTTCCTTGCGGTAGCGGGCGATGAAGGGAACAGTGGCGCCGCCGTCGAGCAGCGTCACCGCCGCCTCGACCTGCTCGGCGCGAACCCCAAGCTCCTGCGCAATTTTGTGGTTGATATTTGCCACGCGAGATTCCCTCTATCAAAGCACGCGACGCAGGGGCGAACCACCGGCCGCGGGACGCCGCTTATGGACCAATCGAGGTTGATTCATCAAGGTGGGGCGCGCAACCGTCGACAGAGGATTTTTTGCCGGATCGATGCGATCTCGCCACATTCGAGGGGGTACCGACGCAATCCAGAATCCCTCCGCGGAAAGATTCTGGATTGCTTCGCTTCGCTCGCAATGACGGAGCAAGGGGCATTGGCGTCGTCCTTCCAACTGACATTTCAACCCGCAGGCACAGCTTTTCCTTCCCGCGGCGCCTTGCGCCCGAGTCTTGCGCTTCGTCTTGCGCTTCGTCTTGCGCTTCGCGTCACGCCCTCATCTGGAAAGGGCGCAGGGAAGGCCGGGCGCCGGCTGGCACCCATAAGACCCCTGCGCCGAACGAATGCACGCGCAATGCACAGGGGAGACACAGGGCAGCCGAAACCAGGCCTTCCCTGCGCGATGGTTTGACGGCGTATGGCGCGCTCTCCCCGGAGACGAGTTCCTGCTTGCCTCCGTCACCTCGCGAATTGACGATGGTTGCGACCCGGTTGGGCCGCAGCGCATCTCCGCAAGGCTTGGCTGTAGCAACGACAGCCAGGACCACGCGATTTGGCCGTACGCAGGACGACCCGGCTTCGCCCGAAGGCTTCCCCGGATCCAGGCGCCGTTCGTCCGCACGCCGCCGGGACCCCCCCCCCCCCCCCCCCCCCCCCCCCCCCCCCCCCCCCCCCCCTCACGGGGTTCATCCCGCCCTGCTCCCGCATCTCGTGCACGACGCTCCCGCGTCCACCGCAGCCCGATCCGCGGCTCGTGACGACGTACGACCGCCCCTCATCACCGGATCAGGATGGGCTGAGAATGCGACAAATCAGAAATTCTGTAAAGGCGAATATTTTGACACAGGTCGGTTGACCCAGCGGTCGCGTGTTTTGCCCGTCGGGCAACGCAAGCCCTTGTAGATCCGCATGGAGCGCAAGCGGAATGCGGGGTCGCTGCCGGAGACGCAAGGTGTCCCGGGTTGTGCGCAGCGTAATCCGGACTACGGTCGAACGGGCAGTCGACGTGTCCGGCGGCGCCGAGCACCGGGGCCCGCCGGACGGCGGCCCGGTTGCAGCGATCGCACGACTGTCGGATTGATACGACCCGGCATCTCCGGGCTTGCGACCTGTCCGCCTCACGCAACCCTGCCCTTCGCGCCGGCTCGGTTGATTCGGACGGTTCCTTGCGAAAGGAAGGTAGCCGCGATGCACGAGGATTTGGACATCATGACTTTGCCGATGAGCTGGAATGAATGGGCGCAGCACGATGGCATCGCGCTGGCGGGGCGTGTCCGCAAGGGCGAGCTGACGGCAAAGGAATTGGCGCGGCAGGCCGCGGCCGGCGTTGCCAAGGTCAATCCGGCGCTGTCGGGCGTGGTCGAGCTGTTCGAGGACGTGATCGCCGACCCCGCCAAGGATGGCGCCAATCTCGCAGGTCCGTTCGCCGGCCTGCCTTTCCTGATGAAGGACCTCGGGCCGACCTTGAAAGGCCGGCTCCAGGAAATGGGCTCGCTGCTGATGCGCGGCAACCGCGCGAGCGCCGACACGTTCCTGACCGGAAAATTCCGCCAGGCCGGGCTGAACCTGATCGGACGCACCACGACGCCGGAATTCGGCGTGTGCTCTTCGGCCGACAATCCCGCCGTCTACGTCACGCGCAATCCCTGGAATACCGACTACACCACCTGTGGCTCGTCGGCAGGTAGCGCTGCGATGGTCGCCGCCGGCGTGGTGCCGATCGCGCATGCGACCGACGGCGGCGGCTCGATCCGGATTCCCGCCGGCGTCAATGGCAATATCGGCCTGAAGGTCTCGCGCGGCGTGTTCTCGCTCGCTCCCCACATGTCCGACCTCACCGGCCTCGTCTCGATCCAGGGCTGCCAGTCGCGCTCGGTGCGCGACACCGCCGCCTTCGTCGACCATGCCCGCGGACCGGCACCTGGCGAATTCATGCCGTTCTGGACCACGGCGCAGCCTTATTGCGAGATGATCAAGCGCGATCCGTCAAAGCTTCGCATCGCGCTGTCGCACACATGGGGCGACTACACCGCGACGCCAGCGATCGCCGCCGAGCTGGAGAAGGCCGGCCGCTTCCTCGAAGACCTCGGCCATCACGTCGACTACGCGCTGCCCGAGATCGATTTCCGTGCCGCGTTCGCGGCGCAGACCACCTGCTACATCTCGAACTTCGCGGTGGTGATCTCCAACATGCTCGCTGCGCGCGGGCTGGAAAGACCGCCGGAAGATCTGATCGAACCCGTGAACATTCGCATCTGGGAAGCTGGCCGGCACACGAGCTTCGCCGAGCGGGCGAAGATGCAGGGCGTGTTCAACACGACCTCGCGCGGCTTCGGCGCCTTCTTCGAGCAGTGGGACGTGATCCTGACGCCGATCACGGCGCTGCCGACGCCGAAAGTCGGCACCAGGGAGTACCTCACCATCTCCGACAATCCCGATGTGCTCGACTGGTTCGGCAATCTCTGGCGCAACTTCGCCTTCACGCCGCTCGCCAATCTCTGCGGCATGCCGGCGATCTCGATGCCGATGGCGACCCAGGACCACGGCCTGCCGCTCGGCATCCAGGCCATCGCCAAGCAGGCCAATGACGGGCTGCTGCTGCAGCTCGCCGCCCAGATCGAGCGCGCGCTCGACGGCAAGTGGAACGGCGGAAAGACCGCGAAGGTGCATGTGACCAAGGCGTAGCTACTCGCCTCAGACAAGGGTCCACGTTCCTGCAGCCATCCTTCGAGACGCCCGCTTTGCGGGCTCCTCAGGATGAGGTCTGGTTTCGCGGCGAGATGTCAGATCCTCATGGTGATGAGACCGCGAAGAGGTCGTCTCGAACCATGAAGGCCGAACACGATCTCCAAAAATGCGTCGTCAGTTCTTCACCGCGGGGATGTCCTCCGCCGCCGGCTGCTGCTGGC
Organism: Bradyrhizobium sp. CCBAU 53415; assembly: GCF_028128735.1. NCBI lineage: Bacteria > Pseudomonadati > Pseudomonadota > Alphaproteobacteria > Hyphomicrobiales > Nitrobacteraceae > Bradyrhizobium > Bradyrhizobium sp. CCBAU 53415. The sequence continues at coordinate 162,791 of NZ_LBJF01000021.1, read as the reverse complement.
CCTGCTTGTACATCGCCAGCGCCTTGTCGAGGGCTTCGCGCAGCGCCAGCGCCGCGGCCACGCTGCAACGCAGATGCGCGGTCTGGACCACGTCGACCCTGACGGCGGCACCGACCGGCATCAACAGGTTCGCGGCCAGCTCGATCTGGATCGCGCCGTTGTGATGACCGAAGCAGGACGCGCCGTCGAAATAGATGATCGGCGCCCGCTCCGAGCTGGAGCTCGAAATGGTGACGGGCCCCTGATTGGTGGCGGGCGTTTCGGGGTCGGCCATGGGCGCTCCTTGCAGTTCTTCGACGAACGAAGCACCCACCATCGGCGCTTCGGCGCGCCCTGTCGAGGCCAAACCGCCCCGTGCGGGCTCATTCGGGGTTTTGCGCGAGGCCCGACACTGGTCTAGAACGTGCCCATGACCACCACACCGACCACGCTCTCGTTCGAGGAACTCGCCGACGCGATCAAGGGCCGCCGTTCCGACTATGGCCATATCAGCGGGCTGCAGCTCGATCGCTTCGCTCCCGCCGAGGCCTGGTCGAGCCTGCCCTACCGGCCTGTCTTCGTCGGCGACACCGAGACCGGCGTGCTGCATGGCGGCGTCGTCACCGCGATGCTGGACGAGAGCTGCGGCATGGCGGTGCAACTTGCGCTCGACGGCACGCGCGCGATCGCAACCCTCGATCTGCGGATCGACTACCAGAAGCCGGCGACGCCCGGCCTCGACATCAAGGCGCATTCGGTCTGTTACCGTACCACGCGCTCGATCGCCTTCGTGCGCTCCACCGCCTATCAGGAGTCGGAGGACGATCCGGTCGCGACCGCGACCGCCTGCTTCATGATCGGCGCCAACCGCACCAACATGCTGGCCGACCGCAGGATGGATGCGCGCAGCATTCCGATGCTGGAGGCGCCGGAGGATCCGGATGGTCCGTTTGCGAACAGCCCGTTCGCGCGCTGTCTCGGCATTCGCGTCAACGACGACGGCACGCTGACGATGCCATTCTCGCCGCAGATCATCGGCAATCCGATCCTGCCTGCAATCCATGGCGGCATGACCGGCGCTTTCCTCGAGACCAGCGCGATCGTCGGGGTGGCGCGCGAGCTCGGCACCGCGGCGCCGCCCAAGCCGATCGGCCTCACGGTCAACTATCTGCGTTCCGGCCGCGCCCTCGACACCTTTGCCAACGTCTCGATCGTGAAGCAGGGCCGGCGCATCGTCGCCTTCGAGGCGCGGGCCTGGCAGGACGACGCGACCAAGCCGATCGCCACCGCCTTCGGCCACTTCATGCTGCGTCCGACGCCGGGAAGTGACGAGGAATAAGCGCATTTTAACTTGACGGCCGAAGTTCCGGCCACAACGATAGCACACGTCCCCGCGAGAGGTATTAGATTGCGGCATCCGCTCGATATCGTCGCCATGTTCGCTGCGCTCTGGCTGCTGGCATCGATGGTGCTCGACGCGCTGACGCCGAAGGAGCTAACGGCGATCATATTCGCGATCGCCATCGGTCCTGCCATCGTTATCACCGCCGTGCTCTATTACCTGCGCTGCCCGCGCACGGACTTTGCAGTCATATTCGCAGCGCTGTGGCTGATCTCGGACATTGCGATTGCCTTCGTCTCAGCGAAGGCGCTGCCGCATTTCCTGATCGCGCTCGGCTTTGTGCCGGCGCTGCTGGTCGGCATCGCGCTGCACTGGCAACGCTTCCAGCGCCGCCATGAGCAGATGCCCGTGCCATCGGTGAAGCGGGGCTGAGGCCGCGCAGTCGGTGGTTCACCTCACCCGGTGGGAGAGGTGAACCGAACCGCCTCGGCCGAAATCAGCGCGGCAAGAGATTCGTCTTCGCAAGGTCCAGCACCTCGTCGCCGCGGCCGTTCATCACCGCGCGCAGGACCCAGAGGCTGAAACCCTTGACCTGCTCGGCCGTGATGGTCGGCGGCATCGACAGCTCCTGCTTGGCGGTGACGACGTCGAGCAGCGCCGGCCCGTCATGTGCAAGTATCTCCTTCATCGCGCCGGGCAGTTCGCCGGGATCCTCGACGCGTTTCGCGAAGATCCCCATCGCGCGCGCCATCGCCGCGAAATCGGGGTTCTCCAGGTCGACATTGGTATCGACGAAGCCCGCCGCCTTCATCTCCAGCGCGACGAAGCCGAGCACGCCGTTGTTGAAGACGACCACCTTCACCGGCAGCTTCATCTGCGTCAGCGTGATGAGGTCGCCCATCAGCATGGTGAAGCCGCCGTCGCCGGAGAGCGAGACGACCTGGCGGCCGGGCTGCGCGGCCTGCGCGCCGATCGCCTGCGGCATCGCATTGGCCATCGAGCCGTGCACGAAGGAGCCGATCAGCCGGCGGCGACCGTTCATCTCGAGATAGCGCGCGGCCCACACCGTCGGCGTGCCGACGTCGGCGGTGAACACGGCATCGTCCGATGCGTGATCACTGATGACCTTGGCGAGGTATTGCGGATGGATCGGCTTGCTTCCCGGCGTGCCCCTGGCGAGCGAATCCAACCCTTCGCGCGCCCTTCCGTAGTGCGCGACGGCATCATCGAGATGCTTGCGCTGCGTCTTTGTCGCCAGCAGCGGCAGCAGCGCCTCGATGGTGAGCCTGACGTCGCCGACGAGGCCGAGATCGATCCTGCACCGCCGTCCCAGATTCTCCGGGCGGATGTCGATCTGCGCCACCTGGCAGTCCGTCGGGAAGAACTGCTTGTAGGGAAAATCGGTGCCGAGCATCACCAGCGTATCGCAGGCGTGCATGGCGGCATAGCCCGAGGAGAAGCCGATGAAGCCGGTCATGCCGACGTCGTAGGGGTTGTCGTACTCGACATGCTCCTTGCCGCCGAGTGCATGCACGATCGGGCTCTTCAGCGCTTCGGCAAGCTGCATCAGGGGCGCATGGGCGCCGGCGCAGCCGCGGCCGCAGAACAGCGTGATGCGCTCGCCGCCGTTCAGGAGATCCGCAAGCGCCTTCAGCTCATCCGCCCGCGGCACGACCTTCGGTGCCGACACGCTGAGGCCGCGCGGCGTCGACAGCGCGCGCTTCGGGGGACTACGGAAGGCGACGTCGCCGGGCATGGCGACGACGGCAACGCCGCGCAACCCCACCGCGGCGCGAATCGCATTCTCCAGCACGTAAGGCAGCTGGCTCGAGTCCGAGACCAGCTCGCAGTAGTGGCTGCATTCGCGAAACAGGTTCTGCGGACGGGTCTCCTGGAAATAACCGCCGCCGATCTCTGCTGTCGGGATCTGCGCCGCAATCGCCAGCACCGGAACGCGGCTGCGATGCGCATCGAACAGCCCGTTGATCAGATGCAGATTGCCCGGGCCGCAGGAGCCGGCGCAGACTGCGAGGCTCCCGGTCATCTCGGCTTCGCCGGCCGCTGCAAACGCCGCGACCTCCTCGTGCCGGACATGGATCCACTCGATGGTGCCACGACGGCGCAGCGCCTCGGTCAGCGCGTTCAGACTGTCGCCGACAATGCCGTAGATGCGCTTGACGCCGGCCTGCTCGAGCGTTGCCACGAACAGATCGGCTACGTTGTTGATCGCCATGTCGGTCTCCTGCTTCAGCCAGTCGCATGTGCACGATGCACGAACATCGGTCACGACGCCGCGAGAGACAATAAGCTATGACACGATCACGGCTTGTCCGTTCCGGTTCAATTTTTCACAATCGCCCGATCATAGGCCGCGACGGTCACCTTTGCACGAGCTGCGACATCCGCTGTCGTCATGCCGGGCTTGTAGAGGCTGGAGCCGAGCCCGAACGCCGTCACGCCGCCCTTGATGTACTCCGCAAAGTTCTGGTCGGAGACGCCGCCGACGGCGGCGATCATCACGCCTGATGGCAGCACGGCCCGGATCGCGGCAATGCCGGAGGCGCCGAGCACGCTCGCCGGAAAGAACTTCAGGCTCGACGCGCCGGATCGCGCCGCGAGCAGCGCCTCGGTCGGCGAGAACACGCCGGGCATCGTCACCATGCCGTGCTGATGGGCGCGCGCCAGCACCTCGGTGTCGACATTCGGCGAGACCATCAGCTTGCCGCCGACGTCGTTGAGACGATCGACATCTCCTGTGGTCAGCACCGTGCCGGCGCCGATCAACACGCCAGCCGGCGCCTGCTTCACGGCCATTGCGATGGAGCGGAATGGATCGGGCGAGTTCAGGGGGATCTCGATCGCGGTCATGCCGGCCTCGATCAGGACGCCGACGATGGCCTCGGTCTCCTCGGGCTCGACGCCGCGCAGGATCGCGACCAGCGGCCGCTTCATCGGTGGAAAGGGAGCGCTCATTTCAAGAATTCCTCTACTTCGTCCAGATCGCGGCAGCCGCCATCGACAGACCGCGGCGGACCGCTTCATCCGCATCGACCGGCGTTGCGGTCACCGACAGCGCCTCGAAAGCCAGCCGGTACAACTTCGCGAGCCGCCCCGAGGCAATCAGCTGGACACCGGCTTGCGGCACGGTGCCGGAGAGCCCTGCCGCCAGCTCGACACCGATCAACGTACCCGACAGCGTCCCGCGCGCTGCGGTCGGCGTGCCGCCGAACAGAAGCTGCCGCGACCGCGCGGTGAACAGAAGGTTGGCGGCGAAGGCTGGCGCCTCGAACGCGGCCTTCACGGCTGCCTTGAAGCTCGCGACGTCCTCGGCGTCGTCCGCGCCGGCGACCGCGAGCGACAGGATCGTCTCGCGCGAGACTACGCTGAACAGCTCGCCGGTCATGAAGGTGGAGAAATGCGCGACCGTGCCGTCCTTCACGCGAACCCATTTCGAATGCGTGCCGGGCATGCAGACCAGCATCTCCCCCGCAGCATCGAGACCGAGCGCACCGAGCAATTGCGTCTCCTCGCCGCGCATGACGTCCGGCGCTTTTGCATCGCGCTGGGCAATGCCCGGCAGGATGCGGATGTCGCGCGCCTCGCCCGGCACGCGCACGGCCTGCTTCAGAAAGGCAGAGAGAGGAGCCGGCGTGTCGACATAGCCGGCCTCGACCCAGCCGGTGCGGGCGCCGGCCATGCCGCAGACGAGCACCGGCAGATGATCCGGCGCTTCGATCGCCGCAAGATGCGATCGCAGCACTGCCGGGAAGCCGGCCTTCGCCGCGGCCAGCATGCCTTCATCGCTGCGGCGTTCGGCCAGCACCTGGCCGGCACGATCGACCAGCCACAGGCGGAAACTGCTGGTGCCCCAATCCACCGCGACGTAAGCGGGTTCGGTCATGTCAGGTCTCGTCCTCGTCTCACGGCCAAGACGCCGTCTCGCGACAAATGAGACGATGTCCTGCAGGCTCCGGTCGAGATACCGGCTATTGCGCGGGCAAACCAGCCCTTTCTCTTCAATTCGAAGCTCCGCCGCGCTGGCACACCGCTTGCTGAAGCTTCAGCACTCAACTCCGCCAACGCGCGACAAGACGCGTCAACATCAGATGAGGAAACCCATGGAGATCGGCTATTTCACGATGCCTTCGCACCCGCCGGAGTGCGGCCTGAAGGAAGGAAACGACTGGGACCTGCAGGTCATGCGCTGGCTCGACGAACTCGGCTACCAGGAAGCCTGGGTCGGCGAGCACCACACCGCGCCCTGGGAACCCAATCCCACGCCGGACCTCCTGATCGCGCAGGCCTTGATGCAGACCAAGAAGCTTCGCATCGGGCCGGGCGGCTTCCTGCTGCCCTATCACCACCCGGCCGAGCTCGCCAACCGCGTTGCCATGCTCGACCATCTCTCCGAGGGTCGGCTCAATTTCGGCGTCGCGGCATCGGGGCTGCCGAGCGACTGGGCGATGTTCAACGTCGACGGCATGAGCGGACAGAACCGCGACATGACACGCGAGGCGCTCGAGATCATCCTGAAGCTGTGGACAGAGCCGGCACCCTTCACCCACAAGGGCAAGTACTGGACCGTGACCAAGCCGGACACGATGTTCGACTTCCTCAAGCCCCACATCAAGCCGTTGCAGGCACCGCATCCGCCGATCGGCGTTGCGGGGCTGTCGAAGAACTCGGACACGCTGAAGCTCGCCGGCGAGCGCGGCTTCATCCCGATGAGCCTCAATCTCAACCCGGCCTATGTCTCCAGCCATTGGGACTCCGTCGAGATCGGCGCCGCCAAGACGGGACGCAAACCGGACCGGCAGGACTGGCGGCTGGTGCGCGAGGTGTTCGTCGCCGACACCGACGAGGAGGCCTGGAAGCTCTCGACCGGCGACATGATGGGCCGGATGATGAGCGAGTATTTCCTGCCCCTGCTCGGCCATTTCGGCTTCAAGGATTATCTGAAGCACGCGCCCGACGTGCCCGACAGCGACGTCACGGTCGAATATTGCGCCAAGCGGAACTGGATCGTCGGCTCGCCCGCGACGGTCGCCGAGAAGATCGAGAAGATCTACGACGAGGTCGGCGGCTTCGGCGTGCTGCTGGTGTTCGGCTTCGACTACAAGCACAAGGCCGAGGCCTGGCACCACTCGCTCTCGCTGCTGAAGAACGAGGTGATGCCGCGCCTGAAGCATCTCGGCTCCGCGAAGAAGGCGGCTTGACCAGATGCGGGTGCGGCGCGATCGTGCCGCACCCGCATTCATTTCGGAGATTTCCGCGTGACGGTGGACGCCAAACCTCTCGACGCCAAGGATTTCAAGCAGGCGATGCGCCAATGTGCCGGTGCCGTGGCGCTGGTGACGGTAGGCGCCGAGCACGGCAAGCGCACGGGGCTGACCGTGACCTCGGCCTGCTCGCTGTCGGACTCGCCACCTTCGCTGATCGTCTGCGTCAACCGCAACGCCAGCGCGCATGCGCGCATCCGCGAAGAGGGCGCGTTCGCGATCAATTTCCTGCACGAGGATCACGCGCTGCTCGCCCTCACCTTCAGCGGGCAGAAGGGCGTCAACGGCGACGACCGCTTTGCGTTCGGGCAGTGGACGCGAGCGGCGACCGGCGCCCCGGTGCTGACGGACGCGGTCGCCGCGTTCGACTGCGTGCTGGCGCAGGAGTTCGAGACCAGGACGCATTCGATTTTCGTCGGCGAGGTGCGCAGTGCCTCGCATTCGGCGACCGCGACACCGCTCGTGTACCTGCGCAGCAACTTCCATACGCCGCGGGAGATGCGCGAGGGCATGACGATCGGCGACCTCGATGCACGGCATCTGAGCTGGACGGATTTTTCGTAGAGGCAGCAAGCGTGGCCCTTCCCCCTTGAAGGGAGAAGGTGGAGCGCTGCCGCATGCAATCTCGCTACTGCGTCGTCTCGATCCTCAACAGCTTGATCTTGCGATACAGCGTCGCGCGGCTCAGCTTCAGAGTGCGCGCTGCTTCCGTCACGCGACCGCCATGCTTGCGCAAGGCCTCGATGATCGTGGCGCGCTCGGCTGCTTCAAGGTCCTGCTCAACCCGTCCGCCGAACGGTGGCAGATCAAGATCGGCATCGGTGATGACACCGTTCTCCGCCGTGCAACCCGCGAGCCGCAGCACGTGACGGAGCTGGCGCATGTTGCCGGGGAAGGGATAGGCCGCAAGCTGCGACCATGCTTCGTCCGAAAGCCTGCAGCCCGGCGCTTCCTCGCGCGCGATCTGGCGGATGATGTCGCCGCGGTCGGCGCGCTCGCGCAACGCCGGCAGGTGCACCTCGATGCCGCGCAGGCGGAAATAGAGATCGGCGCGGAAGGCGCCCTGCTCCGCCATACGGCCGAGATCGCGATGCGTGGCGCTGATCAGGCGGATGTCGACCGCGACAGGCTTGAGCGCGCCGAGCGGCCAGACCTCGCGGTTTTCCAGAACGCGCAACAGGCGCGTCTGCAAGCCGATCGGCATGTCGCCGATCTCGTCGAGAAACAGCGTGCCGCCATCGGCCTGCACGATCAGGCCCTTCGAACCGTCGCGCCGCGCGCCGGTGAAGGCGCCGGCCTCGTAGCCGAACAGTTCGGCGTCGATCAGGCTCTCCGGCATCGCCGCGCAATTCAGCGCGACATAGTTGCGACGTGCCCGATTGCTGGCGGCGTGAATGGCGCGCGCGAACACATCCTTGCCGACGCCGGTCTCGCCATGCAGCAGCACCGGCAGATTGCGATCTCCAATGCGCCTGAGCCGATTCACGCTTTTGATCAGGCCGAGATCGCGACCGGCGAGCCGATGCAGCGCATCGTGGTGATCGACAGGCGCATCGCGGCGCGGTGCAAGGGGGCGCGCCCTCGTGCGTGGCGGCGGCGCGACATGGCCATGGCCCAGAGCGCTGCCGTCGGCGCGGCGCAGCCGAACAGCATCGTCCGCGCCACGCCCGGGCTGATGGTCGAACTCGATGTAACGCGACAGGTCAATGCCGGAGGCGATCATGCCATCGGTGAGACCGAGCAGTGCACGCGCGGAACGGCAGGCGCCGACGATGCGCCGGTCGTCGTCATAGGCGATGAGGCCATCGCCGCCGTCACCGGGCACGGTGGCGATCCAGGCGTCGCGGAAATGGCCACGAAAGATCGCTCCCTCCATCCGCCGCGTCGCCTCCATCGTCACCGCGAGCGCGAGCTGATGCGCGGCGCGCTCCAGATCCGCGCGGCAGGAGGTGATGTTGATGGCACCGGCGAGCCGTCCGGCCTGGTCGAACAGCGGCGCCACGGCGCAGGAGAACATGTGCCATTGCGCGCGAAAATGTTCGTCCCGATGCACCAGGATCGGCTTTTCCTCGGCCAGCGCGGTGCCGAGCCCGTTGGTGCCCTCGAAGGTCTCGGCGAAGTTCGAGCCGGTGTAGATCTTCCAGTCCAGAAACATCCTTGCATCGGCTTCTCCGGGCAGACGGCTGAACAGCATGGTCGCGTTCGCATCCGCGAGATTGACGCAGTAGCCGGCCTCGCGCAGCACACGGGCGAGATCGTCGAGCTCGGGCATTGCGAGCCTGATCGTCTCCTCCATCGGCTCGGCGGCGTGCCGGATTTCGGCCTCGGTCAGCGTCTGCGGCGGGCCCTGACGGGCGGGATCGAGCTTGTGATTGACCAGGCAGCGACGCCAGGAATTGGCGATCCGCGAAGAGGCATCGACGTCGGCCACGTGGTTGGCGACGGACAAGACACGGGCGACATGATTCGAGGCCGAAAGGCTGGCCATCGCGGACGTCTCCACCCTGTATTATTGTGCAAAGTCTGGCACCACAGGCGGGGATGTCAATCGGGAACCGGGAACGCCGAGTGGCGCACCTCTCTCGATCGTCTTCCCGGGGCGGCTCGAAGAGCCGAACCCGGGATCTCGAGATTCTCAGGTGCGCAACTGCGCACCGTAGTTCGCGCTGCGCGCGCCCCGGAATGACGGAGGGAGTCAGTTTTGCTGCACCGCCCTCACCACGTGTCGATGCACGGCCGCTTCTTCGCCGTCCGCGCCGGCGGTTTCGGCACCGAACGCAGGCCCGCCATGATCCAGCGCCGGGTCTCGGCGGGGTCGATGACGTTGTCGATCTCGAACACCGAGGCGATCGAGACGGCCTTGCCGTTGGCGTAGAGCTCGGCGACCTTGTTGCGGTAGTAGGTCTCGCGCTCCTCGGGATCGGCGATCGCCTCCATCTCCTTGCGGAAGCCGAGGCGGACATAGCCCTCGAGCCCCATGCCGCCGAACTCGCCGGTCGGCCAGGCCGCGGTGAAGAACGAGGCGTGGAAGCCGCCGCCGATCATCGACTGCGCCCCTAACCCATAGCCCTTGCGCAGCACGATGCCGAACAGCGGCACGGTGAGGCTCGCGCCCGTGACGAACATGCGCGAGACGTGGCGCACGATCGCGGTCTTCTCCGCTTCCGGACCGACCATGAAGCCGGGCGTGTCGCACAGCGAGACGATCGGCAGATCGAAGGCATCGCAGAGCTGGAGGAAGCGCGCGGCCTTGTCTCCGGCATCCGCATCGATCGCGCCGCCGAGATGACGGGGATTGTTGGCGATCAGGCCGAACGGCTTGCCCTCGATCCGAATCAGCGCGGTGATCATGCCGACGCCGTAATCGCGGCGCAGCTCCAGCACGCTGTCGTTGTCGGCGACCAGATCAATGACGCTGCGGATGTCGTAGACGCGCAGCCGGTTCTCGGGGATTGCGCGGCGGAGCAGGCGCTGGTCGGCGGCTTCCCAATTCGTCACCGCCCCCTGGAAATAGGACAGGTATTTTTGCGCGACGCGCGTCGCCTCGTCCTCGTCCTCGACCAGGATGTCGACGACACCGTTGGGCGCCTGGAACGAGACCGGGCCCACCTCGGCCGGATGATAGACGCCGAGCCCGCCGCCCTCGATCATTGCCGGGCCGCCCATGCCGATCGAGGCGTTCTTGGTGGCAATGATCACGTCGCAGCAGCCGAGCATCGCGGCGTTGCCGGCGAAGCAATAGCCCGACACGACACCGACGACGGGCACGAGGCCGGAGAGCCTTGCGAACTGCACGAAGGAAGGACCGTCGAGGCCGGTCATGCCGAGCCGGTCGGTGTCACCGGGCCGCCCGCCGCCGCCCTCGGCGTAAAACACCATCGGCACGCGCCAATCCTCCGCCAGCGTCAGCATGCGGTCGATCTTCTTGTGGTTCATGTGGCCCTGCGTGCCCGCGAGCACGGTGTAGTCGTAGGCCACGACGATGCAGCGCGCGCCCTCCGGGCCGAACTTCTCGGCATTCACGGTGGCGACGCCCATGACGAGGCCGTCGGCCGGCGTATTCCTGATGAGATCGTCGAGCTTGCGCCGGCGGCGCTGCGCCGCGATTGCAAGGCTGCCGTACTCCATGAACGAGCCGTCGTCGACGAGCTGGGCGACATTCTCGCGCGCGGTGCGCTGGTTGGTGTTGCGGCGGCGCTCGACCGAGGCCGGACGGTTCTCGTCGAGCGTGTTGGCCTGACGCGCGATCAGCTCGGCGAGATCGGGGCGGATGTGGTCGAGATCGACATCGGCTTCCACGGCCGTGCTGTCTGCCGCGACGTCGAGCGGCTCGAGATACAGGATCGGCTCGCCATGCAGCAGCGTGACCCCGTCGCCGGCAAGGAGCTTCATCACGCGGCCGCCCTGCTCGGCCATGACGAGGTGCTCCATCTTCATGGACTCGATCACCGCGAGCTGCTGGCCGGGGCGGACGATCTCGCCTTCCCTCACCTGGATGGTGACGATGGTTCCTTGCAGGGGCGCTGCAACCATCGCCGCGCCTTCGGGCACCGCTTGCGCAACGTGCGTCTCGGTGCCGTGCGCTCCGCCTCGCTCCGGCGCGGCAAAGTAGAGCGGCTTGGCCGCGCCATCGGCGGCATCGACGAGCTTTGCGATATTGCGATCAATGAAGTCGGTCGCGATGCGGTTGGTCCTGAAATCGGGGTGCGCCAGCACCGCCTGGAGGAAGGCGATGTTGGTGACGACGCCGTCGATCCGGAACTCGCGCAAGGCGCGCGAGGCCTTTGCGACCACGTCATGCCAGGCTTCGCCCGATGTGTGAACGATGACCTTGGCCAGCAGCGAGTCGAAGGCGGCACTGGTCTTGTAGCCGGCATAGCCAAAGCTATCGACACGCACCCCGGGGCCCGACGGCGGTTCGAACACGGCAAGCACGCCGCCGGTCGGATGGGTCGCGCCCGTCTCGTCCAAAGTTTCCATGTTGACGCGCAGCTGCACGGCATGGCCGCGCGGCTTCGGGATCGATCCTTGCGCAAGGCCGAGCGAGGCTAGCGAAGCGCCCGCAGCGACTGCGAGCTGGGCGCGGACGAGATCGAGCCCGAGCACCTCTTCCGTCACGGTGTGCTCGACCTGGAGCCGCGGGTTGGCCTCGATGAAGGCGAAGCTGTCCTCGGCGGTGCCGTCGACCAGGAACTCGAACGTGCCGAGATTGTCGTAAGCCGCAGCCGTCGCAAGCTGCTTGGCCGCCTCGATGATGCGGCCGCGCAAGGTATCGCTCAGCGACGGGCTCGGCGCCACCTCGATCAGCTTCTGATGGCGGCGCTGGATGGTGCATTCACGCTCCCAGAGATGAGAGATTGCGCCATGGCGGTCGCCGATGATCTGCACCTCGATGTGGCGCGCCTGCCGGATCAGCCGCTCGGCATAGACGCCGTCGAAGCCGAAGGCAGCCTTGGCCTCCGACTGGCAGCGCGCATAAGCCTCCGCGAGATCGGCTGCGTTCTCCACCACGCGCATGCCGCGCCCGCCGCCGCCGGCCATGGCCTTGACGACGATCGCCGCGTTGCTGCCGAGCGAATCGAAGAAGGCCGTGATCTCCTCGAGGCTCGATGGGCCGCTGGTGCCGGCAATGATCGGCACGCCGGAGCGTTTCGCCAGCTGACGTGCCGCAACCTTGTCGCCGAACAGCTCGAGCGCGCTCGCCTTGGGGCCGACGAAGGTGATACCTGCGTCGGCGCAGGCCTTGGCGAAGGCCGCGTTCTCGCTGAGGAAACCGTAGCCGGGATGCACGGCGTCGCAGCCAGTGCTCTTCGCCGCCTTCACCACGGCGTCGATGTCCAGATAGGCCCGGGCGCCGCGGCCGGGGATTTCGATCGCCTCGTCGGCAACGCGCACGTGCAGCGACAGCGCGTCGTCGGCGGGATGGATCGCGACCGTCGCGATGCCGGCATCAGCCGCCGCGCGCGCGATGCGGATGGCGATCTCGCCGCGATTGGCGATCAGAAGCCTCTTGAACGACATGATCTCTCTCACTCAGACAGCAGCAGGAAGATTTGGATCGAGGTCCTGCTTCTTCACCTTGCCCGTCGCCGTCAGGGGCAGGGCTTCGATGATGCGGACTTCCGGGACCTTGTAGACGGCCATGCGCTCGGCGCACCAGGCGCGCAGATCCTCCGCGGAGATGCTGCCGACCGCCTCCGGCTTGAGCTGGATATAGGCCACCGGCACCTGGCCCTTGTCGGGATCGTCGCGGCCGACCACGCCTGAACCCAGCACCTTCGGATGCTGCCCCAGCAGCGCCTCGATCTCCGGCGGGAAGACGCTCATGCCCTTGACCTTCAGCATCTCCTTGCGGCGGCCGAGGAAGTGCAGGAAGCCGTCCTTGTCGATGCTGCCGATATCGCCGGTGCGCAGCCAGCCATCGATCAGCGACTCCGCGGTGGCCTCCGGCTTGTTCCAGTAGCTCTTGAGCAGCGACGGCGTGCGCACGCGGATCTCGCCTTCCGCGCCAAGGGGCAACAGCGCACCGGTCTCGAAATCGGTGATCTTGAACTCGGCACCGGGAACCGGCAGCCCGACGAAGATCGGCTGGTTGTTGAGGTCGAAGTCGCCGTCCTGGAAACCCGCCGTGAAGGTGTTCGAGGTGTGGGTCTCGGTCATGCCCCAGGCCGCCTCCATCAGGATCGTGCCGGTGAGATCCTTCCAGCGCTTGCGATAGTCGGCGTTGAGCTTCTTGACGAAGGAGACGACACGCACCTGCTTCAGCGACGACAGGTCGAACTCGCTCCAGCGTGGATGGTCCATCAGCTCGACCGCGCCGTCGACCGGCATCGCGATGATGGTGACCTTGTATTTGTCGATCGCGGCCATCGCGCCGACGGCGTCCCACCGCGCGAGCAGCACCAGCGTCGCGCCGGAGAACAGCGGGAAGATCAGGCCAAAGTTCTCGCCTGCGATCCAGAACTCCGGAAAGAACGACAGGAATACGCTGCTCTCGTCCGACTGCACCGAGATGCCGTAATTGGCGGCGGCCGTGTAGACCATGTCGCGATGGGTATGGACGCAGCCCTTCGGCATGCCGGTCGTCCCGCCGGTGTAGTTGAGGGCTGCGACATCATCGAGCCCGGGGGGCGGCAGCGGCGTCGGCGCAGTTAGCGCGGTAAGCGCCGGCAGCAGATCGGTCGTGCCCGGTATTGCGACGCGCGGACCGCGGATCGAGTCCGGCGCCGGAAATGCCGGCGTTGCCGGCACGACATCGGCAAAGCTGGTGACGATGATCTCGCGCAGCCGCACCTCGCCCTTCACCTGCTCGACGACCGGCATGAGCTGGTCCAGCGCGACGATCACTTCGGCCTGGGTATCGTTCAGCTCGTAGGACAGCTCGAACGCGCGCGACAGCGGGCTGACGGGCACGTGGATCGCGCCGAGCTTCAGGATGCCGAAAAACACGACGTGGAATTGCGGGCAGTTCGGCAGGAAGACGGCGACGCGGTCGCCCTTGCGCACGCCTTTGGCCTGCAACAACGCCGCAAAGCGGTCGCTCTGCCGGTCGAGGTCCGCGTAGGTCATGACGTGACCGTAGAAGATCACCGCAGGACGCTCCGGATTCCGCTTCGCCCAGGCGCGCAGATATTCCGTCAGGGGCACTTCGCCGTGCAGATAGTTCGGCGAGCGCGGCATGCCCTTCGGCCAGGCCTCGTTCCACAACCCGCGCAAGGCGGCGAGGTAGTCTTTTTCGTCGAGGCCTGCACTCATGGCGTCTTTCCCGTGCTGCTTTTCTTATCGCGAGGAACGCAACTCTAATCGCGAGGAACGCAACGTGTCGTCACGCGACGTCGCTACACGTCGAGCACGGCAGAGTTCATGTCAAGGAAAACAGTTTTCCGCAGCACGGCCGATGCCGCAGCGCGGAAATAGCTCGTCGCTCGGGCCGACGCATTGTCCTCGAACATAGCGAGCACCCTGGCGTAGCCGACAGCGACCATCCGCAGCGTCTTGGCCTGGTGACCGGCGATCATCCGCGCGCGCATGGACTCCTTATCATTCGGTTTTTCGGAACTTCCCGCAATTCCGCGAGAGAGCTGCCGCATGCTGCACCCGAGATGCGAATTCTTCCAATCTGGAACACCTCGACATCGCCTCTCCGAGCGTTGACTTGGAGAGGTCTCTGGCGGAACGATCGGCGCAGATCATCCGCGCCAGCTCTGGCGCGAGTGCAGCAAAGGCCACAGGCTCAATGCATCAATCGACATATACCGGGCGCCTCGACCTTCCTGCGCTGAGCGCAGCGGAGCGGCTCTTCATCTGGGGATTCAGGGCGAAGGCACGCAGCGGAGGCGCCGTTCCCACCGCGGCCGATATCAAGGAGGTGTACGACCATTTCCGCGTGGGCGACGCCGTGCCCTCGCTGGAGTCGATCATCGAGATCTTCGCCTGCACGGCCCACACCGCCATCGAGGTGCACTGCCCGACTTGCCCGCGCATGTCGGACAGCGAGCGCGGAATTCTGCGTGCCATCGCCGCAGCACAGCAGGACCGCATCGAGGTCGCCCGCGAACAGTTCGAGCGCTGGCTGCCGCCGGTCGGCGCCGATTGGGCGCTCGCGCCGGTCCGGGGGCTTGCAACGATCTTCCGCATGGCCGGTCTCGTCCTGCCCGACCGGCACGTGCGGTCTTACGACCATGATCGGACGATGGCGATGAAGAGCTCGCTGGTCGGAAGTCCCACGCTGCACTGACGAGAACATTCATGATGCAGGATGAATGCGATTCCGTGGCGGTCCCGGACGCGGGCCAGTCGCAGCTCTGTCCGCTCCAGGCCGCGCTTGCGGCGCCACGAAGCGTCGAGAGCTACGATGATTTCTGCCGCGTCGCGCTGTCGCTGTTCCGCTTCATCGGAGCGGCCTATGCGACCGGCGCCTCCGACTGCTGGGAAGCCGCCTATCGCTTTGCCGACGAGGCGCCCGGCATCGCCGATAGTCCGCTGCTGGTGGCGCGGGCCGCGGCCCTCGTCAGGATCCTGCGCGGCGGCCGGCCATGCGAGCTGTGCTTCATGCCGCCGTCCTGCCGGCGCCTCTCCAGGGACGAGGCGGAATTGATGCGCCTGCTGGCGGTTGCACGCCGCAAGCAGCCGGGCGAGCTCGAGTCCATCGTTTGCCGGTTCGTCGGCTCCGACAAGGAGGATGCAGCAACACGGGCTGTCAACGCGCTTGCGTTCTGCTGACGCCTAGCCGCCTTTCCTGCCGAGCACGAGATCGATCGTGTGCGCGGCGATCTTGCGCAATTGCGGCTCGTCGCCGAAGGCACGTTCGAGCACGGCGAGACCGCGCGTCACGGTGATGATGTGCAGCGCCGCGGCCGCGGGATTGCCCTTGAACTCGCCGCGCTCCGCGCCTGCCGACAACGTGTCCCGAACCAGCGCGGTGATGCGCGAGATGAGGCCCGCAAAGGCCTGGCGCGCTTCTTCGTCGAGCCCCTCGCCTTCGGCGGCGCCGAGCTCCATCAAGCCGCGCGTGGTCGGACAGCCGCGCGGCGGCACGCCGGAGCGGAAATTGGTGATGGTCAGATCGAAGAACAGGGTGAGGCGCTTTCGCAAGCTGCCCGTACCGAGCGCCTTTTGCAGGGCGAGCAGATAGTCGCCCGCATAGCGCTCATAGGCCTGGAGAAACAGCGCCTCCTTGCTGCCGAAGGCATTATAGAGGCTGCCGCGCTGGACCCCGGCGTCGCGCGCGATATCCGACAGCGAGGTGCCGCGCACGCCCTTGCGCCAGAACTGGTCGAACGCGACGCGCAGGACGTCGTCATGGTCGAATTCGCGCGGCCTCAAACCCTGCTCCTCCAAAATATTTGACACGGTGTCAAGAACATGCTTTCTAGACATTGTGTCAAAAACTGATCGGGGTTGATAGCCCGTTTCGTCATCCATTTCGTCAACCGGCCGCACCGGCGGCGTCCACATTCGCTTCGCCGGTCAGGCCCGCATGCAAAGGAACGCGCGATGCCCCTCCTCCGCATCTCGATGCGCGCCGGCAAGCCGCAAGCCTACCGGCAGGCGATTCTCGACGGCCTCTACCGCGCCATGCGCGAGGCGCTGAACGTGCCCGAAAACGACGCGTTCATGGCCATCACCGAGCATGAGCCGGCCAACTTCCGCTGCGGCAATGCCTACGGCGTCGAGCGCAGCGACGACGCGGTGCTGATCCAGATCACCGTGTTCGCCTCGCGCACCCCAGAACAGAAGAAAGCACTGTATCGCCGGATCGCGGACCTTCTCGGCGAAAGCCCCGGCATCCGTCCGGAGGACGTGTTCGTGAACGTGCTCGATGCCCCCAAGGAGAACTGGTCCGTCGGTCACGGCATCGCGCAGTTCGCGTGAGCTTGGCGGATCTGCCGATCCCCTCTTGAGAATTTTCGGCCGGAAGGGTCTGATAGGCTGCGGAGCAAACCTCCGGCGAGCTGAACTCAGGACCTGAACGGCATGACCATGTCGGTCGAGCAATTGTGGAGCCTGCCGGAAACGGCACTGATTGGCGCCTATGCGGAGGCGCGACGGCGCTACGCGGAGAAGAAGTGCGAGCGCGACACCCAGCGGGCGCGGCTCGAATGGATGCGCGCGAAGCTGTTCGTCAACACAGGGCAACGTGACCGAACGCAAGATGGCGGTCGACGTCTCCGAGGAGCTGGCGCGCAAAGGCCAGGAGGTGCGCGAGATGACGCGCGACGTCGACATGCTGAAGATCGAGGTGGACGTGATCGACACCATGATCCGGCTCCGCGGGGCGCACGGGGCGCCGCCGGTCCATGCGGAAGAAGCGGCCGACAAGCCCGCAGAGCCGGAGGGAGAGTGAGATGACGGCATTCCGCGGCAGTTGCCTGTGCGGCGAGATCGCGTTCGAGGTCGAGGGACCGTTCGACCGCTTCCTCAACTGCCATTGCTCGCGCTGCCGCAAGGCGACCGGGACGGCGCATTCCTGCGAGGTGATCGTGAAGGCGGGGGCGCTGCACTGGCTGCGCGGCGAAGCTTCCGTCGCGCGCGTCGACCTGCCCAGCGCGCGCAGCTTTGCGACCGCTTTCTGCAAGATCTGCGGCAGCCCGATGCCGCACCTCACGCGCAGCGGACGCGAAGCGATCATCCATGCCGGCGCGTTCGACGACAAGCTGGATGCGACACCGGACCGGCATGTGCACTGGACCTCCCGCGCGGATTGGTATGCGCACGGGGATGCGTTGCCGGTCGAGGATTGAAGGATCGCCCGGTTCGAGCCGATACGCGTGCGATCGGTGCGTGTCATGCTACTCCGCCGCAATGCACGCCTCCATGATGCCGTCGAGCTCGGCCTTCGACAGCACCCCGAGCTCGGCGATGAAGACGATCCGCGTCCGTGGCACGCCCGCTGCCGGCGCATCGCCCGGAGCGAGCGTGGCGCGACCGCCGGCGAACTGAAACACCATCGGACGTCCGGGCTGCTCGATGCTCTCAAACAGGCCTTTGGCGCGCGCGAGCTTCGGCGCCAGCCGGTTGATGGCCTGCTGCAGGCGGGGCAGCGAGACCGGCTTATCCGAGGTCCAGCTCAGCGTCTCGAAGCGCTCCTCTGCCGGCCGCCGCGGGCCCACCTCGCGCGGCGCGGAGGCACGATCGACGTCGGCGGGAAACAGCAGCGCGGCAGGAATCTCGCCATGCTGCGCATCGACCACGACGGCGGGAATGCGCAGCGCGCGGATGGCCGCGCGCAGCCGCGCACCTGCGCCTGCGTCGGCCAGATCCAGCTTGCTCAACGCCACGATGTCGGCGACGCGCAACTGCGAACGTTGAAGCGCGTCGTCGAGGGCGGCGGGCGGCGTGCCTGCGTCCATCACGCAGAGCACCGTCTCCAGCGGCGCCTCGCGCAGGATTACCGGGTCCATCAGATTGCGCACGATATCGGCAGGATCGGCGACGCCGCTGGTCTCGATGACGATATATTCCGGCTTGGGATCGCGCCGCAGCAGCGTCGAGAGCGTGCGCAGCAGATCGCCTTCGAGCGAGCAGCAGATACAGCCATTGGCGAGGCTGACCACGCCGTCGCTCGCACCCGCGATCAGCTCCGCATCGATGTTGATCGCGCCGAAATCGTTGACGACGGCGGCGATCTGCCGGCCCTCGGCGTGCGCCAGCAGATGGTTCACGACCGTGGTCTTGCCCGCCCCCAGAAAGCCCGTCACCAGGAGAATGGGGACCGGCATGGGTCAGCCCTCGACGACGGGGCGGCGCACCGGCTTGCCGGGCCTCGCGGCCACGTCCAGCACGCCGTCGGAGATCAGCACCTGACCGCTGACGACGAGATGCCGCACGCCTTCGGAGGGACGGTTCATCGCGGTGAATGTCGCGCGGTCCGAGAGCTTCTCGTAGTCGAACACGACGATGTCGGCATCTGCGTCTTTCGCAAGCCGGCCCTTGGCGCGCATCGCGGGCGTGCTCTGGGAGAGGATCTCCGCCGGGATCAGCGCGCATTTGCGCACGCCTTCCAGCAGCGACACGGCCTTGCGCTCGCGCACCCATTCGCGGATGAATTTCGTGAAGCAGCCGGCCGAGCGCGGATGCGAGGTGGCGTCATCCGGCAGCGGCCAGGCGTCGCCGGTATAGGTGCTGCCGTCGGACAGCGTCCACGGCATCGCATCGGACGCGATCGCGCCGCCGGGATACAGCACCGACATGTCGAGCAGGTCGCGGTGGTGCGCGTTGTTCTCGGTATCGAGGATGTGCCAGAGCACCAGGGAGGACGGCTCCTCGGCCTGCGCCTTCAAGAGCTCCTCGCGATCGTGGAAGCGATAACCGTCGGTCACGCGCTGCACGGAATCATAACCGGTACCGTTGCGCTCGACGAACTCGGGATCGCTGAAGAAGGCGGCGGCCAGCACGGTCGAGCCGGTGCCGTAAGGATAGGCCTCGACCGTGATCGGAAGGCCCTGCGCCTGCGCCTTCGCGATCAGCACGCGGCAGCGCTCGACGTCGGTCTTGCTCGACGAATTGAAATGGCAGATGTGCATGTGCGCGCCGGTGGCGCCGGCATAGCCGATCAGCCGGATATAGGCTTCCGCCGCGCTCTCGGGGTCGATGCGCGACATGAAGGCGACGTGGGTGAAGGTCGGCACGTCCTTGGCCGCAGCCAACTGGCACACCGCGGTCAGTTCCTGCACGCCGGCGCCCGGCGCATAGGCGTTCAGGATGCCGATGCCGATGCCGCCCTCGTTCAGGCCGCGCGTGAGGCGATCGAGAATGCCTGATACCTCCGCTTCGGTCGCGACGTTGTCGATCCAGCGGCGGTCGCGCATGGCATTGCCGAACGCCTCCAGCGAGCTCTCCGCATTGGAGCCCGTCATCGCGCCGATGCGGGCAAAGGCCCAGTTGGTCGCGGCGCCGTAGTTCAGCACGCGGCCTTTCCGCGCCTGGCGCTCGTACCAGGATGCGACCGGCAGCACGCCGGCCTCGAGATCGAGCGTCGTCGTGATGCCGTCGAACGCCTGCATGCGGTCGGCCGGGATCGACTGGCCGTGCGCATGCAGATCGATGAAGCCGGGTGCGACCACGAGGCCGGTCGCGTCGATCACCCGCTCGGCGCCGCCGAGGCCCGTGCCGACGGCGGCGATCCTGCCGTCCACCACCGCCACATCGCCGACGGCGTCCATCCCGCTCGCGGGATCCACCACCCGGCCGCCAGAGATCACCAGACCGCTCATACCGTCACTCCACCAAGTTGAGATCGCATCAAGGCAGATTCCGGGAGCAACGACCACCTCCACCGAAGCCGACGCATCATGCTTCCGCGGAAGGCTATTTGGCGGGGATCGCAGACATGCGCTTGCAGCCTCGCGGCATGATTTGCTTTGCCGGACATGAGCTCCGTCCGTCTTCGCCGTTTTGCCCGACAGCTGACGTGCGAGCCGCAGGTTGTCGATGACGGCGCGATGCGCCGAGCTCGGAACGGCCAGTTGACAGCCCTTTGCAAATAAAACTAGGGTGCCTGCGACGGTTCTCCTTCGGGAGATCAATAGGGAATACGGTGCGGGGGATCCCCCAACGCCGTGGCTGCCCCCGCAACTGTAAGCGGTGAGCCTTCGCCAAACGCCACTGGGCCTGCGGGCCTGGGAAGGCGGCGAAAGGCAACGACCCGCGAGCCAGGAGACCTGCCGTCAGTCGTGGTCACACGCGAGCACATTGGGCGGGGTGTCCTGGTGGGTGTTGGGTTGCCGTCTTCTTGAGGCAGCGGCCAAACTACGTTCGCGGTGACGTGCCACGTTATCGCGAGCCTATTGATGACCTCCCGTACCATCTTCACGCCACGGCGTCGCCGCGCGCTGCTCC
Source organism: Bradyrhizobium sp. CCBAU 53415 (assembly GCF_028128735.1). Taxonomy (NCBI): domain Bacteria; kingdom Pseudomonadati; phylum Pseudomonadota; class Alphaproteobacteria; order Hyphomicrobiales; family Nitrobacteraceae; genus Bradyrhizobium; species Bradyrhizobium sp. CCBAU 53415. The sequence continues at coordinate 141,851 of NZ_LBJF01000021.1, read as the reverse complement.
GTTCAGTTGCATTCTCCTGCCTCTTATTGTCGACGGATTGCTGGGCACAGTCCGAAAGGCCGGCCCAGACGCTCGATCCTGTCGTAGTGCAGCCGCCAGCGAGGCAGCCGAATGCCCGCAGCACCCGGCGCAGCGATGTAATGCGCTCCGCGCGCTCACGCCAGCAGCGAAGCGTGGCTGGCGACGCGCGTGCTCCGACTGCCAACCCAACGGATCCCGTGTTCGCCGCACCGACGCTCAACCTCACTGGCGCGAGCACGGCCGGTAGCCGCCTCGGCCTGACGCGACTGCAGACGCCGGCCAGCGTGGAGGTGATCTCAGCCGAGACAATCGCCGAACGCGGCCAGCTGAACATCCTGGACGCGGTGACGCAAAACGCGACCGGCTTCACGGCGAGCCCGGCACCGGGCAATGGCGGCGTATCGTTCAACACCCGCGGCTTCACGGGCCTTGGATCCGTCATGACGCTGTACGACGGCACCCAGCTCTATATCGGCGCCGGGACGGTGACCTTTCCGTTCGACACTTGGTCGACGGAGCGTATCGAGGTGCTGCACGGCCCTGCGTCGGTGTTGTACGGCGCGGGCGCAGTCGGCGGCGCCGTCAATGTGGTTTCGAAACTGCCATTGTGGGTTCCCCGCAACCAGGCTGAGGTGTCGCTGGACAGCAACATGACGCGGCGAATCGCGGTGGACAGCGGTGGTCCGATCAGCAAGGACGTCGCCTATCGGATCACCGCCACCGGCAATATGTCGGACGGATGGGTCGATCGCGACAACACCTCGAATGTCGCGCTTCATGCCGTGGTCCAGATCAGGCAGAACGAAGACGTCACCTGGACGCTGTCCACGGATTACGGTGACCGCAACCCGTCGCGCTACTTCGGCACGCCGCTGATCAACGGCAGGTTCGACGAATCGCTACGCTTCAAGAACTACAATGTCGGCGACAGCCATATCCGCTACCAGGACAGCTGGAATCAGGTGAAGACCGACTGGCAGGTCGCCGAAGGAATCTCGATCCAGAACACGCTCTACTATCTGAACTCCAGGAGGCACTGGAAGGACGTCGAGAGCTACGCCTACAATCCCGCCACCGGCCTGATCAATCGAAGCAGCTACATCGAGATCTTTCACGATCAGCAGCAGGTCGGCAATCGCATGGATGCGAAATTCCGCGGACATGTCTTCGGCATGGCCAACGAGTTCGTCGCGGGCTTCGATGTCAACAGCATCAATTTTACCCACACCAACAATTCACCTTACGGCGGCTCGTCGTCCGTCAACCCGTTCGACTTCGGCTCAGGCGTATTCAGCAGCCCGAACGCCACAGTTCCCGGCTACGGCAGCGTGACCAACCAGTATGCGCTGTTCGCCGAGAACCGGCTGTCGGTCACCGAGCAATTGTCCTTGATTGCCGGCATCCGCCAGGATGAGCCGACGGTCACGCGCACCGACTATGTCACGCCCGCCAACAGCTTCGAAAAGTCGTTCTCCTCGACGACCTGGCGCGCCGGCGCGGTCTATACGCCCGTCAAGGATCTCGCTTTCTATGGCCAGTATGCCACCGCGGTCGATCCGGTCGGGGGGATCATCTCGCTGTCGTCCGCAAACAAGAATTTCGATCTGGCCACCGGCAGACAAATCGAGATCGGCGTCAAGCAATCGTTCTGGGCCGGCCGCGGTGAATGGACCCTGGCTGGCTACGAGATCGTGAAGAACAACCTGCTGGCACGCGATCCGAACATTCCTTCGCTGACCGTCCAGGTCGGCCAGCAATCATCGCGCGGTGTCGAAGCATCGGTCGGATTCCTGCTCGATCATGGCTGGCGGATCGATGCCAATACCGCCTTCCTCCGCGCGAGATACGACGATTTCGTGCAGTCGGTCGGCGGCGTAGCCGTGAATTATGCCGGCAACGTGCCGGTCAACGTGCCGCAGACCGTCTCCAACATCTGGGTGACCTGGGCCTTTGCACCGAACTGGTCGGCCAATGCGGGCGTGCAGATCGTCGGCAAGACCTACGCGGACAATGCCAACACCGTGACGCGCCCAGCCTACACCGTCGTCAATGCCGGTGTGCAGTGGAAGCCCGATCTCAATACCACCGTGTCGTTCCGCATCTACAATCTGTTCGATGAGGTCTACACCACGTCGGGCGGTACCACCCAGTGGCTGCTCGGCATGCCGCGCACGGCGCAAGTCGCAGTCAACGTGAAGTTCTGAGCGTGGCACGCGCCCTGAAACGCACACTCCGGCGGTGGCTCTATATCAGCCATCGCTGGGTCGGCATCATCACCTGCCTGTTGTTCGCCATGTGGTTCATGTCCGGCGTGGTGATGATGTACGTCGCCTTTCCCGGCCTTTCCGACAAGGAAAGGCTGGCAGCGCTTCCCGACATTCAATGGGAGAAGGTGGCGCTGTCGCCGGACGATGCGATGAAGGCGGCAGGCGCCACGCGCTATCCGCGCGATCTCCGGCTTTCCATGCTGGCCGACGAGCCGGTGTATCGGATCACCGGCTGGGACGGCAAGCGGCAGGCGATCTCCGCAGCCGACGGCCGCGTCATCGCGGACGTTTCCGAACGGCAGGCGCTCGCGGTCGCGCAACATCATCCCGCGAGCAGATCACCGCAACTCGAAGACATCATCGATCGCGACCAATGGAGCGTAACGGCCCGGTACGATCCGCTGCGACCGCTCTACCTCATCGGGCTCGGCGACAATGCCGGCACCAAGCTCTACGTCTCCTCGCGCTCCGGCGAGATCGCGCTCGACACCAATCACACCGAACGCGTCTGGAACTGGCTCGGCTCGATCCCGCACTGGATCTACCCGGCAGTATTGCGCAAGGACGGGCCGTTGTGGCGGCTGGTCGTGCTTTGGATATCCGGTATTTGCCTGATCATCGGCGTCACCGGCATCTGGATCGGCATCCTTCGCGTGCGGCTGAAGCGGCGCTATGCGAGCGGCAGGATCACGCCCTATCGTGGCTGGATGGCGTGGCACCACGTCACCGGCCTGGTCGCGGGCATCTTCGTGCTGACCTGGACGTTCTCCGGTTGGCTTTCGCTCAACCCCGGCGAATATTTCGCAAGTCGCAACACGACGGGCGAGGTGCTGCAGCGCTACGCCGGCCACGATGCGCCGACGATTGCGACGAAGCTGCCAACGCCGCAATCCGCCGCGGTCGAAGCGCGCTTTGTCTGGCTCGATGGCAGCCCGATGATCGTCGCCGCAGCGCGCGATGGCACGCAGCGGCCGCTGGATGTGACCTCGGGACAGACTGCGGCACTACCGCAGGATCGCCTTTGGACTGCCGCAGCGAAACTGCTGCCGCAAGCCCGCTTGGCGGAACGGATGGTCCTCGAAGAATACGACTCTTACTGGTATGCGCATCATCACGACCGCGAGTTGCCGGTGCTGCGCGCCGTGTTTGATGATGACGCTAGAACATGGTTTCACATCAGCCCCGTCACCGGCGACATCGTTGGCCGCGCGGACAGCAGCCGTCGCACATATCGCTGGCTGTTCAACGCGCTGCACAGTTTCGATTTCCGCCTGCTGCTGATTCATCGCCCGGCCTGGGACATCGTGGTATGGCTGCTGTCGATCCTTGGCGCCATCGTCTCGGTGAGCGGTGTCGTCGCCGGCTGGCGCTATCTGCGCCGCTGAAGCAAACCCACTTCGAACGAGTATGATAGCGACGCGGTCCGATTGGCCGGTCGCCGCAGGTTCCGGACGGCGAGCGCGGGCGCAGCGATCATGCGACGAACCGCAAAGCTGTTCCGCCGTCTTCTCGCCCCCATTGTCATTCAGGGAGCTGGGCGGGGCAGCGTTATAGTGGGCAAAGTTCCCGAGGGTTCCGTGTGATCGTCCGACGTTTTCTGCAACGCGACTCCCGTCATTCTGTTTCGCGCCGCGCCCTCCTCGGCGGACTTGTGTCGGCAGGGAGTGCCCTTGCGCTCGGCGGATGCGCCGGCCTCGGCGCGACCGGCGCACGCTATGACGCATCGTCCCTCTCCGTCGATCCAACATTGCTGGTCGCGACCACGCGCAAGCGCGTGAACGGCGGTCGCACGAAACCCTGGTTCGGGCCCGAGCGCGCAACGAGCATGACGATCGCGCGGGCCAGGCTGGTGGCCCCGGACGAGAGCCGTCTTTCTCTCGCCTCAGTTGGACTCGGGGATTGGCGTCTGGATCGCGTCGAACCGGTGTCGGCCGACGCCGGCGATCTCGCCGCGCTGGCCGACGGAGGGGACGTGCTGATCTATGTGCACGGCTTCAAGCAGACATTCGAGACGGCGGTGCTGGATGCCGCCCATCTCTCCGACGGAATCAAGTTCCGCGGCCGGACCATCGCGTTTTCCTGGCCCTCCAGGGCAGGATTGTTCGACTACGCCTATGACCGCGACAGCGCGATGTGGTCTCGCGACGATTTCGAACGCGTGCTGTCGGCGCTGGTGTCGGCTCCGGGCAGCGGCCGCGTGCACATCGTTGCGCACAGCATGGGAACCATGCTGACGCTCGAAGGCCTGCGCCAGCTCCATGCGCGATACGGCGACACGGTCACCAGCAAGATCGGCGCGGTGGTGTTTGCCGCGCCCGACATCGACATGGACGTGTTCTCGTCGGCGATCCAGCGCATCGGCCCGCTCGCCGGCAAGATCACCGTGATCGCCGCGACGAACGATCGCGCACTGGCGCTGTCGGGACAGATCGCAGGTGGAATGACGCGGGTCGGCGCCGCCGAGAAGGCCGCCATCGCGCGGCTCGGTGTGCGCGTCGTCGATGCGTCAGCGGAAGGCTGGGGCATCATCAACCACGACCTGTTCCTGTCGAACGCGGACGTGCAGCAGGTGATCCGCCGCTCGATCGACGGCACAACGGCGTGAGAGGGTCCCCGCACGGGGGCCATTCTACGCGATCAGACGCTGCACCAATGCCGACTCGCTCGAATACGTCAGGAGTGCCTCGTGGGTCGCCCGGGTCACCCCGACATAGGTCAGCCGGACACATTCCTCGACGGTCTCGCCGTGGCGGCCGAGCAGGCCCAATCCGGCAATGGCGACGCAGGGAAACTCCAGGCCTTTCGCACTGTGCATGCTCAGGAACCGCACGGCCACCGGCTTGACCGAGACTCTGTTGCGATTGTCCTTGGCCATGTCGATCGGCGCGTCGTGCCGGGCGAGTATCTGCGCGATCCGTCCGCCGATCCAGTGCTCCGGGTAGAGGCACGCCATCTGCGACCATTCGTAGCCGGCTCTTTTCCGCTCGAGAAACCACTCGGCGACGCAGTGAGCTTCCGCGTCGATGCTCACACACCGCCGCACGGCCGGCTCCAGTCCCTGCCGGCCCGCATCTTCGGGCAACAGGATGGCGTGCTCGTCGTCGGCCGTGATGCCCGGCGCGCCAATGACGTCGGCAGCGAAGCGTCTGGCGAAGGCAACGATTTGCGCCGTGTTGCGGTAGTTGACCTTCAACATGGTCGTTCTGCCCTTGGCCTCGATCCCGAGCTGACTCCACACCGGGCGCTCACGTCCCTTGTAGATGGCCTGGATGTCGTCGTAGACGACCATCAGCGCCTTGGTGCGCCGGTTCACCATCCTGGCCGCAAGCGCGAGCCATTGCGGCTCGAAGTCGTGAGCCTCGTCGATCAGGACAGCGTCGTACTGCTCCGCCGGGATATGGCCTTGATCTACCGCCTTCACGACCTCTGAAACGCTCGCAGCCAGTCGCTCTGCGTAATCCGGATAGTCTCGTTCGGATGGAGCGGAAATCCCGTAAGTCCGCAGCATCCGGTAACACCATGAATAGAAGGTGAGAACCTGAACGCGGTCCTCGACGCCCCTGCTCTGCATGGCATCCTCAAGTCGCCCGGCGATGCCATTGGCGTAACACAGGATGAGCACCGGCTTCGCCGCCGCACGCGCCAGATGCTCGGCTCGAAAGGCCAGGATCAGCGTCTTGCCCGATCCGGCGACGCCGCGAATGATTCGATGCCCTTCTCCCAGACTGCGCGCGAACTGCTCCTGATGCAGATCCATGACTGCAAGCGTTCCGGTCCGAAGGATCGGCCCGGGGCGCCTCGTCCAGAGGCAGGGCAATCTGTCGTATGCGGATCTCCGGGAAGAGCAGCGCCCGCAGGCGGTCGAACTGCGGCATGGACAGCGGCTCTCCGAGACGCGGATGAACCATGCGCCACAATCCGGTCCGGAATTCTTCGGGATCCGCGCCCTCCGTCATCTCGTCCTTGAACAGACATAGATGCTCGGCCAGCACCTCCTTGAGATTGGTCTGATCGAACTGCTTGCGCGTGATGTTCGTGAATACGGCCCCGAAGCCGAACGGAACAATGGCCCGGCCCGCGAAGCGATGACCGGGCGGAAACAACAATTGTCCGTCGCGCTCCAGCGTGCGCACGACCTCGAACGTATACTTGCGCGCCTGCTCGAGGGGATTGCTCTCCCGTACGACACCACGATTTGTCAGCAGCTCGACCTTCGTCTTGTCCGCCGAAACAATCGTCTCCAGGCGTCAGTCCTTCACCTCGAGCACGAGCAGACCGTTCACGGGATGAACGACAATGAAATCCGGATGCCGGTTGAGGGGGCCAACAGGGAGGTTGTGCCAGACGACAGCGTTGTCTTCGAGGAAGTCCTTGAGTCGTTCCGCCAGTCGTAGCTCCCCACGGCTGTCGAAGCGCGCGAAGCCGAGACTCGGGATCAGGATTGCCATGTTGCGACCGCGAGCGCCATTGCGGACCACCTTGCGGGGCTAGTTGCGTAGCAGGGCGGTCTTTCCAGGCTCACATGGTTGCCTAGAGTGTGCAGGTTTTCAATGGCTGGATTTGTATGGCGCTCCCCAGGGGAGACGAAGGGCGACCATAGAGGCCCTTACAAAACCTACACAGATCAGCTCGACTGCTGATCCGCTACTACCACAGCTTGCTACCACCTGCAAAGTGCGGTGAGCACACTGAACGCATCGGCCTCCAAGGAAATTGAAACACCGCGCCGTCGCCAGGTGGTCCTGACGAGGTCTGGTACTTCTCCACTAGCGCATTGCTAACTTGCAGTGTTCGCCGAGTGTGCGGGCCGCGCCAACCTCGTCGAGCCCCATGAGCTTCGAGCAGCCTGCGACGCGATTGGGATGGCCGCTTTTGATCAATTCGGAATGCCCACGCTCAATAGAGCTTCATAGAACTTTCTCTTAGGCTCAAGCGGACGAACCGGCTCGATAGGCAGCGTGGAAAGCGTGATGTTTGGAAATAATTGCCGCAAAATCTGCGCCGAACTGCGGGCATGTTCGCGCCTTTCAAGAAGCACCAGTGATGCGGTGAGCAGCGCATGGGGCATCCAATAGCTCGGCTTTCTTTCGATGGCTAATCTTGCCCACTTTAGTGACTGCTCGTAATCCCCCTCTGTGAAGTACGCTATAGCGAGCGCCGAGTAACGGAAGAAGATGCTGGGATCTTTGGGATTTAGACGTATGGCGTATTCGGATTGCGCAATACTTTCTCTCGCTCGCCCAGCATAGGCGAGCATGTGGCCTCGCCCACCATAACCAAGAGAAAAATTGGGATTGATTTCAATTGCCCGCCGAAAGGCAGCATCAGCCTCATCGAACCTATCTTGCAAAAATCCTAGAACGAGACCAAGCCCCCAGAAAATGTGCTCGTCGTTATCGGCGCGGTCGAGCGCCATGTAAATAGATCGTTCAGCTTCGGCTTTCATTGCCTTTGGTTCTGAAGCATAGCCCATATACGTGCAGTGGCTTGCAAGAATAGACACCAGCTTGTGACCTTCGGCGCTGTTCGGATGTTCGTTGGCCAGCTCTCTAGACAACTCAAGACCTTCGATAAGGCTTTCGCGAGTGAGGCCGTAAAGCTTCTTCCAAATCCTTTTTGTTGCGCTCCACATCGCAAGACTGGGCGCATTGGTACGGTCAACCAAGCTTCCCTCTAGCCACAGCAATTCGGCCTGCAGTGTAGCCACAACGCTTTTTGTTATTTGATCCTGCAATTCAAAAATGTCGATCAGTTCGCTATCGTATTTCTCGGCCCAAAGATGCCCCCCCGTTTCGGTATCAATTAATTGTCCGGTGATACGTATGCGTTGTCCCGCGCGTCGTACGCTGCCTTCCAAAATGTACTTTGCGCCAAGCTCCGCGCCCACCTTCTTAAGATCAACCGGCTTTCCCTTGTAAGTGAAAGTCGAATTGCGCCCGATGACGAGCAGACCCTTGAACCGAGAAAGTTCGGTAATAAGGTCTTCAGTTATGCCATCAGCGAAATACTCTTGCTCCGGGTCACTACTCATGTTCGAGAATGGCAGGACAGCAATGGAAGGCTTATCGAACACGAGGTGTTGGCTCTGAATTTCGCTAACACGCGGATTCGTTCCGGTCGGTATACTAGGCTGGTAAACGCGGATTGGCTCCCGAATGTTCTTAACCTGCTGAGCACCAAGGTCTGCGAACGTGATCGGTAAAACCTTGTGTACCTGATCGTACGTCGCCCCAGAGACGCACACGCCACCGGATTTCGCGATTGCTTGAAGCCGAGCTGCAACATTCACACCATCGCCAAATAGGTCCCCGGCTCGGACCATCACGTCACCGATGTGTACTCCGATGCGGAAACTGATGCGCCGGTCTGGAGGAAGATTGGAGTTCGCATCGGCAAGGGCGGCCTGTGCTTCCACCGCGCACTTCACCGCATCCACAGCACTCCCGAACTCCGCAAGGACACTATCGCCCGCCGTGTTGGCAATACGGCCCCTGTGGTCCCCAATGAGCTTGTCGAGTATCGCGCGTCGTTCGGTCAGCCCCTTGAGCGTGCCGACCTCGTCAGCGCCCATGAGCCGACTGTAGCCCTCCACATCCGCTGCGAAGACTGCGACGAGCCTCCTGCTCACCTCACCAAGGTCTGACATTGCTGCCCCGAGGAAGCCTGAGTTATGCCAGATATCATTCCGCAATCGGGATAACGCGGCAAGGTCGTTATGGCGATTGGGTGCCGCCGCAATTTAGCTGGGGCGGTACAATTGGGTGGAACCACCGCCGCCATGATTTGCAGGATATTTTTGAATTTTCAGCGCTTCTAGAGCCGCTGGCGCTCCCTAGGGGAATCGAACCCCTGTTTCAGCCTTGAGAGAATTGCATCGCGCACGTTGGCGAACACTGGCGAACGCTAATAAACACAGTATTTTCAATTGCTTAGTTCGTTCACGTTCGGTACTATGTGTCTCAATTCTCGACCGTCTTTTGAAGAAAACTTGAAGAAATGGAGCACGTCCGTTGGCACGCGCAGCGCGACACTCGTCACTTGAAACGCGAACAGCTCGCGCGCGTTTGCCGGTGCGCCGAACACCCTACTTCGCGAAGATCGCAAAAGGGCTGCGGCTTGGCTACTACCGTGGGGCGGTTGCGGGATCATGGGTCGCAAGCCTTTATCGCGGCGCGAAAGGCTATGACACCAAGGCAATCGGCGCGGCCGACGACACCACTGACGCCGACGGCGCAACCGTCTTTGACTACTGGCAAGCGCAAGTCCAAGCGCGGAGCTGGGCCGAGCAGCAGCGTCTCATCGCGGCCGGTGTCGTTCATACCGGTCCTTACAAGGTTGCAGATGCCGTCAAGGATTATCTGGCCGAGATCGCCGCCGAAAAGAAACCGGCGGCCGTTCAGGGGGCCAAATACGTCTTCGATGCTTGGATCTTGCCTGACCTCGGCTCTCTCGAAATCGACAAGCTGACCACGGAGCGGCTGGTTCGTTGGCGCAACAGGGTGGCAACCGAACCAAAACGAGTGAGGACAAAGCGGACCGCTACTGAACCGGCTACGCGCGAAACTCCTGACGATGATGATGCGCGACGCGCGCGAAAGGCAACTGCCAACCGCATTCTCACGATGTTAAAGGCGGCGCTCAATCGAGCCTTCTTCGCAGATCGCGTCTCATCCGACAGCGCTTGGCGAAAGGTAAAGCCATTCAAGCGGGTCGATGAAGCGGTGGTCCGCTATCTAAACGTCGCCGAAATCCGCCGGCTCGTGAGTGCCTGTCCGGAGGACTTTCGAAAGCTGATCGAAGCGGCCTTGTACACGGGCTGTCGATACGCAGAGCTGACGCGTTTAAAGTACGAAGACTACAACGACGACAGCGGCACATTGTCGGTTCGTCTGAGCAAGGGCAAGAACCGACACGTCGTATTGACGGAAGAGGGAAAATCTGCCTTCCGGCAATGGACACAGGTCCTCCAATCCGGCGAGCGGATCTTCCTGAGAAGTGACGGTAGGGTCTGGGGAACCTCGCACCAGCAGCGGCCGCTCGATGAGGCTAGCCAACGAGCGGCAATCTCACCACCGGTAAATTTTCATATCTTGCGGCATACTCACGCGTCTTATCTTGCCATGGCTGGCGTGCCAATGGCTGTCATCGCTCGACAACTCGGTCATGCTGATACGAGGATGACGGAAAAGCATTACGCTCACCTTGCCCCCAGCTACGTAGCGCAGACCATTCGGGAGAATTTCCCGGTTCTTGAACTTGGGAGCTCAAGACAAGCGGTCCCACTCCACAAGCGAAGCGCCTAACTCAAGCCTGGCGAACATCGAGGATGCTGTCGCGTTTGGTCACCTGCGCTAGCGGCCGAAAAGATCAACAAAAACAATGAAAGTTGCTCGCGATTGACCACCTTTATCGCCGTTTGTTCCCGTCGTTTCGGTGGTCAGATCCCGATCTCCTCTCACGCGACCATCTCGCCCTGTCGACCGGTCGGGGGGTCGAGTCACAGCGGGGGTATGTCGACGCCCGAGCATCGCAATTTCCTTGGCACGAGCCACGCCGGCCCGCTGTGCGAGCCGGACTTCGACTTCCTGAGCCAATTTGCTCCGGGCGTTCCAATCATTCTGTATCGGCACGCATGACCCAATCAGTGAGCGTCGAACAGGCAATGCTGGTCGCGAAGTCTGCCTAGCCGCCAGGAGCCCCCAGCCGGCTGCTGGTCCTGCGACGGGCGTGAAGGCAGGGGGCGTTGGGCTGCTGCTTGGCGCCGGGGCGGCGCGGCAGACTCCGATTGAAGCGGAAAGATTCATATACTCTTCGTATCCTTGGAGCTATCGCCGGCAAACCAGCATTCCTGTGACCTTCAACCGCGCGACTTTTGCGGGCGCTTCATAGTCAGAAGGTTCGTCACATCATGCAGATCATCTGCCGATGCGACGGCAATCGTTAGCCATTTTCCGTCGATGTATGTTTTCGCGTCATCGTAGAGTTTGATCAATTGCGGGTGCCAAACATAGCGCCGCTCCTCAAACATTTCTCGCTCTGCTCTACCCATGACCACCACAGCTGAAACTCGTCGGAATTCCGGCACCAGGTGGCAGAACGCCTTGGTCTTCTTGTAACGCAGGGACCAACCGCGGTTCTTTCCACCGTAGAGCCAATCCGGCGCGAAAACTTCTGGGTAGGATTCATCGATCCAGGTCCGCAGCTTGGCCCAGTATTCGAAGCCATCTACTCCAATCCATTCGCGAACGGTGCTTTCATCGGGCGATGCTGATTTGTCGGTGATCCTGTCGCCGATTTGCGGAAGCGTACTAATCATCGGAAGACCTCGTGTTGATAGTCCGGCGGAGGGCCGGAGGTTAAACGGGCGTTTGTCAAGGCTAGCAATGGGCCCTCAGAATGCCGCAGGTGCGACTTTGTCCAGAGCACGGAGAGCATTGCGATGCGGTCGGCGCGATCCTCGAGAGCACGGCTGATCAAGCAGCTACGTCTCGAAGCTCTCGCACGACTGTCAAATCGATAGCGTCAATTACCATCTCGCTCGCTAGCGGAGCTTGGCCCTCTCCAATAAATGCGGTGGCCTGCAGCGGAAGGAATTGCAGCGTCTTCAGCCCAATAGAGTTCAGTGCCAGCGTCAGATAGGGCGTGAGAAAATCAGGCTGATTTGCTCGGTCTCCGGTGAACACGCCGCCGGAAGCGACGCCGATAAAAACCGGACGATCCGGAAGCATTCCCACCTTCCCGGCGGGCGTTGACTCCATCGTGCGGCCGACGCGCAGGACCTGGTCGATCCACGCTTTGAGAACCGAAGGGATTGTGAAGTTGTGCATTGGCGTTCCAATGACAATCACATCAGCCGCCTCGACTTCCCGAATGAGCGTTTCGGCAAGGTCCAAAGCGCCCTTCAGCGGTGCCGCCAGTGTGGCTGGCGATGACAGCGTATCCGCGTAGTCAGCCGTGGCATGAGGCAGAGGATCGGCTCCAAGATCACGCCGCCTGACGCTCGCATCCGGCGCAACCTGAAGAAGCTTCCTGACGATCGCCGCCGAAAGCTTACGGCTATGCGATTTCGAGCGAGGACTGCTGTCAATATGGAGGATATTCATGCGAGGGATCCAAATGGCTAGGAAGGTCTTGCATCAACCGCCTCCATATCTCCTTGGAGGCGGTTGATACCGCTGGCGGGTTCAGATCGAGCCGGCCGGTGCAACTGCGGGGAAGTCCTTGTCGGGATTGAACACGTTGTTGAAGAAGTTCGTCAGCGAGTACATGGCTGCGAGCGCGACGATCTCCATGATATTCGCATCCGTGTAGCCAGCATCGCGGACGGCTTGCAGATCGGCGTCCGTGACATGGCCTCGGCTCTCGATGATCTTGCGTGCAAACTGGATGGCGGCATCCCGCTTCGGGTCGGTTGCGTGACCCTTTCGGGCGAGGATGATGTCGTCGGCCGGCAGCTTGGCCATGCGCTCGGCCGTGAAGCTGTGCACCGTCAGGCAGTAGTTACAGCCGTTCACCTCGGAGACCGCAAGGCCGATGCTGTCGCGCGTCTTGACGTCGAGCGCCTTGCTCAACGAGCCGAGCAGAGCGGCCCATGCATTGAACGCGATTGGGCTTTGCGCGAAGGTCGCCATCATGTTTGGGGTGAACCCGATGTTCTTGGTGAACATATCGAGGGTTGGTTTCGAAGCAGCCGGAACATGTTCCGGCTTCAGAGCAGCAGCTCTGGCCATGGTATTTCTCCTTTTGATGATTGATTTGAGGGTTGGTTATGCGAAGTGCAGCACGTCGGCGACGGGCAGACGCGGCTTCTGCGGCCAGTTGCCGGGCCGCTCCGGCCCGACGGTCAACAGCATGACCGGGATTTCGTGTTCGGCCAGGCCGAACTCTTTGTGCACGGCTTCTGCATCGAAGCCGATCATCGGCGTCGAACCCAGGCCTAGCGAGCGGGCTGCATAGATGATGGCTGCGGCGCCGAAGGTAGCGGACCGTACAGCCTCGTCGCGCTGGCGCTGCGGATGATTGTCGTAAAGACCGCGGGCGGGCGCCTCCCATTCCGGGACCATTTGTGCCGGCATGATTCCCGCTTCCACGACTGGCGCCAGGCGGTCAGGGACGGTGCTGGCATCGGCCAACTGGCCGACCATGATGAAGGTGACGGCTGCTTCGGTGATTGCGGGCTGATTCCAGGCAATCGGAAGCAGCCGTGCCTTTGCTTCGGGTGAGCGCACGGCGATGAAGCGCCAGTTCTGCAGATGGAAGGATGTCGGCGCTGACGTGCCGATCCGCACGAGGTCGCGGATCTGATCGTCGCTGAGGACGGCCGTCTAGTCGTAATACTTCGCAGCACTGCGGCTCAGAATAGTTTCGATCACGGCGTTTGTCGGCAACGGCCGCGCCCGCGAACGGGAGGTTTCCCGATCGGCGGCGACAGCGGTTGTAGTGGTGTTGTTCATTGGGGTGCTCCGTTATCAAGTGATGACGGAGCCCAATTTACCGTCTGGAATGATCGTTTCGAGCCTCTATTCGCTCAATTTGGTGCTCAAAAGGATCATTCTGGCGGCGATCCAGACTCATCGCCATTGTGCGCCAGTCGGCGCCATTCGCCTGGTGTCATCCCCATCCTCTCCGCAAATACACGCCGGAAGGCCGAAACCGATTGATACCCGACCGTCTCAGCCACAGCTTCCGTGCTGATCCTTGGCCTCTTGAGCTCGTTGGCCGCCATGCTCATGCGAAGATCGGTCAACAGGTCAAGGGCGGAGCGGCCCAACTTGTCCTGAAATTGGCGCATGAATGTTGCGCGTGACATGCCGCATAGATCGGCGAGGTGGGGAAGCTTCCAGGGTCGCGCCGGATCAGCGAACATCGCCGCAATGGCCGGCGCCAATCTCGGATGGCCAGCAAGGGCCAACAAGCCTTCGGTGGATTTTCCGGATTCGCTCGCGGCGCGGAGAACTAGAGTGAACAAGATCGAAGAAAGCGCGTTCAGAATGGCGCGTCCTCCCGCTCTATCCTCAGCGGACTCCATTCGCATTAAGCTGACCAGTCCGGAAGTTGACTCGATGCCGACGCGATGTCCTCTTCCCCGTGGTTTTTCAGAGCCCGCACGACCAGATTTGCTGGCAGGTAGTTGCGGACTAATCGATCATGGGGTGGCACGACAAAAAATCGTCCGCACAGCAGATCGAGTTGCTCACCCCGTCCATTGTTCTCGCTCAACATCCATCCTGCGGAGCCCCTGCTTTCGTGCGTGTTGATTGGCGTTTTGCCGCTGCCGTCGTGCAGCATATGCGCCGAACCGTGAGGGAGCAGCACGATATCCCCGCTCCCAAGCTCCTGCACCGTTCTTGAATCCGGGTCCTCGAAAATCGCCCGGCCCTTGACTATGACATGGTAGGGGATCTCGTTCGCCGCCGCCCTAGGCCAGATAACACGCCATGGCGCGCCGTAGGCGCAGCGAACCTCGAGTTGGCCGGTAACGGTGATGATTTGCAGGAGATGACTCAACCAGTCGACTTGAGACATAAGACCTCGAGAACCTGAATTGCCACGCAGCATATCGTATTGCGCCGAGCGCGCTTCTGATTACTACGGCCCGGAGATCAGCTCGTAATTTCCAACGATATGTGTCCCTGATCTCTTGCTGCCTCCCAAGGCGGATCAGCAAAGACATGAGAGGGAGAAAGAAGCCGTGAAATTAAAGTGGTTTCAATTGGCGAGAGGATGGACAGAATACCCCTGGCCATTCGCCGCAAGGACCCGGTCGGCAATCATGGAAAACTCGTTATTTGCCGGTGACGAAACCAAGGCCCTCCATGAACCGGCATCCGCAGCGCTGGAACGTCGTGGCCGCAAAGTGCACGGTTGCCTGCGATCGAGCACAACTGAAGCGTGAGCGGCACCAATCGCTACAGCTGCTCGTCGCCACATTGCCGTGGACGGCGCAACAATTCAGTGCTCTTCGGTCTTGAGCCCGCCGACATGCTTTTGGGTGTAGAGCTCGAGGCCGATGCGGCCGATTAGATCGAGCTGGGTTTCGAGGAAGTCGATGTGATGTTCCTCATCGCTCATCAGCTCCTCGAAGAGGTCGCGCGTGACGTAGTCCTTTACGCTGTGGCAATAGGTCGCCGCTTCCTCATAGAGGGCACGCGCGCTCATCTCCGCGGCGAGATCGCAATCGATAATCTCCTTGACGTTCTGGCCGATGCGCAGGGGATCGAGCACCTGCATGTTTGGGAAACCATCGAAGAAGATGATGCGGTCGGTGAGCTTGTCAGCGTGCTCCATCTCCTCGATGGACTCCTTGCGCCAGACCTTAGCCATCTCTAGGAGACCCCAATTATTCAGGAAGCGGTAGTGCAGCCAGTACTGATTAATTGCCGTGAGCTCGTGACGCAGTGCTTTGTTGAGATACTCGATGACTTTCGGGTCGCCCTGCATGATGAACTCCAAGACTTGAGGCCCGTTCTTGACCCTCGCAAGTCTAGAACGATTCTGACGAAGAACAAGCAGACAGGCGTTCTCTGGGCGTGAAACCGAGAGGCGCCTGTCCAGCAAACCAAGGGAACCTAAGGCTATTTTCGACGCGAGTTTGGGCTCATTCATCCTTGGTCCCACACCGCGTTTCGGGTGTTGTTGAAGGCCCCCTCGATCCCCTTCGCTGAATCCATCTGCGCAAGAAGAGCCGTCATCAGCTGACCATGTGGTTCAGCCAGATCTTCGACGACCTGGCCAGGCGCTGCTGAGCTCAGGATGAGCGCGTTCTCAATCGTTTCAATAAGGGCAATCCAATCGACGACCGCCTCGACAGCTCCGGAGTCATCGATCGCAATCGCGTCAACCTGTCCGGAGAGCAGGATCTCTCTGCCTTCGTTGGTCTGGCTTCCGAACAACGGGGTAGCTCGGGGACAAAGCGCGGCCGTAGCGTCGCAACGTTAGCTAAGCGACTTGCCTTGATCTAAGAACGGGATTGAGGACTGTCGCCGCACAATTCTCCCCGCTATGGAAACCATAAGTACTGGCTATTGGAAACTTTCGAGCCGCGCTGCGACCTTGACAGCCACTCAGTCGAATAACGACCAGGACAACCGTTTCAGCCAACACGAGCTGGAGACCCCTGATGTCCGGATCCAATCCGCTGGCTTCCAAACCCGAAGACATTCTCACGTCGCTGCTCGAGCGTTTCACTCCGACAAGGTCAGCGCGATGATGCCAGTGTATGACCCAAAGCCCGTTCTCATCACGAGTGACGGACGAACTACTGCCACCGAAATCGCCGCCCGACTCGAGTGCGATCTCAAGTACGGTTTGCCGCTCAAGGCCAGCGCGCGTCATGTGTACGTTGCCGGCGATTTCGCCCTGATCGTGCTGAATCGGTCAATTGATGGCAAAGGTCTAAGTCGCAAATACGTTGGAGGCTCAGCGAGCGGCGTCGTACGCCGCGCGGATCGACGATGGCAGTACCTGATCGACAACAACCAAAGGACGGCTGTGGCAGCTCTCAGCGATGGAGCCACTCGTCAGCTTGGCACCAATATCACCGCCACCTAGTGAAGCAAATCAACCGGTGAACTCGGACCTGCGCCGGAATTCTTTGGAAGACGACCGATTCGCTACTCGATGCAAAACTTGCCACCAGTGATCAGCCAGTCTCACCGGAGCGGAATGCTCCCGTTGGCATTTTTATCAGCGGTAGTTTCCTTGGTGGTCTCATTCGCCGCTGCGGCCGCTCCGATCCCCCTTTACAACACCTACCGGACAGAAGACGGGTTCTCTAACGCCGGTATTTCGATGGCCGTCGTCGCGTACGCCGTCGGCACCATAACCGCACTGTTGGTACTTGGACGGCTGTCCAATTATCTGGGCCGCCGGGTCACTGCGATCACTAGCCTCGGTCTTCTCCTGCTGGGATGTCTGCTGTTGCTCAATGTGCACGACATCGACACTCTGCTGGCCGGTCGGCTCCTCGTGGGCCTCGGCACAGGGTTGGCTGGCAGCAGTCTGACCTCCTACATCGTCGATGCGGCACCCAGCAGACCGGAATGGTTGGCGTCCGTTGTCACCAGCCAAGGACCGATGCTCGGCGTCGCTATCGGCGCCATAGCATCCGGTGCGCTTGTTGAGTTCGGCCCCTGGCCGCGCGAACTCATCTATCTCGTCTGCATTTGCTTCCTATTACTGTCTGTTGCACTCGTCGCAATCAGTCCGGAAACAGCAACTCCAACTCCGGGCGCTTGGCGATCGCTGTTACCCCAGGTCAGCGTACCGGCGCGGGTCAGGCATCTGCTCCCTGTCGCGGCGGCGGTGTTTCTGGCCACTTGGGCCAGCGGGGGCTTCTACCAAGCGTTCATGCCTGCGCTTGTACAAGATGAACTCCACACCCGCAGCCCGTTGATCCTCGGGCTAGTGTTCGCTGCCTATATGACCCCCAGCGTTCTCGGCGCTCCCATTGGTGGCTGGTTCACATCCGCGGTAGCCCAACGCGTCGGTATGATCACCTTCGTGGCCGGAATGATCGGCATCAGCACTGCAATCTTAACCGGCACACTGGTGTTGTTCATCACCGCGACCATGGTTGCCGGTGCCGGCCAGGGCATCGCCATCAGCGCCGCCACACGCGGCTTGCTGCACGGCAGCACACTCGCCGAACGGGCACCAATCTTCAGCGCAATCTACCTTCTCTGCTACAGCGGCGCCGCCTTCCCGAGCCTCATCTCCGGGCAACTTTCCAACCTGTTCTCGCTTCCGCAGATCACGCTCGGATACGGCGGACTTGCCGCTGTGGCCACCCTATTTACCCTTCTCGGTGCGCGCAATCCGCACACCGACAGAACCGGGAAGAGCACGTCCGACGGCTCGACCGCTAGCGGTTCACCAGTACAGGGAACAGTGTCATGAGAATCGTCCTGTCCTGGGCGCCGCTTTATCCAGATTGAAGCGCAGATTATCGCCGCAACATACCCAGCAATGAGACGAACGACAGAGGAGATCATTCCCATGAAAGCGATCGTTGTGACGGACCAGGCTGCTGGAACGGCCGGGATGAAGCTGGTGGAGCGACCGGAGCCGCAGGCAGCGATAAATGACGTCGTCGTTCAGGTTCATGCGTCTGGATTCACCTCGGGCGAGCTGACGTGGCCTTCGACCTGGACCGATCGCCTCGACCGTGACCGGTCGCCGACGATTCCGGGCCAGGAGCTGGCAGGTATTGTCACCGCTCTCGGCTATGGCACGACCGGACTGTCGGTAGGACAACGGGTGTTCGGTCTCTCGGACTCGTATCGCAGCGGCACCCTGGCCGAGTATGTGGCAGTGGAGGCACGCAATCTCGCTCCGCTGCCAGGCGACGTCGAGTTCTCGGTGGGGGCGGCCGTGGCGATGCCGGGCCTGACTGCTTGGCAGGGACTGTTCGTGCACGGTCGCCTTCAGGCGGGGCAGAGCGTTCTCGTGCACGGCGCGGCCGGCGCGGTCGGCTCGATGGTGACGCAGCTCGCACGAGAGGCCGGTGCCTACGTCATCGGCACGGGACGTGCCGCCGACCGTCAGAAAGCGCTCGACTTCGGCGCGCAGGAGTTCGTCGACCTCGAGAACGGCGATCTCGAAGGCGTCGGCGGAGTCCATCTGGTTTTCGACGTCATCGGGGGCGAGATCGGTAAGCGGTCCGCCGGCCTGGTTCGAACCGGAGGAACGTTGGTAACCATCGCCGGGCCGACCGAAGCGCGGCCTGTCGACGGCTTGGCGATCGACTTTGTTCTGGTGTCCGATCGCGCGCAACTGGGTGAGATCGTCCAGCGGGTACGGGACGGACGACTGCGTACAAACATCGGCAACATCGCGACCCTTGACGAGGCAGTCGCCGCCTTCAATCCGACGCGGCGGATCAGCGGGAAAACGATCATCCGAGTTCGTCCGTGAGGAAGCAGCGAAGGCGAGCGATTCTCCCCTCACACATGCATTGTCGGCGCTTTCCCCGGGCCGGTGCGTGGGGCAGGCAATGCCCATCCATCTCGTCGTCTCTCAGCTGATGTCCAAGGTCGTGCCTGGGTACCCATGCTAGCTCGGCTCGCATCCTGGCGGAGAATTCGCCGTTGCCCCGGCCCGGCGCGGCCCGCTTATCTAGGAGGAAGAAAGTGACTGTTGATCATGCAATCTTTGCGCGCTGGCCGGCGCAGTATCCCGATCGGCTGCAACTCTTTTCCACTTCCACGCCCAACGGAGTGAAGGTCGGCATCATGCTTGAGGAAACGAGCCTTCCTTACGAGCCGCACCGGATCGACATCATGGCAAACGAAACCCACGACCCGGCCTTTCTGGCGCTCAACCCCAACGGAAAGATTCCCGCAATCTACGACCCTGATGGGCCTAGCGGAACACCGCTCGCGCTGTTCGAATCGGGCGCGATCCTCCTCTACCTTGCCGACAAGACCGGGCAATTCATCTCAGCCGATCCAAACACCCGCTACGAAACGATCCAGTGGGTGATGTGGCAAATGGGCGGAGTCGGGCCGATGTTCGGCCAAGTCGGGTTTTTCAACAAATTCGCCGGTAAGGCCTATGAAGACAAGCGCCCGCGCGACCGCTACGCGACCGAATCAGCGCGGCTGCTCGGTGTCCTGGACCAACGGCTGGCGGGCCGGGACTGGGTGATGGGGGCCGACTACAGCATCGCCGACATTTCGCTGCTCGGCTGGGTGCGCAATTTGATCGGCTTCTACGAAGCACGCGATCTCGTCGGCTTCGACCGCTTTCTTCATGTGCAGGCGTGGCTCACCCGTGGCCTCGCTCGGCCGGCGGTGCAACGCGGGCTGCAAGTGACAGCTGGCTAGAAGCGCTCGCGAAGAACAAGGAGATGGTATCTATGATTGAAATCACTGCCGACATGGAGGCAATCATCAAGCAGGCGATATTGTCGTTTGTGGCGACAGTCAACGAGGATGGAACGCCAAATCTTTCCCCGAAGGCATCTTTGACGGTAAGAAACGGCGTTCTGTACTTCGCTGACATCGCCTCGCCTCGGACGATATTGAACTTGGAGCGCAATCCCGCTGTCGAAATTAACGTAGTCGACATCTTCCAGAGGCGCGGCTACCGATTCAAGGGCCGTGCGTTGATACTGCCGCCAGAAGATGGCGAGTCCTTGATGATCGCCGACTGGGTTCGGGCGACGAATGGCCTAGAGTATCCTGTCGATCACGTTGTCAAAATCGAAACCACTTCAATCAGCCCGTTGCTATCTCCAGCCCATGTCTTCGCGCGCCCTCCTCGAAGTCAGGATGAAATCAGGAGCACCTACTATCAAAAGTACGGTGTGAAGCCCATCGGGGCATAAGTGCGGGCTCCGCAAAAAAAGACCGGTCGGTACCCAGAGGTAGAAAGTCCGCGAACATCCGAACCACTATCTCGATCGCCCGCGGAGCGCAGCCTTATCGATGGCCGCCCCTGGCTGATGTGAGTTCGGGCGCGAGGCTGCTCGCTGTCTACTGCCTAGACACCGATGACAAGGCGCTTACCGCGCTCATCAAATGACCCCCTTAGGACTTAAGAGGAGCGAAAGTCTTTCGTCGTAGGGCGGAAGCGGTCCATGCCGTCGAATTTAACCTGCGACGCCTCAATCGCGACGGTGGGAGCTTCCATGGGCGCGTTTACGAAGTTTCTTTCTTTACTTTCTACTGGACGTGCTTGCAGCTCCTCGGTGGCGTTTCGAAACAATATGACTGTCCCGCGACCGTCGAGGAAAAGTAACCTGTGGAGATAGTGATCGGCGGCATAGGCATCATTAGCTCGAAGATCGTTCTATTCCAGGGCATGACATCGTCGCGGCGTCGTGGGCATCCACATCGTCACTGGAGATGGCCAAAGAGCCACGGCGGGCGCACAGGTGGTCATCTGTATGTCGCTGACGTGACAGCTTAGCTGCCGCCTACGGCGAATACTTCGCTCCGACCAGAAAACTGATCATGACCGCCTTGGTCGAGCTCGGCCGCGCTTATCTCATCCCAGTCTTGGCGAGTTTCCTCATGCCGGCCTGGACCCAAGCAAATTGACTCCTCGCGGATCGAGCGCGGAGTCGCGGAACTATTTGAGGAACAAAATCGGCCCCGGGGACCCTAAGCGCCCCTGCCATCCCTTTTACCGAGCACGCAGCGCCATGCTGCGAGGCGCTCGGTCGGATGCTGATTCATCCAGTCGGCAAGCTGCGGTGCGCCCATCAGGCAGGACTGCATCGAGATGTCAGCGAAGTTCGAGGTGGTGACGGTCTGCTCGTGGCAATTTGCGGGAGAAGACAAGCTGCAGAGTACGGCAATGATCGCGATCATGATGCGCCCCCATCGCCGTGATCGATGTCTGCGTCCACGCGCACGTGGCTTGCGCATGCATTGTCCGGCTGGTCGCAGGCGCATTCAGACGGCGGGAAGACGCTGTCATAAATCGCTCGAGCTTCTCGAACAAGGCGAGCTCGCTCTCGCTCCGACCTTGGAGCAAATCGAATGACATCACCCATGTTTCACTCCTATCACAGTACATTATCGTACTATTTAGCGATTTAGGTTCGTTGACGTCGATTTGGGCACCGGAGCAGTAGTAAACGAGGGGCAAGAACAAGTAACGGATCGGATGTTGTAGGCGTCAGTCGTTTGGCCCGGTCGAGTTAGTACGCTATAGCGCTGCTTCCCACCGTGCGCCCCGAGCGATCCGTGTAGATGTAGAGCGGCCGCGCCGTGCCCTCCACGACCTCGCGGGAAATCACGACTTCTTCCACACCTTCCAGGCCCGGCAGGTCGAACATGGTCTCGAGCAGGATCGCTTCGAGGATCGAACGCAGACCACGCGCGCCGGTCTTGCGCTCGATCGCCTTGCGGGCGACCGCGCCAAGCGCCTCGTCGGCGAACGTCAGCTCGATGTTCTCCATTTCGAACAGCCGCTGGTACTGCTTCACCAGCGCGTTCTTCGGCTCGGTCAGGATCTTCTCCAGCGACGTCTCGTCCAGATCCTCCAGCGTCGCCACAACGGGCAGACGACCGACGAACTCGGGGATGAGGCCGTACTTCAAGAGATCCTCAGGCTCGACGTGACGGAAAATCTCGCCGGTACGGCGGTCTTCCGGCGCCATGACCTGGGCGGCGAAACCGATCGAGGTGGACCGGCCGCGCGCCGAGATGATCTTCTCGAGGCCGGCGAACGCACCGCCGCAGATGAACAGGATGTTGGTGGTATCCACCTGCAGGAATTCCTGCTGCGGATGCTTGCGGCCGCCCTGCGGCGGGACCGAAGCCACCGTGCCCTCCATGATCTTCAGTAGCGCCTGCTGCACGCCCTCACCCGACACGTCGCGCGTGATCGAGGGATTGTCGGACTTGCGGCTGATCTTGTCGATTTCGTCGATGTAGACGATGCCGCGCTGGGCGCGCTCGACATTGTAGTCGGCGGCCTGCAGCAGCTTCAGGATGATGTTCTCGACGTCCTCACCGACATAACCGGCTTCGGTCAGCGTGGTCGCATCCGCCATCGTGAACGGCACGTCCAGGATGCGGGCGAGCGTCTGCGCGAGCAGCGTCTTGCCCGAGCCGGTCGGACCGATCAGCAGGATGTTCGACTTCGCGAGCTCGACGTCGTTGTGCTTGGTCTGGTGATTGAGGCGCTTGTAGTGGTTGTGCACCGCGACCGACAGGACCTTCTTCGCATGGCTCTGGCCGATGACGTAATCGTCCAGGACCTCGCAGATTTCCTTCGGCGTCGGAATGCCGTCGCGCGACTTGACCAGCGAGGACATGTGCTCCTCGCGGATAGTGTCCCTGCAGAGCTCGACGCACTCATCGCAGATAAAGATCGTGGGACCTGCCACCAAATTGTGGAGTGTAGTGTTGGTGATTGAGTGAACTGCCATGGCGGCCTCAAACCAGATCCAGGGGGTTGTCAACGGGAATACGATCATCTGCTGCCCCGCGCCCATTGTCATTGCCAGAGAACAGTAGGGGTCAACCGCCGCATTTCGGCGCCAACAGATCGTTGAAAATATTGATCGCGGAATCGAGCGCAGTTAACACCCTCGCGCCGTCGACGCCGCCAGCAGCGGCTTGCCGCAGCATCGCGGACTGATAGAATGAGGCGACGTAGACGCGGCAAGCCTCGTCTTTGTCGGCCGCATTGGCGGGTTTGCTGTGCACCGTCGCCAAGGCCGCGCGAGCGGTGTTAACATCCTTGTTTAAGTTGGACTCTGCGGCAGGCCCGGCATTCGTAGATGCAATGATCAGAGCAGAGGCGACGAGAACAGTGATTCTTCTCATGATCAGGCTCCAGAATGGCAGGTGTTGCGAGGGACTTACATTTCGGCCGGGCGATAACGCATCCAGGTCTTTCTTTGATCTCCGTTGCGCCAAGCCTAAGGCGATTGTCACGAGCGGCTCAATTGAGCGCCGGTTGAGCTCGGGCACCCAAAAGGGCGCGGGACGACGATCCGAAGGTTTAATGCACTCGAACAAATCGTAGAGTTCGTCCGCTTCGGCATCCTGCGACTGCTTTCCTTCCGTCGGACGCCCGCAACCATGCGGGATTTGCTTCGCAATCAGGCTCGCACCTTCGCGCGAAACCGATTTTCGGCCCGTGCACGATGAGCGAACGATGATAGGTTCCATATTTTCGATGAGGCCGGTTGAAAGAAAAACTACATTTCGTCTTGGAGTTGCCAGCCGACCGTCGCTGGAAGGGCTGAGGCACGCCTTCCCGCGGGAGAGGGCGCACTCGTCGATGACGATCGGCTCAATGGAACTTTCGGATCAGATTCGTGACGCGGATTTTCGCCTCTAGCTGGCCCTTAAGCGGCGGCGGCCGTGGCGGGTACGGCGGGCAAATCCCTCATTCTTCCTAAAATGAAGAAGGATCAATCATACGGCTTCCGAGGGTACTCGCGGCCCTCCGGACTACCTACGAGAGCACGGCGCGCCCGACACGCTCTCGGACTTCGCGCACCGCTCGGTGATCGTCAGTCCGGCCCACTCATCGCCGACCTTCTCCTTTACGCAAAGACGTGTCACCTCTGTGCGCGTTGAGAGCCAGCTCGCGATCACCACCAGCGAAGGAGCCACAGCAAGCGCCGTAGCCGGGCTAGGGTTTGCCGCGTCGGACGAAATCAGCGTGCGGGCAGAGCTGGAGACTGGGCAGCTCGTACGGATGCTGCCCGAATGGGATTTCGGCTCGATCGAACTGAATGCGCTCTTCGTGAGGGGGAAAAGACCATAAAGCCTGCCGCAGGGCATTTGCCGATTCCTCGTCAGGGAGCTCCGCCCACCTCGCTGCGCACTAGCCCGGCTCTCAGAGCTCCAGAAAGCGTGTCCGTGCGTCCAAACCAATAGACTGAGCCGTTCCAACGTGTGCATGCAAGTGGCATCCACAGTGCCGTCATTTCGGCGCCCCCCGTCACGGCGTCAAGTGCATAGACAGGAGCAAGTTATCGGAGACCCATGGAGCTTCATCAAGTTCGCTATTTCCTCGCGGTCGCATCCACGCTTAACTTCACCCGCGCGGCGGAGCAGTGCAACGTAACACAGCCCGCTTTGACCAAGGGGATCCAGAAGCTGGAGCAGGCACTCGGGGGCCCGTTGATTTATCGTGAGCGCCAGCTGACGCAGCTCACCGACCTCGGGAAGGAGGTTCTTCCGATGCTGGCGCGCACACTGGCCTCGGCAGAAACGGCACGTCGCAGAGCTAAAGAATTTCAACGCAAGGAGGTCGCGCCACTCAAGATAGGCCTCGCCCCCTCTATCTCGGCTTCGCTCATTCTCGATCTGGTCACTGAGATTGCAAGGTTCGTCGCGGGACTTAATGTCGAGCTGTGCGAGGGCACGTCGGAGAAGCTCATCGACCTGCTGCTTGAGGGGGAGATCAGTGCCGCAATCGTCGGGGACGTGCAGGACATACCCACCCGCATCGACGACTGGTTGCTCTTCGAAGAGCGCTACGTCGCGGTTCTGGCGCCGACACACCAGCTCGCAAATCGCCCCTCGATCGGAATTGACGACCTCCGCGAGACCGTCTTGCTGGAGCGCGTCGGATGCGACGTCCTCCCAAAGATTCAACGGTTGTATTTCCCCAAGGAACCGCCGCATCTGGGCCACCGCAGCGGTCACGACTTGCACCTCCAGTACCTGGCCGCCGCTGGCTTCGGCGTGGTACTCGCGCCCGAGCACATGCCATGCCTTCCGACGCTCAAGACTATTCCGCTCGAAGGCGACCCGATTTCGCGGGAGGTGCGGCTGCTGGCCGTGCAGGGGCGCCGCTACTCGCCGGCACTGGACGCTTTTATCAAAGTCGCGCGGTTTCGAGACTGGTCGATCGAAGTCCGCCAGAAGGAAATGCCGCATGTAAGGCTCCCAGAGATGGCGAGCGCGCCCGCACGGGCGAGCACGCGGAAGGCGAGCGGCTTACAGCGCATCGATCCCACAGCCAGAGACCTTACGCGGTGCAAACGAGCTAAGACGCTCGCCTGCGTCCGTCCCGACCCGAGGGAGCACTGAGTTGATCGAGCTCGCGTGTCATAACAAGGCGCAATGAGCTCGCCGGCGGCGGCGCTAACGCTCTTGCGGACGAATGATTCTCACGCGGCATCGGATTGCTCGATCGCATCTTCAGTCGGAGCAGCCCTTGAGGACCGTGCGCTCTGCGCTTTGGAGCGGTATTCTGAAGGGTCGCTGCCGTAGTACCGACGAAAACTGCGCGTAAAGCTGCTCCGGCTCTGGTAGCCGACGTTTAGGGCGACCTGGTCGATCGATAGCGCGTTGGCTGAGAGCAGGTCAGCAGCGAGGCGCATCCTAAGACGGCGCAGGAGAGACATGGGCGCCTCACCGAAGGCAGTTGAGAAGCGCGCCATGAAAGCTGAGCGGCTGAGACCGACGGCCTGGGATAGACTTTGTACGGTGTGCGGAAAGGAGGGGCGCGAGGCCATCTCGGCGAAAGCTCGTGCGATCGGCGGGTCGCTTAAGATCGCGAAGCGCTCGACCCACGCTTTCGTCGAGACTAGGCAACGTCGAAGCAGCGCGAGCAACACGAGCTTCAGCAGCGCCGCCGACATTGGCCCCACACCGACGTCCTGGGCCGCGAGCTCGGCTATTGCGCAGGCTATCACTTGGTCGAGTTGGTCATGTACGTCGAACGTCTCAACAATGGGCGTTGCAAGGGATGCGAACAAGTCCAGTGCTGGGCCATAGGTGGCTCGAAACGTGCCGCACGCAAGCGCCAGTGTCGGCTTGCCATCGCCGACGGTGTGCCGGTACGACGAGCCGGGCACGAAGAGGCCGTCGTCGCCCTTGCCGACCTTCCGCAGTAGGGTCGGACGCTCCGTGGCGACAATTGTCATTGCTCGTCCAGGCGGGACTATCACCAGTGTATGCGGCGTCAGGCGGATGGGCGTTTCACCCTCCAGGAGAATGAACCCGACGCCTCGAAGACAGTAGTGGATGGTGGTGGCATCCGCGCAGGCGACGGCCAGGTGAGCCCCCGTCGCAAGCACGCATTGCGATAGTCTGACGAAGGTGACGTCCAATGTGGTCATCAACTTGTCGAGGTCTTGTCGCGATATACGCCAGAATGGCTCACCTGCCACGTCCAAAACGCCTCTATGTTACTCAGGTTCATGAGCTCAGCGCGGGCGGCGAGAGGACGCATCTCGCAAGCAGCCAATCTCGCAACCGAGCGAAGGGTTCTTCCGCGCCTTAACCTGATCTGGGATTTTGATTGGTTCGGTCTTCGTTGCCTCCGACTAAACACGCAGGACAAGTAGCCACTTGCGGCTGACCCAGTAGTGGTGACAGCCGAATTAGATATATTCAGCTGTAACATGAATGAGCCCGCTGAGCGTCTCAACGACTTGGGAACATTATGAATTCGCGTGAACGCACGCCGACGCGCGTCAGGAAGCCCCGGGCCGCCATCGCAACAGCTGGCTTCGTCACGGACCGATCGTACGCACGGCTGTCGGACCCGCAGGTCGTGATGTGACCGCGGACTGCTCGACCCCCCTAGCAACTCGTATGCGACGAATCGTAAGGCGGTCAGGATGGGCACGTTCCAGATCAAAAGCCGCGCGCAGGTAAGTATTACCGCGGTTCAAGCCGCGCACTTGTCGCGATCTCGTCGTTTCGGTCGCGATCGTCACGCCGAAGTCAATCCGGGCCGATTTGGTGCTTCCCTACCTGCTTCCCTGCGAAGCGCTGGAGCCGGATCCAGGCTCGCTGGAAGGAGTGCTCGCGCATGACGTTTCGAAGCAACCCAACGGGAAAGAGTGATCGCGAATTGCCATTTTTGTGTCGTCCTACGCCACGCCCACAGACCTCTTGGATGATATCTCACGCCTATCGAATGCATGTCCAAAAGGAATTTCTCATTTTGTCCCCTGTATCCGATCTTTCGGTGTGGCGGGCGGTCGAGCGCATGCGGCCGTCCCGTTAAGGACTGAAACTATCGCGCGATTCGCCGTGACGCGCGCGGCCAGCGAAGGATGCGCGATGAAAGTACCAATGTAAGCCCGGCTGTAGCCGCGCGGATCTGGTCTGCTCGGCGCCACCCGCCTCGACTCGGAGACGATCTCAACGATTTCGCGCAGCCGCGCCACCTCTGATCCCGATAAAAAAAGGATGTTCGTAATGAACAGCGCAGGAACACTTCGTGCGATTGTCGCGGCGCTCTTGTTTGCGGGAGCCGCCGCCAATCCAGGCCACGCGCAGGACGCCGCGCACGGAAAGACAATCTTCCAAGCTTGCGCAACGTGCCACGCTACGGATCAGGCCAATCGTGTGGGGCCTGGCCTGGGAGGAATCGTCGGCAGAAAGGCGGGTACGGCTCCCGGGTTCCCCTACAGTGACGCGATGAAGAAGTCCGATATTGTGTGGGATACGAAGATCCTCGATGCGTATTTGGAATCGCCCCAGAAGGTAGTTCCCGGAAACAAGATGCCCTACGCAGGGCTGAAGAACCCGACGGACCGGGCTGACCTCGATGCCTATCTTGCGACGTTGAAGTAGCGGATCGTTGGGCGAGACCTTGGCAGGGCACGGCCCAGTTGAACGTCTAAGCATCTTTTTACTGCCGCCTCGTCTGCGCAGGCAACCGAATTGCCTGATCACGTGTCTGATGAGCGAACGTGGAAAGAAAAATCCGGAACAAGCGGCCTGAGCCGCGCAGCCGCCGACATGATCTGGGCGGACTGACAGTAGCCGCACTGCGCCACCTCCAGCTCCGGCCATGCCTTCTGTAAGGCCGCACCCTGCGGCGCCTGGCCGATCGCCTCGATCGTGGTGACCGCGCTATCGCCAACGCTGTCGACCAGTGTTTGGCAGGAGCGGACCGGCTGGCCGTCGACATGCACGGTGCAGGCGCCGCACAGCGCCTGGCCGCAGCCGAATTTGGTGCCGGTCATACAGAGCACATCGCGGAGCACCCACAGCAGCGGGGTGGCTAGGGCTGATAAGACGCAGGCGGTCGACCCGGACCGCGCCGGCCGAATGCATGCATCAAGGGGCACGGGTCCTACGGACGAACGCGGATGATAGTCTTCCCCTTGCGTCGCTCGGTCCGGTTGAAAGAAGCGACGGCATCGTCGAGGGTCGCGATGTTGCCAACGTTCGTCCGCAGTCGCCCGTCCCGTACCCGCTGGACGATCTCACTTAGTTGGGCGCGATCGGACTCGACGACGAAATCGACTGCCAAGCCGTTGGCGGGCCGTTCCTCGCTTGGCCCGACGATTGAAACAAGGGTTCCTCTGGCTCGAACCAGCCGCACCGACCGCTTTCCGATGTCGCCGCCGAAGACATCGAAAACCAAATCGATTTGGCCGACGTCTTCCAAAACATCGTTCTCGAGGTCGACGAACTCCTGAGCGCCGAAGTCGAGCGCCTTCTGACGGTCGGCAGCGCGTCCGGTGCCGATGACATAGGCGCCGGCCTCTCGCGCGAGCTGGGTCACCATCGAACCGACTACGCCAGCCGCACCGTGCGCCAGGACGCTCTGCCCCGCCTGAAGGCGGCCGTGCTCGAACAGTCCCTGCCAAGCAGTCAGGCCCGGCATCGGCAGGCTCGCGCCCACGGTGAAATCGACGTCACCCGGGAGCGCCGCGAGGTTGCGCGCCTCGACCGCGACATACTCAGCCAGTGTTCCGTCGCGATACCAGTCCGTGAGGCCGAAAACCCGCTGTCCCACCGACAGCCCCGTCGTGCCATAGCCGAGCGCGGTGACCACTCCGGCCAACTCGTGCCCAGGGATCGACGGTGTTCGGTCATGATCGAAGCGATCGGCCCAGGTCGGTGGCCACGTCAGCTCATCCCACGTGAAACCCGACGCACGAACCTGAACGACGACGTCGTTTATCGCTGCCTGTGGCTCGGGCTGCTCCACCAGCTTCATACCGGCCGTTCCCGCAGCCCGGTCCGTCACAATGATCGCCTTCATGGGAATTCTCTCCTCGGTAATTTGCCTCTTCGGCGGCGGCCGTTCTGGCTTCATCTCGGCGTAACCGCAACTCACTCCGCCGCGGCGGCCATCGCGTGCGTCGGCTTGCCCTCATCCGCTCCTTCCGCGAGGTTGCGCACGACCATGTAGAAGATCGGCGTGAAGATTAGGCCGAACAGCGTAACTCCGAGCATACCGAAGAACACGGCGACGCCGACGGCCTGGCGCATCTCCGATCCGGGTCCGGTGGAGACGACGAGCGGCAGCACGCCGAGGATGAAAGCGAACGAGGTCATCAGGATCGGCCGCAGTCGCAACCGGCAAGCCTCGATCACCGCTTCCAGGCGCGGTTTACCCTCAAGCTCGATGTCCCGCGCGAACTCGACGATCAGGATCGCGTTTTTGGCCGCAAGTCCTACCAGCACCACGAAGCCGATCTGGGTCAGGATGTTAATGTCCTCGCCCATGATGCGCACGCCGATGGTGGCCGCGAAGAGGCACATCGGCACGATCAGGATCACCGCGAGTGGTAGCGTCCAACTGCCGTACTGCGCCGCCAGCACCAGATAGACGAACAGCACACAGATCGGGAACACATAGAGCCCGGCATTGCCACCCGTCACCTGTTGATAGGACAGATCGGTCCATTCGAAAGAAAAACCGCTCGGTAATGTTTTGTCGGCCAATAGCTTGATGGTGTTGAGCGCGGTCTTCGAGCTCACGCCTGGCGCCGGCTCGCCCTGCAGCTCGGATGCTGAGTAGAGATTGTAGCGCGCGACACGATCGGGCCCGGAGATATCCTTGAAGTCCACTACGCTCCCCAGCATAACCATGTCACCGGCCGCGTTGCGGGTACGCAGCCGCGCCAAATCAGAGGCCTCTCTTCGGAATGGCAGATCGGCCTGCGCGGTGACATGATAGGTCCGCCCAAACAGATTGAAATCGTTGACATAGGTCGAACCGAAGTAGGTTTGGATCGTGTCGTTAATGCTGGCGATGGGAACACCGAGCTTCTGCGCCCTCACGCGATCGATGTCGACGAATAGCTGCGGCGTATTCGCCGTGAACGGTGAGAACACCGACGTTAGGTTTGGCGACTTCCGCGCGGCGGCCACGAGCTCGTCCGTGGCAGCTCCGAGCAGCTCGGGACCGCGCCCCTGTCGATCCTGGATGCGGATGGCGAAGCCGCCGCCGGTGCCGATGCCTGGCACCGCAGGCGGTGGGATGACGATGATGAAGGCGCCCTGGATCGCCGACAGCCGCTTTCGCAGATCCGCAGTGATCACGCTGGCAGTCAGGCCCTTCCTAACTCGCGCCTCGGGGTCGTCGAAGACGGGGAACAGTGCCGCGGCGTTGCCCGCCTGCGTGCGGGTCGCGCCGGAGAAGCCAGCAAACGCCGCGACACGGATGATCCCTGGCGTATCCAGCGCAATTCGCTCGATTTCCCGCACCACCGCGGTGGTCCGCACCAGCGACGCGGCGCCCGGCAATTGCACCGAGATGATCAGATAACCACGATCCTGCGCCGGGATGAAGCCCTGAGAAGTGGTGGCGAGCAGCCAGCCAGCACCGCCGATCAGCGCGAGGTAGATCGCCAGCATCACCACCGTGTGTCGGATCACGAAGGCGGTGGCGGCCGCGTAGCCATGCGCTAGGCGCTCGAAGATGCAATTGAAAAGCACGGTGAAGCCGTCCCAACCCCGTGCAACGATGTTCCAGCGCGCCATTGGACGTTTCTGCTCATGCGGAGTAAGAATTCGGGAGGCCAGTGCTGGCGACAGCGTTAGCGAACAGAAGCAAGAGATCGCGGTCGCGACCGCGATTGTGACGGCGAATTGCTGGAAGAATCGCCCGGAAATGCCGCCGAGGAACGCGGTCGGCACGAACACCGCACAGAGCACGAGGGCGATCGAGACCAGCGCGCCGCCGACCTCCTCCATCGTCTTGAGAGCCGCCTCGCGCCGGCTCATACCTG
Organism: Bradyrhizobium sp. CCBAU 53415; assembly: GCF_028128735.1. Lineage (NCBI taxonomy): Bacteria > Pseudomonadati > Pseudomonadota > Alphaproteobacteria > Hyphomicrobiales > Nitrobacteraceae > Bradyrhizobium > Bradyrhizobium sp. CCBAU 53415. The sequence continues at coordinate 110,153 of NZ_LBJF01000021.1, read as the reverse complement.
CCTGGAGATGTCGCTCGACATTCTCCACAACCACGATGGCGTCGTCTACCACGATGCCGACCGCAAGTACGAGGCCGAATAGCGTAAGGTTATTGATGCCGAAGCCGAGCACCGCCATCGCTGCAAATGTGCCGACCAGCGACACCGGGATCGCAACAATTGGGATGATCGCAGGCCGCCAACCTTGAAGGAACGCCAGCACCACGATGACCACGAGCGCCATCGCCTCGTAAATCGTCTTGATCAGCTCATGAACCGATTGGGCGATGAATTCGGTCGGATTGTAGCCGATATTGTAGTCGAGCCCCTTTGGGAAGCTCGTCTTGAGCTGCACCATCGTGTCGGAGATATGTTTCGCGGTGGCGAGCGCGTTCGATCCGGGCCGCTGCGTCACCACCATCGCAACGGCTGACTTTCGTAGTATGAAGCTGTTGGTAGTGTAGGCCAGCGCGCCAAGCTCGATCCGCGCAACGTCGCGCAGCCGTACGGTACGGCCGTCGGAACCAGCCTTCACCACGATGTCCTCGAATTGCCTGATATCCTTGAGGCGCCCAGTGAAGACCAGGTTCGGCTGGAATGCGCGATCCGCAATCGGTGGCTCTGCGATCTGGCCGCCCGCGATCTGCAGGTTTTGGGCCCGGACCGCGGCAATGACGTCGCTTGAGGTCATACCGAGATTGGCGATCCGGTCAGGATCGAGCCACAACCGCATCGAATAGTCGCGCGCGCCAAACATCTGGATGTCGCCAATGCCATCGAGCCGCAGAAGCTGGTCGCGCACCTGCAACAGCGTATAATTCGATATGTAGAGCTGGTCGAAGCTATCGTCAGGCGACAGCATGAACACGACCATCAGGATGTCGGGTGAGTTCTTACGGGTGACTACTCCGTTGCGCTGCACCTCCACCGGCAGCCGCGGCTGCGCGATCGCGACGCGGTTCTGCACCAGCACTTGGGCCTTGTCGAGATCGGTGCCAAGCTTGAAAGTCACGGTTATCGTGAGCTGGCCGTTGGAGGTCGCCTGGCTGTACAAGTACAGCATGTCCTCGACCCCATTGATCTCCTGCTCGATGGGAGCTGCGACCGTATCGGACACAGTCTGTGCCGAGGCGCCGGGGTATTGCGTGGTGACCGTAACCGTAGGCGGCACTACCTGCGGATATTCAGAGACGGGCAGCGTCTGGTACGCGATCGCGCCCACAATCAAGAGCACGATCGACAGCACCATCGCCAGGATGGGCTGATTGACGGAAAGACGTCCGAGATTCATGACTTACTGCCGCTGATCTCGACGCTGCGCGGGCTCACCTTAGCGCCAACGCGTGCTCGCTGGAGGCCGTCGATGATGACACGATCCTCCGGCTTCAGGCCTGTGCGAACAACGCGCAGTCCCTGATCCAACGGACCGAGTTCAACCGCACGCGCTTCCACAGTGTTGTCATCCTTGACCACGAACACGATCTTGCGCGACTGATCGGTCGCGATCGCTACATCTGGCAAAAGAAGCGCCTCATAGGGCGAGGAGCCAATTAGCCGCACGCGGCCGAATTGGCCGGGCAGGATGGATAGATCGTGGTTCGGGATGATCGCGCGGCTGCGAAGCGTGCCGGTGGAGACGTCGAGCCGGTTGTCGATGAAATCCATATGGCCGTCGTGCGATGGTTTGGTCTCGCCGGTCAGCGCCACCTGCACTGGATTAGGCGTATCGCGTGAGCTCGGCCGCTTACCCTCGAACCACAGTTTGTTGTTCTTAAGATAGGTCGCCTCGTCAACGTCGAAATATACGTACATTGGGTCCATTGAAACAATCGTGGTAAGTAGCGTCGAGCCGCCGTTGTCGCTCCCCTGCACGAGGTTGCCGACGCTCACAAAATGGCGGCTGACGCGGCCGGTTATCGGTGCCGCCACATGCGTGAATTCGACATTAAGCTGGGCGGCCTTTAGCGCGCCTTCGGCAATAGTCTCAGCGGCGTGAGCGGCCTCCAATGCCGCGCGACGCTGGTCGACGACTTGCTCGGAGACAGCACTGGTCTTTACGAGGATGAGCCCGCGCTCAAGCTCGCGCTTGGCCAGCTCTGTCTTGGCTCGCGCATCGGCGAGCTGACCGTCCGCTTGGGTCGCCACCGCCTCGAACGGGCGAGGGTCGATGATGTAGAGCAGATCGCCGGCGTGCACCAAGTCGCCGTCTTTGAACTCGACACTGGTGACAAAGCCACCGACGCGGGCACGGACTTGCACCTCCTGGATCGCTTCGAACCTGCCGGTGAACTCGTCCCAGTCGGTGACGGTGCGTTTGACCGGTTGCGCCACCGTAACGGACGGCGGAGGCACGACCACCTGCGATTGCGCCTTCTCGTTGCAGCCCGCGAGCGTAAGCGCAAGTAGCATGCAGATCGATGCGCCAACGCATCTGCGAAAGCGACGAAACGGACGTCCGATGAACTGGATCGCCACAGCCATTCTTTCAGCTGCGCTCACTTCCGGCTCTCCCAAACGAGCTAGAACGCCGCATTGACTGAGACAGGTATCTTGCGGCCTTGCAAAGTTTGCGGTCATGTTCGATCGATACAAAGGCAATTACCGCACGAACAGCACCAATGTCTTGGAAGTAGATAACTTGGCTGACGGCACCGCCAAGAGACGCGACAGCCTCAATTGCGCCGCTGCATTGCATGTCGACTCTCCAATAGCATCGTGTTCCGCGTGTCGGTTCAGTGTTGAACGTTACGACACGAAGATGCTTTAGAGAGTGACCCTGCAGCACGGCGAAGGGAAATTACAATTCGACATCGACTTGATAAACGATGGTTATTTCTGCTTTCCGATTGGCATGATTATGTAGTCGGAATGCACGACCACACCGCACGCTGAGCCCGGCGCTTCGTTTCAGCAAAGGCTTCTGAGCCGCGTTGTCGGTGACTCCGCAATGAACGCCGTCACGACACGCACGCCGTTGCCGCGACTTAGGTCGCGAGCCCGAACAGACGCTCATCAGTTATCTGCGTGAGCGACACGCATTATGAACAGTAAGGTCAGCCATTCATGATAACTCAAATACATTTTTGCCGGCTAGCGACTCATCGGCGAATTGAGCATCTTGCGTGCTAGGATCCGCCGTTTCTATCAGGACATGCTTGCCTTCGGCGGAAGCTTCGACTGACGCTACCTTCCGCTCTTGCTATGCACCGGTCGAACATTCAATAGCTCAATCAAGACGGTAATTGCTCGAAAGAGACACTTCGCCCAGCAATGAACGCTTGATCGGAACCGATGCACCACGCGAGACAATACTCGAAGGCCCTCCCTGTCTCGGAGGTCGTCTCGTAACCGGTTTCTTAACCGTGACTCCGTAGGTTGAGGATGGACGCAATTGTTCGCGAGCAAAATCGTAGGAGGCGTCTCGAGAAGCGCTATAGCTATGTCGCCCTTGCGCCGGCGGCAGCGGCGATTTGTTATCCATTTCTGCTCAAAGCTTTCCATGCTATCGTCGGCACGCAAGGCGTAAGCCTGCCACCCTTCGCAATCGCCTGCGCGACTTGTGTTTTGATCGTTGCGTTCGTGGTGCCGTTCCTCGGGATCGCTCTGGCTTGTCGACCATCGTCCGATTCCGGTTCAAGACGCCTCGCCTATGCGAGCGTTGTCTCGCCGACGCTCTATGTGTTTCTCGGCGTTGTGCAAGCCCTAATCAAGGGCCCTATTCCCGATGAGGTTATCTGGTGCGCGATCTGGCTCGCAATCGCGAAATGGTCGCAGTCTGCACGAGGTCCGGTTGAATCAGCTGAGCCTGTGGTCGGAAGTTGGCGGGTTGTCCACGGAGTAACGGCCGTGGTCCTAAGCCTATATGTGATGTTTCATCTCGCGAACCATCTGTTCGGCTTGATAGGTCCTGATGCGCACACCGCAGTGATGAAGATCGGACGCGTGGTTTATCGCTCTGCCGTAGGTGAACCTGTGTTGGTTGCAACGATGCTTTTCCAGATAGGGACCGGCCTCCTTCTGGCGTGGCGCTGGAGCGCCTCGGCGCATAATTTCCAGAGGACCTATCAGGTCGCTTCGGGTGCCTATCTCTCCGTCTTCATTCTCGGCCACATGAATTCGGTCTTCGTCTACGCACGAAGCTTTCTCGGCATACCCACGGATTGGAACTTCGCGATCGGAGCTCCGACTGGGCTCATTCATGACGCTTGGAACATCCGTCTGCTCCCTCACTACGCGTTCGGCGTCTTCTTTGTCTTGAGCCACCTCGCTTCAGGATTAAGGGTGGTTCTGATCGCGCACGGTGTCGATCAACGTACTGCCGGTCGACTTTGGGGTGTCTGCATCGCTATAAGCGCCGTCGTAGCATCAGCGATAATCGCCGGAATGTCTGGAATCAGAATCGGTGCATTCGCTTCGTGAGTTTCGACCACAAAATTGCCTGGCATACGCCTTTTTCAGCGAGGCCCGTGGAAACCATACGTCTCATCGTGTGGCGCTGCCAAGCTATGACTACGATCCGGCGATCGCCGATGGGACCTGACGGAGAAGTCCCGACCCGCTTCCGATTACGCTCCATTGCCCAGGTCATCGGCACTTGCGGTGCTGCAGCTACCCTATAAGCAATCTAAGGCGTGCTATCGCATTCTCCTACTGACGAGACTACCCGCTTCGGAAGATGGTGAAGAAGGCAAACGAGAACGCGGCAACGCTGCTGAAGCCGACATCTGCCGCGACGCGCGAGATTGAACGCCCGACCCAGAGTTGATCGATGGCAAAAGCTATTCTTGCTCTTCGGACTAGCTAGGCCGAGATCATAGCACGATCTTTTGTTTGGTTGCAGGAATGACCTTCGCCCTGATGGGAGCTGCTAGAGCAACGTTCGCCAACTTAGATAGCTTCCAAAACCGGAATGCCAGCACTTCGTCGAAAGTGTTGCCGTTATCTGACTAGGTGAGCCGCTGCAGACGTCGTGGCGGAACCCTAACCAACCACGCAAAACTTTCCTGAATCATGTCCCCCGCGAAGCGCCATCCAGACACGTGCGCCATCCATCGATCTCCCAGCTAATCCCCCGCTGCTTTGCTGCTTTCAATTTTTTGCCAAAGATTTGAGGTGGCGGACAAAACCGAGCACATCGTCGGGCATCAGACGGCCGATCGCGCGGGTCGAATAGACGGCCGTCACCACTTGGCCTTCCGGGTTCAGGACGAAGCCGGTTGCCTGGAGACAGACGGGATCGTCATTAACGAAGGCGTCGGTCACCGCGGAAACTGCTCGCGCGTCAGCACCGTAAGCGACGGGGAAACCGATTTTGTGCTTTTCGACGAGCATTTCCGACTTTTCCCGGTCGTCTACCGATACCGAGACGACCTTGATGCCTTCACCGACGAATTTGTCTGCCGCTCGCGCGAAAGCAGCGAGCTGAGCGTTGCAGTACGGGCACCAGGAGCCACGATGGAATAAAACCACGCCGAACCAACCTGCAAGATCGGCAGGCAGGCTGATTTTTCCGCCCCCGACGCGAGCGAAGGTAAGAGATGGAAAGGTGTCGCCGTTTTGCAGCATCATAATTGGCCTCACTGTTTGAACCGCAAGGCGCTCAAATCGCCCGCGGCTTCCTCAAGAACGGCCCCGCATCCGGTGACCAGGTCTCTTCGCTGATCCCATCTCCGGAAGGCGCGCCGATTCGATGGGCTCGTTGCTTCGCATTATCGAGCCGCCTAGCTTCTCAAGCCGACATTGTATGTCGGTCGCAGGATCGAATTATACGACGTTAGCTCGGAGATTGACCAAAGGACGTCGGCAACGCAAAATTGATTGTCGCCATAAAATCAATAAACGATAGTTATAGTCACTCGCGCAGTGCGCCCCCGAGCCAGATGCCAGTGGCGGCGTCTGCAGAAACCCGCCGCCTCGGCAATCGATCAACGTCCCGGCCTGCGGCAAACGGCCACCTATCCACTCCTGGACTGACATTGCATGGCGCCAATGACGTCATGTGTAGCGTTGACGTGGCACACCTAATTCTCCAGGTGCGTGCGGCACGCGGGCTCCTCTCGCGTCGGACCTCATCAGCACAATGGACGCGCTGGAATGGAAACCATAACAGTCAGACATTTTCCCGCGAGGTGACGTCAGCTTAGCATCGCTCAAGCGAGCCCAACGTTCCAACACGAGTTTCAGATAACATTTGAAATAGCCAGTCTCGTGACGACCTCTTCCCGCCCGTTATATCGGATACGATCGTGATTTTCCTACGAGGATCATCATCTTTCCGACTTGTTTCTCAAAAGGACAAAGCCCATGAAGATCCAACCCATTATCGTCCTCAGCGCCGCTCTCGCCTTCTCGATGACCGGCCCTATTTGCGCCCATGATAGCGGGGCGGAAACCGTCACGAAGAACTTCGAGGCGGCTATTCCCAATATCCCTGGCAAGTCGCTGATTGCTGTGGAAGTCGATTACGCACCGGGCGCGGCCTCTCCGCCCCACACCCACGCGAACTCTGCTTTTATCTATGCATATGTGATCTCTGGCGCGATCGAGTCGAAGGTAAATGATAGCGAGACGCGCATCTATCGGGCCGGCGAGAGCTGGTCTGAATCTCCGGGCTCGCTCCACTCGATCAGCCGCAACGCGAGCAAGACCGAGCCGGCGAAGCTGCTCGCCCTGTTCGTCCTTGACACCAATGACAGCCCGCTCACCACTCCTACAAACTGACGCTTCAGACGCAGTGAGCAACGAACGTCCTCAAGGAGCTAACGATAGACGAGCACAATGCGTTCACTCGGTTCGCCGGGCCTGCACCGCATCGAACGGATCTTAGCCACGCTCGCTAGCACATTCTACGGCAAGCCAACTGCCCGCGCCGTCGAGGCTGTTTGCGGCAGGATCGGCAACCCCAACGCAGATCTTTACGCGCTACGATTGCGCAAACTACTTGCGCGACGTCGAACAAACGAGCCTCAATGTCGCTAGACTTGATTAGGTAATCGGCAATTCGGCGACTCAAATTGCACCAGCTAACAACGGCGGTCGAGGGCGACTCGGCTTCCTGCAGGAGGCACGGACTTCGACATCATCCACCTTATTTGTATCAGTGCGCTGTCGCGACGAACTCCTGTCATTGGAGCGGCAGCGCATGAGATTCAGTGACTTTTGCAAGCAAACATCGCCAATTTCAGAGGGAATACGGCTCTCCGCGGTACTCGGACTGATCATTCATGCGCCGGGAATCATCGACTGAAACACTTCATCACGCAGATAAAAATAGTGGAAGAGGGCCGCGGCTGTATGCACGCCGGCAACCCAGAGGATGGCGTTACCTAACGTGGCATGTATTTCCATCATCAGATGACCCAGACCATGCGCTTTCGTGATCTGCGGAGCAATGTCGACTCCGGGAAGAGTGACGGGAATCCCCTCAAGCCAGGTACCAAGCACGGCCGTTGTTGGAATCGCTATGAGGAACACATAAAGCACGAAGTGGACGAGCTGCGCGACCAGGGTCATCCATCGCGGCATCGGCTGCTTCGCTGGCGCGCTGTCGATCAGCCTCCATACCAACCGCAGTACGACGACACTGAAAACAAGAACCCCGAGCGTCTCGTGAATCCTCCGGAGCCCGTCCGCGGAGGCGGAATAGAGCGAGTAGCCATCGCCACTGCTCAGCACATAAGCAACAAGAACCAGCATGACCGTCAGCCAATGGAACAATCGGGCGCCGGCGCCGTAGCGAGAAGAAGTGCTGCGCAAAGCGATTACCAAACTTGGAAATTCACCACCGCGGCTTCGCCTCTGGCTCCGGGCAGCGTCACCCTGAAGGTGATTTCGACGAGCTGTTCAGGAAAGGCCAGTCTCGCCACACCGATCAGGTTGCTGGCGCACCGAGGCGTGCCGCCGGCCTCCCTGCGCACGTTGCCCGCCGCGGCGAATGCGGCGACGACGAGGACATAAAGCCTCTCCTGGACGGCGGTGTTCAGCGTTGCTCCGAAGCGCGCTGAACTCTTGACGGCATTGGCGTCGGTCGCTCGCATCTGTCGTTCCATTATCGAAACCTCCGCGAGCCGACCGAATTCATCGAGAAGCAGGTGCTATCAGGTTGCCATTTTCTTGCCGGCTGAGTTGGCCAGAGACATGGATCGCATCACCGACCTTAAACTGTTGTCTTTCATATGGACCCTCGTTGCTTTTCACGCTGGTCGCGTCTCGTTGGCGGCATTTAGTATTTGAATGACGACGGTTGAAGAATGACCCTGCAACTGCGCCGAGTGAAATCACCTTTCGCCATAGAGTCGATAGACGATCGTTATTGCCGCCTCCGCGGTGTGACGACGCCATAGCGGGGAATGCCTGCAGGCGCATATCCAAGCGACTGGCGCTCGCGCCTTTGGACAAATCGAGTTTTGCTCGTTCGATAGCGACGCCCGCTTACCCTTGTCGCAACCTAGGCGATCAGCGTAGGGCAACCTGGATCTCTGGAGATGCGACGGGTGGCATTCCTCACTACGACGCTGTTGGTCGGCGATAACGATCGGATATCGACTCTATATCGAAAGGTGATTTCTCTTGGCGGCCTTGCAAGCTCATTCTCCAACGCGTCGTCATACCGCAGCTTTCAAATGACGTCACCAACACGCGATCAGATCGAGAAGCCAGGAGGCTCGATATGCAAAGCAACGGCGTAAACCCGGCTTCAGTAAGTAGTAAAGCCGCCGATTTCGGCGAACCATGGGAAGATGGATACCGGTACGTAACGGCGGACAGGATCGGCGAAACGATCCATGTTTCCGACCAGCTCAGCTACAAAAATAAGGACAAAGTGATCGCGCCGGATTCTCCCGATAACGCCGGCCCGGTTGCAATGCCGCTGACGTCAGGCTTTTGGTGCGCCTCAGGGCAACGCTGAACAACGTCGTCGGGGAGACGGATGATGTCCGATAGCGCTGCAGCCATTCCACTTCGCGCGCTCCCTCCGGATGACCGTGTTTTGGCACGGGTGCTCGCGGCGTACGTGGCCTCGGCAACAATCTGGCTTGTATTCGCCACGGCCGTGGGGCTCCTCGTCAGCTTCAAATTCGCTTACCCGGATTTCGCGACCACGCCAGCGCTGTCGTTCGGTCGGCTGCGCGCGATACACACCAGCGGAACGTTTTATGCCTGGGCGAGCCAGGCGCTGATTGGGCTTGCGCTGTTTGTCGCCGCGCGCAGTTCTGGCGCAAGGCTCTACAGCGAGCGCCTCGCATGGATCAGTCTTGCGCTCCTCAATGTCGCCGCCGCGCTGGGCACTGTCACACTCGATCTCGGCTTCACCTACGGCCAGGAGTATCGCGAATGGCTGTGGTGGATTCGCGCAATCCTTGGACTCGGCTTGATCACCGCGGTCTGGAATATGATCGCCACTGTCGAGCGCCGGGATGACGAGCATATCTATATTTCCAACTGGTATACTATCGGGGGCACGCTGTGGACGATTGTTATGGTCGTGGTGTCGATGTTGCCCTGGTATCAGTACGGACTGGGTCAGGTCGCGGTACAAGCCTTCTTCATGCATAACGCCGTCGGACTATGGTTCACGCCTCTATCGCTCGGAGTGTCCTACTATGCGCTGCCGAAGCTCTTAAACCGGCCGATCTATTCATATTCTCTCGGCGTCTTTGCATTCTGGACCAATCTCATCTTCTATCCGATCATCGGCGCTCATCATTTTGAATTCAGTCCACTACCATGGTGGCTGCAGACTACGGCCATCGTCTTCAGTGTGGCCATGCTGGTTCCAGTGCTGAGCGGCACCGCAAACTTCCTTCTCACCTTCCGGGGGACTCACGAATGGATATATCGCTCGCCCGCGGTTTTCATCCTCGTCGGCGTCTACGGCTATATACTGGGTTCGACACAAGGCACATTCGAGGCGTTTCGCTCGCTGCAGCAGCTTTGGCATCTGACCAATTACACGGTAGGGCACTCGCACCTGACGATGTATGGCTTCGTCACTTTCGCGATCTGGGGCGGCATCTATGCGCTGTTGCCGCGCGCCACTGGCAAGTACCCCTACAACCTGACCATGGGCATACATTTCTGGCTATCCGCCGTCGGCGTCGTCATATACGTTGCGGCGCTATCGGCCGCCGGCACCGTTCAGGGGCTCGATTGGTTTCGAGGACTCACTTTCATCCAGTCGGTCGAAGATGCCGCGCCATACTGGCTGTGGCGCTCCGTCGGCGGCTCGCTGATGTTCGCCGGCCATCTTGTCTTCGCTTTCAACGTCTGGACAATGACCTACGGTAGGTCCTGCACCAAGCTTGCGGCAGCCAAGACGGTGCCGGCATGAACAGGACATTGGCCATTTCTGGCGGTTCAACGCTGATTTACACTGGATTAGCGATTCTTATGGGCGTGCTGCCGGGGATCTGGCTGTCGAAGGTGCCACCGACGGCGGGCCTTAAGCCACTAACCTCGATTGAGGCGCGGGGTCGAGATGTCTATGTCTCCGAGGGCTGCTTCTATTGCCATACCCAGCAAGTACGCCCGCTCTCTGGAGATAAGCCGTTTGGCCGCCCGTCTGCGCCGGGCGATTATGCCTATCAGACTACGGAATTACTAGGTTCGGAGCGCACTGGTCCAGACTTGAGCAATATCGGCGCGCGGCAGTCGAGTAGCATATGGCAGTACATCCATCTCTATCAACCGCGAGCAGTTGTGCCTCAATCGATCATGCCGGCCTTCCCCTGGCTGTTCAAGATTGTGGACAAACTACCTCCGGGAGAGAAAGCGGTGCCATTGCCGCCCCAGTTCGCGCCAGGCGGGACCGTCATCCCCAACGAGGACGGCAAGGCGCTCGTAGCCTATTTGTTGTCCCTGAAGCAGCCCCCGCTCGTTCCGACGCAGTCCCGCGCCGCGACTGAGAGTCCTTCGAGCGGGTCCCTGGGGTTTGACGCCACCAAGGGTGCCGCATTGTTCGCCGACAACTGCGCATCCTGCCATGGTGCGGAAGGCAAGGGTGTGCCGGGAACGTTTCCGCCGCTCGCCGGAGATCCGGTGGTTAACGACGCCGATCCCACGGCACATATCGGCGCTGTGCTGCACGGACTTGGCGGGCGGGTAATCAATGGCCAGAGCTATGAAGCGCAAATGCCGGCGTTTGCCGATCAAATGTCTGATCAGCAGATTGCTGACATCATCAATTACGAGCGATCCTCGTGGGGCAATCGTGGTGCCTTAATCAGTGCGGCTGATGTCGTCGCGGCTCGCGCCAACGAACCAATGCAGAAGCAGGCAACGACGCCGAAACAGGTCTCGCCGGTAGCGCCCCCGGCACCGACGTTCGATGCTGCGGAAGGATCGAAGCTCTTCGCCGACAACTGCGGCGTCTGCCACGGGGCCGAGGGCAAAGGCGTTCCTGGCACATTTCCGCCGCTTGCAGGCGATGCGGTCGTTAATGCCCCTGACCCTGCCGAGCATATCACCACCATGCTGCGCGGCCTTAGCGGTAAGGCAATCGACGGCCAAAAGTACGAAGTAGAGATGCCGCCGTTCGCTGACCGACTGTCTGATCAGCAGATCGCCGATATCATCAATCACGAGCGCACGTCATGGGGTAACCACGGGCCGTTGGTGACGCCTGCCGAGATCACGAAGCTCCGTGCTGAAAAATAGGAGGCGACGATGACCGATACGATTACCACCTGGATTCTCTCGGCGCTTGGCTACCTCTGCACTGCGCCTTCGATCGCTGGTGGCGCTGGCGGTCCTAGTCTTGGCGGACCACTAATCGGCAACGCGCTGGTGGCGGGCGGGGCCGGGCTCGTGACACTTAGCTGCATCGTGGCGGCGGTGTGGATGCTGGTCGCCCCCGGCGAACGGGATCCCTATCATCCAAAATATCGCGTCCTGCATGCCGACCGTTAGAGGACTGCAACACGTGTCCGATCCGCGCATCCGCATCTATCTCGACGAAGCGACCGATCCCGTCACCGAGCAGCGGCCACCGGCGCAGATAGCGCTCGACACCAAGAGCCTTGCCGACGGCGAACACGGCCTGCGCATCGAAGCCCAGGACGCCACTGGCCAAGTCGGCGTCCGACGCCTTCGGTTCCAGGTCCGCAATGGGCCCGGAATCACACTCAGCGGGCTCGGTGATGGGGCCGTCGTTCACGGTACGCTGCGCTTCATGGTCAACGCGTTTGGAGCCGAAGAACCATTCGAGCCGCACCGGGCAGAATCGCCCTCGCCAATCCCTGTTTGGGTTTGGGTGCTAAGCCTGCTGATCGTTGCTTGGACCGCCTGGTATGTCGCGACGCTTTGGAACGTTCCCGCGAACTACGCCAAAACCCCGACCTATTCCACGTCAATGAATCCATTCAAATAGCGCGCTGCTAGAAAAGCGAGCTTAACAATGAGGGGCTTCGCCCCAGCATCAGGAATCAAGCTCACATGCCACGCACCATAGTCAACAAGCACGGCTTCCCCGGCGTCAGGAAGCGGTCGGACTGTGCTAGGCGACGAAAACCCTACTATGCCCGCATCAGCAATGGTTGCGAAAACTTCATCTATAGCAAGAACTTCGCGACGGCCGAGGAGGCCGCTGAGGAATATCAGCGAATGAGAGCTGAAAAGTCATCGCCCCTATCGTCGAAGATTGCCGGTGAGCATCCTGCCCGAGGTGACCACCCCGGCGCCACCGACCCATCCGGATTTCCGCGACTCCGAGCGAATATGCGCACTCACGACACAGTACGCGGAGGCGACTAGAAAGCGACGCGATCCAATCGAGAGGCTTCGGCTCTTGATCATGGAGACTCCCCCTTGGCTTGGCATAATGGCCACAGGATTTTTCGATCACCGTTCTACCTTTATCGCTTCGTTATGAACACAAGTGACGGCGGCCCACATGAAGCCTTACAGGTCGATCCCTTCGACTTGAAAGGATGCAGGGAATCAATCGATGCACTCGTATCTAAAGGCTCAAATTCCGTTCTCGTCGAACCGGTATCCTCGTTCTCGACTTGGTCCAGCAACTTTCGAAGTTGCGATCCAGGCTGCTATCCGTTTCGGGCGGCGTGAATTGATGAAATACGGACCGAGGAAATATGCTCACGCACCAGAGTTCTGTCGTGCGGCTAAAACGAGCAGGTGCCGACCTTATTGCTACTTGCGCAGCGCTAGAGGTCGGCGCGCTACACAACAATCAGAGCGTTGATCATGGAAATTCGCCTTGGCACCAGGCGAAGTGATTTGGCCCGCTGGCAAGCCAGTCACGTCGCCGCTCTTATTCATGGCGTCGAACCGGCCGCTGAGGTAAGACTCGTTTTCACAAGTTCGGTTGGCGATAGAGATCGACTGTCGTCGTTTCAACAGTTTGGTGGCATCGGAGCATTCACGAAGGAGAGCGAAGACGCGCTTACGCACAAAGAAGTTGACTTGGTCGTTCACTCTCTCAAGGATCTTCCGACCAGATTGCAGCCCGGTTTGGTATTGGCGGCCGTTCCCAAAAGAGCGGACCCTCGTGACGCAATTTGTGGCGTTATACTAGATCAGCTACGACCGGGGCTGCGCGTCGGCACTGGATCAATTCGCCGCAAAGCGCAACTTCTCGCTCTTTGCAGTGCTCTGGATGTTCGACCCATCCGTGGAAACGTTTTTCCAAGGCTTTGTAAGGCAAAGAACCGGGAGGGAATAGACGCTACTCTATTGGCAGCGGCGGGGTTGTCACGGCTAGGATTGCTACATGAGGCCTCACAAATTCTAGACCCGAATGTTTTCCCGTATGCAGTCGGCCAAGGCGCCCTCGCGGTCGAAGCTCGCGAAGAAGATACGGCACTCATAGCACTGCTTCAAAAGATTGAAGATCGGAAATCGCGCACCGAAGTAGACGCAGAGCGCGCATTGATGAGAAGTCTCGATGCGGGTTGCAGCTTACCGCTTGGGGTTTCTGTCAGATGGGTCGCCGGGACATTAACGCTTCGAGGACAGGTGACTCATCCAGATGGTCACACGAAGATTGCTGATGAATGCGTTGGTACGGCCGAGCAAGCCGACGCAATAGGCACACGTCTAGGAGACAAACTTCTTCAGCGAGGTGCGGAGGAGATATTGAAGGCTGTGCCTCGCATCATGGAAGAGCAAAGGCCAATCTGACTTCGATACCTGGCCTGACGAAAGACTTCGGGTCTTTGGACACCGCATGCGATTTTCGGCGCGACCAGTTGCAAAGCCTCAAACCTGGCCCACCACCGAAACGCAAGGTTGCCAACCGCCTTTGCTGCCCAGAGCGCGCGAGCACTCCTCCGCAATTCGCGTTGGCGCGTTGCGGCGCTGACGCTGAAGGTAGTCTTCGTTAGGGCGCCAGCGGCCTGCTTTTCAAGTGGGACATATGCGCGTTGGTCCAAAGGATCGCTTGGAACACGGCGACCTCAATTCGGCTCCCCGAGCACGAAAGTGAAGGGCACAACGAAGAGCTCATCGCCCTGATCATCGCTGACATGCAGAACCCAGTCACGCCAATCCACGAGGCTGCGCTCTTTGGTGAGGGTCTGCACGATGCGGTTCGCATGATCCCGCGCTTCAGCAAGATCATCCACGACAGCACCGCGGCGATCGACGAAAACCTTCTTGGTGTTCGCGCAGTGGAAATATACGTGCGTCATTTCGACTCCTTCAAATGCGACGGTTCGCCACGATAACTCTGTTCTCTGGTGTCCTCGACGGCGGGATACCAGGAGATCTCGACCAAGTGCCCTAAGTTTCACGCCTGCAATGTGGAACAGGCAGACCGCCTCGTCGCAGGTGGAATCATCTCCTTTTCACGGTCAGGCATAAGCGGCGGCAGGCTATGATGATTTAATGCCGGCGCTCTGCGGCGCAGCTCCGATAAGCTCCTGGCGGAGCTCCCCAGAGCAGGCCAGTCCCGACGACGGCAGAAAGACTCGAGGCGGCGAACACAGCGATTTTTGCGGCCGAGAAGTCGGTGGCGCTTGGAAATGCCTGTCCGGCGATGAAGAGCGACATCGTGAAGCCAATCCCAGCGAGGGCTCCTGCCCCGCCCAGCTGCCGCCACGTGTATTCGGCCGGCTTGACGGCTATGCCTGTGCGCACTGCCGCCGCGGCCGCGAGGAAGACGCCGAGCGGTTTTCCTATAGCGAGACTAGCGACGATCGCAGCCGTGAGACGGCCATGGCCAGCGAGGACGCCTGGGTTGATCGTCACTCCGGCATTCGCCAATGCGAAGATTGGGAGGACAGCGTAGCTCGATCGCGCGCCGGCGTGTCGTAGCAGTCGATCGGCGGGCGATTCAATTCTATCGTAGATTGCGTCGAGCGCCTGCAGGGCTGGAGTGGAGGGGCCGCGCCTGAGAACTTCGCCCTCATGCCGAGCCTCGGACGCGATGATGGTGCTCGCCTGCGTCATCAGGGCGGCCAGATTGGCGGGCGGTCGCGTCGGAATGAACAAGGCAAGTAACACGCCGGCCAATGTTGCGTGGAGACCGCCCGCGTATACGAGGGCCCACAGCGCAGCGCCCATCAGGATGTAGGGCGAGAGATGGTACACCCCAGTTCGGCTCAGCAGCACTAGCGCAACCACAACCATCGCCGCCGCAGCAAGGTAGGCCACATGGATTTCGCCGGAGTAAAACACGGCGACGACGACGATCGCACCGATGTCGTCAACGATCGCCGCCGCGGTGAGGAAGATACGCAGCTCGACGGGGACGCGGGATCCCATCACTGCAATCAAGGCAATCGCGAACGCGGTGTCGGTCGCCATCGGAACGCCCCACCCGTACGACCACGGCCCCACGGGGAGAACCAGCGAATACAGACACGCCGGCACAACCATGCCCCCGAAGGCGGCCGCGATCGGAAGCGCCGCGGAGCGACGGCTTGCGAGGTGTCCGACTGTCATCTCGCGCTTCACTTCCAATCCCACAACGAGGAAGAACAGCGTCAACAGCCCGTCGTTGACCCAATGGAGGATGGACATCCGAAAGGCTGCGCTGCCCAAGCTCACGCCGAACTCCCAGCGCCAGAGCGCCTCGAACGCCGGCCCGATCGGCGAGTTCGTCAAGACAATCGCCGCCACAGTCGCGACGACGAGCATAATGCCGGCAGACGGGCCCCAGCTCGCGAAGTCTAGGGCAGCCGTACGGACGCGGTGGCCAAGCGTGCCAAGCATTGCATCAACGAGAGAACTTTCGTCCCAGGGTCCGTCGTAGCGCCGGCGGTTGATGTAAAATGTCGGCGTGAATCTCACGCCGCTCGCACGTGCACTCGCGATGTCCGACTCCACCCTCGCCTTCGCGCGGCGAACCGCGTCGCTATCGCGAAGCGCGGGGTTGGCATGCACACCCAGGTCAGCGGCCACCGCCGAAAGGTCGTCCTCTGTGAGCTGCATCGACCTCGTCATCAGCTTGATGTGCGCGGACCAGAACGTCTCTGGCGTCTGAGCAAGCTCAGCGAGCTCCGCAGCACGAAAGGAAAGACTGTTGTCCGTGAGCGGCCTGTGGCGGAAGGCATAGCAAACGCGGTCGCCAAGTTGATCGCGCGCCTGCGCGATGCGCTCGTTGGCAGCCCTGCAGTGCGGACAGGCGTAGCTGCCGTACTCAACCAGCGAGATCTCGGCATCGGCGGGGCCGAGCACGTGCTCTGTCTTGTGATCGACCGCACGATCGAGGCGGCCGGGCGGGATCATCAGCTTCATCGCTGAACGGAGCCCAAGTGTTCGCGCGCCGCTCTCACCTGGGGCCGCTCGCCAGCAGCGACCGCGGCTCGCGCATCGAACTTAGTATGGCACAAGACGCCCGACACCTCGGTGTTAGACCCGACGACTGGGATCTCCATACATCTCGACGCGAAGCGGCCGGTATCGTCATCGCGCAAGCAACTCACACTTGTGCTGAACGCACGCTCCAATCCGTTCGCAACACCCGCCCTCTCCACGAGCGCGATGACATTCTCCAACGGCGGGCGTTCGACAGAGCGGGGCAAGGAAATGCAGGCCGTCTCTTCGATGTGCATGTCGGACCTCTTATGATCGTCCAACGGGAGGCCGACTTCGGCCGCAGCCGCGGGCGGGCGATGACGGATTAAGATTGGGTCAGCGACGATGGAAAAGAAAATCACCTCTCGCCATGAAGTCGATAGCCAGCCGTTATCGGAACAGCTCAAAAGTAGTGCGTCACGAGCTGCCGACCGGAGCGGAACTCTCGGTTAGCGCGAAGAGGTGTTCACGCGCCATACTTCGGCGGAAGGATTATCTGCGCGGCTCAGCCGATCTCCCGGCAAAAACACCGGTGCCGCGAGCGCGGTCGTAAAGCCCAAGCGCCCGTACACCCCGCCGCAATCGGAGCTGCGAGTAAACCGTGACCCAGAGCACTGCAGAAAGACCGGCCCCTTACCTAGCCGTCCCCCACCTCATCGATGCGGCGAGAAGGACCGCCTGTCGCTCTGAAGACACACGGCCCCGACATGGCTTTGCGCTTTTACCCTGGTGCGGTGTCCGCCACTCGCACGGATTTCCAACACTCGAGGCGTCGGTTTAAGCAAGCTCCGCGGACCGAGGACGGCGGGGGCGCGGCCGTCTCGACCGGGTTCGAGGGTACTCACCGTCAATCCGCAAAACCAGCCCCGCTATGGCGCCGGGGTCCCTTCGGCCCCAAGAGCCCGTCGTCCACCGGCGTCCTTTACCACTTCGGAAACTCTGGTTCTTCGAATGCATATCACTCGAAGTTGGTGCCATCACGCTCTAGCCCATGAGTTCGGCGCGCCATGGGTGGTTACATGATTGTCTGCTCGCCACGTCCGCAGAGGCTCCTAACTCGTCGTCGCCCTTGAACTACCCGATGATGGGCCTCCTCACTGTAGTCTCGCCCAGCAAAGCGGCAATAATGGTCGTCTATCGACTCCATGGCGAGAGGTGATTTCCCTCGACCGAGTTGCAAGGTCATTCTCGTTGCGTGGTTTAAAGCGAAACAGGAGCTTCCATGAAGATTCAGGTCTGCAAGCTCGCGAGTGCGCTCGCAATTGCTGTTCCAATCGCGATCGCCGCCACGGCCAAATCGTCGGCCTCCCCGATCAATGGCACGTCGATCAGGGCGACGATACCAGATTTGACGACAGACGTGCACTTATTGCAGCGGCGGAGTCACCACGCTGCGCCGGCAGCATCGGCAGCATACGGTTCATCGTCCTACGACGGCTCCTGGGACCTCATATTCGTGACGCAAAGCGGAACCTGCGATTCCACTTACAGCTTCACTGTCGATGTGACCAACGGAATTGTCTCGCATCCCAATCTCGTGAAGTTTCGAGGATACGTTGCAAAAACGGGCGCGGTTCGCGCTTCCGTGACGGTCCAAGACAAATATGCCGCGGGCGCGGGCAAACTGTTTGCGACGTCCGGTCGGGGGACCTGGAGCGGCCACTCAGGATCAGCGCGCTGTTCAGGCTACTGGACGGCGCGACGGAATTGACGAGCAAGGGGAAAGGCGCGTTTCGTCGGAGACCACAATGGAATGAGATCTCCCAGACTAGTCGGCCTTGCAGTCTCGCTCAGCTTGCTCTCAACCAGTCTCGACTGGACAAGGCAGCGGGAGACGCCTCGGCCCATCAGCGATCCCATCTGGTCGGGCAAATCCGCGCCCCTCGATACTAGTCGACTAGCGCTAGTGATTGGCAATTCGGCCTATCCCGACGCTGACTCTCCTCTTCCCATAATGACACGGGACGCGGAAGGCCTGACAAATGCTCTTCGCGAGCACGGCTTTCTGGTCGATGCCGTTGAAAATGCCACGGGCTCGGACATGACACACGCAATCGATCATCTAAGGGCAAGAGTACATTCGAACTCAACTGTGTTAGTTTATTTCGGAGGTTACGGAATCCAGTGTGACGGACACAATTATCTAATCCCAGTCGATGCGAAGATTTGGAGTGAAGAAGATATCCGTCTACAAGGGTTGAGCATTGACCATCTCCTCTCGCAACTCCAGACCTCCGGAGCACGCGTCAGGCTCCTAGTTATTGAGGCCTCGCGCCGCAACCCTTACGAGCGACGCTTCAGGACTTATTCACATGGGCTTGCACCCATTCAAGGAGGTGCGAATGCGCTAATCCTGAGCTCAGCCGCGCCTGGTGTAATCGTCGAAGATCCTGATGAACTACATAGTCGGCTGATGACCGCTCTTCTTACACAGATGGATTCTTCGAAGGGGATAGAGGAGGTCTTCAACAATACCCAAAATGCAGTGGTGACTGCAACTCAGGGCCAGCAGACTCCAGTTGTGTCATCTACGCTAACCGAGAGTGTCGACCTTTGGGCGGGACGGAGCGGCGTTCCTGTGTCCTCGGTCGGATCTGCGGCTAGCGGTCCCAGCGAGTGAACATACTAAGTTCTGCTGATCTGCAAGGAACTAGGGTCAGGGAACACCTCCAGGGGCGGGTCTCCACTCAATCATCTCCATGTTCTTTGGAACATTCTACGCGCCCGACCGCCGTCCCATATCGATCTCAACCGCTTTGCTGAAACGTCCCTTTAGGGTTTCATGATCGTTTGCTCCTGCAATGTCCTCACCGACCGCGATGTTCGCCACGCCGTGAACACAGCCGAGGATGGGCGGCGCAATGCCAAACAGATCTATGACTGTCTCGGCTGCAGCGCTGAGTGCGGCCGCTGCGCGCGCACCATCAAGACGATCATCGACGATGCGTATAGGGAATGTGCGCTAGCCTGTCAGGCCGACTGTCCGTATCGCCGGATCAAGGATGACGCGCAGGATGAGCCCAGAGTTGGACCCGCAGCGACCGACTTCCTTGGTTTTTCTCGATAGGTGCCCCTCGGTTTCGTCTCGGGAATGCTTGCTTGTCTTTCATCAGAAGCGTTCTAAGCTAAGAAAGGCAAAGGCCCGACCTCATGCAGGGCGACCCCAGAGTCATCGAGTATCTTAACAAGGGACTGCGTCACGAGCTCACCGCGATTAACCAATACTGGCTGCACTACCGGTTCTTGGGTAACTGGGGCTTGCTGGAAATGGCCAAGGCTTGGCGCAGAGAATGATCGAGGAGATGAAGCACACCGACCGCTTCACCGATGTCGGGTCTGTCGGAGGATCGCTCGCTAGCCACGTACGCGTTTGATCATCTGTTCGACATGGGCGATCGGCGTCTCCGGCTGGATGCCGTGGCCGAGATTGAAGATGAAGCGCCCTTGCGCAAAATTTGCCAGCACGTTGTCGACCGCGCGATCGAGTGCCGCGCCGCCTGATATCAGCACCAGTGGATCGAGATTGCCCTGCACGGCGACCTTGTTTTGCACGCGCTCGCGGATGAAGGCCGGCTCGGCGGTCCAGTCCATGCTGACCGCATTGACGCTGGTCGCTTCGACATAGCCAGGCAGCTGCGCGCCGGCGCCACGCGGGAAGCCGATGATCTTGGCATCAGGCACCTTGGCGCGCACGCCTTCGACGATGCGCCGCGTCGGCTCGGTCGACCAGCGCGCGAACTCGGCGGGTGGCAGCACGCCGGCCCAGGTGTCGAAGATCTGCAAGGCGTTGGCGCCGGCGTCGAGCTGCGCCAGCAGATAGTGGATCGAGTTCTCGACCAGCACGTCGATGATTTCAGCGAACGCCTCGGGATGCCGGTAGGCCATCATCCGCGCCGGCGCCTGGTCGGACGTGCCGTGGCCCGCGACCATGTAGGTCGCAACCGTCCACGGCGCGCCGCAGAAGCCGATCAGCGCCACCTCAGGGTCGAGCGCGCCGCGCACGATCCTGAGCGCCTCGAACACCGGCTGGAGCGTGTCGAAGTCGGCCTGCGCTTTGAGCGTTGCGACCTTAGCCGGATCATCCAGCGGCTCGAGTCGCGGACCTTCGCCGACCTCGAATCGTACCGAGCGGCCGAGCGCATAAGGGATCACCAGGATGTCGGAGAAGATGATCGCCGCATCGAAGCCGAACCTGCGGATCGGCTGCAGCGTGACCTCGGCGGCGAGCTCCGGATTGAAGCAGAGGTCGAGGAAGCCGCCAGCCTTGGCGCGCACCTCGCGATATTCGGGCAAGTATCGGCCCGCTTGCCGCATCATCCACAAAGGCGGCACGGCTTGCCGCTGGCCGGAGAGCACGTCGATGAAGGGCTTGGTTGCAGACTGGGGCACTGATGGTCCTGATGCAGAGTTGAAGTTCCTGATACACCGCCGCGCGCGGAAGCGGAGCAGTGAAACCAGCGCAAATGCCCCGCGTTGGCTCAGGCAATGGAGGAGGAATCCATGGCTCAGACCTTCAAGCCCGCGCCGCACGACAAGCACGCCGAGGATTTAGGCGAAACGCTCGCGGCCGATCGCCACGCCAAGCTCGACACCGGGTTGGAAGATAGCTTCCCGCCTCCGATCCCGTCAGCGCCGCGCAGCCGACGCCATCGAATGCCGACGCAGATGCCGACAATTCAAGTCGATCTTCAGCTAACGCCCGCCGGTTTCCGATAGGCCTGGTCCGTAGGAGTACCCTGGTCCGTAGGAGTACCAAGCATCTTATCAACGTTGTCGAGGATCGGCTTGGAGCCCGCAGGAGCGTCCTCGCGCTTCGGAATGGCAATACGGGGCACTTGATTCTCCTGCTCCGAGCCGCAAATGATTATTCGGTTGGTGACAATGCGGCCCGTCATTGACGCTAGCCGTGTCAGCCCGTGGTGGCCAATGGACTGGCTCGAAACATAGCGCCGATCGCACCACAGCACTGACGTGGACGGCAACCTGTCCTTCAACGCCGCAGCATCGGTCGCGATAGCCCGGCAGATTATCAAGGCCTACAAACAGAAGCGTCGGGTCCTAGCGCGTGCTCATCAAATTCGCATCGACGTGAGAGGGAAGAGTCGGTGGCTGAGAGACCGATTGCGCTTCCCGCGTGAACGAGGGAAGCGCAGCTATGTGGCCAGGAGATTATTCATCGGTGAAGCCTACAACCGGACAATTCACTAGATTTCCCGTTGTCTTCACCGGCCCGCCCGCGGGGCTCACCAGTAAGCCCGCCGCACTTTTGGATTCAAGATCGTCGCCGTCAGTGATCAGTTTTCTTTGATCCTTCACGATAGCTTCCTTGGTCCACTCGGCTAGCCGTACGTCCCACATCGGGGAGTATCCGGCGCTGATCTCAGTGAAGTGCGCGAGGATGTCGAGCGAAGGCCCCTCTCCCTTGATAGCACTGTTGAGTCCCTGGCGATTCGGATCTTTCGCCCCCATGTTTCCATTCACAATCGTATAGATCACCTCGATCGCGCCGCTCTGAAGAATGTCGCTTTCCGCAGGCGCAAAGGTGGACGCCTCAAGGGTTGCCGACTCCTCGGAATTTGCGTCAAAACTAAGATAACGCAGGTGTTTTCCGTTCGCGAATCCAGACCGGAGTTTCAAGTCGACAGTGCCCTTATCAGGACAGATGCTTGCTACGGAGTCCGTCACCACGGAGTAGTCAGGGCTGCCGTTGCAGAATGAAATTTTGTCCGGCCCGACATCGAACGCGATGATCGGCGCATTGAAAACGATATTCATTTTATTGGACACCCGCACCAGTGGGCTGTAGTGCGCATCCCCAATAGATCCGGCTCGGGCTGTCTTAGGAGGAAAGAAACTGGGCGCGTCCCCTCCGATCAACTTCTGCGAAGGTGAGAAATCGACCCGCCCTGATTTAAAGGTGAAGTTACCCGAGTCGTCCATTTCCGCAACCCGTGTGCTCTTCAGGTCCTTGGCATCAGTGAGACTCGGCGCCCACGTAAGTCCCATCTTTTGCGAAGTATCGTAATCGCTTGCGTCGGTGAGAACGAACCAAACGGTCTCTCCCGAGGCAAGACGGCCGCGATGGAGCGGTAGCGTCACCACCTCTCGTACTAGGTCCACCTGGCCCGACGTAAGAAATTGCTTCGTGATCTTTTTGCCAGCAGCTGGATCGGCCGCTAGACTTACATGAGGTGTCGAAAACGACACCGCAAACATCACCATCGATCCGCCAACGCATCTGACGAGCTTCCCGCTGGGTTTCATGACGCGACCTTCTTTGCATCCAGTCTGGTTTTGCACACGTGACATTGAAGCTAGTTTCGCCGAGGGCCTGTCACTTTTTGAGTCCGGGATAGCCTTGAACATAGATCCAGTCAGTCGCTTTGGCAGGGATGTGGCAACCTAGACAATCTGAGCGGAAGTCGGTTGAGGTCGTTTTCACCGGGTCACCCGCGTCAAACCAGGACCAGCCCCAACCGTTGCCCCACAATTTATTATCGGGGTGACTGTTTTTGTCGTCCTTCACCATCATGAACCATCCTTTGAGGCTTTGTTGATGGCTGACGGTCCCAGTCGTCATTTCCGAAGTCGCCGCGGCGTACACTTCTTTCACCAGGATCGAACCGTCGGGAAATTTGCCAGTCGTCCGATAAGCTGCCGCAGTTCCGGGCGACCCATAGACCACGTGCATCTCCTTAGCACCTTTGTCACCTGCAACAGACCAGCTCCCAAGGAATTCGTAGGTCGTTCGGTACTTCTTCGGGACATGCATATTGCCTGCCCCGTCGACGAGTTGTTCTTGCGCAGACGCGGCCCGGCTAGGTACGACCTGCGATACTAGGCAGCCGACGCTCACAGCGATGAACGATGCGGACGCTATGGCCGCACTTCTGAGAATTTTCATCACGGTTGTCCCTACTTTTTGATAGACGGATTCTCGCTGGGCGGCATTTTCTTGGAGCCACTCTGGCCGGGCGGTAGCGGCACCTGGTCGAGCAGCGCGTAGAACTGCGTCCATACGTCATCCCGTTTCGCGCTTGCGATGTGGCAGTAGCCGCACTCCTCGACCGGTCGGACTTTGGCAGTGGCCGCTTTCGGTTCGTGGTGATTGAAGTTGAAATAACCCCAACCGTCGCTTGCCTTATATCTCTCGGTGTCCTTGACGGTCACATCCGCTCCGTTGAACGCCCCCGGGAAAAATCCTTTTCCCGATGGCGCGGTACTCGAACCGTCCGGATTGGTGGCAGGCTGCATAAGCTGCAATTCCTTCACGAAGATTGTTCCTTCAGGGAAGACGCCCGTTTTCTTGTAAATATCGTAAGAACCTGGCTCGATATACACGTTATGAAATTCCGGGAAGTTTGCTTGAGGCGGGTTCAAAAAGTTGGGCGTCAGTGGCGATCCGACGTAAACCCATTCGTGAAAGTTTTTTGGCAGAATAAGGTCCCCGTCTTTCGTGTATTCAGGAAGATAGCGGCCGGTGGCGTGCCAATCGTCAGGTGGCGGAAGCTGTGGTTGCTGCGCGAAGGCTGCGGTTGCTAGAGCGCCAACGCCAAGGACCGCGGAAAGTGCCAGTACGGTGCGTCTCATAATCTCTCTCCTATGACAGCTCGATATTGCCGGTGAGGCAATGACTGCATTCTTGCGCAGGTGGTCTCATTAACTGCGCGCAGATCAGACTAGGCGTGGATGCCCAAGTGCGAAAGCAACAAGGGGGCATGAAATCGATGCCCGATGGAAATGACGCACTCTCGAACTATTGCTGTTTGATCATCGAATCTTTCTGTCCCCTCGCAACGCGGCGCAGTGAGTTGCGACTAATGGCCATGTCCAGTCATTGCTGATGAGCTAGACTCTTTGCTCATCTGCAGATTGGGCCATTGAGTGTCCAATTCTTGTTGTTACAAATGTCGCACGCGATCCCACGGAAAGGGGCCAGTGCAGTTTCTCGGCCGATACCGAGCCCCGATCACTCAGTCCCTTTTAGCGTCGCCCACTCGCTCGCGGCTTGCCTCTGCCTACTCCGAGCGATTGTCGCGTCACCGCAGCTTACGAGCTAATGTCCAGCGTGTTGGTGGAGGCACTTCGCGAGAAGGCATAGTGTCTCGACTGGCGACACCTCACCGCGCCAGCGCTGAAGAGGCCTCCTACATCAAACTATGGGTGCATGACACTACCAGTCGGCAGGCGCTCTTTGTTCAATTCGACCCGGCTGCCGATCCGGATCGCCCAGCTCTTCACTGGTGAACAGCCATCGAGCGGCTTGGACTATGATCTGGGCGGCATCTTAGAATGCGGTGAGCGACGAACCATCTCGCTGATCTGGTCGTACGGTCGACTTAGCTTCCGGTACCAAGTCGCGACCAGGGGGATTTTGCGTCCGGGCGGCGTGCGCACCACGCAAAAAAAGGACAGGAGGCTAGCCTAAGTCTGAGCTGCCTCAGGCAGCGGCGCTCGATCATAACCGGAGGATTTTAAAATCATAACTGAGACGAGTGCGAAGTGCTCTGCGTGATGGGCTATGGTCGACCTATGCTCGAGCGACGGATAGGGAAGGTTGACATGGAAGATCTCGACATATCGGCTGAGCGTCAAGCGAAGCATCCAGCGCGCGGAAGCTCCGGTAATGGACATTCGTGTGCGAACACACATTCGTGTGCGGACATGTTGTGCATGAAACGAGCGTTGACGACGTCCACCGCAACCTTCGTTAGGGGCGCCGTCAATTGTGCGGCCGAAACATACGAACACCATTTTCGTGGCTCTCTTGAGCGCCTGCGCGAAGAACAACGTTATCGCGTCTTCGCTAACATCGAACGCGTCTCCGGTCGCTTCCCTACCGCCAAATGGCGCCGCCTCGACGGGTCCGTTACTGAAATCACGGTTTGGTGCTCGAATGATTATCTGGGCATGGGACAACATCCGGAGGTCGTGAGCGCGCTGACCGCGACGGCACACCGCTGCGGTGCAGGAGCAGGAGGAACTCGCAACATCGCGGGAAATAGTTCGCCCTTGGTTGATCTAGAGGGCGAACTTGCTGATTTGCACGGCAAGGAGGCCAGTCTCGTCTTCACCTCCGGCTACGTATCGAACCAGGCCAGCATCTCCACGATCGGTAAGCTAATCCCAGAGTGCGTAATCTTTTCTGATGCATTCAACCACAATTCGATTATCGAAGGTATCCGTCAATCAGGTTGCGAAAAGCGAATTTTCCGCCACAACGATCTTGGTCACCTTGAGGCCTTGCTTCGCGAGGCGGGATGCCGCCCCAAGCTCGTCGTGTTCGAATCGGTCTACTCAATGGACGGCGATGTGGCGCCGATCGGCGCAATCTGCGACCTTGCCGAGCGGTATGGGGCGATGACCTACCTTGATGAGGTTCACGCCGTCGGCCTCTACGGCGCTCGCGGCGGCGGAATTAGCGAGCTCGAGGGTGTGATGCACCGCTTGACGGTGATCGAGGGTACTCTCGCCAAGGGATTTGGCTGCATTGGCGGCTATATCTCGGCGTCGCGATCTATTTGCGATGCAGTGCGCAGCTTCGCGCCCGGATTCATCTTCACGACCGCCCTCCCTCCACCGATTGCCGCCGCAGCGCGTGCATCTGTTCGCTATCTGAAACACTCGTCTGCCGAGCGCGAAGCACACCAACGACAGGCCGCTGCAACGAAAGAGGCGCTCCAAGCCGCCGGGCTTCCGGTTCTCCGGACCGGAACCCACATCGTGCCTGTGATCGTCGGCGATGCGGAATTGTGCAAGGCGGCAGCCGATCGCCTTCTACAGCGCCACGCCATCTATATCCAGCCGATCAACTATCCGACGGTCCCGCGTGGGACAGAGCGGCTGCGCATCACGCCGTCGCCATACCACGCGGATACCCATATAGCTGAACTCGCGGCTGCGCTCGCTGAGACCTGGGAGGTCCTTTCTCTTTACTGAGAGCCGTGATTGGGAACACTCCCGCGACCGCCTGCGGCTTCGTCGGCAGGGGGTCGGCTAACCGACGGCGCAGCGTACAAGGGAAGGGCGTCGGGCGTTCCCGGTGGTGCAGCCGAGGCAGCAAGCTGGGCAATGCAACATCGCTTTCACGTTTGTAGGGGCGATCGCGTGGCCCATCCTGCCCTCAGCGTTCAAGATCTGGCTCCCATCCGTTTAATGGGCAGCCCCGAAGAGCGAACCTCCTCGGCCTCCTGTGCTGTTCTCCCCCCACGTCGCCGCTCGAACACGTTTGTCCCGAACCCATAGTTCATTTCGATAAGCCCTCCAAATGAGGGTTCGTTTAAAACGACCACAACGGACAACGAGGACTGAACATGGATATTAGGCAGCGATCCCATCTGCTGATCGAAGATCTGTCGGTGGCGCGCGGCGAGCGCATCCTGCTCGACGGGATGTCTTTGCGACTAAGCGCGGGCCAAATCGCCGAAGTGACCGGTCCCAACGGAGTGGGCAAATCTACACTCTTGCGGGCGATCGCCGGATTTTTTCCACTAGGATCCGGCCGCATGTCATGGGTGGAGTCCGAAGCCACGGATCCGGCGCCCCTGGCAGAACGCCTCCACTACGTGGGCCATCTCGACGGGTTGAAATCGTCGTTGACCGCCCGCGAGAACCTCGACATCGGCCTGGGATTTTTGGGGCGAGACCGCCGAACCCCGTTAGAGGCGCTGGACCGCATGGAGTTGGCCCACGTTCTCGATCTGCCTGTCGGCTATCTTTCCGCGGGGCAGCGTCGCCGTGTCGCATTGGCCCGGCTCTTAATCGTCGATCGCCCTCTATGGTTACTCGACGAACCGCTAACAGCGCTCGACCGGCACGCGCGCGCCTTGCTGAAGAATATCGTCGCCAGCCATCTCGAAGGCGGAGGATTGACACTGGCCGCGACCCACGAACCTCTTGGTCTGCGAGGGACAGTCCAAGTCACACTTGGAACCAGGTGATGGCCATTTCGCTGAAGTGCGGTGGCACCCCACATAGCGGCCTGTCTCGAGGTCGGGAAAGACGAGATCACGCTGCTTTTCCGATTTCAGCGGAGCGGTCTCGACGCAATGGCGATCCCGGATGGGCACCATGACCCGTATTCTCCTCGTCGTTTTTCTTCGCGACCTCATGCTAGCCCGCCGCATCGGTGGAGGTGGGATTCTCGGTCTGGTCTTTTTCCTCAGCCTTGTGACGGTCGTACCTTTCGCGATCGGGCCTGACCTACGCTTGCTGTCGCGGATCGGCCCAGCAATTCTATGGATAGCAGCACTTCTCGCGAGTCTATTAGGCCTCGACCGTCTATTTCAGGCGGATCAAGAGGACGGTTCGCTGGACCAGATGTTCCTGTCGCCGGCGCCCCTAGAACTCATTGTTCTTGTGAAGTGCATCGCCCACTGGTTTGTGACGGGGCTACCGCTCGTTATGCTTTCGCCTCTGTTTGGCCTGATGTTGGATTTGGATGGTTCCGCCCTCCGATCGGTAGCAGCAACGTTGTTGGTTGGTACGCCGACGTTCACCTTTCTAGGGGCGATCGGGGCGGCCCTTACTGTTACCCTGCGGCGCGGCGGTCTGTTGCTATCGATCCTCGTCGTGCCACTAGCCGTACCGGTGCTGATCTTCGGTGTCTCCGCGGCGCAAAGTGCCACAATTCCCTCTTTGACACCGTTCCTGGTCCTCTGCGCACTCGGACTCGCGTCCATCGCGCTCGCTCCGATAGCTGCGGCCGCAGCTCTTCGTAGCGCAGGAGAATAATGAGGCATGCAACGATTGAGTTTTCTGTCGGGCGCTCTTGTGGAACGACTTCGGCCTTGCCCGAGCTTGACCTCAGGAGGAGCCTATAGCGGGCTATCGGAGTCAAACACAGCGGCAAGCTGATCCCGCTCGGCTTGGCTCAATGGTGCCGCTGGCGTGGACTGCTGGCGGCGTAATCCGAACAGGAGAGCGATGGCGCCCGCTCCGAGTACCAAAGCCGGCATTCCCCAAAGGAGAGCGGTTTCCAAGTCGAGTGGCGGTTTCAGCAGGATAAAGTTTCCGTAACGCTTCACCAGAAAAGCGCGGACCTGCTCATCACTCTCCCCGAGCTTAAGGCGCTCGCGCACCAGCAGGCGAAGGTCTCGCGCGAGCTCTGCCTTGGAATCGTCGATAGACTCATTTTGGCAGACCAGACAACGCAGTCCGGCGGAAATAGCGCGCGCGCGCGCCTCGAGTTTCGGGTTGGTCAGGATTTCATCCGGCTGAACCGCCCTCGCCAAGCTAGGGGCGACGCTTGCGAGTACGATCGAAAGCAGAAGAATGCGACGAAGCCACGTCATTCGGCGGGCTCCGGCGCTGCGGGGCTGTCGGCGACGCGGAGGCGAGCCGCGCGGCGCGCGAAGCCAATTCGGAGGCGTCTGTCTGACAAGGACACAATCCCTCCGAACGCCATAATGACCGCACCGATCCAGATGCTCGTCACGAGCGGCTTCCAGAACAGGCGCGCATCAACCGAACCATCCGCGTGGCGGTTCCCAAGCGAAACGTAGATCTGCCCAAAGCTCAGCGTTACGATGCCTGCCTCGGTGACGGTTGTCTGTCGTGTGGGAAAGCTGCGCTTGGCTGGCTCGACGGCTGTCACGTATGCGCCGCCCTTGCTGATAACCGTATGGCCGACGAGCTCCGTGTAGTTCGGTCCCTGCCGCGATTGAAAATTCTCTATGGTGGCTTGATACGGGCCGAGATCGATCGTCTGACCTAACTTGACGGTCGCGATCCGCTCCACACCCCAACCCGTCGCCGCCAAGCCCATGAGTGTCAAGCCAAGGCCTGCGTGAGCGATCGCCCCACCCCACGCGGAGCGCGGCAGCCCGATCGCGCGGGCTACCATAAGCCGGCCGCCTTGCCCTCTTGCCCAGATACGCGACGCCACATCGGTGAACGAACCGACGATGAGGTAGACGGCGAGGCCGAGACCGGCTGCGGCGAAGACGGAGCCGCCCCGGATGACGGGAACGAGCACAATTGAGACTACAAGACCACCCAGGGCTGCGACCGTTACCCGTTGCGCTGCGCCGAGCAGGTCACCGCGCTTCCAGGCGATCGACTGACCGAGCGGCATCAGCAGAACGATAGGCGCTACGAGCGGGCCGAGCGTTAAATTGAAAAACGGCGCGCCGACCGAGATCTTGTCTCCGGTCAGCGCCTCAAGCGCGAGCGGATAGAGCGTGCCGGTCAGAACCGTAACGCAGCAGGTGGTCAGCAGCAGGTTGTTGACTGCCAGCGCGCTCTCGCGTGAAACGGGTGCGAACACGCTACGCTCGCTCAGGGAGGGCGCGCGCCACGCGTAGAGCGCGAGTGGCCCGCCGATGAATACGGTCAGTATGACCAGGATGAAGACGCCGCGAGCCGGGTCACTGGCGAACGAATGGACGGAGGTCAGTACTCCGGAGCGCACGAGGAACGTACCCAGCAGCGACAGCGAGAACGTAAGTATCGCCAGAAACAGTGTCCAAATCTTGAGGGCTTCACGCTTCTCCATCACGGCCGCCGAATGGAGGAGCGCGGTGCCCGCAACCCAGGGCATCAGTGACGCGTTTTCGACCGGATCCCAGAACCAGAATCCGCCCCAGCCTAGGGTGTAATAGGCCCAGTACGACCCCATGGCGATGCCAAGCGTCAAAAAGATCCAGGCAATCAGTATCCAGGGCCGAACGTAGCGGGCCCAAGCGGCGTCTAGCCGGCCACTGATCAGCGCGGCTACCGCGAAGGAGAACACGATCGAAGAACCGACATAGCCGACGTAAAGGAGCGGCGGGTGTATGGCAAGACCCGGGTCTTGAAGCAGCGGATTAAGGTCCAGGCCCTCAAGCGGCGCCGGAAATCGTCGCAAGAAGGGATCGGAGGTGAACAGAATGAAACAGAGGAAGGCAAGCGAGATCCAGCCTTGGACGGCCAGCGTATTCGCGCGCAGTTCGTTTGCCATGGTGCGTTCGAAAATCGCTACAGCCGCTCCAAAAGCCGCGAGAATCAGAACCCAAAGCAGCATGGATCCTTCGTGATTGCCCCAGACGCCCGCGAATTTGTATATAAGCGGTTTGGTGGTGAGTGAGTTCTCGGCGACTGTCACGAGACTGAAGTCAGACGCCACATGGGCGTAAGTCAGTGCTGCGAAGGCATAAGCTAAGAGCAGGAACTGGGTGATTGCGGCAGGGACCGCGATTGAAGTAAGCGCCGAATCCCTCGTCCGGGTTCCCCAGAGTGGCAGAATTGATTGAAGCAGCGCGACAGCGAGAGCCAAAGCGAGCGCGTAATGTCCGGTTTCAATGATCATCTTGTGGTCCCATCAGCTGGGATGTTTCGTGGGAGCGGCGCTATTGCGCTCGCGCAGATCTTTCGTTGCGCCAAGTGCCTTCTTGCTTGAGCTTGTCAGCTACCTCCTTGGGCATATATCGCTCGTCGTGTTTTGCTAGCACCGTGTCGGCATGAAAAAGGCTCGGTCCTTCCACGGTGCCCTCGGCGACGACGCCCTGCCCTTCACGGAAGAGATCCGGCAACAATCCGGTGTAGCTGACTTCGACATCGTGCTTTAGGTCTGTCACCGCGAAGATGACAGTCGACGAACCCTCATGAGTAAGTGATCCACGTTTCACTAGGCCGCCGATGCGCAGCCGGGTGCCCGGCGGCGGCGCCTTTGTGGCCAACTCGCTCGGGCCATAAAAGAAGACAATACTGTCTCGCAACGCGAACAGGATGAGCCCTATCGCGATCGTTAAAGTGACGCCAGCTGCGCTGATGATAGCGAGGCGCCTACCCTTTCGCGTCAAGAGATCTACTCCTCTAAACGAAGCTGTCTGACGAGTTCATCCACGCGAGCCGACGCTTGCGCATCGCCCGCTAGCTGAGCACGTGCGCTTGCGACAGCCGCCTCGGCCCTTTTGCGCTCACCCAATGCAGCGTAAGACCTAATAAGATGTAGCCATCCTTGAAGGTGATGGCCGTCCTTCGAGAGCTTCTCGGCGAGCTCCGCTACCATTCCCCGGATCGCGTTGCTCCGTTGCTCTGGAGGAAGCCCTTCAATGTCAGCTCCGGCTTGGCTGGCGTGGATGTCAGGAACTGCGGCAGCGAGGCTCAAATCTGCATTGGACCGCCTCGATACGATCGGCATGTCAGGCTGGCTGGGAGCGCCGACCTTGAGGTACGACGCGAGCGCGACAAGCGGCAGGACTAAGACGATTGCCAAAGCCGCTGCGGCGCGTCGCTGACCTCCGCGGCGCGACGTATGCGACCAGCCCTCGGAGGCCGAGTTGAGTGACGCGAGCAGCCGGCGCTCGATTTCGGCGCGAGTCGTCACCGACTCCTCAGGTGCTAGCATTCCGCTGCGCACATCCTCATCCGCTTCGGACAGAAGATCGCGATAGAACGTCACATCCGGATCACGAGCGCGAACGGCCTCGCGCCGCTCAGAGAGCGACCGGGCCAGCGCCAGCACGACTGACGACGTCATCATTGCAAAAATGACCCACAGCACGTTTTCAAACACCTCCGTTCGTCCTCGCCACCGCACAGCGCACCGTCCGCCGGCATGCGCCCCCAGTGAGGCTCGGGCCACCTGACTGTTCCGCCTTCATTGCCCAACTCGGAATTTCCGAACAATGTATCGGACAGAGCACTACAACGTTGAGGCAAGAAACGATCCTTCTTGCATTCATCCCGGAAGGATGGAGAGCGCGCAATGCAGCCGTCATGGACGCTCGGCCTCGGCAATGGCGTCCATCAAACCAGGCCGGCTTGCGTCCGAGATGCCACCAACCAGCTTGTACACAATTGTGCCATCGCCCTTGATCACATACGTCTCGGGAACGCCATAGACACCGAAATCGATCCCCGTTCGGCCTGAGCGGTCAGTGCCGACCTGTGCGAACGGGTTGCCGTGAGCGGCAAGATAGGCCAGCGCATTTCTAGGATCGTCTTTGTAGACAATGCCGGACAGTTTCACACCCAGTCGCTGCAGCGTAGGGTCGCTTGCCAACGTCATCAGGGCAGGTTGTTCTTCCCGACACTCAACACACCATGATGCGAACACGTTCAAGATCGTCACGTGCCCTCTCCGCAAATCTGCGCTCGACAAGCCAGGTGGACCGGATGTTGAAAGCCCTTCGAGCGGCATCAGCGCAAATTGCGGTACTGACCTGCCGATCAGAGCAGAGGGCACGAGTGAGGGGTCACCGGCCCCGAGCCGCACTAAAAGCAGTGCCGCAATTCCGCAGAAGACCAAAAAAGGGATAACCACCCACAAGCGGGCCAGTGCGCTTCGGCGCGTCGACGCGCTCAATGATAGGTGAGTTGAGGCCTGGATGTTGCTCATGCGCGACCGCGCCGATCCGAGTGATCAAGAAGGCGAGCCAACGTACGGTGCTGAAGGCCATAGTCGATAAGCACCGCCACGATCATTCCCGCCAGGACGCTGCCCGTCACCAGAAATGCCGCTATTATGAATCCGTCATGCCGCAACATATGCTCAGGAACCTATTTCGGCCGTCAGCATGCGAGCTATCGCCGCTTCGCCATTAACGGCTCGCGTGATCGCAAGGCGCCGGGCTCGGCGTCGCATGATCTCGTTACGAACTGACATAACGTGGAGCGTCACGAACAAGAGCGTGTATGCGAGCGCCATAACGATCAGCGGCCAGAGCATCGAGCCAGCAATAGCCGAGCCCTCCATCCGGAACACCGATGCGGGTTGGTGAAGCGTGTTCCACCAATCGACCGAGAATTTCACAATCGGAATGTCGATAAGACCCACGAGGGTCATAATCGAAACTGCTCGTGCCGCCCTACTCGGGTCCTCGATTGTCTGCCAGAGCGCGATGATACCGAGATAAATGAGGAGTAGAACCAGCATGGAGGTGAGCCGTGCGTCCCAGACCCAATAGGTGCCCCACATTGGTTTGCCCCACAACGAGCCCGTGAGAAGGCAGATGAAAGTAAAAGCTGCGCCGAGGGGCGCTGCCGCCTTTTGAGCCGCATCGGCGAGTGGATGACGCCATACCAAGGATCCGAACGCAGACACCGCCATGAATGTATAGGCAAGCATTGCGGTCCAGGCGGCGGGGACGTGGATGTACATGATTCGCGCTGTCTCACCTTGCTGGTAGTCGCAGGGCGCGTCGAACGTTCCAAATAGACCAATCGCGAAGGCGACTGCTGTCGAACCCCAAAGCAAAGGCAGCAGCTTTGCGGCGACGCGCACGAAATTGCCTGGGTTGCTGTAGGCGCTAAAGCTCTGCTTCAACTCTCGATCTCCTCGAAGCCAACCAGTAGGCGGGGAATCGCTCGCTTCCTAACGCGGCTCGCGTAGGGACTCTGCTCTCATTTCGCCTGCAAAGCCGATGAGCATTGCATCACACGAGGCACGGGGTCGCAAATTACCCCCGGTTATCATTTCGATGCCCGAAGATCGGAGATTAGACATTTCTATCGAGTGGTCCGCCTTAGTCCACCACGCGGATTTTGCGCGAAGTGGATTTAGCCACTCTGAGCCTCGGTGTTGTGTAGTCATCCAGCTGACAAGGAGAATGTGGATAGCGGGCGGAATCCGTGATCACCTGGAGAAACGGTCTCGCGTCTGACGCATGCATATCGTGTTAACGATCGAAGCATGCAGTAGCTGTTCGCACTCTCGCTCGCGGCGCTCGATTCGGAGGGGCAGTTATGGCCAGGCGGATAGTCGAGTGCGGTAAAGCTGACGGCTTAAGGCAGCAGAAGCGGTTCGTCGTGTGGAGCGCCTTAAGCTTACGTATGGGACCCTTGCTCCATTTGGATGACTGGTCCGTACTGGCGTTCAATTGAGCCGCCTATCGCGATCATCGTATGTATGAGGCCGCGATGGTCCTCCTCTCCCCCCGCCATCGCTGCCCACCTTGGGCGCCTCCCTAGACTTGGGCCGCTTGTGGCAACGCAGGCGGCCCTTCTTTTGCGTACTCTCATTCGGATAGACCAGCGTTCTATTCAACCAATACCTCTGCACTGTCACTTGATACCTGCGCCCAATGGCGTCAATCACGCGCTCCGTGCTAGCTGTTGATACGGAATGAAACGCAACGGAACCGGCCCGCGAGCAGGCAGTTGCAGGATAAGGTCGGCGGCGTAGCGCCCGACCGACCCTTCCCCTGACCGAAACGTGCTTCGCCGATCCCGCAAGCCTTAGTTCGACGGTTCGCTGCGGAGAGCCGGCCATGAAAAACATCGTGGATCTCCTAATCTGGTTTTGGCGAGGGAGCCCACGCGCGCCCAACACACAACTTGGGGCTATGGCCGAAAATCGAGACCAATCCAGCATGGCCGATTTTGTCCGCATCTTGCAGGCCTACGATCAAGACCAGTACGGAAGGAGTTAGGGGTGTCCGCGTAGCAATCGGTTGCGCGGGTCTCAGGGGCCGGGATAGAAAATGCGGGCCACGGGGAGCGCTATCAAGCGGTACGTTTCTAAACGGCCATCGCGGTACCAGTGCATCCTTCGAGAATCGGCCACGCATCTTCAAAATCAAACCCGTGACCGAACTCGTGAGAGCTATCTCGCACCAATCACGATAAGCGTATAGTGGCCTATGATGTTGTGACCGCGAAGATTAGGTACGCATTTCGATTGCACTCGCCACAAAGTCGCAAGCTCGGGCGGACGCGATGATCTACCACCTCCGAACGACTAATTTGCCGCGTCTGACGAGTTTGCTCGGCGACTGCATAGTTTGCCTCCGAGTAGGGCGTACGGAATTATTGATTTGCTACAGGCCTGACTAGCCGGCGCGGCAAACTAGAGCTGCACCAAAATTGGGTCCAGGCCAAACAATAGGCGCTTGAAGAACAGTCGTTCCAGGTTAGGACCCGCCGCCCGGTATTTCTGGTCTTGTGCTTCTCCGTAGCATGCGCGGGATCCTGAGGGACATCCAACCAACTCGGGGGCGCGCACGACGGTTCAGGACTCCGAGTTAGCCATGTGAAGCTCCGCGTGAATTAAGTCGAAGCCTGGATATACGAAAGTCGCAGCTCGGCTCCGCGAAAGTTTATCCCCGTTTGGCCCTTCCTGTCAGACGCGCAAATGCGAGTGCAATTGAGGACCAAGGTATCACACGGCATGCTCACCTCGACCCGTTCGTCGCGGATTCGGGTGAAGAAAGCCGGCGCTCGGCCTAGTGCCCACGCAGAAACACCGCGACAATGGAATTAAAGAGTCCTGAATAGGCACCCGGAGGTCGACCCCATGTGTCTAGCAAATGATGGTCAGTTGAAAGCACGAACCCACTTTGAGCGAACAGGAGAAGCCATGCCAGAAGGCCCCCTACTGCTTCCGACCTCCAAACTGGGAGCCGAACTGCATCAAGTCCGTTTACGGGAGAATTCGACGACGCTACGCCGTTCGCCGCGTGGCCCTAATGATCTGCACCAGCTTTCAAGATCGCAAGCGTTGCTCCCGATAACCCCGTCCCGAAACTTTGAAGGCGACCATGACAGCTCCATTTTTGATACAATTCGCCAATCAGATGGTCACCTCGTGGCGGACGTGATCCATCCTGTCGTTGAAATCTCTCCTTCCGACACTGTGGCACGCTTCAAGGTAAATGGGCATGGCATGACGGCCGAATCCTTGCGATTCACCGGACGAGGTAGAATCCAGCATCATTTTCGGGCTCCAGTCCATATGCTCGTGATGTACGAGAAGGGAGAGCGCAGTGAAGGAGAGACATTCGTGGAAGGTCTGCCGCGATCTGCGCTCCGAAACCTCGAGCGGAAACTGACATTCGTGCCGGCTGGCCGCAAATTTCACGATTGGCACGAGCTGCGCGGGTCGCAGATGCGGCTCATGTACTTCTACTTCGAACCTGAGAACCTGAAGGCTCTTTCTAAGCGTGGCATCACCGACCTACCGAACGCTCCACGTATACTATTTGAAGACGAAACGCTCTGGCACACCGCCCTCAAGCTGAAGACGTTCGTCGAGAGCCGTGCAGGAGACCCGATGTACTTCGGGAGTCTCGGTACTCTGCTCATACATGAAATCGTGCGTTTCACTTGCAGGATGCCCAGCATTCAACCTCAACTCCAAGGCGGCCTTGCACCGTGGCAGCAACGACTCGTCAGCGCCTATATCCAGGAACATCTCAATGAGCGGATACCGATTGGCACGTTGGCGCAGCTCGTTCGTCTGAGCCCATATCATTTCTGCAGGTTATTCAAGCAATCTCTCGGAATGCCGCCACATCGGTACCAAACTAAGCATCGTGTTGAGCACGCCAAGTTGCTGCTGGAAAAACGAGCGGGCTCGATGACGGAAATCGGTCGGGCGGTAGGCTTCAGCAGTCGTAGCGCGTTCGCCACGGCGTTCCGGAAGGCGACGGGAATTGCCCCGGCGGATTACCGCCGAAGCGTGGCTCCTCCTTTGACATGAATGACCTGCGACGTCGCGACCAAGTTTGCTATTCGGAAGGTGGAGGCATCTCGGCCTCTCATTGAGGTCGGTCTGGCTTTCGGCGCTTTAGGAACGCAGCTCATGAGCCGGAAGAAGACCTGCATCTACGAGTGATGGCCTAGCAGCATCCGTTCGCGCGACGTAACGGTGAGCACGGTATCCCACGTAAACGGGTCATTTCGGTCTTAATCCGCCGAACCGGTTAACACGCCGCAAATCGGAGATCTGCCGTACTCGATGCTCCCCATAGCCCACCAGCAACCGGATAGGAGCCGGAAGACTCGTGGCGAACAGAACGCAGAAATCCCGCCGTGGGAGCTCAGCAAAGCGACCGAAAGCTGAAGCGGCGCAAAGGGGACCGCCCCGCCCAAACGCCACCGAGTGATCCCGGGTTCCCTAAATCCGTCGCTGCTAACGGAGCGTGAAGGTGAGCTGACATTTATCGGGCGGCTACAGCATGGAGGTGAGGACATCAAACTGGCGAGCTTCTCGTGGCCCATCGCGTTCCACGCTGGAACCCCTCTCATGTGTTGAACGGCCTCGGTGGAGATGATTTCGCGGTCATGATGGGTTTTCATCCGATTTTGCGCGCTGCAGAGCCGATTCGACGCATCCGAGCAGAACCTCTTCGTCAATGGGTTTGGTCAGGTAGCCAACGACGCCCTGACCCAGAGCTCGAGTTCGCGCGCCGTCATCGAGGTAAGCCGTGATCAGAATTGTTGGTATGTCATAGCCAGATCCTACCAAGCGGCTATGCAACTCAGTCCCAGTCATACGCGGCATGTGGACATCAACGATCAAACAGGAGGTATGGCGGACGTTAGGAGACGCCAAGAAATCCATTGCGGATGCAAAGACCTCAGTCGTGAAGCCCACTGCCTGCATGAGACCCGCTAACGCCTCGCGAGATTGCTCATCATCATCGATGATCGAAATCTGAGTCTCGCTAGACATATCCCCGCCTTCTATGCTGGGGACGCGGACCGCCGCATTTCGCGTTCCGTATCTCAAGAAGCGCACCGCACGGCTATCCAATCATCGTACTGTAACGACAAGCGTTTGGAGCCGCGATTATATTGTGGACGGCCGATGCCAGACCTCGGAATAATCGACGCTATACTTTGGAATAATTGATCCAGAACTTCTGAATAGGTCAACCCGATTTGGGCCACTTCCGAACGCGTGCGCTGATGCCAGGCCATTGCGCTCGACGCGTCAGGGGGCGCTTCCGGCATCAAAAGCTTCAGTTGGTTTGCGCCTAAACAATTTTCGCTGATGGAGCCACCACGAAGCGATTAGGACCGTGGCGACTTTATACCGAGCGTCTCCGCTATTCTGACAAGCTCGGCTAGCGATTGCGCACCCATCTTCTGCATCACGTGGCCGCGGTGCGCCTTCACAGTGATCTCAGCTACGCCTAGCTGGAAAGCGATCTGCTTGTTCTTTAATCCAGAGGTCACGAGAGCCAGCACCTCTCGCTCGCGCGGGCTTAAACGTTCGAGACGCGATTTCAGTTCCGTAAGCCGCTGCTCGACCTTTCGCCGCGTCCGATCGCGCTCCAGTGCGATCGTCACCGCATCCAGCATGTCCTGATCGCGGAACGGCTTCGTCAGAAAATCGACAGCGCCTGCCTTCATCGCCTTAACCGACATCGGAATGTCGCCGTGGCCGGTCATGAAGATGATGGGAATGGAAGCGTTCATTTTCGACAGCTCGGTTTGGAAGTCGAGACCGCCCAAGCCCGGCATTCTAACGTCAAGTACAAGGCAGCTCACCACGTCGGGTAATAATTCGCCTTCGAGCAGCTCCGCGGCCGACCCAAACAACTTGACCTTGAAGCCGACCGAGTTGAACAGATCTCCGAGTGAGTCGCGGAAGTCCCTGTCATCGTCAACGACGGCTATAGTTGGCTCCTCGGCTACTGCGCGCTTTTGAATAGAATGCTGCGCCACGAGATACTCTCCCAACTTCGTGTAAAAATATCAGCTGCCGGCGCTCCAGGTTCGGTCCCGAGTTTCAGCTCGAAGATCGTTGCTCTTTGAATGGGTCGCCGTGGATGTGATATCCGTTAAATTCCCATAAGCCCGGCGATTCGCGATCCAAAAACTCGATCCCGCGTACCCACTTCACGCTCTTATACGCATAGAGGTTTGGCACCACGAGGCGCAATGGGTAGCCATGCTCGGCCGTAAGGAGTTCGCCGTTATGCCGTAGGGCGAAGATCGTCGTCGGGCGCAGAAAATCCGAGATTGGCAGGTTTGCCGTGTGGTTATTCTCGCCATGGACCATCACATGCCGCGCCTCTGGCCGCAGCTTCACTCGCTTCATTAATTCTGTGGCGAGCAATCCTTCCCAATGGTTGTCGAACCGACTCCAGTGCACTACGCAGTGCATGTCCGCAAATACTTCGCTCTGCGGCAGATTGGAAAGTTCCTCCCACGAAAGCCGCAGTTGCTCCTCTACCAGGCCGAACACTCGAAAATCCCACGCCCTGGGACGAAAGACCGGCACCGGGCCCACATGCTTCACCGGCCACTCGAGCGTAAGCGACTGTCCTGGGGGCAGCCGCCCAGCGGCACGCAACTCACGCTCTCGTTCACGTCGCTCGTTCGATCGCATAGCTAGCTCCATCGCAAAAGTATGGCGCGCGCAAAAGCACCGCGCGCCTAGTTAGCGTACCTTGTAATTTCCAGGGCCCGAAAACGCGGTTAGCCGGGTGCGGCGGACAAACATTGAGCTCCCGGTACGCCACATGCCGAGAAGGTCCCTATGAAGAACTACGGAACCCGAAGCGGCGAAGGGAGCCTCACTGCTCCTCCCCCTCACCGATCTCGGAATCGGAATTATTTGCAGACTCGGAGAGTAAGCCAGGGACAGTCTTGCTGGTATTGTGACGGAAAATGTTGACGGCTCCGATCACTTCGTCGTCGTTGTCACGAATCGGAAAGACATTGACGAGCGCCAGGAGACGATTGCCGTTGGGATGCTCGCAAATCACATCGGCGTTGCGAACGGTGGCGCCGTTGTTGATCACCACGGATGGTGGTGCAAGTTCGTGCGGCATCACTTCTCCTGAAGGGTAACGCAGAAGGTGTGACCCGCAATACTTCTCCGAGGCTCCCAGAGACGGCGTGCGTCCCCAACCCGCGATTGCAGCTTTGTTGCACTTGACGACAGTGGCATCCTTTTCGAGAACGTATATCCCTACTGGGATAGAATCTATTGCCGCTTGGTCTGCAAGGATTCCTTTTGTGACGAGGTGCCCGTCGACGACTTCTCCTCGGAAGTCCATTTTGTCGAAGTCGCCATCCAAAATCATCGTGCTTGTTGCGTTGGTTGCCATTTTCAACCTCCTTTGTGTACCCACCTTGTTCATAGGACCTATTCGGCCTTACACTCGAATTTGAGTAAGCATAGTCTCGCAGGTCACTGCCGTCGTCTCACCGTGCGCCGCACGATGTCTCATTTTGCGCCGATCGCCATTCGGTTGTTGTTCAGTTAAGGCCGCGGAGAGGCGGGTGCGGTGATCAGCTCGCCCGCTGGAACCGAGACGCAAAGGAACTCTCCACATCCGCCCTTAAAAAGTGGCAGCCCCAAAGTCTGGTACCCTCGCTTTGCCCATGTAACCGGTCTAAGTTAGGTTCCAAGGCATTTGGTCGGCCCACGGGATGATCATGCAAGTCCATTTTTCCACGGACCATATTGCGCCGCGCGACCGCGTGAGGTTCTGGTGCGACTACTTCGCGAAGCAGGCCCATAGCATCACGCCGGGCGAGATTTCGGATCCCGGTGCCTTTCGCGCGGAAGCGAGTGGATCGATTGCAGGCGAATTTGCGCTGCTGGAGATAAGTTCGGGACTTGAGAGGGTCCAACGGACGGCGGCCGACGTTGCCAGGGACAAGATTGAAGCGTTCTTCGTCCGCCGATTTCGCGCGCCGGTCATCTGGAGGGCCGCGGCACGCAGCACGCCAGTCGACCTGATTCATGAGCCCGGTGATTTCTGCATAAGCTCGACCGAATGGCAATTCAACGCGGAATGGAAAGGCCCAGAGTCGTTCGACATGCTGATCATCCCGTGGACTGCACTCTCGCCGCTTATAACCGGGGGTCGACTGGAACGCCCGTTTCGGTTGGCGGGTGCCTCGCCGCTCGGCTCGCTGCTCGGCGCAGCTATTGATGCGGTGAAGGGGCAAGCCCCGCTGCTCTCCAACGAACACGGTGAAGCCGTGCTGCGAAATCTCTGCGGTCTCGTGGCACTGAGCTGTAACATCTCCAACGAAGGCATCAATGGGGGGCGGGATTCGCTACAATCGGCGCGGCTCGCGGCCGCCAAGCGTTACGTCGACCTGCATCTCGCCGATCCTTCCCTGACCGCCGCCAGCGCCGCGGCCGCACTCGGCATCTCGGCGCGCCAGTTGCATCGCCTGTTCGAGGCAAACAATGTAAGTTTCGCCCGATACGTTTCGCGCGAGCGACTGCTCCGGTGCCGCGACGCCATCGCCGACGCGACGGGCACCGGCCGATCGGTGATCGATATAGCTTTTGGCTGGGGGTTCAACAGTATGGCGACGTTTTATCGTGCGTTCGCAAGCGAGTTCGGTAGCCCGCCCACCATGCTGCGTGCGGCATCGCAAGGACGAGTGAATGGCCAGCGCACGACAGGAAAGGACACATCGTGAATGCTCGGGGCGATCTCCCGCTTGGCGCTAAATGAGACGTTGCTTGGCGCTAAATGAGACGACCTCGCAACTGCTTCCGTGTGAATGACCTACGGAAATCGCGCGCGAATGAGATGCCAGGTTGCACGACGCTTCTATGCGCCTGAGGTGTCGCATCCGATTGCTATCATGTGTCGCGCGCAGCCGAGTGAGCCGCGCCCGCACGCAAAGGAAATGACATCGTGGATGCTGTGCAGCAGGAGCTTGTTCAGACCACCTTCGCCCGGCTGGCGGCGATGCCTGAGGTCACCGGGGCGTTGTTCTACGAGCGGCTATTCGCCACCAATCCGAATTTCCGGCCGCTATTCAGAAACAACATGCGTATTCAGGGCGTCAAGCTAATGACCATGCTCGCTATGGTCGTCTACCATCTACCCGCGCCGGATCAACTTTCGCCCGCGATCCATGACCTTGCCGTCCGCCATGGCGAGTACGGGGTTAAGCTCGCGGACTACGACGCGATGCGGGAAGCGTT
Organism: Bradyrhizobium sp. CCBAU 53415; assembly: GCF_028128735.1. Taxonomy (NCBI): domain Bacteria; kingdom Pseudomonadati; phylum Pseudomonadota; class Alphaproteobacteria; order Hyphomicrobiales; family Nitrobacteraceae; genus Bradyrhizobium; species Bradyrhizobium sp. CCBAU 53415. The sequence continues at coordinate 67,804 of NZ_LBJF01000021.1, read as the reverse complement.
GCTCTGGACCCTCGAACAGGCGCTTGGAGAGGATCTCACGCCCGCCGTTCGTGAGGCGTGGACGGTCTGCTACGATGAACTCGCGGGTGAAATGAAGGCGGCGGCCGGCGTCTGATTTACGATCTCCCGCCTGGCACTAATCGCCTTTTTTCCTCTCTGGAAGCGGTGATCCCGATATGTCCGTTCCGGGTCTTGGTTGTGTGCAAACGGATAGGATGGCGCGCGCCCGTTGTCGGCCGACGTTTATGAACTCGTGCGTAACAATCAGATGATGTCGCGGTGTCCACCGCGACCTGGACATTATAGCCGACGACACCCGATCCGCGTCCGCTGGTGGCCATCGAACGGGCATCCGGATCGGTCAGCGATATCTGTTGATCCGGCGTATTGCGCATCGTACGCATACGACGAAGACCGCCTGATTGACGCATGCGCGCGAGAGCCGGGTAGCGCTATGATAGCGCTACGTGAAGGTTAGGCAGCTTGCTGAAGTGGTGATGCTGTGGCAACAAGAATATCACCTATCCCGGGGCTCTCGGGGTACGTGCTGGCGCCCCTGCGGGAAAGTGCGGACTTCACCCTTTACCGCGGCCGAAAGCACGACGCCCCCTCGCCGGTCCTAGCGATCGCACTCCTCGAACAGCCGTCGCCTCAGAGCATCAGGCGGCTCATGCACGAATACTCGCTCGGAGCCGAACTCGATCCCGCGTGGGCTGCCAAGCCTCTGGCCATTGCTCGTCACGAAGGGCGGATGATCCTCTTACTCAAGGACCCTGGCGGTCAGCCGCTGGATCGGATTCTTGAGCGTGACCAGGGGCAACCGCTCGACCTGACTCGTTTCCTTCGCACCGCTATTGGGTTGGCAAGAACACTCGGTCAAGTCCATCAGCAGGGCTTCATACATAAGGATATCAAGCCTGCGAATGTCCTCGTCGACGAGACCGGCAACGCGTGGCTCACGGGATTCGGGATTGCGTCCAAACTTACGCGCGAGCGCCAGTCGCCCGAACCTCCAGAATTCATCGCGGGAACGCTCGCCTACATGGCACCCGAGCAGACGGGACGAATGAACCGTTCGGTCGATTCTCGGAGCGACCTTTACTCGCTTGGGGTGACCTTTTACGAGATGCTGACCGGGAGTCTTCCATTCACGGCCTCCGACCCGATGGAATGGGTGCACTGTCACATCGCGAAACAACCAGCCGCACCCAGCGAGCGTGTAGGAACCGTACCGGCCTCGGTGTCCGCGATCACGATGAAGTTGCTCTCCAAGACGGCGGAGGAGAGGTATCAGACAGCGGCGGGAGTTGAGAGCGATCTTCGGCGCTGCCTGTCCCAATGGGAGTCCCAGGGGTGGATCGATGACTTCACTCCTGGCGCTCACGACACCCCAGATCGCCTTATGATCCCCGAGAAGCTGTACGGGAGGGACCGCGAGGTTGACGCTCTGCTGACCGCCTTCGACCGCATCGTAGGCGGTGGCCGTGTAGAACTGGTGCTGGTCTCCGGATATTCCGGCATCGGCAAATCCGCAGTCGTCAATGAGCTACACAAACCACTCGTGCCGCCACGCGGCTTGTTTGCATCAGGCAAGTCCGACCAGTACAAGCGCGACATTCCGCATGCCTCGTTGGCCCAGGCGTTTCAGAGCCTCGTCCGGCGGCTCCTCAGCCAGAACGAGGAAGACCTGCGCAAATGGCAGGACGCACTTCGTGAGGCGCTGGGTCCCAACGGATTGCTCCTCGTCGATCTGGTCCCGGAATTGAGGCATGTCATTGGCGAACAGCCGCCAGTGCCCGAATTGCCGTCGCAGGAAGCCCAGAGACGTTTTCAGATCGTATTTCGACGGTTCATCGGCGTATTTGCGCGACCCGAACACCCGCTCGCGCTCTTCCTCGATGACATGCAATGGCTAGATGTCGCCACACTCGACCTCCTCGAAGACCTGTTGACCCGCAACGATTTGCAGCACTTGCTGCTCATTGGTGCGTATCGGGACAACGAGGTCGATGCCACCCACCCGCTCGTGCGTAAGCTGGAAGCAATCCGTCAGGCCGGAGCGGCAGTGCAGGACATCGTTCTCACACCACTCAATCGCGACGATCTAGGCAAACTGATTGTCGACTCCCTTCACTGCCAACTGGAGCGCGGGGCCCCACTGGCAGGCTTGATCCACGAAAAGACGTCGGGCAACCCGTTCTTCGCAATCCAATTCATTTCTACTCTGGCGGACGATCGCCTACTGAAATTCGATTATCGCGAGCGCCGTTGGGTATGGGACCTGCTTCGCATTCGTGACAAAGGCTTCACGGACAATGTTGTAGAGCTGATGGTCGAGAAGTTGAAGCGCCTTCCGCCAGAAACCCAGAAGGTACTCCAGCAGTTCGCCTGCATGGGCAACAGTGCAGAGTTCGAGATGCTGCGGATTGGGTATCAGAGCTCAGTCGAGCACATCCACGACCATCTCTGGGAAGCCGTGCGATCGGGCCTCATCTTCCGTGCGGACAATTCCTACCGTTTCCTGCACGACCGCGTGCAGGAAGCCGCCTACTCGCTGATTCCGAAGGAGCTGCGTGCCGAGGCTCACCTGCGCATCGGAATGCTCCTCGCCGAGCACACGCCCGCTGAAAAACGTGAGGAGGCGATATTTGAGATCGTCAATCAACTCAACCGGGGCTCCCATCTCATCACCTTAGTCGAGGATCGCGAGCGCGTCGCGGAACTTAATCTGATCGCCGGCCGGCGCGCGAAGCTCTCGACAGCATACGACTCGGCGCTCAAGTATCTCAGAGCTGGCAGAGCCCTTCTGGAAGAAGAGACTTGGAAACGTAATCACCAGCTCATCTTCTCGATCGAGTATCTGACAGCCGAGTGCGAGTTGCTCACTGTCACGGTTTGCCTCGCCGCTGGGGATCCACTCGCCGAAGTGCAAAAGGAATGCGAGAACGGCCTCGCATCCGCTAGGCGGGCGCGTTTCGGCCTGGCCATCGAGCGCTGCGAAGCACAACTCGGTTTGATCCTCACCTTGCGCGGGCTGACTGCAACTTTCGGATGCCTGGACCACGAGGGATACAGTGAAATCGATACCGAACGCCGCTTAGCCAAGAGCCCCGACTTAGTGCTCGCCGAGTTCTATTACTGGACGCGAAAGCTGCAGGCGCGCTTTTTCGCCGGAGACCTTGCGTCGGCGGTTGACGCCTCGCTACACGCCGAACCGCTGCTTTGGACGTCGGCGGCAATGTTCGAGTCAGCGGAGTATCGACTCTATGGGGCGCTGGCGCATGCGGCGATCTGTGATCACGCCACACCGGAGGAGAGACCGAGGCATTTCGATTCTGTGCTGGACCACTACCGGGAGCTCCAAATGTGGACGGAGGCCAACCCCGAAACCTTCGAAGATCGCGCCACGTTGGTCGGCGCCGAAATCGCCCGCCTTGAGGGCCGGGTGCAGAACGCTCAGGAGCTGTACGACAAGGCCATCCACGAGGCTCACAAACACGGATTCGTGCACAACCAGGCAATTGCCAACGAGATCGCCGGGCGCTTCTACGCAGAGCGCGGTTACGAGAAGATCGCCGCGACCTATTTGCGGGCGGCGCGGGCCTGCTACCTGCGCTGGGGAGCCGACGGAAAGGTCCGCCAACTTGAGGAGCTTTATCCGCACCTCAACGTGGACAAGTCGATCCCGGATTCCGCGGCGACAATAGTGACACCCATCGAGCAGCTCGACTTGACTACCGTACTCAGAGTGTCGGAAGCAGTGTCAGGCGAGATCGTCTTCGAGAAGTTAATCAACACGCTCATGAGTTCGGCAATCGAACACGCGGGCGCCGATCGAGGTCTCTTGATACTTTCGCGAGACGACAAATATCAAATTGAAGCAGAAGCCACAACCAGCGGTGACAACGTGAACGTGGTCCTGAAACAGGCACGCGTCACGGCCTCTGATCTGCCGGAGTCTGTGTTTCACTACGTCCTTCGGGCAAAAGAAAGCGTTCTCCTGCACGATGCGTCCAGTCGGAGCTCGTTTTCAGCGGACGCTTATATTCGCGACCATCGCTCGCGGTCAGTGCTTTGTCTCCCGATACTTAAGCAGACCAGGTTGATTGGAATGCTGTACTTGGAGAACAACTTTGCGACTGACGTGTTTACTCCCGCTCGAATGGTGGTCCTCACACTACTCGCTTCCCAGGCGGCTATCTCAATAGAGAATGCCAGCCTGTATCGCGAGCTAGCCGAGCGGGAGGCCAGGATCCGACGGCTAGTGGATGCCAACATCATCGGCATCTTCGTCTGGGATCGTGACGATCGGATCATCGATGCCAACGAAGCTTTTCTCCGCATCGTCGGATACGACCGCGACGATCTCGTCTCCGGTCGACTGCGCTGGCGGGATCTGACGCCCACCGAATGGCGCGATGCCGACGACCGACGCGTGGCCGAGCTGGAGGCGACCGGAACCGCGCAACCCTATGAGAAGGAGTACTTCCTGAAAAACGGCAATCGCGTGCCAGTGCTGGTCGGGGCAGCGACGTTCGGCGGGCGACACGACCAAGGCGTTGCCTTCGTGGTAGACTTAACGCAGCGCAAGCGGGCAGAGGAGGAAATTCGCGAAAGCGAGCGCCGCTACAGCGAGGTGCAGATGGAGCTCGTGCATGCGAATCGAGTCGCAACAATGGGGCAGCTCTCTGCTTCTATTGCCCATGAAGTCAACCAGCCGATCGGCGCGACGCTCAACAATGCCTCAGCGGCGTTGCACTGGCTAAGCAAAGAACCGGCAGATCTGGAGAAAGCTCGTCAGGCTCTCAACCGGATCTTTGCTAACGGCAATCGCGTCAGCGAGGTCGTCGGCCGGATGCGCGCGCTTTTCAAAAAAGCACCTCTCCGGAAAGAAGACGTGGACATCAACGGAGCGATCCTCGAGGTCATCGCCCTGACCCGTGGCGAAGTCGAGAAGAATGGCATTGTGGTGCAGTCATACCTCGTGGACGGCTTGCCGCTCATTCAAGGAGATCGGGTTCAGGTGCAACAAGTGATCATGAACCTGATCATCAACGCGATCGAAGCTTTGAGCTCGATCTGCGAGGGGGCGCGAGAATTGGTGATCACTACCGCGAAGAGCGAGCCGGATGGCGTTCTTGTCGAGGTGCGGGATTCGGGTCCAGGTCTGAGTTCACAGGATCTTGAGCGCGTCTTTGACGCCTTCAATACGACAAAGCCCGGCGGCTTGGGCATGGGTCTGTCGATCTGCCGCACCATCATCGAAGCGCACGGGGGACGACTATGGGCCACTGCCGCCGAACCTCGGGGAGCAAGTTTTCGATTCACGTTGCCCGCGCAGTCAAATTGAGCCGCGTGAATCGAATATCCTACAGCGAGCCAACAGCGGAGCGAATGTCTATCGACGGTGCGAATCTTGGTGTCTTTCGGCTTTTGCGATTTCAAGCACGTGCCCGTCGCTCACGTGACAGAGCTGCACCAGTTATTGAGTTCGCCCGTTGAGTCGCCTTAATGCAATGACAGATGGCGACCCTGGGGTGGCAATCGCGCTTTAGTTGCTAATTCAAAAAAAGCAGCTACCAATCAACTAACCAAGGGCGACCTGTGCAACTTATTCTCACTTGTAGGCCGCGGCTGACTTTTGAGCCAACTTAGATTGATACGTGATTGAGACCACGGAGCTGCCTAGCAGGCCAAAGACGAAGCGGAACTACTCACTCGATAAATCCGCAAGAATGAGAACGCCGCAACAAGAACCGAGCTTACCGTCACGCGCAATCTGCTCTATCTCTCGCGAGACATCAGGACAGCAGTGTCACGGACAACCAGGATGCGAACCATATTCCCAGCGTCAACTGTATTGCCCACCGGTGTCGAAGTGACCGTGAGGGATACTAAACTCTGCGCCCATAACGTCGACATCCAAGGTCGCTATCGGCATATCGAGATCGGATCGACGCAATGCAAGCTTCATGATCCGGGGTTTTTTCCGGACCCTCGAGTTGAGCTGATGTCATCCTCCGCGGCGTTAGCAGGAAAGAGCGTCGGTAAGAGAACTTTTCGCACCAGGGATATCGAGAGCTCCGGGTCGATGCACAGCTCTCATTTCGTCGGAAACTCCACGACCAATCCTTTTGTCATCGCCCCTGCTTCCCATGGCGACGACCTGAAATGGTCCGGACCATGGCAAATCTCTCGAGGGTGAGCATGCATTTGCAGTTCCATCAGGTGCGATACTTCTTGGCCCTCGCAAGGACGCTCAATTTTACGCAAGCGGCAAAGCAATGCAATGTGACTCAGCCGGCACTGACAAAGGCGGTTCACAAGCTGGAGGAAGAGCTCGGCGGAGCGTTGATTCACCGTGAACGTCGTTTCACCCAACTCACCGAGTTGGGCAAGATGGTTCTGCCCACGCTCGAGCAAGTATTTGCCGCCGCGGAGGCGGTACGGCTTCAGGCGCGAAGTTATCAAAAAAAGACAATCGCGAGGCTCAAAATAGGACTGTCGCCATCAATCTCGGCCGCACTCATTACGGAAGTGCTCTGGGAGCTCACCACGACCATCCCTCACCTACGTTTCGATCTGCGCGAAGCCGATGCCCATGGGCTCGTTACGATGCTCTTGGATGGCGAAATCAATGCGGCACTCGTCGGCGACGCTGTGGAGCTGCCTGAGCGTATCGATCGCTGGCCGCTGTTCGAAGAGCGGTACATGCTCGTTCTCCCTCGGGAACATGTAATGGCGAGGAAATCCGTCATCCCGCTACACGACTTGCACGAGTTGATTTTTCTCGAAAGGGTCGGATGCGATGTCGCAAGTAGATTCGTGCAAGCTTGTCTTCTCGACCATCAAGGTCCAAAAATTGTGCACAGCAGCGATCAGGAAAAGCATCTTCAGCAAATGGCGTCCGCCGGTTTTGGAGCCATCCTAGCCCCAGAGCACGCTCCCAGGCTGCCATCGCTCGCCGCTATTCCGATAGAGGGCGATCCCGTCCGGTGCGAGGTGCAGCTCTTGGCCGTGGCGGGGAGGCGGTATTCGCCAGCGCTTGACGCCTTCATCAAAATTGCCCGTGCACGCGATTGGACGGGTGTGCTGGACACAATCCGCAACGCATCTGCACCTGCCTCGAACAACGACAACATTCGCAAGCTCGACGCACAAGCTGCAAGCTCCCTGTTTGAGTCACGGCTCCGAGCCGATCGCTCACGAGATCCTCGGATAATTCGGAGCGAAGATCGGGAAGCACGGAAAGTCCCGCAACCTCATTCAGTCGAGCGGCGGTGACTACTCGCGAGAAACGAGCTAGCTGGGCTGGTGTGTCCCCTCCGGACCGGAGGATCTTGACCAACTTGCCGCTCTTAGCTCGGAACACATAGAGATCGCCGCCGTGCGGGTCTCGCCTGAAGGCTTCCTGCACCAGTAAGGCCAGCGAGTTCATGCCGCAGCGCATGTCTGTATGGCGCCGGTGGCAATCTACACCCGTACGCGCGACGCAATGGAGATCACCGCGGCCGTCCATCTGCCAGCGCCCGCAGACGGTTCGCGTCTGAAAGCTGTAGACGCACCACCGCCGGAGAGAATGAAAACGATAACGATACTGCATTTCTAACTCCGCGCGGACACGAATACTGTCCTCATGCACCTCATCGATACTTGGTGGCAGCACGGGTCGCCCAATCACAACGGTTGGTCTGGGGGCGCCGCCTCTACTCTCGATGTCCCAATAACTCGATCGAGCAGCCCAGCAAGCCGGAGTTGCGTTATGCCCTTTTGCAACGTCACAAAGTCTATCTACTCCTACCTAATCGACTATCCTGTAGCCATCGTCTTGATGGTCGCGCCGTTCCGGATAAACTTTGGCAAGAACAGTCCTGTCGCGCTCTGGTTTTCCGCGGTGACCCGCGCCACGGCGCTGCTGCCGCCGGCTTTCGCGGACTACGCGACGGGGATCGTCCGGATCATTCGTTCCTGGCTGCATCTGTGGGTGGATAGCGCATTGGACGCGATTTCCATCACTGCCCCGTCTACCGGCCATTTTGGCGGGCCTTACGTCTGGTGCTGCTGGATTCTCGCGGTTGCGGTCTTGCTGACGACCTCAGTTCTCCGCGCGGTCAAAGTCGGCACTGTATTGGTGGCCGATCTCGACACGCCGGCTATCAGGTGTCGATCGATTCGACTCTAACGCGGCATGCAGATTTGCCCAAAATAGGTACGTTACGCCGATCGTTGCTGAATAGATCGTAGCCGTCGAGACTACAATCGATACGATTTATATGTCCTCAATCAAAGAAGAAGGCGGCGTGGGTCGGCCGAGATAGCTAGCGCCTACATCCTGCGCGGCGGCGCCTTGCCCGAGCTGTTCGCTTCATCGGGAAGTTGCTTACAACGCTTACGCAGTTGGCGGTTGGGTGGTGATCAAGTAGTTGTCGATAGCGACTTTCTGGACTACCGGACTGATCAAGCGGTGAATTCCGTTCAGAACGGCTGGAGGACCGCCATTTGACTGGACGGCATCCCATCAAGACTAATGTCGGTGGTTACCGACAGTATGTAAGTCGGAGCATGTTCTTGGATCCCCGATTGGCCGCGGTAGACTCCAGGGAAGTGAGGACGGATTTTCAGCACTAAAATCGCTTCTTTCCAGATCGCGGCGCAGCCACTAAGGGCCGCGGCTGCACCCCGGACGGCTTGACGTAACACCATACCACATTTTAGTTCCGCGATCGACAATGAGCGCACAGTAATCCGCGAGAGCCTGTCATGGCATTGGCTGGTTGACTTGCTCTGTCTAAGACCTTGCGCATTGATCGGTTCGCGCGGAAACTATTGGTCGCTTTCGATGAGATAATCTTCCGACTGCCACTATCAACGTCCCATTCCGGTTCGCGAATGTCGTTTCTCATTCCGTCGGCGCTATAAGCTCAAGGGCATGCGATCTCGGCCCGATCCGTTCGACCGACGCAAGAAAGCCAATCCGCGCAGTGCGGCCGAACGGCACCCACGTGCTTTCACTTCATCGAAGAAGGCAGCCTGAACTGGGCAATGCCGGTCGGCCACGTGCATCGATGGGCGCGTGCCGTTCACGGACGAACGCGGATGATTTTCTTCCCGTTGATCCGCTTCGTCTGGTTAAAGGCGGCCACAGCCTCGTGGAGCGGCGAGACGATACCGATGTTCGTCCGCAGCCGTCCGTCTCGCACCCGCTGGACGATCTCACTTAGTTGGGCGCGATCGGACTCGACAACAAAGTCGATTGCCAAGACGTTGGCGGGCCGTGTCTCGCTCGGCCCGACAATGGACACCAGCGTCCCTCCGGCTCTAACCAGCCGCGCGGACCGCTTTCCGATGTCGCCGCCAATAAGATCGAATACCAGATCGAAGTCGCCGACGTCATCCAAGGCGTCGTTCTCGAGGTCGACGAACTCTTGCGCGCCGAAGTCGAGCGCTTTCTGACGATCCGCGGCGCGTCCGGTTCCGATGACGTAGGCACCGGCCTCGCGTGCGAGCTGGGTCACCATCGAACCGACTGCGCCAGCGGCGCCGTGCGCGAGGACGCTCTGGCCCGCCCTGAGGCGACCGTGCTCGAACAGTCCCTGCCATGCAGTCAGGCCCGAGATCGGCAAGCTCGCGCCAACCGTGAAGTCCACGTCGCCCGGCAGCGGCGCGAGATTGCGTGCCTCGACCGCGACGTACTCCGCCAAGGTACCATCGCGGTACCAGTCGGCAAGGCCGAACACTCGCTGCCCGAGCGACAGCCCGGTCGTGCCATAGCCGACGGCGGTGACCACTCCGGCCAACTCGTGCCCGGGGACCGCCGGCGTCCGGTCGCGGTCGCTACGATCAGTCCAGGTCGAGGGCCACGCCAGCTCAGTCCCAACGAATCCTGACGCATGAACCTCAACGACAACGTCGTTTATCGCGGCCTGCGGCTGGGACCGCTCTCCCAGCTTCATTCCGGTCGCTCCCGCGGCCTGGTCGGTCAGTATAATCGCTTTCATCGTCCACCTCTTCGAGTGTGGTATGTCATCATGATTCAATATTTTCGCAGCGGATCGAAAATACGATGTAAAACTCGGTGGTCCAATGACCTGTAGATATGGAATCGATGCCATCGATGCAGCGTGCGAGAAGTCAAAGGTGTGGTACGAGTAGAAACATCTGCTTCTTACGACGAAGCGAAATTGTGAGTGGTTGGGAAGATGATTTCCAGTCCGCATTGGCGTCTTCAGCCATAGGCCGGCACGCTGTGGAGGCCGGCGGGGCCTGGTGACGTCTGCCATAGATCGTCTGCAAGACGTGCGCCGGCGCTGGCGTCGAGGACCGTGTCGGAGCAGCTCTTCCTTCTCGACGAGTAGCCCGAGCGGAACTCTTGATAATCGCCAAAAGTGTTGGCGCGAGTATCGAAACATCGCTTTGCGATGGACTCTTCATCAATCACGCGATCGCGGTAGGCGCGGTCGTCAGGGTGTGGTCGAGAGCGTACAGCTTAGGACAGCTAGAATTGCGAGTGCGTTCATGGCCGGGGCACTCGACATCGAGATCGATTACGCGGCGGCACTGAAGGAGCGCGATACGACATGTTTTCAGTGATTTTCGAGACGCTGCCCAATAGAGAGAACTGGAATGACTATCTCCACAACGTTAAGATACTGCGTCCCGAGCTTGAGCTGGTCGATGGCTTCGTCGACAACGTCCGTTACCGTAGCCTTACCCGCGAGGGCTGGATCCTTTCACTTTCGAGCTGGCGGGATGAGAAGTCGCTCGTGCGCTGGCGCACCTGCAGGTCCCATCGTGAGGTTCAGCAGAAGGGCCGCGACAAAATCCTTGCTGACTACCACCTGCGCATCGGCCAGATCACTGCTGACAATCAAGTGCCGCCGGGGTACGCCCTCTCCGAGCAAAGGCTCGATGAGACAGAAGTCGGCGAGGGAACGACGGTCACTCTGATTAACGCGACTCGCCCCGCGGAATGGAAGCGGACCAACAACGCCTACGAATGCGCCGAGCGGTTCGGCCTGAATCCATGGGCCGCCGAAAGCACGTCCTGGGATATCTTCGATGCTTTCACGCCCGGCGATCTGATTCTGCTCATGTCTTGGAAGAACGCGGCTGCAGCGCAGGCGTACGAAGACACTTCCGTGCTGGATGACAGCGCAAGGGTTCGGAGAGTACGGATTGTACGCGACTACGGAAAGTACGACCGTCGCGAGGCGCCTCAGTATTTCTCAGAGGCCAAGGGCGGCGAGGCCATCCACCCCTAACATTGCTTCGTCCTGGAGGCCGAGCAAAGTGGATCGTGGATTTGCTTCGACCAGCCTCTCGATGCTTGCCCCCCGCTTTGTTGATCTCCGACGACTTGTTGCCACCAGGTCCTGAATGGGGCGTTGGCTTCACCCGGCGTCGTTCCTTAGGAGGCCCTACCCGCCTTGACACGACTGACGAGGCGTCAAGTGCGTACAGAGCCGTCTAATGCCAAGGATGGTGAGGGAACAGCCCTGGCCCTGCGCGATCATTTTAGTCGGTAGCTTGCAACCGACACACCCTCCCATCATTCGGTCCATAAGGATTGTAGCGAACGACCACCTTGGATTGAAATAACGGCGTGTAAAAGTGAGAGACGTGAACGCGTCGCGATTCGTACCGCAAGACGAGTAGTCTCAAACGATGGCTCAGCTCCAACGTTTCGAAGCCACAGCCCGTTGCAAACTCGTTTGCGTCTCGCGGCTTGAGACCAGCCTGCTTGGATCACATGCAACCCCAAACGCCCCTCGGTGCGAATGCGGGGAGGCATTCACGCGCATCATGATGTCCAACGTGTCACGCGCTCCTTACCGTTCTCGTGCACCATCTGTGAACATCTCTCGGGGCTAACCGCACGAACTCGCAGCTTCAGTCGAGCATGCCGCGACGCCATTAAAGGCGGGTTTGCCAACTGAAGGCGGCTTATAACTCGCTGCAGAATAGAAGCGTCGGTCTTACGTCCGATAATGCTCGCATCTTTCCTGGCTACGGCCTCATGTATGCGGCGCGCGCCAATAACGATCGTCTATCGACTTCATGGCGAGAGGTGATTTCCCTCGCCCCCAATGCAAGGTCACTGTTGGACTCGCAAGGTCCCATCAATCTCAGGATCAGGCACTACGATGGCGCGCCGCCGGCTAGGGGCGTTGAACGATACAGATTGGCGCAGAGAGAGAGAGAGAGAGAGAGAAGACGCTGATGTCTCAAGAAGCCTTCGATATCGTCATTGTTGGTGCAGGGGCGGCCGGATGTGTGGTCGCGAGTTATCTTGCCGAACGCACCGATGTTTCGATCGCGCTCATCGAAGCAGGCGACACGGACCGCGATCCGTTCATCCATATTCCTGCCGGATTTGCCAAAATATTGGCCCAAGATCGGCATGTCTGGAAATACGAGACAGTGCCCCAGCACGGCACCAAGCGAGCATATCGCTCAGGCAAGGTGCTCGGCGGTGGTTCCTCGATCAACGCGATGGCCTATGTCCGAGGCCAGAAGCGCGACTTCGCCGCGTGGCAGGCCGCGGTCGGCGATACCGGCAAATGGTCGTACGAAGATCTGCTTCCCGTCTTCATGGCGCAGGAACACAACGACACGTTCCACGACGAATATCACGGCATCAATGGTGGTCTGTCGATCCAGCAGCCCAAGGGCATCAACGAGCTGAACCAATACTGCCTCAAAGCCTTCCAGGAATATGGGGTTCCCTATAACCCCGACTATAACGGCGAGAGCCAGATCGGCGTCTCGCCGGTGCAGTCAACGGTCGGGCACCAGCGGCGGTGCAGCGCAGTCGACGCTTATCTCCGTCGGCACCTCGCTTCGGGCCGCGTCACTCTTCTGACCGGCAAGACCGTTGTTCGCGTCCTCGTCGAGAACAATCGAGTCGTCGGCGTCCAGCTCGTGGATGACGAGATGATCATGGCCGGCGAGGTTGTGCTGTCGGCCGGTTCGGTCCATAGCCCGAAGATCCTCATGCACTCGGGTATCGGGCCACCGGAGCAGCTTCGCCAGCACGGCGTCGCCGTTATCGTCGATTCTCCGGAGGTGGGCGAAAATCTCCAGGACCATGCGATCGTGCCGGTCCGCGCCTATGTAAAGGGCGATCTGGGTTACCAAGCGGCCGCACATGGCCTAGGTAGCGTGAAGGCGGGCCTGCGCTATTTCGTCACCAAGGATGGTCCGGCGGCGGGCAATGGCATCGAGACGGTTTCCCACTGGAATCCGTCGGACTTTACTGCCGAACCTACGATCCAATGCTATCACGTGCCCATCGTCGCAACTGGCGGCGTCAGCCCGACGGGAGACCGTTCCGGCATCACTTTCGAACTCGTGGCGCTTCAGCCCAAGAGCCGTGGCTGGGTGCGGTTGGCCGACAGCCACCCGACGTCGATGCCCCTCATCAATCCGAACTTCATGGGCGAGGAGGAAGACCTGAGGGCCGCAGTGGAATCGGTACGCGCGATCCGCAAGGTTATGGCGCAGGAGTCGTTGGCGCCGGTGATCGAGGAGGAGATCGATCCCGGCCCGCACATCCAATCCGATGCAGAGATCGGCGAATGGGTGAAGGGTGCAGTGGCGACGATGTTTCACCCGGTTGGCACGTGCCGGATGGGGCAGGATGCGCGAGCAGTGGTTGACGCGAGGCTCAGGGTCCGAGGGGTCGACGGCCTCCGGGTAATCGACGCCTCGATCATGCCGAACATCACTAGCGGCAATACCAACGCCCCAACCCAGGCACTCGCGCGCCATGCCGCGGCGATGCTGGTCGAGGATCTCAAACAGTCTTGAGGAGCTCCGGCGCAGGCCGACGTAGGCAGACGTAGATAGTCATTGGGCGGAACCGACCACATCGGGCCAACGTCAAAGCGCCGTCTGCAACTGGGCAGTCTCTACTCGCGAAGCTTTCTTATTCAGAGCCATCCCCGACGAACAACAACACAGCAGCACCTTGAAGGAGAGACCACAATGAGTTTAGAGGACACGAGAAAGCGCCGTGAGGCACCACTCCACACTCCGAGCAATCTCGGCTCCAATGCCACCACAGATATTTCCGCCGCCCTCTCCGTGCTTCTGGCAGAAGTGTTCGCGCTTTACGTCAAGACCAAGAACTTCCATTGGCACATTTCAGGTCCGCACTTCAGGGACTACCACCTTCTTCTTGATGAGCAGGCGGCGCAGATTTTCGCGATGACGGACGACATCGCGGAACGCGCCCGCAAGATCGGCGGCACAACAATTCGCTCGATCGGCCACATCGCCAGAGTGAAACATATCAAGGACAATGACGCCGATTTCGTCACACCTGACGGCATGCTAGCCGAGCTGAAAGAAGACAACCTCGCGCTCAGCCAGCGCCTGCGGCAGACACGTAATATCTGCGACGAACATGGCGATGCAGCTTCAGCTAGCCTGATCGAGAACTGGATCGACGAGGCGGAACGTCGTACATGGTTCCTGTTCGAGGTGACTAGAAGGGCTTGAGAGCAACGTCAGCTCGCGAAATTCGGGCGACCGGATCGACTGGACAAAGCAGAAGCCCTGTGGCCACACACGTTAGCCGTCGGACCGCGCTTGCCGGGCCTCTGTCTGCCCAATCGGGTAGCGTAAGATCTGCTCGACGCCGATACTGAATCCGAAATGCGACGCCGCGAGTCCGAAGTAACAGCGCGTGCGGTAGAACTCAGGGCCATTCGGCTCCCAGAGTAGCTGCCGCCTAACAGGACATTTGCTAACGCGCGTGCGATCAGCGCACGCATCTCGACCGGCCTCACAGAATGGACTGGATACCTGACTTGAATAATACAAATGGATTGCAGGGTCCACGAGACGGGTCGACGCCGGCGACCGACGCTTCAGAGCCTCCCCGCGACCCGGAATTCGACGTCGACCTGTTCGTCATCGGCGGCGGTTCAGGAGGCGTACGGGCCGCGCGCGTTGCAGCAGGGTATGGCGCGAAGGTGATGCTCGCCGAGGAGTACCGGCTGGGAGGGACGTGCGTTATCCGCGGCTGCGTGCCGAAGAAGCTGTTTGTCTACGCGGGCCGCTTCCGCAGCACATTCGACGAGGCTACACAATTCGGTTGGCACTTACCGGTTCCTCGCTTCGACTGGCCGTCGCTCGTGGCGGCGAAGGACCGCGAGATTGCACGTCTGGAAGGGCTGTATGGCGTCGGCCAAGAACGTGCAGGCGTCGGGGTCGTGAGGTCTCGCGCTGTGCTCGACGACGCGCATACGGTGCGCCTCCTCCAGGACGGTCGCCGCGTGCGGGCGCGCACGATTTTGATCGCAACAGGCGCACGCCCCGCACTGCCTCCCTTCGAGGGCATTGAGCTCGGTATCACCTCGGATGACGTCTTCGACATGAAGACATTCCCCAGGAAGCTTGTCGTTGGGGGCGCCGGATACATTGCAATGGAGTTCGCCGGTCTGTTCGCCGCGTTGGGAAGTGACGTCACCGTCGTCTGCCGCGGAAGCAATGTCCTGCGCGGCTTTGACGAGGATGTGCGCCAAGCGATAGCCGGGTCCTACACGAATCATGGCATTAAGCTGATGTTTTGCGACAGCATCTGCCGCCTCAAGAGACGTGACGGGGACGTTGGCGGTGGCGACGACGCAGGAAGGATAGACGTTACGACCGAACGGGGCGGGAGGCTGGTCGCCGACCAGGTACTGCTCGCCTTCGGGCGCGCTCCGAACACGAATTCGCTCGGACTCGACCGCGCCGGGGTCAGGACTGCGGCAGACGGCTGAATCATCGTAGACGCTAACTCGCGCACGAACATCGATAATATCTACGCTGTGGGCGATGTGTCGAACCAATTCAACTTAACTCCCGTCGCTATCCGCGAAGGCCAAGCGTTCGCCGACACGGTGTTCGGCAAAAAGGCTTGGCAGGTCGACTACTCCAATATACCAACCGCGGTCTTCTCCAGCCCGGAGATCGGCACTGTTGGTCTGACGGAGTTGGAAGCCAGAGCTCAGTACCTCGCAGTCGACGTCTACAAGGTCCGCTTCCGCCCGCTGAAGGCGGCCGTAACGGGGGATTGCGAGGCCTCTCTTCTGAAGGTCGTCGTGGATAGCGAGTCTGACCGGATCCTCGGGATCCATATCTTCGCTCACGAGGCCAGCGAGTTGATCCAGGTGCTCGCGATCGCCATGGGCAGCGGAGCAACCATGAAAGACTTCATGTCGGTCATGGCGGTGCATCCAACAGTTGGCGAGGAGATCGTCGGAATGCGTACGCCGACCGTGCGTTACGATCGGCGCGACGCCGCATCACTCGTCTCAAGCGCCGCTGTTTGATTCAGCCGCAGCTGGCTCGGAAGGACCCGCTCGGAGCGTCGCGGGACGTTGCGCTTCCTAAATGCTAAAAGCTTAGAGCGACCGCGAAACAATCGATAAGGTCGGGCCGCCTCCATAGGGTCGAGAGCGCTGCGGGCTTGTGCCGCTTGCCCAAACCAGCCACTCGTTGAGCCGGCTCGCTTGCTTACGTCCGAACATCTGAAATCTCCGATCCAGGTCCATAATTCCCTTTTGTTCGACCCGACACTCGATCCTGCCAAGGTAGTCCGCTCCTGAAGGAACGGATAAGCGCATCAGCTGGTACTTTTGACACGAGCAAAGGCGAGCAAGACCAATCGCCATTTCGCTGGCTCATGGCGAGGCGCGAGTGGAATGGAAACGATAACGATCCGTCATTTCTAATGTTTGGCGTTCCGGCATACCTTTCGGTGCGTCTAACCGGACTCGCGACCGTTGTGCACAGTGCCCGCCGCCATGGGGAGGTCCCATCGTCCTCTTGGATGGGGGTAATCTCCTCGTCGCAAGGGCCGCCCCCAGCAATCGCGCAGGAGTCACCGATGTCATTTCGCTTCATCACCAAGTCTTTCCACGCATATCTGATAGACTATCCCGTCGCGTTCGTCTTAGTCGCGGCGCCGTTCGTGCTGAAGCTGGGCCAGAGTGGACCGTTCGCAATGTGGCTTTCGGTTGTTGTCGGTGTCGCCGCGCTGCTCATGGCCGCCATGACCGACCATCCCACCGGGTTGGTCCGCATCATTCCTTATTGGCTGCACCTTTGGGTCGATCGTGCAGTCGGCGTTGTATTTGCTATCGTGCCGTTTGCCTTTAAATTCGCTCAGCTAGATGCCCAGTACTACTGGCTCCTCGCCGCCGCTATCCTGCTCACGACTTCAGTTTTTAACGTGCCTGAGGAGTCAGTTGTGACGCCTTCGGGATTGTATCGGCGGCACAGCAGTTGAACTCCCCATCAAGGTCGAGGGGGATCGCGGCATCTCCGTCGCAATGGGTCAGCACCTCGAAAATACAGGATCCGCCCCAGTTCGTTTTGTGGCAACGTTTAAGAGGAGCTCCCTCACCGGAGGTCAATGACGCGGCAGGAGCTTGTCGTAGCGCATCTGGAGTTGCTGACGAGCGATGGTGCACTTCTGAAGACCAAAGACTCTCGTGGGGTTCCTAGATGGAGCAGCACGCAACGCTATCCCTCCGCTCATCCGTTTGCGGCGGGTGCCCGGATCTCGGTCAATAAAGCGTCCAACGAGCCTCCATGATTTCACTTGAGTTGCCGCGCGACTGAGGTGCGCGACTTGCTGCACAGGTCTGCGAGATTGGGCAGCTACTATGCGCTGGCCGACAGATGTCGGTCAATCCGTTTCGAATTATTGACCCTTCTTCTGAGGCGCAGCTCGGCTGGCAGCCTTCAGCTGTAGACTTTGGCAGCATTCCACGACAGGTTCATCGAGGTGTTGCTTCGCGGGTGCGCTACGCGGATTGGGAGACACGCGCAAGCTACTCTGATTAGACACATTAGATCGACTTCTGTTTTGACTTCGAACCGATTTTGGGTCCCATAGCTGCGCTAAGTCCGGCCTGGGTGATCCGAAATCTCCCCCACCCACTCAGAACTATCCATCTGTGATCGCCGGCAAACCCAATTCCGCGCTCGGATTCGTAATCATTGAGACCTGCCTCTGTGAGCCACGACTGTGCCATAGCGTCTGTGATATCGATATCCGGTCCGCACCCATGGTCGATGAGAACCCGCATCACACGCAAAGCTTCTTGTTCTTCCATTCCCGTGCTCCTAATTCCCGTGCGGTCAGGTACCGCCGGGTCGTGCGCCTGCCTTGCCACTTCGGACAGCGTAGTCCTGCAAAAGGGACACAAATGCGCGTCTCGTCTACCAGCCCTAACGAATGTTGGAGAAACTGAAGGATACCTAACTCGTCTCGACTCCGCATGCGAAGTTAATGACGGGTCCTCGAGGCCAAATGTGACGGATTCGCTTGAGCAAGCAGATCGGCGAGTTGGGGGGCCAACTGCAACAAACCTTGGCAACCAGCCATTTCTGGCGTGGCATCGCAGATAACTATCGGTTCCCATGCACCAACGATTTGCTGTTCGGAGTGCCAATATTCAGTAGTTGCCGCTCGTACTCGCGCTCGATCAAGCTCCAGCAATGGCAGGAGATCTGCGCCAGCCGAAAAGCGTCGCGGACGACGAGGCAGCCACGCATCATTTCGATAAGCCCATCCCTCCTGAGTTGAAGAAGGCAGTCCGTAACGCCAGCACGACGCACTCCGAGAAGCTGAGCAAGCACTTGGTGTGTGAGAGGGATCTCGTCAGATCCCAAGGCATTGCGAGCGAGCAGGAGCCATCGCGCAAGGCGCTGCTGTAGTTGATGGGACGTACTACATGCCCCTGATTGGGCGATCTGAATAAGCACGGAAGCGATATAGGCATGCACCACGCTGCGGAAAGTCGGCAGCCGAGCAATCGCCTCCTGAAATCGATCCACCGTGAGTCGATTAGCCTCGCCGGCGACCTGCACAATTCGACGGTGCATCGGCTGCGTTTTTGCCGTCAACGCGAGATGTATTCCCGCTAGCCCTTCTGAACCGATCAACCACACCTCAACGAACTCTTGCGGCCCCACCTTGGCACCGACCGACACAAGACCACTCTCAATGAAATAGACGTGTTGCATGCGAACGCCGTAGCGATGAAGAACTTGCCGCCTCGTAAGCGGCACCTCTTCAGAGAGCAACAGAACGTGCTCGAGTTCATCAGGTGGGAGCAGACGTAGTAATCTGTTGCGCACTTCATACATCAGATTCAACGTCCTAATACTTTCTGAGAAACGGAGCTATCCGACTGTACGTTTTCGTACCAAAAAAGATGAGACGGAAGGCGACGTAACGCTCGCGGATCAGCTGCTCGGGCTTGGTGACGGACGGGGACGTGGATTGTGCCGCTACCAGACCTGCGTGTGCGAGGATGGTGCACGACAAGTCGACCGTAGCAGCGGCGTCATGATCAAGATGGTCAAGGTCGACGCATCGGCACGCGCAACATCGAGTGGTCCACGGCGGCAACGGAGTCTCTGCAGTTGGCGTCAGTTGAGTTCTCGGCTATGGCACCTGCGGATCGCGGCGGCAATAACGATCGTTTATCGACTCTATAGCGGGACGTGATTTCCCTCGGCAGCGCTAAACGGTCATTCTCGTCGGTGGTGGACAGTTAGTATCAACACGAATAGGGGCCGCCATGAAGATTTAAGTGGGAAGCGTGGCAATTGATATTCCTCTCGCACTGCCGCAGACCTCCGCTAAATCGTCTGCTGCACCGATTAACACCGGTTCGATCAAGGTGACGGCACCGGCCGTGACAACGGACGTGCGCTATTGGGCGCATCGGGGTCATCCCGATGCTTCCTGGTGAGGCTATCTCGCCGATAGTTCGAATTGGGCCAATCCATTCTATGATTCATATCATGGAGCAGACCGCTACCGATATTACACTTCAAGCTTCCCGCACCACACACCACACCTCGGCGCTTTTGCGACGGCGTCCTGGACCGATACGCCGACGTGTCCGCCATATGGATAAACTTCCCTGCGTTCTCCTGAGGAGAGATGCTGAAATGAACAAGGCTGCAGAACCCCGGCCGGCCAATCGACGGGATGTCGCATGGGCAATTTAGCGAACTGGCTTTATCTTATCGGGTCGCTGTGCTTTGTTCTTGGTACAGTGATCAACATGCTTCCGGTTTGAGGAAGGCGAACGCCTGTTTGAACAGTTTCAGCCTTCCGCGGTCATGCGCACTGGTTCTTGGGTCATTCTCGACGGAGCCAGGCGGTCCGGCCTGCCAATTGCTGTCCACTGAAGCGACATGACCCTTGCACGTAGGTGAAACGACGCGAAGGTCAAAACTCGAAATTAGCCCCAGTGCAAAGTCGATGGAGGCGTTGAGTGCCCTCATCGGTCACCTCGCTCCACCCCGCGATCTCGCACGTGCTCTCGATGAAGAGCACCGTCGATAGCAGCCGCGGACCAATGCGGCTCTCCCATCACTGGGAACGGCCCGGATGGTCAATCGTATCCTTTGGTATGGTCGTTTCAGACAAATGCAGTGCGCAGATCGACCTCAGTGTAATGGTCCGGACCATCTTTCCTGAATAGGCTTGGATAAGAGGGAACAGTCGTCTGGAACTCGCGTACGGGAAGGGCCGAAAGGAAAGAGTGATGGGCTGGATGTTCGACAACGTCGAACGTTTGATCGCCCGGCTGCAGAAGCCGGCCAATCGATGTGAGCCCCTCACCTCGGACGATGCAACGACGGCCCTACGCCACACTCTTCAACCCGGCGACGTCCTGCTGGTCGAGGGCAAAGGTCGTCTTTCCAGCAGCATCAAATATATCACTCAGTCGACATGGTCGCATTCGGCGTTGTACGTCGGACCGATATCGGGCGCCACAAATGGCGGCGAGCCGCACGTCCTGATTGAAGCCAACATCGACGAAGGGGTCGTGTCGGCCCCTCTGTCTAAGTATTTGCATTGCCAAACCCGCATATGCCGGCCAGTCGGCCTAAGCGATGCGGACCGCGAACAGGTCTGCCGTTACGCATTCGAACGGATAGGTCTCGGCTACGATTTCAAAAACGTCATCGACCTCATGCGCTATCTATTCCCTTGTCCATTCACGCAACGTTGGCGTCAACGAACCATCGCGCTCGGCTCCGGCGATTCGCGTCGGATCATCTGTTCGTCTCTGATTGCGCAGGCATTCGACTCCGTGCGTTACCCGATCCTGCCCAACATCACGCACATGGAGAACAAGTCCGGGCGGTGCGAGATCGCCGAGATCCGTCATTCGTCTCTATATGCGCCGCGCGACTTCGATCTATCGCCCTACTTCATGGTGGTGAAGCCCACACTACCTGCCGGCTTCAACTATAAAAACATGCGCTGGGCAGATCTCGAAGTTGACGCCGCACAGGCCACACTTGCGCCCGAGATAGAACGCGGGATCGCGGCAATGGTACAGCCCGACATTTCGTAGGGTGAGGGCCAGACTATTGACTTCGGACTCGGTTGTGCTGTTGTCATTAGTCGCCATCGTGCTCTTTCAATAGGCTTGAACTCCGACTACCGCTCATCGGCAAATTCTTCGCTGCTCTCAAGCAAGCACGACCGGTTCGGAATAGCGCGCCATGACCAGCGGCTACTGACGCGTCGGCAGCTCTTAACCCCGCGCCCGGAGAGAGCTGGGGTCTTTTCCGCTCCAAGGATTGGGGCGGCTTCAGCCGTTTCGCCCACCGTGCGCCGCACGCCGAACGTTTCGGCCGCCCTAGCCCTGATCGCCCTCGTCGGGCTAAACACCGGGAGGCGTGAAGCTCACCGCCTTGTGGGGCTCGCCACTCATTCGGTTTTCGCATAAGTTGGATCCGGGACTAAGCTCGAACATAACCAATCTCTGCGCAAAGACGAGATGACTGATCGCCTCCTTGCTCTAACACTCTTTGTCCGTGTCGCACATACCGGTAGCTTCTCGCGTGCCGGCAAGGATCTCGGACTTTCGCAACCTTCGGCGTCCCGACACATCGCGTCGCTCGAACGCGAGGTAGGCGCGGCCCTCTTCGCGAGATCGACAAGGGCCGTTGTGCTCACCGAAGCCGGGGCGGACTACCTCGCGAAGGTCGAGCCCGCGCTCGCCATTCTGGAAGAAGCAACCCAAGCCATTCACGGCAAGGGCGTACTTCGCGGCGTGCTCCGGATAGGGTTGTCGCCTAGCATGGCGATCCGGGAGGTCATACCGCGACTTCCCGCCTTCATTTCGAAGCACCCTGCGCTGCGGATCGATTTGGCGATGGACGACGGTCGCCAAGACCTTATCAGGAGCGCGATCGACGTCGCGATCCGGTCCGGAAAGTTGGAGGATTCCTCCGCGACTCTAAGACGGGTAGGATCAAATCCTCTACTCATCGCCGCCTCGCCGGCCTATCTGAAGCGGGCAGGCTACCCGAAAACGCCGAACGATCTGTCCGGACATCCCGTGTTGATTGGTGTCCCGGGCTCGAATGGCATCTGTTGCTTCGAGAAGAACGGAAGAACCGTTTCCATAAAGGTGGAAGCTCCTCTGTCGGGGAACATCAACGAAGCGGCCGTGGCTGGCGGCGTCGCCGGAATCGGGATCGTTGCCTGCAGTCTCTGGGGCTGTCGCGCCGAACTCAAGTCGGGTGCGTTAGTGCAGATCCTCAAGGATTGGAACATGGGCGCCGCCGACGTAAACGCCATATTCCCGGCCGGACGCGGAGCGAAACTCGCGGCGCGCGCGTTCGTTGAACATTTTGCTAAGAGCCTCAAGACCAATCCGTGAGTCCCGCCGTGCGTCGGCCTGTCGTCGTTCGCATAGCGTGAAATCGCGGAATGCGCCGAGCATCCGACGAGAGCACGTGGCGCACGCGTTTCACTGTGACTCCTTAAAAAGCCACCTAAATGCGTTGCGCAGCTCAGCGGCGCCGTTTGCGTCGTGCCAACGGGCGTGCGCGAAGATAATGCGCTCGGGCTCCCAGGACAGCATCGTCTGGACCTCCACCTCCAGTTCATGCCGGTGCTGCAACGTGAAATTAGCCGCAGATCACGCGACACGCCGCTGTACGGCGGTGCGATGCCGCCGATCGGCGAGCGCGTGCAATCAATCATCTGGTGCGGTCGGGAGCCGCAGGCGTCCGGGCCGGCGCAGGCGCTCGATCGCGAACGCCGCGCGTCCCGGTCCACTACCTTAGGGGAACGCCAGGCCGAAAGCGGCCGGATCCGGCTTCTCGCCGTCCCGGGGGACCAAGAAGCGCTCCAGCCCACCCGGCACGAAGCTGACCAGCAGGATCGCCTGATCGCCGACCACCTCGACCGTATGCGGCACATCGCGGGGAAGAGCCGCGTAGGCGCCCGGCCCCACCTCGACGCGGGTATCGCCGATCCGCGCGATTAGCTTCCCCTGCACCACGTAGAGCAGCTCGTCCTCGCGCGTGTGGGTGTGCAGCGGCGGCTCCTCACCGGCCCGCAGCGTCCACAGGACAGTGCCATATTCGCCTCCGGACTGGCTGCTCTCCACTTTCAGCTCGATGCTCGAATCCGCACTGAACTTCACCGTCTTGCCGCCCCCGGGCGGCGTGAGAACCGGCTGCTTTACTGGCATTTATGGCCTCCTGATTGTGGACCTTCTTCGAGTCGGAGTGGCGGCGTAAGCAATGGCGCGCACTCTGCGAACAAGTTTGAGGGTGTCGCCGCCGCCGGATAAAGGGAAATGCCCTGTGATTATCTATCCGATAACCATTTATCATCGATCTCAATTCAGATGTGATCGCATCGCGGCGGTTTTGCCTGCTGCGTTGCGCATCTTCAATCAGAGTTCTGTCCATCACGCTCAGATTCTCCCGCGACCTGTCCATGCACTTGACGAAAGGCGCGGAGAAAGCTGCTGCCGCTCCCATAATCGGCGGCGCGATCTACTTAACTGAAAATAATCTCACGGCGAGCATGTCGGCCGCACTCTTTCATCCATTTGACGGAGCGCCGACTGCCAATCATCCGTCCCCCCATCCCCGAAACCATAGATAGCGCTGGTGAGTTCGTTGTTTACCCTGTGGTTCAACTCACACCACCGCCGCAGCGGTAATTCCGGCCTGGGTGATCCAAAACCTCTCCCACCCACTCAATGTATTCCGGCGAGCCCTTCCGAGCCGATCAACCATACCTCGACGAACTCTTGCGGCCCCACCTTCGCACCGGCCGACACCGGGCTAGTCTCTATCAAATAGACGTGCTGCATGCGAACGCCGTAGCGATGAAGAACTTGGCGTTTCGCCAGCGGCACCTCCTCAGCTAGCAAAAGGACGCTCTTGAGTTCATCAGGTGGAAGCAGACGCAGTAATCTGCTGCGGAACTCATGCATCAGATTGGACGTCCCGATACCTTCCGAATAATCGGACATCTAAGTGTACGTTTTCGTACAAAAAAGATGAGAGAGGTCTTCGCATTGGATTCACCGCCTGACGACAACTTTCTCCTGATGATGTTAGATCAACTGACTCGGTGTTCGTCCCGCTTCAACCGCGGGCACCTTCCAGCTTCGCATGAATGAACGCAGGTCGCATCTTAATGCCTTCCAGCTCCAGCAAGATCGCGGTGTTCATTGACGGTTCCAATCTTCACTCAACCGCAAAAGCGCTTGGCTTCGATATCGATTACAAGTGCCTGCTGAAGGAATTCGAAAGCTGGGGGGCGCTTGTGCGCGTGTGCTATTACACAGCGATCATTGAGAGCCAGGAATACTCCTCGGTGCGCCCGCTGCTCGACTGGCTTAATTGCAACGGATTTACCGTGGCGACGAAGGCCACGAAGGAGTTCGTAGACGCGAGCGGCCGTCGCAAGGTCAAAAGCAACATCGATCTTGAAATTGCGGTTGACGCGATGTAGCTCGCAGATCGCATCGACGAAATGGTGTTATGCTCGGGAAACGGTGACTTTCGTCCGCTGGTAGAGCCGGTGCAGCGTCACGGCGTCCGTGTTACCGTCGTATCCAGCCTCGCTACTCAACCGTCAATGATCGCCGATGAGTTGCGACGGGAGGCCGACGTCTTTTGCGATATAAGGGAACCGCGGTCAAGCATCGGGCGCGTTCGTTCCGAACGAGCGCCATCTCGTATTGTGCGGGATCAAGCGCCACGGTTGATGCAGCGCGCGATCGCGCGGTCGAGTGATGATGACGAGGAATAGCGAACGCGCGGAATCAGGTGAAGTACAGAGAAGATCTGTTTCGGACCATCCATGGCTGGAGAAAAAGAACAACAAGGCCGACGGGTCATTTTCGAGTACCTGCTACCGGTAAACATGATGGCTATCGACGGCACCTGGCGCCGCAGGTAGCCTTAAAGATGTTTCACAGCGTGATGCGCGACTCCAAATTTAACGTCGATTGAAGGCCTCACACTGAGTGAATTCTTTCTTCTGCTTTCGTCTACCAGGCTCGCCTATCGGCGATGTCAACTCGTCCGCGTGAACGGCGAAGAGCTGGAGGTCAGCTTCATACAAAACAAGAACAAGACGAAGGGGAGAAGGGACCTTCCGACCTGAAAAGACAATGTCGCGAGCACCCGCAGGGAACGGCGCGCGCAACTCGCACGCGAAGAGCGGAGCATCCCTCGCGGGCGAGCACGACATACCAAGGGAGAGCCAAAAAGGGCGAGGGCGGCGCTCGGCAACAGACGGTCGCAATCCCGGTGAGCTCGAGCACCTCGCTAGATCCACCCGATCATCGACCGTGGGAGCGCCCCGCGCGATCCCACATTGCGCTGGGCAGCAAAGCCGATCATCTCGCGCAGCAGCTCCGCATCAGGGATCTTCTCCACGAGCGTGCGGGGGTTCATCATCTCATCGGTCATCGGTTCCTCGAATCAGGTTTGTGTCAGCAACCTGACCCTACCGGCGAACTGCCGGTGACCACCGCAAAGCCCTCCGCTAGGCTCCATGGGAGGGCGCGCGTGCGGACGGCTTTGCTCTACCGAGCTACACCATCACCGGGGACACGACCTTCTTCGTGGGTATGGAAGCTTCAAAAGTTACGCCTCGTCGCGCATTAGTGAATGCGCGCAACATTCCCCCGTGCGCTTCCACGATTGAACGGCAAATTGACAGACCCATTCCCATGCCCGATGTTTTTGTCGTGTAGAACGGCTCAAAGATCCGCTCAATGTCCGCTTGGGTGACACCGGGGCCCGTATCGCTCACAGCAACGGTAACACTTTCATCGTCGCGCCGACTGGTACTAATGACCAAATCCCTCGGACCGTCATAATTTTCGCTCATCGCCTCGATTGCATTGAATACGAGGTTTAGCACGACCTGTTGCAGTTGAACCTGATCTCCTTCAACGAGGGGTAGCGTCTCGCAGAGTTGCGTCTGCATAATAACGCCCTTGCGACTCGCTTCCGCCCGTGAAAGGGCGACGACCTCGTGAATTGCCGTATTAATATCAAGTGTCTCCTTTTGCTGCGGTGCTTTTTTGACCAGACTGCGAATGCGATCAAGGACATCGTTCGCCCGAATTCCGCCCTGTCGGATACGGGAGAATACCTGACGTGCCTCCTCGACTTTCGGATCGGCGCCACCCAAAAAGCGCTGCCCCGCGTCCGCAAGTGTGATAGTCGCGGCGAGTGGCTGCTTCACCTCGTGACTGATCATCGCCAGGAGTTGCCCCATTGTCGTCAGCCGATTTGCATGGGCAAGCGCCGATTGCGCTTCCCGGTATCGCGACTCGCTTTCGCTGGCTTCAGCTTCAGCGCGCTTTTGCTCAGTCAGGTCCAGCACGAAGGCAACACCTTCGTCCATACTCCCTTCGAAGTTGGCGATTCCCAGCAATACCGGGACACGGCGGCCGTCTTTGCGAAAAAGCTCCTTCTCGAATGGAGGTAACGTTCCGTCGCGTTTCAGCTTGGAATCCCAAATCTGCTCGTCACGTTCGGCCCAATCCGGAGGAGTCAGATCTGTCCACCGCACTTCGCCGAACTGAAAGTCATCGCGGTCGCATCCGACGATCTGAAGAAATGCGTCATTGGCTTCAGTGATGGTGCCTTGGCTTCCGTAAATGAAAATTCCGATGATATTGGCGTCCACGAGACGCCGGATCCTGCTTTCGCGTTCGAACAAATCGCGGTACAGCCGGGCGTTCTCCAGCGTGATCGCCGCCTGCGATGCAAGCAGCTTGAGCACGGGAATCCGGCTAAATGCGAAGATTCCCGGGCCCAGGTGATTTTCGAGGTATATGGCTCCGATCAGATTGGCTTGGTTGACCAGCGGAAGGCACAACACCGAGAGTGCTTGGTGCGCGTTAATATAAGGGTCGGCGGAAAAAGAAACGTCCGACACAGCATCGTCGAGTAAAACATTGCGCCTTGTGCGCGCAACGTAATTGAGAACCGATTCGGGCAAGGTCGTATCGTTTATGGGCTCATCACAGAGCCTCACCGTGACCGAGTCGCTCGAGGTGACGGCTTCGGCCTGGACATTTAGACCCGTCTTTCGCCAAAGCATCAGCAGACCACGTGCAGCACCGGTATGCTCCATCGCCATTCGCATGATCGTGTCGATCAATTTCTCGAAGTCCATTTCGACTGATAGCGCTTTTGACATCTTAAGCACAGTGCCGAGATCCAGACTTTCGACAGTCGCGCCGAAAGTAGTGTCGAGTGAGGTGATGGTTTCGTGTTCAACTAGATGCGGATGCGACTCCTCGAGCTGCCGGACCTTGATGTTGGCACCCCAACGAAGGTAGCAGCAGCGGGCGTTGCGCAGATAGGCGTGTGAGACAATCTCCGCGCCGCGGTCAGTGTAAAAGCGCGCAGCGAGTTCGCTGGCAAGGCCCTCGTTGTGCGGAAAGCCGTTCAACTGCGCGGCGCGAATCGCCTTTTCGAAAAGGCGTTCCGCGTCGAGGTCTCGTCCCTCGAGGCGCGCTATCTCCGCACCGACGAGCGCGGCCCGATCCTCGAAGTTTTCCGGTCCATTCCGCGCCCAGATCTCGAGCTGATGATGATGAGCAGCAATTGTTTCGCACAGCTGCTGCCGTTCTTCGATCGGCTTACCAGTCAGGGACGCGCAGAGCGCAAGCGCCGCATAAAAATGAAAGTCCGCTTCCTCGAGAAAAAGGGGGGATGTCCATAGCAGCGTGCGTGCTTTTGATAGCGCATCGATCGCGGCCGTATAATCCCCGATCAGATAACGCAGCTGCAATTTGCGAATCCAGTACCAGCACTGAGCGATAGCCAAGGCAGGGCTGTTCGAAAGGTATTGCTCGACCTGGTGCTCGTCCATGTCCTCATAGCCGAGGGAAGCAGGTTGTTTACCTGACCTGCGTAACGCCTTGATCAATGCAAGTTGAGTCGCGATGATGTGTTCGACCAGCCCAAAGCGGGCGTTTCGCGCGAAATGGAGTCCCCACTCGGCTTCGCGCTCGGCATGGTCCAATGGGTCGCCGGCAAAGAGAAGATGCGAATTCAGGTTGTTCCGAGCGTACGAGGCATACAGCAGGTCTCCAATATTGTTTGCATCCGTGAAACCGCGGTGGATCAAGGCATTACTCGACCGAACGTGCTTGATCCAGCGGAGGCCGGTGAACACAAACACCAAAATCGTAGACGCACGGAATCGCCTGTTTTCCTGCCGTTCGATGAGGTCGAATCCCACTTGACCAAGCCGGAAGCCCGCGTCGTAATGGCCGTAACGTGGGCCGGCAACGCGCGCGAACATTACATAGGCAAAACACGACGTATCGCCATTGCCATGCGCGAGACTGATGCTTACTGCCCTGCAGACTGCTAGTGACGCGAGGTTCAGGTCCGTGAACATGGCAGGCGTCTGCGCCTTGATTAATACTTCCATGACAGCCAGCGATGTTGGATCCTCCATGGATGGGGCTCTGAGGATCTCATCAATAGGCCGGCTGTTCAGAATATGCAGGATCTGGTCGTACTCGCGGCGCACCTCCTCGTCCGCAGGATGGGCACACCAGTGAATGCCTTCGTGCGCCAGGAAGTCCAGCGCGATAGCAATCGCACAATCGCTCTGGCCATTTGCGGTGCAAATATCCATCCTCAGGCAGGTGACGGCGGCGCGCTCTTTTGTACCGACGGCAAGGATGTTCAACCTCTCGAGGCGCGCGTCCGCGGCCAGTAGTTCACCCGTCAGAAATTCGCATTCTGCACGCTCGAATTCGAGTGCGTATATCAAATCGCGTAGACGAAGCTGACTATTCTCCTCCAATAGAGCGGCCCCCGCGATGAGGTATTTAAGTGCAGAGGTGTGAGCTGACGATGCTTTGGCACGCCGGGCGGCGATCAGATTAAGGTTAGCCAGTCGCTCGCGTTCCTCGCCCGTCACGATATGACTGGCCCGATTGAGTTGCCCGACTATGTCGAAGATCGCTTTCTCAAGATGCGCCGCGGGAGTATGTGCAACGAGAAGTCTTCCTATTTGCAGGTGCTTCTGTGCGCGTGTTTGCTCGGGTATGAGCGAGTACGCGGCCTCCTGTATCCGATCGTGGACGAACTGGTACTTATCCGGCAAGCGTTCTATAAGTTCCAACTGGCATGCTTCCCATAGATCCGCATCCACATCTTTTTCAGTTGACTGTCGAATTCTGGAAATGACCAGAACATCTCCCGTGTTGCCCAGACATGCAAGCTCCTGTAGCGCCTCCTTGCACGAGTCCGGAAGACGCTTGATTTTATCGGCCAGCAGTTCAATGACGTTCTCCGTGTGCCGCGACGCCTGAATCTTTTCGACATCCCAATGCCAACATCCCGAAGCGCGATCGGGAACAATCGCGTTGCGATCGACCAGAGCATTCAAGAACTGACCCACGAAAAATGGATTGCCATTAGTCTTCGTATGCACTAGGCGCGCAAGCGATGCGGCGCGTTCGAGACCGCAGTGCAGCGCATCCGCTATTAACTGCGCTAGATGATGGTGCTCAAGGGCATCGACACGAATCTCAGTGACTGCGGTTCCTGCATCGCTCATTGATTTCAGCGTCCGTGAAAGCGGATGAAGCGCGTCGACCTCATTTTCGCGGAAGGCACCGATTAAAAGCATATGACGCGGGTCTAGCCGCGTTGTCATATCCTCAATGAGGTCCAGCGTTGCAGCATCGAGCCATTGCAGATCGTCGAGAAAAAGCACTAGCGGATGTTCCGGTCTCGCGAAAACCGCGACGAACCGACGAAATACAAGCTGAAAGCGACCTTTTTCCTGCTGAGGAGGGAGTTCTGGTACTACCGGTTGCTCACCGACAATGTGCTCGAGTTCAGGCACGAGATCGGTAATGAGCCTGCCGTTTGGTCCGATTGATTCCAGAAAAGCGTTGCGCCATCCTCGTAACTCGTTCTCGGTTTTCCCGAGCAATTGGCGTACAAGCCCCTGGAAG
This sequence comes from Bradyrhizobium sp. CCBAU 53415, assembly GCF_028128735.1. NCBI lineage: Bacteria > Pseudomonadati > Pseudomonadota > Alphaproteobacteria > Hyphomicrobiales > Nitrobacteraceae > Bradyrhizobium > Bradyrhizobium sp. CCBAU 53415. The sequence goes on along the minus strand of NZ_LBJF01000021.1, from coordinate 37,505 downwards.
GCCTGTGCCAATGTCGAGTACGGAATATCTCGCCTCCGCTCGTCGAACTTTCCTGATGCAAATTGTGCATGCGTTGACATCACGACCTTACGTAGTTCTCCCACAATCGCAGACTTGCCTATACCGGAGCCCCCGGATACCACTACTAGCTCGGGAGTGCCGCTCCGGACGACGCGATGAAAAGCGGTCGTAAGCGTTCCGATTTGCTCCTCTCTGCCATATAACTTCTCAGGGATGAGCAGACGGTCTGATAAATCTAGCTCTGCTAGCGGAAACGGAACGACCTGGTAATTCGTTTCAACTTCCACAAGACAGCGCCGTAGGTCATGTTCGAGACCGACTGCCGTCTGGTATCGATGCTCCGCGGGTTTCGCGAGCAGCTTCATGATGACATTCGAAACTTGGGCCGGAATGTCAGCTAGTCGCTGTTCTGGAGGTACTGGCGTTCGCGCTATATGGCAGTGAATCCACTCGCCAGGTTCTGACGCGGTAAATGGGAGCGTACCCGTTAGCATGCGATAGAGGATCACACCGAGCGAGTACAAGTCGCTACGCGCATCAACGGAACGATTCATGCGGCCAGTTTGTTCCGGCGCCATGTAGGCAAGAGTGCCCGCGACAAATTCGGGCAGTTCGGACATACGCCGCATGCGCTGTAGCTGTGTCGCGATTCCGAATCCGGTCAACCGGACATGCTCCTCGCCGAGCGCAATGAAAATATGCACGGGCTTCAGGTCTCTATGAACAAGCCCCTGTTGATGAACACCAGCGAGCGCCTCAGTCAACTTGATGGCGAGCCGCAAGAAGCGGCCAAGCTCAAATGGTGTCCCGAGCAGAGCCTCGAGAGGTTCCTCGCCATTGTCCTCGAGGAGCAATGCAACGCGCCCACTTCGATTGACGAGCGAGAGAGGGCAAAGCGCCCATGCGGCGTCAAGCCGATCTTTTAATTCATATTCACGAGAGAGACGGGCCAGGCTGTCAGCGGATGGGATCGCGGCCAAGTTGCTAACGGTGAAAACGCTCGTTTGCTCGCCATTGCTGTTTGTTCGCCATTCTCGACAGAATATGCGTTCGCCGTCTCTCCATAGGACATCTATTCCATTGTTTCTCACTGTCGATCTCGTTCGTTCAAGAGATTAACTCATCATCGGTCTGCCATCGGAGGCGTTGCCGTAGAGGCCAAGCCAGAGCTGTACCGTGTAGGAGACGGCCAGGGCGCCCGCAAAGCGCAGCGCAACTCCGAAGATCATCGATCCCGCAAACGCCAGCTCGGCCAGAAAACCAATGGGCCCACAGATCGTCATGTGAGGCCGCACGGCATCCTTCAGGAACCTACGATGAAACTCGAATGCCACATTGGTTGATTCCTGCTCGATCCAGTATTGCAGACCATCGGACGCCGGCAGCGGCAGCTTCCATAACATGCCCTGAAACCACATGCAGCGATGAGACCCTGAGGGCCCAGACACCCAGATGACGGCCGGTGCGTTGCGTCGGATCGTTCTGTCAATTTCGCACGGCCATCCCGAAGGTCGGCAATCGTGAGCACCGAGAACAGCGCCAGGATCACGTAGCGCCAGCCCCCTTGATGCAAATAGTCGTTGGTGTTTCCGGTCAGGAAACACCTGAGATCAATGAAGGGATTGGCTGGCATGCGCGGGCTCTCAGCTGATGGAGTAGTTTCTCTTTGTATCGCTTAATCGAATCGTTACTCCGCACATCGGTTGACAGGCAAAGGGACCAGGTGCGCCCAAAACCCGGTCAATCAATCACTCAAAGGACGACCAGTGTTCACTGCGCGTCCAGCCAGTCTTCGGGCCCCGTGAGTTTGCCAACCCATCGGTCAAGGTAAGCCGGAACGATTTCCCATCGACATCCGCGGACTGCAACTTCCCATTGGTTATGGAATCGATGACAGTATGTTCGCATCACCAGGCTGGTTGTTGGCTGACCACCCGGACCTCCTGCGTTATTCTCTAAACCGATCCAGTTGCAGGAACGCCTGATATCCATATGGGTCGATCTCGTAGCTTGCGAACCCCAGTCTTTCCGTCACATTTTGAGGCCATTTGCGCACCAGCCACAGCCGGCGCCATGGCAAGCGGCGGCTTTCTCCTACTTTTGAAAGCCGGGACTCCCCGAGCTAGTCGCTGGAACAATTAAGGGGGCTCGTAGCGCGTCTACGCCGCAATCCGAATATGTGAGCGGGAATTCGTACTCCGCCAGTGCACGGAAGTCGGGAAACGGGCCGCATGACGAGCAGTCGTATCGAAACGATAGCGATGAGGCCATAGCGCTAGAGGCCGTGCGTCGCTATACCCTAAGCGGTGATGCGGACGACTTCCGGGTCACGTTGACGTCGGGACATGGCGGTGAACCGACCTGTGTTTGGCGCGATCCGCGCCTGCGCCTTTGTCAGCAGCGTCTGCCAATCGAATTGCCTGCAAATCTTTATGAAAGCGTCGAGCGCAGGCGAATATTGACGTCCCCCGACAACAAAGAGCTCAACAGTGTGTTTGAAGTCGAAGTCCGCGATAGGACGGACCACAGCATCCGGCAGTGCTGGCGCGTGCTCCGGGGTTAGCATAACGCCAAGGTTTGCGCTAACTAGGTGCTGCAGGTGCTGCAGCCCTTGCGCGCGGTGCCCGGGCTGTGCGACCTGCCCCTCGCACAGCTGCTCGCGGAACGCACGGTAGATCTCGCAGTCAATCGCTTCAAGCCATTTTGCGGACCGCAGATCCTTCAGGCTAACGGTGGCCTCCTCTGCCATCCGGCTCCCCTCGGCGCATGCGACAAAGACTCTCTCGCGGAACAAGCTGAAACGCTCGATGCGTTCGGGCGTTGGCCCAATGCAGCTGCTACCCAGAGCGGCGCTGACGTCGCCGCTCAGTAAGCCTTCGAAGACGTTAGAGGATTCAGCATCGACCAGATCGACTTGGAGGCCCGGTAGCTGGGTCGTGAGTGCGGCGATCGGTTGCGCCAGGATCGACGCCGAGATCATCGGTGTCAGGGCCACCCGGAGTATGGCGACCTTCTTCCGCTTGAATTTCTTTGCATTGGCGCGAGCCTCCTCGACGGCGAGCAGCGTCCGCTCCAGCGTGGGCAACATTAGCTTTCCAAGGTCTGTTAACTGGCTGAGGTGCCTTTCACGGAAAACCAGTGCGCCACCAAGTTCGTACTCCAGCTTCTGAATTGACTTCGTCAGCGCAGGTTGGGAGACGTTGCACTGTTCGGCCGCCCGAGTAAAGTTCATGCACTTGGCAAGGGCTACGAAATACCGAATTTGGTGGAATTCCATGGCGGCTCCTTATTTCGTCAGCTAGCCCGTCAAGGGGGCTCTCGTCAGGGGACTTCGTTCGCCAACGAGATCCGGCTGGACGTCCGTCATGCCGCAACACTGCGTTGAACGATGTCGAGCAGCGATTGCGCCTCGATTGGCTTTCTGAAAAACCCGACTGCTCCGGAGTACATCGCGCGTTCGCGCCACGACTCTTCAGGGCGCCCGGTAATGAGAATGACTTTAGGTGGATCCGACATCTCGACGACGCGCTCGACCAGATCGATACCGGACAGCCCCGGCATATCGATGTCCGCGACCACGCAGTCACAGCGCTCGCGCTCCTCGGAATCGAGGAAGGACTCCGCGCTCCCGAAGCAGGCTACTTCGTGGCCAGCAGCACGCAGCAGGTAATTCAACGACTCCCGGAGGAGGGCATCGTCATCGACGACGCAGATGAGCACTTTCTTGTTCATGAAGCGAAACTGCGCCTATTCGACGCGCTCGCCTACTCTCCCACGGTTGAGGTTAGTCCTGTCCTTTTGGACAGGTTTCAATGAGCACCTACTCCTCGCCTTCTAGAAGTGCCGCCATCCGGGTCAATTCCGCGAGGCTGCTGGCCATCATCTTCGTCATGACCGCGCTCCGATGAAATTTCACGGTCGTCTCCTGGATCTCTAATGCGCCCGCGATTTGCTTATTCATTTGGCCCGCACACACTAGCGCCATGACCTCGCGTTCACGTGCGGTCAGGCTTTCGTATCGTTTGCGCAATTCCGACAGCCGGTCCGGCGCCGGCGATGGCGGCTTCCAAATTCGGATCGCGTTGGCAACTGCCTCCAACATCTCCTGGTCCCGAAAAGGCTTTTCGATGAAGTCAACAGCGCCTGCCTTCATCGCCTGAACTGACATGCGGATATCGCCATAGCCGCTCATCAGGATAACTGGCAAACGGTTATTACGCCGGGCGAGCGACGCCTGCAGTTCGAGCCCGCTGGGCCCCGGCATCCTGACGTCGATGATCACGCAGCCAGGCGCATCAGCTAGATCGGCAGCAAGAAAATCCTCTGCACGACCGTAGAGCTTCACGGTGTAACCGACTGTTCGCAGAAGATCGTCGATCGCATGCCTCATGAGCTCGTCGTCGTCGACAACATGGACGATAGCGTCGCCCAACATAGCTATCTCGTCTTCAGAGCAAGCGGTTGCCCTTCGGTCTCGTTCACCGCTCATGGTCCCCAAGCTTCGGCTTCCGGTCGATCCGACGCGCTCGTCCCCTCTATCATTTTGTTGGGAGACATTGGTAGGCATAGAGTCAATTCCCAACGGGAATGGATGTAGTGCCGCGCCTGAAACACGGACGGAACGCAATTTTCCATCACCCCGCATCTCCTCGCGAGGGGCCGCGATAACGCAGGGATATAGAACTTATGGCGACCGATGTCTCCAAATCGGTCCAAAGTCGTTCTCGTCGGGTGTCGCATGTCGGCGCTGTGACGAGAACTTGAGGGAGGCGCGAATGTCGGTCGTGAGCTTGCGAGAAACGTTGAAGTCAGCATTGGGGGCTATTCTTTCGCTACCAGATGCGGCCCCTGTTCCTATCGGAGACGGAGCGTTCGCGATAGATCTCTCCGCCGTGACAGAGGCGACATCTAAAAATGTCCGTAATGGGCGGGCGGAGATCCCTTTGCAAGGAGCAGATGGAGCGATCTCGGACGTCCTGTGCAAAATCATTTCCATCGATGATCCGGTCTGCGGGCCCGCGGGCATCGATCGAGACACCACGAAGATCTTCGTCCATGACATCGCAAATCTCTTGGCAGTTATCGATGGAGGCCTGCGGCTACTTGATGTAAAGACTGACGCGCAAGATCGCGCTGTGATCGTTGAAAGGCTCCGCCGCGCAATCCAGCGCGGCGGGTCGCTCAGCCGCAAACTGCTGGACAGCGATCGTCCGTATTGCAGCACAGCTCGGCCCGTCTCCCATGACCATATCGTGGATATCGGTGATCTGGTCGACCAGACGCTGCGCGCTGACGTTGTTGTCGACACGCACATCGACCCGGGTCTCGGGCAGTTCCAAGCTGATCCAGAGGAGCTCCATCTTGCACTCCTCAATCTCTGCAAGAATGCAAGCGACGCGATGCCCGAAGGTGGGACGATCAGTATTAGCGCGCGGAACGTCTGCGTGCAGATAGACGCTCCCTGGGTCGAGATATCGGTTTCCGACGATGGGACCGGCATGAGCCCGGACGTGCTCGAGCGAGCCTTCGAGCCCTACTTCACGACGAAGGAAATCGACACAGGTACAGGGTTGGGTCTCACCCAAGTCAAACGCCTCGTCGAACGCTGCAACGGAACGATTAATATCCAGAGCGCGGAGAACAAGGGAACGACCGTGCGTATGCTATTTCCGTGTACGTAGAATGGCATCAACGCGGCCGATCCGCAGGGCAAGTGGAGGACGGTCACATGTGCAAACAAGATCAATATCGAAGGTTACCTCTCAAAAAGAGAGACGCGCCATCAAGATCGTGCGCGCCGCCAAGGGCCCTTCCGGCTACCCTCCACGGATACTCCTTTCCAGGCGCTCGTTGGGACCGTCCTCTACCAGGCATATCCGAATCGGCCGGTGCGACCGCTTAATCGCTGCTGGCGACGGCCTCCGGTTAATCGACGCCTCGACATGCCCAACATAACCCGCGGCAACACCAACGCCCCGACCCAGGCGGTTGCGCGCCACGCCACGGCGATGCTGGTCGACGATCTGAAGCGGACCTAAGGAGCTCTGGCACAAGCCGTAGTGGCCCGACGTAGATAGTGATCGAGGGCGGAACCGACTATGCCGCGGGATCAATGGGATCGATTCCTTTCATACTTGCAGTTTATTTCGAAAAATTGCTTGTTCAGAGCCCCGGCGTGCAACAAGGCTGCATTAGTACTGAAGGAAAGATGAAAATGAGTGTAGAGGACGAGAGAAAGCGCCGCGAGGCTCCGCTCGACGCGCCGAGCAATCTCGGCTCCAATGCACTAAAATATTCCGGCCTCCCTCACTGTGTTTCTGGCAGACGTGTTCGCGCTTTACGTCAAGACCAAGAGCTTCCATGCACATATCAGGGCCGCATTTCCGGGATTATCACCTCCTTTGATGAGCAGGCCGCGCAGATTTTCGCGACGATGGAAGACATCGCGGAACGCGCCCGCAAGATCGGCGGCACAACAATTCGCTCGATCGGCCACATCGCCAGAGTGAAACATATCAAGGACAATGACGCCGATTTCGTCACACCTGACGGCATGCTAGCCGAGCTGAAAGAAGACAACCTCGCGCTCAGCCAGCGCCTGCGGCAGACACGTAATATCTGCGACGAACATGGCGATGCAGCTTCAGCTAGCCTGATCGAGAACTGGATCGACGAGGCGGAACGTCGTACATGGTTCCTTTTTCGACACAACGAGGAAAGCTTAACCACGTGCGCACGCCACCCGCGAACTTTTTGACGACGCCAACTGACTCCATCTGCGGCCAAACCGACGAGGAGATCGCTAAGCTCGACGAGGTCGAGCGTCCAGCCGTGCGCGAGGCAAAACTGCGCCACTGTATCTTACGGCATTGACTGATTTTTGCGACAAGGCTGCAAAAGGCCGAGAGCGCGTTTGCCAGACGCATCACAGTGGATTAGCTGGATCTTGCCTGGTCGACCGCGCTCCGTCGGTAGATGTCTAGAATCCCGCGAGGCCCTGGGTGCTGTTGTAGGGAATCGGGTTTCGACCAATCTCCGTCAGTCTGCCGCTCGTCTTGTCGAGGCGGTAGCTGACAAGCACCTGGGCATTTCCAAAGATCTGGTAGAAGTACTGGTCGTCGGGAGTCAACCAGCTGTCGCTGGGTCCGCTGCTGACGAGCCCGTTCACAGCGCGGAAGGTACCGTCGCCCGGTATCGCGTTGTTGGCCGGGTCCTGGAGGAGGCTCAATCGGCCGTCTACAAGCCGGTAGGTCGAGACCGTTCCGTAGCCGAAGTTGGTCGCGAGCACCAGCGAGTTGTCAGATGTCACCTGCAGCCAGCAGAGCTCAGATGGCTTCCCGAGCGCGGTATCGATCGGGGCCAACGGACCGTCGGTCACCCGACCCTCGCCATTAATGCGGCTCACGAGCACGCCGTCTCCTACCGCGAAACCGTTCAGGAAAGTATCGCGGCTCCGGTTGAGAAAGGCGATGTAGAATGGTCCCGCGCCGCCGGCATTGGCGAAGGAGGCCTCGCCGAGTGCGCCGTCGTCGCGCACCGGGAATATCACGAGCCCGTCTGGATCGGGGGCGTTCGCCACGACCAGATTTGGCGACCCGTCCGGATTGACGGCTGGACGAGCGTCGAAAAGAATATCGACCAGCAGGAACCGGCCGTCGGGCGACAGAACAGCTTGTGTCGCCACCCGATCGGTCTTTGTCGCGGTATTTACCGAAGCCCGCTCCGGGCGCAGCTTCAGCTTGCCGTCCTCGGCAACCGTGTATGACCGGAGGTGGTTGGGGCCGAAGGCATGGAGCACGTATAGAGTTCGACTTTGGGAGCGGTAGGCGAGCGACTTCGCCGTTCCGCTGCGCCCTATTAGGAGCTCGCCAGTCGGTTGTCGATCGATCAGTGTCAGCTTGCCGTCTGGACTCACCCGGAAGCTCGTCACGCTGTTGTCGCCGCCGTTCGTCGTGAACAGCAGAGTGTTGGATTCGGCCAGGATTACGCTGCCAGCGCCCTCGAATGCGTTGGGCGCACTCTTTTGGCCGCTGATCGGCTTGAAGACGCCAGACCCAGCGCCCCCGGTAGGGATACTCTCGAGTAGCTTCAATTGCCCATCCGCGTTGCGACCGAAGTGCATGATGCGGTTCTGGGTTTCATTGGTCTGCACGTAGACATGACCTACAAGCTCAGAAGCGCGTGCTTCTATTCCGAGAGTCCCGAACAGAAGCAGCACGAGAGGTATAAGGAAGAGCTTCGACGATGGCGGACGGGTCATACAGTTAATCTCCTTAGGCCCGAGTTCTGACCGGCAACTTCCACTGGGGCCGGACAAAATGGCAGGTGTAGCCGTTCGGATGCCGTTCCAAGTAATCCTGGTGCTCGGGCTCGGCCTCCCAGAAATCGCCGGCGGGTGAAATCTCGGTCACAACCTTGCCCGGCCACAGCCCTGACGCCTGGACGTCGGCGATGGTATCCTCGGCGACGCGGCGCTGCTCCTCGGTAGTGTAGAAAATCGCCGACCTGTAGCTTGTGCCTCGGTCGTTTCCCTGCCGGTTGAGCGTCGTCGGGTCGTGGATCTGAAAGAAGAACTCGAGCAACTCTCGGAAGCTCGTCTGACTCGGGTCGAATACGATCTCGAGCGCTTCGGCGTGCGTTCCGTGGTCGCGATACGTAGCGTTCTTGACGTCTCCGCCCGAGTAGCCGACCCGCGTCGAGACGACACCGGGCAGGCGCCTGAGCAGCTGCTGCATTCCCCAGAAGCAACCTCCTGCCAGGACCGCGCGCTCTGTAGTCGCTGCCATCGTCAGGCCTCCTGCTTTGAGAACAGCGTTGAGTACTTGCCGTATCCCTCGCTTTCTAGTTGGTCGCGGTGGATAAACCTCAACGAGGCCGAATTTATACAGTACCTCAATCCGCCCTTGTCGCGCGGCCCATCTGGGAAGATGTGGCCAAGATGGCTGTCGCCGTGCTTGGAGCGAACCTCAGTCCGCATCATGCCGTGCGAGCTGTCAACGTTCTCGGTGACATTTGCGGCCTCTAGGGGCCGCGTGAAACTCGGCCATCCCGTTCCGCTGTCGAACTTGTCGAAGGACGCAAAGAGCGGCTCACCGGAAACTACGTCGACGTAGAGACCAGGCTCCTTGTTGTCCCAATATTCGTTGGCGAAGGGACGCTCGGTCCCGTCAGTCTGCGTGACGCGGTACTGCTCGGGAGTCAACTTCGAGACCGCTTCGGGGTTTTTCCTGTAGGTCGGCATTCGCCGTGCTCCTTTTTGTTCTGCAAAGACCCAATCATAGAAATCTGCGACAATCGTATTTCGCAGACTCGAATTGGGTCATTGACTTCGGAAACTCCCGTCCATGCTGCGACGAGCCGCGGCAAACTGCCAATTCCCTTCTGGAATACGTTCGATAATTCCTCGGCTACGCCGTCGTGAACGGTAGATGAGGCGACGGCGGCGCCTTATTCGAGTCTCGCCAGTTTTGCGGGAAAGGTCTGTTCGTATTTCCGTTGATGCTGATTTACTTTGTGCTGGGATGCCGCCCGTTCCGCGGCGAAGCGCTGATCGATCACGCGCGAGCTAAAGCAGAGTCCGAAAAGGCGGATTGGATGCGCGCCGTTAAAGATAAGTCGTCGGGACGCAAATCAGCAAAAATGACGCTCGTTATCGTTTCCATTCCATCCGTTTGGCGCTAGGGAGTTCAGTCGGAAGCTGGGCTCTTGAAACGGAGGAATCGTAGCCGACTCGCGGCTTTCCACACAGCCAGGGTCAGAAGGCGACCATCGGCACTCCCCTCCCCTTCGTCTGCTTCACACCAATGGGCAGACCTTGAGGCTCACGGAACTTAGCGCCTACTTTGTGACTGATAAGCTTTTCGTGAGACTGATAAGCTTTGCAGCCAAACCTTATCAGTCTGCCATTGCCGAGCTTTGCCACCTCGCCGTTCAAAACTGCGCCGAGGTGGCCATCACACGCTCGCCCGCGGATTTCGGGCGTCACCTTCCAGTGCTGCATGCGCAGCCGCCAGCCAAGCCTGGACCAACGCAAGACTGCTCTCCACACACTGGTCGGGTTGGCAATTTGCGAACACTACGACGCATTGGCCCGAGCGCGCTCGCGCGCCTCACGTCGACGTTCGCGGCGTTCGCGACGTCGTTTCGCTCGCTCCGCTGGTAACTGCAGTGGAGGCACGGCTGGCGATGTGGTGGCTACCTCAGCAGCGTCTTGGACCGGAGGAACCGGTACCGGCTCTGACGGCGGTCGGCGCGCCTCCATAAACTCCAACACAGCCCGTCCCTTGGCCGTAACCCTCCAGCCGCCGGCTTCGCGCTCGACGAGCCTCTGCGAGAATAGGTCGAGGCCCGGCACGCGTGCAGCCAGCCGCTTGGTCCGGTCCGCCCAGTCCCTGCCGCTCGTGGCAAGGATCGCCATGTCGCGCTTGAGGTCTTCCATCGCGGCGAAGCCGCCTGGATAGCTCACTAGGATCTTGAGGACCGTGACCTGGAAATTCACGGTCACCTCAATCGATCAACGCCAGATCGATGGCGTATGCGGGACGGCATCTCGGCCAACATGAGCTTGGTTAAAGCCTCACCGCCAGTGGTCGCGTCCAGCACTTTCGAAGCGACGCACGCACACGCTCGGATTTCGCGGCGTGAGACGTTTTCGAGGGCGGCGCGCGAGAGCGCGGTGGTGGCCGTGTCGAACATCAGAGCCCCACGGGAAAGCGGCATTCTAGCGTTGGTCATTCGCCCTTGGAATTCAAGAATGTTAAATTTGTATAATCCGTGGCCCGCGCATCGGTCCGGTTGATCGTATTGGAATGCTTGAACAGATTGAAGCCGACGGCGAAGGATCACCGAATTCAGAGCACTCTAGCTGGCTGGTGAGCCAAGCTCAAAGGCACCGATCCTATGGTCGAACCGCGGAACGCCAGACGGCTTCACCGGTTGAAATCGGGTCGCGACTCACGCCAAAATCTCCGGCCAGGGGGATTTCATTACATGCATCAGCGCTTGCACGACCTTCCGCTCGAAGGATTCGCACTCATTGTGGACGGCCACGCGAAAACGACCTTTTCCACCAGAGAAGGCGCGCGCAGAGCTGCCGTCGAGCTGCAGGATAGATTTCCATCCATTCAGATCAAGATCTACGACGCGGCAGCCAAACAAGCCGAATTTGCTCGTTGAGAGACATTACCTGCCCGCGAGTCCCGCCACGAACCAGGAAGTGAGTGGCTTGATCGTGGCGCACCGCACGAGTGTGGCCAAGCCCGCGAAATCGCGGCTCAACTTGCAAAAGTGCGAGCACTGGGGGGCGCGCATTCAGTAGTCGGGACAAACTCTCTCTGGTGTCGAGGTGAGTCCGACGTTTAGCCAGACGCCCCGTCGACACGCTCATCGTTAATTAAAACTGGAGCGCCCCCTCGGAACCCTGCTCACTGGGTGGAGCTGCGTCGCACCCAGTTGGACCCCGGCGGATGCTCCATTGGTATTGCAGTGCATGCAAATCTTTATACCAACTATCCACGGTTGAAACTATACGCACGGCTGCTAGGGTTACAGCATTCGTTCAGCTCTTTTCAATGAGGCGCTTCCGATGGCCAGCCCAGCGATCATCATTCTTTCCGACGGCACCGGCAACGCCGCCTCGAGCGTCTGGCGCACGAACGTGTGGCGGATTTTTCAGGCGCTAGATCTCCAGGGCAACACTCAGGCTGCAAAGTACGACGACGGGGTTGGCACATCGTCGTTCCTTCCTTTGGCGATCCTCGGCGGGGCGTTCGGTTTCGGGCTCAAACGCAACGTTCTCGATGCCTACAAGTTCATCTGCCGCAACTACGATCATCAGAACGAGTCGAAGATCTACCTCTTCGGCTTCAGCCGGGGCGCGTTCACCGTTCGCGTGCTCGCCGCCCTAATCCTTCAGCAAGGATTGGTAATCGCGGACACTGAATCCGAACTGCACGACGGCGCAGTCAAGGCCTACCGCGCTTATCGTGCTAAAGGATATCACTCCGTTTGGCGAATCGAGGTTCTTTTCCGCGCCCTTCGCGACAGCATCCTTGTCCCCATCCTCGACTTCTTCCGGCACAACAAGTCCTATGCGCAGATCGTCCGAAAGGACGTTCCGGCAATCGATTTCATCGGCGTCTGGGACACCGTGGCGGCCTACGGTTTTCCCCTGGATGAAATGACTCGTGGCGTCAGCAACTGGGTCTGGCCTCTTGAGCTTCCAAACCGCATTCTGAGCCCACGCGTGAAATGCGCCCGCCACGCCCTCGCGCTCGACGACGAGCGCACCACCTTCCATCCCGTCTTATGGACCGAGGAAGGCGAATCGAGTCCCGCCGTCCCCACCACGATCGATGACGAACGGCTGGTCCAGGTCTGGTTCGTCGGCATGCACGCCAACGTGGGTGGCGGCTATCCCGATGACGCAGTGGCGTTCGTTCCCCTCAACTGGCTTGTGGATGAGGCGATCAAGCGTGGCCTGATCTTCAAAAACGCGCCTTTCGCGGACCCCGATTCCATCAAATGGATCAGCTCGTCCCAGGACAAGGACGGACGACTTTACGACTCCCGCTCGGGCTTAGGCTCGTACTATCGCTACGGTCCGCGCAAGGTCACCGACCTTTGCAATGATCCGTATGTCGATGTCAGGATCCCCATGCCGAAGATCCACGAGAGCGTCTTCGACCGAATCGACAGCGGCTGCAACGCCTACGCGCCGATCGGCCTGCCGGCGGATTACCTCGTCGTCTCCCGCAACGGCAAGCTTACGCCACTCAGCCAGGGCACCTTCGAAACAGCGGCAGGCGCCTCGGCGCGTTACGTCGCACAGGAGAAGCTTTGGAACTTCGTCTGGATGCGCCGTATCGCGTATTTCGCGACGCTCGCAGCAACTCTGCATCTTGTCGGGTTTTGGCTCTTCCACCCCTTACGTCCGGCCCACGAGTACGAGAGTGGCATCCGGATGGTGTCCGAAGCTGTCCGAGCTCTCGAATCGTTCCTGCCGCGCGCCTTCCATTGGTGGACGGATTGGTACGCCGCCAACCCCGAGTGGTTCGTCGTTGGCGGCATTGCCGTCGCCCTACTCGTGGGCGTGGGCAATTCGCTTAGCGCACGCATCCGCGACGGCATGCGGATTATCTGGCAGAACCGCGCCTCACCCACACCACTGTCGGGTGCTGTCCATAGTGCGATCTACGCGTTCCGAACCCATCCGGTATATCAAGCCGTTCTCAATGCGAGCCGCCGTCATGTCGCACCTTTCTTGTTGGCCTTCCTTATGGTCTGGTACGGCACGACGGCCTTGAGCCACTTTGCTTTCAACGTGGCCGATTCCATGGGCGCATTCTGCAAAGGCACACCGCCGCCGTTGCTTCTCGCCGTTGACAAGGGCATACCGCAGGTGGGAAGCGAGTTTGATACCAGCAAAGTGTGCGCACCTACACACCTGACCGTTCGAGCAGGTTTCAAGTACGAGATCGCGGTCACGATGAGTGAGAGCGAGCCATGGCAGGACGATGACAAGCCGACTACGCCGGTAGGTTACCGGACCTCGACCATGCGGGGCTTCGATGAAGTGAAGGGCTATGCGACGATCCTGCTCCGGCGGATTCTGTTCCGGCCGTGGTACCGGCTCATCGCGCGTCTCGGCGAGACCGGCGTCGATGAGTACTTCCTGGACCCCAAGCCGGTCCCAAGCACCAGCCCCCAAGTCTACAGGGATCAGTTCACCGCTCGACGAAGCGGCGAGATCTTCCTGTACGTCAACGATGGCGTAATCGGTCTGCCTTGGCTCTACGACTGGTTCTATCGGGGAGAGCGCCACCGGGGAAAGGCCAACGTGACCATCAGACTCCTTTAGATAGTTAGTGGCTGCCCGGCGTCTTTCAGTGCGCTGCGAACCGGCTCGCCGCGCGGACTACGGTGGCTTTCGGGGACAAGCGATGCTCGACTGATAAGCTTTCGCATATTTCCTTATCAGTCCGCGAACTGACGCCATTCGCGGACAAACCTTGTCAGCCCCAGCGAGATCAATTGCTTGCCTTTTGCCTGCGGTCCTAGTGCGCAAACCATTTGCTCGTGAAACTGTGGCCAACCTTGTACCTGTTCACAGAGCTCTCGTCCTCGCAAGGGACGGCTATCGGATCGCGCTCAACATCAAACTCGCGGTCGGCTGTATAGCCAACCGAAAAACACTTTTCCTGGTACTCTCCCAGAGCTCGCTGCTTCATCTTGAAGCGCACAGCGACAAACCCTGCCTCCAGCACGCGGTTCTTCCATTCAACGACGCCAAAGTCCTGGAGATCTCCACCCACAGACTCAAGCTCCCAATCTTGCCGTCTCTGATCACCAAACCACCTTGCCAAGGTAGGCCATTCTTGCGCGACGCGCATTCCATCGCCGGCCCCCGACGAAAACGTCTTTATCCTTGAGAGGATTGAGTCGGCCATGCCGCGCGCACGAGATCCATTTTGTTGCCTCAACTGCGCCTCACGCTCAGCCTTCTCAGCGTCAGTTTGCTTCCTTTCGGCATCGCGGCGCACCTGATCATCGCGCTTCTTTTGCTCTAGCGCCGCCTGCGCACGCATCTCGCTAGCCACGCGGTCCGCAATCTTAGCCTGCTCGGCGTCAACATCTCCGGCCGAAAACCAAATCGGTACGACATGATAGCTGAGTTTGTCGCGTTGCAAGCTTGTGATTAGCTCCCGTAGGTCTTTAGCTGCTCCATAGATCGCACCGCACTGACCTCTCTTCGCGGCTACGAATGCACTTTCGATCGAGGTCGAAATGGTCGCCGCGGGCGCACCAAACTCTAATTGAAAGCGGTCCGCGTTGCGTGACAGCAATGATTCATGAGCCTTTGGCTGATCTGGAACCGTTTGACAGACCACAGAGTTACTGTTCTTCACGGCGACAACGCCGAAGCCATTGACAGCCTTGTTCAACAGGTCGTTCTCGAACTGCAAGCTTCTAATGCTGTCGCCGTTTCGAGCGACCTGAAGCTCTCGTTCGCTAATACTCGCAAGCAAGGTAAAGTCGCCCCTATCCGATGCGGCGAGGATCGACGCAGCTATTTCGGGAGAGGCCGTAGCGAGGAGACCCCGGTTGACCCCAATAAGATCATACTTGTCGAGGTCAGCCGGCTGGCAAACTCCGGCGAGCACGTTAAGTGTTCCCACCCCCCGGTCAGCAATCTTCTTTTTCAGCTCCAAAGTGGCGAAAGCATCAAGATTGTCGTCATGCGCAAAGCACATCGTGGCCTTACCGTTGTCAAACACAAGGTCACCGCGCAGGTTGCGAACCACCCCTGCGCGTCCACTCTCGTTGACCAAGACGAGTGTTTCGTCGAGCGGGCCCAACACGAGATAGCGATTGCGGTCCGTCGCGGTAGGCAACTCCTTGCGACTTTGTATCGGATGTTTTCCGCGATATTCGCGATATGCAGCTTCGACGTGAAGTCGATCGAGATCCTTCTCGGCTTGCGCAATGGCGGCCTTCAACGACTCAGCGTCAGGTTCAGTGAGCACATCAAGCAACTGCGAGCGGACTGTGAGCAGATCCTGTGCGGCATCCGACGTGATATTTGCCCGCACATAGCTCGCGATGAACTCCGATATCGTCCGAGCGGTGTCTTGAAGTTGGTCCAGCTCGGACTTGGCGGCCTGCTGTCTGGCTTCCTCCCTGGACGCGCCGTACCGCTTGAACTCGGGAACTTCATCGAGCCGCTTTTGGAGGTTGTCAAACGCACTCAATATCTTGTCGTTGTCGTGACCGGACAACGCCCCTTTCAACGCGACAACAAGCGGACCGATCTCCAGCGGAACAAGGCTCGAATTTTTCTGCGCGAATTCAGTTAGATCGGCAATGAGATGCTCCCCGTTCAGCCGCAATGCTGCAGCGGCTTGAACCCGCTCCTTCTGCTGAAGGTCGTCGGCCTTCTGATCGAGAGCGTCAATACCAGCTTTGATCTGTCTTACGCAGCTTTCAGCAGCGTCCTTGGCGATGTCGATCTTCCTGATGTCGGCCAATGGCGCCGCCATCTCCGCGGCTCGCCGTTGAGCATTCGAAATAGCCTCATCTCGATCGCCAATTTTTCGATGGAGCTCTCGCTCGGCATCTGCGCGAGCCGCGCGCAACTTTGCGATTGATTGCCGAGTTTCCTTCAATAGCGGCTTGCTGCCCCCGGTTGCCTCGAGCCGACGCAACTTGTCTTCCTGCTCGGAAAACCGCTGCTCAAGATCATCAAATCTCGATTGGCTCTCTGCGGCGGCTTCCGTCATGCGCTGAACATCATTGAGCAACTTCTTGCGATCTTCGGCCGAACCTGCGAGAGCTTGCTGCTTTCGTTCGCCGGCGTCCTTGTCCCGCGATAACTGATCGACCTTGGCCTGCGAACGGCTCAATTGCTCTCGATAATTCTGGACGACCGACGATATTTCTCTGATCGTCACGTCGAACTTTCGAACTGGCGAGATATCAGATCCCGCCGCGCCCGAGTTGCCGTCTGCCGGTCCCGAGAGGCACGGTTCGGGCGCCTGTGTCGCGGTATCCGGCGCCACTAAGGTCAGCAGGCCGTCTTTGGCGGCTTGGTTAGTAGGATCTATTAGCAGGGCGTATTGGTAGTCTTGGAGCGCCTCTTGAGTTGAGCCCGCGGCAGCGCGAGCCTTAGCACGGCTAAGACGAGACCATACAAAGTTGCTCTTGAGGGCAATGGCCTTGTTCAGCGATGTCAGGGCATTCGCCGTGTCATTGAGGCCTAAATAGCTGGCGCCGAGGTTGGCATACGCGTAGGAATACCTCGGATTCGAATCAATCGCGGCTTTGCAGTCCGCTAGCGCAGACTGATACTGCTGTGTCTGATTGTAAGCAGAACAGCGGCCGTCGAAAGCATCAGCTAGTCGGACACGGTCGAGGCCTCTCGCCTCAATTACCTTCGTACAGCCTGCAAGGCGCGTTTCAGGTCTTGAAGACTGACAATCCTTCCATGGATCGGTGGGCGTCGCTGTCGATGCCTCCTGCGTGGCCTCTGAAGTTGGGCTATTCGAAAGGCTCGACGCATCTATCGCAAAAAATCGTAGCCGGCCGCGCCCGTCGGAATCATGGCTTTCGGCCCAGACAAAGCCCGCACCGCCGGACACGCGATAGATCGGCAGCTTCTGACGGATTGATTGCTGGAAGTCGCCGACGAAGTCTATCAGAATTCCACCCGGGCTGCGGCCGCCTGACAACGCAACGATGGCACTCGCATCCAACGGTTCAAGCGAGGCTGCGCCCCAATACGCTATGACGCCCGTTACATTAGGGACGTTTCGCGGCATCTCGATGGTTCGTGGTTGCTCTCCGAACGCGCGTGTCAGCCGCTCAATGTCCCCACTGACCTCACCAGGGTCGAAGAAAGCCGGCTCAAGATATCGATTTAGATATGAAAGGCGTCCAACTTGGCTATGCAAGAGGCTGTAGGATGACAGGTAATCTCCCCGTGGTGATCGCTCTGTTCGTTGCTTCTGGCACCACGTAAATCCCGAAAACTGGTCACTCGGCTTACACTGATACTCTCGATAGTTCGCCGACTCGAATTCTACAATGCTACCCAGGGCAACCTTATCGACACGGTACTTGGACGGCTGCACGGATCGGGGGGCATCAGTCCGAACGGCATCGTTGGGCGGCTGAAGTCTGATGTTCGCGAATTGTTGCGCGTCTGCGTGAGATCGGCAATTCGTGACAATATTCGCGATCCGGCTATCCGATGGCACTACGCCGTTGCTAACGAGAGTCTGAAGGTTGAGGCCTCGCTGTCTAAGAGTACCATCCACGCAGGCTTGGCTCGCCGGCCCAATCTTACGCCACTCTGCCTGCGTCGCCTCGGCAATCGCAGTCTGCATGATCGCACCGAAAACATTGATCATGTCTCGAGCCCCTTGGGCGTGACACGATGGAATTGCAGCCACATACCCAAGGCAGGAAATAAGACAAAACCCGAAGGCGCGGAGACTTCTGCGCATTTCGCTCACCCAAACGCATCAAAGAAAAAACAACAGCAAATTGCAGTACTTGCGCGGCACGTCAAGTGCTAAACGCACCCGGTAATACCCGTGGTTTATTCCTTACCAAACAGGTTCCTTACCGCGGGGTACGCATCCTGCTTTCCTGTACGAGGAAATCTGAACCGCTGGCACATCAGGACGTCTAGGTACCGCAGAATGCTGCGCGGGTCTCCCTTCACACGAAGAGTCCCGCGATCGCCATCCCTATCATTCACACCTTACCTGCGATGGCGAATTTAGGAGGATTTCCGGCTTCCCCTTATAGGGTTGCACCTCGCCCGTGATTGCGCACGTCTTACCTGTAACATTAGGCACGCCAGAAAAGGCCCTCGCGTTTTTGGAAGGTATCCAGCCGGTGAAGGCTTGGTTTGGATACGCTCCTCCCATATTCAGAAACCTGTTCCCTCGCCCCGATGTCGTGTCCGCCGAGACAATGCTCTTCACGGTGACCAACTTCCCATATTGGTTCACGGCTTCCTCGGGAGATATCGTTTTGGCGGGAGCCTCGGCGCGAGCCGCAGGCAGAGCTGCCATGAAAGCAAAGAGTAGAGCAATCGTTCTCATCAACGTCCCCCAAAATCCTTGCCCGCTAAGCTAGTCGATTCCTGGACCAGATTAGGCGACCAATCGCTGTATTTCCGTCCTATACTCTCGACCAATTCATAAGGGTCAAATTCGCGAAGCCTATAGCGTGGGAGCTGAAACGCGATTTCCCCCGCATACCCGCGTGAGGCCGGGGGCTTGGCAGGAGGCCGCAATTTGCCGGCCAACGTGGTCCAAAAGTCCATGTTTCTTGATTGCTCGCGAATTTTGTTGGGATCTTCGGGTGGCATTGGAGCAGCTGAAGAGAATCGAACCTGGCCACTGATAAGCTTTTGGCAGTTTTCTTATCCTGTCTCCGTTTGCGACCAAACCTTATCAGTTCCCGGTAAGGCGGCCGGCTCCGCTCCATTGTGTCGACGTACGCTTTTTCCGTCACGTCCCCAGGCCTGCATTCCCGGCCCTGTCAGCGTGCCACTCCGCCGCCCATTCCTCCGCAGTCTTTGCGAACTGGAGCTGCGGAGATGCCGCATACAACCGCAGCAGCGAAGAGACCGATGCCGATCTTCATGTTCGTTCTCCTGGCGCCGTGGCCTGCTATTCCACTCCCGCAGTCGATTCTTCTCCTTTAGAAGTGATCGCGCGTACGCCGCGGCTGAACCGCGGACGGCCGGTCGTAAAAAAGCCGCTGCAGGCGTTCTTTTCGTCGCAGCCATCGCATTCTTCTATGAAGCCGTTTTTCCAATCCGAGATCGACCGGAACGCGTGCGGCCAAACAGACTTTGGAAGAACACACTTGGGAAGGTTGTACACCGACACGTTGACTCCAGCGGCGCACAAGTGATCGACGGCCCTCGCGAGTCCGTCACCATAGTCCACCGGATCCATCCAGAGCATGGCATCGTTTGCAATTGCAAATCCCGTGTTCTCAAGCCCCATCAACGCCACGTGGTCGACGAATGGCAGATTGCGGGCAATCCACCGACCCGTGTCCTCAATGATCGGCGCGGTCAATGCATGCAGGACGACGCGGATTTCGACCCGTTGTCCCCGGTCCTTGAGCTTCAGGATGCCCATGATCGTCTCGTCGAACGCACCTTTGGCCTGCACGACGTGATCGTGGACATGATCGACTGAAGCGTAGACGGGAATGGCCGCCATCAGGTTCGGGTGGCCGACCGCTTTCCAGGCATCGACGATCCGGGAGTCGGCGAACGCCCGGCCGTTGGTCAGCACCTGGATGGCGGTTGCAGGCAGCCGATCCCGGCACTCCTTCAGGACGGCGGTGAAGTCCTCCCAATCCGACAGGGTCTCTCCGCCGGTGAACGTCAGCGCGCTGGTCGCCGGGTCGATGAGGGGTAGGCTTTCTTTGATTTCGCTGAGGATCCATTGGTCATCGACGTCTTTCGGCGGTTGCGAACACATCAGGCAATAATTGTTGCACCGTTCCGTGACCAGAAACGAGTTGTGCGCCGAATTCCGCCGATAGAGCGTGCGGAATTTCCTGGACGCGTGATCGAAGCCGATCACGTCGCCGTCCGCGAGGTAGTTATATTTCGAGGGGACGGCGACGAGCTGTCCAGTGAACGTGCCGCGCAGATCGATTGAGCCGTCGGAGGCGACAAGGATGGACGGCCAATCGGCTTCTATCGCGCGCCGGATATCGTCTGGCGTTCTGGCGATCGCGAAATCAGCCACGCAACGTTCAGCGGCACTGTCGACCGACCGGAGCCTGAGGACCGATCGGGGCTTGTCCGAGGAAAATCCAGCGCTCTGCGAGGCCGTGCCATAGAGAGGAAGGGTCATGCGACGGCCCATCGTCGCAAGACGGCAGCATCTTCCGGAGAGCTCTCCAGAATGTTCAGCAACAGGCCCATGATGCCTTTTTGCCGAGCGCAAAATGCCGACAAAGGCTTGATTCCCAAGGCGTCACCCTGCGTTGCGTAATGATAGACGGGGTCCGCGCCGCAGTGGCTCTCGTACACACAGGTCGAGCATTCGGGCGCGCACTGCGTCAGCGACGACGAAATCGCGCCGATCAGCTTGTCCGACAGGATGAGCGAAGTGTAGCTGTCGTGTTCGACGTGACCGAGCCGGAAAGCGTCGTCACCGGTCTCGGCCAGCATCCTGCCTTCATCCGAAGCAAAAACACTGCCGTCATAGTTGTAGACCAGCGCGCCAAGGCCGGCGCCGGCGGGGCTGCGCAAGTCAACATAACCAATGGGTCGGTCCGAGAGCATCCGTGTGAGAAGCAGCGCCGCGTAGAACTCCCGGAACGGGGTGCCCTGTCGGTTGATCTCCAGAACCCGGCGTAACCCGCGCTCATAGAAGGCAAGCCACTTCTGCGCGTCGTACTTGGCGAATTGCTTTGTCTTGATGGCAAAACCAAACGGCGAGAGCGGCCGCAGAAAGACGCCATCCAGCCCCAGTTGGAGATATTCGTCGATGATTTCATCGACGCGGTCGAGGCTCGCCTCCGTGGTAGTCATCAAGGCCCCGACCCTGTCGGGGCCGAGAATCTCCCTAGCTCGCCGAATTCCAGCAACAGCTAGAGCGTGACTGTTTGCACCGGGCCGGGGGCGGTTCTTGTTGTGCAAATCGGCGGGACCGTCGAGCGAAGTGGAGAGCAGGACGTTGTTCGCTTTGCAAAACTTAAGAACGGCGTCGTCCAACAAGGCCAAGTTTGACGCGATCACAAAGTCGAGCTTCTTGCCGGACCGTTGCTTCGCTGCAGCAACAATCTTCCTGATCAGCGGAAAATTGAGAAGTGGCTCCCCACCCTGGAACTCGATCTTGATCCGTGCCGTCGGGCTGGCGAACGCTATGTCGAGCGCACGCATCGCGGTCTGTTCGCTCATGTCGAAACGTGAGCGGTCGGTACTTTGACGCGAGACCTGGCAATAAGGGCAAGAGTGTTCGCACCGCAGCGTTACGACGAAAATATGGAGCGGGGTCGTCTGCTGCAGGAACGACATCCGGCTTCTCAGCCGAGCCGCCAAAAGCTGCCGTTGTGCCTTCTGGTTCGTTCCTGTGACCAGATGAGCGGCATAGGCCTTTTCGTAGAGACCGTCGCCGGGGCGGACACGAAGGTCGACCAGCCTGCTCAGTTCATCCTCCGTCAGGCGGATAAAATCGCCGACTATGTTGGCGACAAGAAACTGGTTGGCGCCGGTGCGCTCAAAATTGAACGGCAACAACGATAGATCTTCGGTTGCCGTTCTGAAGGTCTCAGGAGATAAAAACCGCGCCATGGTCCTCCGGTAGGACTCTATCCGGCATTATTTTGGTTGGTGGCCAGGGCCCCGAAGGCGAGTGCGAGGATGACGTTCCGAACGCCGTCGGTCTTTTCAGCCAAGCGAATCCGCAAGTTCTCGTCGGCTACAAGGTGCAGAAACCGCTCCTTCAGTTCGTCCGAACTGAGCATGGCTACTTTTTGCGGATTGACGGAAGACACTAAGCGGCAAACATAGCGGTTGCCTGCCCGGTCAACCTGGCAGGTCGCCGTTCCGATCAGACGGTAGGCCGCGGAATCCAAAGCGCTCAGGTTTTGGATGCTCGAATCGAAATCAACAGCTACCTCAACCTGAGACGCCGCGGGAAGCTTAGCGGCTGGAGGCATGGGACGCATGTGAAGCATGCGACGCGTGGGAACTATGCCCTGCGACGATGGTGCCATCGGCCTGCTTCGTCATGACGAACCCAAGAAGATCTTCCCCCGCTTGATAATAAGCATTTGCTTCAGGCTTATCGCCAGTATTTTCTGCCGCCACCGAGGTCCGATTATCGGTAACTACCGCCTTGGCCTCGGCGCCCTGAACCGAAATGCCAGTGAGCGATGCGAGTGCAGCGCCAAGCGAAAGCACAACTTTTGATTTTTCGGTCATACAGCCCCCACTTAATTTGCCTAATGAATAGGCTTCTTACAACTTCCGAGGGCGGGAAGTCCATACTTCTATTGGCCAAGACCGTCCTGTTCGGAGACCGCCGCCCGCGGCGCGAAACCTGCCAGCCATTGACTTTGCGGTGCTTGTTTTTCGAGAATCTGCCAGCCAGCGCGCCGTTCCGGCACAAATCGAGCAACAAATGCCGGCAACCCTGGACTCTGACCTTTGCTGTTTGACAAGCAGCCCGGAGCGAATGAGGGAGCAGAAGGATTCGTCCCAGCAGGGAGCGACTGAAGACGACAAAAAGACAACCGACGATGCGGACGTCGACTTCTTGGACGCGGCTTCCCGGCGGCCACCTCCCGAGGAGACGCGGAAGCAGTTCCAAGGACAGGACTGAGCCACCGACGTCGCTGCTGATGCTCGGCGTGGCATTGGATAAAGAAGATGCTGCGAATCATCGCTAAGTTGCACAGCGACACGCTAAGAAAGTCGGTTCAAACTCTGAAAGTTGGGGAAATCGGAATTGAAATCGGAGGGTAACAAGCCACGTTGGCAAAGGATTCTTGAATTGGAGGCTAAGGCCAACGAAATAGAATCGATGCAAGAGCGAGCGCCCATCCTAACTTGCAGGGGGAGCGGGGCAGACCTAGAATTGCACGATGATTGCGTGGTGATCCGCCGTGGTTTGATTTGGGGACTTGTCTTCCAACAAGGGATTAAGGGCGACAAACGAATTCCTTTCTCTTCAATTAACGCAATCCAGTTCAAACCCCCGGGTCTCATAAAGGGCTACATACAGTTCACTTTGGGCGGGGCTATCGAGAGTACGGGCGGCGTGTTGTCGGCCGCTCACGATGAGAACACCGTTTTGTTCTCGAGCGAGATTGAATTCGCAAGCGCACGACAGTTTATAGAAGCAAAGCTCGCCGCTAAGAATCACCCTCCCTCGTTATCGGCGACAGAACAAGGGCTAACTGTTGTCGAGCAACTCGAAAAGCTGGCCGTATTGCTTGATCGCGGCTTGCTAACGCGAGACGAGTTCAATGCGGAGAAAGAGAAGCTTCTATCGCGAGGTTAACCGCTGATGCACCGTCGCGACGACGAGAAGAATATTGCGCGCGGCTCGATGGGTTTGTCCCTGCCCGGCTCTTAGACTGATAACCTTTTGTTAGAAACCTTATCAGTCGGAGAACTGACCAAAGCTTATCGATCGGACGACAAACTCCGTTCGCTGTTTTCGAGAGTGCCACACATCTCCGGTCTTCCGGATCCAAAATAGGTAACAAAGTCAATCCGACAACAGACCGGTGGCAACAGTTCAAGCCTGCCTGGCAGCTGACCTGGCAAGTCAACTGTCGCCCTGCCAAACATTGACCAATGTCAGGTATAGGTACTTTCCCCATCCCCTACCCCTAGCGACTTTCCCGAGGTTGGATTCGGCGCGATTATGACTGAATGTCCCCTCGCATCATTCCTATCCCACTCTCCGGCGATCTGAGGAAAGCTCAAGCAAAGGGCGTCCGGCATGCTGACGGGCTCCATGACACCTACTTCGAGCAGTCGAAGCTGATCCGCAGCGCGGCAGAAGCCAAGATTCGTGAAGCCGATAGGCTGGAATGCGAGGCGTGGAATGCACTGATGTGGGCATGGGCGACCGGTGAAATGCGCCCGGTCATCGACGACAGGCAAGCCAATCTACAATCGGCAAGGCCATCAACCGCGGATACGATCTGCTTGAGGCCAAGTGCAAACGTTGCCGGCGGCTTTCACTGGTTTCATTGTGTGATAGTAGGCGACCCGCGCGGACGCCGATCTTGATGCTCAAGGATGCAATTTTCTGCCAACCGTGCAGCGAGGGGAAACATTACACTCATCGCCAGCGCGCGTTCATCGTTGGCCTGACTTACGCCAAGCCGGATTCACCTTCATCCGGCGCAGCGAGCGATGGGAAACGACGCCGATGACCATCTTCCGATTATCTCCGATCGATATTCTTTCCGGTGACGAAAAATGGTCTGCGTCCACCATCCAGAAGACTGCGTGGGTCGAAGCGCGGGATGACCTGCACGCTCGCCATCTGGTAGAAGCAGCTACGCTCAAAATGGTTGACGCGAAACCGGGCCGGCCCAACGCTGTTTTCGCCCTGGCTAGATCAGGTTATCACGTCCTGCTTCCCCGATAACGATACGAAGAGGCCCAAAAAGGGACAAATGCTGGCTGCATCGGGCAAAGCTATCGTAATTCC
The DNA here is from genome assembly GCF_028128735.1 of Bradyrhizobium sp. CCBAU 53415. Taxonomy (NCBI): domain Bacteria; kingdom Pseudomonadati; phylum Pseudomonadota; class Alphaproteobacteria; order Hyphomicrobiales; family Nitrobacteraceae; genus Bradyrhizobium; species Bradyrhizobium sp. CCBAU 53415. The sequence goes on along the minus strand of NZ_LBJF01000021.1, from coordinate 12,768 downwards.
AGGGGCCGAGTTCGACTGAAGATGTGTAATCTATATTCGATCACCACAAATCAAGAAGCGATTAGCGCTCTCTTCAGGGTCGTCAATCGATACGTCGGCAATCTGGCGCCGATGCCCGGCGTGTTTCCGGACTACAAGGCACCGATCATCCGAACCGGTGCCGAGAGACGAGAACTCGCGATCGCGCGCTGGGGCATGCCGTCGTCGTCGAAGGTTCAAATGGATGCGACCAAGAAGCGTGCCGAAAAATTGCAAGCGAAGGGCAAGGCCGTAGATTTCAAGGAACTGCTCCGGAGCCCGACTCCGGGACCACCAACATTCGCAACGTGAAGAGCAAACACTGGGCGCGCTGGCTGAGACCGGAGCACCGCTGCGTTGTGCCCTTCAACAGCTTCAGCGAGTTCAACAAGGCCGAGGGCCGCGACATCTGGTTCGCGCTGGACGAGACCCGCCCGCTCCTCTGCTTCGCCGGCCTCTGGACCAACTGGACGTCGGTTAGGAAGGTCAAGGAAGGGGAGACCACCAACGACCTCTACGCGTTCTTGACCACGGAACCGAACGCCGAGGTGGGCGCCATCCATCCGAAGGCGATGCCGGTGATTCTGACGACGCCCGACGAGGTCGAGACCTGGATGACTGCGCCGGCCGACGAGGCGCTGCGGCTGCAGCGGGCCGCTTGCGGACGGGACGCTGCGGATCGTCGCCCGCGGCGTGAAGGAAGATCCCGCGCCGGCGACCTAGCGTTCTGCACGGGCGCTGCGGAACACGTGGACAAGCTCCAGCTCTGCCGATTGCGAATCCCAGCTGCCTGCTACCCGCTAGGAACGAGCAAAGACCGTGTTCGGCACTTGGTTCAGCGAGCAGCTACCTCGTGAAGCTGCACGGATCAAACTGGATGATGCATTTGCTCAGCTCAATTAGGGAAACTTCGTAAGGAACTCCATAGTGTCGATCGGCTTCGCGATCGAGATTTTTTCAGTTCTTTCCGGCTTGTGTCGCACGGCGTACATATCGATGAGCTTCGCGGCAGACAGTGAACGATCTACAGTCCTTCCGGTATTCACATTGACCGCCGTCGCACCGCAGCCGTGGAAATCTACAGTGCCGTAGTCCGGAAGCTCCAAGGGAGTTGGGTCGGGCCATTCCGCTGACCTCTCCATTACCCATTCAGCCGTGGCTCCTGAAACCTTGTAGGGTCGATGCCAGTACTCCGAAGGTGGTGCGCCCTGAGAAAACTGCACAACACGGCTGGTCGTAAGATTCTTCATCATGAATGATACTCCGGCGCGATCATCCGCCACCTGCATCAAACACAAGATTAGGTCGCCTGCGTGAATCGCCGGCGCCGAGAGCGAAACGGGAACCGATTGGCCCGTGTCAGTCCTTAACCACCACTGCCACCATGCGAAGAACGATGGCTGGGGGACACCCATGACAACGTCGATATTCTGCGCGGTGCCAAATTGCGGGAGGGTCGACATGTAGTACCGGCGCTGCCCGTCGAAACCGATCCACGTGGAGCTTCGATATTTGTTAGCGGTTCCTCCAATCGGCTGTTTTGGTGTCGGAACCTGAAATGATCCCCAGATCGACGAAAATATCGTGCCATCCCTGGGCGTAATGTACGCGCCGGACCAGTTTAGGCTCGTTTGCCGCCGCGGCAATCGTCGGCCAAGCTCCCGAGCCTGTATCATGATCAGGGGAAGTATGCTGAACTTCAATTGTTCGAAATAAAACGGCGGATCGAACATCTTCTCCCAAACAGCGTATTCGGCCGGTTGAAGCGCCGGGTTCGGCCGCCTTGGAAAACCAAGCACCGCCAAGTCCTTTTGCGGCGCGGTCAAGGGGTTAAATCCAGTTGGAGGCAAACTGCTCGTTATCGAATCCCCTACCAATTTGGTCAGGATTCCGAGGTCAAGTTTGGGCTGCATTTGCTTAACGCTCATCACCATTCACCTGCCGCAGCAGTAATCGCGTAATCCAGCATTGGCACGGCGCCTGTCGCCAAGATGACGCTGTCCAGCAAATCCGCCAGCCTAGCACCACCTGCCGAGTCACTGGGAAAGTGCAGCCCGGCAATCTCACGGTTTCTAGCGATTTCATTTGCCAGGACAGTCAAATCGGACGTCATTGCGGAGAGGTCGGCGGCAGATATTCCGGCTAGCACTCTCAACATGAAATTCTTCATCAAATGCGCTTGCGTGGAGTGGCCACTTGGCCAGGATGAGTGACCGGGCACAGGAATGGGCGGCAGCAATGCGAGACAGATTTGTGTAGGCCTCGGCAGATCGTATTTGCCCTTGAAGTACAACACCGCAAACGATCCGATCAAACTGGCAATATTTAATACACGCCAAGTTTGAGGGTGCGATGCCGGGCTGATCGTCAGCACCGCCATGAAATCGGTAAAGAACTCGACGTCCTGCGACAGAATGAGTCCCATAGCGTCCGGGCGTTCATCCCGGGCAGCGAGCACAAGATTATCTATCTCGTGTTGCGGTCCGTTAAGATCGGCCAATAGGTCAGTCCGGATTGTTGTGAAGGCAGCGTCGGCATCCACGGTCCCCGCCCAGCCGGGCACATTAGCCACGAACTCGTGCAAGACTCGCCACGCATACCAGTTCGCCGCCCATAGCCGGTCGCCGAACTGGGCAGGCGGAGTCCGCCGCAGGGCGCCAAGCTCGCGTCCGCCGGAGTCAAGCCTCGTGACGAACGGCAAGTCGACCCGATCCGAAATGATCCAGCCAGCACTGCCGATGTTGCCAGTATTTCCTGTGTTTCCCGTATTTCCTGTGTTTCCCGTATTTCCTGTGTTGCCCGTGTTACCTGTCAAGACGTCCTCCCTCGTTTGAAAGTAGTCGCCAGCAATACGCGCTAATCAGGAAGCCCCGCCGATCGCAGGTGCCCGAGCCAGGTTTCCAGAGCGGCACCGCGAAAAGGACAGCGCTTTGCGTATGATGATACGCGGAACCCCGGTTGAATTTGCAGATAGCGGTGCGCGGCCTCCGCGGCTTCTTCGCGGCGACCCAAGGCACCGAGCGTGACGATGAGTGAGCGATGATTGAAACGTATCTGGTTGTTGCGGCTCAATGCGCTACGCAGCCATTCCAATGCATGCTCATAGTCGCCGTTCACGTAGTGAGCCTGGCCGAGCAACCCTTCGTGCCAGAATGAGCGGCCGTCGAGAGGCGACAGACGCACGCCCTGCTCACCCTGGCGTACGGCCGCAGGGCCGTCACCAAGGAAACCAGACGTCGCGCTCGCCATGGTCCAGGCCATGGCTGAACTAGGGCCGGCCACGATAGCGCGTTCCAGGACCCCTTTTGCCTTTTGAAAGTCGCGGAGCAGAAATGACTGAACGTGGCCGTACACCGCCAGCGCAACCGCGTCGCCGTGGCCGCCGCGTTCAATCGCTTCCGCGGCATACTTGGCGCCGGCTTCGGCATCGGCATCGGGATCCGACGATCCGATCTCACCTATGCGGAAGACGTACCATAAGGCAACATAGGAGTAGGCCAGGAAATGATTGGGGTCATATGATATGGCCTGCTCAAGTAGGCCCCTGGCCTTCGAGAACGAATCGTAATCCATTCGGTACAACAGATCGAGCGCTTGCAAGACGCGATCATATGCCGTCAGATTTTGCGGATGCTTGCGCATCGTCCGCATCAGCTCACGTTCGCGCACCTGTGGCGCTATCTTTCTCACAACATTAATGGCAATTCGATCCTGAACGGCAAAGAGATCGCTTGGATCGCCTTCGTACTGGTCCGAACTAATGACCTCTCCCGATTCGGCATCACTGAGCTCGGTGCCGATGCGGAGTATCGTCGCTGTCCTCTGCACACTCCCATAAAGAACGTAACGAACGCCGAGCTGACGGCCGACCTCGCGCACGTCGATATTCCGGCCGCCATAGCCAAGTGCAGACCCTCTAGAAACGACGAATAGCTCCTTGAGACCGGCAAGGCCACGAATGATGTCGTCAACCACCCCATCCGCGAAGTACCCTTCGTCCGGGGCGGACAAATTCATTCTGAAGGGCAAAACTGCGATCGAAGGGCGCGGTTCGGAACCCACCAAAGCTTCTCCTACAAGCTTCGCAGGTTGCTTCGACGGATAGAGCGCATACACGCGAACAGGTCGCCCAATATTGCGGAGGCGCAGGTCGCCAAGGTCGATCACGTTGACATTGAAATCCTCGCCAAGCTGCTCCGCAACGGCGGAAGAAACGACAACGCCGCCCGCCGGCGCATAGGTTTGAAGACGAGCGGCAATGTTGACGCCGTCGCCATAAACGTCATCTCTTTCCAAGATAATATCTGCAGCATTCACCCCTATGCGAAAGCTGATGCGCTGGTCTGCCGGCAGCCCCGCCGTATTTGCGGCTACCGCTTCCTGAAGTGAAAGAGCACAATGTGTTGCATCGCGCGCGGAATCGAAGGTCGCCAAGAAACCATCTCCGGTGTTTTTGACGATCCTTCCGTGTCGCGCGATAACACCTGGGTCGAGAACTTCCGAACGCAACCGCATGAGCCGGGTGTGAGTGTCTTCCTCGTGCGCCTCCATAAGTCGCGAATACCCAACCACGTCGGCCGCGAGGATGGCCGCGAGACGCCGTCGAATTTCCGGCTCGGGTGCGTTCATATTGTTGAATTTCTATGAAATATCTTGATACCTTCAAATTTAGCTCGACATTTGCCCGCCATTGTGAGCGAAGCGGAAGAGTTATGCAACCGCGATCGATTAGAATCAATTATCCAGGATCGATCTAGATTTTAACCGCTGCCCACTGCTGCGCGCGCGGAGGCCAGCGCCATGGTAGTGCTGGACAGTTGGAACTTCGTGGTCTCACCAGATCATGCCCAACGGCCAAACGCCGCCCACGGGTCGACGGACGCGGAATGGGCGGGAAATTGAGCTGACTTATAGCTCGAAGCGCTGCCGCGTCGACGCGAGGCGCGCCAGCCCGAAATGCTCCTGTATGGCTCGCACGATCTCTTCCCTGTCCTCCAACCCCTCGCTGCGCATGGAGTCGGCGAGGCCGGGCAGCTCGTGAAGCGGGATATTGCCATGCTCGCGCTCCATGTGGCCCAGACATCTCAAAGGGCCACGAACAGCAATGCTCTGACTGACCATACGGCCTGTGCTTGGCCATCCAGAAGCTGACATAAAGCGTTTCGCCCGCGTGTCCCGGCGTTCCCGGTAGCCGGGCAAGAGACCAAAACCGGCGTCCTGCTCGACACCGAGACGACCGGCCTCGATCACGCCAAAGACGAAATCATCGAGCTCGGGATGGTCAAGTTCGACTACGCGGCCGACGGGCGGATACTCGGCGTCAGAGAAACGTTCTCCGCCTTCAACGAGCAGGCTGCCCCGCTTTACGCGGAGGTGACGGAGCTCACCCGAATCACCGACGGGATCGTGGCGGGTCAAGGGATAGACGCTGCTGCCGTCGCGGCCTTCGTCGATTGCTCAGTTATTACGATCGCGCATAACAGCGCTTTCGACAGGAAGTTTGCCGAACGCTACTGGCCCGTGTTCGAGCACAAGGCTTCGGCCTGCAGCGCGACCGAGATCGACTGGCGCGCTCACGGCTTCGCGGGCGCGCAGCTCGGCTATCTGCTGAACGGCGCCGGCTTCTTCCACCAGGCGCACCGGGCCGTCGACGACTGCCACGCCCTGCTGGAGGTCCTCGCCTTCGAACTGCCTGAGACGGCCTCACCGGCGCTCGCGCTACTGCTGGATACCGCGCGCAAGCCGACGGTGCGGGTCTGGGCGGAGCAGAGCGCGTTCAAGCTCAAGGATTTGCTGAAGCGCAGGGGCTATCGCTGGAACGACGGCAGCGACGGGCGACCCAAGTCCTGGTTCAAAGACGTCGACGAGGCCGCTCTCGCCGACGAGATCGCGTTCTTGCGGACCCAGATCTACATGCAGGAAGTCGAGCCAACCGTGCAGAGGCTGACCGCGTTCACAAGGTTTTCCGGCCGGATTTGAGGCGGCCTAGCGGCCGAGACGCTTCTCGACGCGCTTGCGGCTGTTGCCGACCTTCTTGACGGCCTTCTTCACTGCCGATGCCGAGCGGCGGTTTTCTTCGCTTCGTAGCGGACTTCGTAGTCCTGTCCCTTGGCGACGCGTGCCCGGTCCTGGTTGCGTCCACGCGCGGTTTTCTTCTTCGCTGCCGCCATCGGCTCCTCCTCTTGCGAACTTTGATGACGATGCAACGCCGCGAGGATTCGCGGGTTCCGCGCCAGCTCTCTTGCACGCGGCTCAGTGGTCACAAGATGGAGCCCATCCGTCGAATAACAGACCGTCCCAAGCTACGACGCCCTCATCCCATTTCGACGCGTGTTGGCGGTACATCGACGCCCACTTGGGGGCTCCATTCGATGATCTGGTCATTGAGGCCATCGTGAACGCGGCACGGCATATCGGATCGAACGTGTCCATCGAGTTCATGCCGGATGTCCGAAATCGACGTCCCTTCGCCGATCGAGCTCTTCGCTCCGGATGTCGTCCTGGGATCGTCTCATTCCATCCGAGCCTTGTCTTTCAGATCGCGAATCCGGGTTTCGGCTTCTTCCTTCGAAGTCTCGATCTCCGATTCGTCCGGCACACGCGCGAGTGCACTGAGCCTCTTGAGCTCGTCGAGTTGTTCTGCTGTGGGCCTTTCCATCTTCAAGTCCTTGAGCGCCTGCACGACGGCTTCTCGTCGATCACATCCAGCAGCTTATTTATGGTTTGCTCGCAATCTCTGAGGCCGGGCTCGACATGCCGAACCAAGATGCCTTGTGCGTCTTCCAAGGCCTTCGCAACTCGCTGTTCCGGATCCATGACCGGCTATGATCGGCGCGTTCCTTTGCTCAGCCTCTTAAACGAGCCGGCCCGCAGCAGACCTTCGGAGGTGATGTCACGGTACTCGATGTCCGCATAGAACTTGGGTTCGACCCATGTGGCCTTCGGCTTCCTAGTGGTCTTGGTCAGCTTCTGCTTCGGGCTTACCAGGGTGTCGAGCGCCTTGCGGATCTGCGCCGAGGTGGTTCGGCTCCAGCCGGTCCCGACCTTTCCCATGTAGACCAGATCCTTGCCTTTCTTCTTGCCGAGATAGAGCCCGGCCACGCCCGTAACGGGAAGATCATCAGCCACTCCTACGTCGAGGTGGCGAAAGCGCTGGAGGGCGTGAAAGCGGACGCCGTGATCGATGGCGAACTCGTCGCGATCGGCAAGGACGGCGCATCCCATTTCCAGTTGCTCCAGAATGCCCTGCGCCATGAGGCCAAACTTCTGTACTGCGCGTTCGATCTCATGTTCGCGGACGGCGAAGACCTGCGCAGGCTGCCGCTCCTCGAGCGCAAGAAGCGCGTCTGCTGAGGGTCAAAATACGAAGAACTCAGGTTGAGCAAATCTGGTCCGCTCTGCCGCCATCAGCGGCGCTCCGTCAAACCCGGCGCAATTTCGCAGATGGGCCAGAACCGGTCATTCCACCTTCTCTCCACCTGTCATTCGGCCCCGCGGCAGCGTAATGATTATCTCCGCAAATTCACCCAGCTTCGTTTCGACGTCGATCCTGCCACCGTGCTGCTTGACGACTATGTCGTGCGTCATTGAAAGGCCGAGGCCTGTCCCTTCTCCGCTCGGCTTGGTGGTGAAAAACGGATTGAACATTTTTTCTCTCACATCGGGCGGAATACCAATACCGTTGTCGCGCACACGAATTTCAATTGTCGTGCCTAGATTTCTGGTCGACATGCGGAGGATCGGCTCAAACGTCTCATTGCCTGCCTCAACCTTGCGCTTCGTCGCTGCATAGAATCCGTTGGAAATGAGATTGAGAAGGACCCGGCTGATTTCGTGCGGATAGACTTCGAGTAAACCCGCATCCGGATCGAAGTCGCGCTCTAGGCTGACACTGAAGTCAGCTTTCTCTGCCCGGGCCCCGTGATAGGCGAGATTGAGGCTCTCCTCGACGAGTGCGTTAATATCGGTCGAACGCCGTTCCCCTGAACCCTCACGCGAATGCAGCAGCATATTCTTGACAATTGCGTCCGCTCGCTTGCCGTGCTGTACGACCTTGTTTAGATTTTCCTTCAGAAGCGACGTTAGTTCGTCGACCTCCGTACGGAGTTCTTCAACGAGCTTTGCCTGCGTAAGCGCATCGTTCAGTTCGTCCGTTAGTTCCGCGGAGAGGGACGCAAAGTTGTTGACGAAGTTCAGAGGATTCTTGATCTCGTGGGCGATTCCCGCTGTCAGCTGGCCCAGGGAAGCAAGCTTCTCGGTCTGAACCAGGCGATCCTGCGTGGTACGCAGTTCCTCCAACGATTCGGCGAGCTCGCGCGAGCGAGTCTCGGCGCGTTCGAACAAGCGCGCGTTTTCTATCGCGAGCACTGACTGAGCGGCGAAGGTCTGAAGCAGCTCGACAGTGCTCTTCGCGAATTCACCGATCCGCTTTCGCCGGACGACCAGCGCCCCGATGGCATCGACATTGCCTATCAAGGGAACGACAAGCAGAGATCTAAACCCTGCCCGAACGATCACATTCAGAACAGATGTGCGATCTTCCTGCACATCCGAAATCTGTATCGACTGCCTTTGCTCTGCGGCCCTGCCGATGAGGGTCTCGCCGATCCGGATAGGATGATCATTGATCTCCCTGATGATGCTATCGTCCATCCCATGCGCCGCGCGAGGCCGGAAAGCTCCCTGTTCCCGATCCAGAACGTATATCGTGCCGGCATCCGCTCCGGATAGCTCGGTTGCCTTCGTGACGATAGTGGCCAATACGGTTTCGAGATCGATGCTGGAGTTGACCGCCTGGCTGACGACCCCGAGAGCGCGCAGCTCTTCGACCGATTGTGCCAGCTCGCCCGTGCGCTCCTTGACCTGCTGCTCCAGTCGGTCCGCGACGTGTTCCTTCTCGACAAGCAATTCGTCACGTTCCAGAGTGTTTTTGCGGAGAACCTCGGCGACTTGGCCCATTTCGGCAATCTCGTCGCGGCCACTGATTTTGATTGGGCTATGGTGATTGCCTCTCGCTATGGCCAGCATGCCGCTGCTCAGCATCATCAATCGGCCAATGATATTGCGTCCTACGTAGAGCCACACGATCAAGATCGAGCTCAGCAAACTCAGAACGGCAAACGAGAGAAGTGCTTGCGCGCTCAATCTTTGGACCGAGAGTGCGTCCTTGGCAGATAGTCCGATTTCAACTTCGGCCTCGGACACCAGCCGATCAACCGCAGTCGTGAGACGAACGGATAAATCGGTATTTTCGGCGATCAGCCGCTCAGCCTTGCCAACGAGGTCGAGTTCGTGGCCACGAATTTCCAGGGCAGCTTCCGGCCCGATCGCGAGCTTGCGAACCTGCCCCAATTGCTCCGCAAAGATGGCACGCAGCTTAGGATCCAGCTCTTTTGCTCTTGCCTGGAGATCATCCATGCTCCGTCGGATCTGAAATTCAACTACGGGGAGGCGTGCATTTTGCTCGATTGTCGACGCTTGAACGAGCTGGTCGATCAGACCGGAAATTCCTCGATGCGCAGTCTGCGCTGCCCGGTCGAGAAGAATGGTGCTCGCCAAGTCCGGATTCGCCGACACCCCAGCCTCCGCCTTGCCATCACGCGAGCTTTCCAGGGCACGCCTGATCCGCAACTCCATGACGTCGAACCACGGCGCAAACAGGCGATCCGCGTCCTTGTCAATCTGCACCAAGGCCTGCAGCAGTTCGGCCAGATGTTCCCTAGTCTTGATGCGCAAATCAACGAGTTCGCCAAGCTCGGCGAGATTGGACCTCAATGCTGCTACAAGTGTCTGGATTGTCGTCCCGGCTTCACTTATGGTGCCGGCTCGCGCAAGCTCGTTAAGGCTGATGATCAGGCGATCCAGTTCCGGTCGCATCGACTTCGAGGCTTCGTCGCGTTCCTTGCTTGTTGCAGCTCCAAGCAGCGTTGGCGCTGACGCGATGAGTCGATCCACAGCACGTGAAATCTCCATCGAGCTGACAACCTGCGGCACGCGAGCATCGATGCGCTCGATCCGGCTGCCCACCTGCTGAAATGCGTAATTGCCGAGAGCGGCACCAAATATGGCGAAGGCGCTGATTCCAAAGAACGCAAACAACAATCGTCCGCGAACTCCGAGTTTGGAGGTCGTTCGTGTTGCAATGGCCGAGCTTTGCTGCTCTAATCTGTTCACGATCCGCCGGCCCCGGTAAAAATCCATACTAGCAGAAATGCGGGCTTGGCTTAAGCAGACCCATCGAGCGGCGTCCTTCGCGTGTCGAAAGGAAGAAGCTTATGAGGCGGCGGGATATTTTGGCCGGCGCTGGATCGTTGGCCGGCCTCTCATTGAGCATTGCCAAGCCTGGGGTCGCGCAGACCAAGCGACGCCTGAAGATGGTAACCGATTGGCCCGCAGATTTGCCTGGTCTTCAGTCCAGCGCAGACCGATTGGCGCAACGGATTACGGCTGCGACAGAAGGACGCATCGAGGTAGAGGTTTTTGGCGCCGGCAAGTTTGTCCGCGCGCTGGAGACTTTCGACGCGGTCGGAGCCGGCGTCGCCGACATGTATCACTCAGCAGAATACTACTGGGAAAAGAAGTCTCCGGCTTTCAGCTTCTTTGCCGCCGTGCCATTCGGCTTTACTGCCAACGAACTGTTTGCCTGGGTGCAGTATGGCGGCGGCCAGGAGCTATGGGATGCGCTGAGCAACCAGTATAACGTCAAGCCTCTTCTATGCTGTAACACCGGTACGCAAATGGGCGGCTGGTGCACGCGCGAAATCGCTTCGCTGCAAGATCTGAAAGGCTTGCGCTATCGGATGCCCGGACTGGGCGGCGAAGTTCTGAGGCGGCTCGGCGCGATCGTTGTGAATGTGCCGGGCGGAGACATCGTGGCCTCGCTGAAATCCGGCGCCATTGAAGGCAGCGAATGGATCGGTCCGTGGCCGGATCTTGCGATGGGACTGCAAAACGTAGCGGCGTACTACTACTATCCCGGCTTTCATGAGCCAGGGACCGGCATCACACTCGGCATAAACAAGCGGGTATGGGAGAGCTTCGATCCGAGCCTTCGGAGAGTGATAGAGGACGCGAGCGCTGCCGAATACACGCGCTCTCTTGCGGAGTTCAATGCCAAAAATGCGCTATGGCTGCAGAAGCTTCGCGGCGAAGGCGCCGTTAAGGTGCTGAAGTTCGACGATTCCATTCTGAAAGAGCTTTATCGGGTGAGCAGGGATGTGGTTGCAGAGGCCAGCACTGCTGACGAACACTCGAAAAGGATTTACGCGAGCTATCAGCAGTTTCTTCCGTCGATCATAGATTGGAGCGACATTGCAGAAGGCTCCATTCTCGGGAGCCGCAGGCTCGCCTGATCAAATCGACAGGAGTGTTGCCCCAGAAACCGCGTGATCGGGTCTCCAACGGAACAATCAGTGATACCCTTTCTGGCGCTCGCATGTCCGTTGTGGGTCAAAATGCGAAGAACTCCGGTTGAGCAAATCTGGTCCGGTCTGTCGCAACGAACGGACCTCCGTGAGATCCAGCCCAACTTCGCAGGTGGGCCAGAAGCTACCTCGGCCCTGAGAGTGATGGACGGATTTTGCTCGAAATTTTAAACTCAGCGACGACGATTTGTGCACCAACCTAGTCCATCGTTGGAAGTCGATTGGAGGATGTTGTCTCTCTATGGTCTCGCTTATATTCTATGGGCGGTCCTTGCCGTCGCGGCGGCATGGGGATCGTTTCACTTCGCACGGCGTGATCCAAGCTCAACATCTTTGATGAAGATCGCAATTGCCGGGTCTCTGTTGATCGTGACCGCAGCAGCACCTTTTTGGCTAAGAGGTGACGTCATAGGAGAAGGTTTGGCAGCTCACCTCCTGCTACTCGCATTCTGGGGAATGATCGGGGTCGGTGCACCTCTGTGCCTTGGGACGGTAGCCGGTACACTCGGCGGGATGTACAGGAACCGTCGGCACAATGGTTGAGCGGGAATCCTCCGTAGTTCGCCGCGCGCCGCTATCGTCGGCTTTGGGTCAAAAGCGCGGGTTTGAATGGCGCCGTGTCATTCCCGGTGTGCCTCCGATCATGATCATATCTGAGCCAAACCGAACTTCGCCATCGGGCCATCACCGGACATTCACCCTGTTCGGCATCTCCTGTCGTCTATTGCGACTTCAGGTGGCACATTCGCGAAGAAAGCCTTGACGTTAGCATGACGCTAAAACCGTCTGTCATTTCCGATGTACCGGCTGATATCACCTCGGTGAAAAAAGCCATCGGTCCCAAGTTGGCCAAGCAGTATTGTGAAAATCCCAAGGTGGCCAAATACGCGTTCGTGCTCAAATTTCCCGATGGCGTCGTTACCGGGCGCGCGGTTTCCCACTAAGGAAAATACCAGCTCCGCGCGGTCCTACCTTGCTCGCTGGTGTGAACTTCACGGTAGAGGCAATGGGGCTCGCCAAGGCAGAAGGCTGTGACGTGATTGCCGTTCACGAGTTCTTTTGGACCGACGCGTCGTACGCCGATAGGTTTAGCGACCGACCGCTAAGGGGCTAAAGATGCGGAGGCCTCGCTGGTACCCGACGCGCACTGACATTCTCGCCATCTTATTTGCTCTGATCGCGGTCTGCCTCTTCGCTTTCGTTGTCGTTCGGTTTCCGCTCTTCCGGCAGGCAACCGGCTTCGGACGTAACCGTCCGGTGAGGGCCGCGGGGTAATCACACGGCCCGGAGCGGATCAGGCCGCGAACTGAACAGGCGCCTTCCATTC
>NZ_LBJF01000020.1:0-208802 GCF_028128735.1 Bradyrhizobium sp. CCBAU 53415 | reverse complement strand
CGCGGCAGCACCGACGCCGCGCCTGACGCGGGCAGGGTGGCCGTATCCGCCTCCGTTCTGCGATAGGGCTCGCCGGCGGCGTCCAGCACGGGGTAGGCGACCGAGCAGATATGCGAATGGATACGCCTGAGGTCGCGCAGCACGTCCAGATGCAGCGACGTCGTTTCGATGGTCTCGGGCCGGCCCTCGCGCAGGCGGTCGAGATGCCGCTCGACCGCGGCAAGCTCGGTGTTGCGCAGCGCGGTCTTCTCCACCAGCAGCCTGCGCGCCTCGTTGGCGTCGCCCGACATGAACACGCCGAACGCGATCCGCAGCGAGTCCATGGTACGTTTGTGGAAGGCGGCGAGCTCGTCGGCCCCTTCCGCCGAGAACTGCAAGCGCCGCTTGATCTTCTTGGTGGCGAGCTCGCTCAGACTCTTGTCGATGATGTCGCCGATATGTTCGAGGTTGATGGTGAAGGAGATGATCTCCATCGCGCGCCGTCCTTCGCTCTCGTCGAGGCTGCCCCGCATGAGCTTGGTCACGTAGAGCTTGATGGCCTCGTCGAGACCGTCGACGAGATTGTCCATCTTGGAGACCTGGTCGACCAGCGCGCGGTCGCCCGTCATCATCGCGGCCATCACCTTGCGCAGCATGACCTCGACGAGGTCGCCCATGCGCAATGTCTCGCGGGCGGCGTCGGCGAGAGCCAGTGACGGCGTCTCCAGCGCGGTCTCGTCGAGATAGCGCGGCCGAGCCGGGTCGGCCTCCTGCACGCGATCCGGCAACAGGCGGGTGAGCAGGCGCGACATGGTGTCGAGCAGGCCGATGAAGACGACGGCGGTGCCGACATTGAAGGCGATATGGAAAGCCGCCGTCATCCTGGCGAGATCGGGCTGCCAGGCGTGCATGTGCTCGGCGATCCCACCCAGGAAGGGCAGGACGAGGGCGATCCCGATCACGCGATTGAGCAGATTGCCGACCGGCAGCCGATAGCTCGCGGGATCGTCACGCTTGGCGCCCTCGAACACGGGATTGATGGCGCTGCCGAGATTGGCCCCGAGCACCAGCGCCAGCGCCGCATAGGGCGAGATGAACTGCGAATAGGCCAGCGACATGATCAGCAGCACGCTGGCGACGCTCGAATGCACAGCCCAGGTGACGAGGGCGGCGATGACGATGCACAGGATAGGATCGCCTGTGATGGCCGACATCACGATGCGGACGCCGGGCGCGTTCTCCGCCGGCGCCAGCGTGTCGAGCAGGATGTGCAGCGAGAGCAGCATCAGGCCGAGGCCGATGCAGACACGGCCGATGTCCTTGATCCGGGATCTCGGTCCCGAGCGGAAGGCGACGAGCCCGAGCACGAACAGCACCGGCGCGACGGCTGCGATGTTGAACGACAGCACCTGCACGATCAGCGTCGTGCCGACATTGGCTCCCAGCATGATAGCGAGCGCAGCGGCGAGGCTGACGAGGCCCTCGGCCGCGAACGAAGAGGTGATCAACGCCGTCGCCGTGCTGCTCTGGAGCAGCGCGGTGAGTCCGAGGCCGGCGGCGAAGGCGCTGGCGCGGTTGCTCAGCGCCTTGCCGAGCAAGCGCCGCAGGTCGGGACCGAAGGCGCGCAAAATGCCGCTGTGGACCATGTGCAGGCCCCACAACAACAGGGCAACGCCGCCCATGAGATCGAGCAGAACCAACGTTCCCATGCTCCGAGTCCGGATTGGAGTCGATTGGCGAGGCTAGCGCCAAACGGGAGCGGATCAAACTCTTTGTTGGCGCGTCGGCGTTAACGTTTGCGGCGTCGGCGCGTTCCCGCGGCGCGCGATTGCGCGTCCGCTGGAGCGTGTTGCGGCGTCCCGAGGCGTGCTGCCCCGTGAGCAGGCTCACATTGCCGCATTCAGGGCAGCGAAGCCGCGATCGAGATCGGCCTTGAGGTCGTCGACACTCTCCAGCCCGATGTGGAGACGCAGCGTCGGGCCGCCGGGCGCCCACTTGGTCGCGGTGCGATAGGCATCGCAATCGAAGGGGATCGCGAGGCTCTCGAAGCCGCCCCAGGAGAAGCCCATGCCGAACAGATTCAGCGTATCGAGCATGGTGTCGACGGCTTTCTGCGGCGCGGGCTTCAGCACGATGCTGAACAGGCCTGACGCACCGGTGAAGTCGCGCTTCCAGATCGCATGGCCGGGATGGGTCTCGAGCCCCGGATGCAGCACGCGCGCGACCTCGGGCCGGCCAGCCAGCCAGCGCGCCATGTCGAGCCCGGAGCGATGATGCTGCGCCAGCCGCACCGACAGCGTGCGCAGACCGCGCAGCGCCAGGAAGACGTCGTCGGGGCCCGCGCAGACGCCGAGCAGGCGGATGCCCTCGCTGATCTGTGGCCATGCCCTGGCATTGGCCGAGATCGTGCCGAACATGATGTCGGAATGGCCGCCGATATATTTGGTGGCCGCCTGCATGCTGATGTCGACGCCCTGCTCGAGCGAGCGGTGATAGAGCGGGGTCGCCCAGGTGTTGTCGTCGATGACGAGCGCGCCGCGCCCATGCGCGACCTCTGCGATGGCGCGGATGTCGGGCATCTCGAACGACTGCGAGCCTGGCGCCTCGACCAGCACAGCGCGCGTGTTGGGCTTGAACAGCTTGTCGATGCCCGCGCCGATCAGCGGATCGAAATAGCTGGTCTCGACGCCGTAGCGGGCGAGCATTCCGTTGCAGAAATTGCGCGAAGGCCGATAGACGTTGTCGCAGACCAGGAGGTGATCGCCGGCCTTCAGCACCGAGAGCAGGGTGGTTGAGATTGCGGCCAGGCCCGACGGCGTGATGCCGACGCCAGCACATTGCGGGCCCTCGAGCGCCATCAGCGCCTCCTGGAAGGCCTTGGTGGTGGGCGTTCCGTGGCGACCGTACTGGAACTCGCCGCGATGGGCGTGCAGGTCCTCGGCGGTCGGATAGAGCACGGTCGAGCCATGGAAGACCGGCGGATTGACGAACCCCTTCTGCGCCTTGGTGTCTCGGCCGGAGGTGACCAGCCGGGTCTCGGCGTGCTGCTCTTGGGGATGCGAAGAATCCATGCGTCTGCTTTCAAAATCGCGTTTCCACCGGACGCGACGCGCCCGCGGGGTTGGCCGAAAGGCCGTCGTCGTTAATAACAGAACACAGAAGAGTCCCGTCAACCCCTTGACCCGGCAGGCCAGTCGTTCTGTGATGCGCGGGTGCTATTCAGTCGCCGCATGTTGAGGGGCCTGCCGCGACCTTCGATCCATCGTCTGGCCGGACGAGGCGCCACGGCCATGACGGTGGGCGCCCGCGATGGGGACTAAGGTATGGCCTCCCGGGATCGGCGGGTGTTCGGCAAGGTTTTCCAGCATGACTCTTGCAGGCTAGCCTCGGTACGACTAGCCCTGGCAGGGATGACCCTGAAGACAACATCCTGACCTTGAGACGACCTTGAAAGGCCCAAAGCCCATGAAACGCGCAACCCTGGCTCTCACCCTTGCTCTCGCCGCCGGCCTCTCCGCCCAAGCCGCCGATGCGCAAACGCTCAAGACTGTCAAGGACCGGGGCATGCTGTCCTGCGGCGTCAGCCAGGGCCTGCCCGGCTTCTCCTCCCCCGACGACAAGGGCAACTGGACCGGCATCGACGTCGACGTCTGTCGCGCCATCGCCGGCGCGATCTTCAACGATCCGACCAAGGTCAAGTACGTGCCGCTGTCGGCCAAGGACCGCTTCACGGCGCTGCAGTCCGGCGAGATCGACGTGCTCTCGCGCAACACCACCTGGACCATCTCGCGCGACACCTCGCTCGGCGCCAATTTCACCGGCGTGACCTATTATGACGGGCAGGGCTTCATGGTGAAGAAGTCGCTCAAGGTGAATTCGGCACTCGAGCTCAACAGCGCCTCGGTCTGCGTACAGACCGGCACTACCACCGAGCAGAATCTCGCCGACTACTTCAAGGCCAACAACATGAAGTACGAGGTGATCGCCTTCGCCACCAACGACGAAACCGTCAAGGCCTATGAAGCCGGCCGCTGCGACGTCTTCACCACCGACCAGTCGGGCCTGTACGCCAATCGTCTGAAGCTGGCCAAGCCCAACGACCACATGGTGCTCCCCGAGATCATCTCGAAGGAGCCGCTCGGTCCGATGGTGCGCCACGGCGACGACCAGTGGTTCGACATCGTGAAATGGACGCTGTTTGCGATGATCACCGCCGAAGAGCTCGGCGTCACCTCGAAGAACGTCGACGAGAAGGCGAAACTGGAAAATCCAGAGCTGAAGCGCGTCCTTGGTACCGACGGCAATTTCGGCGAACAGCTCGGCCTGACCAAGGATTGGGTGGTGCGGATCGTGAAGGCGGTCGGCAATTACGGCGAGGTGTTCGATCGCAACGTCGGCGCGGGCTCGCCGCTCGCCATCAATCGCGGCCTCAACAATCTCTGGAACAAGGGCGGTCTTCAGTACGCGCCGCCGATCCGCTGATCACCCCCTGATCGGTCGGCAGCGGCATGAGCACCGAGGCCCGAAAACCGCCGCCCCAGATCGCTCTGAAGATCCGGCGCATTCTGGGCGGCAAGGCAGGCTGGAACGGCGTGGCCGTCCAGTTTGCCTTCGCGGCGATCCTGGGCTGGATCGGCTACGAGATCGTCTCCAATGCTCGCGCCAACCTTGAGAACCAGCACATCGCCGCCGGCTTCGGCTTCCTCAGGAACAATGCCGGCTTCGACGTCAACCAGACCCTGATCCCCTATACCGGCTCGGACACGTTCCTGCGCGTGTTCGTGGTTGGGCTCTTGAACACGCTGGTGGTCTCCGTGGTGGGCATCGTCTTCGCCACATTGATCGGCTTCATCGTCGCGCTGTGTCGACTGTCGCCCAATTGGCTGTTGTCGCGTGTCGGCGAGATCTATGTCGAGGTCATCCGGAACCTGCCGCTGCTGTTCCAGATCCTGTTCTGGTACCTCGCGGTGCTCGCGGCCTTGCCTAATCCGCGGCAGAGCATCTCCCTGTTCGGCATTGCCTTCATCAGCAATCGCGGACTCGTCATTCCGCGCCCGGTCGGCGAGAGCGGCCTCGAGCCGTTCCTGGCGATGCTCGCGCTCGGCATCGCGGCGTCTCTGGCCCTGCACTTCCATGCGCGGCGCGCGTTGATTCAGCAGGGGCGGCTGATCCGGATCTGGCCCTATATACTGGGTCTGCTGTTCGGACTGCCGCTCGTCACCATGCTGGTATCGGGTCTGCCGTTTACCTTCGAGATGCCCCAGCTCAAGGGATTCAACTTTGCCGGCGGCTCACGCATCATCCCGGAATTCGTGGCGCTGACGGTGGCGTTGTCGACCTATACCGCCGCCTTCATCGCCGAGATCGTGCGCGCCGGCATCCTGTCCGTTCACAAGGGGCAGATGGAGGCGGGATCCTCGCTCGGTCTCAGCCGCGGCGCCACGCTCCGCCTCATCGTCGTGCCGCAGGCCATGCGTGTCATCGTGCCGCCGCTGACCAACCAGTATCTCAATCTCACCAAGAACTCGTCGCTGGCGGTCGCGATCGGCTATCCTGACCTGGTGTCGGTGTTCGCCGGCACGTCGCTGAGCCAGACCGGGCAGGCGATCGAGATCATTGCCATGACGATGGGCGTCTATCTCCTGATCTCGCTCTTCACCAGCGCCGTCATGAGCGTCTACGGTTGGCGCGTCAGCCGGAGTCTCGGCGCGTGACCGACATCACCCCCAGCAGCTTCGTCCGCAAGGACCTGCTCGCCGAGCGCCCCGCGCCGGTCAGGACCACGGGCTTGATCGGCCTGATGCGCACGCGCCTGTTCAACTCGCCGACCAATATCCTGCTCACGATCCTGGGCGCCCTGCTGCTCTGGTTCACCATCGTTCCTTCCGTCAAGTTCCTGATGGTCGATGCGGTCTGGAGCGGGCAGGACCGCACCGCTTGCCTGACCGAGAACGCCGGCTTTGCGGTCGGCGCCTGCTGGCCCTACATCCAGGCGAAACTCCCGCAACTGATCTACGGCTTCTATCCCGAGGCCGAGCGCTGGCGGGTCAATCTCACATTCGTCCTGGCGGCGGTCCTGCTGGTGCCGTTGCTCATACCGCGCCTGCCGGCGAAGGGGATCAGCGCCAGTCTGTTCTTCGTCGCCTTTCCGGTCGTCGCATTCTTCCTGCTGTACGGCGGCGGCATCAAGGGCTTCGGCATCAACTGGACGGCCGGCCTGCTGCAACTGTTCGATGAAAGCATCCTCAGTGCCGGGCAGGCGCTGCTCGGCCTGAGCAAGACGTCCGCCATCGCTCCGCTGCTATGGGTCGTCGGAAGCCTCATCGTGCTGGTCGGCGAAGTGATCTCCTGGTTGATCTTCCCGTTCATCTGGCTCCGCGATCATATCCAGGGGATGGGACAGCCGGTCTGGGCCGATTTCGCCGTCACGGCCGCGATTGTCTGCCTGACCGCCTTCGTCCTTGGCGGTGGTGTGGGCGCCGGCGGGCGGGCTCTGGCGTCCAGCATCGCCACCTTCACCGCCATCGCGATCGTCATCAGGCTGATGGGACTCGATCGCGGCGGGTTGGCGGTCGTGGCGACCAATCTATGGGGCGGTCTACTGGTGACGCTGGTGGTCTCAGTCACCGGCATCGTCACCTCGCTGCCGATCGGCATCGCGCTGGCGCTCGGCCGCCGTTCCACCATTCCGCTGATCCGGATCTTCTCGATCGCCTTCATCGAGTTCTGGCGCGGCGTGCCGCTGATCACAGTGCTGTTCTTCGCCACCTACATGTTGCCCTTGTTCCTTCCCGGCAATTTCACCGTCGACGGTCTGGTCCGCGCGCTGATCGGCATTGCTCTGTTCACCGGCGCCTATCAGGCCGAGAACGTCCGCGGCGGGCTCGCTGCGATCCCGCGCGGGCAAAGCGAGGCGGCGGCCGCCCTCGGACTGTCCTGGTGGAAAACGACCTCCCTGATCGTGCTGCCGCAGGCGCTGCGCCACGTCATTCCGAACCTCGTCAACAGCTTCATCTCGCTGTTCAAGGACACCTCGCTGGTCTCGATCGTGGCGCTGTTCGACCTCTTGGGTTCACTCCGCGCCTCGTTCTCGGATCCGAAATGGTCGACGCAGTCGACGGCGTTCACCGGCTTCGCCTTCGCCGGGATCATCTACTTCATCTTCTGCTTTGGAATGTCGCGCTACTCGTTGTTCGTCGAGCACCGCCTCAACGCCCACCGCCGCAGCTGATCGAGGCCATCATGTCCGACCCCATCGTCAAGATTTCCGGCCTGAACAAATGGTACGGTGAATTCCACGTCCTGCGTGACATCGACCTGGCGGTCGAGAAGGGCGAGCGCATCGTGATCTGCGGCCCCTCGGGTTCGGGCAAGTCGACGTTGATCCGCTGCATCAATGCGCTGGAGGAATTCCAGGAGGGCGAGATCGTCGTCGACGGCATCGAACTCGGTCCCAACCTCAAGCACGTCGATGCCGTGCGCCGCGAAGTCGGCATGGTGTTCCAGAGCTTCAATCTGTTCCCGCATTTGACCGTGCTCGACAATTGCACGTTGGCGCCGATCTGGGTTCGCAACATCCCCAAGAAGGATGCCGAGACGACCGCGATGAAATTTCTGGAACGGGTCAAGATCCCGCACCAGGCCAACAAGTTTCCGGGCCAGATGTCCGGCGGCCAGCAGCAGCGCGTCGCGATCGCCCGCGCGCTGACCATGAACCCGAAGGTGATGCTGTTCGACGAGCCGACCTCGGCGCTCGACCCCGAGATGGTCAAGGAGGTGCTCGACACCATGGTCGACCTCGCCAAGGAGGGCATGACCATGCTCGTCGTCACCCATGAGATGGGCTTTGCCCGCGAGGTCGCCAACCGCGTCGTGTTCATGGACGCCGGCCAGATCATCGAGGCCAATACCCCGAACGAGTTCTTCGCCAGCCCTCAGCACGCCCGTACAAAACTGTTCCTGAGCCAGATTTTGCGGTGAGCACCTGCAATCCGGCGGCCTCGCGGTCCAACTGACCGCAAGCTTGGCACCATGCGAATCGGCTTGCCTCTTTTCGGGCCATACTCCGGAGAGAGACCTTGCAGAGCAGTGCCGGCGCACGCGCATACCAGAATGCGCGACTGGAAAAGAAGCTGAAGAAGCAGGCGGACGCCGTCATGGCCTTCGCGATCGAGGCACTCGGGCAGGGCAGACTTGCCGAGGCCGAGACACTCTGCCGCGAGATCCTGAAGGAGGTTCCGGATCATTTCCACGCCACGCACCTGCTCGGCCTGCGCGCGTTCGATGGCGGGCGGCTCGATGAGGCGGAATTCCTGCTCGAGCGTGCGGCCGCGCTCGATCCGCGTTCGCCCGATGCGCACGGCAATCTTGGGGCTGTATATTTCGCGCTCGGGAGATTTCAGGACGCCCGCGCATGCCAGGAGAAGGCCATTGCGCTGAAACCGAATTGTCCGATTACCCTGACCGGTCTCGGCAATACGCTGCTGCACATCGGTCTTGGCGAAGAGGCGATCGGGCTGCACCAACGCGCGATCAGGCTGCGGCCGGACTATGCCGATGCATTTTGCAACCGCGGCATGGCCGAACTGATGGCCGGCAAGTTCGAGCGCGCAAAGGAGAGCTTCGATCGCGCCCTGTCGTTTCAGGCGCGACATGCGGAGGCGACCGCCGGCAAGGGCATGGTGAGCCTCGAACTCAGGCACTTCGAGGAGGCGGCCGCCGCTTTCGACGCAGCGCTGGCGATCAAGCCGGGTTCCCCGAGGATTCTGCTGCAGCGCGGACGACTCAATCTAAGCCTGTCACGGCTGGAGCAGGCGGCCGCGGACCTCGATGCGGCGCTGGCGCAATCGCCACGGCTCGAGCTCGCGCTGTGCTGGAGGGCGCAGATCGACATTCTCGTGGGGAACACGGCGCAGGCGATGGCGGGCGTCAAGACGCTGCTCGAGGTCAATCCGCGATCCGAGATGGGAATGGCGCTTCTGGCGGCTTGCCATGTGAACCAGGGAGACATCGCGACGGCGCTGGCGCATCTCGACGCGGCGCTGGAGATCGCGCCGGACTTTCCGGAGGCCATCGGGTACAAGATCTTCGTGCTGGACTACCTGCCGGAGGCTGATTTCGCAGCCCAGCAGGCGGCGCGAAGATACTGGTGGGATGCGATCGGCGCCAAGCTTCCGCAAAGGACGCTGCTGCCGCGCCGGCTCGATCCGGACCGGCGGATCGTGATCGGATACGTCGCGTCCGAATTCAGGAACCACTCGGCTGCGCATTCTCTGTTGCCGGTGCTGCGCCATCATGATCACGCCAAGTTCAAGATCGTCTGCTATTCGTGCTGGCCGCTGCAGGACGAGATGACCGAGAGATTCAAGCCTCTCGCGGACGTCTGGGTCGATGCCGCGCAGCTTTCGGACGACGAACTGGCCGATCGTATCCAGGCCGATGGGATCGATATTCTGATCGACGTGTCCGGGCATACCACCGGCAGCAGGCTCCATGTTTTCGCACGGAAGCCGGCGCCCATCCAGGTCACGGGCTTCGGTCATGCCACGGGGACCGGCCTCAAGACCATGGACTACGTGCTGGCCGATCCGATCTTCATTCCGCAATCGGCGCGGCATCTGCTGGCCGAAAAGGTCCATGATCTGCCCTGCCTGATCACGATCGATCCCATCCTGGACGTGCCGCCTTCGGAGCTTCCCATGCTCCGCAACGGCCATGTGACCTTTGGCGTGTTCAACCGCATCTACAAGATCTCGGACGAGGCCATCCGGGTGTGGTCGAACGTGATGCGCGCGGTGAGCGGATCGAAGATCGTCGTCAAGAACGGATTGCTCGACGATCCCTTGCTGCGCGACCGCCTGGTCGCGCGGTTCGTGGAGCAGGGCGTTGTCGAGGAGAACGTCATCTGCATGGGCTCAACCCCGCGCGCCGAGCATCTGCGGGCCTTTGCGAATGTCGACATCTCGCTCGATACGTTTCCGCAAAACGGCGGCATCAGCACCTGGGAATCGCTCTATGCGGGCGTTCCGGTCGTTGCCAAGCTCGGCAACGGCGCCTCGTCACGCGCCGGCGGTTCGATCGTCGCCGCCGCCGGTCTCGGCGACTGGGTCGCCGAGGATGACGAAGGCTATGCCGCGATCGCGCGCAAATATGCGGCGCAGCCGACCCATCTGGCGAAGCTGCGCGCAGAATTGCCGGCCCGGATCGCAGCCTCGCCCGCCGGCAACGTCGAGAGCTACACGCGCGAGGTCGAGGCAAGCTATCGTCAATTCTGGCGGGACTATTGTGCCACGGCCCCGGAAGGCGGCGGCCTGGCGTAGGCCACGTATTGGGAACGTCCATGACCTGGCATGATCGAGCATTGGTTTTGGACGGGCGCGCACCCGAACGGTTCCTGAGTCGGATTTGGGCCTGGGGACCGGGAAAACCCGGGGAGCCTTGCCGCTCCAGCCGACCGGGCGGGCCTGGACGACGAATCAGCTAGACTCTCCGCGGCTATCTTCCGGAGAGACACCTTGCAGAGCAGCGGCGCCGGCGCGCGCGCATTCCAGAACGCGCGATTGCAGAAGAAATTGATGAAGCAGGCGGATGCCATCATTTCCGCTGCAGCCGCTGCCTATGGCCAGGGCCGATATGCGGAGACCGAGGCGCTTTGTCGCGAGATCCTCAAAGCGCTGCCGGACCATTTCGATGCCACGCATTTGCTCGGCCTGTGCGCGCATGACGGGAGGCGCCTGGAGGAGGCGCAACTGCTGCTCGAGCGCGCGATTGCGCTCGATCCGCGTTCGCACGAGGTCTACAGCAACCTCGCAACCGTCTACTTCGACCTGAAGAAATTCGAGGATGCGCGCAGGTGCCAGGAGAAGGCCATCGCGCTGAAGCCGAACTTTCCGCTGGCTCTCACCAACCTCGGCAATACGTTGCTGCATATGAATCTGCCCGAACAGGCGATTGAACTGCACGATCGCGCCATCCGCCTGAAGCCGGACTATGCCGATGCCTTCTGCAATCGCGGCATGGCCGAACTGATGACGGGGCAGTTCGAGCGTGCCAACGAAAGTTTCGATCGCGCCCTGTTGTTTCAGCCGCGTCACGCGGAAGCGATTGCCGGCAAGGGCATGGTGAGCATCGAGCGTCGGCACTACGATGAGGCGGAAGCCGCACTCGCGGCAGGGCTCGCGATCAAGCCCAACTCGGCGAGGATGCTGGCGCAACGCGGGCGGCTCAATTTCGACCTGTCGCGCCTGGAACAGGCGGCCGCCGATTTCGACGCGGCGCTTGTGCAATCGCCTACGCACGAGCTGGCGCTGCGCGGGAAGGCGCAGGTCAATATTCTGCTGGGAAACACGGCGCAGGCGATTGCGGCCGTCAAGACATTGCTGGTGGAAAATCCGCGGTCCGAGATCGGAATGGCGCTGCTGGCGTCGTGCCATGCGAGCCAGGGTGACATTGCAACGGCGCTTCGGCATCTCGATGCCGCGCTCGAACTCAGCCCGGACTATTCGGACGCGATCGCACGCAAGATCTTCTTGCTGGACTATCTTTCCGAAGCCGGCTTCGCGGTTCAGCAGGAGGCCCGAAAATCCTGGTGGGATGCGGTCGGCGCCAAATTGCCGCGAAGGACGTTGGCGCCGCGCCAGCTCGATCCGGACAGGCGCATCGTGATCGGCTATGTCGCGTCCGAATTCAGGAACCACTCGGCCGCGCTCACTCTGTTGCCGGTGCTGCGCCATCATGATCACGCAAGTTTCGAGATCATCTGCTATTCCTGCTGGCCGTTGCCGGATGAGATGACCGAACGATTCAAGCCTTTGGCGGACGTCTGGGTCGACGCCGGTCAGCTTTCGGACGACGAACTGGCCGACCGCATCCAGGCCGACAAGGTCGATGTCCTGATCGACGTATCCGGGCATACGACCGGAAACAGGCTCCATGTCTTCGCTCGCAAGCCCGCGCCGATCCAGGTCACGGGTTTCGGACATGCCACCGGGACCGGCCTTCAGACCATGGACTATGTGCTCGCGGATCCGGTCTTCATTCCGCAATCGGCCCGACATCTGCTCGTCGAGAGGGTTCACGATCTGCCCTGCCTGATCACGATCGAACCCGTGCTGGACGTGCCGCCGTCGGAACTGCCTATGCTCCGCAACGGCTATGTGACCTTCGGCGTGTTCAACCGCATCTACAAGATCTCGGACGAAGCGATCCGGGTGTGGTCGAAGGTGATGCGCGCGGTGACCGGATCGAAGATCATCATCAAGCACGGGCTGCTCGACGATCCCTTGCTGCGCGACAGCCTGGTTGCGCGGTTCGTGGCGCACGGCATCGCAGCAGGGAATATCACCTGCATGGGCTCGACCTCGCGCCACGAACATCTGCTGGCCTTCGCGAATGTCGACATTTCGCTCGATACGTTCCCCCAAAACGGCGGTATCAGCACCTGGGAATCCCTTTATGCAGGCGTTCCGGTCGTCGCCAAGCTCGGCAACGGCGCCTCGTCGCGCGCCGGCGGTTCGATCGTGGCTGCCGTCGGCCTCAATGATTGGGTCGCGGAGGATGACGAGGGCTATGCCGCAATCGCGTGCAAATATGCGGCGCAGCCCGCTTATCTCGCGAAGCTGCGCGCAGAATTGCCGGCCCAGATCGCAGCTTCGCCCGCCGGCAATGTCGAAATCTACACGCGGAAGGTCGAGGCGGGATATCGCCAGTTCTGGCGCGACCATTGTGCTGCGGCCTCGGAACGCGGCAACGTGGCGTAGGCGCCGAGGACCGGAAAATCCCGGATGCGATGCTGGTCCAGCGACCGGCGGGCCGGGCCTGCGAATCAGCTAGACTCCCTTCGGGCCATCCTTCGGAGAGAATCCTTTGCAGAGCAGCGGCGCCGGCGCGCGCGCATTTCAGAACGCGCGGTTGCAGAAGAAATTGAAGAAGCAGGTGGACGCCGTCATCGCTGCCGCGGCGAGCGCCTATGGCCAGGGCCGATATGCGGAGACCGAGGCGCTCTGCCGCCAGATCCTGCAAGCTGTTCCCGATCATTTCGATGCCACGCACTTGCTTGGCCTGTGCGCGCAAAACGGCCGGCGCCTCGAGGAGGCGCAGCGGCTGCTCGAGCGCACGATTGCGCTCGATCCTCGTTCGCACGAGGCCCATAGCCATCTCGGAACCGTGCATTTCGATCTTGGGAATTTCGAGGATGCGCGCCGGTGCCAGGAGAGGGCGATCGCACTGAAGCCGAACTTTCCACAGGGGCTGACCAGTCTCGGCAACACGCTGCTCCAGCTCAATCTCGCGGATCAGGCGATCGAACTGTACGATCGCGCCATCAGGCTGAAGCCGGACCATGCCGACGCACTCTGCAATCGTGGCCTGGCAGAGCTGGCGCTGCGCCAGTTTGACCGCGCCAGGCAGAGCTTCGAGCGCGCCCTGGTCTTTCAGCCGCGTCAGGCGGAAGCGCTCATCGGCAAGGGCGTGGTCAATATCGAGCTCAAGCACTACGATGAAGCGGAAGCAGCGCTCGCAGCGGCGCTAGCGATCAGGCCACATTCGGCCAAGGCCCTGACGCACCGCGGACGACTCAATTTCGAGCTGTCGCGGTTGGAGCAGGCGGCGGCGGATTTCGATGCAGCGCTTGCGCTTTCGCCCAGGCTCGAGGTCGCCTTGCAGGGGAAGGCGCAAGTCAGCATCCAGTTGGGGAACACGGCCGAGGCGATTGCGGCCGTCAAGATCCTGCTTGCGGAAGATCCGCGCTCGGCGATCGCGATGACGCTGTTGAGCGCCTGTTTCGCCAACCAGGGGGAGATCGCATCCACCATCGCGCATCTCGACGCCGCGCTGGCGATGGCGCCGGACAATGCGGACCTGATCGCGCGAAAGATCTTCTTTCTGGACTTTCTCTCCGACGCCGATTTCGCGATCCAGCAGGCCGCACGAAAATACTGGTGGGACGCGATCGGCGCCAAGCTTCCGCAAAGGACGCTGCCGCCGCGCCAACTCGATCCGGACCGGCGGATCGTGATCGGATATGTCGCTGCCGAGTTCTGGTACCACTCGGCGGCGTTCGCCCTGCTACCGGTGCTGCGCCATCATGATCATGCCAAATTCGAGATCGTCTGCTACTCATGCTCGCCGCGACGCGATGAGATGACCGCCGAATTCAACTCGTTTGCGGACATCTGGGTCGACGCCTGGCAGCTTTCCGACGACGAACTGGCCGACCGTATCCAGGCCGACAAGGTCGATATCCTGATCGACGTATCCGGGCATTCGTCTGGTAACAGGCTTCCTGTCTTCGCACGGAAGCCGGCGCCCATCCAGGTCACGGGTTTCGGGCACGCCACGGGGACCGGCCTCAAGACCATGGACTACGTGCTCGCTGATTCGACCTTCATTCCGCAATCGGCGCGCCACTTGCTGGCCGAAAAGGTCCATGATCTGCCGTGCCTGATCACGATCGATCCCATCCTGGATGTGCCGCCTTCGGAGCTTCCGATGCTCCGCAACGGCCATGTGACCTTCGGCGTGTTCAACCGCGTCTACAAGATCTCGGACGAGGCGATCCGGGTGTGGTCGAAGGTGATGCGCGCGGTGAGCGGATCGAAGATCATCATCAAGCACACCCTGCTTGACGATCCGTTGCTGCGCGACAGCCTGGTCGCGCGGTTCGTGGAGCAGGGCGTTGTCGAGGAGAACGTGATCTGCATGGGCTCGACCCCGCGCGCCGAGCATCTGCGGGCCTTTGCGAATGTCGACATCTCGCTCGATACGTTTCCGCAAAACGGCGGCATCAGCACCTGGGAATCGCTCTATGCGGGTGTTCCGGTCGTCGCCAAGCTCGGCAACGGCGCCTCGTCGCGCGCCGGTGGCTCCATCGTGGCCGCCGCCGGTCTCGGGGACTGGGTCGCCGAGGATGACGAAGGCTATGCCGCGATCGCGTGCAAATATGCGGCGCAGCCGGCTCATCTGGCGAAGCTGCGGGCAGAATTGCCGGCCCGGATCGCAGCTTCGCCTGCCGGGAATGTCGAGATCTACACGCGGAAGGTCGAGGCGGGATATCGCCGGTTCTGGCGCGACTATTGTGCCGCGGCCTCGGAGCGCGGCGAAGTCGCATAGTTGGGCCGATCACACGAAGGGCGGCTTGATGTTGCTGCGCTTCTCCAGCCACTCCGGCACCGGCAGGTTCTTGGCGCGCATGAAGTCCGCATTGAACAGCTTCGACAGATAGCGGCTGCCGGAATCGCACAGCACGGTGACGATCGTCTTGCCGGGCCCGAGCTGCTTGGCAAGGCGCATCGCGCCGACGATGTTGATGCCGGTCGAGCCGCCGAGGCACAGGCCTTCGTGCTGCAGCAGCTCGTAGATCACGCTGACGGCTTCGGCATCGGGAATGAGATAGGCGTCATCGACCTTTGCAGTCTCGACGATGGCGGTTGCGCGGTTGAGGCCGATGCCCTCGGTGATCGAGCCGCCCGGCGTCGCCTTGGCATCGCCGGTCCTGAAATATTCGTACATGCCGGCGCCATGCGGATCGGCGCAGGCGATACGGATGTTCTTGTTCTTCTCTTTCAGATAGCGGCTGACGCCGGCCAGCGTGCCGCCGCTGCCGACCGAGCAGACGAAGCCGTCGACCTTGCCGCTGGTCTGCTCCCAGATCTCGGGCCCCGTGGATTCGTAATGCGCCTTGGCATTGTCGAGGTTGTTCCACTGATCGGCGAACAGCACGCCATTGGGTTCGGTCTTGCGCAGTTCGTCGGCGAGCCGCCGGCCGACGTGCTGGTAGTTGTTGGGGTTGGCGTAGGGCAGGGCCGGCACCTCGATCAGCTCGGCGCCGCACAGCTTCAGAAAGTCCTTCTTCTCCTGGCTCTGGGTCTCCGGGATCACGATCAGGGTGCGGTAGCCGCGCGCGCTCGCCACGACCGCGAGCCCGATGCCGGTGTTGCCGGCGGTCGCTTCCACCACGAGACCGCCGGGCTTGAGCTCGCCACGCTTCTCCGCCTCCAGGATCATCCATTTGCCGGCGCGGTCCTTGACCGACTGGCCCGGATTCATGAACTCGGCCTTGCCGAGAATGGTGCATCCGGTCAGTTCCGAGGCGCGCTTCAGCTTGATCAGCGGGGTGTTGCCGATGGCTTCGACAACGTCGTTTCGAATGGTCATGTCGGGGGAAATCACATCAAGGGGTTGATCAGGCTTGGCCAGAACCTAGTGCTTGGGAGGCCAAAGGGGAAGGCTTTTGCGCTGCGGCGAACCGGCCGAAACGCTTGCTCAAAGAGTGATATTCTGCCTGGCCGCGAGGCGGAATGTCGGGAGGAGGAAGTGACTGGACTCCGCCAGAAAAAGATAACGCTCGTCGTGAGTGGCCTTGCGAGCAATTCCTGCCTCGGGCGAGACGGTCGAGATCGAGCAGCGTGGATAGCGTGTGGGAGCCGAAGGATATCGGCACGATGGACGGATTCGGCTTCGGCAATTGACGGTCTTGTGAGACGGCCAGAGGGGTGTGACCGAGCCGGAGCCGTATGGCGCGGTCGGATTAAAGGTCTCAGGAGCCCATGTGGCAGCAATATCACATGAAATCTTGGTAAGCTGGATCACGCTTCCAGATGTTTTGTAATGAGAGAAGTGGCTGCAAGACAGGCACATTTTACACTTTTGTCAGTTCGCTCCCGGCTCGTTGGCATGGGCATCTCGCAACTGCGGTACTGTCCCGCTGTTCCGCGCCCGGCTAATATGGGTCTCAGGTTCCGCAGAAAGCATCACCGCTGTGAACGCGTTGTCCAAGGCCCCCCGACTGTCCTGCCGCGAATCGGTTATTCCCGCGGCGCGGTGGCGGCTCGATCTGCCCGGCGGGGGATGGATGTGACACAACATGTTCCGGCGATCGCGATGCGGCGATCATTGGGGCCTACGTCCTGGACGCGCCGTGCGGCGCGCTGGCTTGCGGTGCTGTGCCTCTCCGCCGGTTCGGGCGCTTGCGTACTGACACAGGATCTTCCCGATCCCGCGCTCGACGTACCAACGCAGTATAAATATGCCGGGAAGGGGGATGCGCCGCCGTCGCTGGACTGGTGGCGCGGCTTCCGCTCTGCGGAGCTGACGCAGCTGATGGAGGAGGCGCAGACCGTCAACCTCGACATCGCCGCTGCCGTTTCGCGCATCGTCCAGGCCGATGCCCAGGCGCGACAGGCGGGCGCGGCGCTGCTGCCGAGTCTGTCGACAGGCGGGTCGGAAACCTATTCCCGCACCTCAGGCTCGAGCGCCTCCGGTCTGTCAATCGGCGGGCGCGAGGTCGTCAATTATTCGGCTTCGCTCAGCGCGAGCTATCAGCTCGACTTCTGGGGCCAGAACCGCGACGCGCTGCAGACGGCGGAGGAGACGGCGAACGCCAATCGTTTCGACCGCGACACGGTCGCGCTGACGACGCTCGCAGCCGTCGCCAATGCCTATTTCCAGGTGCTGGCCTCGCAGGACCGCATCAGGACCTCACAGCGCAACATCGCGAGCGCGCAACGCATTCTCGATGCGGTCAGGGAGCGCCGGAAGGCCGGCACCGGCACCGATCTGGACGTCGCCCAGCAGGAGAGCGTGCTCGCGAACCAGAAGGCCCTGGTGCCGCCGCTGCGCCAGACGCTCGACCAGAACGTCAACGCGCTGGCCGTCTTGGTATCGCGCCCGCCGGAGAGCGTGCGCGTGCTCGGCGGCTCACTGAACCGGATCGCGATCCCGCGCGTGACGCCCGGCCTGCCGTCGGAGCTGCTGACGCAGCGACCGGACATCCGCCGCCAGGAAGCCCAGCTCGCCTCGGCCACCGCGAACATCGGCAATGCCCGCGCGCAGTTCTTTCCGACCATTCAGTTGACCGGCAATGGCGGCTATCAGAGCTCGGCGCTGGTCTCGCTGTTCCAGCCGCACGCGGCCTTCTTCCAGCTCGTCGGCAGCGCAACGCAACCGATCTTCGACGGCGGCAGGATCCTTGGCAATTTCGAATTTGCCAAGGCGCGGCAGGACGAACTGCTCCAGACCTACCGCAAGACCATCGTCCAGGCCTTTGCCGACGTCGACAATGCGCTGTTCTCGATCAAGCAGACCACGATCCGGCTGCAATTGCAGCGCGACGTCGTCGTCGCCTCGCGCCGCGCCTTCGATCTGTCGGAGCAGCAGCTGCGCGCCGGCACTGCTGATATCGTGACCGTGCTCAACACCCAACTGACCCTGTTCCAGGCGGAAGACGCGCTGTGGCAGGCCCAACTCGCACGGCTTCTCGCCATCGTCAGCCTGTACCAGGCACTCGGCGGGGGGTGGGAGCCGAGGATGGAGAAACCGGTCAATGCTCTTTAAGCCGGACACGAAGCAGGGCGCGGAAGAGGGGACGGCGAAAAGACCGCGCGGCCGCGGCTTCGTCATGACCTTGATCACGCTCGCGATCCTGGGAGGGCTCGGCTACCTCGGCTGGACCGCCACGCATCAGCAACAGGCCAACAACCGCAACCAGCGCCCCGATCTGCCGGTGCCCGTGCTGGCGGCGAGCCCGCGCATCCAGGACGTGCCGGTCTACCTCGACGGCGTCGGCGCAATCCGGGCCCTCAACACCGTGACGGTGCGCTCGCAGGTCGACGGCAAGCTGATCGCCGTCAACTTCACGGAGGGCCAGGACGTCAAGAAGGGCGACGTGCTCGGCGAGATCGATCCGGCGATCTACCAGGCGCAGTACGACCAGGCCGTCGCCAAGAAGGCGCAGGACCAGGCCCAGCTCGCCAACCAGCGCATCGACCTTGCGCGCTACGAGCAGCTTGCTGCCTCCAATGCCGGCTCCAAGCAGCAGGCCGACACCCAGCGGGCGCTGGTCGCGCAGACCGAGGCGCTGGTGAAGGCCGACCAGGCCGCGATCGACAACGCGGCAGCGACGCTCAGTTACACCAAGATCGTGGCCCCGATCTCGGGCCGCACCGGCCTGCGCCAGGTCGACCAGGGCAACATCATCCACGCCGCCGACACCACGGGTCTCGTGGTGATCACGCAATTGCAGCCGATCGCGGCATGGTTCAGCCTGCCGCAGCAGCAGATCATGCGCGTCAACGCGGCCGCCGCAAAGGGCAGGCTCGCAGTCGACGTGTTCGGCAATGACGGCATCACCGTGATCGATACCGGCAATCTCACTGGCATCGACAACCAGGTCGACCAGACCACCGGCACGCTCAGGCTCAAGGCGGAATTCCCCAACGCCAGTTACCAGCTCTGGCCGGGCCAGTTCGTCAATGTCCGCCTCAAGGTCGAGACCTTGGCGCAGGCGCTGGTGGTACCGACCTCGGCGGTGCAGCGTGGTCCGATCGGGACCTTCAGCTATGTCATCGGCGAGGACAATATCGTGTCGGCCAAGCCCGTGACGGTGACCCAGCAGAACGAGCATGACGCCGTCATCGCCAGCGGCCTGTCGCCGAACGACAAGGTCGTCACCACGGGCTTTGCCAATCTGTCCGACGGCTCCAAGGTGATCGTCGGCCGCGACGACCAGACCCCGTCGGCGGATCTCGCCCCGCGCAAGCGTACGCGCGGGCCGGACGCCCAGAAGAAGGATGGTGCCAAAGAAGGCCAGAAGGACGGCCAGGGCAGGGACGGCGAGTTCCGCGCCAGGCGGAAGAGCAGCGAGGGCGACCAGAAGGGACAGACCGGGCCGGCCCCGGGGCCGGGGGCATCGGGAAGTGGAGCCAAGCAGCCATGATCCCGACAACAGCCGCCTGAGCGGCAGGCAGATCCCATGGGTGTCTCCGAACCCTTCATCCGCCGGCCGATCGCGACCTCGCTGCTCGGCATTGCGCTCTTGATCGGCGGGCTGCTTGGCTATTTCGCGCTGCCGGTCTCGGCGCTGCCGCAGGTCGATTTCCCGACCGTGCAGGTGACGACGCAGCTTCCGGGCGCCAGCCCCGACGTCATTGCCTCGCTGATCACCGCTCCGCTGGAGCGGCAGCTCGGTCAGATCCCGTCGCTGTCGGCGATGAATTCGACGAGTTCGTTCGGCGTCAGCCAGATATCGCTCCAGTTCGACCTCAACCGCGATATCGATGGTGCGACCCAGGACGTGCAGGCCGCGATCAACGCCGCGGCGGGCGTGCTGCCCAAGACGCTGCCTTATCCGCCGACCTACGCCAAGGTGAACCCGGCGGATGCGCCGGTCATGACGCTGGCGTTGCGCTCGGACACGATCTCGTTGCGGGTGATGAGCGACATCGCCGACACCATTCTGGCGCAACGTTTGAGTCAGATCTCCGGAGTCGGACGCGTCTCGGTGCTGGGCGGACTGAAGCCGGCGGTGCGCATCCAGGCCGATCTCGCGCGTCTCGCGGCCTATGGCATCGCCATGGAGGATCTGCGCACCGCGATCGCCAATGCCAATGTCTCGGGGCCGAAGGGCTCGCTCGACGGCGCGCAGCAATCCTACATCATCGCCGCCAACGACCAGATCGCCGCCGCCGACGCCTACAAGCCTGTCATCATCGCCTATCGCAACGGCGCGCCCGTCACCATCGGCGACGTCGCGCAGATCGTCGATGGCCTCGAGAACGACCGCACCGGCGGCTGGTATCAGGGCACGCCGGCCGTCATCATCGACATCCAGCGCCAGCCCGGCGCCAACGTCATCGACGTCGTCCGCCAGATCCGCGCCGAAATCCCCAAGGTGCAGCGCGCGATCCCAGCCGGCGTGAACCTTACCATCGTCTCCGACCGCACCGTCACCATCCGCGCCTCGGTGCGGGACGTGCAGTTCACGCTGGTCCTTGCCGTCGTGCTGGTGACGCTGGTCGTGCTGCTGTTCCTGCGTTCGGTGCGCGCAACCGTGATCGCCGGCGTCGCGCTGCCGCTGTCGCTGATCACGAGCTTCGGCATCATGTATTTTGCCGGCTTCAGCCTCGACAATCTGTCGCTGATGGCGCTCACGATCGGCACCGGCTTCGTCGTCGACGACGCCATCGTCATGATCGAGAACATCGTCCGCCACATGGAGAACGGCGACAGCGCGATGGAGGCCTCGCTGAAGGGCGCCAGCGAGATCGGCTTCACCGTGATCTCGCTGACGGTGTCGCTGATCGCGGTCTTCATTCCGCTCTTGTTCATGTCGGGCCTCGTGGGGCGCATGTTCCGCGAATTCGCGCTGACCTTGACGATCGCGGTCGTGACGTCGGCGGTGGTCTCGCTGACGCTGACGCCGATGATGTGCTCACGCCTGCTCAAGCATGCCCATCAGGAGCTGGCGGTGCCGGGATTGGCCGCGATCAGCCGCTTCATCGATCGCACGGTCGATGCCTATCACAGGTCGCTTCTGTGGGTCCTGGAACGTCAGCGCGCCACGCTGGTCGTGACCTTCGCCACGCTGATCGCAACCCTGGTACTTTATGTCGTCGCGCCGAAGGGCTTCCTCCCGCTCCAGGACACGGCCTCGATCACGGCGGTGACGGAGGCCGGGCCCGACGTGTCGTTCGCGGAGATGCAGAAGCGGCAGGCCGAGGCGGCCGCCGCCATCAAGGCCGACCCTGACGTCGTCGGCGTGGTCTCGGTGATCGGTGCGGGCTCGGTCAATCCGACCACCAATGTCGGCCGACTCGTCATGAGCTTGAGGCCGCGCGGCGAGCGGCGTGACGACGTCGCAGGCGTCGTGACGCGGCTGAAGGAGCGGGTATCAGGCATCCCCGGCATGACCGTCTATTTCCAGCCGGTGCAGGACGTGCAGATCTCGACCCAGTCGAGCCGCTCGCAATACCAGTACACGCTGACCGGCACCGATGCGACGCTGGTCTCGGAATGGGCGCGCAAGCTGGTTGCGGAGATGCGGCGCAATCCCTTGTTCCGAGACGTCTCCTCTGAGGCGCAGGAGGGCGGCCTGCGGGCCCAGCTCGATGTCGACCGCACCCGCGCCGGCCAGCTCGGCGTCAGCCTCCAGGCCATCACCGACACGCTGAACGACGCCTTCGCGCAACGCCAGATCTCGACCATCTACGGCCAAGCCAACCAGTACCGCGTGGTGCTGGAGGCCCTGCCGATGTACCAGCGTGATCCCTCGATCCTGTCAAAACTATATCTGCCGGGCGCCGCCAGCACCACCGTCGGCGCCCCCAGTGCCCAGGTGCCGCTGTCGGCCGTGGCGACGCTGAAGCGAACCACGGCGCCGCTCGCGATCTCGCACCAGGCGCAATTCCCCGCCGTCTCGCTCAGCTTTAACCTCGCGCCGGGCGCAGCGCTGGGCGATGCCGTCGAGGCGGTCAAGACGATCGAGACCCGGATCGGCATGCCCAACAGCATCGTCGGCGTCTATGCCGGCGATGCCGCCGAATTCGCCAAGGCGCTCGCCGGACAGCCCTGGCTCCTGCTTGCCGCCGTGATCACCATCTACATCGTGCTCGGCGTGCTCTATGAGAGCTACATCCACCCGATCACGATCCTGTCGACGCTGCCTTCGGCCGGCGTCGGTGCGATCCTTGCGCTGATGCTGTGCGGGCAGGACCTTTCGGTGATCGGCCTGATCGGCATCATCCTCCTGATGGGCATCGTCAAGAAGAACGCGATCATGATGATCGACTTCGCGCTGGAGGCGGAGCGCGGGCAGGGGATGCCGCCCAATGAGGCGATCGTGCAGGCGTGTCTCTTGCGCTTCCGCCCGATCATGATGACGACGCTGGCGGCGCTGTTCGGCGCGCTGCCGCTCGCGATCGAAAGCGGCACCGGCGCCGAGCTGCGCTTCCCGCTCGGCATCTCCATCATCGGCGGCCTGCTGCTGAGCCAGCTCCTGACGCTCTACACCACGCCCGTGATCTACCTCGCGCTCGACCGCATCAACCGCCGCCTCGAGCAGGCGCTGCCGCCGGCCGAATCCGGCGGCCCGCCGGTCGCCGGCGCGACCGAGGGGATGC
Organism: Bradyrhizobium sp. CCBAU 53415; assembly: GCF_028128735.1. Classification (NCBI taxonomy): domain Bacteria; kingdom Pseudomonadati; phylum Pseudomonadota; class Alphaproteobacteria; order Hyphomicrobiales; family Nitrobacteraceae; genus Bradyrhizobium; species Bradyrhizobium sp. CCBAU 53415. The sequence goes on along the minus strand of NZ_LBJF01000020.1, from coordinate 185,931 downwards.
AGTGATGGCGTCGATCTCGGAGCCCTTCATCCGCCGCCCGGTCGCGACCACGCTGCTGTCGATCGGGTTGTTCCTGCTGGGTGTCGTCGCCTACGAGTTCCTGCCCGTCGCCTCGGTCCCGAACGTCGACTTCCCCGCCATCTTCGTGTCGGCCAGCCGGCCCGGCGCCGATCCGTCCGTGATGGCAGCCACGGTGGCTTCGCCACTGGAACGGCGGCTGGGTGAGATCGCCGGCATCAACCAGATCACCTCGACCTCGACGCTCGGCACGACCAGCATCCAGCTCCAATTCGACATCGGCCGCAACATCGACAAGGCCGCACGCGACGTGCAGGCGGCGATCAACGCCGCGATGGTCGACCTGCCGAGCGACCTGCCGACGCTGCCGCGCTTCCGCAAGGCGAATACGGCCGGCGCGCCCGTCTTCGTGCTGGCGCTGACCTCGAAGACGCTGTCGGCAAGCGCGATCTATGACGTCGCCGACACCGTGCTGGCGCAGCGCATCTCGCAGGTGCCGGGCGTCGGCGACGTCACGGTGTCCGGCGCCGACCAGCCGGCCGTGCGGGTGCAGCTCAATCCCGTCGCGCTGTCGAACGCCGGTATCGCCACCGACGACGTTCGGACCGCAATCGTCAACGCGAACCCGCTTGGTCCCGTCGGCATCTTCGAAGGCGAGCGTCAGAGCGAGACGCTGGCACTCAACCGGCAGATGCGTACTGCGAAAGAGTTCCGCGATATCGTCATCAAGAGCTCCAACGGCAATTTCGTGCGGCTCTCCGACGTCGCCGACATCGAGGATTCCGTCCGCAACGCCCGCTCGATCGCCTGGTTCAACAAGCAGCCGGCGGTGCTGATCCAGATCACCAAGCAGGGCGATGCCAACGTCATCGGCACCGTCAACAGAGTCAAGGCGCTGATCCCCGCGCTGAAGCAGTGGATTCCGGCCGGCGTCGAGATCTCGACTTTGGTCGACCGCACCGGCACGATCCGCGCCAGCGTGCTCGATATGCAGTGGACCCTGCTGGCGACCGCGTTCCTGGTGATGGCCGTGGTGTTCGTGTTCCTGCGGCGGCTGACCCCGACGATCGCGGCCGGCATCTCGGTGCCGCTGGCGCTGGCCGGCACCTGCGCCGGCATGTGGGTCGCAGGCTTCTCGATCGACAATCTGTCGCTGATGGCGCTGGCGATTTCCGTCGGCTTCGTGGTCGACGACGCCATCGTCATGATCGAGAACATGTATCGTAACCTCGAGCATGGCATGCGACCGTTCCGGGCGGCGCAGGAGGGGGCGAAGCAGATCGGCTTCACGGTGGTTTCGATCAGCCTGTCGCTGATCGCGGCGTTCACGCCGCTGATCTTCATGGACGGCATCGTCGGCCGCCTCTTGCGCGAATTCTCGCTGACGTTGACCTTCGCCATTCTGGTCTCGACGCTGGTGTCACTGACGGTGACGCCGATGATCTGCGCCCACTACATCCGGCAAACCACTTCCGATTCCGCGACCCTGTTCGACCGCATTATCGAGGGCGCGCTGTCGCGCGTTGTCGCCTTCTACACCCGGACCCTGCGCGTCGTTCTGGAGTTTCCGCTGCTGACGCTGCTGGTATTCTTCGCCACCATCGCGCTTACGGTGACGCTCTACATCAAGGTCCCCAAGGGCTATTTCCCGACGGACGATTCCGGTTTCATCATTGGCGCGACGCGCGCCTCGGCCGACATCTCGTTCCAGTCGATGCTCGGCCTGCAGCAGCGGCTCGCCGACATCGTGATGCAGGATCCGGCCGTGGCAGGCATCGGTTCGACCGTCGGCGCCGGAGGCGGGCCGGGGGGAGCAACCTCGAACCGCGGCATCATGTACATCAGCCTGAAGCCGCCGGAGGAGCGCGACCACGTCTCGACGCAGGTCGTGATCGACCGTCTGAGGCGCGCGCTGTACCCCGTGCCCGGCATCCGTCTCTTCATGTTCGCCGCCCAGGACGTCCGTGCCGGCGGCCGGCAGAGCGATTCCGACTACCAGTACACGCTGACCAGCACCGAGCTCGGTCTGCTGCAGAAGTGGGCGCCGATCGTCGCCAAGCGCATGGAGAGCGTCGAGGGCATCACCGACATCTCCAGCAACCGCGACCCCGGCGGCCTTCAGCTCACGCTCGCCATCGACCGGCAGAAGGCCTCGGCGCTCGGCGTCAGGGTTCAGGACATCGACAACGCGCTGAACAACGCCTTCTCGCAGCGCCAAATCTCGATCATCTACACCCAGCGCAACCAGTACATGATCGTGCTGGAGATCGATCCGAAATTCCAGGTCGATCCCTCCAACCTCGAGCGCATCTATGTCGCGGGTGCGGGCGATGCGCAGGTGCCGCTGTCGGCCGTGGTGCACGCGACGCGTGGTCTTGCCGCGCTTGCGGTCTATCACTCGCAATCATTCCCCTCGACCACGGTGTCGTTCAACCTCTTGCCCGACGTGCAGCTCCAGGCGGCGACGCAAAACATCCAGCGGGCCGTGGAGGAACTGCACATGCCCGAGGGCATTCGCGGCAGCTTCGACGGCAATGCCGGCGATTTCGCCAGGACCAGCAGCCGTCAGCCGCTTCTGATCCTCGGCGCGCTGGTCGCGATGTATATCGTGTTGGGGGTGCTCTATGAGAGCCTTGCCCATCCGCTCACGATCATCTCGACGCTGCCCTCGGCCGGGTTAGGTGCCCTGCTCGCCTTGCAACTCACCAACACGCCGCTGACGGTGATCGCTTTCGTCGGCATCATCCTCTTGATCGGCATCGTCAAGAAGAACGGCATCATGATGGTCGACTTCGCGCTCGATGCCGAGCGCCAGCGCGGCCTGTCCTCGGCGGAGGCGATCTTCGAGGCCTGCCAGGCACGCTTCCGCCCGATCCTGATGACGACCATGGCGGCGCTGTTCGCCGGCATTCCGCTCGTGGTCGCGACCGGCCCCGGCACGGAGCTGCGCCGTCCGCTCGGCATCACCATCATCGGTGGCCTGTTCGTCTCGCAGATCCTGACGCTCTACACCACGCCCGTGATCTACCTCTTGATCGACCGCCTGCGGCGGCGCTCCGAGCCGCGTCCGCTGGCTGCACCGGCGGAATAGGTTGTTGAAGCGCCGCCTCAAGCGTATAGCGGCGCCATGTCCAATCCGCCCGACACTGCCGCCGCACCGGCCGAGCCGATCCCCGAATGCCCGCATTGCCAGAAGCCGATGCCGCTCTGCATCTGCGAGAGCGTTACGCCAATTGAAAATCGGCTGTCGCTCCTGATCCTCCAGCATCCGCAGGAGCAGGACAGGGCGCTCGGCACCGCGCGCCTGCTTGCCAGACATTTCGCCGATGCGACCGTGCGGGTCGGCCTGTCCTGGCCGAGCCTGTCCAAGGCGCTGGGGCGGCCGGTCGAGAACGCCTCGCACTGGGCCGTGCTCTATCTCGGCTCGGCGCGCGCGGCCGATCTCGAGGCCGAAGGCGAGATCGTCGCGCTCAACCGCAAGGGTGAGGTCGCGGAGAACCAGCGCGCGATGCTCGCCAGGCTCGAAGGCGTGGTGCTGCTCGACGGCACCTGGAGCCAGGCCAAGGCGCTGTGGTGGCGCAATCCCTGGATGCTCAAGTGCCAGCGCGTGATCCTCAATCCGGCGCATCCCTCGCGCTATGGGCGCCTGCGCCGCGAGCCGCGCAGCGACGGCCTCTCGACCATCGAGGCCGCGGCGACGATCCTCGCCGGGCTCGAGCGGCGTCCTGACATCGCCGATACGCTGCATGCGAGTTTTGAGCGGCTGTTGACACGCTACTGCGAAGTCCAGGCTGAGATGCCTGAACTGGCGCCCAAACCTGCCCCGAAGGGCCGCCGGCGCGACTTCAGACGTCGCAAACGCGCCTGAGACTTCCGGTCCACAACGGAAGACGCCTTCGCCGCCATGGTCGGACGAAGGCGGTTGCCTAAACCCTTCATCCCCTATATTGCTCCGCCGTTACGGGGCCACGTGGCGGAGTGGTTACGCGCCGGTCTGCAAAACCGTTTACTCGGGTTCGAGTCCCGACGTGGCCTCCATCACAAGCATCTGATGTTTCAGTATAAAATCGCCTTTGCGCAGGATTGCGCGTCCTGCCCGGCAGGCGGTCGGCGGGCTGCACACCGGGTTTGCCCGGGGCGTGCGGAAACCGCTGATTCAGGCCGGCTGGCACAGAGTTCGCATCGATTGGGTGAAATATTCGATCAATCGAGCGCTGGAGAAGCCGTGGGCGATATCGTCCGATTTGTTCCGAAATCCGAGCTGGAGCGGGCCCGCCTCATTCGCGAAGCCCGTGCGATCTATGACAGCATCTTTCCGCCCCCGGCGCCTGCCAGGACTCGGCAGGACGGCGAGGATCAGGTCAAGACATGATCGCGGCCGCGCCGGGCATCGGTGCCGGTCCATAGCACAACGCCCGCGAGGCGCGGGCGTTGCGGTTCACAACGGAAAGGCCCTCAGCAGGCCGCGTACCAGCCGTCCGGAAACGGCAGGAGGGGCCAGGCGCCCTCGTTGTCATTGGCGGCCTTTGGGGTTGTCCTGGGTGTCTTGTCGAAACTCCACGAGCGAGGCACGAATTCCTCCCCCGGCGCGGGAGCCAGATCTTCAAACACCATGGCGTCCCGGACGGCATCCAGCAGCAGGTTGAATTCGGCTTCGCTCATCACACCCTCCGAAACGCGGATGACGCAATGTCGCAAAGCCGGTTTGTTTCCGGATTGACCCGATCGCTCGCATTTTAACGATCCGGCGATCGGAACCCGATTGGTTAGCGATTCCTGAAAATCCCCGGGCGAACCGTAAGTGCCTCCGCGGCCCGGCGGGTGTGAAGGAGATCACATTCCCAGTGATTTGTTTCTCCTACCTCTTCGCACCGTGCTGGCTGGAAACAAGCCGGGCAGGGCAGAACGGGAGAGTTGGTCATGAAGGCAAGGTTCTTGCGGTTTGCGGGCGTAAAGAGCCGGGCGCGCCGCGCATCGACGGTCGGGCTGTTCCTGTCGCTGTTTGCCTCCGCCGCTCAGGCGCAGCATGGGACTCCCGAACAGCGCCGGGCCTGCACCCCCGACGTCTACCGGCTCTGCGCCGGCGAAATCCCCAACGTCCGCGCCATCACGGCCTGCCTGCGCCGCAACCGTGCCAGCCTGAGCGAGGCCTGCCGCACGGTGTTCGATCACGCCGGCGGCTGAGCTGCCCCCCCTGTGGGTTTGTGCGCAGCAAGTATCTCGCACGGGCTCACGAATCCGGCGTAGTCAGCCTGTGGATATGCTGCGGACAGGCTGTGGAGGGCCAGTTGGTTTGCTGCGGATGCCGGCCGTAGGTGCTTCGTTCCGGCGTCGCACCTCCCCTGGCCGGCTTCATATCCCTGTCAAATAGCCTCACCGAATGTTTTTCTGATCGGACAGATCGCTCCGCCATCCGAGATCATTTGGTTCTCCGGAATTCGATAGTCCCGCAGCAGCGCCACTTCGTGGCCTGCGAACAGTTTTTGTGCAGTCCCTTGCCCAATTGCCGGGCGCACTCCATCCAATTTTTTGTACGCCTGCGGACAAGCTTTTCGCGGCGCACTCCCGCACGCTTCCTCCCCGATCACTGGACCATGGCAGGTGCCATGACATTTCGGAGGAACTGGCGAGATGGAGAAATCGGTTTGGCCCCAGGCGCGGCGGGGAACGGCGCGCGCATCATTGCCATGGCGCAAGGCCACGCTCGGCGCCGCCATCGCTTTCGGTCTCGTCGCCGCCGCGCCGCTGAGCGCGCAGGCTGCAGCGCCCGCCGCCTGCGCCGCGCTCCAGGAGAAATACCCGGACTGGAAGGGCAAGACGCTGGTCAACGCCATCAACCCGCATACGCCGGGCTATGAGACCATCGATCCCAAGGACCCCAGCAAATACATCGGCTTCGATATCGATCTCGGCGAAGCCATCGGCGAATGCCTCGGCTTCAAGCTGACCTACAAGCCGGTGACGTTCGCGGCGCTCCTGACCACGCTCGCCGCCGGCCAGGCCGACATCGTCATCTCCGACATTTATGCCACCAAGGAACGCGCGAAGGCGGCCGACTTCATCACCTATTCGAAGGTGTTCGACGGCGTGCTGGTCGCGAAGGGCAATCCGAAAGGCATCAATGGCATCAACATGTCGATGTGCGGCACGGCTGCCGCCGAGAACACCGGCTATGTCGAGGTGCCCCTGATCCAGGCGCTGATCCCGGAGTGCAAGAAGGCCGGCAAGCCCGAGCCGACGATCCAGCTCTATGACAACAACGCCAACTGCATCCAGGCGATCCTCGCCGGCCGCGCCGACACCTACATCAACGACGTCAATACCGTCGACAGCGCGGTGAAGGCCTATCCGGACAAGCTGGAAAAAGCCATCGCGGTGACGATCCCGTATTCGGTCGGCATCGCCGTTCCCAAGGACAAGCCGAAATTCCGTGACGCCGTGCTCGCCGCGCTGATCGAGGTGCAGAAGGCCGGCACCCACATGGAACTCCTGAAGAAGCATGGGCTCGACGTGAACAACTTCAAGGAGCCGGACATCCTGACGGCCGACTGATGTCGCTGTTCCTCCACTACCTGAGCCTGCCATATCTGCTCGAGGGCATCGAGCTCACTCTCGAGGTGACCGCCCTCGGGCTCGGCGGTGGATTGATCCTCGGATTGATCCTCGCCGGCATGCAGCTCTCACGCTTCTGGCCGCTGGCGGCGATCGCCAGGGCCTATACCGTGATCTTCCGCGGCACGCCGCTGATCCTGCAGATGGTGTTCGCCTACGACGCGCTGCCGCATATCGGCATCAAGCTTCCAGCGGTGCTCGCCGCCGGCCTCGCGCTCGCCTGCAACGAGGCGCCCTTCATCGCGGAGATGCTGCGCGCCGGCGTGCTCGGCGTCGACCGCGGGCAGGTGACGGCCGGCCAGGCGCTGGGCATGACGCCGTCAGTGCTGATGCGCCGTGTGATCGCGCCGCAGGCGATCCGCACCATGATCCCGGCCTTTGGCAACGAGGCCGTCAGCGCGCTGAAGAATTCCTCGCTGGCCTCCGTCGTCGCGGTGCAGGAGCTGACCTTGCGCTCGACGCAGCTCGCGTCCTCGACCTTCGACTTCTTCTCGATCTTCTTCGCCTCGGGTCTGCTCTATCTCGTGCTGACCGCGACCATCAGCGCCATCCAGCTCTTCGTCGAATGGTTGCTCGATCTCGACCGCACCACGCGCCGCGAGCGCAAGCTCGCCGATTATCTGCCCTGGCGCCGGGTCGATCTCGCCACCAAGCTCGAACTTGCTGCGACGACCGACACCGATTCCAATCCCGCTCCCGCAGATATCGCGGACACCCCGCCGCTGGCCCTGACGCGCGAGGAGCGTACCCGCCGCGCCGCGACGATCGCGCGCAACAACATCGCGGTGGAAGCAAAGGACCTCACCAAGAGCTACGGCCCGCAGAAGGTGCTCGATGGCCTCGATCTCACGGTACGCGTTGGCGAGGTGGTCGCGCTGCTCGGGCCCAGCGGCTCCGGCAAGAGCACGCTGCTTCGCTGCATCAACCATCTCGAAAGCTGGGACGTCGGCACCGTGCGCGTCGGCGGCCGGCGCCTCGGCTTTGGCGAGGACGGCAAGCCGCTGTCGCCGCGGGCGATCGCCAATGAGCGCGCCAGTGTCGGCGTCGGCATGGTGTTCCAGCAGTTCAATCTGTTCGCTCATCTGTCGGCGAAGGAGAACATCGCCGGTCCCCTGCGCTGGGTTCACGGCATGACGCGCATCGACGCCGACCGCCGCGCCACCGAGCTGCTCGACCGCGTCGGTCTCTCGCATCGCGCCGACGCGCTGCCGCGGCATCTCTCCGGCGGCCAGCAGCAGCGTGTCGCCATCGCCCGCGCGCTCGCGCCGAACCCGAGCGTGCTGCTGCTGGACGAGCCGACCTCGGCGCTCGATCCGGAGCTGGTCAACGAAGTGCTGGAGGTGATCCGCCGCCTCGCCATCGACGATGGCCTCACCATGATCATCTCGACGCACCAGATCCGGTTCGCCGACGAGGTTGCCGACCGCGTCGCTTTCCTGAGCGGCGGCGCGATCATCGAGGAGGGGCCGGCGCATGAGGTGCTCTCCAATCCCCGCAACCCGCTGACGGCGCGTTTCCTCAGCGTGATGGAAGCCGACAAGACTCCGGAGGCGGTGCGATGAGCGGCGCATCCACAACGTTCAAGTCTCCCGAAGAGGCCACCTCATGAAGCATGTCACGCTGCCGGTTTCGCCGAAGACCGTCCACTGGGGCTATTTCTCCAAGAAAGTCGCGCCTGCCCTGACGCTGCGCTCCGGGGATCGCGCCACCATCGAGACGCTGACCCACCACGCCAACGACGATTACGAGCGCATGATCCAGGGCGATCCCGGCGCCGAGAGCGTGTTCCAATGGACTCGCGAGCACAAGGCCGTGGCGCGCCGCGGCTCCGGCCCGACGGTGGGCCCGTTCATTCGCGGCGCAGGCGAGGGGATCGGCGTGCACCTGCTCACCGGACCGGTCGCGATCGAAGGCGCCGAGCCCGGCGACATCCTCGAAGTGCGCATCCTCGACGTCCGGCCGCGGCCGAGCTGCAGCGCCTGCCATGCCGGCCGCTGCTTTGGCTCCAACGTCGCGGCGAACTGGGGCTTTCACTATCATGACCTGATCGAGGAGCCGAAGCCGCGCGAGGTCGTCACCATCTTCGAGCTCGACACCTCGGGCGAACCTTATGCGAAGGCGGTCTACAACTATGTCTGGACGCCACAGACCGACCCTGACGGTATCGTGCATCGGACCATCGACTACCCCGGCGTGCGCGTGGACCACGCCTCCATCAGGAAGCGCGAGAACATCCTGTCCAGCGTGAAGGTGCCGGCGCGACTGCATTTCGGCACGATGGGTCTCGCACCATCGGAAGCCGATTTCGTCAGCTCGATTCCGCCGAGCTACACCGGCGGCAACATCGACGACTGGCGCATCGGCAAGGGCGCGCGGATGTTCTATCCGGTCGCAGTCCCCGGCGCCTATTTCTCGGTCGGCGATCCCCATGCTGCCCAGGGCGACAGCGAGCTCGGCGGCACCGCGATCGAGACCTCGCTGACCGGTGACTTCGAATTCATCCTGCACAAGAAGGCCGATCTCGCCGGCACCAGCCTCGAAGGCCTCGACCACCCGATGCTGGAGACCGACCACGCCTGGTCGTTCTACGGCTTCACCTATCCGAACTATCTCGCCGCGCTCGGCAACGACGCGCAAACCGAGATTGCCAATCACTCCAGTCTCGACCGTGCGATGCGCGATGCGTTCCGCAAGCTCCGCCGGTTTTTGATGACCGTGCACGGCCTCAGCGAGGACGAGGCGATCTCGCTGATGTCGGTGGGCGCTGATTTCGGCGTCACCCAGGTCGTCGACGCCAATTGGGGCGTCCACGGCACGATCCGCAAAAACATCTTCCGGTGCGACTAATGCATTGAAGTGCGTTCCATATTCGCGACCAGCACATGACCGACAAACCTCATCTGCGACCGGTCGCCGCGACGGACGACCGCATGCGTCTGGCACGGAGGTTGCTTCGATCGACTGCAACCTGGGTCGATCCGATGAGCTTCCGGCCGTTCACAAGCGAGTCCTACGCGCAAGATGACCGTCCCGAAGCCTGGCGGGACGTGCTGGCGGCGGTCGGCCTGCAACCGGCGGGCGGTCACAGCAATTTCGACGGACACGCGACCGCCTCGCATCGCCATGCCGCAGGTGTTGCGCTGACGCGCATGGCTGCGGGCGCGCAGAGCGTTGCTCCGCTCTCACGAGCGAGCGAAGATCTTCCCATCGCGCTGATGCCGGTCGAGGACGGCATGGTGCTGAAGAGCGCCGGAAGTCATCGTATCGTACCCGTCGGTCATCTCGTGCTGCTGCCGCGCAGCGGCGACTGGAGCATCGTGTTCCAGCGTGACATGCGCGCCATCGTGCTGTCGGTGACCTCGGGGGCGCTGCGCGGACGCCTCTCGGGCAAGCCGCGGCTGGGCGAGCCCCGCGTCGTGCCACCGAGCGGCTTTGCCGACGTATTCTCGCGTCTGCTCGATGCTACTGCACGGACGCTCGACACCCTGAGCGATGCCGAATGGAATTCGCTCGCGCAATCGCTCGTCGATCTGCTGCTGACGCTCACGCATCAGCTGGCGGCCTCGAGCTCCGATGCCGGATCGAGTGCTACGCAGGCTGCGCTCCTGCACCGGATCTGCCAGGCCATCGAGCGTCGGCTCGACGATCCCGATCTGGTGCCGGCGCGCGTCGCGCAGGCCGAAGGGATTTCCGAGCGCTACCTGCAAAAGCTGTTCGAGACGGTCGGGGACAATTTCACCCACTACGTTCGCGAGCGCCGCCTCCAGCGCGCCTGGGCGGACCTCTCCAACCCGACCGAGGCACATCGCTCGATCTCCGAGATCGCCTACGCCTATGGCTTTGGCGATTCCGCGCATTTCAGCCGCGCCTTCCGCCATCGTTTCGGCCTGCCGCCACGCGAGTTTCGCCAGCAGGAAGCGGAGCGAGCGACTGCACAGCACGGCGCCGCCGGCCAGCGCGGCTGGCCGCAGGAGGCACTGGCGCAGCTTCGCGCCCATCAGAGCGCGGAGACGCGCAGCAGTGTCGCCTGTGCCGGCGCCGAGGCGCGGACGTCTGCCGAACGTCGTCACCACCATCTCCCGGTCGAGGCCAGCCGCGTCCATTGGGGCTATTTCAGCCGCTCGCTGCCGCCGCAGATCGAGATCGCCTCGGGCGATACCATCACCATCGAGACGCTGACCCAGCACGCTTCTGACGATCCCGAGTTGATGATCGCCGGCGATGCCGCCGCCGAAAGCGTGTTCGGCTGGACGCGGGACAGGAAGAACGTCGACCGCCGCGGCGCAGGGCCCATGGATGCGAGCGTGTTCGGCCGCGGCGCCGGCGAGGGGTTCGGCGTGCACATCTGCACCGGGCCCGTCGCCGTGAAGGACGCCCAGCCCGGCGATGTGCTGGAGGTGCGCATCCTCGACATCGTGCCGCGGGCGAGCCGCAATCCGAACCATGCGGGCCGCGTGTTCGGCTCCTCGGTCGCAGCGTGGTGGGGCTATCACTACAACGAGTTTCTCGGCGGTCCCAAGCCGCGCGAAGCCGTCACCATCTACGAGATCTTCGACGCCGCCGAGGGGCCGCACGCCCGCGCGCTCTACTCCTACCGCTGGGAGCCGCAGACCGATCCGTTTGGCGTCGTACACGCCACTTACGACTACCCCGGCGTTCCCGTCGCGCCCGCCACGATCAAGCGTCGCCATGCCGTACTCGACGGCATCAAGATTCCCCTGCGTCCGCATTTCGGCGTGATCGCCGTGGCGCCGCGCGAGGTCGATTTCGTCGATTCCGTGCCGCCGTCCTATTTCGGAGGCAATCTCGACAATTGGCGGCTGGGGAAGGGGGCAACCGTGTATCTTCCGGTCTCGGTGCCCGGTGCGCTGCTGTCGGTCGGCGATCCCCATGCCGCGCAAGGCGATGGCGAGCTTAGCGGCACCGCGATCGAGTGCTCGATGACCGGCACCTTCGAGGTGATCCTGCACAAGAAGGCCGATCTCGCCGGCCAGCCCTTCGCCGATCTCTCCTACCCCCTGATCGAGACCGCCACCGATTGGGTCCTGACCGGCTTCAGCCACCCGAACTATCTCGCGGAGTTCGGCGCGCAAGGGCAAAGCGAGGTCTACGCAAAGTCGTCGCTCGATCTCGCCATGAAGGATGCGTTCCGAAAGATGCGGCGCTTCCTGATGAACGTCAAAGGCCTCAGCGAGGACGAGGCGATCGCGCTGATGTCGGCAGCCGTCGATTTCGGCGTCACGCAGGTGGTCGACGGGAATTGGGGAGTTCACGCCATCCTCAGCAAGCGCCTGTTTCAGGACGCCCCTTGACAAAGGACACCCAGGTGAAATTCCACATGATCAGCGGCGGACCGAAGCCGGTCGCGCCTTTCAGCCACGCGGTGGAAACCGATGGGTTCGTCTTCGTCACCGGCCAGATGCCGGACACGCCTCGGGCGCCGGGCGTGCTGCCCGAGGGCATCGTCGCGCAGACCCGTGCGGTGATGGAGAACCTGAAAGTGGTGCTCGCCGGCCTCGATCTCGGCCTCGAGCACGTCGTGATGACGCGCGTGTATCTGACCCGCTTCAATGAGGACTACGCCGCGATGAACGAGACCTACCGCACGTTCTTCGCGCCGGATCGCCTGCCGGCCCGCACCTGCGTCGGCGTCACCGGGCTTGCCTACGACGCGCTGATCGAAATCGATCTGGTATGCCGGCGGCCGTGACGGTCCGTGGCCTGGATGGAGCGCGGGCGCCCAGCCGGCATCCGACCTTCTCTGCGCCCTGACAGAGGAGCCCTTCTCGGAAAGACTCTGAATTGCCTTGTCGCAAGCGCGCCTCGCAACGACGAGGAGAGAGCTGCGCATCACGGATTGCCGAACGTTCCCTGCATTTCGCCTCAAATTGCAACCCATGCGTGCATGAAGTCTTGATTGGCTTTGATCTAGAGGTGATCGCCCGGCTTGAACGCAGGCCCGGACCTCGGCGACTAACAGACAAAGTGCACAAGGATCAGTGGAACGTGATCGAGCTTCCTCTTCCTAAAGCACTAAGATGGTGCTTTAGTGCTTTTCATGAGCCCGTCGCCCAAAAACGCTCCGTCCGCGCTGCGTTACAGGCTTGCCCCTGATCCGGCCGCCACGGCCGCCATCGAGGCGACGTTTAGGGCTTATGACCGCATGATGGAGATCCTCGACGAGGTGGCACGGACCCACAATGTTGGCTCCAACGTCGTCCTGCTGCATGCCCATGCCTATGAACCGATCCGCAAGCAGACCGCGCTGCCGTCGCGGCTGGTGACGCTGGGCCTGCGCGACCGCGCCGAGTATCGCGCGGCGCAAGGGCGCCGCCTGCCGCTCGACGACAAGCTCGCCAAGATCAAGGGGCCCGCCACCATTTCGATCGCGACCGTGCAAGGGCGCTTCAGCGTGCCCTTCGACTATGCCGGCTATGCCGAGGGCTGGGGGCAGAGCGTGCCGGCGCGCCTCATCCGCACCGACGACGGTTTCGAAGTTCACTACGGCGTCACGCCGAACAGCCTGCCAGAGGAGGAGAACGCCATGGATACCATCGCTGCCGCTCCCGACAATTTCCTGTCCCGGGTCGGGCGCCTGATCGCCGGGATCGCTTATGACGCGATCGAGCAGGCGGAAGGCAAGAACAAGCTGAAGGTGGTCGGACAGGCCATCCGCGAAATCGAGCGCGCCGAGACGGAAGCGCGCGATGCGCTCGCCGCTGCGCGTGCCGGGGAATATCGCCTCAACGCACGCCGCACCGAGATCGAACGCGAAATGGCCGATCTCGCCCCCAAGATCGAGGGCGCGATCGCTGACAGCCGCGACGATCTCGCGCGCGCCGGCATCGCGCGGCAGATGGATCTGGAAGCGCAGTTCGAGGTGCTCTCCCGCGCCATCGACGAGAACAACGAGAAGATCGAGCAATGCGTGACGTCGCTGCGTGCGGTGTTGTCGGCGCTCCAGGATGCCGAGCAGCGCCGCGCCGATCTCGAAAAGAGCGAGGCTGCCGCCAGCCACGAGGCGTCAACGTCGCCCCGGAAGCCCGGCGGCGCCTCGGCGGCGGCGAAAGCGCTGCGTGCGGGTAGGGCGGTGGCGCGCACCACCGGTGTCCCGGCCGCGATCCCGTTTTCGAGCGACATCGACGAGCTTAGCGCGCTCCATCGCGACAGGGAAATTGCGGCGAGGCTCGCGCGGTTGAAGTCGCGCTCCTGAGTGTCGCGTCATGAGCGCTCTGCTCGAACATGTCATGGCGCCGGAGGTCAGGCCCTTCGCGATCGCGGCGGCCATGATCGTCATTGTCGGCTCGATCGAGGTGATCTCGATGCTGGTCGGAGCCTCCTTGAGCGAGATGCTCGGCACCAACATCGATTTCGCTCATCCCAGCGACAATGGCGTCATCAACGCCATCTCCTGGATCAATGTCGGCGGCGTGCCGCTCTTGATCTTCCTGCTGCTGCTGCTCGGCGCCTTCTCCATCACCGGATTCCTGATCCAGGACATCGCGCGGATGGTCGCGGGGCCCTTGCCGGCGACGGTCGCCTCGGTCGGGGCCGCCGTGGCGTCGGTTCCGTTGGTCCGCGCCACAAGCAGGGCCATCGCGCGGGTCATTCCCAAGGACGAAAGCTACGCCGTCGGCCTCGGCGATCTCGTCGGCCGCATCGGTGAGGTCGTCATCGGTCCGCTCGACCAGGGACCGCCTGGCCGCGTCAGCGTCGCCGACGTCCACGGCAACCGTCATTTCGTCTCGGCGGTCGCGGCCCCGTCATCGTTACCTTTGCCGCAGGGAACCATGGTCCTCCTGGTCGACCGCGATGGCACGCGTTTCGTGGCGGTGAAAGCCGACGATGAACTCAAGCCGTCCAGACCCACTCTAAGCAGTTAGCAAGCCACCAGCGGAGAAAGTCATGTTCGACATCGCAGTCCCGGCCTTGATCGGCGTCGCGCTGATCGTCGTTCTGGGAATCGTCTTCACCATCCTCTACAAGCGCGCTACGCGCGACGAGGCCTTCGTGCGCACCGGGCTCGGTGGCAAGAAGGTCGTGCTCGACGGCGGCGCCATGATCCTGCCGATCTTCCACTCCTATGCCAGCGTCAATCTGAAGACCCTGCGGCTCACCGTCGAGCGCAAGGAGCGGGAATCCCTCATCACCAAGGACCGCCTGCGCGTCGACATCGTTGCCGAGTTCTATGTGCGTGTCCGCCCCGACGAGGAGAGCATCGCGCTCGCGAGCCAGACGCTCGGCGCATTGACGAACGATGCCGAGGCGCTGCGCAACCAGGTCGAGGCGAAGTTCGTCGACGGCCTGCGCTCTGTGGCGGCGACCATGAGCATCCTGGAGCTCCAGGAGAAGCGCTCGGACTTCGTCAAGCACGTGCAGTCGACGGTCGAGTCCGACGTGAAGTCGAACGGCCTCGAGCTGGAATCCGTGTCGCTCACAAAGCTCGACCAGACCGACGTCAAGTTCTTCAACCCCGAGAACTTCTTCGACGCCGAAGGTCTCACCCAGCTCAAGACCGTCACCGAGACCCGCCGGCGCGACCGCAATGCCATCGTGCGCGACAACGAAGTGGCGATCGCGCAAAAGGATCTCGAAGCGCGGCAGCAGACCCTCGGCATCGAGCGGACCAAGAAGGAGGCCGAGCTGTCGCAGGAGCGCGACATCGCCAACAAGACCGCCAGCACCCGCGCCGAGGTCGCAACCGCGACGCAAACCGCGCGTCTGACCGAGGAGAACGCCCGTATCGACACCGACAGGGCGGTCGCCGAGAAGGAGGCCGGCGCCAAGCAGGTCAAGGAAACCGCGGTGATCGAGTCGGATCTGGCGATCAACAAGCGCAAGACCGACGCGCAGCGCGAGATCCAGATCGCGACGCAGGAGAACGAGATCCAGATCGCGGCGAAGAGCAAGCAGACCTCGGAAGCCGTCGCCGAAGCCAAGACCGCCGAAGCACTCGCGGTCTCCGCAGAGGAGAAGGTCGTGACCGCGCGCGCCGTCGAAGTCGCCGATCGCGCCCGCCTCACCCAGGTGCTCGCCGCGCGCACCGAGGCCGAGCGCAAGTCGACCGAGCTGATCGTGGCGGCCGAGGCGGAGAAGAATGCCGCGCTCGACCGCGCAGAGGCCATCACCACGCTGGCCACCGCCGAAGCCGAGTCCAACAAGATCAAGGCCGTCGGCGTCCGCAACATCGGCGAGGCGGAAGCTGCCGTCATCACGATGAAGAACGAGGCGCAGAACAAGCTCGGCAGCAACGTCATCGATTTTGAGATCGCCAAGAAGCGGATCGAGACGATGCCCTCGGCTCTGGCCGAGATGGTGAAGCCGATCGCGAACCTCAAGGATGTCCGTATCCTGCACACCGGCGGCGCGTTCGGCGGCAGCGGCAACGGCGCGGCCGGCAATGTCGGCTTCGGCGAAGGACTCGCCGGCGAGCTCCTCAAGGTGCATGCGCTGCGTCCGATGATCGACGAGATCCTGCGACAGAGCGGCTTTGCGCCGGGCGACGATCCCGTGAAGGCGCTGGTCGGCGCCGTGACGGGGAAGAGCAACGGCGCGGCCGTGCCGGTGCCAGTGCCGGAGAAGACAAACGCCGCCGATCTATGAATGCCCGTTCATTGCTGCGGAAAAGTCGAAACGATAGAAACAGGAGGAGGGGTCGTTCAGGCCCTTCCTCAAGTACGTTTGGATGATGACGAATTCGTCCTTTGCAAGCGCAAGCGGCTTTGTTATACGCAGCCGCGCGCGAACGAATGGTTCGCCTTTTCCTCGGTAGCTCAGCGGTAGAGCATCCGACTGTTAATCGGATGGTCGCTGGTTCGAATCCAGCCCGGGGAGCCAAATCTTTTCGAAAATTCAACGGTTTGCGCTCGCGGCTTGATATCGCGCGCGAGCTTGTTCTCGTGACTTTGGAACAGGCTGCTTGGGCGATCCAGCGGGGAATCGCGCTCGAACAGATGTGTGCGCGGGCACGGGCGCGCCACGCCGGCGGCGCCAAATCGACTCAATTCACATCGAGCATCGAGCTGCCGGACATTTACGGAGCCGATTCCCATGCCAGAGATCCAGGTCGACCGCGCCCATATGGCCCCCTCGATTCTACCGGCTGACGTTCCCGATCTCAGCGACGATGAATGCCTCGCCTGTCTGGCGCGCGCGGTCGAGACGCCGGATTCGGCACGGCTGGACGAGGTCGCCGCTCTGATCGGCCGGCTCGCGGTGGCGATCGAATAAGGCCGGTCGCCCCCTGATTGGGGAGGCGCGCAGGCCTGTGACGGCCAACGGCCATGTTGCGTTTTGACCGAGCATGCTCCAAAGATGCCGCGAATTTTCTCCGCGGCATAGTCCGCATTGCAGGGGCCGCAAATGTCCGGTTTTTCGACCGCGCGCCAAAAAATGGTCGATGGCCAGGTGCGCACCAGTGACGTCACCGATCGCCGTGTTCTCGATGCCATGCTTACGGTTCCGCGCGAGGCTTTCGTGCCGGCTGTCCGCCAGGCCCTGGCTTACCTCGACCTCGACCTCGACGTGAGCGAAGGCGCCGCCAAGCGGTTCCTGATCAAGCCGGCGCTGACCGGCAAACTGCTCCAGGCCGCCGAAATCGGCGAGGGCGACAACGTGCTGGTCGTCGGCTGCGCCACCGGCTACCTCGCCGCGCTGGCCGCCAGACTCGCGCGGCAGGTCACCGCGACCGAATGCGATTCGACTTTGGCCGCGAAGGCCAGGGACGCTTTTACGGCCCTCGGGCTTGCCAATCCCACCTGCAAGGTGGCGGCCTGCCCCGAGGGGGACCCTTCTGCCGCGCCTTATGATGTGATCGTCCTCAACGGCGCGGCGGAGGTGATGCCGGAAGCCCTGCTCGGGCAGCTGAAGGAGGGGGGGCGCCTGGTGGGGGTGTCGGCCGAATCCAGGCCGCCGCGGGCCACGATCGTGACCCGTACCCACGGTGAATTCGGCCATCGGGCCCTGTTCGATGCCGCAGCCCCGGTCCTTCCCGGGTTGGAACGGGCCGCCGCTTTCGTCTTCTGACGGCCTAAAACTCGCCCAAATTCCGTTCTGAATCAGAAGTGTGGCCGGGATGCTGCACGTGAAGAGTTTCCACTGAGAACCACCCTCGGGTAGTTCCGTCGCGCTTGACCGCGTCCTATGTTGCGGCGGGGCAATGACTCCACTTGTAGACGGTAACCCAGCTCGCGGGCACGAGCCGGGCGCTAGAATGAACGGAATTTCAGGGATGCATGGGGTGAAGCTCTTCACCGGAGCTGCGGTTTCGGTCCTGTTGCTGGCGCTTGCCGGGCCGACGCCTGCCTTGGCGGAGACGATGGAAGGCGCGCTGGTGCGCGCCTATCAGGACAATCCGCAGCTCAACGCGCAACGCGCCCAAGTGCGCTCGACTGACGAAAACGTGCCGCAGGCCTTGTCAGGCTATCGCCCGCGGGTCTCGCTGACAGCGAGCGGCGGTTATCAGTATCAGGACCTGCAGAGTGCCCCGGGCACCGACTCATTCCATGGAACCAGGCTGCCTCGCAGCGCTGCGCTGACCGCTACGCAGACGCTCTATAATGGCAACATCACGGCCAATCGGGTTCGCGGCGCAGAGCACCAGGTCTCGGGCGCGCGCGAGGGACTGCGCAATCTCGAACAGAGCGTCCTGTTCTTGGCGGCACAGACCTACATGGACTATCTGCGCGATTCGGCGACGGTGGAGGTCAACAAGAGCAACGTCCGCGTGCTCGAGCAGACGTTGAAGCAGACCCGCGACCGCTTCAACGTCGGCGAAGTCACCCGCACTGACGTGGCGCAATCGGAAGCGCAATTGGCTGCAGGGCGAACGCTGGAGCAGCAGTCCGAGGCCACGCTGACGGCGACGCGCGCGACCTATCGCCGCGTGATCGGCAACGAGCCTGTCAACCTTGCACCCGGCTCGCCAGTCGATCGTTTGCTGCCGGCATCGCTGGCAAAAGCGGTCGAGCTTGCGCTGACTGAAAACCCGACAGTCACAGCAGCGATGTTCGGCATCGATGTCGCCTACATGAGCGTGAAGATCAATGAAGGCGCGCTGCTGCCGACGGTCACGTTGCAGGCGACCGCCCAGCAGGCAAACGAACAGTCCTTGATTCAGATGCGCTCGTTCACCGCATCGGCGATCGCGCAGGTCTCGGTGCCGATTTATCAAGGCGGCGGTGAATATTCGCTGATCCGGCAATCCAAGGAGTCGCTGGCCCAGCAGCGTCTCACGCTCGACCAGACTCGTGACCAGGCTCGCGCTGACACCGCATCTGCCTGGGGCCTGCTCCAGTCATCCAAAGCGCAGGTGGCGTCCGCACAAGCCCAGGTGGCAGCATCCGAGATCGCGCTGAACGGTGTGCGCGAGGAGGCAAAGGCCGGGCAGCGCACCACGCTCGACGTTCTCAATGCGCAGCAGGCGCTGGTCAACGCCCGGATCAGTCTCGTGAACGCGCAGCATGATCGCGTTGTGAATTCCTACAGGGTCCTCAGCACCGTTGGCCGTCTGTCGCCGCAGGTGCTTGGTCTGCGGACCACGACCTACGACCCCAGCGTTCACTACCATCAGGTCCGCGACAGCTGGGCCGGCGTGCGCACGCCCGACGGACGCTGATTCCCGCAATCATCCGGTCGGCCTCGCGAACAGCCGAGGTCGACCGGTGCTTTGCTTGCAATCGTCAAAATCCCTGACATAGCCTTGCCAAGATGATGCGGGTCGATTCGCCCGCATCAATGTCGTGTGCGTAAGCTTGGGTGCCGGGGCAGGGGCGCACCGCTGCACGTTGAGCCGTGATCTGGGGACAAGTCGGGCTGCCGCGATGAAAATGACGGGCCTCCCGTTGCGGAACCGGCCAATCCTGCCGTGCTTGGTGTAAAACAACGCATGCGAGGGCGTTGATGATGTGGAGTCGGAGATGACGCAGCCTGCAAAGGTCACAGAACCCTCGATGGAGGAGATTCTGGCCTCGATCCGGCGCATCATTGCCGACGATGAGGCAAAGCCCCCGCCGGCTGAGGCCGCCAAGCCCGAGAAGGCTGCCGCGCCCGCGGCGCCGCCGAAGCCGCAGGCCGTGAACGACGCTCCGCCATCCAAGGTCGCTCCCGCAAAACCTGCCGCCGAGAAGCCTGCGCCGCCAGTTGCGAAACCGGCTCCGGCGCCGCCGCCACCCGGACCCTCGGCGGATGCAGCCAACAGCCAGGACGATATCGACGCGCTGTTGGCGGGGCTCGACGCGGCCACGCCCGCGCCCGAGGTCCGCGCGCCCGAGCCCGAACCGGAGCCCGAGCCTGAGCCCGACGTGCTCGAATTGACCGACGAAATGGCGATGGATCCGACGCCGCCTCCGCCGCCACCGAGCTTCCGCAAGGTCGAGCCGCGCGACGATCTTGAATTCGCCGAATCGCCGCCGCGTCCGACGCCGCCACCGTCCTACGCGCCGGTGGACTTCGATGCGCCTCCGCTGCCGCCGCAGCAGCCGATCCTCGCGCAATCGACGGTTTCCGCGGTCGAATCCGCCTTCAACTCCCTGGCCCATACGGTGCTCAGCAGCAATGCACGGACGCTGGAGGATCTGGTCAAGGAGATGCTGCGGCCCATGCTGAAGTCCTGGCTCGACGACAACCTGCCGGGCCTCGTCGAACGCATCGTGAAGGCCGAAATCGAACGGGTCTCGCGCGGCGGCCGCTGAGAAGGGGCCATGCGGCCCCGATAAAGCCCTGCTCCTGCGTCATATTCGGCCCGCGGCCCGGGCCCGAGGGCCTGCCGATGAGCTTCCCGTTGACTTGAACCGCGCGCGCGGCTTTCTAGCAGCCCCATGATCGAGAAAAATTACCAGCCCGCCGATATCGAAACCCGCATGTCCGTGGTGTGGGAGGACAGCCTTGCCTTCAAGGCCGGCCGCCCCGATCGCCGCAACGCCGCGCCTTTCACCATCGTGATTCCGCCGCCGAACGTGACGGGCTCGCTGCACATGGGCCATGCCCTCAACAACACGCTGCAGGACATCCTGTGCCGGTTCGAGCGCATGCGCGGCCGCGACGTACTATGGCAGCCGGGCACCGACCACGCCGGCATCGCCACCCAGATGGTGGTCGAGCGGCAGCTGATGGAGCGGCAGCAGCCCGGCCGCCGCGAGATGGGCCGCGAGAAGTTTCTGGAGCGGGTCTGGCAGTGGAAGGCCGAGAGCGGCGACACCATCATCAACCAGCTCAAGCGTCTCGGCGCCTCCTGCGACTGGTCGCGCGAGCGCTTCACCATGGACGAGGGCCTGTCGAAAGCCGTCGTCAAGGTGTTCGTCGAGCTGCACCGCGAGGGGCTGATCTACAAGGACAAGCGGCTGGTGAACTGGGACACCAAGCTGCTCACCGCGATCTCCGACCTCGAAGTGCAGCAGACCGAGGTCAAGGGGCACCTCTGGTACCTGCGCTATCCGATCGAAGGGAAGACCTTCAATCCCGAGGATACCTCGAGCTTTATCGTCGTCGCCACCACGCGCCCCGAGACCATGCTCGGCGACACCGGCGTGGCCGTGCATCCCGAGGATGAGCGCTATCAGAAGCTCGTCGGCAAGAACGTGATCCTGCCGCTGGTCGGCCGCAGGATTGCGATCGTCGCCGACGAGTACTCCGATCCGGAGAAAGGCTCGGGCGCGGTGAAGGTGACGCCGGCCCACGACTTCAACGATTTCGAGGTCGGCAATCGCCACGGCCTGCGCCGGATCAGCGTGCTCGACAGGGAAGGTTGTCTCGATCTCCTCGACAACGAGGACTATCTGCGCGAGCTGCCCGAAGGCGCCGCGCAATTCGCCGAGGAGTTCCACAAGGTCGACCGCTTCGTGGCACGCAAGCGTATCGTCGAGCGGCTGGAATCGTTCGGCTTCGTCGAGCGGATCGAGCCGCACACCCACATGGTGCCGCATGGCGACCGCTCCAATAGCGTGATCGAGCCGTACCTGACTGACCAGTGGTATGTCGATGCCAAGACGCTGGCCAAGCCTGCGATCGCGGCGGTGCGCTCGGGCGAAACGTCCTTCGTGCCGAAAAACTGGGAAAAGACCTATTTCGAGTGGATGGAGAACATCCAGCCCTGGTGCATTTCGCGCCAGCTCTGGTGGGGCCACCAGATCCCGGCCTGGTACGGCCCGGACGGCAAGGTGTTCGTCGCCGAGACCGAGGAAGAGGCGATCAGCCACGCGCTCGGCTATTACGTCGAGCAGGAGGTCATCACGGCCGAGCAGGGCCGCGAGATGGCGCTCGACCGCAACAAGCGCGAGGGCTTCATCTCCCGTGACGAGGACGTGCTCGACACCTGGTTCTCCTCTGCGCTGTGGCCGTTCTCGACGCTCGGCTGGCCCGACGATACGCCGGAAGTCGAGCGCTACTATCCGACCAACGCGCTGGTGACCGGCTTCGATATCATCTTCTTCTGGGTCGCCCGCATGATGATGATGGGCCTGCACTTCATGAAGGAGGTGCCGTTCTCGACGATCTACATCCACGCCCTCGTCCGCGACGAGAAGGGCGCCAAGATGTCGAAGTCGAAGGGCAACGTCATCGATCCGCTCAACCTGATCGACGAATACGGCGCCGACGCGCTGCGCTTCACGCTGGCCGCGATGGCGGCGCAGGGACGCGACATCAAGCTCGCCACCAGCCGCGTCGAGGGCTATCGCAATTTCGCGACAAAGCTCTGGAACGCGTGTCGCTTCGCCGAGATGAACCATTGCGTCGTGCCTGAGGGCTTCGAGCCGGCGAAGGCCAAGGAGACGCTGAACCGCTGGATCGCGCATGAGAGCGCGCACACCACGCGCGAGGTGACCGAGGCGATCGAAGGCTATCGCTTCAACGATGCCGCAGGCAGCATCTACCGCTTCGTCTGGAACGTCTATTGCGACTGGTATGTCGAGCTCGCAAAGCCCGTGCTGCTCGGTCCGGACAGCCCCGCCAAGGACGAGACCCGCGCCATGGTCGCCTGGGCGCGCGACGAGATCCTCAAGCTGCTGCATCCCTTCATGCCCTTCATCACCGAAGAGCTGTGGGAGGTGACGGCCAAGCGCGACGGCCTGCTCGCATTGGCGCCGTGGCCGCTGAAGCCGGCCGAGCCGACGCCGGAGCAACTCGCGATGCTCGCGGCGACGACGGGGCCGACCGATCCGCTCGTCTCGCCGGCCTGGGTGCTGCCGATCTTCGACCATGCCGACTTCACCGACCCCAGGGCCGAGGCCGAGATCGGCTGGGTGATCGACCTCATCACGCAGATCCGCTCGGTGCGCGCCGAGATGAACATCACGCCGGCGACGTTGACGGCGCTGGTGCTTGCGGGCGCATCCGCCGAGACCAGGGAGCGCGCGCCGCGCTGGACCGATGTCATCAAGCGCATGGCGCGGCTGTCGGACATCTCCTTCGCCGACCGCGCGCCCGATGGCGCAGTGCAGCTGCTGGTGCGCGGCGAGGTGGCCGCGCTGCCGCTCAAAGGCGTGATCGACGTCGCCGCCGAGCGGACGCGTCTCGACAAGGAGATCACCAAGGCCGACGCCGACATCAAGCGTGCCGAGTCCAAGCTGGCGAACGAGAAATTCGTCGCCAACGCCGCCGAGGAGGTCGTCGAGGAGGAGCGCGACAAGCGCGAAGCCGCCCTGGCCCGCAAGGCCAAGCTGCTCGAGGCGCTGGAGCGGCTGAAGCAGGCGTCGTAGGACGCCCGTCATTCCGGGATGGTCCGAAGGACCAGACCCGGAGATTCTACGGTGCGCAATTGCGCACCGTAGTTCGGCTCTTCGAGCGGCCCCGGAATGACAGTCACTTTGGAAACGGCTTGCTCAAGAACTTCGAGCCCCTGATGCCATAGCGCCAGGGCCGCTCCACCGCCTTCGTGATTCCGATCCGGATGCCGGTCGCGACCTCGACATCCTCCGTCCGCGCATGCAGCGCGATTGGCGGGCGGTCCAGTGGCAGCGCGTTGTGCGCGATGGTGATGCCGAGCGCTTCGGTCAGCTTGCCCGGCCCCGAGCACAGTGCATGCGCGTCCTGCAGATGCCGCCGTCGGCGCATCGCAGCCAGGCCATGCGTCGGCTCCAGCGCACGGATCAGGACGGCGCTGGCCGAGCCTTCCCTCTCGCAGACGAAGTTCACACACCAGTGGATGCCATAGGAGCGGTAGACATAGGCAAAGCCGGGCGGGCCGAACATCACCTGGTTCCGCGGCGTCGGCCCATTGTAGGAGTGCGCGGCCGGGTCGGTATGATGATAGGCCTCGACCTCGACGATGATCCCGCCGATTCCATCGACCAGCATGGTCGCGCCGATCAGGTCGGGCGCGACCTCATGGACGCTGCGGCCGAAAAAGGCGCGCTTCAGGGCCTTGCCGAGCCGTGGTGTGGATGCTTTCGAGGTTGGAGCCATTCGAGGTGAGAATCGCCTGAGAACAGAGCAGGATATTGCCCATATCTGCCATGTTCCCTGAGGCGGCGCGAGCCGGGTTGCGGCAGGCAGCCAGACCGACTAGGTAGGACCTGAACAGACCGGACACCCCATGGTCGTTATTGTCGATACCATCTCGAACCCGCTGCGCCCGCGCCACCCCGAAAAGGTGAATCGCCCCGACTCCGCTTCGCCGCCGAAGCCGGACTGGATCCGCGTGCGCGCACCCAACACCCGCGGCTATGCCGATACCCGCAACATCGTGCGGTCCAACGGCCTGCACACGGTGTGCGAGGAGGCGGGCTGCCCGAACATCGGCGAGTGCTGGGACAAGAAGCACGCCACCTTCATGATCATGGGGTACACCTGCACCCGTGCCTGCGCCTTCTGCAACGTCAAGACCGGCCTGCCCAATGCACTGGATGCGGCCGAGCCGCAGAACGTCGCCGAGGCCGTGGCCAAGCTGGGCCTGGCCCACGTCGTCATCACCTCCGTCGACCGCGACGACCTCACTGACGGCGGCGCAGAGCATTTCGCCCAGACCATCCGCGCGATCCGGGCCGCCTGTCCATCGACCACGATCGAGATCCTGACGCCCGACTTCCTGCGCAAGGAGGGGGCACTCGAAATCGTCGTCGCGGCGAAGCCCGACGTCTTCAACCACAATCTCGAGACGGTGCCGTCGCGCTATCTCACGGTGCGGCCCGGCGCCCGCTATTTCCACTCGATCCGGCTGCTGCAGCGGGTCAAGGAGCTCGATCCCACCATCTTCACCAAGTCCGGCATCATGGTCGGCCTCGGCGAGGAGCGCCACGAGGTGCAGCAGGTGATGGACGATCTGCGCTCGGCCGACGTCGATTTCCTGACCATCGGGCAATATCTCCAGCCGACCCGCAAGCACCACGCCGTGATGCGCTATGTGCCGCCGGACGAGTTCGGTTCTTACGAGAAGGTCGCCTACACCAAGGGCTTCCTGATGGTGTCGGCGAGCCCGCTGACGCGCTCGTCGCATCATGCCGGCGAGGATTTCGCGAGACTGAAGGCTGCGCGGGCAGCTCACGCCCGCTGACGTACCATGCATCGCGTTTCGAGCAAGCACCGCGTCAATCACAGCGCGTCCGAGATGTTCGATCTGGTCGCCGACGTCGAGCGGTACCCCGAATTCGTGCCGCTGTGCAGCGCGCTGAAGGTCCGCCAGCGCATGGCGAAACCCGACGGCACCGAAGTGCTCGTTGCCGACATGACGGTGTCGTTCAAGCTGGTCAAGGAATCCTTCACCAGCCGGGTGACGCTCGACCGCGCCAATCTGAAAATCCTGGTCGAATATCTGCAAGGCCCTTTCAGAAGCCTTGAAAACCGCTGGACGTTCGAGCCCAAAGGGGACGGCGTCTGCGACGTCGGTTTCTTCCTCGCCTACGAATTCAAGAGCCGCATGCTGGCGATGCTGATGGGCTCGATGTTCGACGCCGCCTTCGCGCGCTTCTCCACCGCGTTCGAGAAGCGGGCGGACGCGATCTACGGCCGGCCGAAGCTGGCGTCGTCGTAGCTGCTCCGCGCACCGCTCTTTCCATCGTCGTTGCGAGCGCAGCGAAGCAATCCAGAATCTTTCCGCGGAGGCATTCTGGATTGCTTCGTCGCAAGGGCTCCTCGCAATGACGGTGGAGAGGCCGGTGCGCTAAACGATCAATCCACCGCCTTCACCACATCCGGCGGCTGAGAAGCATAGTATGCCGCGGCCTGCTCGATCTCCTGCGGCGTCATCGCGCGCGCGACGTTGCGCATTTGCTGGCTGATGTCGTTGCGCCGTTCGCCGGAGGCGAAAGCCTGGAGCTGCGCTTTCATGTAGGCCTCGGACTGGCCCTCCAGCCATGGGCTGCCGGTCTTGTTGTCGAGGCTGCCGTGGCAGGAGCCGCAGGGCGCGATCCCGCGCATCGGCGCGCCGTAGATGACGATGTTGGGTTTCGGGAGCTGCGGCGTCGGGTGATAGGCCGGAAGCCGCGGCAGATAGGCGTAGTACATCGAGAGATCGGCGATCTCCTGGTCGGTCAGGTTGATCGCGAACGGCGACATCACGGCATTGGTGCGCGCGCCTGACCGGAAGTCGTGCAGCTCCTTGTAGATCACGGCCGCATACTGGCCGGCGAGATTGGGCGAGTCCGCGCGGCTGATGCCGGTGGGGCCGTGGCAGATCGCGCAGCGCTGCGCCAGCGTGGCGCCGCGGCCGATCGCCTCCTGGTTCGATCGTGACAAGGTGCTCGAGGTGAGCACGACCTCGGACAGGCGCACGGTCTCCTCCGGCGCCGCCACGGTCGGGGCGCGCTGCGGCACGCCGGCGGCGCTGCAGATCGCGTCCCAGACATTGGCGAATTGCACCCAGGGCTGCGCGAAGGGCAGCACGATGAACCCGGCAATCGCGGTCACGATCAGGATCGCCGCGGTGATGCCGACGCCGATCCTGAAATGCCTGTTACTGAAGCTGAAGAGGTCGCGGGCGCTCATCACTGCGCTCCCACATAGACGGCCGGCACCGAGGTGCCTTCGGTCAGCGCCAGCGTCAGGATCGGGTAACCGTAATTGGTGATGGTGAGACCGATCATCAGCGCCACCCACAGCGCATGGGTGTTGAGCGCGACAGGCACGGTCGCGGGCTGGTGCACGGCCAGCGCAAAGCGATAGGGGCCGGCCGCAGCCTCGGGTGCGCGCATGCCGCGCGCGAGAATGACCAGGAAGAGGATGCCGGAGGCCAGCAGGATGAAGCCGCCGAACGCGGAGAAGGTGACGGAGAGCCCCTGCGGCGCGATCGCGGGATCGCCGAAGTCGAAATAGGCCATGCGGCGCGGCATGCCCAAAATGCCGACCCAGTGCCACGGGAAGGTGGTGACGATCATGCCGATGAACCACAGCCAGAGCTGGGTGAGGATCAGGCGCAGGTCGATCAGCTCGCGCCCGGTCAGATGCGGCCACAGATCATAGGCGATCGCAAAATACATGATCACGATGGCGCCGCCGAAGATCAGGTGGAAATGGCCGGTGATCCACTGCGTGTTATGGATTGAGGCATCGAGCTGGTAGCTCATGTTGATGAGGCCGCCGGCGCCGCCGAAGCCGAGCATGACGAAGGAGAAGGCCAGCGCCAGCATCATCGGATTGTCCCAGGGCAGGGCCCTGATCCAGCCGAACATGCCGCGCCCGCCGCGCAGGCGTGCGGCGATCTCGACGGAGGCGCAGATCGTGAACACGGTCAGCAGCGTCGGCAATGCCACCAGCGCTGTGAAAGCCGAATGGATGAACTTGAAGCCGGCGCCGACTTGCGGATCGGCAAAGGTGTGATGCATGCCGATCGGCATCGCCACCACCAGGAACAGGATGAAGGAGATCCGCGCCATGCTGTCGGAGTAGACCCGGCCCCCGATCGCGCGCGGCACGATGGTGTAATAGGCGATGTAGGTCGGCATCAGCCAGAAATAGACGATCGCGTGCAGCGTCCAGGAGAAGAACACCCGTGCCAGGCCGGCGTCGATGGTGGCCTTCAGTCCCGCCGCAACGGGAATGATCTGGAGCAACAGCTCGAGAGCCGCGCCGACCGCGGTCCATGCCCACAGATACGAGCCCGCGACATTGGCGAACATGGCGAGCGGCACCGGCGCGCCGGGATGGGCCTTGCGCCAGACGCGCAGATTGATCGACATCAGCGCGACCCAGATCCAGGAGCCGACCACGACCAGCACCACGCCGAGATAGTAGAACACGTTCCCGATCAGCGGCGGATAGAAGGTGTAGAGCACGGAGGCGCGCCCCATTGCGATCGGGACCACCGCCATGATGCTGCCGATCACGATCAGCCAGAAGCCGGCCCAGGCCCAGCGGACGCCGACCAGGCGCTGCTCCAGCGCGGACTCGCTGATGGCGTAGCCGAATCCCATCGCGACCAGGGTCGGGAACACGTAGCCCATCACCGTGCCGTGCGCGGTCAGCGAGCGGTAATAGAGCTCGGGGTTCGAAAGCCAGGTGCCGATCGGACTGCGGATGAACATCTGCCAGGCGCCGAGCGTGAGCGCGACGCCAAACACCGCGAAGGCCAGCCAGAAATGGGCGAGGATGAGCTTCCTATTGGCCAACACAGCTCAGCCTCCCGCCACCCTTCGCGCGGCCGGCGAATTCAGTCTTGTCGATCACCTTGACCTTGCCCCACATGCCTTCGTGACCAAAACTGCAAAACTCCTGGCAGGGCATCAGATAGTCGCCGGTCTTCGTAAAGCGCATGAGCTGCTCGGAAATGTAGCCGGGCACCAGCATGGTGTTGACGTTGGTGCCCTGGATCAGGATGCCGTGCACGACATCGGCGCTGGTGGCGCGCAGCGTGATCGGCGTGTCCGCGGGCACCAGGATGCAGGCCGGCGTGAAGGAATATTGCTGCCCGATCGCGCGCACGGTCACATTGCCATTGGCCTCCAGCACGCTGCCGAGATTGCTCTCGACGAATTCGCCGGAGAGATGCAACCGCGATGGATCGGTGGTCTCGACGCGCGGTTGCGGCATGGTTGCACGATGGATGCCGGCGAATGCCGCGAGCAGCGCCATGCCGACGATGATGGCCACGGCAATCGTCGCCCAGCGCCGCTCGACGCGGGCCGCGACCTCGGCGCTGGCGCTGCCATGGGTGTCTTCTGCGCTCATTGCAGCGGCCCGCGTGGCAGGAAGACGAACAGGTAGAAGGCGAGCCACATCGCGACCACGCAGGCGGTGGCGAGGCCGGCGACCACGATCGCACCGGACGGGCCTTGTGCGACGACCTCTTCGACGGCCTGGTCGGCGGCGGCTGGGCTGGTCGGCGGATCGGAATTGATCATGATGGATCTCTGGCGTCTCTCAGTTCAGCGGTGCGGACCGCAGCTCGTTGGCCTCGCGTGCCGAGATCGGCGTGCCGCGATTGCCCCAGGCGGTGCGGATATAGGAGACGACGGCGGCGATCTCGTTGTCGGACAGAAGTCCCGCGAAGGGTGGCATGCCGTAGGGCATCGGATTGCCCTTGGTGCCCGGCGGATAGCCGCCATTGAGCACCATGCGGATCGGATTGACCGCCGACTGCATCTCGATCGACTGATTGTTGGCGAGCGGCGGCCAGTGCGGCGGCTTGCCTTCGCCCTGCGTGCCGTGACAGCTCGCGCAGTGCTTGTCGTAGACGGTCTTGCCGAGGCTGATCAGCAGGCTGCTCTCGGTGGTCGGCAGCCTCGAGCTTGCCGGCGACGGAGGCGAGGGCTCCGCAATGCTCTTCAGGTACACCGCCATCGCCCTGGTGTCCTCATCGTTGAGATATTGCAGGCTGTTGTGCACGACCTCGGCCATCGGGCCGTAGACGACGCCGCGCATGGAGACGCCGGTCTGGAGCAGGTCGGTGATGTCCTTGATGCTCCAGTCGCCGAGCCCTGCCTCGCGATTTGACGTGAGCGAGGGCGCGTACCAGTTCTGCATCGGGATCAGGCCGCCCTTGAAGGCCTCCGATTGCGAGGTGCCGCCGAGCGCGTTGATGGGCGAATGGCACATGCCGCAATGGCCGAGGCCCTCGACGAGGTAGGCGCCGCGATTCCATTCCGCGGATTTGGTCGGGTCAGGTTTGAACTCGCCCTCCGAAAAGTAAAGCGTGCGCCAGCCGAGGATCAACTGCCGGTTCGAATAGGGGAAGCGGAGATCGTGCTCACGATTGCGCTGGTTCACGGCAGGGATTGACTTCAGATAGGCGAAGATCGCCTCAGTATCGGCTCTCGTGACCTTGGTGTACGACGCGAACGGCATTGCCGGATACATCAATCCGCCGTCCGGAAAGCGGCCGTAGTGCATCGCCTTGTAGAAGTCTTCGGCAGTCCATTTGCCGATCCCGGTGTCGCGATCCGGCGTGATGTTGGAGGAATACAGGGTGCCGAAAGGCGTCGGCATCGCGCGTCCGCCGGCGAAGGTGCGCCCCTCGGGCGCCGTGTGGCAGGCGATGCAGTCGCCGGCCCGCGCCAGATATTCGCCGCGCGCGACGAGGCTGTCGCCGGGGGCGCCAGGCTTCGGCTGCGCCTCGGCGGACGCGCCGGCGAAGAGCAACAGCAATACGGCAAGGATTGGTGAACACGATCGCAATTCCGTCTCCTCAATCCGGTTCACTGCCGCAGGCGAACGGCAGCACGTACGTGCCCTTCGGGGCCGGCGCGATGTTCACAGGCGCCGGGCGGCTCGCGAGCCATGCCGCGACCGCCGTCACGTCTTCCTCGGTGAGCCGGGCAGCGACCTGCTGCATGCAGTCCGGCGCTGTCGCCGTGCGCGTGCCATAGCGCCAGGCTCCCAACTGCGCGCTGATGTAGTTCGGGCGCAGTCCGAGCAGACCCGGAATTCCCGGCTCCATTCCGGTCAGGGCCGGGCCATGGCAGCTCCCGCACGCCGGAACCTGGCGCTGCGGATCGCCCCGCGACACCAGTGACTGGCCGTGTTGCAGCACCTCCTTGCTTGCATCGCTTGCTGCCACGGGCGGCAGAGCGGGATGCTGATCCGCAAAGTAGTCGGCCATCTGCTGCAGGTACGGATCGGGGAGGAATTCGAGCAAATAGTTCATCGGCGGGTATTTTCGCCGGCCATTCTTGAAGGCAATAAGCTGGTTGTAGAGATAGCCGGCCGGCTTGCCGGCAAGCCGCGGGAAATAGACGTCGCTGGTGCCTTCGCCTTGATTGCCGTGACAGGGCGTGCAGGCCTCGACCCGCGCCGCCATCGTGTCCGGCGGCTGATTGGCCGTCTGTGCGGCCGCACCGCCAACGGCAGCCAAGGTGACAATCACGGCGGCCGAAGCCACGGCGCGAGCGAGCACTTTCGTCGCCCTCCACAGTTCTGGTCCGGTTGATTCCGGATCACATCGTAGAGCGGCATTATTGCGCCAATATTTTCGCGCGCAAGTTCGGATGCGTGTGATGACGTTTGGTCGCGCCGTCTGCATTCGCAATTCCGATCGAATTCGACGGGACCTGCGTGCTTTTTTGAAAAGCAGGCATAGCGCTGTGGCCTCGCGGCAGTTGCTGCCCGAGCTTTGCGTCGTGTCGCCCCTCTTTTGTCACAAGGGCGCAGGGAAGGCCGGATGCCGGCCGGGCACCCGCGGTCCACTGTGCGAAGGTTGCGCTACAAGAAGCTGCACAGCGGCATACAGGTGAGGCCCAACAACCGGCCTTCCCTGCGCAGTGGTTTGACGGCTTATGCCGAGCTCTCCCCGGGGAGCGATGCACTATTGCCCCCGTCGCCTTGCGGATGACTGATGCGCGCGCCCGGTCGGGCCGCCACATCACCGCAAGACTTGGCGCACAGACCCCGGGCGCCAGGACGACACGGTTTTGCCGTACGCCGACAGCACCGGTCGTATGCGCGCTGCGCCATCGCTCACGGTTGCCCGCCCTGCGACGCCTCTCGCGCCGGTGCTGCCTGCGTCCACCGCAGCTCACCCCGCGTGTCGTGACGATCGCGATACGCCCCTCTGACCGGGATGAGGTGGCAGGATAATGCGATAAATCAGAATTTCTGTAAAGGCGAATATTTTTGCGCGAGGCAATTGACCCGGTGGTTGGGTGTTTTGGCCGACGGGCAGCACAAGGGCTGGTAGAGGGCGAAGGCGACAAGTGCAGTTCGTGCCGAGACCTGGAGCAGCGACGGAACACCGCTTGCCGCGAGCGGTACGCCTGTAAGGGTTGTATTTCATGAGATGTTCAACGAGAATCCGAGTCGGGCGCGGAGCTTTTGGAGCGGGACTGTCTAGATGGCGCGCTGGAAGCAATCGTGGAGCGAGGAAGACCTCGATCGGCTCAGGAAGCTTGCAGGCACCAAGCCGATTGCGACGATCGCGAAAGAGCTCGGACGGACCACGGGGACGGTGCTCGCGAAGGCGATCGAGCAAAAGCTCCCCGTGGTCCATCGGGTCGAGCGCGCGGCGCAATAGCTGGACACGCAGTGAGCCTGAAACTCCAGCCGGTCAATGCCCGGGTTTCACGTCGCCCCATTCATGCGATCCACGCGATCCGGCTGTTGCGATCGGTCGGTGTCCGTCCGGCGCCATGCAGCGATTCGCATCGCGCTTTGAGGGACGGTTCAGCCCCGCGGCGAACGCGGCGGCCTGCGCTTCACCGCGTGCCGGCGCGGCGAGCGAGTCACGCGCGGGCGCAGGCGGCTTGCGGCGGCGGGTCGCGGCTTGGCCGCGACTTGCGGACCGCGGGCTAGCTCCATCAGCATGCGCAGCGCCTCGACCACGGAGCGGGCGCGCACGGCGCTGCGGCCGATCGCGCCAAAACGCTGCTCGCGATGGATGATGCGGCCGTCGCGCGCGGCGGCGGCAAAGTGCACCAGGCCGACCGGCTTGCCCGGCGTGGCGCCACCGGGACCGGCGATGCCGGTAATGGCGACGGCGAGATCGACATCGGCGCGCTCCAGCGCGCCGATCGCCATCGCGGTTGCGGTCTCCTTGCTGACCGCGCCGAAATTGGCGAGCGTGCTCGCTTCGACCCCGAGCATCGCGCGCTTGGCGTCGTTGGAATAGGTGACGAAGCCGCGGTCGATCACGTCGGAGGAGCCGGGGATATCGGTCAGCGCGCCGGCAACGAGGCCGCCGGTGCAGGACTCCGCGGTCGCGATCGTCAGTTTGCGCATCCGGCACAGATCGAGCAGCGAGCGGGAGAGGGCGCGTGCGTCGCTGCCGCCCATGGCCTAGACGCTCCGGGTCTTTTCGTTGAACGGCAGGCGGATGGTGGCGCTCGCGGTGGCCGCGATGCCTTCCTCGCGGCCGGTGAAGCCGAGCCGCTCGCTGGTCGTCGCCTTGACCGCGACGCGGGAGATGTCGACGCCGGAGATCTCGGCGATGCGCGCACGCATGGCATCGCGCAAGGGGCCGATCTTCGGCCGCTCGCATATGAGCGTGACCTCGAGGTTGGCGACGCGGCCGCCGCGCTGGGCGACGCGCTCGATGGCGTATTTCAGGAACTGGTCGGAGGAGGCGCCCTTCCACTTCGCGTCGCTGGGTGGAAAGTGCGAGCCGATGTCGCCGTCGGCCAGTGCCCCGAGGATGGCATCCACCAGCGCATGCAGGCCGACATCGCCGTCGGAATGGGCGAGGAAACCTTTGGTGTGTGGCACGCGCACGCCGCAGATCATGAGATGGTCGCCTTCACCGAAGGCGTGCACGTCGTAGCCCGTGCCGGTCCTGATGTCGCCGAGCAGGCTCGCCAGGCGCGCTTCCTCGCGCACGAAATCCTCGGGAGTGGTGAGCTTCATGTTGGCAACATCGCCTTCAAAGGTTGCAACCGTCAATCCCGCCCATTCGGCAATGGCGGCATCGTCGGTGAAATCAGAGCGGCCGTCCTTGGCGGCGCGACGATGCGCCTCGAGGATGACGTCGAAACGAAAGGATTGCGGCGTCTGCGCGATTCTGAGGCGCGTCCGATCCGGCGTGTCCTCGACATTGCCGCTGTCACCGGTGACCTTGATGGTGTCGGTGACGGGCACGACCGGGATCGCAGCGCCAGTGCGGCTCGCCGCTTCGATCGCGCGCGAGATCACGCCTTCAGAGACGAACGGGCGGGCTGCATCGTGGATCAGGACGATGTCCGGCTTGTGCTTCGCCAGCGCCTCGAGGCCGGCGAGCACCGAAGCCTGCCGCGTCGCGCCGCCATTGGCCGGCGGCTCGTGCCTGAGCCCTGCGACCGCTGCGGTGAAAATGGCGCTGTCGTCGGGGTTCACCACCGGCTGCACCGCTGATACGTCCGGATGGCGGCTGAAGGCCTCCATGGCGCGATAGATCACGGGCACACCGCCGATCTCGCGATACTGCTTCGGCCCGCCGGCGCCTGCGCGCAGTCCACGCCCGGCTGCGACGAGGACGACTGCGGTGCGCTGTGATTTTGCCATAGGACTCGAATACTCAGTTGCTCGTCAAAGAGTCGGGAGTGGTGATTGCCGGCATGCCTCTAGCACGGCAGGCCCGCAAAAAAAGGGGTTTCCCCGGATTGTGGGAAACAGCATTTTGCTGCACTGCACTTGAAAGATTTGCAGA
This sequence comes from Bradyrhizobium sp. CCBAU 53415, assembly GCF_028128735.1. Taxonomy (NCBI): domain Bacteria; kingdom Pseudomonadati; phylum Pseudomonadota; class Alphaproteobacteria; order Hyphomicrobiales; family Nitrobacteraceae; genus Bradyrhizobium; species Bradyrhizobium sp. CCBAU 53415. The sequence goes on along the minus strand of NZ_LBJF01000020.1, from coordinate 151,826 downwards.
ACTGTCTAAACTGTAGGCATGACGCTTGACTGCACAAGAATTGTGCGCAAGATAGGTCATGGCAGGCGCGATGAGGCCCTGTCCAGTCAACGAGACCCCCGTGACCGGCTCGGCAATATCCGGCTCTAAGCCGTTGAAAATAGGCGATATTGATATCGCCACCCCGGTCTTCCTGGCGCCGATGTCGGGTGTGACTGACTCGCCCGTCCGCCGGCTGGCGGCCGAGCTTGGGGCTGGTCTCGTCGTGTCCGAAATGACTGCGAGCGATGAGCTCGCCAATGGCCATCGGATGTCTCGCTTGCGCTGCGAAGCCACCGGCATCGGCCCGCACGTGGTTCAGCTCGCCGGCTGCGAGACGCACTGGATGGCCGAAGGCGCCCGGATCGCTGAAGCCGAAGGTGCCGATATCATCGACATCAACATGGGCTGTCCGGCCCGCCACGTCACCGGCGGCCAGTCCGGCTCGGCCCTGATGCGCGACCTCGACCATGCCATCAGCCTGATCGACGCGACGACCGCGGCGGTGAAAGTGCCGGTGACGCTGAAGATGCGGCTCGGCTGGGACGACCGCACGCGCAACGCGCCGGAACTGGCGCGGCGCGCGGAAGCCGCCGGCGTCAAGCTCGTCACCGTCCATGGCCGCACCCGCTGCCAGTTCTACAAGGGCAAGGCCGATTGGGATGCGATCCGCGCCGTGCGCGAGGCCATCGCCATTCCGCTCGTCGTCAACGGCGACATCACCTCCTACGAGAAGGCGCTCGCGGCATTGCAGGCCTCGGGCGCCGACGCGGTGATGATCGGCCGCGGCGCTCAGGGCCAGCCCTGGCTGCCCGGTCAGATCGGCCGCCGCCTGAAGGGCGGGGCTGAGGAAGCCGTGCCCTCGCTCGCGACGCAGTTGCAATATGTCCGCACGCTCCATGATGGCGTCTGCGCGCTCTATGGGCTGCGCGTCGGACTGAGGCATGCCCGCAAGCATCTGAGCTGGGCGCTCGATGTCGCAGCGCAGGCGAGCCGTGCGCCGGCCGAGAAGCTGAAATCCTGGCGCCAGAAGATCCTGGTCTCGGAGGATCCGCGCCTCGTTCACAATTCACTGCAAGACGCCTTCGACGACTTCGCATGGAGCGCTGCTGCATGAGCTCGGCTGCTGAACATCGTCGGCCGCTTCAGTCCGACAGCGACGCAATCCTGGATGCCTTGCCCAATCCCGTGCTGATGATCGGGCCCGACGGCAAGATCGTCGCCGCCAATATCGCGACCGAAGCCTTCTTCGAGATCTCGACGCAGTTCCTGAAGCGGCAGTCGTTGAAGGAGCTGGTGCCGTTCGGCAGCCCCTTGCTGGCGCTGATCGATCAGGTGCGCTCGTCGAACTCGCCGGTCAACGAATACAAGGTCGATCTCGGCACGCCGCGCATGGGCGGCGACCGCCAAGTCGATCTGCACGTGGCCCCGCTCACCGAGCGGCCCGGCCACATCGTGGTGATGCTGCAGGAGCGCACCATCGCCGACAAGATGGATCGCCAACTCACCCATCGCAGCGCGGCGCGCTCGGTGATCGCGCTCGCCGCGATGCTGGCGCACGAAATCAAGAACCCGCTGTCCGGCATCCGCGGTGCGGCGCAGCTTCTGGAGCAGCAGGCCTCGTCCGAGGACCGCATGCTGACGCGGCTGATCTGCGACGAGGCCGACCGCATCGTGACGCTGGTCGACCGCATGGAGGTGTTCGGCGACGAGCGGCCCGTGGTGCGCGGCCCCGTCAACATCCATTCGGTGCTCGACCATGTGAAGCGGCTGGCGCAGTCGGGCTTTGCCCGCAACATCCGCTTTATCGAGGATTACGATCCCTCGCTGCCGCCGGTGCTGGCGAACCAGGATCAGCTCATTCAGGTGTTCCTCAACCTCGTGAAGAACGCCGCGGAAGCCCTGATCGACGTGCCCGACGCCGAGATCCAGCTCACCACCGCGTTCCGCCCCGGCGTGCGCCTGTCAGTCCCCGGTCAGAAATCCCGGGTATCCCTGCCGCTCGAATTCTGCGTGAAGGACAACGGACCAGGCGTGCCGGACGATCTGCTGCCCAACCTGTTCGACCCGTTCGTGACCACCAAGCAGACCGGCTCGGGTCTGGGTCTTGCGCTCGTCGCCAAGATCGTCGGCGATCACGGGGGCATCATCGAATGCGAATCTCAGCCGCGCAAGACCACCTTCCGCGTGCTGATGCCGATCTATTCCACATCGGTGAAACATGCCGATCAAAGCAGTCGCGCCGACTCTGCCGGGAAGTCGTCGCCTGCGTCACAGGGGGCAAAATGAGGACCAACGATGCCCGCAGGTAGCATTCTCGTAGCCGATGACGATACCGCCATCCGCACCGTTCTCAATCAGGCACTGTCCCGCGCCGGTTACGAAGTGCGGCTGACCGGCAATGCCGCAACGCTGTGGCGCTGGGTCAGCCAGGGCGAGGGCGATCTCGTCATCACCGACGTGGTGATGCCGGACGAAAACGCCTTCGACCTGCTGCCGCGGATCAAGAAGATGCGACCCAATCTGCCCGTCATCGTCATGAGCGCGCAGAACACGTTCATGACGGCGATCCGGGCTTCCGAGCGCGGGGCTTACGAATATCTGCCGAAGCCCTTCGACCTCAAGGAGCTGATCGCCATCGTCGGCCGCGCGCTGGCCGAGCCGAAGGAGCGGACCTCGACGCCGGACGAGGACGCCGAGATGGAGGCGATCCCGCTGGTCGGCCGTTCGCCGGCGATGCAGGAAATCTACCGCGTGCTGGCGCGCCTGATGCAGACCGACCTCACCGTGATGATCACGGGCGAGTCCGGCACCGGCAAGGAGCTGGTGGCGCGCGCGCTGCACGATTACGGCAAGCGCCGCAACGGCCCGTTCGTCGCGGTCAACATGGCGGCGATCCCGCGCGATCTCATCGAGTCCGAATTGTTCGGTCATGAGCGCGGTGCCTTCACCGGCGCCAACACCCGCGCCTCGGGCCGGTTCGAGCAGGCCGAGGGCGGCACGCTGTTCCTGGATGAGATCGGCGACATGCCGATGGAGGCGCAGACCCGTCTCTTGCGCGTGCTGCAGCAGGGCGAGTACACCACCGTCGGCGGCCGCACCCCGATCAAGACCGACGTGCGCATCGTCGCGGCCTCCAACAAGGATCTGCGCGTGCTGATCCAGCAGGGCCTGTTCCGCGAAGATCTGTTCTTCCGCCTCAACGTCGTGCCGCTGCGGCTGCCGCCGTTGCGCGAGCGCATCGAGGATCTGCCGGATCTCGTGCGTCACTTCTTCGCGCTGGCCGAGAAGGACGGCCTGCCGCCGAAGAAGCTCGATGCGCTGGCGCTGGAGCGGCTGAAGCAGCACCGCTGGCCCGGCAACGTGCGCGAGCTGGAAAATCTCGCCCGGCGCCTCGCCGCACTCTATCCGCAGGACGTGATCACGGCCTCCGTCATAGACGGCGAGCTGGCGCCGCCCTCGGTCAGCCCCGGCGCCGCGGTCCAGCAGGGCGTCGACAATCTCGGCGGCGCCGTGGAGGCGTACCTGTCCTCGCACTTCCAGGGCTTCCCGAACGGCGTGCCGCCGCCCGGCCTCTATCACCGCATCCTCAAGGAGATCGAGGTGCCGCTGCTCACGGCCGCGCTGGCCGCCACCCGCGGCAACCAGATCCGCGCCGCCGACCTGCTCGGCCTCAACCGCAACACGCTGCGGAAGAAGATCCGGGATCTCGATATCCAGGTGTATCGGAGCGGGGGGTAGCTCTCGAAGCCGACGGTGGCTCAGCTCCCCCTACCAGAGCGGAGCTGAGCCTGTCCGGATCGCGCTGGCCGTTGTGGCTGACGCGGTGAGCAGAAGTCGCAGTGGCGCCGAATTGTTCCGCGGTCACACAGGAATCGGACCGTCCGCCACAGGCGGCGGCGAACACATTCACCTGATGATTGCGCCCGTGGACGGCAGGACGCGCGCGGCGTAGGCCGTTGGCTCCTGCAGGCCGGGGCCGTTGACCAGGAGGTCCGCGGCCACGATCAGCAGCAGAACGGCGGAAACCATTATCCCGAGGAAGAATCTGTCCATCCCGGTCAAGCCGCAGCGGCCGGAATCCGTTCCCGCAGATTAGGCCGCCAAAGATCGGCCTGTGGATTGTGCCCCTCCGCCGCGGGGGCTGCGCCGCGGAATTGTCGCAATTCGGCAACAATGTGGTACGAATACATCAGTATCCGCCCGTCGCGGATCCGTTTTCATCACCTCCATTGCCGGAATGACCAGCGCAGAGACCTCGGCCGCACACTTTGACACGGCCCCAGCGGAAGAGCCCCGGCGTTCGGTGCGGCGCTGGCTGGCGCCCTTTGCCGTGGCGCTGGCGCTGCTGTCGGCCCTCCTGACCTTCCTGGTCCTGACCGGCCTCACCCAGATCGAGCCGACGCCCGAAGTCGTTCGCTCGTTCTACCTGATCAATGCGGCCACGATCCTTCTGCTGGTCGGCATCATCGTCCGCGAGCTCTGGCAGCTGATCCTGGCGCGGCGACGGGGCAGGGCGGCGGCGCGCCTCCATGTCCAGATCGTCAGCCTGTTCTCGATCGTGGCGGTGCTGCCGGCGGTGCTGGTCGCCATCGTCGCCAACGTCACCATCGAGCGCGGCCTCGACCGGCTGTTCTCCGGCCCGACCAAGGAGGTGATCCAGAACTCGCTGACGATCGCGCGGGCCTATATGCAGGACCATGCGCAGCTGATCCGCGGCGACATTCTCGGCATGGCCAACGACATCGCCCATGCGAGGCCGCTCTATGACCAGGACCGCCGCTCGTTCCGGGAGATGCTGACCGCCAGTGCCGGCTCGCGCAACCTGCCCGGTGCGATGATCATCGACAAGAACACCAATATCCTGGAATCCGCCGACACCGGCATGCGGCTGGCCTATTCGCCGCCCGCACCCGATTTCCTCAGCAACGTCAACGAGAACGAACCCGAGATCGCGGTGCTCCCGGACGCAAGCTTCGTTGCCGCGGTGATCCGCTTGCGCGCGTTCAACGACACGTTCCTCTATGTTGCCCGTCCTCTTGATCCGAATGTCGTCAATCAGCTCAAGCAGACCGAAGTCAGCGTCGCCGAGTATGCCCAGATCGAGTCACGCCGGCTCGGCATCCAGGTCGCCTTCGCGCTGATGTTCGCGGTGATCGCGCTGACCATTCTGATGGCCTCGGTGCTGATCGGCCTCAACTTCGCCAATTCGCTGGTCTCGCCGATCCGGCGGCTGATGAACGCGGCGCAAACGGTCTCGACCGGCGACCTCCATGTCCAGGTGCCCGTGCATCAGTCGGAAGGCGATCTCGCCCAGCTGGGCGAGACTTTCAACAAGATGACCCAGGAATTGCGCAGCCAGCGCGACGAGCTCGTCAACGCCAGCGATCTCATCGACAGCCGCCGCCGTTTCATCGAGGCCGTGCTGTCCTCGGCGAGCGCCGGCATCATCGGCGTCGATGCTTCCGGCAGCGTCGGCATCCTCAACCGCTCCGCCGAGAAGCTGATCGGGCACTCCGAAGCGGAGACGCTCGGCCATCCGCTCTCCGACGTGCTGCCCGAGCTCGACGAGATGATGAAGACGGCGCGCGAGGGAACCCAGCGCCTGGTGCAGGGCCAGATCACGATCACCCGGGACGGCGCCGAGCGCAATCTGTCGGTCCGCGTCAGTGCCGAGAAGAACCAGCCGCACGACAGCTACATCATCACGCTCGACGACATCACCGAGCTGGTCTCGGCCCAGCGCACCTCGGCCTGGGGCGACGTCGCGCGCCGCATCGCGCACGAAATCAAGAACCCGCTGACGCCGATCCAGCTCTCGGCCGAGCGCATCCGCCGCAAGTTCGGCAAGTCCATAACCGAGGACAAGGACAAGCAGATCTTCGACCAGTGCACCGACACCATCGTGCGCCAGGTCGACGACATCAGGCGCATGGTCGACGAGTTCTCGCGTTTTGCGCGGATGCCGAAACCGGTGATGGAAGGCGAGGACGTCGCCGACACCGTGCGGCAGGCGGTTTTCCTGATGAAGGTCGCCCATCCCGAGATCGATATCGAGGCCGAGTTCAAGGACGATCCGCTCCGCGCCCAGTTCGACCGGCGGCTGATCTCCCAGGCGGTCACCAACATCGTCAAGAACGCCACCGAGGCGATCGAGCAGGTCCCGCCGGAGGAGCTCGGCAAAGGCCGTATCGACGTCGTGGTGTCACGCGAAGACGACGACGTGCTGATCGACGTCATCGACAACGGCATCGGCCTGCCCAAGGTCGCGCGCTCGCGCCTGCTCGAGCCGTACGTCACCACGCGCGCCAAGGGCACCGGGCTGGGGCTGGCCATCGTCGGCCGCGTGCTGGAAGACCATGGCGGGCGGATCGAGCTGAAGGACGCCTCCGACTTCCGCGAAGGCCAGCGCGGCGCCTGGATGCGGATGCGCTTTGCCGTCTCAGGGCAACCCGCGAAGTCCGAGACGACCGAGCCGGCGCCGGCGGCCGAGGCCAAGGAAGTGACCGAGACGACATCCAAGTCCGGAATCAAGCAAACCGTCACGGAATCCATCAAGAACCAGGAAACAAAAGAGCCGGACGCCGGAACCAAAGAGCCGGCTGAAAAGACCAATGAATCACCGAAAATCGAAGCCTCAACAGGCAGCTGACAAGGCGGGCACGACCCATGGCAAGTGAAATTCTGATTGTCGATGATGAGGCCGATATTCGGGATCTCGTTGCGGGCATTCTCGAAGACGAGGGGTTCGTCACCCGGACCGCACGTGACAGCGATACGGCGCTCGCCGAGATCGCCAACCGGCGGCCGCATCTGGTGTTTCTCGACATCTGGCTGCAGGGCTCCAAGCTCGACGGCTTGCAGCTGCTGGAGCAGGTCAAGAAGGACAATGCCGATCTGCCCGTCGTGATGATCTCCGGCCACGGCAACATCGAGACCGCGGTCGCCGCGATCAAGCGCGGTGCCTACGACTTCATCGAGAAGCCGTTCAAGGCCGACCGGCTGATTCTGGTCGCGACCAGAGCGCTGGAGAATTCGCGGCTCAAGCGCGAGGTCAAGGAACTGAAGCAGCTCGCGCCGAGCGCCAGCCAGCTCGTCGGCCGTTCGCCGAGCATGAATCAGTTGCGCCAGACCATCGAGCGCGCGGCGAAGGCCAACAGCCGCATTCTGATCGTCGGCCCTGCCGGCGCCGGCAAGGAATTGACCGCACGCACGCTGCATACGGCCTCGGGCCGTGCCGACGGTCCCTTCGTGGTGATCAACGCAGCCGCGATCACGCCCGAGCGCATGGAGCATGAGCTGTTCGGCGTCGAGCAGTCCAACGGCGAGCAGCCGCGCAAGCCTGGCGCGCTCGAGGAAGCCCATGGCGGCACGCTGTTCATCGACGAGATTGCGGACATGCCGCGGGAGACTCAGAACAAGATCCTGCGCGTGCTGGTGGAGCAATCGTTCCAGCGCGTGGGCGGCACTGCCAAGGTGCAGGTCGATGTGCGCATCATCTCATCGACCGCGCGCAATCTGGAAGAGGAGATCGCGGCCGGCCACTTCCGCGAGGACCTCTATCATCGGCTCTCGGTGGTGCCGATCCGCGTGCCGGCGCTGTCGGAGCGGCGCGAGGACATTCCGGAATTGATTGACTACTTCATGGAGCAGATCTCGGCCGGTAGTGGCCTGCCAAAGCGGCAGATCGGGCAGGACGCGATGGCGGTGCTGCAATCGCACGTCTGGCCCGGCAATGTGCGCCAGCTCCGCAACAACGTCGAGAGGGTCATGATTCTCGCGGCCGGCGGGCCGGAGGTCATCATTACGGCCGACATGTTGCCGCAGGACGTCGGCTCCATGGTGCCGGCGATGCCGACCAGCAACAATGGCGAGCACATCATGGGCTTGCCGTTGCGCGAGGCGCGCGAAGTGTTCGAGCGCGACTATTTGATTGCACAGATCAGCCGTTTTTCGGGAAATATTTCTCGTACGGCTGAGTTCGTTGGCATGGAACGTTCGGCGTTACATCGGAAATTGAAGGCGCTCGGCGTCGGCTGACGCGTTTTCGAGCGAAATGGGATGCAGTTCGGCGTCAGGAAAGCGCGCCGAAACGATAATCTGGCGCGCGATCTTGCGGCCACGCGCGAGGAATAAGCGGGGAAAATCATCGATTTTCGTAGTTTTTCGGGACAATAGGGCGTGGCCTGCCGCGTGAAGCGGCTTGCCTAATATCCCGACCTGTCCTCTAATCGAGCCGCCGTTCCTTCCGAGGGGGATCTCATGAGGGACGGCAACCGGGAGAGGCCCCAAACGTCACAAGAGGGCTGCAACCGGCGCAATAAAAAGAAACTCAAAGCGAGAAAAAAACAATGGCGGCAGACCGCGCACAAAACCTACAGGACACCTTTCTCAATCACGTTCGCAAAACCAAGACGCCACTGACGATCTTTCTGGTCAACGGAGTGAAGCTCCAGGGTATCGTGACCTGGTTCGACAATTTCTGTCTGCTGCTGCGGCGCGACGGTCACTCGCAGCTCGTCTACAAGCATGCGATCTCGACCATCATGCCGGGCGCACCCATCCAGTTGTTCGAAGGCGGCGAGGATCAGCCGGCTTGAGAGTGATCTGATTGGAACCCCGGAATTTCGGCGGGGATGCCGACCGTCCGCGGTCGACAGGGGCTCATACGGGGCGGGTGCTGGTCATCGGCCCCTACTTGCGAGTGCGCGCAGGCAATGCCGATGCGCAATCGGAAGGTTATGTCCTTCGCAACGCCGAGGCGCGGCTCGACGAGGCCGCGGGCCTCGCGCGCGCGATCGATCTCGTTATTGCCGACGCCATCATCGCTCCGGTCAGCCAGATCCGGCCCGCGACCTATATCGGCAAGGGCAAGGTCGAGGAGATCACCGGGCTGATCAAGAGCCTCGATGTCGAGCTCGTGGTGATGGATTGCGCGCTGGCGCCGATCCAGCAGCGCAACCTCGAGAAGGAATGGCAGGCCAAGGTGCTCGACCGCACCGGGCTCATTCTGGAAATCTTCGGCCGCCGCGCCAAGACCAGGGAAGGCTCGCTCCAGGTCGAGCTTGCGCATCTCAACTACCAGCGCTCGCGCCTGGTGCGCTCATGGACCCATCTGGAGCGCCAACGCGGCGGCTTCGGTTTCATGGGCGGTCCCGGCGAGACGCAGATCGAGGCGGACCGCCGCCTGATCCAGGAGCGCATCTCCAAGCTCGAGAGCGAACTGAAGAAGGTACAGGCGACGCGGCGTCTGCACCGCGCCGGCCGCCAGCGCGTGCCGTATCGCGTCGTTGCGCTGGTCGGCTACACCAATGCCGGCAAGTCGACGCTGTTCAACCGCCTGACCCGCGCCGACGTGCAGGCGGCCGACATGCTGTTCGCAACGCTCGACCCGACCTTGCGCGCGCTCAACCTGCCGCATGGCGGCAAGGCAATGCTATCGGACACCGTCGGCTTCATCTCCAATCTGCCGACCCAGCTCGTCGCCGCCTTCCGCGCCACGCTGGAGGAGGTGCTGGAAGCCGACGTCATCCTGCATGTCCGCGACATCTCGCACGAGGACGCCGAAGCGCAGCAGAGCGACGTGGATGCCGTGCTGCGCCAGCTCGGCATCAACCCTGACGATTCCGGCCGCATCATCGAAGTCTGGAACAAGATCGACCGTTTCGACGCCGAGCAGCGCGACGAACTCCTGAACATCGCCGCGCGCAGACCGGAGGATCACCCGGCGATGCTGGTCTCCGCCGTATCGGGTGAGGGCATCGACGCACTGCTCGCCGCGATCGAGCAACGCCTCGCCGCCAAGCGCACAACGCTCGACCTCTCCATCGACGCCGCCGACGGGGCCGGCATCAGCTGGCTGCATCGCAATGCCGAGGTGCTGGCCAAGGAGCTGCACGACGGCCGCTTCGACATGACCGTGCGGGTGGACGAGACCAAGCGGGATATCGTGGTGAACAGGTTCGACGCCGTGCCGCATCACGCCACATAAGCGGTGTCGTCCCTGCGAACGCAGGGCCCCATAACCACAGGATGGAGTTTGGTGCACGGTATTGGCCGCGTCGCGCCACAGCGAGATCACGCGGTATGGGTCCCCGCGTACGCATCGCGTACGCAGGGACGACGCCGGAATTAGCGGCGGGCTTGATTGCGCTCCTCTGACGGCGGCTTCGTCTCAGCTTTGGCTGCATTCCACAGCGCGTCCATCTCCGCAAGCGACGCCTGCTCGAGCGTCCGGCCCTGCGCCTCCAGCGCGCGCTCGATGTAGGCAAAGCGCCGCTCGAATTTTGCATTGGTCGCGCGCAAGGCGGCCTCCGGATCGGCGTCGACATGACGGGCAAGGTTGACGAGGGCGAACATCAGGTCGCCGGTCTCTTCTGCCAGCTCCTGCTTGTCGTTGCGGTCGAGCGCGGCCTCGATCTCGTCGGCTTCCTCGCGGATCTTTGCGAGCACGGCGCGCGGGTCGTTCCAGTCGAAGCCGACGGTGGAGGCCTTGCGCTGGAGCTCCATGGCGCGCGTCAAGGCGGGCTGGCCGCCCTTCACGCCTGATAGCAGCGAGTTGTGGGATGGCACCTGCTCCGGCGGGCGACGCGCGGCGCGCTCGGCCTTCTCCTCGGCCTTGATGCGGTCCCGGACTTCCTTGACGTGGGAGGAGGCGAGATTGCCGTCCTTGTCGGCGAAGACATGCGGATGGCGCCGGATCATTTTTCGTGTGATGGCCTCGACGACGTCCCCAAAATCGAACGCGTTCTGCTCCGACGCCATCTGGGCGTGGAACACGACCTGGAGCAGGAGATCGCCGAGCTCTTCGCAGAGATCGTCGAGGTCGTCGCGGCTGATGGCGTCGACCACCTCATAGGCCTCCTCGATCGTGTAGGGCGCGATGGTCGCAAAATTCTGCTCGAGGTCCCAGGGGCAGCCGGTCACCGGCGTGCGCAGTGCCGCCATGATCTCGATCAGGCGGGAAATGTCGCGGGAAGGGGTCATTGCGGGGCAATCTCCTGGCTTCCAGCGTTATGCCAAAAGCGGACCGCCGTTCCCAGCGCGGGTGCGCGGAACGGGCCGATTTCCACCGATTGGCTGATACGTTCCGCAATGCTAAAGCGCGGGCCATGAGCGACACATTTTCATCAGAAACCGCCCTGGTGCTGTTCTCCGGCGGTCAGGATTCCACCACCTGCCTCGCCTGGGCGCTCAGCCGCTTTGCCCGCGTGGAGACGCTGGGGTTCGACTACGGTCAGCGCCATGCCGTCGAGCTGGCCTGCCGCGAGCGCCTGATCGATGGCATCAAGCGGCTGCGCGCGGATTGGGCCGCAAGGCTCGGCGAGAGCCATACGCTATCGATCCCGACGCTGGCGGCCGTGTCCGAAACGGCGCTGACCCGCGACGTCGCGATCGCGATGGGCGCCGACGGCCTGCCGAACACGTTCGTGCCTGGCCGCAACCTCGTGTTCTTGACCTTCGCTGCGGCGCTGGCCTATCGGCGCGGCATCAGCCACATCGTCGGCGGCATGTGCGAGACCGACTATTCCGGATATCCGGACTGCCGCGACGAGACCATCCGCGCCATGCAGGCCGCGCTCTCGCTCGGCATGGCGCGCAAGTTCGAGTTGCATACGCCCTTGATGTGGATCGACAAGGCGGCGACGTGGAAGCTCGCGCATGATCTCGGCGGCGAGGGGCTGGTCGATCTCATCCGCGAGCACTCCCACACCTGCTATCTCGGCGAACGCGGCGCGCAGCACGATTGGGGCTATGGCTGCGGCGAGTGCCCGGCGTGCAGCCTGCGGGAGAAGGGATGGCGAGAGTTCGTGGCGGGGAAGTAGGTCCGCCGCACTGCTCTTGCGTGCCCCGGACGCAGCGCAGCGCTTCTTCAGCGGTGCGCTGCAGAGCCGGGGCCCATGCCTCGGCAACCTATCGTGCCGTCATCTGGGTCCCGGCTCTGCGCCGCAACGCTTGCGCGTTGCAGCTTGTCCGGGACACGAGAGCGAGCCGCTTGCAATGGCGGGTGCGCGCGCGACCTACCGAAAATCCTCCGGCCGCAGCTCGATCGGCTTGCCATGCGGCGTGCGGTCCGCGGCGTGGTCCCAGGCGTCGCGGTAACGGTGCAGGGTCTCCGTCGAGGCGACGCCCTTGCGCGCGACGAGGCCTTCCAGCGTCGCGAGCCAGTGCAGATAATAAGTCTCACCCGTGTCAGGATCTCCGGCTGCCTGTGCGCGCTTGATCTCGTCGGCGAGGGCCGCGGCCCATTCCGGCCAGGTGAACACGCCGCGTTCGTGCAGCGTCAATGCCATCGCGAACGCATGCGCTTCCCAGGGTGCGCGGAACACCGGGCCGTCGTCATCGCGGGGGATGCTCGGGATGGCCGCTGTCGCGGCCGCGGCAGCATGTGTGCTGCTCATCATACCAGGTCCAGATAGGGCTCGAACGCGTCGATCGAGACCTTCGTCGTCGGATCACCATCGGGGCCCCAGAGTTCGCGGCCCTCGAACACCACCGTATAGAGCCATTGCGGGTTCTCGCCGCGCTCGATCGCCGCGGAATCCGGAAATACGTGACAGCCATGGTTCAGCTCGACCACACCGACATGGCCGCGCACATAACGCGGCAGCCTTGTGTGCGTGGCCGGATGGATGTTCTTGGCGCGGACACGGTCGCCGATGTTGAATTTCGCCGGCGCCGGGGCAGGGCGGTCGAACTTGCCGCGCACCATCACGCGCTCGACATTGGCGAGATCGAACTTGCCGTGCTTGAGTGCCTTGGCCGGCTGCACTGCATGCCCGGCGGCAACGTCCTCGCGGGTGAGATAGCCCTTGGCGATCAGCATCTCCTCCAGACCGAGAAACCATTTCCTGTAGTAGGAACTGGAGAGATAAACGTCAGGCGGCAGCGTCTCGCGATAGAAGCGCGAGGTATCGATGTTGTAGGCACCGGCGGCGCCCATTGCACGCACCATCGCCAGCACGCGCTCTTCCCAATGGGCGTGAAACATCGGCTCGTTGGGCTCGGGCTCGACCTTGCCGAACCCGTCCATGCCGCCCATGTCGTGCACGCCGTTCATGACGGGGCTCCGGGCGTCTTGGGGAAGCCGGTGCCGATCATGGAATCGCGGGTGACGAGCTCGGCGAGCTGATCCTCGCTCCAGCCCTCGGTGCCCGCGGGGCGCATCGGCAGCACCAGGAAGCGCGTCTCGGCGGTGGAATCCCACACCCGGATCTCCATGTCCTCGGGCAGGGTGACGTCGAAATCGGCGAGCACGCCGCGCGGGTCCTTCACGGCGCGGGAGCGGTAGGGCGCAGCCTTGTACCAGACCGGCGGCAGTCCCAGCATTTCCCAGGGGTAGCAGGAGCACAGCGTGCACACGACCATGTTGTGCCGCTCCGGCGTGTTCTCGACCACGACGAGATGATCGCCGACGCGGTTGACATGGCCGAGCGTGCCGATGGCCTTGCTGCCGTCCTCCAGCAGCGCCTTCTTGAAGGCCGGATCGGTCCAGGCCTTGGCGACGACGCGTGCGCCGTTGTGTGGGCCGATCTTGGTCTCATAGGCCTGGATGATGGCGTCGAGCGCGGCCGGCTCGACATAGCCTTTTTCGGTCAGGATCGTTTCGAGCGCGCGCACGCGCAGCTCGGTCTCCGACAGCTCGGAATGGTCGTGATCGTGGTGGTGGTCGTGGCTCATGGCGGTCAAGATAGGCGCAATGGTCCCCGCCTGTCGAGCGTTCGTTGCCGCGCAATACGGGCACGTCAGCGTGACGACATCTGTGCGCCGGCATCCCCGCAAACAGCGTGGAGACGATTGGTGACTGGCTGGGCGAGCATCGCGAGGATGGCATGCCGCAGGAGAGCGGCGCTGCGTTGAAGTCCGACCGCTTCTACTACTATGCAATCCAGGACGCCGCCTTCGCCATCTATGCGGAGCTGCCTATCACCAAGCCTTCGGCCGCAAGCGCCGCGGCCGCCGTGCTCGGCGTGCGCGGCAATGGCGGTCTCAAAGCACCGCCGCATGAAATCGACATCGTCGCGATCCATGGCGACAAGGTGTTCTTCATCGCGGCATCGGACGCTTTGAAGACCACTCCGATTCCGGCCTGCGAGAAGGTCTGGAGGCAGATGATGGCCAAGAAGACGCCGCAGGACGCCATGGCCCGCGAAGACCAAGCCATGGACGCCTACACCAAGTGCTTCGCCAGGGAAGCGCCAAGCCAGAGCTGGTTCGCAGCGGCCGTCAAGAAGGCGCAGAGCCATCTTGATCTGATGCCGCTACGCTAAAGCGCAAGTGCGCCATCCTTCCACCGGGATCTTCATCGCCAGAGCCGCCGGCTGAGTGATCACGTGTCGCTGTCTCGATCATTTCATGCTGCGTGCCGAAGCCGCTGTGGGCGCGCGAGGACCCGGCTTTCCCCGGGTATTCGAGTTGCCGGATAGGCGAATCCAGCCCGGCTTGCGCAAATGCCGCGAACCGCACGCGCCGTCCATAGAGGAAAATGCGTCAGGTTTTTTAATGGGTTAGATTTGGTCGCGGCGGCTGTGCCGAGAGCCATGTTCGGCGAATGCGATCCCACGAGCTTTCGTCTTGTGCTCGCGAAAGGTAGGCGGGATACTACGGCCTTTATCATGCCTCGCGGCATCCGGTCCGGCACCAGCTGGAGACCGGGCTTGCTGTTCGCGTAACGAGTTGGCTGCGACCGACGATGAATACGCAGACCCGCGCCCCGAAAGGCGAACGTCATCGGTTGACGGTGCTTTTCTCTGACCTCGTGGGGTCAACAGCCTTAGGTAGAGATATCGAATCCGAGCACCTTTCCGAGCTCCTGAGCCAACTGCGGGAGATTTGGCATCGCGCGGTGGCCGGGCACGGCGGTCGCATCATCAGAACGCAGGGAGACGGTGCCCTCGCTGTGTTCGGCTATCCCCAGTCGGGCGAGGACGACGGTCGTCGCGCCGCGGAGGCGGCACTCGATATTCACGAGTGGGTTGGGCAGTTGCGCCATGATGGCGTGCCGCCGGCTCTCATGCCGCTGCAAATGCATTCCGCCATCCACGCCGGCACCTTGCTCCTGACCGAGGGAGATATCGAGTCCGGCCGATACGACCTCATCGGCGATGTCGTGAACACGGCGGCGCACCTGTCGCGCTACGCTGCGCCGGGGCAGGTCCTCGCCAGCATCGATGCCCTCGGTCCGCATGCAAATTTCTTCGAGCTCGGCGACCGCCTTCAGACATCGGGTGCAGCGGCCGGAATGCCGCAGGCGCGCGTGGTGCTGAGACGAAGCACGGCGACCCGCCGATTCGAGGCAACTTCTCGTCGCGGCCTGACGCCCTTTATTGGTCGCAACGAGGCTTTCAACTTTCTGACCGGTTTTCTCAGCGAGGCACATCCGACCAGGCAACGTTGCGTGGTCGTCGTCGGCGGTCCCGGGCTCGGGAAGACGCGGCTCCTGGAAGAAGTGTTGCAACACTGTGGTACCGAGCCCTTCAAGCTGCTGCGGGGCAGCTGCGAAAGCTATGCCGGTGCCGAGGTCCTGCAACCATTCCTGCAAATGCTGCGCACCTACCTGGGAATCCGGCCGGACGCATCTGTCGTCGAGGCCGACGAGATTGCCCGCGCAGGCCTGCAGCCATGGGCCGCCCAGCTCGGGCCGCGTGCTGAATCGATCCTCGCGCTGGCGTCGACCGGCGCCGATGCGCGCGGCGGCCGGATGACCGTCGACGGCGTGGTCGGTGACCTGCTCGGATTCTTTACCGTCTTGTCGGCGCACGGGCCGTCGGTGCTGGTGATCGACGACTGGCAATGGTCCGACGACGCGAGCCGGCAGCTGCTGGAGGCCCTCCTGCAATTGCCCAATGGACCGCGCGTCATCCTCGCCAGCCGGCCGCGCGACGACGGCACGGAATGGATTTCCAGCGCGCCTCATCTGCAGCTCGAGCCGTTCCAGGGCCCGGAAACCGATCTGGCTGTGCGACGCTGGGTGCCGCAGGCCGATCCCTTCCTGGTGGCTCGCGTTCACGCCTATGCTGGCGGGGTGCCGCTGTTCATCGAAGAGCTGTGCCACTCCATAGCGGCCAACGATCCTCTTTCGTTCGAGATACGCAGCAAGCAGGGATGGATCGCAACGCTGGTCGCCTCGCGGTTGGCGCGCCTGCCGCCGGATGAGGTGAACGTGGTGCGCGCCGCGGCGGTCATTGGAAACACGGTGCCGCACGGGTTGCTGGTTTCGGCCTGCGGCAGCGAACCCGACCCGGCAAAGATGCGGGCACTGGCCGACGCAGATTTTCTTTACGCCGATCCAGCGGGCGGCGTCCTGCGCTTCAAGCACGGCATTACGCGGGACGCGGTGTACGACACGATCGGCCTGCACGAGCGTCAGGCATTGCACAGGCGCATCCAGGGCGAATTGCTGGCACGATCCGGGCAGGCCGATCGCGAGGACACGCTGGAAGCGCTGGCCTACCACTCGCGCGGCGCAGGTCATTGGGAGAGCGCGGCCCATTATGCCGAGCGCGCCGGCGACAAGGCCATGGCTGCGTTCGCGCTGGATCGCGCCCGAGCCCAATATCAGGTGGCCATGCAATCGCTGGATCGCGTGCCGGATCGCTCGCGTGAGCAGTCGCTGCGCTGGTGCTTGCTGGCCAATAAATTAGGTCTGGTCAACATTTTCGACCCGATGTCGTTGACCGACGATACCACCGTCTTTGAGCAGGCGGTCGTGATCGCGACATCGCTCGGCGACACCGGCGCGATGGCCAGTGCCTATGAATGGCTTGGTTACATGTGCTACGGGTTCGGCCGCTTTCGGGAGGGCGTGACACACACACGGACAGCACTTGAATTGGCGCGCAAGCTCGGTGAGCACCGCATGATCGCGCAGATCGAAGCGTCACTGGGCCAGATTCTCGCTGCAAGCTGCCAATACGACGAAGCCATCACCTTGATCGACGCTGCCATCTCGACCAAGCAGCAACGCAGCCGCCGGCATGGCGCGATCGCCATCGGCACGGCCTACGCGTTGTCGTGCAAAGGCAGTGTGCTCGCCGATCGCGGAGATTTCGACGGCGCTCACGAGTGTTTCAAAGAAGCGATGGCCTTGGTCGAAGGCTCGACCCACCCGGTCGTCAGTTCGGTGCGCAATTGGGTCTCGGTCGTGCTGGTCTGGCAAGGTCGCTGGCAGGAGGCCGAGCGGCTCGCCGTCGAGGGAGCTCGTGTCGCCGAGAATATGCGCAGCCTGCTGCTGCTGGCTGCCTGCCGCGCCGCGTCCGGATTTGCCCGCTGGTCGGCGACCGGAGATGCCGAAGGTTTGCAGCAATTGCGGAACGCGGCGGAATGGATGGAAAGGCGAAACTTCCACTTCTACACGTCGGTTCAATATAGTTGGCTGGTCGAGGCGGCAGCAGCCGAAGGTGATGTCGATGCGGCACGGCGGTACGCCGCCCATGTCCTGCGCCGCGCGCGGGAAGGCGAGCGGCTAGGCGAAGCGGCGGCATGCCGCTCGCTCGCGAAGCTCGCGGCCCAGCGCCGGGATTTCGGACTAAGCCGGCGCTGGTTGCAGCGGGCCGAAACCTCCGCAGGCTGGCGTGGGTCGCTGCGCGACGCCGCCCTGAATCTGGCTGCGCGCAGTGAGCTTCTCGCGCAACAGGGGCAGGGCGAGGCGGCCCGCGAGACGGCAGTGGAAGCCGCCGAGAAACTGCAGGCGCTCGGCATGCGCTGGCATGCGGAGCAGGCGATCCGGCTTGTCGCCGGCACGCCCGTCATCTGCGCCAACGATGAGATAGCCCTGCCTTAGGGTGAGGGCGACGGCGGCGGCGCGGGAACCCTTCCGTCCATCGTCAAGCTCATTGGAATGGGGCCGGTGCGCATGGACAGCGGCGCCTCCAACAGTCCGCAGAAGAAACCCAGCATCACGGCCAGTGCCGGGTCTGCGCCCGGACACGAATGGGTGGGATGGCCCGCGACCCTGCGGTTGCCGCCGAAGGCGTGATAGATGTCCTGACGCCCTTCGACGAGGTTCTGCTGGGTGGCGGAGACCGCGCCGGCGACAATGACATCTCCCGGCCTGATCTCGACATCTCCGATGGTGTGCGAAACGACGGCCGTCCGCCAGATCAGTTCGGGCACCGCGCGCAACTGCATGGCCGGAATGAAGTCGTCTCTCAGCCGGTTGAGGGCCTCGGTGTAGTCCTTCGCGACCGTGCCGGCATAGCGGGCGCGCAACGCCCACAACGTTCCTTCGCGCAGCCATTCGTTCAATATCCTGCGCAGGTTTCCGTCGACCGTCGGAATGAAGCCCATCATGGCGCCGGCGATCGTGCGCGCCACGAACGGGATGTCCCCAGTGCCCCGCGGCGAGTTGTAGACGGCCTTCGTGACGGGTCCGTTTGTCGGCCCGAACTGCGTCAGGAAACCTTCCATGGCGCGGCGTGCAGCGTCGCCATGTGCCGCGCCGATCGCCTCCACTGTCTTGTTCGGGTGGGGCTGGAAGATGTAGCGCGAAGGGGAGAGGAAATGGCCGGGATAACCGGGCGGCTCGCCTGGCTTCCAATCCCAGCGATAGCCGGCGCGGCGGAAATAGCCGCCGGCCTCGCTCAATCCGAACCACTCTTCGCAGAAGGCGCCGAGCAGCGGATCCACCAATTCGTGCACGTCGACGGTCAATTCCCAGCTCGCTTCGCCGTCGTGGGCGGCATAACCGATCGTCTGCTGGACCATGAAGCCCAGCACCTTCTTTACGACCCCGCGCGCCAGCTCGAACGTGGCGAATTGGTCGAGGGCCATGATCGCAGCGTTGCAGACGGCAGATTCCTGTTCGTAGACCTGGTCTGGCTGTCTGGCGTCGCGGCCGAGATAGAGGATGCCGAACGACCGCGTCATGCGGGGCAAGTAGCCGGTGATGGTCAGCTTGGTGTCGGAATCGGTGAAGACTTGATGGACGAGGTCGCGGTCGGCCACCAGGACCCCGAAGGGCGTACGCAGCACGCCGCCGTGGCGCTCGCGGATTGCAGCCCAGATCGACGCGTTGACGAAATGCGAGGCTGAATCCGGATCTTCGAGCGCCGTCTTCCAGGCGGCCATCGCCGCGGCTTCGCCCTGCCGGCTCTCGATCAGGCGCAGACGCGCGATCTCTCTTTCGCCGTCATCCACGCTCCACGTCACCGCCGGTTTGTGTCCCTGGCTCGCCGCCCATTGCTGCAGATCGGCAAGTGCCTTCTTCGATGGCGCAAAGAAATAGGCTCCCCATTCCAGACGTACGAACGGACGGGGCTCGTCGTGGAGCCGGTCCGAGCCGTCCAGCGCCACACGAACGGTCCGGCCGCCATGCTCGAAACGGAAATGCCGAAGCCGGCCGGGTTCGGCGAGGCCGAGGAAAGGATCGCTTTCGCGGGAGGAGGATCCCGAGCTGTTGCCGCCGGCGAGCCAGCTCTGCACCACCTCGAACTGCTCGCCGAGGCTGGCATTGTAGGCCATGAAAACCAGGCCGCGCTCCGGTTGCGGGGCGGATTTGGCGGCTTGCGGGTCGTCACGGTTGACGGGCGGACCGTAGGACATGCCGCGCCTGACGATCCGGGGGGGCCGGGCGCCGGCATCCGCCCTGGTGATCGGGATACGCGGATTGGCGCGCCGTATGTGCGCGTGAAACGGACACAGTTGGGCCTGCGCATCGGCGTCGTAGTTGAAGTCGTTGCGGGCCTCGTCGGGAGGTGGAGTAGGGGTCAGGGGTTGGCCGGCCTGCGGATGGCCGGTCGGCCAGCGTCCCATCATCTTGGCCATCAGCATCTCGCGCGTCAGGGCAGGTGCGTCCGGGCTGGCCGCCTCGGTCGCCTGTCGCGTGGCGCGGGACAGGACATTCTCGAGCTGCTCGACATCCTGTCGCAGCTTGCGCAGCGCCATGAAACTGCCGTCGCGGAGCATCGCGTGAGCACGATTGGTCGCATCGCCAAGCGGCGCCGTCTCGTCGGCGAGGTTCGGGTAGCCGCACAGAATCTCGCCGAGATGCACCTGATTGGAATAGCTCTTGCCGGCCTGGCTCTCGTACAGCACCGGATTCGAAGTGCCGTCGGCGAAACCGAAATGGTCTTTCATGTTGGATCCATCCCGCTGCCGCTGCATCCACTGAATCGAGAGCGGCCTGACGCCTGGATCCACCTCGACCAGGCGGCTCATTTCGGCCATCAGCGGTTTTCTCGCATCCGCCGCCGCCTGCGGGTCTTTATTCGGGTCCCTGGACAGCAGGCGAAGCTGAAGGACGGCATGGACGGAACTCATGCTGATGCGCGGCGCAGGATCATCTTCGCGCAGGTCCGGCGCGCCGATGCCGAGCGCCCAGTTGCTTGCCGGAAGGCGCCAGCGCTGGGGATGATTCCAGCGCACGTCGCCGAGCAGGCCGGCGCGTCTCTCCATGCCCTGCACAAACTCTTCCGGCAATGTGCGCACCTCCGCGTCGGACAGGCCGGCGTGGCGCAGCCCCTCGATCGTGAATGCGATGTTGGTAACGATCTGCCCCGGGGTCAGGGCGTCGGCTTCGGACGTCACTTGCAGGACGTTGAGAAAAGCCGCCAGCGCGGCCGGACTGGCGAACTGCAAGAGCAGCAGGCAGCCGTGATCCGAAGCGGGGTAGGCGGTCAAGATCCCGCCTTGCACGTTGCCGCGATCCTGCAACGGCAGTTCGGCCGGCAGGGCGAGCGGCAGCTTGCGCCGCACCGGCGCCACGTCGGGCGGCGTCATCAACCAGAGCAGGGCCTCTTCATAGCGAAGGCGGGCGCGCGTGACGCCTTCGGCGTAAATGGGGTCGTTGATCATGGTGACGAATTCCGGCAGCAGCTCGTGGGCGGCCCGATGCAGAATCACCCCGTCATGCGTCCCCGGCGGATAGAAGTCGGCCAGATGGTAGAGCGCCGCCAGCGCGCGTATGCCGTGGCGAAACGGAGGCCGGCCGGCAGCTTCGATGGTGAGCGGCTGGCTGAAGCCGGCATTGGTCGGATCGACGCCGATCTTGCCGTCGACCTCGAATATCGAGCGTCGCGCAATGTCCTCCGGCGACGGAATTCTGATCTGCGTGACGATCCGATCGGCGCCTGGGCCCGAGGCTCGCCGATAGACGCGCTCCTCCATCCGCAGGAAGCGCGTATCATCCACGGTCAGGTCAGGGGTGGAATAGAGGAAATAGGCTTCGGTCTGCCTGCTCTTTAGCCAAATGCCCCAGTTTTCGTAGGTGTTCTCGTGACCGAGCCAATAGCCCTCGGTATTGCAGAAGATCAGGTCGAGCAGCCGGGCGGCCTTCTGCCAGATGACGCGGACATAGGCTTCCCAGGAGCCGTCGAACGTCGCGGTCAGCAGCACATAGTCCACCGCGTCCTCGGCATCGTCCTCGGGTTCGAGCACGGCGATGCTCACGGAGTGGATGCGTCCGACGCGGTCCACGGAGTCCGACAACACACGGGCGAGCTCGTATTCATACGCGCTGGCGCGTCCGCCATTCAGCGCCCGCAGCACGTATTTGACTCGCGTCTTGTACGTCGTCGCGTCCAGGGACGGCACGAACCCCTTCTTGATCGGAGCCATCACCCTGAAATCCGACGTGCCGGCCATGCTGCCGGTCTTGATGGTCAAATCCCGGCGCATGTCTCTACCCCCCTGGTGCGAGCGGCCCTAAATTGTGCCCTCGCAAAAATGCAGCTGTTACGTTTTCATTTCCGCAAACATGCAATCTGGCTCACAATATTTTCAATGCGCGCATGAATCTTGACGCCGCCTTTCGGCTGCACCGTCTTCGTCGCGGCAGTTCGAGCCATAGAGCGCCCCAACTGTGCGGCTCCGGCGCGCTTGCTTCTATGAACTAGCCCACAATTCCGAACTTTCTTCGCGATCACAGACCGAAAAATCGCCCGAAAGAAACCAGCGTCCTCGTTGCGTGCTACGCGGCCAATTCGACCGACTTGCCGGCTTCGTCGATCAGATGCACGCGGTCGATGTCGACGCGCGGCAAAAGCGTTCGAATCTCGTCTTCCTGCATCAGGCTGAACGCCGTCGACAGTGCGTCCGCGGCGGTCGCGCTGCGGGACACGGCCGTCACGCTGCGATAGCGCAGAGCGCAGCCGCCGGTCCGGGGATCGAACAGGTGATTGAAGCGTGCCCTGGAATCGAACCGGAAGCCGTAGCCGCCCGAGGTGGACACGGTGCGGTCCACGATCGGCAGCACCGTTTTCATGCGATCCACGATGTCTGGATCGGCGATGCCGATGTCCCAGGGGTGTCCGTCCGGACGCGAGCCGATCGCGGGGGCCTCGCCCATGTCGACGAGGCTATGAGAGATGCCGTGCGCCCGAGGCAGGGCAGTCCTCTGATGCAATACGAGCTCAGTTCGGGCGGGATCTGCTGACCGGCGGCAGGGCTGCTGGACCAGCATGCCCCAATCTCGAATTCGCATAAGGTATATTATGGAATATTTTTATATTCAATTCGATCAATCATTTAGAGGAAACTCCTGCTGCCGTATCTTCACTCGGGCGCCGATTTGGTCCGTGCCTCGACGATCGCCTCAGCTATTGACGGCTACTTTGCATGGGGTTGTTTTTCAGATTTTGAAATCGCCCCCGTGTTCCGAAAGCCGATATTGCCGTGACCTTGTCCGGCTGCAATAAGCGGGGCCTCGCGAGATCGCAGATGACCTTCAGGCCGACCGTCCGTATAGGTTTGCATCTCAGAACAACAACAAACCTTCCGAGGAAGCAGACCCATGGTCCTTTCAACGCGCTTTTCCCGACGCACGCTTCTCAAGGCCTCCGCCGCGACCGCGGTCCTGGGCGGCCTCAGCGCGCCCCATGTGGCCCGCGCCCAGAGCGCCGAGTTCACCTACAAATACGCCAACAACCTGCCTGACACCCATCCGATGAACGTGCGCGCCAGGGAGATGGCGGCGGCGATCAAGAGCGAGACCGGCGGCAAGTTCGACCTCCAGATCTTCCCGAACAACCAGCTCGGGTCCGACACCGACATGCTGAGCCAGATCCGCTCCGGCGGCGTCGAGTTCTTCACGCTGTCCGGCCTGATCCTGTCGACTTTGGTGCCGGCGGCGTCCATCAACGGCATCGGCTTCGCGTTCCCGGACTACGATACGGTCTGGAAGGCCATGGACGGCGACCTCGGCGCCCATGTCCGCGGTGAGATCAAGAAGGCCGGCCTCGAGGTCATGGACAAGATCTGGGACAACGGCTTCCGCCAGACCACGTCGTCGACCAAGCCGATCAACGGTCCGGAGGATCTCAAGGGCTTCAAGATCCGCGTGCCGGTGTCGCCGCTGTGGACCTCGATGTTCAAGGCGTTCGACGCGGCCCCTGCCTCGATCAATTTCAGCGAGGTCTATTCGGCACTCCAGACCAAGATCGTCGAGGGCCAGGAGAACCCGCTCGCGATCATCTCGACCGCGAAGCTCTATGAGGTGCAGAAGTACTGTTCGCTGACCAACCACATGTGGGACGGCTTCTGGTTCCTGGCCAACCGCAGGGCCTGGGAAAAGCTGCCGCAGGACGTGCGCACCGTCGTCGCCAGGAACATCAACGCCGCGGCCGTCAAGGAGCGCGAGGATACCGCCAAGCTCAATGCCAACCTCCAGCAGGAGCTCGCGACCAAGGGCCTGACCTTCAATCAGCCGGCCGTGGCGCCGTTCCGCGACAAGCTGCGGACTGCCGGCTTCTATGCCGAGTGGAAAGGCAAATATGGCGACCAGGCCTGGGACCTGCTGGAAAAGGCCGTGGGCAAGCTGTCGTAGCGCGTCGGGGCCGTCATGGCTCATGTCGAGGTCGAGGTGACCGAATTGGCGGGCGAGGCGACTGTGCAGTCCCCTCGCCGACCTTCGTTGCTGGGCTCAACGGAGCGCGTACTCGGCCTTCTCGTTGAAATCCCGGCGGCGATCCTGGTCGTCGCCGAGATCGTGATCCTGTTTGCCGGCGTGGTCGCGCGCTACGGCCTGCACCGACCGCTGATCTGGTCGGACGAGCTCGCTTCGATTCTCTTCCTGTGGCTGGCGATGCTGGGCGCGGCGGTCGCGTTCCGCCGCTCCGAGCACATGCGCATGACCGCGATCGTGGCGCGCGCGAAGCCTGCGATGCGGGCCTATCTCGATCTGGTCGCGACCTGCGCGGCGCTGGCGTTTCTTGCGCTGATCGTCTGGCCGTCCTGCGACTATGCTTACGAAGAGAGCTACATCACCACCCCGGCACTGCAGATCTCCAATATGTGGCGCGCTGCCGCACTGCCGGTCGGCATCGGCCTGATGGTGGCGTTCGCCCTGCTCCGGCTGCTACGCGCGGCCGACTACCGAATGGTTGCAGCCGCCGTGCTGTCGGTTGCGGTCGTGATCGGCGCATTCTGGCTGGCGGAGCCGTCGCTGCGGCCGCTCGGCAATCTCAACCTCGTCATCTTTTTCGTCGGCGTTGCAGGCTTCTGCGTCTTTGCCGGCGTTCCCATTGCGTTCGGCTTTGGCCTCGCCATCTTCGGCTATCTCGCGCTGACGACGCGGACGCCCGTCATGGTGCTGGTCGGGCGGATGGACGAGGGCATGAGCCACCTCATCCTGCTCTCCGTGCCCCTGTTCGTATTCCTCGGCCTCCTGATCGAGATGACCGGCATGGCGCGGGCCATGGTGGCGTTCCTGGCGAGCCTGCTTGGTCATGTCCGCGGCGGCCTGCATTACGTCCTGGTCGGCGCGATGTACCTCGTGTCCGGCATTTCCGGCGCCAAGGCGGCCGATATGGCGGCCGTTGCGCCCGTGCTGTTTCCGGAGATGAAACAGCGCGGCGCCAGGCCCGGCGATCTCGTCGCGCTTCTGGCGGCGACGGGCGCTCAGACCGAGACCATTCCGCCTAGCCTCGTGCTGATCACGATCGGCTCGGTCACCGGCGTCTCGATCGCGGCGCTGTTCACCGGCGGCCTCTTGCCCGGCGTCGTGCTCGCGATCACGCTGTGCCTGCTGGTATGGTGGCGCTACCGCCGCGAGGACATGAGCCACGTCCGCCGCGCCACGGGTGGCGAGATCGCCAGGACCTTCATCGTCGCCCTGCCCGCGCTCGCGCTGCCCTTCGTGATCCGCTATGCCGTGGTCGAGGGCATCGCGACCGCGACTGAAGTCTCGACCATCGGGATCGTCTATGGCGCTCTCGTCGGCCTCCTCGTCTACCGCCGTTTCGACTGGCGGCGGCTGTTCCCGATGCTGGTCGAGACGGCCGCGCTGTCGGGTGCAATCCTCCTGATCATCGGCACGGCGACCGGCATGGCCTGGGGCCTGACCCAATCAGGCTTCTCGCGCTCGCTGGCGGCGGCCATGACGGGACTGCCGGGGGGCGCGGCGACCTTCATCGCCGTGTCGATCCTTGCCTTCACCATTCTCGGCAGCGTGCTCGAGGGCATCCCGGCGATCGTGCTGTTCGGGCCGCTGCTGTTCCCGATCGCCCGCGCCGTCGGCGTGCACGAGGTGCATTATGCCATGGTGATCATTCTCGCCATGGGTATCGGGCTATTCGCCCCGCCCTTCGGCGTCGGCTATTATGCCGCCTGCGCTATCGGACGCGTCGATCCGGCCGAGGGCATCAGGCCGATCTGGGGCTATATGCTGGCGCTGCTGGTGGGATTGATCATCGTCGCGATCTTCCCCTGGATTTCGATCGGATTCCTTTGAGGTGTTTTCAGGAGGGTGTCGATGAGTGAGCGGCAGAACCAGTACAATATCGGCCTCGACAAGACTCCCGCCAACTACGTGCCCCTGAGCCCTCTGAGCTTCCTCGCGCGCAGCGCCGCGGTGTATCCTGGTCATCTCAGCACGGTCTACGAGGGGCGCAGCTTCACCTGGGCGCAGACCCATGAGCGCTGCAAGCGATTTGCATCCTGGCTCGCGGGCAAGGGTATCGGCGTCGGCGACACCGTTGCGGCGATGTTGCCCAACATTCCGGCGATGAACGAGGCGCACTTCGCCGTGCCGATGACCGGCGCCGTGCTCAACGCGCTCAACATCCGCCTCGATGCGCCTTCGATCGCGTTCCAGCTCGACCATGGCGGGGCCAGGATCATCCTGGTCGATCCCGAATTTTCGGGCGTCATCACCGACGCACTGGCGCAGATGAGCGGGCCAAAGCCATTCGTGATCGATGTCGACGACGCCGCCTTCAAGGGCGGCAAGCGGATCGGCGAGATCGAGTATGAGGCCGCCGTTGCCCAAGGCGATCCCGGCTTCGTCGCGATCACGCCGAATGACGAGTGGGACGCGATCGCGCTGAGCTACACCTCGGGCACGACGGGCAATCCCAAGGGCGTCGTCACTCACCATCGCGGCGCCTACCTGAATGCGGTCAGCAACATCCTCGCCGGCAACCTCGGTCAGCATCCGGTCTATCTCTGGACGCTGCCGATGTTCCACTGCAACGGCTGGTGCTTCCCGTGGACGATTGCGGCGGCCGCCGGCATCAATGTCTGCCTGCGAAAGGTCGAGCCGACCAAAATCTTCGAGCTGATCAAACAGCACGGCGTCACCCACATGTGCGGCGCGCCGATCGTCTACAACACGCTGATCAACGCGCCCGATGCGCCGAAAGGCAGTGCGGCCCGCCGCGTCGTCGGCCTGATCGCAGGCGCCGCGCCGCCTGTCGCGGTGCTGGAAGGCGCCGAAAGCATCGGCATCAAGCTGACGCATGTGTACGGCCTGACCGAGGTCTACGGCCCCGCCTCCGTCTGTGCCGAGCAGCCCGGCTGGGACGAGCTTCCCGCTCCCGAGCGCGCGCGCATGAAGCGCCGGCAGGGCGTGCCCTACCCGCTCGAGGAAAGCGTCACCGTCATCAACCCGCAAACGATGAGGCAGGTGCCGCGCGACGGCGAGACCATCGGCGAGGTCATGTTCCGCGGCAACATCGTGATGAAGGGCTATCTCAAGAACGAGAAGGCAACGAAGGAAGCCTTCGAGGGCGGCTGGTTTCACACCGGCGACCTCGGCGTGCTCGACGAGCACGGCTACGTCATCATCAAGGACCGCTCCAAGGACATCATCATCTCCGGCGGCGAGAACATATCCTCCGTCGAGGTCGAGGACATCCTCTACAAGCACCCGGCCGTGCTTTTCGCAGCCGTGGTCGCAAAGCCCGATCCGAAATGGGGCGAAGTGCCCTGCGCCTTCGTCGAACTGAAGGAAGGCGCAAGCGCGAGCGAGGCCGACATCATCGCCTTCTGCCGTTCGCACATGAGCGGATTCAAGACGCCGAAGGCGGTCGTGTTCGGGCCTATCCCGAAGACCTCGACCGGCAAGATCCAGAAATTCCTGCTGCGCAACGAGGTCGGATCAGCAAAGGCGATCTCGGCCTGAACATCGTCTGGAGGGTCTTCCGCCCGCACGTCTGAATACGGCGAGCGGAAGACCTTGCCCCTCACATCTTCTTGTAGGCGTCGACCACCGCCTGGCCATCAGGCCCTGCCTTCTTGAGCCAGTCGGCCGTGAGCTGCTCGCCGATCTTCTGGAAGCCGGCCTTGAGTGCCGGGCTCGGCGGCTCGACGGTCATGCCTTTCGCCTTGAGCTGGTCGATGTACCAGGTGCTCTTGTCCTGCCAGGCCTTCCAGCCGCGGGTTTCCGCGGTCGCGGCGGCTTTGAGGATGGCCTCCTGGGTCGGCTTGTCGAGCGCGTCGAAAGCGGCCTTGTTGACGAAGGTGTAGTCTTTCGGAATCCAGGCCTGCACGTCATAGAAGTATTTTAGCGACTCCCAGGCCTTCGAGTCGTAGCCCGTGCCGCCGGACGACATGAAGGAATTCACCACGCCGGTCGCAAGCGCCTGCGGCAGCTCGGCCGCCTGGATCGTGACCGACTGCGCGCCGACCAATTCGCCGATCCGCGCCGTTCCGACGTTGTAGGCGCGCCATTTCAGGCCCTTCATGTCCTCGATCGTCGCGAGCGGCTTGTTGACATAGACGCCCTGCGGCGCCCACGGCACGACGAACAGCAGCTTGAGACCCTGTGCATCGAGCTTCTTGACGATCGCAGGCTTGGAAGCCTGATACAGCTTCATCGCGTCCGGGAAGCTGGTCGCCAGGAACGGCACGACGTCGATGCCGAACATCGGATCCTCGTTCTCGTGGATCGACAGCAGCACCTCTCCCATCTGCGCCTGCCCGGTCACGACAGCGCGCTTGATGTCCGGTGCCTTGAATAGCGAAGCGCCGGGATGAACCGTGATCTGGAGCTTTCCGGACGTGGCAGCTTCGACGTCCTTGGCGAAGGCGACGAGGTTTTCGGAATGCGGATTGTCGGCAGGATAGGCTGCCGGCAGATTCCATTTGGTTTGCGCCAAGGCGGGCGTCGCGGACGCCACCACGCCGGCGGTCAAGAATGCGCGAAATAAACGTGACATCATCTGGTCTCTCCTCACAGCCAATTAGAACACCTCGTACGCTCAGTCCGGGAAAGCGAGCTTCGGCAAGAACATGACGATCTGCGGATACTCCGTAATGATGAACACGGCAGCGAGCAACAGGATGAAAAACGGAGACGCTGCCCGCGCAACGGTCAACGTATCACGACCGCTCATGTTCTGGAGCACGAAGAGATTGAATCCAACCGGCGGCGTGATCTGCGCCATCTCCACGTGAATGATGAGATAGACGCCGAACCAGACCAGGTCGAGCCCGGCCTGCTTGACCATCGGCAGCACGATGACGGCGGTCAGGACGATCATCGAGATGCCGTCGATCAGGCATCCCAGGATGATGTACATGATGCTCAGATACAGCGCGAGCATGCTCGGCGTGAGTTGCTGCCCCTGAACCCAGGTGGCGAGCGCGGCCGGAATGCCCGTATAGGCCATCGCGGCCGTGGTGTAGGCCGCACCCGCCAGGATCAGCATGATCATGCAGGTCAGGCGCGTCGCGCTCATGATGCTCTCGAGGAAATTCTTGCGCGTGAGCGTGCCGCTCCACCACGCCAGCAGCAGCGCGCCCGTGACGCCCCATGCGGCGCATTCCGTGGCGGTCGCGAAGCCCAACACGAGTGAAAGAAACACGGCCAGGATCAGAAGCAGGCAGGGCGCGAGCTTCGCCGACTCCCGCAGCTTCTGCCGGAACGGCATCGGCGGATCGCGCGGGGGAACCTTTTTGGGATTGAGCAGCGACCAGATGATGATGTAGCCCGAATAGAGCACCATCACGAGCACACCCGGCAGGAATCCGCCGAGGAACACCTGGAGCACGGAGACGTTCGCCGTGACCGCGTAGACCACCATCGGGATCGACGGCGGAATCAGGAGGCCGAGCGTGCCGGCGCCTGCGAGCGATCCGAGACTCAAGCCCTTGTCATAGCCGCGCTTGTCGAGCTCGGGCAGCGCGATCTTGCCGATGGTCGCGCAGGTCGCCGCCGAAGAACCCGACACCGCGGCGAAGATGCCGCAACCGACCACGTTGACATGGGTCAGGCGCCCGGGCAGCCACTGAACCCAGGGCGACAGCCCCCGGAACATCTCTTCCGACAATTTGGTACGGAAGAGGATCTCGCCCATCCAGATGAACAGCGGCAGTGCGGCCAGCGTCCACGACGAGCTGGCGCTCCAGGTGGTGGTGGCGAGCACGGCGCCGAGCGGCAGGCTCGTCGTCAGCGCCATCGCCACGAAGCCGACGAGCCCGAGCGAGACCGCGATCCAGACGCCGCTTCCGAGCAGCAGGATCATGACGCCGAGCAGGACGAACGACAGCTCGATCATGCCGAGATTGGCCATGGTCAACCTCCGCCGCCCTGCGAGACGCGCTCGATGAATTCGTCCGGCGTCTCGTCCGGCGAGCCCTTCTCGTAGCTCGGCCGGTTGCCCCTGACGACGTTGATCATTTCATCGACCAGCGCAATCGACAGTATCGCGAGACCGCCGGCGAAACCGAGCTGCGGAATCCAGAGCGGAAGCGCGACCACGCCCTGCGCCACATCGTTGAAGCGCCAGGAATCATAGGTCATCTGTGCGGCATAGCGGGTGAAATAGAGAATGAAGGCGGTGGCGATACCGAGCGCCACGATCTCCGCGATCTGCTTGGTCCGCCCGTGCAGACGTTCCAGCAGCAGGCCGACGCGGATCATCTCTCCGCGCTTGAAGGTGTGAGCGAGACCGAGGAAAGCCATCGCGGCCATGCACCAGGACGCGAAATCATCGCCGGCGGGAATGTTGATCGCAAATTGGCGCCCGACCGACATGACCATCATGATTGCGAAGATCGCAACAAGGAAGACGCCGGCGGCGTAACCTGCCCCGAGATAAAGCAGATCCAGGGCGCAGCGCGCCGGTCCCCGAGCAGTTAGGTCATCCCCTGCCAACGCGATCCCCATCCTCACTCGAGGCGATTCAATCGACGCCCGCAATCGCACGTCGGATTGCCGGTCTTGCTTGAATATCGCCCTCACCCCAACGCCTGTCTTTCAGACGTTAGATCAACATGATGAGGCCGGCGCAAGCAAAGAGTGTGCCGCCGGGGCCCCAGAATTTCCACCAGAGGTTCAGTGCGTCTCCAGCCGCAGCCCGTCATAGGCCGGCACCACGCCTGCGGGCAGCGACTGCCTGATGACTTCGTAGTCGACGTCGGCGGTCATGTTGGTGATCACCGCACGCTTCGGCTTGAACCGCTCGATCCACGACAGCGCATCGTCGATGCTGAAATGGCTGACATGGCTGGTGTAGCGCAGGCCGTCGACGATCCAGAGATCCAGGTTTTCCAGTGTGCCCCAGCTCTCGCGCGGGATGTCGTTGAGGTCGGGTGTGTAGGCGGCATTCCCGATGCGATAGCCGAGCGCGGGAATGTTGCCATGCTGCACCAGGAAGGCAGTCATCGTCACGGCGCCACCCTTCCCCAGAATGGTCTGGCTCTCGCCCGCCTCGATCGAATGCCGCGTCAGGATCGGCGGATAGTCGCTGCCCTCCGGCGAGATGAAGCAATAGGAGAATCGCGACAGGATGTCCTTGGCGGTCGACTGGTTGAAATAGGTCGGGATGCGCCGGCGCATGTGCATGACGACCGAACGCAGATCGTCCATGCCGTGGGTCTGATCGGCATGCTCGTGCGTCAGGAACACCGCGTCGATGTGGTCGACATTGGTCGAGAGCAGCTGCTCGCGCAGGTCCGGCGAGGTGTCGATCACGATGCGCGTGGTGCCGTGCTCGGAGGCACGCTCGACCAGCAGCGAGCAGCGGCGACGGCGGTTCTTGGGGTTGTTGGGATCACAGGCACCCCAGCCGAGCGCCGGGCGCGGCACGCCGGCGGAGGAGCCGCAGCCCAGGATCGTCAGCGTCAGCGTCATGTGGCTCCCAGTCTCACGCTTTCACCTTCGAGAACAGGCGGAAGAAGTTTTCGCTTGTCTGGCGCGAGATCTCGTCAAATGACACGCCGCGCGTCTCGGCGAGCACCTTTGCGACCTCGACCACATAAGCAGGTTCGTTGCGTTTGCCCCGGAACTTGCCCGGCGCAAGATAGGGCGAGTCCGTTTCAACCAGGATACGATCGGATGGCAGTTCGGCCGCGAGCATGCGCAAGGCTTCCGATTTCTTGAAGGTCAGGATTCCCGTGAAACCGATATAGAGTCCGAGCGACACTGCCTTCAGCGCCAGCTCGCGCCCGCCGGTATAACAATGCAAGACGGCGCGAAACGAGCCCCTTGCCGCCTCGTCCTCCAGAATGCGTCCGCAGTCCTCGTCGGCCTCGCGGGTGTGGATCACCAGCGGCAGGCCGGTGGCGCGGGCGGCGGCGATGTGGGCGCGAAAGCCCCTCGCCTGCGCCTCCGGCGAGCCGTTGTCGTAGAAATAGTCGAGCCCGGCCTCGCCGAGCGCGACGACCTTGGGATGCTCCGTCAAGGCAACAAGCTCGTCCGGGGCAATTCCGTCCTCCTCGTCCGCGTTGTGCGGATGGGTGCCGACCGAGCAATAGACGTCGTCATAGCGTTCGGCGATCGCGAGCAGGTTCCTCAGCCGCCGCACCCGCGTCGAGATCGTGACCATGCGCGCGATGCCGACCGCGCGCGCCCGCGACACGATCCCGTCGAGATCTTCCGCAAAGTCGGGAAAATCCAGGTGGCAGTGGCTGTCGACCAACATCGTGCGAACGCCTCTAAAGCATGATCCGGAAGGGTGCGAAGCGGTTTTCCCTCGCGACAAACGCGGAACGCGTTTGCGCGGAGATCATGCGCAAACAACAACCTAAAGCGCGATGACGATTCATCCAAATCCCATCGCGCTTTAGGCCGCCGGCTCGACGTAGCGCGGGAACGCCGGCATCGGCGCCGGCAGCGTCGAACCGGGTACGATACGCCTGGCGCCGCCGAGCATGGCGAAATTGCGCTCGGTTTCGGGGATGCCGAGGCTGTCGAGCAGCTTGCCCGAGGCGGAGGGCATTGCTGGCTGAGCAAGAATTGCGATCTGGCGCACGACTTCGGCGGTGACGTAGAGCACCGTCTTCTGCCTGGCAGGATCCGTCTTGGCGAGCGCCCACGGCGCCTCGCCTGCAAAATAGCGGTTGGCCTCCGCGACCACCGCCCAGACGGCGCTGAGCCATTGATGGATCTGTTGCGTCGCCATGGCCTCGCGCGACGCGGCGATCATGCCGTCGGCCATCGCCAGAATCGCCTTGTCGTTGTCGCTGAAGTCGCCGGGCTCGGGCAGCACGCCGCCGAACTGCTTGGCGATCATGGACAGCGAACGTTGCGCGAGGTTGCCGAGATCGTTGGCGAGGTCGGCATTGATACGCGCCACGATGGCCTCGTGGTTATAATTGCCGTCCTGGCCGAACGGCACCTCGCGCAGGAAGAAATAGCGCATCTGGTCGACGCCGTACTGGTCGGCGAGGTTGAAGGGATCGACGACGTTGCCGACCGACTTCGACATCTTCTCGCCCCTGCTGAACAGGAAGCCGTGGGCATAGACCCGCCTCGGCAGGGGGATTCCCGCCGACAGGAGGAAGGCCGGCCAATACACCGCATGGAAGCGGATGATGTCCTTGCCGATGATGTGCACGTCGGCAGGCCAATAGCGCCAGTTCTTGTCGCTCTCATCGGGGAAGCCGACGCCGGTGATGTAGTTGGTCAGCGCGTCGACCCAGACATACATCACGTGCTGTTCGTCGCCCGGCACCTTCACGCCCCAATCGAACGTCGTACGCGAGATCGAGAGATCGCGCAGGCCGCCTCTGACGAAGCTCACCACCTCGTTCTTGCGGGAGTCCGGCCCGATGAAATCAGGGTGATCCGCGTAGAGCCTGAGCAGCTTGTCCTGGTAGGCAGACAGACGGAAGAAATAGCTCTTCTCCTCGACCCATTCCACCGGCGTGCCCTGCGGACCCAGGCGCACGCCGTCCTCGTTCACGCGCGTCTCGTCCTCGGCGTAGTAGGCCTCGTCACGGACCGAGTACCAGCCCGAATAGGTATCGGCATAGATGTCGCCGTTCGCTTCCATGCGCCGCCAGATCTCCTGGCTGGAGCGGTGATGCTGCTCCTCGGTGGTGCGGATGAAGCGGTCGAACGACACGTTCAGACGCTCGTCCATCTCCCTGAAGCGGCCGGCATTGCGGGTCGCGAGCGCGGAGGCGGACATGCCTTCGCTGGCCGCCGTCTGAATCATCTTCTGACCGTGCTCGTCGGTGCCGGTCAGGAAGAACACGTCCTTGCCGTCGAGCCGCGCAAAGCGCGCCAGCACGTCGGTTGCGATCGCCTCATAGGCGTGACCGATATGCGGGCTGCCGTTGGGATAGGCGATCGCGGTCGTGATGTAGAAGACGTTGTCGCGCGCGGGCGCGACCATGGGCGCCGCGGCTTGCGGAGCGGCGACGGGATTCGGCGCACGCGGGGCCCTGGGTTTCGATACCTTGGGCTTCACAGCCTTCGGCAGCGCGGCGACAGGAGCCGGTGCGGCGGTCACGGCAGGCGCCGCCGCCTTTTTCGCGACCGTCTTCGCCGGAGCCGCGGCCGGCTTTTTAGCCGCTGAATTCGTCGAAGGCTTCTTGGCGAGGACCTGCTTCTTCGCGGCCTTCTTGCCGGCCTTCCTTGCCGCGCTCTTCTTCACGCTCTTCTTGGCGGCAGTCTTCTTGGTCTTCTTGACCTTCCTGGCGGCCTTGCTCGCGCGCGCCTTCACGGTCTTTTTCGCAGCTTTCTTGGCAGCCTTCTTGGCAGCCTTCTTGGCAGCTTTCTTGCCGCTCTTGCGTTTGACGGTCTTCCTAGCTCGCGTTGCCACCACGAATTCCTTTACCGGCTTGTCCGAAATTTGGAAACGAACCTGCGTTAGGTTGTTGTTTTGCACATGATCTTTCCGGAAAACCGCTCTGCACTTTTCCGGATCATGCTCTAGCGCGTTGCGTCCGCCAGCCAGCCGAACACCGAGAAAACCAACGGCTTGCGCTCCAGATTGTAGGTTTCGGTGTCGCGCGCGGCGCGGACGATCTTTTCCCATACCTCAGCTAGGCGCGCAAGGCGCGGCAGGTTCTGGTTGGCATTGGCCTCATCCGCATGCAGCCGCTCGGCGATCCAGCGGTCGATGCCGTCGATGAAGGCGGCAAGCGCGATGCGATCGCTGGTGCCGAGTGAATCGCCGAGCGTGTGCAATTCGCGCGGATCGACCTGCGGCAGGCGCGCGAGCAGCGCCGCCGTGCGCTGCTGAAGCTTCAGGGCGTCGCCGCCGAGCAGCGTCAGGGCCCGTGCGACGCTGCCCTCGGAGGCTTCCGCCGCCTCGCGCAGCGCAGGATCGTTCGGATCAAGCTCGGCCGCCGAAGCTGCAGCCCCGATCACGTCGTCCGTGGCGAGCGAACGCAGGCGCAGCTTGCGGCAGCGTGACTGGATCGTGGCGAGCACGCGCGCGGGCGCGTGGCTCACCAGAAGGAACAGCGATTGCTGGGGCGGCTCCTCGAGAATCTTCAGAAGCGCGTTAGCCGCGTTTGGATTGAGCTCGTCGACGGTGTCGACGATGCAGACGCGCCAGCCTTCGGCTGCCGCGGTCGAGCCAAAGAACGCGATCGTCTCGCGCGTCTCGTCCACCGTGATCACGGTGCGCATCACGCCGCGATCATTGGCGGTTCGCTCCAGCGCCAGCAGGCCGCCATGCGAGCCGGCCGCTACCTGCCGCGTAACGGCGTCGTCAGGATCGATCGCAAGGTCTTCGGCGTGCTGCACGGCGGGTGCCAGCGGCTGGGAATGGGCGAGCACGAAGCGCGCCATGCGATAGGCCAGCGTTGCCTTGCCGATCCCTTGCGGCCCGCCGATCAGCCAGGCATGTGGAATGCGCCCGCTGCGATAGGCCGCAAGCAGCGCGGCCTCGGCCTCACGATGGCCGAACAGCCGGGATGTCTCGCGCGGATGCGGAATGGCGGTTTCGCGCTCGGCCTGACGCGGGCTCATGCTGAAATGACCGATGCAGGCGTCGGGAGCAGACGCTCGCGCAACGCGGTCCAGACGCGCCCGGCGACCGTGTCGGGATCGGAATTGGCGTCGATCAGCACGCAGCGCGCGGGATCCTCCGCAGCGATTTTGCGATAGGCTTCGCGGAGACCCTCGTGGAAGCTCAGCTTCTCGGCCTCGAACCTGTCAGGCGTGCCGCTGCCACGGCGCGCGGCGGCGCGTTGCAGGCCAATCTCGACCGGCAAATCGAGGATGATGGTGAGGTCCGGCTTGAGATCGCCGATGGTGACCCTTTGCATGGCGTTGATCAGGCCGGCCGGTACGCGGCCAAGGCTGCCCTGATAGGCCCGAGTCGAGTCGGCGAAGCGGTCGCACAGCACCCAGGTGCCCTGGTTGAGCGCAGGCTGGATCACGGTGCGGACATGGTCATCGCGTGCAGCGGCAAACAGCAGCGTCTCCGCCTCGGGGCCGAGCAGCTTGCCCATGCCCGACAGGACCAGATGGCGCATGATCTCGGCACCCGGCGAGCCGCCCGGCTCACGCGTGACCCGGATGCGCAGCTTTGCCGCCTTGAGGCGGTCAGCGAGCTTCTTGATCTGGGTCGACTTGCCCGCGCCCTCGCCGCCTTCAAAGGTGATGAAGCGTCCGCGTCCGGACGGCCGCTGTGCCGCGCTCTCACTCATGATCAGAGCTTCTCGGCGCCCGCGCGGAACATGCCGATCACGAGCTCGCTGGCGCCGTCTATCGCGCGGCGCATGGTCGAACCGGTGCCGATCGCTTCGGCCGCAAAGACCGGCGTTTCGACGGCGATGTTGCCGCTGCGCCAGACCCTGACCACGCCGACCTGCTGGCCGGCCTCGACCGGTGCGCGCACCGGGCCGCGATAGACGATGCGCGCTATCAGCTTGTCGCTGCCATTCTTGTGCACCATCACCTTCACCGGCGTCCTGGCGACGAGCTTGACCGAGCGGCTCTCGCCGCCGAACACCTTGGCGTAGCCGACGGGCTGCTCGGCCGCCATCAGGATGCGGGTCTCAAAATTGCGGAAGCCCCATTCCAGCATCTTCTTGGCTTCCGTGGCGCGATCCTCGGGATCTTCCAGTCCATTGACGACGACGATCAGACGCGTGCCGTTCTGCACGGCCGAGCCTACCATGCCATAGCCGCCTTCCTTGGTGTAGCCGGTCTTTAGACCGTCGGCGCCTTCCATCGAATTGAGCAGCGGATTGCGGTTGAACTGGCGGATCTTGTTCCAGGTGAACTCCTTCTCGCCGAACAGTTTGTAGAATTCGGGGAAGTCGAGAATGATATGCCGGGCGAGGATGGCGAGCTCGCGCACCGTCATTTTGTTGGCGGGGTCGGGCAGCCCGTTGGAGTTACCGAAGGTCGACTTGGTCATGCCGAGTTCGCGTGCGCGCCTGGTCATGTAGTCGGCAGCAAAGATCCGCTCATTGCCCGCCATGGCTTCGGCGAGCGCGATGCAGGCGTCGTTGCCGCTCTGGATGATCGCGCCGTGGAGGAGATCGTCGACCGAGACCTTGCTGTTGATGGCCGCGAACATGGTCGAGCCGCCCGAGGGCGCGCCGCCCCGGCGCCAGGCGTTCTCGCTGATCCGGTACTCGTCCGTCAGCTTGACGTCGCCCTTCTTGATCGCATTGAAGACGACCTCGGCGGTCATCAGTTTCATCATGCTCGAGGGCGCACGCAGCTCGTCGGCGTTCTTCTCGAACAGCACGCTGCCTGAGGAGGCTTCGATCAGGATCGCAGTCGGGGCATCGCCATCGAAGCCGGCCTCTTCCGATTTCTTGGCGCCCTGGACGCTCTGGTTGGCGGCATGGATCGTCCCGCCCCAGCCGATCCCCGCCACCAGAGCCGCAGCAATCAGCCCGCGGGCCAGCGTTCCGGCGGTGAGCCGGTTGCGACGAAGCAAGGGAAGACGAAATGCCATGGCGAAGCCCTGAGAGAGGCGTTCTAACAGTTGGAACAGATGCGAACAACACGCGGTTGGACGCTTGCCCCCGAGATTGCACGATTCTCCTCGCGCCCCTATCGTGGCGCCTTATGTTTCCCGACCAAACCCCTGAAACAAGGCGGAAAAGCGAATGTCCTCAACCCGCATGATCAAGGCCAACGGGGTCGAGCTGTTCGTCCGCGAAGCCGGCCAGGGGCCGCTGGTGGTGCTGTGCCATGGCTGGCCGGAACTGTCCTACTCCTGGCGCCATCAGATCCCTGCACTCGCCGAGGCCGGATTTCATGTGGTTGCCCCCGACATGCGCGGCTACGGCCAGAGCGCGGCGCCGCCTGACGTTGCGGCCTACTCGATCTTCGATACGGTCGGTGACGTGGTCGGTCTCGTCCAGGCGCTCGGCGAGCCCAAGGCGATGGTGATCGGCCACGATTGGGGCGCACCGGTCGCCTGGCACGCGGCACTGTTCCGGCCCGACCTCTTCACGGCGGTCGCGGGCCTGAGCGTGCCTCCGCCGTTCCGCGGCCGCGGCAGGCCGCTCGACTTGTTGCGCCAGGGCGGTATCACCAACTTCTACTGGCAGTATTTCCAGGCGCCCGGCGTCGCCGAAGCTGAGCTCGAGCGAGACGTTGCCCGCACCATGCGGATCGTGCTTGGGGGGCGCGGCCTCGCCGATCCCTCCGCTGCCATGTTCGTGCATGAGGGCAAGGGCTTTCTCAGCCACGCCACCTCCGAAGAGCCGCTGCCCACCTGGCTCAGCGAGGCTGATCTGGCCTATTTCACCGAAGCCTTCCGCAAGTCCGGCTTCCGCGGCGGGCTGAACTGGTACCGCAACATCGACCGCAATTGGGAGCTGACCGCGCCCTGGCAGGACGCGCAGATTCACCAGCCGTCCCTGTTCATCGCAGGCTCAAAAGACGCGGTGATCACCGGGCTGATCGGGGCCAAGCGCGTCAACGAACTCGAGCGGGTGCTGCCCAATCTCAAGGGCAAGCTGATCATCGAGGGCGCCGGCCATTGGGTGCAGCAGGAGCGGCCGGACGAGGTGAACGCGGCCCTGGTGACGTTCTTGAAGGAAAGCGCGGCTCAGTAGAGCCCCCGGCCGCTCAGGATGCTCCGGGCCTCCGCAGCGCCATCGGCCGTCGAGGCAGCGCTTCGGGCGGCGTAGCGGCCGTCCTCGTCATAGGACACCGCGCGGGCGTTCTGGAGCGCCCGGCCCCGGCTGCGGCTCGACGCCGACATGTCCGAGGTCGCATTGAGCGATGCCATGTCGGCCGACGTGTTGCCGAGATTGTAGGGCCGTCCCTCCGGCATCGGGATGTCGCCGCGAATGGCGCCGCGGCTCGACGAGGGCAATTCCGGCACGAAGGGTTTGGCAGACGCGACGCGGACCATCGAGGGCGACGGCGCCGGGACGCCTGTGCGCAAGGTTGCCATCAGCTGGCGGTCATCGGAGCCTTCGAGCGGCGCGCGGCCGACATATTCGACGCGAACCCTGGCGACGCCATTACCTTTGAATTCAAGGAGTTCGGCGGCCTTGTTCGAAACATCGATGAGGCGGTTGCCGTGATACGGCCCGCGGTCATTGACGCGGACGATCAGCGACTTGCCGTTCGAGATATTGGTCACCCGCGCGTAGGACGGCATCGGCAGGGTCGGATGCGCCGCGGTCAGCGAGGTCATGTCGAACACTTCGCCGTTGGCGGTCAAGCGGCCGTGGAAATCGTCGCCGTACCATGACGCCATGCCCTCGGCGCGGTAGTTGACGTCCTCCTCCGGCACGTAGGTCCGGCCCGCCACGACATAGGGCTTGCCGACGCGGTAGGTGCCGCCGCCCTTCGGGACGGGATCGCCCCAGGCCACGACCCGGGGGCTCGAGGACACGCCGTATTTCGGATCAACGCGGCTGGCGAACTTGTTGGAAGAGGCGCAGTTGGCAAGCGCAAGGCAGGTTGCGACCACCGCAACACCGCGCGCGGCTCGCAAAACCGAATCTGACCGTCGGATCCCCATGCGCCCCAAATACCACTTTGCCGGAGGCATCCCTCACCCGCTTTCGCAACGGGGAGCGCTGTCCGGTCCTCTGATTCCGAGGCGGCCCACCACCGCGTTGGAAGTGGTAAGGATAACGCAACCGGAACACGGCGGAAATGGGGAGCCCGCAGCGATCACGCCGGGATGGTAAACGACAGGTTCGCTTTCCCCGCTGATCTACGGAACCTGCGCACCCCGCTCTGTGCCAGGTCTGGACAAGCTGTTGCGCCAAATCCTCACTCCACCCCCATTGTCACGCCGCTCACCGAAATTCTTTTGACTGTGCAAGGCCGCACGCGTTTTCTCGGATGGCAGGGGCGGATTGGAATTTTAACGATGATCGAGACGGTTTCGGCACTGATGGGTCTGGTAAGCGCGGGGATCTTCCTGGCCCATGCGTTCGAAGGTTACCGCACGAGGGCCTGAGGCACTCGCGCGGGCGGCAAGCATCACCTCTTTCAAGGCGGCACGTTCGGGCAATTTTGATCGATCCGATCGAGCATCGAGGACGAGAGCGGCAGGTGTCCCATGCGCAACCATGATTTCGTATCCGATGGCTTCCTGGCACTGACCGCGGGCGGCTTGGTGCTGCTCTGCTCGAGCCTCGTAGCCCTGGCGTTCGCCTAAGTCCCTCTCTCATTCTCTGACGGCAATCTCCCTCGCGATGCTGCGCGCAACGTTGTCCGTTGACCGCTGGCGCGGGGTCACACGTGCTCAGCGCAGCCCCAACAACGAACGGCGGTACAGGCCGTCGCGGGCCTCGTTCAGGCAAACGAAGCTGCCGTCAAATCCCTCGCCGTATCGCTTCTGCCCCTTGCGATAGTAGACGCCTTTCCTGAAATCGAGCCAGACGACCCTGTCGTGCGGACAATGACGCTGCGCCTGCGCCTCGTAGCGAAACGGCGTCAGCGGTGTCGCCGAAACTCCGGTCCCAACTGCGAGCGCGGCAGCCAGCGCGATCCCGCCGAACCATTTTCCAAAGCCGCTTCGAGACACTCCCCGCCTCCCGATCCATGCCGTACGACGGCCGCGCGACACGATAGCACGTAACGGCATGATCTCGCCGCGGCCGGGTTGCTGCCG
Source organism: Bradyrhizobium sp. CCBAU 53415 (assembly GCF_028128735.1). Lineage (NCBI taxonomy): Bacteria > Pseudomonadati > Pseudomonadota > Alphaproteobacteria > Hyphomicrobiales > Nitrobacteraceae > Bradyrhizobium > Bradyrhizobium sp. CCBAU 53415. The sequence continues at coordinate 111,360 of NZ_LBJF01000020.1, read as the reverse complement.
ACGATCTACGGCTCACGCTGGCTGCAACTGCGCTCTTTCTCGGCCTGATCGTGGCGCGGCGCGCGAGCATGCCGAACAAGGCATGGCGGCCGTCCTCACCTGTCTGTTTCGAGCTGCTGCAACGCCTGATGCAAACACTCCTGGAGCTTTTGGGCGACCTCCTCGCGCGCGACACCCTTGCCTGCGAGATCGGCCGACACCTTGTCCAGGACCTCGTCCATCGTCCGGTTCTCCAGATGGTCCGTCACCAGCGTCCCTGCGTAGCCCGCCGCGGCATCGCCGCTAAGGCCGAGCTGGCCTGCGGCCCAGAGCCCTAGGAGCTTGTTGGACCGGGCCGTGGCCTTGAACACGAGCTCCTCGTCGTGGGCGAATTTGGCCTCAAAGCCCTGCTCGCGCTTGTCGAACGTGGTCATGGTCAGCTCCATTGCGCTCTTCGCTGAAGGGTGTCGGACCGGCTGGAAGCAAACGTCTCCGTGATTCAGGTCAGTTGGGAAGCTGAAGCTTCCGGCGGAAGGCGAACGCCGTCAAGCCTGCAGACGCGATCGAGGCGCAATCGCGCCGCGGGGCATTTGCAGAGGCCGTCGAGGCGTTCAAGCTGGCCTCGCGTTCAAAGGGGCTGTCCATGCGGCACTGGCGAGCCGCAATTCGCCGGGAGAAGCGATTCAGGAATTGGGCCGCGAGCGCGTTCGCTCAGCCCTTCGGCGCCGCCGCTTCACGCGCCAGCCGCTCGGCCCTCAGCCGTTCCTTGTTGGCATAAAACGCCTTCTGCGCCGCTTCATGGTCGCGCATGGCCTTCTCGGCCTCGATCCGGCGGGCGGCATCGCGTGCCTGGCGCTGTTCGGGGGTCAGGGGTTTGCGTCGGAAGGAAAGGTCTTCAGTCATGACGAGACAACCCGGCGGCGAGGAAAGAGTTCCGCATGGCCCCGCCGAAGGCATAGGCGCGGACATGAAAATCCGCGAAAACAACCCCATGCACAGTAGCTAAGTCCCGCTGGCGCAACGTCTTTTGCAGTCGCCAGATCGCATTTCGGATTGAGATTGAGGTGCCGTGCACGTTCCACGTCATGAAGCGCATTGGCGCCTCCCGGCGAGCCAGGTCGCGACGAACTGCGCGCCCGCGCAGATCCCGAGCCAACCCAGAAACGCCAGTGCGAGCAGGAAAGCGTTGCTCCAGGACGCATTCCTGGCCAGATCTGCGATCCGAGCTCCCAGAACGGCCATGGCGAGAATCCCGGGCGTGATACCCAGCAGCGTGCCAATCATGAAGTCACGAAGCGGCAGCGTGCTCGCACCAGCCACGACATTCACCACCGTGTACGGTGCGACGGGAATCATCCTGATGACGACGACGGCCAGGATGCCTTTGCCTACAATGCGTTCCTGGATGCGCCCTGCGCGTCGTCCGAGCAGATGCTGCAGGCGTTCTCGACCGAGCACCCGTCCGATTGAAAACAGGACAAGGGCACTGAGCAAGGCGCCAGCCATCGCAGTGAAGAAGCCCAGCCATGGCCCGAGTGCAGCAGCGGTTGCGGCAATGAGTACGAGAATCGGAAACACGACCAGCCCGCCGACGACGAAAGCTGCGATCGCGAAGAATGGCCCCCAGATGGATTGCGAATAGACAGACAGGAGCGTTGAAATGCGGCCTGCGTCGGCGAAATCGTTCAAGGATGTGTACGACCAGGTCAGCGCCAGCCCAAGAAGCGCCGCGGCTATCGATACGATCCCGGCTATCGTCTTCGTGCTCCACATGCGTGATGCCGCCCGCTCCAAATCAAGAGGCCGCTCAGGGGCCGCCATCGGCTGAACCATCGTGGCCGGGGGACTGGTCAATCTCGAGGACCCCACTTCTCGCAGCGTCTTCGTCCCGTCATCTCTCGACACGTCGTCACGTCCTTCCGTGTTCGCGCCGCGCGGGCCTCAAAACACGACATCGTTGAGGCAGGTCAACATGAGCCAGCCCTGGCTCTGGAATCCTGAGTTCGAGCCAATCAGCGGAGGCGGCCATGTCACAGCAGAGCAGCATGCATTTTTATCTCAATTGGGCCAAGGAGCGGATCGATGAAATGGATGCCGCATTGGCCTCCTTCGAGGTCAGGGCCGGCCAGGCCAAGGCTGAGTCCAAGGTCAAGACCGATCAATTCCTGTCCGACCTGAAGACGCGTCGCGACGAGTTTCAGGCCTTGCTCAAAACCCAGGCGGAGGCGGGCGAAACCGCTTGGGCGGGCGCCAAGACAGACCTGGAAAAGCAATGGGCCGGATTCGAAGCTCAGGTGAAGACCTTCTTCGAAGACGCTGGCAAACAGTTCGAGCAGCAGCAGGCCACGTTCAAGGATCTTGCAGCGGCGCAGGCCAAGGCCTGGCGCGAAGCGGCGGACAAATTCCGCGAGGCCGCGGGCAAGGTGGCCACAGCCCGCACCGCCGACGTCGATGCCGCGCTCAAGCAGATGAGATCCGATGCGTCTGAAGCGGAAGCACGTCTGCAGAAGCTGAAGCAGGCGGGCAGTGAATCCTGGTCGGTCCTGAGTGCCGCGCTCGCGGAATCCCGGAAGGCGTTCGATCAGGCCAACCAGGCCGCGTGGGATGCGCTGAAGCGCGCTGATACGAAGAGCTGAGAATTTCGGTTCGCCGAAAGTCTCAACGCCGGACGAAACGGGGTCCAGGATCGGGTGTGGGACGAGCCAGCTTCGAGCGTCCCCTCCTCCGCCGCGAAAGGACTTGGGCGCAGCGGCGAGTTTTGGGCGCAGCGGCAAGTTAATGACGTCATCGGACGACACGCGATCTGCGCCGGCCGCACAGCGGAAGAGAGCATCATCGGTATACGGACCAAGGCGTCATGTCGGTTCGCCGGCGGCGGCTTGGCTGGCCCTGGCACCCAGGCCCGCCGGTTCACGGCGTCGCGAGCAGTGTTACATCCAGCAACCAGGGCTTGCGATCGCGCCGATGCTGATTTACATTTTTCGCTCGTTTGTAAGAGTTGCGTTCATTGAAGCACATTGCACCCGACGGGCATCAACGCCGTCCCGTTTTCACATCGCTTGACAAGGTCGCGCTCGCGACCATCGGCGCTGTGGCCGCGTTCGCGGTTCTCCTGGGGTTGGTGAATCCACAAGCCGAGACAGCCAGGCACGCCGCTGACAAGGCGGCTGCGCCGACGTGCTATTCAATCGGCTGGTTGGTGGCGCCGGGATGCTCCGAGCGCCTCAAGTGACCGGCAACGGGGCGGCTCTGCGGACATGCCTCCCGGCTGGCGCGTCGAGAGGGGCTACCAGATCACTTTGAGCGGCCGCCCTGCTCCATTGCTGTCTTTGGTTTTCGGCGAGCGCCAGGCGCGCCGCTGATTTGCCGTGCCGGGCTTCAAAACCGGATTGTCCCGAACAGGAAGAGTAGCGCGAAAGTGATCAGGCCGGAGATCCGCAGCGAGCCGAGACACCCCAGCCGGTTCGAAAAAAGAAGAACATGCACAGCCCGCTGTGAAAGGTTCTGCCGGCCCAGGATGACTTCCGGGCAACGTCACGCCTTCCCATGGCTTGGGCTTACACGCGGGGCGGCAACTCTTTGCAGGCTGAGCGCGGAAGATTACTTACGCCGACGGCGTGCGGTCGACTTTACGCAAGCTCGCCCACTCAAGCGGTAGCGGCGCAACTCAGCTTGCGTCAATCGATTTCGCAAGACGCTCAACTCCGCAATCTGACTTTCTAGAAATGCGATGCGTTGAAGCAGAACGTTGGCGGCATGGGGAGTTCGATCAGAAATACTCATCACGACCTCAAAATAACAAGAATGCAAAACGATCCCGGCAATCCCGGTATTACGCCAGCAGACGGACGCAATTGCAAGACGAATCATTCCGCAAGTGCGCACAGCCAGCCGGCAAAGACCTGGTCCGGCGGTTGCCGCTTCTTCAACGGATCCGTGAGAACTGACGCACAGGGCCCCGCCGGCTCACGCTGGCGGGCTTCTCAATAATAACGGCGTCTGGGGCGGCGTTCGTAGTCGTCGTAGCCGTAGTACCCCTGTCGACCCTGCTGAAACTGCGGCGGCACCGTACCGTTGGGGTAGCATTGACCGTCTCGAATATCGACGTCTGCGCCGTTACCACAGGGGACCCGATGTCTGCCGTAGCCGTAGCCTCCACCACCGCGATAGTAGTACTGCCGCGCGGCCTGTTCCTGAGGAGGAAGGTACCCGTTTGGATAGCACATGCCATCGCGGGCGCTCACGTCCCAACCGTGGCCGCACGGAGGCGGCCTGACGGGGACGCCGTATTGGACAGTCTGAATCTCGGGTGGAGTGTCCTGTGCCACCGCCGTCCCGACGTGAAGGGCGAGCGCAGCCGCGGCAATGCTGATGATCATGATCCGTCTCCCTCCGCACAACGTATGGCGGAGGCGCTGAATACCCGATGAACGGTACTTGCGCGTCTCAAGACACGCGTGCTGCTCGATGGCGGCCTTGATGGTTGGCTATGCAGGAGGTTCTCTTGCCAAGCCAACGTGACTGCCGGCACCACCACCAACAGAAGCGATCCGACGATATCGACCGCTGTCATGGCCGCACCGAAACGATTGCACCTTCGTTTGTGCGTTGGCAGGTAGGGTCACATTTAAATATTTGAATTTACTTTGGCGGAAGGGGTGCCTGTCAACCTTCTTGTAATTGCTTATCTTTTCTGCGCCTCGGCGCGGGCTCTCACGGACCTTACCGAGGTAAGCCGAGCCGATTCCCCACCTTAATTTCAACCACCTTTCACGGGCGCGGCGGCCTCGCCCGGCACCCCTGCTCTCCCCTTCGTCGACCGATTGCTAGGGCGACATTCGTTAGGGCCGAGATTTTCGAACGACCTTTGCCGAGCTCGCGTCTGCGGCTATTCTGATCAACGCTTCAGTGTGCACATGTGGTCACGACCAGCATGGTCCGGCTGCATTGCCAATCGGATCCCAACATTGGGTCATGGAATCCACTAGGATTACCGATGGCAATAGTGGTCGCGGCCGCCACTAGAACAACGGCGGTAAGCGCGAGCGTTCGGTAGGTCGCCAAGTTCCACTTCATTGCGCTTCCCTCCAGTGGAAGCGCCCACGCTACGCTCAGGAATACCTCCCGCTTGTGAACTACTTCACACGGAGTTTTTCAACAGTCATCACAGTCGCGTGCAGCAGCCCACTGCGTGAACTTGCGGCCTTGGAGTGCCGGGCCACGGGGCGCAGTCATACGTGGTGCTGCAATCCCCAGAAGGCGATCAGCAGAAGGGCTGCGGCCCCGATTCCCAGCAATAAGAGAATGGCTTCCAGCATGACGAATCAAGCTCCGCCCAAGCCACATCATACGCCCGGGGGAAACTTAGTCACCTAAGCCCGCCAGAGTGAACCTGGCGGGCCTGCCGTCCACACAACGACACACAGTAGCTTGCGCCCGGTAATTTGCGCGTCGGCCGCGGTGCCGCATTGATCGCGCTATGCATCCAAGCAAACGTCGAACGCCAACGCATCCAGACGGTCGGCAGCTGAAGATCACCTCGGCGAAATGCGCGCACGGTGGTTCGCGGCGTGCTGGTCTATTGGCGAGCGTCTGACGGAAAGGACATCGAATTTACAAGCCAAGGTACCGCGCCTTTGCTGCCGACGAGTGGCTCATTAAACTATCCGAGTTCTCACGTACTAACCGGAGATGGCCCGGCGAGGCCCCACCCAGACCTCAACAGCAGCATGTGCACCTAAGAGCTTCTTGACTCGAACCTCGGCGTCTTCGTCCGTGGGCAATCAATTTCGTAGACTGCGCGAGCAACGCGCCCTGAAGAGAGCGAGAGACCGGCGAGCGCGAATGATTTCGGCGCCAGTTTAGGCGTATTTTCCTACCTCGATCAGCCTCGAACTTTCGGCGATCGGACTCATTTGCCGACGGCGCCTTCGCGCGCGACGCCGGGCCCGAGCGCAGAGGTGAAAAACTGTGCTAAACAACGAAGCTCAGCACCGTCGTCAAGGGGTTCATATGGAGCACCAAATGGCTTCTACGCGGGACGACAGCGTCGCGGAACGGCAGATCGCTGAAGAGCTTTCGCACCTGGCGCGTAAAGCGGAAGACCGTCCCTCGGTCCCGCCGGCCATGGAGACGTCGCGCGCCCCGACAACAAACCATCAATGGACGAAACAGCCCCACGTGGCTTTCGTCTGCTCTCTGTTGGCGGCATGCTTTGCTGCCTGGTGGTGGTGGTCGTCCTCCGCTCATCCCCCGATGACGGCCCCTTCGGACCAAGCACCTCTGACGCGGCTCACCGGAGAAGCTACGGCGCCGAAAGACACATCGCCGTCTGCAATCGCCCTGGCTTCCGACTTGACCCAGCAGCTCCAGTCGATGACGCGCGATCTCGCTGCCTTGAGGCAAGCAGTCGAACAACTTAAGGTGACGCAAGAGAAATTGGTCCACGACAATGAAAATGTCGCGCGCCAACTCAAGACAAGCCAGGAAGAATTCGCACGTAACAACCGTGTCATCGACGAGCTCAAAGGGATCCAGATCCAGATGGCACGCGAAAGTCAAACGCTCACCGATCGCCTCAACGCAAACCAGGAGCAACTCGCCCGCGTCACGGCCATCGCATCAGCGCCGAAGGAGATGATGCCTGAAGTTACGAACGCGATTCCAGAAAAGCCAAAGGTCATGCCGGAAATACCATTGCCGCGTCCGCGGCAGTCGGCCAATGCTGCCCAGGCGCCAAAGCCGGCGCCAATTGCCAGGCCGCAAGCTATAAAACCGCAACCGTCGTTCGCGTGGCCATGGTCGCGCTAAGCCGCGACCGACCTGCTTGCGGCCGAAACTAAAGCAGGCGTCGGGCACCGTTTGACTGCGGCTCCTATTCAGACTTTCGGAATGAGCTGCTGCCGGTTTGATGGACACCCGGTTAAGCTAATCCCACTTGCGCTCGAACTCAACAGGACTGAGGTATCCGATCGTCGAGTGACGACGGACGGCGTTGTAGAACCGCTCGATGTAGTCGAACACATCTGCTCTGGCCTCGTTTCTGGTGCGATAGATTTTGCGTTCGGTGCGCTCGGTCTTCAGCGACGAGAAGAAGCTCTCCATCGCCGCATTGTCCCAGACATTGTCGGGTCCAGAAAGTTTGCCAGCACGTTCGCTACCTGGCGATCGCCTTCGTCCTTTGGCAGACGCCGGCGCCGCGGCCTCGCCCGCAACGCCTGCTGGCGCATAGCCGCTCGATCCGGTGCAGACCGCATTCGACGCCATCTGCCAAAAAGATCTCTCCAGACCCGTCGTGCACCGTAGGTTCGGCCCGTGCGGGTCTCGCTTGAAGGCTTCCTGCACCAGCAAGCCCAGCGAGTTCATGGCGCGACGCATATCGGTATGGCCGGTCGCAATCCACACCCGCACGCCGGAGTTCAGGCGGGTCGGCCCCCCCCGGCAGGTCTTCATCACTTGTGCAACACGGTCGCGAGCGCCGAAGCGTTGTTCAAGATTGAAAAGACCTCTCTGGTGGAGAGATGCTCGACGGCCTCCTCGAAGGTCTCGCTCGCCTCCACCTTGGCACCCCCAACAACCAGGTTCGCGTCGACCGTGCCGGGCCGGGCGGCGCGGGGAGGCGCTAGCTGCGCGACGTGGAATGCCAAGAGTGCGGCGTCTTCGTGCAGTTCCACCAAGGCTGGTTTGATCGCTTTGTCTGCCGCCGCGCTCAACTCGTTCGCTCGACGCAGGAGCGGAGGCGGCTCTAGTTCTTCTGGGGTGGCGAACAAGTCGACGGACGCGCGCCTTGCGGTCAGAGCTCCTATAGGTACGGCGAACAGCAGCCCGACGATGACCGGCGACATCCAGAGTAGAAGGGGCAGCGAAACGGCGTACGCGCTTGCCGCCATCGCAACGCCGCACAATGTTGGAACGCCGTATTTCCGATAGAGCTCGCGGCGCTCCACCGTACCGTCGTCCCGCCTTTGCGTCTGCCAGCCTGCGTCGCGACCGGCCAGAATCTCGATCACCGCGATCGACTGGAAGATCATCATTATGGGCGCCATCAACGCGGATATGACGACCTCTGCGAGAACTCCGGACGAAGCACGCAATGCGCCGCCGAATTGATGTGCCAGCGAGCGCCGCAACCAGAGCAAGACTAGGCTGAGCAGCTTCGGTAAAAGCAGCAATCCCATCGTGGCGACGAACACCCAGAGGGCGAGCACGGGATCCTGGGCCGGCCAGGTCGGAAAGAGCGCGAAACCCTTCGGAAAATACTCCGGACGCACGAACCGCGCCTGCAGCGAGATCAGCATCCCCAGCAGCAGGAATAGCAGCCACAGCGGTGCTGTCAGATATGCCCCGATGCCCACCATGAAATGCAGCCGGGAGACCCAGTGGAGCCCCCGCGCGGGGACCACAGCGAGATGCTGAAGATTGCCCTGACACCAGCGTCGATCGCGCGCCGCGAAATCAAGCAGGGAAGGTGGCACCTCTTCGTAGCTTCCGCCAAGCATCGGCAGCATGTAGATGCCCCACCCGGCCCGCCGCATCAGTGCAGCCTCGACGAAATCATGGCTCAGGATGTGCCCGCCGAACGGCTTGCGCCCGCGAATCTGCGGCAGTGCAGCCGCTTGCGCGAACGCCTTCACCCGGATGATCGCGTTGTGGCCCCAGTAGTTGCCTTCGGAGCCGTGCCACCAGGCGACGCCGGCCGCGATCATTGGTCCGTACAGACGGCCCGCGAATTGCTGGACGCGGCTGAACAGAGTTCGCGCATTGACGATCATGGGGAGAGTCTGGACGAGCCCGGCGGTCGGATTGGTCTCGATAGCATGGACCAATCGGACGATGGTTTGACCGCTCATGAGACTGTCGGCGTCGAGCACGATTATGAAGTCGTAGATGCCGCCGAAACGCGTGACCCACTCGGAGATATTGCCGGCTTTCCGAGCCGTATTCTCCGCTCGGTGACGATAATACAGCCGCGTTCCCACGGCTTGTCGCAGCGCGAGGACCGCTTTTTCTTCGGCGACCCAGATGTCCGGATCGGTGCTGTCGCTCAGGACGAACCAATCGAATAGCTCCCCTTGCGAGGTCGCCTCTAAGGATTCGACGATCGCACGAAGCCGCGCCGTCAATTGATGCGGGTTTTCGTTGTAGGTGGGAAGCAGCATTGCGGTGCGGCTTGCGATCGTGGGCAGTTCTGCCTCTGGCGCGAAGGTGCCCGGACGATGGGCCAGCAGCACGAAGAAGCCGGCCAACGCGGAGGCGAACGAGAAAGCCACCCAAGCGAGCAGGACCAGGAAGAGCGCCAGCACCATGGCTTCGAGGACGGTGACGCCGCCGACCTGCAGCACACGATACATCTCATAGCCACCCGCTCCCGTGAGCGCCGCCGTCGAGAGAAGGACGAGGCCGCGCCGCCAGGCCATCGCGGGGGCGACCGGCGCTGGAACGCGGTCGGGTACCCGGTTCTTTCCGAGGTCGCCAGGAGCCATCGGAAGGGGCGACTCGCGCGGCAATAGGCGTTGGATCGCGATATCGCCGGCGATCGGCCTCGGAGCTGTGTTCAGGGTGCCCATCGGTAGACCCAGACTTCCGACAAGGGCTTGTCGCCCTCGGTCAGAAACGCCCGCAGCTCGATCGGCTCCCCTTTCACCTGGCACTGGAAGCTCAGCCGCCAACCGCCGGTGTAGGGATTGGGCTGCGTGACGATGTTCTTCACCTCGGACTTTTCCGCCGTCACGACGCCTTTGACGCCGGCCGGATCGATGCCCTTCAGGTTGTCGCCGACCAGATCGAGGACGAAGAGGCGGGCGTCTTCGCCCCTCGCCCCTATTCCGCTTCGCGTGAAGCGAGCCAGCGAATGCGGCTTGGGACTGTCCGGCCCCCAATGCAGCCGATAGGTGTAGTTGTGCTCGCCCTTGGCCTGCAGCAGGCTTTTGGGCCGCCAGAACGCGGCGATGTTGTCGTGGACTTCCTCTTTGGTCGGGATCTCGAACAGCATGACGCCGCCCTCGCCCCAGTCTCCGATCGGCTCCATCCAGAGACTGGGCCGCTTTTCGAAGCTGGATTCGATGTCCTGGTAAGCGAAGAAATTTCTCTCCCGCTGCATCAGGCCGAACCCCCGCGGATTGAGGTCCTGAAAGGTGCTGATTTGGAGGTCACGGGGATTGCTGAGCGGCCTCCAGAGGCTTTCGCCCTTGCCGTTGAAGATCGCGAGCCCGTCGGAATCATGGACGGAGGGGCGGAAATCGTCGATGTCGTTGCGGTCGTTAGGGCCGTAGAAGAACATGCTGGTCATGGGCGCGAACCCGACCCGCTGCATTTCGACGCGCGGGTAGACCGACATCTCGACGTCGAAGACCGTCGTGTCACCCGGCCGTACCGTGAATCGGTAGCTCGCCGCGCAGCTTTTGCTGTCGAGCAGAGCGTGGATCACCAGCGAGGTCGCGCCGGGCGCAGGCCGCTCGAGCCAGAAGGACTTGAAGAGCGGAAATTCCTCGCCCTTGGCTTCCCCCGTATCGATCGAAAGTCCCCGGGCGGAAAGCCCGTACGTCTGCCCCTTGGCGACAGCGCGGAAGTAGCTTGCGCCCAGGAAGACGCACACCTCGTCGTAATAGTCCGCGCGGTTCATCGGCGCGTGTATGCGGAAGCCGGCGAAGCCGAGGTCGGCCTCTTCAAACGCCGGGACCTTCTCGCCGAAGGAAAAGTCCTCCTTGCGGTACTTGAGTTCGGTGGCCTTTCCGTCCGCGACCTCGAATATGGTCACCCGGTTTTTGTAGAAGAAGCCGCGATGGAAGAACTGCGTTTCGAACGGAAGATTCTTGCCGCGCCAGAGCGCGCGCTCGGGTAGGAAGCGGATGGAACGGTACTGATCGTAATCGAGATCCTTCAAGCCGCTCGGCAGCTTCTCGTCCGGCGCCTCGAACTGCTTGCCCCCGATCATACGGGCCAGGTCTCTCACCGTGGACGGCCCAAACGCGCCATCCGACGAAGCGCCGAAACCGCTTGGCGAGGCGAGCAGCAACGCCGGCAGCACCGCCGACCCTTGAACAAGTTGGCGTCGGTTCACGTGCACTCCTCGCTAACTGCTGCCGTGGCCAAGCAACGACCACCCCGCCCGCAAGTTCCACCGGCGCCATCACGTGGCCCTCCCGAGTATCGAGGTCGTGTCGATCTGGGAAGTTGTTACGGCAACGATCGGCGAACTGCCCTGGCCTAGCGGCTGATAGCGTCGGAGGCGGCGCTTTGGCCCGCATTCTGCGCCGCTGCTGCTGGGCGCCTCATTTTTCAGCTGCGTTGTCTTGGCGTGATTGCAGAGGATGGACCGGGGACAGACATCGAGGCAACTCGAGCTGACCAAGGATGCGAAGTATCATGCTCTCAGGCTTCTCTCGCGCCGCGGGCTAATTGGTAGCTTTTCACCGTAGCTACTTCAGCAGAACCCGGGTCGCCCGTCGAAAAAGCCGAGCATTCAACGGTTTGGCCGCCGCGGGTTGGAGGAGCGGTGAACAATATATTGGCGGAAGGGGTGGGATTCGAACCCACGGTACCCTTGCGGGCACGCCGGTTTTCAAGACCGGTGCCTTAAACCACTCGGCCACCCTTCCGAGACTTGAAATTGCTGGGCTTTTCGTCGCTTTGCAGAGAACGTCTCGACGACTCTGCCACCGCTTTGCCACCCAACGTCGTCGGTTCGCTTGTTTATGGCGGCTCGCATGGCGTCGTCAACCGCCGCGGCTGCCTCGCCCTGCATGTTTCGGCATCAGGTGTCCAGTGTGATCGCAATGCCGGAGCGCCCTAACCGTCTTGGTACGAAATGCCGATGTCGTCGCAGATTAGAGCGAAGGCCTTTTTCGCTCTGTCATTGTCAAAACAAAAACGCGTGCCGATGTCGGCGCGGTCGGCATACCAATTCACCTCGTTTGCTTTTGCGACACGAGACGCTTCCCCGCGCAACAAATCCAGTTGCCGACCGGGAGGGGTACGAACAATCAAGCAAGTTTCGCTTTTCATCCTGCGCTCCATGTTAGGCGAAAGGCCGCAGCGAACGCCGCTGCGGCCTTTGACCGGAGGAGTATAAATTCGTGAAGTATGTTCCAGCCCCGGCGGCATGAGGTTTAGAAAGAATTCGCTGCATCGCAAATCACATCGGGGGGCATCGTACGGGAGCGGACCAACAAAGCGCGGCTCTGCACTCCTGTTCGACGAGAGCGGCCCCGGCTGGGCAATTGGGGGGGGGGCTTGAGGCCGGGGCCGCATTTGCCGGCTAACGGGGCGACCGGCGCTGTGACAACTCGCTTGTCGCCGCTACCGTTCCTCACATGGAAGGTGCACCACCGTACCAAACACTCAGATAGTATTTCGATACCCCGTCAATGGCGGTCTGCGGCCTGTGTCGAAGCCAGGTCTGGCCTCGGCGCCCCGCCTGCCACAAGCACGACAGACGAAGCGCGACGCGATATCCGATAGCCGCATGTCGTGCGGCCGGCAGTCGGCACCAAGTGCCGCGCTGTGGCTACACCGATAGTCGGCGCAGTAAGCCGGAACACTGCGGACACCGTGTCGCGCATCTGGCGAACGCAAATCCTTGAGCTCGCATGACGCGATCAAGGCGGAGCGCCGTCCGGAGTCAAATGGTCAATCGCTTGGGTTCAACAACGCGCACGAGCTACGGCCCGTCGCAGGTGTCGGAAGGCAAGAGACCGTCAGTTTCGCGGGGGCGATCGCTTCTCAACCTCGTGCCGATAGCTCGCGGCCATCTCGAGCAGCGCCGCGCGAGTCAGTTCGTCGACCTGCTTCCCCCGCTCTTGGCAGGTCTCGAACCGTGCTAACGCCCCTGCCCCACCACCGCCTTGCCTTATGCGGTGCGCAAAGGAAAACGCGGCGCCCTGGAAAGCGCCGCGTCCAATCTTCGTCGTTGCGTCGGCTCAGTAGCCGCAGGACGCGCAGCCCATCTGCACCGGCGCGTAATAGGAATAGCCCGGCGAAACCATCTCGACGCGCTGGCGCGTGGCGTATTGCGGGGGGATGCGCTCGTACTGGACGCTCGGCGGCGCCACCATCACGGTCCGCGGCACCATCACGGTGCGGTATTGCGCCGGCGTGCGATGCGCGACCACGGAGCCCGGCGAGACCATGACGGTCTCGTCGACAGTGCGGTATTGCGGCGGAACGTATTGCTGCTGGTAGCAGGTCGTGCACGGCGGCGGTGCGTAGCAATTGTAGCAGCCGGCGGAGGCAGCGCCCGTCATGGAAATCGCGGCGACGGCCGTTGAGAAAACGACAGCGAGAGTACGAGACATTGTGGTGGTGCCCCAGTTGCCCGAAACGAATTTGCGAAGGTGGCAGCAGTATACGCCGCAAGATCATGGCCTGCCGAAGTTCGTGGAGGCATCCTTAACGAGAGCAGCCATTTGCAGCCGGCCGGTAAGGACTCATTGACCAGGCGCGTTAACGCGCACGATGTGCATGCGCCCTGATGCGGCGCGTGCTGCATCAGCGATCGTTGCTGTGCACGACTTCATTCCGCCCGGGCGCCGTTGCGAAGCGTTCATTCGCCTCGGAGCGAGCCTGCTTCAGTGCCTCGCCGCCCTTTCCAGGAACTCCAGCAGCGAGGGATCCGTTTCGTTGAATTCGACAAAGCGGCGCCGCAGCTCGTCTGCAATCTCCGCGGTGGCATCACGTGACCACCCCTCCGCGGTGTTGAAGGCGACGATGCGCGCGGGATGGAGGTATTGCCCCTCCACGAGATGTCTGAGCAGGGTCGCGCGATTGGCATCCTCCTCGGCAGTTTCGCACCAGGCACGGCCGAGCCGCCGGCCGAAATCATCGAGCACGAGATACACGTCCCGGTCTGTCGTAACTTGCGGTACGAGCGATGGAGAGGGACTCATGACTTGCTCCGCCACTGGCAATCCGGGCAGTTGCGGCCGCAATTGGCTACGGTGACTCGGCTCTGCCGGATCGAAAAATGGACTTCGATGATTTTTCAGGATCGCACAGTCAAATCATAAATAAAATAGGAATAAATAAAATTAAATATAGTGGAATGGTCTGAAATAATATATTAGATTGATAGTGCCTGGCGGCGGAAGCCCGCGTCAGGCGCCCACTTCGCAAACGGCCCCCGCATTCACCCCGAATGCCCAAGCCCCAGAACGCGGGGGCCGTGTCTTTAGCAACAACCTAAAAGTGCGACGACGATTCATCCTCATTGCATCGCGCTTTGGAGGTTGCATCCAGCCTAGGGAGCGCCGATCCGGCGCTCACCTCGAGCGCCGCTTCACCTCGCGCACCGCGCCGCGCGCGGCGCTGGTGGTGAGCGCGGCGTAAGCCTGCAGCGCGGTCGAGACGTTGCGCTTGCGGCTCTGCGGTTGCCAGGCGGCATCGCCCTTCGCCTCCTCCGCTGCGCGGCGCTTGGCGAGTTCCTCGTCGGAAACCTCGAGGCTGATGCTGCGGTTCGGAATGTCGATGGCGATAATGTCGCCGGTGCGCACGAGACCGATGTTGCCGCCCTCCGCGGCTTCCGGCGACAGATGGCCGATCGACAGGCCGGACGAGCCGCCGGAGAAGCGGCCGTCCGTGACGAGCGCGCAAGCCTTTCCGAGGCCCATCGATTTCAGATAGCTGGTCGGATACAGCATCTCCTGCATGCCGGGGCCGCCGCGCGGGCCTTCATAGATGATGACCACGACCTCACCCGCGACGACCTTGCCGCCCAGAATGCCCTCGACCGCTGCGTCCTGGCTTTCGAACACGCGCGCGGGGCCGGAGAATTTCAGGATCGAGGCGTCGACGCCGGCGGTCTTCACGATGCAGCCGTCCTGCGCGAGGTTGCCGTAGAGCACGGCGAGGCCGCCGTCCTTGCTGAACGCGTGCGCGAGATCGCGCACGACGCCCTTCTCGCGGTCGGCATCGAGCTCGTCGTAGCGCCGCTCCTGGCTGAAGGCGACCTGGGTCGGGATGCCGCCGGGCGAGGCGCGGTAGAAGGTGCGCACGGCCTCGCTCTTGCTGCGCTTGATGTCCCAGCGCTCCAGCGCGTCCGCCATCGTCGGCGCATGCACGGTCGAGACCGAGGTGTCGATCAGGCCCGCGCGGTCGAGCTCGCCCAGAATGCCCATGATGCCGCCGGCGCGGTGCACGTCCTCGACGTGCACGTCGGCCACTGACGGCGCGACCTTGCAGAGCACGGGCACACGGCGCGACAGACGGTCGATGTCGCGCATGGTGAACTCCACCTGCCCTTCATGGGCCGCGGCAAGCAGGTGCAGCACGGTGTTGGTCGAGCCGCCCATCGCGATGTCGAGCGTCATCGCGTTCTCGAAGGCCTTGAAGTTGGCGATGTTGCGTGGGAGCACCGACGCATCGTCCTGCTCGTAGCAGCGGCGGACGAGATCGACGATGGTGTGTCCGGCCTCGACGAACAGGCGCTTGCGGTCGGCATGGGTTGCGACGACCGAGCCGTTGCCGGGCAGCGCAAGCCCAAGCGCTTCCGTCAGGCAGTTCATGGAGTTGGCGGTGAACATGCCCGAGCACGAGCCGCAGGTCGGGCATGCCGAGCGCTCGATCACCTTGACGTCGTCGTCGCTCACCTTGCTGTCGGCGGCCGCGACCATGGCGTCGATGAGGTCGACGGCCTTGGTCTTGCCCTGGAGCTTGACCTTGCCGGCCTCCATCGGTCCGCCCGAAACGAACACGGCGGGGATGTTGAGCCGCAGCGCCGCCATCAGCATGCCGGGCGTGATCTTGTCGCAGTTGGAAATGCAGACGAGGCCGTCGGCGCAATGGGCGTTGGCCATGTACTCGACGCTGTCGGCGATCAGCTCGCGCGACGGCAGACTGTAGAGCATGCCGTCATGGCCCATGGCGATGCCGTCGTCGACCGCGATGGTGTTGAACTCTTTCGCGACGCCGCCGGCTTGCTCGATCTCGCGCGCCACCAGCTGGCCGAGATCCTTCAGATGAACGTGGCCCGGCACGAACTGGGTGAAGGAGTTGACGACCGCAATGATCGGCTTGCCGAAATCGGCATCCTTCATGCCCGTCGCGCGCCAGAGGCCGCGGGCGCCCGCCATGTTACGGCCGTGGGTGGTGGTGCGGGAGCGATAGGCTGGCATGGCGGTTTCCGTCCTCGGGTTTGGCGGCCGGGCGGGAAAATATGGAAGCCGCCTCAGGCCTTTCCGGCCGGATAGCGCACGGGCTGGGCGCGCGCAACGGGAACTTGGACATGACAGGGCTCCCCTGCTCCCGGCGCGGGGTCCCTCACGTGCCCCGGACGCAGCGCAGCGTCTCTTTGACGGTGCGCTGCAGAGCCGGGGCCCATGTGGCAGCGAGTGCTGTGGCCTTCTGGTCCCGGCTCGCGCTCCGCGCGTCCGGGACACGAGATCAGCGGGCTATTGCAGCGTCGGATCGAGCCGGTCGCGCAGCCAGTCGCCGATGACGGAAACCGCCAGCGTGGTGACGACGATGGTGGTGGCCGGCGCCAGCATGATCCAGGGCGCCCGGGTGAGATATTCGCGGCCGTAGCCGACCATGTTGCCGAGGCTGGTCATCGGCGGCTGAACGCCCAGGCCGAGGAAGGACAGCCCGGATTCCATCAGGATGACCTCGGGGAAGACCAGCGTGGTCGAGACGATCAGGGTCGAGGCGATGTTGGGCAGGATGTGCCGGAGGTAGATCCGCGAGGGCGTTGCGCCGAGCTGCCTGACGGCGGCGGCGTAGCCTTGCGCATTGGCCGAGATGGCGAGGCCGCGCGCGATGCGGGCATAGCGCTCCCAGCCGAACAGGCCCATCAGGCCGATCAAGAGCGGCAGCGAATTGCCGAAGAAGGCGAGCACCGCCAGCGCCATGATCAGGAACGGCATGCTGGCCTGGAAGTCGGATAGCATCAGCACCAGCTGCTCCACGGCCCCACGGAAATGTGCGGCGAGGAAGCCCAGCGTGGTGCCGACGATCGCCGAGATCGCGGTGGCGCCGAAGGCGATCAGCAGCGAGATGCGGATGGAAACGAGAAGCCGCGACAGCACATCCCGGCCGAGCTCATCGGTGCCCAGCCAGTGTGCGGCATTGCCGGGCGCCGCCAGCCGGTTGCGCAGGTCGAGCTGGGTGAAGCCGTACGGCGCGATCTTCTCCGCGAACGCCGCGATCAGCAGCATCGCGATGATCCAGGCGGCCGCGAGCGCGACCGAGACCGGAATTGCCGGCAGGCTGATACGGCGACGAACGCCAGAGCCCCCTCCGTTCCGATGAAATCGGAACGGGGCTCTAGATTCTAGTTTTGACGCGTTTTCTTTCCGCGAACCGGTATCCACTTCGCTTGAAAACGCTTCGGTGTCCTTCAGCGTCGCGTCGGTCATGCGTGGCCTTCTTTCGCGCGCAGCCGCGGGTCGAGGAAGCCGTAGAGGAAGTCGACGATCAGGTTGGACGTCACCATGGTCATCGCGACGAGCAGAAGGATGCATTGCACGACGGCAAGGTCGCGGTTGGCGACGGCGACGACGAGCAGACGCCCGACGCCCGGCCAGGAAAACACGCTCTCGACCACGACTGCGCCTGCAATCAGCGTTCCCACCATGAAGCCGAGAATGGTCACTGTCGGGATCGCCGCATTCGGCAGCGCATGCGACGTCACCACCTTGCGCCACGGCACGCCCTTGGCCGAGGCGGTGCGGATATAGGGCTGGCCCAGCACTTCCAGCATGGCGCTGCGGGTAAAGCGCGCCAGCACGGCGGCGCCGCCGAGGCTCAGCGTTGCGATCGGCAGGATGGCGTGGCGCCAGCTGTCCTGCCCGCCGGACGGCAGCCAGCCGAGCTGCACGGCGAAGACGAGCACCAGCAGCAGCGCGAGCACGAAGCTCGGCACGGTGAAGCCGGCCACCGCCGTCATCATCACGGCGCGGTCGATCGCCGAGCCGCGATGCAGCGCGGCGTAGATGCCGGCGGGAATGCCGAGCGCGATCTTGAAGGCGAAGGCCGGCAGGGTCAGCGCCAGCGTCGCCGGAATCCGCTCCAGCACGAGCTCGATCGCGGGCCGTCCGTCGCGCATGGAGCGGCCGAGCTCGCCCTTGGCGATGGCGCCGAAATAGTCGAGATACTGAAACCAGATGGGATCGTCGAGGCCCCAGGCCTTGCGAAACGCCGCGAGCACCTCCGGCGGCGCCTCCGGTCCCAGGATCATCAGCGCGGGATCGCCGGAGAGGCGAAGCACGACGAAGGCGAAGGTGACGACAAGCACGATCGTCAGCGCAGCACGTCCGATCCGAATGGCGAAATAGCGTCCCATCACGCCGCGTCCCGCGTCGCGGCGCCCGTGACGAGATGGCAGGCGACCTGCCTGTTGCCGCCGACGGCCGCGAGTATCGGCACCTCGCTCGCACAGCGCGCGACGGCGCGCGGACAGCGCGGGTGGAAGGCGCAGCCTTGCGGACGCGCGGCCGGGTTCGGCGGATCGCCCGACAGGACGATGCGGCCGGCGCTGCGGCGACCCGGCGCGGGCGAGGCGGAGACCAGCGCCTGGGTGTAGGGATGCTCGGGCCGCGCGAACAGGTCGTCGGCGCTGCCGATCTCGACGATGCGGCCGAGATACATGACGGCAACGACATTGCTGATCTGCCTGACGACGCGCAGGTCGTGGCTGATGAACAGCAATGTCAGCGACAGCTGCGCCTGCAGATCGGCGAGCAAATTCACCACCTGCGCCTGGATCGAGACGTCGAGCGCGCTGACCGGCTCGTCGCAGATCAGGAAATCCGGCTTGGTCGCCAGCGCCCGCGCCAGCACGATCCGCTGGCGCTGCCCGCCGGACAGCGCGCCGGGATAGCGCGTACCGTGCGCCGGCGTCAGCTCGACGGCGCGCAGCAGCTCCCGGACGCGCTCCTCGCGCTCGGCCGGCGTGCCGACGCCGTGAATGTCCAGTGGCTCGCGAATCTGGGTGCCGACCGGCAAACGCCGGTCCAGCGCGCCGAGCGGATCCTGGAAGATCATCTGCATGCGTGCACGCTGTGCGCGCCAGGCGGCCGTCCCGGGAGCAGCCATCGGCTTGCCCTGGAAGCGCACTTCGCCGCGATCAGGCGGCTCGAGGCCGAGCACGATGCGACCCGTGGTCGATTTGCCCGAGCCGGACTCGCCGACGAGACCCAGCGTCTCGCCCTTGGCAATCGCGAGCGACACGCCGTCGACCGCATGAACGGCCGTGCTGCGGCCGAACATTCCGGCGCGCATCGCATAGCTGCGCGAGATCGCGGACGCCTCGACGAGCGGCGGACTCATTCGGCCGCGATCCCAAGCAGCGCGCGGCGCGACGCCTCGGCGCGGATGCAGGCCACGGCGCGGCCGTCCGCGATCGGCGCCAGGCTCGGAGCGGAGAGGCCGCACGGTTCGGCCGCCAGCGTGCAGCGCGGCGCGAAGGCGCAACCGCTCGGCATGTGCGCCGGATCGGGCACAGTCCCGGGAATCGCGGTGAGACACCGCCGCGGTCCGTCGAGCGGCGGGAGCGCGCCGATGAGCCCTTGCGCATAGGGATGCAGGGGATCGGCGAAGAGCTGGTTGCTCTGGGCTTCCTCGACGATGCGGCCGGCATACATCACAGCGACGCGGTCGCAGTTCTCGGCGACAACGCCGAGATCGTGGCTGATCAGCACCATCGCCATGCCGAGCTCGCGGCGAACCGTCGAGAGCAGCTCCAGGATCTGGGCCTGGATGGTGGCGTCGAGAGCGGTGGTCGGCTCGTCCGCGATCAGGAGATCGGGATTTCCGGCGAGCGCCATCGCGATCATGATGCGCTGGATCTGGCCGCCGGAGAATTCGTGCGGGTAGGCTTCGAGCCGCCGCGTCGCATCGGGAATGCCGACGAGATCGAGCAGCCGCCGCGCTTCCGCCTTCACGGCATTGCCTTGGAGATCACGATGCAGTGCCAGTGCCTCGCAGAGTTGCTTGCGGATCGTCAGCACCGGGTTGAGCGCGCTCGCCGGATCCTGGAAGATCATGGCGATCCGCCCGCCCCGGACCTGGTCGAGCTCGGGCGCCGGCGCGCCGAGGATCTCGCGACCATCCAGCCGCACCGAGCCGGAGACCTGCGCATGCCGCGGCAGCAGGCCGAGCGCGGCTAGCCATGTGACCGACTTGCCCGACCCGGACTCGCCGACGAGGCCGAGGGCCTCGCCCTTCTGCAAGGCCAGATCGACGCCGCGCAGGACCGGCACCCCATTGAAGGCGACGCTCAGGCCCTCGATGCTGACCAGCTGCGGCACGTCAGGCCTCGAAATTGCCGGCGCGGAAATCCATCGCGAAGGCGGGAGATGCCTTCCACTTGATCGATTTCGGCTTGGCGGTGAAGGTCGCATTCTGGTGCAGCACCGTGTAGGCGGGGTCTTCGCGCTCGGCGATCTCCAGCATGCGGCGGAACGCCTTCTTGCGGGCCGCGCGGTCGGTCGAGGTCTCCAGGAATTCCGAAAGCTTGTTCAGCTCGACATTGGTCCATTCACCGATCTGCTGCTGCTGGCCGTTCGGCCCGTGCTGGGCGACCAGCGAGGACACCGGATCGTTGAATGCGGCCGAGTTCGACCAGTCGCGCACGGCGCGCGTGGGCCCGCGCTCCATGATCTGCGACCAGTTCTCCTTGGTCTCGATCTGGACGTTGAGGCCGACCGACTTCCACATCTCGACCAGGATCTGCGCGGTCGCGACCTGGTTGGTGTAGTAATTGTTGAGCAGGCGGTAGGGAATCGGATCGCCCTTGTAGTTGGCCTGCTTCAAGAGATCCTGCGCGAGCTTCGGATCGTAGGCCGGCACGCTCCAATCGGCGTTGAACATGTCGCCGTAGAATTCCCACTGAAGACCCTTCGGCACGCGGGTGCGGCCGGCCCAGAGGCTGTCGACGATGGCCTGGCGGTCGATCGCATGGGTGAAGGCGCGCCTGACGAGCGGATTGGCGAGCTGTGCGTGGTTCTTGTCAAACACCGTCAGGCGGTGATTGAGGATGGTGCCGCCCTGCACTTCGAATGCGGCGTTCTTCTCGATGCCGGCGATCTGGTCCGGCGGAATGTCGCAGGCGAACTGGTATTCGCCCGACAGCAGGCCATTGATACGGCTCGCGACCTCAGGGACTTCGAGGAAGCGAATGCGCTTGAGCGGCGGACGGCCGCCCCAATATTCATCGTGGGCTTCGAGCGTCAGCGAGACGTCGGGCTTGAGCTCGATGACCTTGTAGGGTCCGGTGGTAACAGGCTTGCGCGCCCAGTCGAGATAGCTCGCAGACTCCTCCCAGGCGCGGCGGTTCATGATGTCGGAGCCGTAGCGCGACAGCCGGCCCTCGATGGTGACGTCGGGCGTCGCGTTGTAGAAGCGCACGGTGTATTTGTCGACCGCATCGACACGCACGAGGTCGGGCCAGATCCGGCGCGCGACGGCCGGCACGTCAGGCGGCAGCTCCTTGCCCGGCCGCGGCGTCGGGATCTTCTCGAAGGCCTTGATGGTGGAACGGTTCTTGGCCTCGGTCTCGCCGAACATGCGCTGGCGGCTGAAGGTGAAGACGACGTCTTCTGCCGTCAACTCGTCGCCATTGTGGAACTTGACGCCCTGGCGCAGCTTCACCTCGACGGTCTGGTCGTCGATGCGGCGCCATTCAGTGGCAAGGCCGGGCACGGCTTCGAGGCTGCCGCGCCAATTCTTCGAGATCAGGCCTTCCCAGATCGAGGAGAAGAAGACGCGCTCGCCGACATTGGACTGCTCGCGCAGCACGTCGAGCACGTTCGAGTTGGTGACCTTCTGCACGGCGATCGTGACCGACGGACGGTCGTCGCCTTGCGCGATCGCAAAACGCGGGAGCAGCAGCGTGCTTGCGGCAGCGCCGCCGGATTTCAGGATGGTGCGACGGGTGAGCTTGCTCATGATGGTGACCCTGCCCTTTTTGGGATGTCGGTTATTCGGCGAGCCCGAGCGCGGCGAGATGGGCTGCACCGGCGCGGACGTCGTCGTGGTTGCGGAGTTCGAGGATCAGCCTGGGATTTGAAGTCAGCCGGCCAAGTGCCCGGAACACGGCGACCCACGGGATATTGCCTTCGCCCGGTGCCCAGTGCCGGTCGGCGAAGCCATCGGTGTCCTGGAGGTGCACATGCGTCAGCATGTCGCCGGCGGTCTCGACATAGTAGTCGACCGGCGGCGCGCCGGTGGAGATGTGGGCGTAGTTGGCGTGCCCGGTGTCGAGCGAGACCCGGACCCTGCTGCTTTCGAGCGCCTTGGCGAGACGCAAGCGGTCGCGCGGATCCTTGTCCTCGATGTTCTCGATGACGATCTCGCAGCCGATGGTTTCGGCGCGCGCGATCACCTCGGCGAGCGTCGCCTTGACGCGTTCGACGAGATTGCCGCGATTGTCCGGATAGAGATCGAGATTGTTGTGGTCCCAGGTCGTGAACGGCGAATGGATCACCATCTGCGTTGCGCCGAGGAACTCGGCGGCATCCAGCCCCTGCAGCAGGCGCTTGGTCACCGCCTGGCGGATCATCGGATCATGACTGTCGATCTTGAAGCCCCAGAACGGGCCGTGGATACCAAGCCGGCCGGTGTGACCGGCGAGCATCTGCTTGATCTCGCCGGCGGTTGCGCGCCAGTCGCTATCGAGCAGATCGGCGCGAAAGAAGTCCTGGATCTCGAGATCGCGCTGCCGCTCGAGAAGCCAATCGCGATGCGCGGGGATCGATTTGATGGACAATGCGGCGCCCAACACCGGCTTCGACATGGCTTGCTCCTTGGCCGTCAGCGATGACGGAGCAGCGCTAGACCAGTTCAATGACAGGCCCGTGAAATGCGAATTGCGACGTATCGATGAGGTGTGGACATCCTGCCGACCACACGGCGCGGATCAGGCAACACGATCGCAGCCGATGCAGAAGCAACACATGGCAAGCGGTATCCATGTCCGTAGTGATCCGGAATGGAATCCCAACCGACCATCGCGTACATCGCGGGACATCGATCGGCGGCGACTTCCACGGGCATCACCCTCTGATCGCGCAACATGGGGTTGGGGGACCACATGGGGCGGGAGATTGAAGGCTGGGGCAAGGTGACGGGGTCCGGACTCCTAGGCACTCCGGACCTCGAAACTTTCGACATCGAACGCAAGCGCGCCGTCCGGCTGATTCAGCCGGGCGGCGCGTTGTCGTTCAACCATCGTCCTCGATCGAAACTATTTCGGGCGGGAGCCGATGTAGTCGCACCCGTGAGGGAATCGTCCGTGCGAAGGCTCCCGAGCGGGAACGTAGCCCTTCAAGTGAGCAGATCGGCTCGCGCTCACATCGCATTCTTGAGCGTCAGTCGCGCCCTGAACGTCACGCTGGTCTTGCCGACCAGTGCCATGCCTTCGACGTCCGCGCCGCCGGGAAAATAATCGCCGGAAAAGCCGCAGGTGACCTCCCTGCCGCCGAACGCGAGCGTCCTGCCTATCGCTTCGGTGTGCTGGTTGACGGTCATGTCGCCCCGCCACTTGCCGTTCCGGAACGTGTAGCTGCCGGTGTAGTAGAAATAGCTGTCGCCGCCCATGATGCGACCGTCGCAGAGCACGACGACGCCCCTTGCCTGCCCACGCTTGCCGTCGCGCATCTCGATGTCGAAGATGTAGAGGCCGTTCGTGACCTTGGCCCCCTCACCCGTTTCCACCCCATCCCCGGCCGACATCAGATCGTCTCCCCAACAATGCCGATCCGCCGCGCCGATCAGTTCGGCACGTTGCGTTCGAGATCCTCGAGCCAGGCGGCCGCACTCGAATCCGACGGTGCGCGCCAGTCGCCGCGCGGCGACAGTGAGCCGCCGGCCGAGACCTTCGGCCCATTCGGCATGGCCGAACGCTTGAACTGGCTGAAGGCGAAGAAGCGACGCAGGAACACTTCCAGCCAGCGGCGGATCTCCTTGAGGTCATAGGCCTTGCGCCGATCACCCGGAAACGCCGGCGGCCACTCGCCCCGGGCAACGTCCTTCCACGCCTGGAGCGCCATGAAGGCGATCTTGGATGGCCGCATGCCGAAGCGCAGCGTGTAGAACAGATTGAAGTCCTGGAGCTCGTAGGGCCCGACGGACGCTTCAGTGCTCTGCGGCTTCTCGCCGGGCTGCACCGGCACCAGCTCGGGCGAGATTTCGGCGGCCAGGATCGAGCCAAGCGTCCGGTTGACGTCGTCGCTGAACTGCTTGGATGAGATCACCCAGCGGATCAGATGCTGGATCAGCGTCTTCGGCACGCCGGCATTGACGTTGTAGTGCGCCATCTGGTCGCCGACACCATAGGTGCACCAGCCGAGCGCGAGCTCGGAGAGATCGCCGGTTCCGATGACGATGCCGCCGTGATGGTTGGCGAGCCGGAACAAATAATCCGTGCGAAGGCCCGCCTGCACGTTCTCGAAGGTGACATCGTAGACCTTCTCGCCCTTGCCGAAGGGATGGCCGATGTCTTTCAGCATCTGGGTTGCGGTGGTGCGGATGTCGAGCTCCTGCCAGCTCGTCCGCAACGCCTGCATCAGCGCCAGCGCATGGCTCTTGCTCTCGCTGCCGGTGGCGAAGCCCGGCATGGTGTAGGCCAGGACGTTATCGCGCGGCAGACCGAGCAGGTCGACCGCCTTGGCGGCGACGATCAATGCATGGGTGGAATCGAGGCCACCGGATACGCCGATCACGACGCGCTTGGTGCCCGTCGCGCGCATGCGCTGCACGAGGCCGGCGACCTGGATGTTGTAGGCCTCGTAGCAATCCTGCTCGAGCAGGCTCTCGTCGCTCGGCACGAACGGAAAGCGCTCGACCTTGCGCAGGAAGCCGATGTCGGCGGCTGGCGGCTTCAGCGCGAATGTCACCTTGCGGTAAAAGGCCTCGCGCTGTCGTCGGTTGTCGTCGAACGTTCCCATCAGCGCGCGTTCCTGCCTGAGCAGGTCGAGATCGACGTCGGCCAGCGTGATCTGCCCGCCCTGGCGGAACCGCTCGCCCTCGGCCAGCAGCACCCCGTTCTCGTAGATCGAGGTCTGGCCGTCCCAGGCGAGATCCGTGGTCGATTCCCCTGCCCCGGCGGCCGCATAGACGTAGGCCGCGAGACAGCGCGCCGACGTCGATTGGCACAGCAGCGCGCGCGAGCGCGCACGGCCGATCGTGATCGGGCTCCCCGAAAGATTGATCAGAACACTCGCACCCGCGAGCGCGAGCTCGGAGGCCGGCGTCACCGGGATCCACATGTCCTCGCAGATCTCGACGCCAATGGCGAGGCCCGGAACGTCCTCGGCCGCGAACAGGAGATCCACGCCGAACGGCGCATGCAGGCCGCCGAACGCGATCGTTTCGCCGACGATGCCGGCGCCGGAGGCGAAATGCCGTCCCTCGTAGAACTCGCGGTAGGTCGGCAGGTAAGACTTCGGCACCACGCCGAGGACGTTGCCGCGATGAATGACGACGGCGCAGTTGTAGATGCGATGACCAAAGCGCAGCGGCGCCCCGACGATCAGGACCGTCAGCAGCCCCGCGGATCCCTCAACGATCGCGGCGAGCCCGCGCTCGACCGCGTCGAGCAGCGGATCCTGCTTCACCAGATCTTCGATCGCATAGCCGGACAGGCACAGCTCGGGAAACACGGCGACCGCCACCGACTGCTCGTGGCAGGCATCGGCCGCCGCCAGGACGGCCTTCGCGTTGGCCGTGGGATCGGCGACATGGGAGGTGGTGACGCAGGCCGCCACGCGCGCAAATCCGTGAGCGTAGATCGAATGGAAAGTCATCGAGCGCAGTACCCTCAAATCTCTTCGCTGCCGAAGCCGCCAGCTCCGGACCCTATGTAGCCCATCGACCGGGTGCCGTGCGAGCCGTCCGCGGTCATGCATAACGGATTTGCAACGCGGCCTGCCCGGCGTTGGCAAGCTCAGGCAGTGCGGGCCAGCACGCCCGACAGATCGTCGCGCAGCCACTCCGCGATCCGGGGCCAGGCATGCGCGTGGGTGCGCGCGCCCATGAACAGGCCGAGATGATTGCTCGGCTCGGAAGCCGCCGCAATGAAGGCCGGCGGCGTCCCGACAAGCCCGGCGGTGGCGAGCGCTTGCGTTGCCGGCACCACATCGTCATCGAGCCCGGCGAGCAGGAAGATCGGCGCCTTGACGTCCTTCAGATGAACCGGGCGGCCGAGCGCGACGAAACTGCCCCCGGCAATCCGGTTCTCCCGGAAAATCCCGTTGACGATTTCGAGATAATACGTGCCCGGCAGATTGAGCGTCTCGGCGTTCCAGCGGTCGAAGCGCGCGAGCAGAGCCGTACCCTGCTCGTCCGAGATATCCCTCTGCAATGCCGCCACGATATCGTCGCTATCAGGCGCTTTGGACCAGAAGCGCAGCATCTCCTCGCCGCTGACATTGCCGCCGCCGCGCGCGACGAGCTGGTCATAGACCAGCTCGGGCGCGTTGCGGGCGAGCCGGGATAGCGAGGAATCGATCGACAGATCCACGGGAGCACCGACCAGGACCAGTCGCCGTACCTTGGCTGGAAAGCGCGCCGCGTAGAGCAGCGACAGCCATCCGCCCTGGCAAAGGCCGACGAGATCGACCGGCGCGCCGATCTCGTCGATGGCGACGTTGAGGTCGCCGAGATAGCTGTCGATCGAGAGATAACGCATGCCGGGGGTGGCCGACCGCCAGTCGGTGAGATAGACCCGGTCGATGCCTCCCTGTTGCAGCGACTGCACCACGCTGTGGCCTGGCGCGAAATCGGCGATCAGGGCCCGATGCAGCGCATAGGGGGCGCAGACCAGCACCGGCTGGCCGGACCGGATCTGCGAGCAATCGCGCAGCTGCATCGTTGCGAGCTCCAACGCAACGCTGTTGGGTGTCGTCCATGGCAGGTTGCTCTCGTCCCGCTCCACGGGTCCGCGCTCCAGCCACCAGAAACAGGCATCCATGGCAAGCTGCGCCGCCGCAAATGGCCACAGCCGTGGATCATCAGGAGCGTGCCCTGATCCGCGTGGCTGTTTGCCGGTCTTCTCCACCATGGCTGCCTCGATGTCCTCAGAGGAACGCCTCGAGGCTCACGACAGAGATGCCGAGGTCCCGAAAACTTTGATGGGTCGCGGCGACCGAGCCGTCCAGATCGATGCCACGGCAGGCATCTTCGATGACGGCCACCTCCAATCCCGCCTTACGCGCATCCTCCGCCGAGAAACGGACGCAGAAGTCCAGCGCCAGGCCGGCCACAAAGACGGTCTTCAGCTCACGTTCGCGCAAATAACCAAGCAGTCCCGTCGGCGTCCGATGGTCGTTCTCGAACAGCGCCGAATAGGAATCGATGCGACGGCGAAAGCCCTTGCGCACCACGAGGCTCGCCCGGGTCACATCGAGATCGCGATGAAATTCAGCGCCGGCGGTGCCTTGCACGCAATGCGTCGGCCATAGCACCTGCTTGCCGTAGTCGAGCTCGATGGTCTGGAACGGCTGCTTGTCCGCTTGGTTCGGCGCGAACGAGACGTGGTCACTCGGATGCCAGTCCTGAGTCAGCACCACATTGGCGAATTTTTGGGCGATCCGGTTGATGGCGGGGACGACCTTCTCACCACCGGGGACGGCAAGCGCCCCACCGGTGCAGAAATCGTTCTGCACGTCGATCACCAGCAGCACGTCGCGGTCGGAAATCTTCATCGCAAGGCCCCATCGATCCACCTGGCGTCCGGCGCCGGACGCTCTCTCTCAATGTCGATCTTCCGGCTCGGCTTCGCAACCACCGACTGCGTGCGGCGATACCGCCAAGCTCGTGCCGGAATGCAACGGTTTGACCTTGTCCGTGTTGACTAGGCGCAACCAAGCGAGGATCCTCAGACCGTCCGCGCTCGCGGATCGGATCAGGAACGGAGGCGAAGGTTCCCGGGGGCCGGCAAGGCCACGGAAGCCGCGGGGCCATGGGCATCGGCAAGACAGGAAAAATTCTTCTCGCCGATATCGGCGGCACCAATGCGCGCTTCGCGCTGAGCTCGAGCGACCAGCCCGGGCCGATTGATTATGTGAAGGTCGCAGACTTCCCGACCGTCCGCGAGGCTATCGCGGACGTCCTGGCGCGCCGGTTGGGCGGCGAGCAGCCCCAAAGAGCGGTGCTGGCGGTAGCGGGTCCCGTCACCAACAACCGTTGCGTGATGACCAACAGCCCCTGGGTCATCGACGGCAACGAGCTGCAGCCAGCGCTCGGCTTCGACAGCGTCCATGTGCTGAACGACTTCGAGGTGGTGGCCTGGTCCCTGCCCGCCTTGCAGCCTGCCGACCTGGTCCCGCTCGGCGGAGGAGATGGCTTGCCCGGAGAGCCGTTGCTGGTCGTCGGGCCCGGAACCGGTTTTGGCGTCTCCTGCCTGATTGAACGCCATGGTTCGCGGCTGGCCGTCGTCACTGAGGCCGGACACGCGACCCTGCCGGCGGAGAACGAGCGCGAGGAACGCGTGATTGCCTGCTTGCGCCGGCGCCTCGGCCATGTCTCCATCGAACGTGGCGCGCTCTCGGGTTCCGGGCTGCAGAACCTCTACGAGGCATTGGCCGAGATCGACGGCGCTCAGGTGCCGCATCGCGACGCTGCCGCCATCACCAAGGCCGCGCTGGAGGGCAGTTGTCCCGTCAGCCGGGCGACGCTGGAGATGTTTTGCGCCATCCTTGGCTCGGTCGCCGGCAATCTCGCCGTGACCTTCGGCGCTCGCGGCGGCGTCTATATCGCCGGGGGAATCGTACCGCGCTTTGGCGAATTCCTCGCGGCCTCCGCGTTTCGGGCACGCTTTGAAGCGAAGGGACGCTTCCAGGACTATCTGAGCAACATCCCGACCAGGCTCGTGATCAAGCCCGATGCAAGCTTCGTCGGCCTCAAGATGTTTGCCGACCACACGGCGGATTGACGGACGATCGCTCCCCGCTGCTCGCGAGGCCCAGCAATTCACAGATGATTCAGCACTGACCGGGTTCCAGGCAGGAACGTGCTTGCGTGCATGTTTCCGATGCGAAACAATCTCCCCGTGTGTGGCGTAGTTGCGGGGGCGTGACATGCGTAGGCAGGATTTGGGTTTCGACTATCACCGCTATCATCGCCTGCTGAGCGAAGCGGACGACGAAGACAAGCGGTTGGCCCTGATCGAACTCCTGATCGAGGAAAAGGCCCGCGACCGGCTGGCTGCCCAGCGCGCCTCGGACCGCGCGGCCATGACGGCCCACACCATTGCCAAGGTGCTGAGGAACGGTCGCTACTGAGCCGGTTGAATCACTCTCCCACCCTGCGCCCCTCGCATGATCGGTCAGCTTGGAATTGCGGCTGACGGCTCGGGAAACATCGAATCGATCATCGCCTTGAGCTGATCCATCGCGATCGGCTTGCGCAGGATCGGCCTGCGCCGGAGCAGGGACGGCAGCAGTTCCGGACCGTAGCCTGTGGCGAACAGAAACGGTTTTCCGCGACGTTCGATCAGGTCGGCGACGGGATCGACGTAGAGACCCATGAGATTGATGTCGAGGATGGCCAGATCGTATTGCGCGGTCATGGCAAAGGCGCTGGCGTCGCGGACATTGTCCGCCTCCGCGACGACGTGGTGGCCGAGTTCCTCCACCATGTCGGCGATCATCATCCGGATCAACGCCTCGTCTTCGACCAGGAAAACGGAGAGTCTGTCCGCCATATCACCCCCGCAATCAGCCTGGCGAAGCTAACCATAACCGAGATGCGGAGAGGATTCACGAATTCGTGGCGGGCGCCGTTAATTCAGACGCGCCCGAACCGGTTCAACTTGATCAATCCAATCCGCGCTCGTGGCTGAGATGCACCATCTCCTGAATGAAGACCTGCTTCTGCTTGTCGTCGAGGCTCGAATAGAGCGGCTCTGCGGCGTCGGCGACATTGCGCTGGTCGGCGGCACGATCAATCAGGAACTGGGCCTCGTTGCGCATCTGCTCGATGATGTCGTCCGGTGGATCCCGCTTGGCGCGCGCAACCCGCAGGTTGAGCCGCTCTGCACCATTATGCCCGAGGTAGTGCATCGCGCTCGAGAAGCCATACCAATGCTTCTCCTGATCCGGCGTGAGGTTCAACTCGGTCTTGATCCGCTCGATGTAGGAATCGCTGTTGGCGACGATCTGCTCGGCGGTCAGCTGCGGGGCGCCGGTCTGGGTGAGAACCGTGACATCCTTGTTATCCCGATTGCCCTTGTTGTCCTGCGGCGCGTTCTTCGCCTCCTTGCTCGCCTTGGCGCCCTTGCCCGCCTTGGCGCTCTTCGCATCCTTGTCCTTGGCTGCGCCCTGCTGCGTGGCGTCCTTGCTGGACTCCTTGGCGGCTGGCGGCTGATTGCCGCCGTTGTTGCTGCCGACACCGAGCACGCCGGTGAAGACGCCAACCACGCCCCCGATCGCGCCGCCGAGCACGCCCCCGACCGGACCTGCCGCCTTGTTCCCGGCGGCAGCGCCTTCCTGAACGCCTTTGACCAAGCCCTGAGCATTCGCCACCACGGCTGCGCCGAACAGCAGCGCGAGCATGGATCCCAGCGCAAACCATCGTCGCAGGTGAAGCCGCGCTGGCAGCGCCGGTTTGATCATTCTCGTCTCCATCGTCGAGCTGCTGGCCTGTCGGGCGAGAGCTACCCGTCAGCGACAACTTTATCGTTTCCGGCGCTTCGAGGTCCAGACGCAGCCGATTGCTGTCCACGCCTGAAAAGTCTTTCACGCGAAGCGGTTATGCAGGCTTATTCGAAACTGCGGCGTAATTGCGCACGGATCGTTCCGGACGGGGCGACGCTAAGTGTGCGTCGC
This sequence comes from Bradyrhizobium sp. CCBAU 53415, assembly GCF_028128735.1. Classification (NCBI taxonomy): domain Bacteria; kingdom Pseudomonadati; phylum Pseudomonadota; class Alphaproteobacteria; order Hyphomicrobiales; family Nitrobacteraceae; genus Bradyrhizobium; species Bradyrhizobium sp. CCBAU 53415. Next base: position 80,626 of record NZ_LBJF01000020.1, on the reverse strand, counting down.
AAAAACACGAGCGGCCTCCGCCTGCGCCACGTCGCATCGCCATGTGTCACGACGTTTCCGGGCACAACGTTAGTTCTAGATGCGGAGTCGTTCGGCTTTCTCGACAGATGCGATCAATCATGATCTGATCGCGCTACCAATTTGCTGCGGCCGGCGTGAATTGCCCACGCGGGCCGACGGCACCAATAAGAAAATCCAACGACAAGAACTCAATAAGGAAGTCTCTCAGAGGAAACTCCAACAACAACACCCAAGCGAGGAAACGAGATGTCACGCAAGACACTGACGCGACGTCAATTTGTGGCTGCTACTGCAATGTCCTCCACGGCGCTGATTGCCGCGCCCTACGTCCGGGGCGCTTACGCCGCCGGCAAGCTCTCGATCGGCTTCTGGGACCATTGGGTGCCGGGCGCCAACAAGGCCTCGACCGATCTGGTCAACGAATGGGCCGCGAAGGAGAAGGTCGAAGTCTCCATCGATTACATCACCAGCCAGGGCAACAAGAATCTTGTGACGATTGCGGCCGAGGCGCAGGCCAAATCAGGCCACGATATTCTGGCGATGCCGACCTGGTGGCCGCACGCCAATGCGAACTATATCGAGCCCGTCAACGACATCATGGACTCGATCATCAAGGAAAATGGCGCCGTCAACGACACCGTAAAATATCTCGGCCAGGCGAACGGAAAATGGCTCGGGGTTCCCGCGTGCATCGGAAGCCAGATCAAGGGTCCCTGCTCCCGTATCGATCTGATGAAGAAGTTCGCCAATATCGACGTTCAGGCGATGTATCCTGCCGGCGGCCCGCCGAAAGCCGACAACTGGACTCTCGATACCTTCCTCAAGGCAGCCGAGGCATGCCACAAGGGCGGTAACCCCTTCGGCATCGGGCTCGGCATGACGAGCGATAGCGTTGACTCGGCCGGTGCATTCTTCAGTGCGTTCGGCGCAGACCTGGTCAATGCCAAAGGCGACGTGACCGTCAAGAACGACAATGTTCGCCAAGCGCTCGAATTCTACAAGAAACTGATTCCGTTGCTGCCCCCTGATGTGGCGGCGTGGGATGACGCTTCGAACAACAAATGGCTCGTCTCGGGCAAAGGCGCCATGATCATGAACCCGCCAAGCGCCTGGGCCGTCGCCAAGCGAGATGCGCCGCAAGTGGCCGAGCAGTGCTGGACGCATGGCTTCCCGGCCGGTCCCAAGGGGCGTTTCGCGCCGTACCTGCCCTATTTCTGGACCACCTGGAATTTCTCGAAGAACAAGGAAGCGGCCAAGAGCTTGCTTGTTCATCTGTCGAAGCCTTCGTCGATCGAGAAGTGTGTCGTGGCGAGCGGCGGCTACGATCTGCCGGCGTTCGAGAAGCTCACGACCCTCAAGGTGTGGGCCGAAGAGGGACCGCCGAAGGGCACGCTGTTCCACTATCCAAACCCCTTCAACCATCAGAAGCTGTCAATTGCGGCCTCTCCTGCGCCGCCCAAGATCGCTCAGCAGATCTACGCCCAGGGCACACTGACAAAAATGGCGCTCAAATATGCCCAGGGCGAGAAGATGGAAGATGTACTCGCCTGGGCGGAGGGCGAGTGCGAAGGCTTCATGCGCAGCTAAACGGAGATCGCCGCGACCGGCCGCACGAAAGTGCGGCCCGTCCGCGCCATCCGTACACACATGGAGACGGCCGCAGACCGGCAAGCCTGTAGACCCTACAAGGAATTTCAACCATGGCTGATGTTGTTGTTGGGCAAGCCAGCGTTACCCGTTCCACCGGCGTCCGCAAGCGATCTAGTCTGCGCAACGCCGTGAAGCACAAATCGACGGTCGCGTTTCTCATGACGCTGCCACTCATCGTCTTGATTGCCGTGCTGGTTCTGTACCCGGCGGTCTACTCGTTGCACCTCGCGACCTTGAGCAAGTCGATGACCAAGTTCGTCGGCTTGGGCAACTTTCAGTTCTTGTTCAAGCGCGAGACATTCTGGCTCGTAGTAGAGCAATCCTGCATCTTTGCGATCACAGCCGTGATATTCAAGGCGTTGATTGGCTTCATCGTCGCCCATTTCGTCCACAACATTCCGGCCAAGGGGCAGCGCAAGTGGCGCGGCATGCTGCTGGTCCCCTGGGTGATCCCGCCCGCGATGAGCACGCTTGCCTGGCTCTGGCTGTTCGATCCCTCCTACAGCGCCTTCAACTACACCCTGTCATTCTTGAACATCGGACCGGTTCCCTGGCTGGGCGAAGCCAGCTGGGCGCGATTCTCGGTCATTCTGGTCAATATCTGGATCGGCGCGCCGTTCTTCATGATCATGTATCTGGCGGCTCTGAAATCCGTTCCTGACCAACTCTACGAGGCCGCCGCCATCGATGGTGCGAACTGGTGGCAGCGCATCTGGTATGTGACTTTGCCGATGATGCGCAACATCATCGCGATCACGACACTGTTTTCGCTGATCGTCACGTTCGCCAACTTCGACATCGTGCGCATTTTGACTGCGGGCGGCCCGCTCGACCAAACTCACATCTTTGCCACCTGGGCTTTCAAGGTCGGCATCGAGGGCAGCGACATTCCGCTTGGCGCAAGCGTATCGCTCTTCATGTTCCCGATCCTCGCGATCGCAGCGATCTTCATTCTGCGGGATATCAACAAGCGTGGGAATGAAGCCTGATGACAACAGTAACGATGGACAAGGCGGGTCCCCGCCGGAAAGTAAAACAGGGTAGCATCAGCCGCGACCGTGCCTGGGCCCTGCGCTGGTCCTATTTCTTTCTGGCGCTGTTCGCGATCTTTTCGTTGACGCCGCCGCTCTACATGCTGATCACTTCGCTGAAAGGCAGCGCCGAGATCTCTGCTGCGACGAATCCGTGGTGGGTCTTCCATCCGACCCTCGGCAATTATGTCGAACTGCTGACCTCGAGCCAGTTCCTGCGTTTCTTCTGGAACTCGGCCATCGTCTCCATCGTCGTGGTCGCAATCACCATGCTGATCAGCGTCCCCGCCGCCTTCGCGCTGGCGCGAATGAAATTCTGGGGCTCGACCGCGCTCGCCACGGGCGTCTTTCTCACTTACCTGATCCCGGACAGCCTGTTGTTCATTCCGTTGTTCAAGATGTTCGCGACCTTCCAGGACTGGACCGGCGTTCAGCTCCTGAATCGATGGTACGTCCTGCTGCTTGTCTATCCAACGCTCACGGTCCCATTCTGCACGTGGATCATGATCGGCTACTTCGCATCCATCCCCAAGGAGCTCGATGAAGCTGCGCTCATCGACGGTGCGTCATGGTTCCAGACGCTCACGCGGATCTTCATCCCAGTTGCCCTGCCTGGCCTGATTGCGGCAACAATTTTCGCCTTCACCGTGTCGTGGGCACAATTCCTCTATCCGCTTGTGTTCACGACTTCGACGGACCAGCAGGTGCTGCCGGTCGGCATCATTACCACGCTGATCAAGGGCGACGTGTTCAACTGGGGGCAGATCATGACCGGCGCGCTGCTCGGCGCGGCGCCGCCGCTGATCATCTACGCATTCCTGATGGACTACTACATTGCCGGCCTGACCGCCGGCGCGACAAAGGGTTGATGACGAGGAGCTGAAGTTCGATGGCTGACGTTGCTTTGCGGAAGGTAGTCAAGCGTTACGACGATGTCGAAGCCGTGCGCGGGATCGACCTCGACATCGCCGACCATGAGTTCATCGTGCTGGTCGGCCCCTCCGGCTGCGGCAAGTCGACGACGCTGCGGATGATCGCGGGCCTCGAGGACATCAGCGACGGCGACATCATGATCGGCGGCGACGTCGTCAACGACGTGCCGCCGAAGGACCGCGACATCGCGATGGTGTTCCAGAACTACGCGCTCTACCCGCACATGACGGTCGCGGAGAACATGTCGTTCGGGCTGCGCCTGAAGCACTATCCCAAGGCCGAGATCAAGGCGCGGGTGACGGAAGCCGCCCGCCTCCTCGACATCACCGACCTGATCGACCGCAAGCCGAAGCAGCTCTCCGGCGGCCAGCGCCAGCGCGTCGCGATGGGCCGGGCCATCGTGCGCAATCCGAAGGTCTTCCTGTTCGACGAGCCGCTGTCCAACCTCGACGCGAAACTCCGCGTGCAGATGCGGATCGAGATCAAGAAGGTGCACCAGAAGGTGCGCACCACCACGGTCTACGTCACCCACGACCAGGTCGAGGCGATGACCTTGGCCGATCGCGTCGTGGTGATGAACAAGGGGCGCATCGAGCAGATCGGCACGCCGAACGAGCTCTACCACAAGCCGGCAACCCGCTTCGTCGCCGGCTTTATCGGCTCGCCCGCGATGAACTTCATTCCGTGCCGGCTCGAGGATGTCGGCGGCACGCTCCAGATCCGCCTCACCGATCGCATCGCTTTCCCGCTGCCGCCGGCGCGCGCCGCACGTTACAATGCGCTGCCGCGCACCGACAAGCTGCTGCTCGGCCTCCGGCCCGAGCATCTCACCGAGTCGCACGCGCATCTCGAGCCGGGCGTCGAGACCTTCGACACCGTGCTCGACGTCACCGAGCCGATGGGAATGGAGACGCTGGTCTATTTCGGGCTCGACGGCACGCCGGTCTGCGGCCGCGTGAATCCCAATGCCGGCGCCAAGGACGGGGCACCCATGCGTTTGGCGATGGACCTCAACAACATGCACCTGCTAAACGAAGAGACTGGCGTCGTGTTGTGACGCCGTCTTGAGAAAAGCGAGGCAGGCAGGGGAGCGATGGCGACCAACAAGAAGAAGATTTTCGTTACACAAACCTTGTCGCAAGGGGCACGCGCCCTCCTCACCCAGCGGGACGATATCGAGCTCGTCGAGTTTCCGAACCTGATCTCGGCAAGGGACTTCGAGGCCCTGTTGAAGAGCCACGCGCCGGTCCACGGCGTGGCGCTCGGCGCCACCGCCTTCGGCGAGACCGAGCTCGAGGCATCCCGCGACATGAAGGTGGTGACGCGGATCGGCGTCGGTTACGACGCGGTCGACGTACCTGCCCTCTCCCGCCGCAAGGTGCCGTTGATGGTCGCCGGCAGCGCGAACTCGCCCTCGGTCGCGGAAGCGGCGCTGTTCATGATGCTGACGCTGGCCAAGCGCGCGCAGGAAATGCATTCCTGCGTCAGGGACGGCAAATGGGCCGACCGGCTCGGCATGCTGCCGTTCGACCTCTACGGCAAGACCGTGCTGATCATCGGCTTCGGCCGGATCGGCAGCCGCACCGCCAAGCGGTGCCTGGCGATGGAAATGAACGTGCAGGTCTACGATCCCTACAAGGGAGCCGCCGAGATCAAGGCCGCCGGCTGCGAGCCCGTCACCGACCTCGACGCCGCGCTGCCCAACGCCGATTTCGTCACCATCCACTGCCCGAAGACGCCGGAAACGGTCGGCCTGTTCGATGCGGCGCGGATCGGCCGGATGAAGCCGAAATCCTATCTCATCAACACCGCCCGCGGCGGCATCGTGAAGGAGGCCGCGCTGTACGACGCCCTGGTCTCCGGCAAGCTCGCCGGCGCCGGCATCGACGTGTTCGAGGTGGAGCCGCCGCCGGTCGGCAATGCGCTGTTCGCGCTGCCCAACGTCATCGTTGCCCCGCATGTCGCCGGCGTCACGGTCGAGGCCGTCCAGCGCATGAGCGAGCAGACCGCGCGCAACATCCTGAGTGTGCTGGACGGCGATCCCATCCGGCAGAATGTGATCAATCAGGACGTGCTGGGCTGAAAATCCGAAGGTGGGCGGATAACCCGCCCGCCTTCGGAACGCCAGAAAGCGTCCCATTTTGGTGCAGATCGGGCCCCAACTCAGCCTTAATCAAACGCGCGTAATATGACCGGCCGCGGCGGCCGTGGGACAGACTGGCCGGCCGCGTCGAGCTGGAGGATGAGCCCTTGTCAGAGATTGACCCGACCGACCACGCGCTGGCCACCATCGCCAGCATTTTGGAGCACCCCGAGCCCGTCCTCGTCGTCCGCGAGACCGAGACCGTCCGGGAGACCGAGATCGTCGTCGTCGGTGAGGAGCCGTCCGTCGAGGAACATCATGCGGTCGACGAGCATCCAATGATCGACGAGCAGCCGCTGGTGCCGGAGCACACTGATGCCGACGGCTACAGCAAGGTCGGTCCGGGACCGATGGTGGCGATCCGTCTCAAATGGACGGTCCATCGTGGCGACGACGACCAGTACTACGTCCACGAGACCATCGGCGAACAATCCGCCCCCGTGGTCAACGGCCCGATGACGAGCGAGGCTGCCGTGCGCTTCGTCGATGCGCAGCAGGACGAGGCGAACAGGCGTTTCGAGCTGCTGCGTAGCGAGATCGCCGGCCGCAGTTCGCTCGCCGATTACGAGCGCAAGGGCGAAGCGTAAGCTTGGCCGCGGATCAGATGTTTCCTACACCTCTCCCCGCTGGGGAGAGGCGGACATCGAGCCTTCACAACTATTTCCGTCCGAGATAATCCTTCTTCACGAGCTCGACGCCGGCGTGGCGCAACAGGTCATAGGCCGTCGTCACGTGAAAGAAGAACTGCGGGACGCTGAACGTCAGCAGCAGCGCCCGTCCGGTGAAGGGCAGCTCGGTGCCGTTCTTCAGCCTGAAGAAGACTTTCCGTTCCGCAGCCGCATCGATCTCCGCGCGCGGCAGGCTTTCGATGGACGTCGCGATGCGCGCCTGCAGCCCGGCCATGTCGTGCTCCAGTGCCGGCAGCGCCACCGGCTCGCATTGGGCCAGCAAGGCCGGCGCGACCGTGGCATGGCGGCAGGCTTCGCCGACCTGCTGCGCCAGGTCGTACATGTCCGGCGCAAGGCGCATGCCGAGCAGGACCGTCGGATTGAACTTGCGGGCCTCCGCATAGGCGACGCCCTTGTCGAGCAGTGCGGACAGGTTGCGCAAATAGGGCACGAAGAGACCAATCGAGGCCTCGTACATCGAGATCGTCATCTCAAGGATTCCCTTCAAGTTCTGCCTCGCCCCCGGCGGGCATCTGGTCTAAATCCACCGCTCAAGAGCTGCACAATGTCAGCTCGGGCATGGGTGGAAAAGAGATGATGGTTCGATTCTGGACGGCTTTGGCCGTTGCGTTGCTGGTGCATGTCTCGAATGTCTCGGCGCAGGCGCAGCAGGCCGCACCTTCACGCCTCGACGAGATCGTCAAGCGCGGCAGGTTGCGCGTCGGCATGACCGGCGACTACAAGCCCTTCACCTATCTGGACAAGACCACGCAGCAGTTCAGCGGCTTCGACGTCGACATGGCCCAGGCCCTCGGCAAGGCGCTCGGCGTCAAGGTCGAGTTCGTGCCGACAGCCTGGCCGAAGCTGATGAAGGATTTCGAGGCCGACCAGTTCGACATCGCCATGGGCGGCGTCTCGGTCACGCTCGACCGGCAGAAAAAGGGCTTCTTCTCCACGCCGATCATGCGCGAGGGCAAGACGCCGATCGCGCGCTGCTCCGACGTCGGCAAGTACCAGAGCATCGCCGATATCGACAAGAAGGGCACCCGCGTCATCGTCAATCCCGGCGGGACCAACGAGCGCTTCGCGCGTGCCAACATCAGGGATGCCGAGATCACCGTCTTCGCCGACAACACCGTGATCTTCGACGAAATTGCCAAGGGCAATGCCGACCTGATGATGACGGACGCGTCCGAAACCCGCTACCAGCAGAAGCAGCATGCCGGCGTGCTCTGCGCGGTGCATCCCGAAAAGCCGTTCGACTTCTCCGAGAAGGCCTATTGGCTCCAGCGCGACGTCGCACTGAAAGCCTTCGTCGACCAATGGCTGCATATTTCCATGGAAGACGGCAGCTACAAGAAGATCTATGCCGCCTGGTTCGACTAAAGCGCGATGCGATGAGGATGAATCGTCATCGCGCTTTAGGTTGTTGTTTAAGCATGACCTTTTCGGAAAACCGCCGCGCACTTCTCCGGCTCATGCTTTAGGCGTTCTTGGCCGCGTCCTCCTGTCGCTTGCCTTGGCCAAACTTTGGGCCGGCTCCGGGCCTATTGAACCCGGAACCACCGGAAGACGACTCATACCAACGACAGTGATCTAGATCACTTTTTGCGAGCGAGCCGGCGCGTAAGCGTCGGTCCGGGGACCACCTGTTCAGGAGACGGAAATGAGGAAGCTGTTGGCCACGGCCGCATTCCTGCTGGCGAGCACGGCTGCTCAGGCACAGTACACCTTCGAATATGGCGGGCGCACCATCCGCATCGATCCGGACCGTGGCACGGTGCAGATCCCCGGCGTCTATGACAACACCGGCCAGAGCAAGCCCAAGAAGGCCAAGAAGAACGAGACGACCCCGGCCCAACAAGTGCCGCAGCAAGCCACGGTCGAGCCGCAAACGCCGGCCGCGCCAGCCCCCGCTCCCGTTGCCCCACCGCCCGCGGCTGCGCAGGCACCTGTGCCTGCTGCACCCACGGCCGCGGCACCGCCGCCGGCGGCAACCGCCAGCAATGCGCCAGCCGAGACTGCCGTGCTGCCGCCGCCGGCGCCTGCGCCGGCCGCGCAGCAGGCGGCTCCGGTCGTGACACCACCGCCAGTGCCGGCCGTGGCTGCGGCCCCCCCGGCGCCGCCCCCCGCTCCAGCCCCCGCTCAGACGGCCGCCGTCGCGCCGCCTGCTCCCGCAGTTGCGCCCACGCGCGATCTCAATTCGCCGCTCGGCATCTGGCTCACCGAGGAGAAGGAAGGCAGGGTCCGCATCGAGCAATGCGGCAGCAATCTCTGCGGCTATTCGGTCGACAGCAAATCGAACCAGAACGGCGAGCAGGTTCTGATCAACATGAAACCCGGCAAGGACCAGAAATGGTCCGGCCGCATCCTCGATCCGAACTCGGGCTCGACCTACGATTCGACGATCGCCATGAAGGGGACCGACCGGCTGCGCGTGCAGGGCTGCGCCTTCGGCGGCATGTTCTGCGGCGGCCAGACCTGGACTCGCGTGAACTAGGCTCGTCCAGGCCGTTTGATACCGCGTCATTCCGGGGCATGCGAAGCGTGAACCCGGAAGCTCGAGGTTCTCAGGTGCGCAATTGCGCACCATGGTCGGCTCTACGAGCCGCCCGGAATGACGGTGCCGGCAGCGTGCACCAGCTCACAGTGCCCCTTGCGCGCGTGAGCCCCCTCACATCGCCGGTTCCACGCTCATGCCACGATCCCCGCATGGTCCACCCACAGGGGCGTGTCATGAACGGCTTTCGCAAAGGTCTCTTCGCCACCCTATTCGCCATCGCCCTTCCGCTCACGCAGGCGGATGCTGCGACAAGCACTTTCGACGGCACATGGAATGTCCGCATCTCGTCATCGAGCGAGACCTGCGGCAACGGCGCGACCGTCGCGATCGGCATCAACAACGGTCAGATCGCCTCGAGTAGCGCCGCGGTGAACGCGTCCGGTCGCGTTGCCGATGCCGGCAGCATCAGCGTCACCTTGAGCACCGGCATCAAGCGCGCCGTCGGCTTCGGCCGGCTCAGCGGCATGTCCGGCTCCGGCACCTGGCGCGGTGCGATGTGCACGGGAACATGGACGGCGGAGCGGATGTGAGGGCCGTGTCCCGGACGCGCTGCAGCGTGCAACGCTGCTGCGCAGAGCCGGGACCAGCATCCTTAATGCAAGGCAGCTCTGGGTCCCGGATCGGCAACGCATCGCCTTGCGGCAATGCGTTTTGTCCGGGACATGAGAGCTAGCCCAGCGGCGCCGAATAGTCCGCGTCCGTCACCGGCTCCAGCCAGGTCGAATAGACGCCGTCGAGCGCTTCCTGCATGGCGATGTGGCACATGCTGTTATCAGGCGAGGCACCGTGCCAGTGCACTTCGCCCGGCGGAATCCAGACGGTGTCGCCGGGACGGATTTCCTGCACCGGGCCGCCCTTGGTCTGGACGCGGCCGACGCCCGAAATCACGTAGAGCGTCTGGCCGAGCGGATGATGGTGCCAGTTGGTGCGTGCGCCCGGCTCGAACGAGACGCGCGAGACGTTCAGCCGCGCCGGCGCGGGCGCCATGTTGATGGGGTCCTGCAGCACGGTGCCGGTGAAGTGTTCCTTCGGCGCGCGGCGGGTCGGCCGCTTGCCTGCGAGCGTGATGTCCATGACGTTCCTCGTTTCCTTACCCGTTACTTCTTGCTGGCGGCGTAGCGCGCCTTGGTCTCGGCGTTCATAGGATAGAGGCCGGGCAGCACGGCGCCGTCGTTCACCTCGTTGACGATCCAGGCTTCCATGCGCTCCTGCTCTACGCCCTCGTTGAGCACGTGATCGAGCATCGCCTGCGGGATCAGCACGCAGCCGTCCTGGTCGGCGACGACGATGTCGTTCGGGAAAACGGCAACGCCGCCGCAACCGATCGGCTCGCCCCAGCCGACGAAGGTGAGACCCGCGACGGACGGCGGCGCGGCATAGCCGTCGCACCACACCGGAAGGTTGGTGCCGAGCACGCCCTCGACGTCGCGCACCACGCCATCGGTGACGAGCGCGGTGACGCCGCGCTTGACCATGCGCGCGCAGAGGATGTCGCCGAAGATGCCGGCATCGGTGATGCCCATGGCGTCGACCACAGCGATGCATCCTTCCGGCATTGCCTCGATCGCGGTGCGGGTCGAGATCGGCGAGGACCAGGATTCCGGCGTCGCCAGATCCTCGCGGGCCGGCACGAAGCGCAGCGTGAAGGCCGGTCCCACCAGACGCGGCAGGCCCGGGCGCAGCGGACGGGCGCCGCGCATCCACACATTACGAAGGCCCTTCTTCAGCAGGACCGTGGTGATGGTGGCGGTGGTGATGCCGGCGAGGATCTTGCGGGCTTCGGGGGACAGCGACATGGACGAGAACGAGCTCCGGAGGGGCAGGAAAGAACGCGCGCATCTTGCGAGCCGCAGCCCTTGCGTCAAGAGCCAAGAGGGGCCCGATAACGCAGGGCCGCTGAGCTGTTATGCGACGCGATAACAAGGCTTTATCGTCTCCCCTTGCATTAATTTATTGGACTTGCGGGCGCATTTACGCGAAGCAGGGGCGACGCGGAACTCAACGTCGAGCCCGCGCACTTCCAAAAGTCCGATTTCGACAGCTCTTCGACAGCTCAATGGCCGCGACGCTCCCCCCGCCCCGCCTTCTGCCCAGTGGCGACAGCGCCGTCACGGTCGAGTTCAGCCGCACCATCGACGATGATGCCAACCAGCGCGTGCTGGCGCTCGACAAGGCGCTCGCAGCAAGCCCCATCGACGGCATCACCGAGACCGTGCCGACCTATCGCTCGTTGCTGGTGCACTACGACCCCGAAAAGATCGGTTTCGACGCGCTCGGCGAAAAGATCCTTCCGGTCGCCACCCGGCCGCTGCCGCCGGTCACAAAGGCGCGCCGCTGGCGCATTCCCGTCGCCTATGGCGGCGAGCATGGCATCGACCTCGAGGATGTCGCGAAAGCGCTCAACACCACGCCCGACGACATCATCGCCCGGCATGCCGGCGGCGACTACAAGGTCGCCATGATCGGCTTCACGCCGGGCTGGTCGTATCTCAGCGGTCTCGACAGGTCCCTGCACATGTCACGGCGGCAGAATCCGCGGCTGCTGACTCCCGCCGGCACGATCTCTATCGGCGGCGTCCAGGCCGGTATCCAGTGCCTCGCCGCGCCGAGCGGCTGGCATTTGCTCGGCCGCACGCCTGTCAGAACCTATCAGCTCCACCGCGATCCGACCTTCCTCACCGAACCCGGCGATCGCGTGACGTTCTTCGCCATCGACCACAAGACGTTCGCGGAACTGGACCGCGCTGCGGAAGCCGGCGAGATCATCGCCGAGCAGGTGGTCGCATGAGCCGGCTCATTGTTGCCAGCATCGGGCCCGCGAGCTCGGTCCAGGATGGCGGCCGTCACGGCGCACAGCGCTACGGCCTGACCGTCAGCGGGGCCATGGACCGCCTGTCGCTGGCGGCGGCGAACACGCTTGTCGGCAACGAGCCTTTCGCGGCCGCCGTCGAGATCGGCCCTTTCGGTGCCACCTTCACCGCCCGCGGCGGCGCCGTCCGCGTTGCAATCGCTGGCGCACCGCGCAATGCGGACGTCGCAGGCAACCCGGTCGCGATGGACACATCGGTGACGCTGAAGGACGGCGAGACGCTGACGCTGGGTTTTGCCCGCGGCGGCGCCTTCACCTATCTCGCGATCGAGGGCGCCATCAAAGGCGAGCCGGTGTTCGGCAGTCTCGCGGTCAATGCCCGCGCCGGCCTCGGCAGCCCCTACCCGCGCCCGCTCCAGGCCGGCGACGAGTTCAGCGTCGATGCCGCGAGCGGTGCGCCGGAGCTTCGGATCGAACTGCCGAAGCCTGCGACAGGTCCGATCCGGGTCCTGCTGGGTCCGCAGGATGACGAGTTCGACGAGGCCAACAAGGCGCTGTTCCTGAACAGCGAGTGGAAGATCTCGGCAACCTCCGACCGGATGGGCTACCGGCTCGAAGGCCCCCCGATCAGGCATCTGCACGGCCACAACATCGTCTCCGATGGCACCGTCAACGGCAGCATCCAGGTGCCCGGCAACGGCGCGCCGATCGCGCTGATGATGGACCGCGGCACCTCCGGCGGTTATCCGAAGATCGCAACCGTGATCACGGCCGATGTCGGCCGTCTCGCCCAGACCTCGGCGGGAACCGCGTTCCGCTTCAAGGCTGTCAGCATGGCCGAAGCGCAGGACGAGGCGCGCAAGTTCGCGCAGTTGATCCGCAGCCTGCCCGATCACCTGCGATCTGCCGATGCCATCGCGCTCAACATCGAGGCGCTCAGCGATGCTAACGTTGCGGGCTATGCGGTCAGCGCGGTCGACGCCGGGACCTGGCAGGTCACGGCGGAGCCCTGAGCGACAACAAGATCAGAGGCGGAGAGCAACCCATGAGAACAGTCGATCTTAATTGCGACCTCGGCGAAGGTTTTGGCGCGTGGGAGATGGGCAACGACGCCGCCATGATCGAGCTGGCGAGCTCGGTCAACGTCGCCTGCGGCTTCCATGCCGGCGACCCCGACATCATGCGCCGGACGGTCGAGCTGGCGAAGGCGCGCGGCGTGTCGGTCGGCGCGCATCCCGGATATCGCGACCTGCACGGCTTCGGCCGGCATCCGATCGCGGGGCTGAAGGCTTCGGAGATCGAGAACCTCGTCGCCTACCAGATCGGCGCATTGCAGGCGATCGCGACCGCCGCCGGCTACAAGGTGACGCATGTGAAGGCGCATGGCGCGCTCTCCAACGTCGCCTGCGAGGACGATATGACGGCGATGGCGATCGCCGCCGGCATCAAGGCGGTCGATCCCGGCCTGATCTTCGTCGTGCTCGCCAATTCGAAGCTGGTGAAGGCCGGCGAAGCGGCCAATCTGCCGATGGTGCACGAGGTGTTCGCCGACCGCGCCTATGAGGACGACGGCAACCTCGTCTCGCGCAAGAAGCCCGGCGCGGTGCTGCATGACGCCAGGGCGATCGCCGACCGCGTGGTGCGCATGGTGCAGGACGGCGCGGTCGTCTCGGTCACCGGCAAGGTCATCAAGATGCGCACCGATACGGTCTGCATCCACGGCGATACGCCCGGCGCGGTCGAGATCGCGCGCGGCGTGCGTCAGGCGCTGAAGGATGCGGGGATCGAAGTGGCGCCGTTCAAGCGCGGGGCGTGAAGTTCGTCGTCATTCCGGGATGATGCGAAGCACCAGACTACGGTGCGCAATTGCGCACCTGAGTTCGGCTTCGCCGCCCCGGAACGACACCTCAGAACGGGTGTACCGACAGTGTGCCGAACACGATCGCGGCAATGACTGCAAAGGCGCTGTAGAGCGCAACGTGGTGCAGGCTCGCCCCGGTCCGACGCGAGAGCGAGCGCGCGTAGAAGTGCAGCCTGGCTTCCGCCGATAGTTCGCGCATGGTCGATCTCCAACGCCCCATGTGCGCGAGTATGAAGGATCAACCCGGGGTGCCGGCAAGACGCCGACTGAAATAGCGATGAGCTTCTTCCATGAACCCCGATCGCAGATGCATTTTCTCTCCACCGGCGGGTTCCGAGAATCTTATTCGCTCAAATCCGAGCCAGTTGGAACCGGCTCGGATGATCCTGGAGTGACAGCACTCAGTAGACGTCCGCCTGGAAGCGGCCGGTCTTCTTGAGCTCGGCGACGAAGCTGACGGCCTCATCCGTCGACCGCGCGCCGAACTGGGCGACGATGTCGACCAGCGCACGCTCGACATCCTTCGCCATGCGCTTGGCATCGCCGCAGATGTAGAGATGCGCGCCTTCGGCGAGCCACGTCCACAGCTCGCGGCCGACCTCGCGCATGCGGTCCTGCACGTAGAACTTCTTTTCGCCGTCGCGCGACCAGGCCAGCGACAACCGCGTCAGCTGGCCCGACGTCTTCATCGCCTTGAGTTCTTCCTGGTAGAAGAAATCGCAATCGCTGCGCTGGTGGCCGAAGAACAGCCAGTTCTTTCCGGGAGCGCCGGTCGCCTTGCGGTCGAGCAGGAAGGCGCGGAACGGCGCGATGCCGGTGCCGGGTCCGATCATGATGACGGGCGTCTTCGGGTCCTGCGGCAGGCCGAACCCGTGCGCCTTCTGCACATAGACCTTCAGCTTCTCGCCTTCGGCGATGCGCTCGCCGAGGAAGGTCGAGGCGACGCCGAGGCGCTTGCGCTTGCCGATGACATAGCGCACGGAATCGACGGTCAGCGACAGCCTTCCGGGTGTGGCATTGTGCGACGACGAGATCGAGTAGAGCCGCGGCTGCAACGGCTCCAGCGCCTCGACAAAGGCCTCGGGATGCGGCCGCGTGCCGGAAAATTTCTGCAGCGCCGCCATGACGTCCAGGGTGGCGGCATCGCCATCGGGATCCTCCCCCTGCGCCAGCGCCCGCGCCTTCTCGCGGGCTGCGCCGCCGGTGATGAAGGAGATCAGCTCGAACAACGTGTCGGGCGCCGGCGACAGCGAGACGTCGTCGATCAGCACCTCGCGCAGCGTCTTGCCGTTGACCTTGGTGGTGTGGGAGGCACCGAGCAGCGCGATGATCTGGTCGACGAGGCCGACATCGTTGCGCGCGAACACGCCGAAGGAATCGCCGACGACGTAGTCGAGCTTGCTCTCGGAGAGGTCGAACTCGATGTGATAGGTCTCCTTCTCCGACTTGCCCTTGTTGAGAAGACGGCGCGACAGGAACGTCGCTTCGGTCGGATTGTCGCGTGAGCGGCCGGGCTCGGCGATCGTCACGGTCACGGCCGGCGCCGCCGCGTCCGGCTTGTCGGCCGCTTTGGCCACCCGGGCCTTGTCGAGATCCTCGTACAGCGACTTCAGCATCCGCGCGGTTTCCTTGCCGCCGGGAACGCAGAGGTTGAGCCGTGCTTCGCTGCGGCTCGCGATCGCTTCCGAATAATCGTGGCAATTGTAGCCGCACTGGCCGCAATCCTGCTGCGCCATCGCCGCCATCATCTTGCGGCGCAGGGGTCGTCCCTCGGCGAGCTTCATCCGCTCGGCAATCGGCATGGTCTGGTCGTGCCATGGCGCCTCGCCGTCGTCGCCGTCGCCAGCCGGGCCTTGCATGACGGCCGCGCCCTGCTCCGCCGACAATGGCATTGCGACATCGGGCGACAGCAGTCCGGCGAAGAAGCCGTTCAGCCAGGAACGCTGTGCATCGGAGAACGGTGCGCTTGCGGGAATGAGGTCGAGTTTTGGCGGAGGGGTGATCTGGTTCATGCGGACACCTGTGCGTCGGCCAGCTTGCGCAGCGTCTCGCCGTCATGGCGGCGCGCAAAGGACAGGAACGTTTCTTCGGAAGACGAGCGATGGGCGATGTAGGCCTTGAGCAGTGCTTCGACCGTCTTCGGCGCGTCCTCGGCCTTGAGGTCGTGATAGACCTCCTGCCCGACGTCTGCGTCGGGACCGAACCCGCCGCCGGTGAAGAGGTGATAGCCCTCGACCGTGTCTTCCTCGCCGACCGGCACACGCGCGCCGATCAGGCCGATGTCGCTGATGTAATGCTGCGCGCAGGAATGGTGGCAACCGGTGACGTGGATGTTGACCGGCTTGTCCATCGCGACGCGCGGCTCGCACCAGTCGCCGATCTCGGCGGCGTGGCGCTTGGTATTGGCGGCTGCGAAGCGGCAACCGGCATTGCCGGTGCAGGCGACAAGGCCGGCGCGGATGTGCGAGGCCTCCACGGCGAGCCCTATCTGCCTGATGGCCGCGCTCGCAAGCTCGACGTTCTCGTCGCGCACGCCCGATATCAAAAGGTTCTGCCAGACCGTGAGGCGGATCTCGCCGTCACCGAGATCCCGCGCGACCTTGGCGAGGCCCCGCATCTGATCGGAGGTAAGCTTGCCGAGCGTCAGCGACACGCCGATCCAGTTGAGACCTTCCTGCTTCTGCTTGTACACGCCGACATGGGCCATGCGGTCCGCCACAGGCCGTGGCGCAAGCGCCTCCTCCGGCACGCGCGTGAACGGCGTCTTCAACCGTTCCTCGACCAGCTTGAGGAAGCCGTCATGGCCCATGGCGTCGAGCACATATTTCAATCGCGCCTTGTTGCGGTTGGTGCGGTCGCCATGGTCGATGAACACGCGCACGATGGCATCGGCGACGGCGGTCGCCTGCTCCGGCTTGACGATGATGCCGGAATATTTTGCGAAATCCTTGTGGCCGGTGATGCCGCCGAGGCCGAGCCGGAACCAGACTCCGGGCTCGACGCCGAAACCGTCCTTCACCTCGTACGCGGTGAAGGCGATATCGTTGGTCTCCCCCAGCACCGCGATCCTGCCGGCACCGTCGAAGGCGACGTTGAACTTGCGCGGCAGACCGTAGAGCGAGCGGTCGTTGAGGATGTGGTAATGCCACTCGCGCGCATAGGGCCGCGTGTCGATCAGCTCCTGCGGATCGATGCCGGCCGTCGGCGTCCCTGTTACGTTGCGGATGTTGTCGGCGCCCGAGCCGCGCGAGCACAGGCCGAGGTCCTGGATGCCCTCGATCAGCTTCACGGCGTTCTTCGGCGGGATCTCGCGGAGCTGGAGGTTGGCGCGGGTCGTGACGTGGCTGTAGGGGCCGCAGAGCTCGTCGGCGAGATCGGCAAGACCCGACAGCTGCCAGTGCTTCACGATGCCGTTCGGAATGCGCAGTCGGCTCATGTAGGAGTCCTGCGTCGGCGCGACGTAGAAGATGCCGTAGTAGCGCCAGCGGAAATTGTCCGCCGGGCTCGGCGGCAAATTGTCGAGCGCCTGCTGGCGCAGCCGCGGATAGGCGTCGAAGGGATGCTCGTCGCGCTTGAACTTCTCCTGGTCGGCGAGCTTCCTGCCCGACGCGATCACCTTGTCCTGCGCCTTGATGTGCTCGGCATCGGGACCAACAGGCTCGGCATTCGCCTTGCCGGCTCCCGCGCCGAGACCGCGACCAACCCGGCTGATCTGCAACCCGGTCGTGAAGCCTTCGAGGTAGCGTTTCTGCTCGTCGGTAAAGTCGACTGAGAGCGTATCGATTTTCATGGTCGGTAACGAAGCTCCTGCGGCCACCAGAGTGGCTTCGACGGATTGGCGACCCGCAAGGAACTCGGCTGGCTGCTCAGGGGCCGGCTTCGTTACTTGCGGTCCGATCAGCTTCGTTGCTGCGGGACTTGGCTCAGCAGGCACCTGTGACAAGCTGGCCGCAGTGCAACATTCAAGTTGCGTGCCAGCTGGATCGAAATGAAAACCGACGTTATTTCAGGCTGTTAGGATAACATCGGGGAGATGCCGATCTGAGAACTCTCCCGAAATTCGAGCAGTCAGCCCAAACATTAGCCAACGAACATGCGCGCTTAAAAATAGAGCAGACCTGAATCAGGCTTTCCAGCGGCCAACCTTGAAGGCCTCGAGATGCCCCTGGATGTTGTCGGGATCGAAGACAGGCCCGGCGAAGGCGCCGAACGCCGCGGGAGCTTCGGGGGGCGCCATTTTGCCAAGGGCTGCGTCGTAAAGGTCGGGGCTGAACACCGCCATCGCCGTCCTGACGCCGTCCGGGGTCAGAGCCGTCTGCCCCCAGCGCACCATCTGAGCATAGAGCCAGGCGGCCTGGACCGGGTCCGGGCGCCCTGCTCCCTCGCGTCCAACGAGGAGATAGCGGCCGCTTTCGCGGAAGGTGCCGTCGGGCGAGATCTTCAAACGTCCGTCGAGCGTGCGCTGGATGACCTCGGCATCGACCCCGATCCGTTCCGGCTGTGCCAGGATGCGCGCCGCCTCGGTCCGGTTCTCTGGGTGCTCGATGAACTCGGCAGCCTTCACCGCCGCACGGACCAGTGCTGCAACGACATTCGGATTCTTGTCGGCCCAGGCCTGGCGGACGGCAAGCACCTTCTCCGCCGCACGGACCAGGATGTCGGAGACGAAATGCAGGATGTGACCGATGCCGAGATCGACCGCGATCGAATTCCAGGGCGCGCCGACGCAGAACGCATCGACATGGCCGTTCTTGAGGCTGTCGACCATATAGGGCGGCGGCAGCACCACGAGGCGGACGTCCTCATCGGGATCGACGCCCGCCGCGGCCATCCAGAACCGCAATTGATAGTTGTGGGTGGAGAACGGGAAGGTCATGCCGAAGGTCAGCGGCTCGGCGCCTGACTTGCGCCTGACGGCAACGACCTTCGCCAGCGCTTTCGCGGTCGCCATCGGGTCAAATCGGTCGCCGTCGATCTGCTCCATCAGCGCGGCATGGAGCGCCGGCGACACGGTGATGGCATTGCCGTTGATGCCGAGATTGAAGGGTGCGGCGATCGGCACCTTGACGTGACCGAGCCCGAGCGAGGACGCGATCGCCACTGGCGCCAGCAAATGCGCCGCGTCGAACAGGCCGATATTGAGCTTGTCGCGGACGTTGGACCAGGAGACCTCGCGCACCAGCTCGACGTCGAGCCCCTCAGCGGCGGCAAATCCCTTGTCGACCGCGACGATCAGGGCGGCGGCATCGACCAGCGGAATGAACCCGATGCGGAGGGGAACGGTCATTTCAGCATCTCCGACGCGGTGATGATCGACTGCGCGATCTCGCCGATTTTCTTCTTCTCGCGCATCGCGGTGGAGCGCAGCAGCACATAGGCCTCGTCCTCGTTGAGGCCCTTGACCCGCATCAGGATGCCCTTGGCCTTCTCGATGACCTTGCGGTCCTCGAGTTGCGACTTGGTCCGCTCGAGCTCTTCCTGGAGCTTGGCAAAGGCGTTGAAGCGGGACACGCAGAGGTCGAGGATGGGCTTGATGCGCTCCTTCTTCAGCCCGTCGACGATATACGCGGACACCCCGGCCTCGACCGAGGCCTGGATCGAGGCGGAATCGCTCTGGTCCACGAACATGGCAATCGGCCGCTTCACGGCGCGGCTGACCTGGAACATCGCCTCCAGCACGTCGCGGCTGGGGTTCTCCAGATCGATCAGGATGATGTCGGGATCGACCGCATAAATACGGGCGAGCAGGCTCTGCATCTCGCTGATATGGACCACCTGCGTGAACCCGGCCTCCCGCAACCCCTCCTCGAGGATCGCAGCCCGGATCGGGCTTTCGTCGACGATCACGATTTTGGGCGACTGTTCGGCGCTCATGGCTCACTCGCGGCAGCTGATTCATCCATAGCACGCCGGAACGCCCTGCAAAGGGTTGTAATTGTGGGCAATTGGGACTAGCTCAGGCCCGTCAATCAGGCAGATTTGGATATGGATCAGACGGCTGCGCCCAAGGTCAGCTTCGTGTCGCTCGGGTGTCCCAAGGCATTGGTGGATTCCGAGCGCATCATCACGCGCTTGCGCGCGGAGGGCTATGAGCTCGCGCGCAAGCATGACGGGGCCGACATCGTCATCGTCAACACCTGCGGCTTCCTCGACAGCGCCAAGCAGGAATCGCTGTCGGCGATCGGCGAGGCCATGGCCGAGAACGGCAAGGTGATCGTCACCGGCTGCATGGGCGCGGAACCGGAGCAGATCGAACAGGCCTATCCGGGCGTGCTCTCCATCACCGGTCCGCAGCAATATGAGAGCGTGCTCGATGCCGTGCACCGCGCGCTGCCGCCGGCACACAATCCGCATCTCGATCTGGTGCCGCCCCAGGGCATCAAGCTGACGCCGCGGCACTACGCCTACTTGAAGATCTCCGAGGGCTGCAACAACCGCTGTACCTTCTGCATCATCCCGAAGCTGCGCGGCGATCTGGTCTCACGCCCGGCCAATGACGTGTTGCGCGAAGCCGAGCGGCTGGTCGGCGCCGGCGTCAAGGAGCTGCTCGTCATCTCGCAGGACACTTCCGCCTACGGCGTCGATCTGAAATACGCCGAGAGTCCGTGGAAGGACCGCCAGGTCCGCGCCAAATTCCTCGACCTCGCGCGCGAGCTCGGCGAACTCGGCGCCTGGGTCCGACTGCAATACGTCTACCCCTACCCGCATGTCGACGAGGTCATCGCGCTGATGAACGAGGGCAAGGTGCTGCCCTATCTCGACATCCCGTTCCAGCATGCGAGCCCCGAGGTGCTGAAGGCGATGAAGCGCCCCGCCGCGCAGGACAGGACGCTGGCGCGGATCAAGCGCTGGCGCGAGGAATGTCCCGATCTCGCCTTGCGCTCGACCTTCATCGTCGGCTTCCCCGGCGAGACCGATGCCGATTTCGCCTATCTGCTCGACTGGCTCGACGAGGCCGAGATCGACCGCGTCGGCTGCTTCAAATACGAGCCGGTCGCCGGCGCCACCTCGAACGCGATCGAGAACCCTGTGCCCGAAGAGGTCAAGCAGGAGCGCTACAACGCACTGATGGCCCGCCAGCAGAAGATCTCGGCACGCAGACTGAAGCGCAAGGTCGGCACGCGGCAGCAGATCATCATCGACGAGGTCGGCCCGACCGTCGCCAAGGGCCGCTCCAAGGCCGATGCGCCGGAGATCGACGGCGCAGTCTATCTCTCCAGCCGCCGCCCGTTGCGCGTCGGCGAGATCGTCACGGCCAAGATCGAGCGCGCGGACCAATACGATCTGCACGGCAGCGTCGCGGGGTTCTGAGGCACTCCGCCATTGCGAACGGATGCTGTCACGCCAGCCATTTCGGCACCCAGCGCTCCGGGCGCGGAGCGCGGGCGAGATCGGCCTTCGCCTCGGATAGTAGCGCCGGTTCGCCCTCGATGGTCGGACGCACATCGTATTCGAAGCTCGGCATGACGCGCCCGTCGGCATGGAGGCCGAATTTCATCGCATACCACAGCCCGAGCTCGGGCTGCGCGCGGCGCATCTCCTCGCGCAGATCGCGCAGCAGGGATTCGATCGAGGCGGCTTCGTCGAACGGCTGCGGCCCGCGCGTCAGCACGCGCGCCTGGTATTGCTTGCCGACGATTGCGACCTCGAAAAGCGTCTTGTCCCAGGGCTTCTTGCCCTTGGGCAGATGCGCGGCCAGGCGCCAGCCGAGCTCGGCCATCAAGCGGTGATTGGCCCAATAGTCCTCGCGATCCCTGCTCCATTTTTCGACGAAGCCGCGGAAGTCGGGCAAATCCGGCGCACCGTCGTCAGATGTCGTCTTGTCGCCAGCCGGCTGCCCGGCGAGCCATTGCGCAAGCTCAACCGTCTGACACGCGACATCCTCGCGCGGCCGCAGATCGCTCCAGGCGCTGTCGAAGGCCTGCGATGTGAGCTTGCCGAGCAAGGCATCGAGGTTCGGTGCGAGCAGCTCGTAATCGCCCTCCGACCCGAGTCCCACGATCGGCGGATTGTCGCGATCGAGACCGGCGCCATACCAGCCGCCGACGGCAGAGCCATCCGGCAGCCGCATGAACAGCGAGAACCTGTCGCGCAAGGGACTGCCGTCGACGATCGGCGCGGAATCGGAGAACTGGCCTTGCAAGGCGAAGCAGCCGACGCTGCCCCAGGGGCGCCCCTCGAGCCAAGCGGCAAAATCGACCAGCAGCGGCGGCGCGTCGATACCCGGCGGAAATGCGCCGCGAATGCTGTCGAGGTCGATTGGGTAAAGCGTGTCGGACAAGGCTGAAACTGACTCGTTGGTCCCGCCATTCTTGGTCTGAGCCGCGGTGCGTCCGGTTCGAACCAATTCGCGTGCTTCGATCACAAACGCGCCAGTGACGCAATGGGTTCCACGGGGCCGCACACGAGACTGCCTGTGCGCCGCAATGTGACACTATAATGCATTCACGCAGGAGTCACGGACTCGGCCTAACTCTGCTCGCGCTTTTCAACGCGAGCGAGGAACGAGGATGAGCCGCCTCTCGGACATGCTGCGCACGCAGCGCTTCGACGATTACCGCTTCTACCACCAGAGCACCGTCAACCAGACGCTGCACCTGATCAGCGCCGTCATCTTCCTCGGCTGCTACGCCCTGCTGCTCAAAGACCCTGCAATCGCCGGCATCGTCGGCTGGCTCGCGATGCTGACGCGGCAGACTGGGCATTTCTTCTTCGAGCCGAACGGTTATGACGCCGTCAACGACGTCAGCAACGAATACAAGGAAGCGGTCAAGGTCGGCTACAACCAGGCCCGCAAGATCGTGCTGCTGCTGGTCTGGGGCAGTGCGCCGCTTGCGCTGTTCGCCTTTCCGACGCTGTTCGGACTGTTCGATGCACCGGCCGCACGCCTCGACTTCATCCGGCATGTCGGCACGCTCTGGCTCGCGATCGGCATCGGCGGCGGACTTGCGCGCATGCTCCAGCTCTTCGTCACGCGCGACCTCACAACCGGACTGGTGTGGGTGTTCAAGGTGCTGACCGACCCCTTCCACAACATCGCGCTGTACTGGAATGCACCGCTCAAGCTGATGCGCGGCGAACTGATCGACACCGCGATTGCGGACGCGGATTGGGACGACGTGGACGCCGAAGAAGCCGCGCATCCGACCTGACCGATGCACGCTCGGCGGGTGACCCGCGAAATGCCTGCTTGACACGTTCTGCTATTCGGCTGTAGGGACGCGCCTCATGATCAACTCTCGGACCCACCGCCGCGCAGCTTTCCGTCGTCGCACCCGCGACGATGATGGGTTGCGCCATGTCCGACGACGCCGCTGAAGCACTAAAATTCAGCCAGTTTTCGAGAAGGCCGCACCCGCAAAGTGCGGCCTTCTTGTTTTTGCGTCCATTTTCCACCTGCCCCCAGAGGAGTACGACATGACCACCGCCACCCATCCGTATGACGCGCTGATGGACATCACCGCACGGCCCAAGGCCGTGTTCGTCCGCGGCGCCGGCTCCTATCTCTGGGACGACAGTCGCAAGCGCTATCTCGATTTCGTGCAGGGCTGGGCCGTGAACTGCCTCGGCCACTCCCCACCCGCGATCGCTGACGCGCTCAGCGCGCAAGCCAGGCGGCTATTGACGCCGAGCCCGGCCTTCTACAACGAGCCGAGCCTCAAGCTTGCGCAGGCATTGGTCGAAAACAGCGCGTTCGACCAGGTGTTCTTTGCCAATTCCGGCGCGGAGGCCAATGAAGGCGCGATCAAGCTCGCGCGCAAATTTGGCAGCCTGCGCAAGGGCGGCGCGTTCGAGATCATTACGTTCGAGGGCGGCTTCCACGGCAGGACGCTGGCGACGATGTCGGCCTCGGGCAAGAAGGCGTTCGAGCCGCTGTTCGAACCGAAGGTCTCAGGCTTCAGGAAGGCCAAGCTCAACGACATCGGCTCGGTCGAAAGGCTGATCAGCGACAACACCGTTGCGGTGATGCTTGAACCCATCCAGGGCGAGTCGGGCGTGTGGCCCGCGACCGATCAGTTTCTGCGGCAGCTGCGCGCGCTCACCGAGGCACACGGCCTGCTCCTGATCTTCGACGAGATCCAGACCGGGATGGGCCGGACCGGCAAGCTTTTCCACCACGAGCACGCCGACATTGCGCCCGACATCATGACGCTCGGCAAGGGCATCGGCGGCGGCGTGCCGCTCGCCGCGCTGCTCGCAACCGAACGCGCTTCCTGCTTCGAGCACGGCGACCAGGGCGGCACGTTCAACGGCAATCCGATCATGTGCGCGGCGGGACTTGCGGTGCTCGAGGAGGTCGGCAAGTCCGACTTCCTGAAGGCGGTCACCGAGACGGGCTTGCTGCTCGAGAGCGAACTGCAGAAAGTCTCGGCGCGGCACGGCCTCGGCGGCGTGCGGGGACGCGGGCTGTTGCTCGCGCTCGACCTCAAGCTGCCGATCGCGCCAGGCATCGTTGCGCAGGCGTTCGAGGCCGGCGTGCTCCTGAACGCCCCCCAGCTCGACACGCTGCGCTTCATGCCGGCGCTCAACGTCACGCGAGCCGAGATCGCCGAGATGATCGATTGTCTCGACGGGATCCTGACCAAGGCCGGCGCGGCAAGACGCGTGGCGTAACATTGGTCTGAGACGGCGCCGTCGCGCATGACGCGCGGCGGCTTTCGCCGTTGCAGCTCAGGCAGCCACGTCACATGACACGATGGTCGTGTTGGGGCATGTCGCGAAAGATCCGAAAGCGATCCTTCAGAATTGTTTCGCATTCGCAGGCTTGCCGACGCAACCCGGCCATGTCCCGGATTCGAATGGCGCCACGTGAGCCTTCGATGATGCCTTGCGCCTCGAAGTTCGACAGTGCCTTGGACACCCCCGGCCGCCTGACGCCGAGGGCCGACGCAATCATTCCATGCGTCACGGGAACGCGGTCGCTCCCGATGCGATCCTGCGCGAGCAGTATCCATCGGGCCGCGCGCTCGGAGATTTCGTGCCTGGCATTGCACAAGGCAATCTGCGCATTGAGCGCGATCAACACCTGCACGTATCTGAGCAGATGCTCGCGTGTGGCTGGGCTTTGCTGCAGGATGTCGCGAAACGCGGTAGCTTCGATGCGCAGCGCACTTCCGGGAACACGGACGACGCTTCGCTGAATCGTCTGCATCGTACCGAGCACCAGCGACACGCCGACAAATCCGAACTTGCCGACGACAGCCACTTCAACCTGTCCATCCCTGGCGGTTCGAACCATGCGCGAGACCACGCCTGACTCGATGAAGTAGGCTGCATCCGGATACCGCAAGGCCTCCTGGAGGATATCGTTTCGCTTCAGCGGGACCGCCTTCAGGTGCGGTCGCAACAAAGCGAATTCCGCCTCAGGCAAGGTCGCCAGAAGCGCGTTCTGGACCGTAAACGGTACCGCACCGGCACTGCGGATGGATCTCGATGTCTCTGGATCGTGCATATCCTGCACTGGCCTTCGATCTGCAATCGGCACGACGGTCGCTTTCACGGTCGAAGCACCCCTCGGCATCGTCGGGAAACTAACCTTCGATCCCCCGTCTGCATTGTGACATAGTAGCGCAGACTTCAGGGACGAAGCCGCAACCGACGATTTGCCCGAAATCATACGTCAGCCGCCGGCGTGCTTCTTTCTGGGCGGTGCAGGCCAAACCGTCCGCGTCCCTGGCTCCGTCGAATGCGCGTTCTCGCCGGATTCGGTCAGGGCGACGATCCGCTCGCGGGTGCGGCTGCGCGCAGCATCGACCAGCATGGTTCCCGCCCAGCGGTAGACGTTGTTCTCCTTGACCTGCTGTCGCATGAGCTTCATTCGTTCGACCTGCTCGTCCAGGGGCATGGTCATGGCACGCTTGATCGCGGCGGCGAGCTCTTCGGTGTCGTAGGGATTGACGATCAATGCTTCGGACATCTCGCGCGCCGCGCCAGTGAAGCTCGACAGCACGAGCACACCCGCATCGTCATCGCGGCAGCTGACGAATTCCTTGGCGACGAGGTTCATGCCGTCATGCAAGCTGCCGACGACACAAACGTCCGCGGCGCGGAACAGCTTGAACACGTCGCTCGATTCGTAGTGCCGCACGATCAGCCGAATGGGGGCCTGACCATCCGGGTGACGGCCGTTGATCTCGGATGCGAGGTCCTCCGCCTCCGACTGCAGCCGCGAATATGTGCCGAGCTTGCTGCGCGTCGGTGCCGCGACCTGAATGAAGACGAGCCGCCCTTTCCAGGATGGATCGCGGGTCAACAGCGCGTCGATCGCCCGCATGCGGTCGGGTATGCCTTTGGTGTAGTCGAACCGCTCGACGCCGACGATCACCTTCGTCCCCTCGGCAAGATCGAACCTGGCCAGGATTTCCGCCCGGCACTCGTCCCGCCCCGGCACTCCCGCGAGCGCGTTGGGAGGCCATTCGATCGAGATGGGATAGGCACGAATCCTGGTCTCATGGCCGCCAAGACTGACGGCCTGAACTTCGCGGTCAATCCGGCTCTCCACGAAACGGTCGACGCACTCGACGAAATTGTTGCAATGGAACTGGGTATGAAATCCGAGGATGGTGCTTCCCAGCAAGCCCTCGATGATCTCGCGCCTCCACGGGCAGATGCTGAATGTCTCTGCATTGGGCCATGGAATGTGCCAGAACGAGATGATCGTCGCCCGCGGCAAGCGCTGGCGGATCATCTTCGGAACGAGCGCGAAGTGATAGTCCTGCACCAGGACGACCGGGTCCTCGGTCTGCGCCTCGGCAACGACTGCGTCCGCGAAACGCTGATTGATCTGCTGATACGTCCGCCAATCATCGATCCGGAACGACGGCCGTACGAATACGATATGGCACAGCGGCCACAGCCCCTCGTTGGCAAAGCCGTAATAGTAACCGTCCTGCTCGGCGTCCGAGATCCAGACGCGGCGGAGCGCATAAGCGGGCGAGCCTTCCGGGACTCTGATCCTGTCGTTCGCATCGACGGTGTCTCGATCCGCGCTCCCGCTACCGTGGGCGATCCAGGTGCCGCCGCAAGCCCGCATGATCGGCTCCAGCGCCGAAACCAGCCCGCTCGCGGGCCGCTGCACGACAACCCCGGCATCCGTCCGGTTGTGGATGTACGGCTCCCGATTCGATACGACCAGCACCTCTGCGTTCGGCAACACGCCGTGAAGCAGTTCCTGGAGTGCTCCGGGGGTCCAGTCGATCTGGTGCGTCAGGCTGAAATCTTCAGTTCGCCGGAGCAGCTTGTGGATCTCACGGTCGATGGCAGATCGGCTCGCCGGGAGCCGTTCGCCTGCCCTGCCCAGGCGCACCTCGTCGACCGCGCGCCTGAGCGAACTCATCCAGCTGCGCAGCATGAAGATCGCGAATATGATGGTGCCGACCGTCAGCACCAGGACAACGCCCGCCAAAGAGGCAAGCAGGTAGGCCACTACCTGGCTGGAGCGCGCGCTCGCAAAGCTCAGGTCGGTCAGGATCACGAGGTAGGATCGACCTGTGCTGCCGCCGACGGGGAAAGCAGCCACGAGAATTCGCCGGCCTCCGCTGACGATGTCGGAAAAGCTTTCGGTCTCGGATCTCGCGATCTTGTCGCATTCGAAGCTCGCGGGCATTTCCGGCGTCGAGGCGACCAGCGTTCCCGTCTCGCTGCAAAAGCCGACGGCCAGGATCTTCTTGTCCAGCGCCACCCGCCGGAACAGATCGTTCAGGCGATTCCATGACTGATCCTCGACGTTACGGTCGAGAAACGGCTGCATCGTATTGAAGACGAGCCTGGACCTCGCCTCGACGTCGCTCCGCGACCATTGCTGAACGACTCCTCCCGTGAACGGAGAAATGCCGAATGCGACGATCAGCGCGACGGCGAGGCCGAAAGCGCCGAAGCGGAGAAAGTCCTTGAACCTGATCGACATCACTCAACGGAACCGGTTCTTGAGCGTGATCGCGGCGATGATCAGCGCGAACATTGCAAGCCTCAGCACGTAGAACACGGGTTCGAGCTCGTTGGAAGCCTCAGTGAACCCGAGAGCGCCGCGCGAGACCGTGTCGATCGCGAACGCCAGCCCGAACAGCAGAAAGAAGATGTCGGAAGTCTGACGCCAGAATTTCATGAAGAACAAACTCGTCGCGAACGAGGCCATAGCCACCGCTCCGGACAAGACCGCGGACAAATTATTCATCATGATTCAGTGTCCCAGATCAATCCGTAGAGAAGTATGGTCATCGCGATGAGTGCGACGAACAGGCGCAATGCAGACAGATCGACATCAGGCAACACGACCTTGTCGAGCACCAGGATCACGTTGTTTGCGGCCAGGCCGACGAAGCACAGGCCGCTCCATAACAGGAGTCGGTATCGTTCTGAACGGTATGCAG
Organism: Bradyrhizobium sp. CCBAU 53415; assembly: GCF_028128735.1. Lineage (NCBI taxonomy): Bacteria > Pseudomonadati > Pseudomonadota > Alphaproteobacteria > Hyphomicrobiales > Nitrobacteraceae > Bradyrhizobium > Bradyrhizobium sp. CCBAU 53415. The sequence goes on along the minus strand of NZ_LBJF01000020.1, from coordinate 52,578 downwards.
CGAGCAACAGACCGGCGCAAACCGCCGATGTCGCAGCGCATAGTCCGTAGATGAATGCAGACATCGTCACGACCCCTTCCGAAATTTGAAGGCGTCGGCAAATGAGCCGATGCGGCGAGGTTTCGAATGGACGAGATTCGTGACGGGGATTAGATGCCGCGAATAGACTCCCAGAAGCTGCTCGATCAGTGCGAGATTCTGCTCTGGCACGCCATCGAGGGCGTAGATTTCGTCGGTACAGGTCAACAGCTCGGAGGCGCAAAGACGGCTCAATGCTTCGGCGGCCTCCGCCTCGCTGATGTACAGTCGCCTCGCAAGCCGTGCTGCGCTCCACTGCGATTGCGGGTCCGATCGAATGAGAAGAAGCGCTTCGATTTGAGCCACGGAATCGATCCGCTTCAAGATGAAGCTGCGTAGTTCGTCGGAAACGTACTGATCTGCCATAGTGAGCGGCGCAAACATTGCATTTCGGCAAGGCATGCCTGCCGACGGTCGCGATCTTATTTGTCGCCGACGTCTTGCGGTCGTTCGGTGTTGCACGTCTGACAGACAGACCGCACCACCATGCGCCCCGCAACTGCACGCCGTTCGTGCAGATGTGGGGTCCTTGTCGCGCAGAGCGCGCAATACGCTTCCGGATACTTGAACTCCGCCTTTGCCGTGCTGGCCATCTTGCTCCCCCTCGCGCCAAACGTCAGTCGCCCAAAGCCGCAATCACGATGGAATCGTGGCGACTTCGAGAACGTGATGTGCTGGAAGCGTGAACGCAATCAGGCGTTAGGCACAATCTGTCTGATACCGTACCGAGAATTTGTCGGGATCGCGCGCCGTATTCCGCACCCGGTCTTTTATGGCTTCAAGATCGAGGCGCCCGTGGTCTTGCGGCTCTCGAGATCGACATGGGCTCGCGCGGCGTCCTTCAGCGCGTAGGCGTGGTTGATCGGCACGTGCAGCTTGCCGTTGATGACGGCGGAGAACAGCGTGTCGGCGCCTTCCAGCAGTTCCTTGCGCGTGCCGATATAGTCGTTGAGCTTCGGCCGCGTCGCGAACAGCGAGCCGTGATTGTTGAGCTCGGCGATCGAGAACGGCGGCACCGGACCCGAAGCGTTGCCGAACGAGACGAACATGCCGCGCGGCCTCAGGCAGGACAGCGAGCCCGGAAAGGTCGCCTTGCCGACGCCGTCATAGACCACGTCGCAGCCCTCGTTGCGGCTGATCTGCTTCACGCGCGCGACGAAATCCTCCTCGTTGTAGAGGATGACGTGATCGCAGCCATTGGCCTCCGCAAGCTCGGCCTTCTCGCGCGAGCCGACCGTGCCGATGACATGTGCGCCGAGCGCGCTCGCCCATTGGCAGGCCAGGAGGCCGATGCCGCCGGCGGCGGCATGGATCAGCACGCGGTGATGCGGCTCGACCTTGAAAGTCTTGTGCAGGAGGTACCAGACGGTCAGCCCCTTCAGCATCAGGACGGCGCCCTGCTCGTAGGTGATGTGGTCGGGCAGCTTGACCAGCTTCTCCCAGGGAATGTTGCGCTCGCCGGTATAGGCGCCGAGATTGTGGTAGTAGGCGACCCGATCGCCGGGATGGAAATGCGTCACCCCGGGCCCGACCGCTGTGACCTCGCCCGAGGCCTCGTTGCCCGCGATGAAGGGCAGCCCCGGCGCCTTGTAGAGACCGGTGCGGTAATAGACGTCGATGAAGTTGAGGCCGACCGCATGCTGGCGGATGCGCACCTCGCCGGGCCCCGGCGCCGGCACGTCGACGCTCTCATAGACCAGGGATTCTGGGCCTCCGACCTGGTGCACACGGACGGCTTTGGTCATCGCCTGACCTCCTCTTCTCACCGGCAAGCGAAAGGCATCGCGCCCGCCTTGTCAACTCGACGCTGCCTGGAATGCCTGAACCGGGCGCTTGCCGGTCTTCCGGCGGTTGCGCTTGGCCCAGCATGTGGAAGAATTCGACCGCCGCCCAGAACGCAGAGGTATGCCTGCTGCTCCGGGATGCGCGAGACGCCCACCGACAGGAAGATGGCGTTGTCGATGCCGAGCGCGATCTCGAGCGAGGTCAGGGTCGGCTGCGCAGCCCATGCCTCGGGGCTGGTGATCAGGTGCATCATGCAAAGGATCTTGCGAAGCGGATCAAGGCGTCGCTGAAGCTGATCCACAGCGCGATGGCGCAGAGCACGACGGTCACGCCGGTGCCGACGCGAAAATCCATCGCCAGCGTGTAGAGGCCGAGCACCGCCCAGAGCGCAATCAGCGACATCGTCAGCCAGCGCAACCGCACGACGCGGACCGGATGCAGCACGTGGAACGGCACGAAGGTCAGCACGACGAGCGCGGCCACCAGCAGCGTCGACCAGATCGGCGGCCAGTGCAGCAGGAACAGGTAGAACGCTGCCGCATTCCACAGTGCCGGGAAGCCGCGGAAGTGATTATCGTCGGCCTTCATGCGCAGATCGGCGAAATATAATGCGCTGGTGACGATGATGGCGACGCCGAGCAAGGGAGCAGCGACCGGCAGCAGCATGCCGCTGGCCACGATCGCATAGGCCGGCACGAAGACATAGGTGACGAAGTCGACCACGAGATCGAGCACGTCGCCCGACCAGTTCGGCTGCACGTTCTTGACGTCGAGCCGGCGCGCGATCGGCCCGTCGATCGCGTCGATGATCAGGGCGACGCCCAGCCACTGAAACATCGCCGCCCAGTGCTCGCGCACGGCCTCCAGCATGGCCAATAGCGCGATCGCCGCGCCGAACGCGGTGAAGATGTGCACCGAGAAGGCCGCGGCGCGGATCGCCGGTCTGGGCTTGAGGGAATCCTGCTGCGTATCCATGGTTCCTGCTATCAGAATGCGACCGGTTTGCACATCCGCCATTGCGGCGCACGATCGCAATTCGCCATAAAATCAGGCAAAATCAGCGGGCTTGAATTTGCCGCGGGGCGTGTCATTTGTCGTTCCATGACAGACGCATCGACACTCCATGACGCGGCCGTGATCGGCGGCGGACCGGCGGGACTTGCGGCGGCCATCGCACTGGCGCGAGCGGGCGCACGGACCGCGCTGGTCGCGCGGCGCGTGCCCTACGCCGACAATCGCACCACCGCGCTGCTCGGTGCCTCCATCGACCTGCTGGAAATGCTCGACGTCTGGTCGCGTTGCAAGGACAAGGCGGCGGCGCTGGAGGTCATGCGCCTCGTCGACGACACCGGCCGGCTGTTCCGCGCGCCGGAGGTGCGGTTCTCCTGTCACGAAATCGGCGTCGACGCCTTCGGCTACAACATCGACAATCGCTCGCTGATGCTGGCGCTGGAAGAGCGCGCGACTGAGTTGCCCAACCTCATCCGCTTCGATGAGGAGGCCGAAAACGTCGTCATCGAAGCCGACGACGTCGCGGTGCGCACGGCCTCCGGTCAGTTTCTCTCGGTCCGCCTGGTGGTCGGCGCCGACGGCCGACACTCGCTGTGCCGCGAGGCCGCCGGCATCGCAGTGACGCGGCGCGAACTCAACCAGACCGCGCTGACCTTCAACGTCCGCCATGCCCGGCCGCATCGCAACGTCTCGACCGAGTTCCACACACCGCACGGTCCCTGCGTGTTCGTCCCCCTGCCCGGTGAGCGCTCCAGCATCGTCTGGGTCTCGGCGCCTGCGGAAGCCGAGCGGCTTCGCGGCTCGAGCGATGAGGAACTGTCTGCCGCGATCGAGAAGCAGTCGCATTCGATCCTCGGCCGCATGACGGTGGAGCCCGGGCGCAACCTGTTCCCGCTCGCGATCGAGCGACCGAAGTCCTTCGGCCGCGACCGCATCGCGCTGGTCGGCGAAGCCGCCCATGTGGTTCCGCCGATCGGCGCCCAGGGCCTCAATCTCGGTCTGCGCGATGCCGCCGACATTGCCCGGCTCGCGAGCGAAGCCGTCGCGTCGGGACGGGATCCCGGTGCGGACGAGGTCATCGAGCGCTACGACCGCGCGCGGCGGCCGGACATTTTGAGCCGGACTTTCGCGATCGACATCGCCAACCGCTCTCTGCTCAACGATTTCCTGCCGCTCCAGCCGGTCCGCGCCGTGGGTATGCACCTGCTCGGCGCCATCGGCCCGCTCAGGCGGTTTGCGATGCGCGAGGGGCTGACGCCGACGTGGCGGCGGTAGGCAAGCAACCAGGCGGCGCTGGATGCCGTGTGGATGGATTCGCGGCGGGCTCGGTGCGCCTCTCCCGCGGGAGAGGTCGGCGCGTAGCGCCGGGTGAGGGCTTCGTCGGGATTTTCTCTGCAGTCTTTGACGATCCCGACGCGGAGAGACCCCCCTCTCCCCAACGCTCCCTCGCAAGCGCAGGGCTATCGCATATGAGGTGTGGTCTCGGCGGGCACCGACAGTACCCACAGCGACCTCTGTTGAACGTCCAAATGCGATTGCCCTACGCGCAAGCGGGAGAGGGAGCGCACTGTTCGTGTCGCCAGCAGTTTCACCTTAAGGAAACGTCAGCCGCCCGCTCTGGATCGCCCACATCACGCTGGTCAGCGTGACCACTGACGCAAACGTGCCGAGCAGCACGGCCACGGAGGCGGATTCGATCCAGGCGTCGTTCTGCCGGGCGATCACGAACACGTTCAGCGCCGGCGGCAGCGAGGCCATCAGCACGGCGGTGGCCGCCCAGGGCTGGGCGAACGGACCGAACGCCAGCATCAGGCCGAAGGCTGCGAGCGGATGGATCAGGAGCTTGACCGCGATCACGCCCGGCACTTCCCATGGCACCCGATCGAATGGGCGAAGCGCCACGGTCACTCCGAGCACGAACAGCGCAGTCGGAGCGGCTGCGTTCTGGAGGAAGGCAATGGTGCGGTCGAGCGCGACGGGCAGCTCGATATGCAGCGCCGCCACCGCTGCGCCGAAGCAGGCCGACATGATCAGCGGATTGAGCACGATCTGCTTCAGCACGACGCCGAAGGCATGGACGAGCGAGGGATGGTCGCGGTCGGAGAGCTCGATCAAGAGCGGCACGATCGTGAACAGGAAGATGCTGTCACAGCAGAAGATCAGAGCCGTCGGCGCCGCAGCCTTGGTTCCGAGCACGGCGAGCGCCAGCCCGGGCCCCATGTAGCCGATATTTCCGTAGCCGCCGGAGAGACCTGCGAGCGTGGCCTCGCGCAATGTCAGCCGGCCAACGACCTTGCCGACCACCAGCGCCAGCGTGAACGCTGCAACCGTCGACAGCGTGGTCGCCACCAGGAAGGGCGGGTTGTTCAATTCCGAAAACGGCGTCTTCGACATGATCGCGAACAGCAGCGCCGGCAGCGACACGTAGAGCAGGAAGAAGTTCATCCAGGCGAGGCCCGATTCCGGGAGGGACTTGACCTTGCCGCAGGCGAAACCGACGAAGATCAAGCCAAAATAAGGCAGCGCCAGATTGAGGATATCGACCATTGATGAAGTGTTTTCTGAAGGCTTGGGGACTATCCGCCCCGGAAACGAAGGTTAATTCCAGATGAGGGCACTAGCATCGGCCACAATCCTGGTCTATCGACGGGGAATGATTAAAGCGCGGACCGCGAAATTCCAGATCGGACAGGTCGTTCGCCACCGGATCTTCTCGTTCCGGGGGGTGATCTTCGACATCGATCCGGAATTCAACAACACCGAGGAGTGGTGGCTGTCGATCCCCGAGGAGGTGCGGCCCCACAAGGACCAGCCGTTCTATCACCTGCTCGCGGAGAACGCGGAGTCGGAATACGTCGCCTATGTCTCGGAGCAGAACCTGATGCCGGACGATTCCGGCGAGCCGGTCCGGCATTCCCAGGTCGCCGAGATCTTCATCAAGGACAAGGCGGGCGGCTACCGCCCGCGCAATCCGTCGCTGAACTGAAATTCGCCGTCAGCAACGGGACAGCAAAAAAGGCGCTCGAACCGAGCGCCTTTTTCTTGTTTGGGATGTGATCACTTCTGCGCAGTCGGAGGCGCTCCGGGGGCGCCGCCCTGCTGTTCGAGCTTCTTGCGCTGCTCGTCCGCCTTCTTCTGAAGCTCTTCCTGAAGCTTCTTCTGGGTCTCCTCGAACACCTTCGGATCGGTCGGCGGACCGTCATAGGCCTTCTGGAATTCGCCGGCGAGCGGCAGCGGCAGGGTCAGCGGTGCGCCGTTGGCGTTGATCGCCTGGACAACGAGATTCTGGCCCTTCTTCATGTTGTTGATGAGCTCGGGCGTGGCCTCGTAGTCGGACATGCAGCCGTTCTGGAAGCAGATCACATACGGGCTCTGCAGCGGCGGATTGTTGTCGACGATGATGCGGGTGCCGTGCACGAGCTGCATGCCGAGCGGCAGCGTCACGCGCAGGATCTTCTTGGGCTCGCCTTCCGGCTCGATGATGACAGCCGCGATGACGGGCTGGCCCGACTCGATGCGGCCGTCCTTGCCGGTGAAGCAGACCTGCTTGGCATTGGCGTCCTGGCCCTTGAGGCAGAATTTGGTCCAGGGGGCGTAGATCAGCTGGATCTGCTGGTCAGCGGGCTGAGCCGCGCCCTGCTGCCCCGGCGCGCCCTGGGCGGGAGCCTGCTGGGCCTGGGGCGCCGGAGCCGGTGCGGGAGCCTTGGGGGCACCCTTCGGCGCGGCTTTCGGAGCCGCCTTGTGCGCGCCCGGGGCCGGCGCAGGAGTCTGAGCCTCGGCGGCAAACGGAACGGCCAACACCGTCGCCGTCAACAGGGCGAGAAGTCGCCCGCGCGGCCGGACGGACGCGGCCAAGTAACGGAAATTCATTGCGGAAAACCCTTTCTGAACGGGAAGTGCCCGAACCGCTCCGAAGCGCCGAACCTGGCCGCCTTGGGCGCGGCTCTCTCCCCGTCAATTGAGGCGGATAAGTGACGGGCTCGACGCTCTTGCGCGATTGGGTGCCTTCTTAACGTGGCCGACGAAAAGATCAATGCCGACAACCGTCTTTGGCCGGCCCGGCGCCAGCGCCCCACCAAATTCCCTGTGATAGGATTCGGGCCCGCCGGTCCTCGAATCAGCGTGTGCCGATGTTCATGTTCCTGCGCCTTCTCGAGGGCTCCGGCGTCCGCCTCTGCGTCCTCGCCCTTGCTGTGGTCACTGGACTTTCGGCGGGCGGCGCCCGGGCCGAGGAGACCCATGCCATCGCCATGCACGGCAAGCCGGCGATGCCGGCCGATTTTACCCACATGCCCTACGCCAACCCCGATGCGCCCAAGGGCGGTCGCTTGACCTGGGGCATTCTCGGAACCTTCGACAGCCTCAATCCCTTCATCGTGAGGGGTTTGGCCGTGCAGCAGATGCGGAGCTACGTGGTCGAGAGCCTGCTGGCCCGCGGCCAGGACGAGCCGTTCACGCTCTATGGCCTGCTCGCCAGGTCCGTCGAGACCGACGAGGGCCGGACCTTCGTCACGTTTCACCTCGATCCCCGCGCCCGCTTCTCCGACGGTACGCCGGTGCTTGCCGAGGACGTGCTGTTCTCCTGGCAGCTGCTGCGCGACTACGGCCGCCCCAATCACCGACAGTACTACGCCAAAGTTGCCGAGGCCTGGGCGACCGATCCCCTCACCGTCCGCTTCGACCTCGCAGGGGCCAACGACCGCGAGCTGCCGTTGATTCTCGGCCTAATGCCGATCCTGCCGAAGCACGCAGTCGACGTCGCGACCTTCGAGGAGACGACGCTGGCCGCACCGGTCGGCTCCGGTCCTTACCGGGTCACGGCGGTGAAGCCGGGGGCCAGCGTGACGCTCACCCGCAATCCCGACTATTGGGGCCGCGACCTGCCCATCAACCGGGGGCTCTACAATTTCGACGAGATCCGGCTCGATTATTTTCGCGAGGCCAACGGCCAGTTCGAAGCCTTCAAGCGCGGCCTCTACGATTTCCGCGTCGAGCATGAGCCGCTGCGCTGGCACGACGGCTACGATTTTCCAGCCGCACGAAGCGGCGAAGTGATCCGCGACACCATCAAGCCCGGCGTGCCGCAGCCTTCCGAATTCCTGGTCTTCAACACCCGCCGTCCGATCTTCGCCGACATCCGGGTGCGCCAGGCCCTGACGCTGCTGTTCGATTTCGAGCTGGTCAACCGCAACTACTTCTTCGGGCTCTATTCGCGCGTTGCCGGCTATTTCGCCGGCTCGGACCTGTCGGCCTATGGCCGCCCGGCGGATGCGCGCGAACGCGAGCTGCTCAAGCCGTTCGCCCCACGGATTCCAGCCGATATCATGGATGGCAGTTATCGCCTGCCGGTCACCGACGGATCGGGGCGCGACCGCACGACGCTGCGCGCGGCGCTGAAGTTGCTGTCGGAGGCCGGCTACGATCTCGAGGGCACCGTGCTGCGCAACCGTGCGACCAAGGCGCCCTTCACCTTCGAGATCATGGTCACGACCCGCGACCAGGAGCGCATTGCGCTCGCGTTCCAGCGCGACCTCAAACGCGCCGGCATCGAGCCGACCGTTCGCTCGGTCGATCCCGTGCAGTTCGACCAGCGCCGGCTCGCTTACGAGTTCGACATGATCCAGAATCGCTGGGACCAGTCGCTCTCGCCCGGCAACGAGCAATATTTCTACTGGGGCAGTGCTGCCGCGGATGATCCGGGCACCCGCAACTACATGGGCGCCAGGGATCCCGCGATCGATGCCATGATCGCCGCCCTGCTCGAGGCCCGTGAACATACGGATTTCGTCTCTTCGGTGCGCGCGCTCGACCGCACCCTGATCGCGGGCTTCTACACAATCCCGCTGTTTAACGTATCGGAGCAATGGATCGCGCGCTGGAATCGGATAGAACGGCCCAAGGCCACCTCGCTCTCGGGCTATTTGCCGGAGACCTGGTGGTCGAAGGGGCAGCAAGCTCATCAAGCAAAGTGACGCCGTGAACCAGCCAGCAATATCGCCGACGCTCGACACGCTGTTTCAGCGCACGCTGATGCGGCAGCCGCACGCGACCGCTCTGCTCGATCCCGTCAACAAGGCGCGCATCACCGGGCACCAGCCGCGGCGGATGAGCTATGCCGAGGCCGACACCGCCATCGAGGCACTGTCGGCCCATTTCGTCGAATCCGGCCTGCCGGCCAATTCCGTCATCGCGATCCAATTGCCTGCCACGGTCGAGTTCGTGCTCACCGTGCTCGCCGCCCATCGCGCCGGCCTCGTCGTCGCGGTGCTGCCGCTGCTGTGGCGGCACGCGGAGCTGACCGCGGCGCTGAACCGCACCGCGGCGCGCGCCATCGTCACCATGAGCACGGTCGACGGCGTCAGCTATGCCGACCTCGCGATGCATGCGGCCGCCGAAGCCTTCTCGATCCGACATGTCTACGGCTTCGGCGGCAATCTGCCCGAAGGCATGGCTTCGCTCGACGAGGTGCTCGCTCGCCCGCCCGGCACCACGCGCGCCGTGATCCAGGACGGCCGCAAGGCGGCGATGATCTCCTTCGACGTCACGGCCGAAGGCTTTCGGCCGGTGCCGCGGCCGCATTTCAGCCTGATCGCCGGCGGCCTCGCGATGTCGCTCGAAGCCGACATCAAGCAGGGCGCGACCGTGATGGCGGGGTTCGCGCCGATGTCGTTCGCGGGGCTGGCCTCCTCGCTCGCAGTGTGGCTGCTCTCGGGCGGCGCGCTGGCGCTGCATCATCCGTTCGAGAGCGAGGTGCTGGAGCAGCAGATCAACGAGCATGAATGCGAGGTGCTGATCGCGCCGGCCCAGCTCGCGCTGCGGCTCGGCGATTCCGACCTCGCGGCACGGATGCCGTCCTTGCGCAACGTCATCGGCCTGTGGCGCGCGCCCGAGCAGGTGGCGGCGAGCGATGCCTGGATCGCGCCGCATGCTCCGCTGACCGATGTCTATCTGTTCGGCGAGGCCGGACTGTTCGGCGCCCGCCGCGGCGAGGACGGCATGCCGGTGCCGGTCATGCCGGGGCCGCACGGCGCCCCGCGCGAGCAGTCGGGCTCCTCCATTGCCGGCGAGATCCTGCTGACGCCGAAGGGCACGCTCGGCCTGCGCGGCGCGATGGTGCCGATCGCGGCCTACGCCCCGCCGCAGCCGGTCGGCGAGACGCTGACCGCGCAGCCTCCGCGCGACTATGTCGACACCGGCTATGCCGCGCGGCTCGATCGTGCGAGCGGCGCGATCTGCATCACCGCGCCACCCTCCGGCATCATGGCCGTCGGCGGCTACCGTTTCCTCTCCAACGACCTCCAGGAATGGGCGCGCCGGCTCGGCCAGGGCGCCCTGCTCACGGCGCTGCCCGACCGCCTCTCGGGTCACCGGCTGGCAGGGCGGGCCCAGGACAATGCCCGCGCCCGCGAGGCACTCAGCGAGCTCGGGCTTAACCCCCTGATGGTCGAGGCTTTTCGCGACCGCTCCGGGCCGGCTTGAGCACAGTTTCGCGCGATCCGTTGACGCTGCATTAAGGCGGCCAGACTAGATTGCGCGGCAGCTGTTGCGTAATCAGAGTTTGTCGATGTCCCAGACGGGCCCGATCCTGTTTGTGTCCGATGCCGAGCGCCCCGCCTTCGTGGCGACGCTGGACGAGGCCCGGCTCTTTCCCGTCATCGACACCGACTGGGCCAGCGCGGCGCAGGCGGTCGAAGAGGTGCAGCCGGCCGCGGTTCTCGCTGCGATGCATGCCGGACACGAGCCGCATGTGACGGCGCTCGCAAAGAAGATCGCCGGCCAATCGCCCTACCTTCCCTTCGTGGCCCTGGATGCGGTGGACACGCTGCCGCACAACGCCCTGCCTTTCTCCTCGCGCGGCGGCAGTCCCGACCGCCTGGTCGCGCGGCTCCGCGCCGCGCTACGCGTGCGCACACTGCACGCAACGGTTCTGCGCCGGCTGCCGGAAGTGACGGTCGCGCTGCCGGAGGGCGATCCCGCACGCGATGCCACCGTGCTCCTGATCGGTCGCGGCGCGGCCTATCCTGCGCTCTCCGTCGCGCTGGGTGAACGCGTCGGCGTGGTCGGCGCGCTCTCGATCGAGGCCGCCGCCAAACATCTCAACACCCGCGACCTCGACGGCGTCGTGCTCGCCGAAGGTTTTACTGCGCGCGTGACCGATGCCTTCCTCACGGTGCTCGCGGAGGACACCCGCTTCCGCAGCCTGCCGGTGGTCGTCACCGCGCATCAGCTCACGCAGACGTATGACCTGCCCAATCTCGAGCTGATCCCGGGCGAGCCGGCAAAGGTCGCCGCCAATGCGCTGCCGCTGATCCGCCAGCACGCGATGGAAGCGCAGCTGAGCCGCACGCTGCGTTCAATCGACGCCGGCGGCTGGATTGATCCACGCAGCGGCCTGCTCACGGTGGAAGCCTTTGCCCGCGATTTTGCCAAGGCGGTCGAGCAGACGCTCGCCCGCGGCGGCGGCCTCTCGGTCGCGCGCTTCGCCTTCGATCCCGGCAACTCCCGCGCCCAGCTCGATGCCGCGCGCATCCTCAGCCGCCTGATGCGGCAGATGGATTTCGGGGCGGCACAGAAGGACGGCTCCGTCGTCGTCGTGTTCGCGGAGACCGACTTCCGCACGGCCCACATGATCGCGCGCCGCCTCTCGGCGGTGATGCGGCACACCTCCAACGGGAAGCACGAGATGCGCAGCGATCCCGTGGTCAGCGTGGATTCGCTGGCCCCGTCGGATACGGCAAGGTCATTGCTGGCGCGGCTGTCGGCGGACGCATCGAGGGCGGCGTCGTAGTCTGTAGCGAGCCACCTCAACGACCACGTCATTGCGAGCGAAGCGAAGCAATCCAGGCTGTCTCCGCGGAGAGATTCTGGACTGCTTCGTCGCAAGGGCTCCTCGCAATGACGTGGTGAGACTGAAGCCCTACGCCGCCTTCTTGCTCTCGGCGAGCTGCGCAAGCTGCCGCATGATCTCGGTGGTGCCGGCGAGGCGCTCCTCCGGGGTCTCCCAGTCCTGCAGGAACACCACCTTCATGTCGGGCCGCACCTTGGCGGCCTGGCCGTGGCTGCGGATGAAGGTCACGAGGCGGTCGGGATAGGCGAAGGAATTGTCGCGGAAGGCGATGACGGCCCCCTTCGGACCGGCGTCGATCTTCTCGACATTGGCCCGGCGGCAGAACGCCTTGATCGCGGCGACCTTGAACAGATAGCGGACTTCGTCCGGCAGCACGCCGAAGCGGTCGCGCATCTCGGCGCCGAAATTCTCGATCTCCTCCTCCGTATCGAGGTCGGCGAGACGCCGGTACAGCGACAGCCGCACCGAGAGATCGCTGACGTAGTCCTCCGGGATGAGCACGGGCATACCGATGGTGATCTGTGGTGACCAGCGGTCGGCAGCGGGCTCGGAGACGCCGGCCTTGAGGTTGACGATCGCCTCCTCCAACATCGATTGGTACAGCTCGAAGCCGACCTCCTTGATGTGGCCGGACTGCTCCTCGCCCAGGAGATTGCCGGCGCCGCGGATGTCGAGGTCGTGCGAGGCAAGTTGGAAGCCTGCGCCCAGCGTCTCCAGCGACTGCAGCACGGTGAGCCGGCGCTCGGCCTGCGCGGTGATCTTCTGCTGCGTCGGCAGCGTGAACAGCGCATAGGCCCGCAGCTTGGAACGGCCGACGCGGCCGCGGAGCTGATAGAGCTGGGCCAGGCCAAACATGTCGGCGCGGTGCACGATCAGCGTGTTGGCGTTGGGGATGTCGAGGCCGGATTCGACGATGGTGGTCGACAAAAGAATGTCGAACTTGCCGTCGTAGAACGCGGTCATGATGTCCTCGATCACGGCGGGCGGCATCTGGCCGTGCGCGACCGCGACCTTCATCTCGGGCACGTTCTTGTCGAGGAAGTCCTTGACTTCGGCGAGGTCGTCGATGCGCGGCACTACATAGAAGGCCTGGCCGCCGCGATAGCGCTCGCGCAGCAGCGCCTCGCGGATCATCAAGGGATCGTGCGGGGCGACGAAGGTCCGCACCGCGAGGCGGTCGACCGGCGGCGAGGCAATGATCGAGAGTTCGCGCACGCCGGTGAGCGCCAGCTGCAGCGTACGCGGGATCGGCGTCGCCGACAGCGTCAGCACGTGCACCTCGGCCCGCAGCGCCTTCAGCCGCTCCTTGTGGCTGACGCCGAAATGCTGCTCCTCGTCGACGATGAGGAGGCCAAGGTCACGGAATTTGATCGCCTTGCCGAGCAGCGCGTGGGTGCCGACGACGATGTCGACGGAGCCGTCGGCCAAACCCTTCTTGACCTGGTTCAGCTCCTTGGTCGGGATCAGGCGCGAGGCCTGCGCCACGTTCACGGGAAAGCCCTTGAAGCGCTCAGTGAAAGTCCTGTGGTGCTGGCGGGCGAGCAGCGTGGTCGGCACCACCACCGCGACCTGCTTGCCATCGAGCGCAACGGCGAAGGCGGCGCGCAGCGCGACCTCGGTCTTGCCGAAACCGACGTCGCCGCAGATCAGCCGGTCCATCGGGCGGCCCTTCTCGAGATCCTTCAGCGTCGACTCGATCGCCCCTAGCTGGTCCTCGGTCTCGTCATAGGGGAAGCGCGCGCAGAACTCGTCATAGAGGCCCTGCTGCACCGGCAGCTTCGGCGCCTCGTGCAGCATGCGCTCGGCGGCGATCTTGATCAGCTCGCCCGCGATCTCGCGGATGCGGTTCTTCAGCTTGGCCTTGCGGGTCTGCCAGCCCGAACCGCCGAGACGATCGAGCTCGACCGTGGTCTGGTCCGAGCCGTAGCGCGACAGCAGCTCGATGTTCTCGACCGGGAGGAACAGCTTGGTCTCGGCGGCATAATGCAGCTCGAGACAATCATGCGGCGCGCCGGCGACATCCAGGGTCTGCAGGCCGATGAAGCGGCCGATGCCGTGCTCGACATGGACGACGATGTCGCCGGCGGCAAGGCTCGTCACCTCCGAGATGAAATTGTCGAGCTTGCGGCTGGCCTTGCGCGGCCGCACCAGGCGATCGCCCAAGATGTCCTGCTCGCTGATCAGCGCGATCTCGTCGGTCTCGAAGCCGCTCTCGAGGCCGAGCACGGCGAGCATGGTCTCGTTCCGCGGCGTCGCCTGCACCGTCCGCCAGCTGTTGACGCTGGTGGTATGGGCGAGCTTGTGGTCACGCAGCATCGAATTCATGCGGTCGCGCGAACCTTCGGTCCACAGCGCGATCACGACCTTCTTGCGCTGGGCCTGCAGCGCCATGACGTGGCTGACCACGGACTCGAACACGTTGACGGTGGTGTCGTTACGCTCCGGCGCGAAGTCGCGTCCCTTGCGCGCACCGGCATCGACGACGCCAGTGCCGTCTGTCGGCACGGAAAATGGCGTCAGCCGCGCCAGCGGGATATCGCCGAGACGCCTGGTCCATTCCTCGTCGGTCAAATAGAGCCGGTCGGGCGGCAGCGGCTTGTAGATCGCGCCGCCGCCGGGATGCTCCATCGCCTCGCGACGGGCCTCGTAATAGTCGAGGATCTGCTTGAAGCGCTCGCGCACGGCGTCCTCGGCCTGTGGCTCGATCGCGACCGCCGCGCCTTGCAGATAGTCGAACAGCGTGTCCATGCGGTCCTGGAACAGCGGCAGCCAGTGCTCCATGCCGGGATGGCGGCGGCCCTCGCTGACGGCCTCATAGAGCGCATCGTCGCGCTCGGGCGCACCGAACTCGGCGACATAGCCCATGCGGAATCGGCGGATGGTATCGGTGACGAGCTGGAATTCCGAGACCGGCACGAGGTCGAGCGAGCGCATGTCGAGCAGCGTGCGCTGGGTCTCGGCGTCGAAGGAGCGGATCGATTCCAGGCTGTCGCCGAAGAAGTCGAAGCGCACGGGCTGGTCGAGGCCGGCCGGAAACAGGTCGAGGATGCCGCCGCGCACAGCGTATTCGCCGGGCTCGCGTACGGTCGAGGAGCGGTTGTAGCCGTTGTGCTCAAGCCAGGCGACGACGGTGTCCATCGGCACCACGTTGCCCGGCGCAACCGACAGTGCCTGCGCCGCGACGAGCTCGCGCGCGGGCACGCGCTGCACGACGGCGTTCACGGTCGTCAGCACGATCAGCGGCTTGTCGCTGCCGGTGAGCGAAGCGAGCCGCGCCAGCGTCGTCAGGCGCTGCGCCAGGATGCCGCCATGCGGCGAGACACGGTCATAGGGCTGGCAGTCCCAGGCCGGGAAGGTCAGCACCGGAAGATCCGGCGCGAAGAAACGCAGCGCCCGCTCGAGCTGCTGCATGCGTCCGCCGTCGCGGCACACCACGGCAAGGCTGACGGCCGGCTTCTTCGGCCGCGCCGCGATCGCCCGCGCGAGGTCGGAGACGATCAGCCCCTCGGCGCCCTCGGCGACATTGGCAAGCGTCACCGCGCGGCCAGGCGTCAGCAGCTCGGCCGGAGATTTCATGCCCTGCTTCATACGTCGCCGTCCGCGATCGGAAACGCCTTGATGCGGGCGAACAGCGCGCCGGTAACGTCGGCTGGCAGTACCTTGTCGCCGGTGATGGCGGCATAGAGATCGGGATCGTTGACCTCGAGCAGGGTCTCCAGCTCGGTCAATTCAGGCTCGGACAGGTTGCCGATCTCGGCATCCGCGAAGCGGCCAAGGATCAGGTCCATCTCGCGCGTGCCGCGGTGCCAGCAACGGAACAGAAGCCGCTTGCGGCGGTCGTCCAGCCCGCTGCTCGATCGTGTCGTTCCCGTCATGTCTCAAATCCAGTCAAACGCAGAAAGCCCGGACGTGCCGGGCCGGGGTGATATAGCCACTCGAGGTGGCCGTGTCAGCCCTTTGTTGCGACAGGTCGCCCATCCGGTCCGTCATGGCCGGGGGGCTATCCCGGCCATCCACGTTGGGGCTGCAAAAAAGACGTGGATGCCCGGCACAAAGCCGGGCATGACGGCGAGGAACGATCTTAGATTCCACGAATGCGCCCCAGCCTGCTCAATCCGCTGTTTGCTCCCGTGACCAGCCTGCCCGGCGTCGGTCCGAAGCAGGACAAGCTGCTGCGGTATCTGCTCAGCCGCAACGAGACGCCGCGGCTGGTCGACCTGCTGCTGCATCTGCCGAGCCAGGTCATCGATCGCCGGGCCCGGCCGAAGATCCGCGACGCGGCCGTCGGAACCATGGTGACGCTGGAGGTCACCGTCGATCGCCACCGCCCGCCTCCGCCGCGCAATGCGCGCGCGCCATATCTCGTCTACGCCAGCGACGACACCGGCGATGTCGTGCTCACCTTCTTCCGCGCCAAGCCCGGCTATGTCGAGAAGCTGCTGCCGGTCGGCGAGAAGCGCTACGTCTCCGGCACGCTGCAAATGTATGACGGCATGCCGCAGATCGTGCATCCCGACCGCGTGCTCGACGAAGAGGCGATTGCAAAGGTCTCCGGCATCGACCCGGTCTATCCGCTGACCGAGGGCCTCGCGCTCGGCTCACTCCGCCGTGCGATCGCGCAGGCGCTGCAGAAGCTGCCGCCGCTGCCGGAATGGATCAGCCCGGAGGTGATGCGACGCTGCAATTTTCCTCCGGTCGCGGAAGCGCTCACGCGCGTGCACCAGCCGATCGAGCTCACAGACATCTTGCCGGACCAGGCGTTCTGGTCGCGCCTCGCCTTCGACGAGCTTCTGGCCGGCCAGCTCGCCCTCGCCCTGATCCGCGCACAGCTGCGCCGCCCCGCCGGCGTCCGCAATGCCGGCGACGGGCACCTGCGCAACATGATCATCGATGCGCTGCCCTATGCGCTCACGCCCTCGCAGCGCAGTGCGGCGGCTGCCATCGCCGACGATCTCAAGCAGCCGGTGCGCATGTTGCGCCTGCTACAGGGCGATGTCGGCTCGGGCAAGACTGTGGTGGCGTTGCTCGCCGCCGCTGCGGTGGCCGAAGTTGGCAAGCAGGCGGCGCTGATGGCCCCAACCGAAATCCTGGCGCGCCAGCACATCAAGACCATCGCCCCGCTCGCCGAGCGCGCCGGCATGCGCGTCGCCATCCTCACCGGCCGCGAGAAGGGCAAGGAGCGGCGCGAGATCATCCGCCAGCTCGCCGCAGGCGAGATCGACCTCCTCGTCGGCACCCATGCGCTGATCCAGGACGATGTGATCTTCAGGGATCTCGCGCTCGCCATCGTCGACGAGCAGCACCGCTTTGGCGTTCGCGAACGCCTCGCGCTCACGTCGAAGGGCGAAGCCGTCGACGTGCTGGTGCTGAGCGCGACGCCGATCCCGCGCACGCTGGTGCTGACCTTTTTCGGCGACATGGACATCAGCGAGCTGCGCGAAAAGCCCGCCGGCCGCCAGCCGATCGACACCCGCGCCGTCGCCATGAGCCGGCTCGGTGAGGTGATGGACGGTGTCGGCCGCGCGCTCGAAACCGGCAAGCTGGTCTACTGGATCTGCCCGCTGGTCGAGGAATCCGAAGCCGAGGGCACCGAGCACCTGACCAACGCGACCAGGCGTTTCGAGAGCCTGCAAAAACGTTTTGGCGAACGTGTCGGCCTCGTCCACGGGCAAATGAAAGGCACCGAGAAGGACCGCGTTATGGGCCAGTTCGCCGCCCACGAGATCGGTCTGCTGGTCGCGACCACCGTAGTCGAGGTCGGCGTCGACGTCCCGGCCGCGACCATCATGGTGATCGAGAATGCCGAACGCTTCGGCCTTGCCCAGCTGCACCAGCTGCGCGGCCGCATCGGACGCGGCTCGGAGGCCTCGACCTGCATTCTGCTCTATGGCGAGCCGCTCGGCGAGATGTCGAAGGCACGCCTGAAAGTGATCCGCGAGACGACCGACGGCTTCCGCATCGCCGAGGAAGACCTGAAGCTGCGCGGCGAAGGCGATGTGCTGGGTGTGCGCCAGAGTGGCCTGCCCGGCTACCGCATCGCGCGCCCGGAGGTGCACGGCCAGCTGATCGCCCAGGCTAGAGACGAGGCGCTGCGGATCCTGAAGGACGATCCGAAGCTGAAGGGCGAACGCGGCGAGGCGCTGCGGTGCCTGCTGTATCTGTACGAGCGGGACGAAGCGATCCCGCTGATCGGCGCGGGTTGAGGCTTCCACAAAGACGGTACCAGAGCGACTCGCAGAGTCTCCTCCCGCGTCATTGCGAGCCAACGGGTCCGCGCGAAGCGCGGCCCGATGACAGGCTCCGCGAAGCAATCCAGAATCCCTCCGTGGAAAGAGGCTGGATTGCTTCGCTCGCAATGACGATCTGGACAAGACATCTGCAACTCGACGGGTTCTGTTCGCGGAGACTGCCCTCATCCCCTCTTCTTGCTCGTCTCGGCAAACGCCTTCAGCAACGCGGCATCCATAGCGTCGCCTTTGGCATCCTCCGCCAGATGCTCGAACCACCGCGCGAAACCCTCGTAGATCTGGCTGGCGGGATGATCGGGTCCGAGGAATCCTGAAATCTCCCGCATCTCGGCGACCCAGCGATAGGCCTTCGGGATCATGTCCGGCAGCGCGACTTCGAGCCGGGCCAGGACCGCGGGCTGGCTCAGCGCAAGCTCGTCGCGCAGCGCATCGGCCGCGCCCGCCTTCGTTGCTGCGACCACCATGGCCGAGCCGATGCCTGCTAGGCCCTTGACGATGCCGGCGTAGGACATTTTGAGCGCCGACGCCGCGCCGACCGGACCTTTGACAATCCGCACGTCGAGGCCGAGATCCTTCAGCACGGCAACGTCGTTGGCGTGCTCGCCGGACATGTAGAAGGCCGGGCTCTTGCCACCTCGTTGCGGCGGAAAGCCGATGATGCCGGCATCGACGAACGGCGCCTGCGCGGAGCCGATGATCTCCTCGATTCTTTGCACGGTGTCGACATTGACCGCATTGCAGTCGACCACGACCGGCTTCTTCGCGCGCCGGACGATCAGCGCGGCGAGACGTTCGGCGAGTGCCACGGCCTCACCCGGCGGCACGATGGAGAGGATGATATCGGCGTCTGCGATCGCGTCATCCTCGGCGCCGACCATGCCGGCGTCCGCCGCCCGTTTCAGCGTCGCTTCGCTCCGGCCTTTCAAGGAGGTCAGCACGCGCGCGCCGTTTTCGCCGAGGCGGCGGGCCACGGCGCTGCCCATGGCGCCGGGGGCGAGGATCGCGATTGTTTTGGACATCGTGCACTCCAGGTCGAATTCCGAGCGCGGCGCTCAGTTCGACCGGAACACTAGCAGAGGATGCGGGTCCTTGCGTGAACGCGGCCATCGCGCGAGGGAATGGCCCTACTCCACCTTCGCAGGCTCGGGCTGAAGCGTGGAGGCATTTGCAATCCGCGCGGCGTTGGCCATGCCCGCCAGCGCGGCCGCCTTCTTCGGGTCGGGTGCCGAGCCCGGCTGCACCACGCCGGCCGACATGATCAGCGTGGCTGCGTCCTCGGCGGTGAGATCGACCTCGATGATCTTGCTCTTCGGAACATAGAAGAAGAAACCGGTTGTCGGGTTCGGCGAGCACGGCAGGAATACCGAGACGTGCTCCTCCTGTCCCGGCAGGTTGCGCGCGATGTCCTCGCTCGGCGATTGCGAGATCAGCACGATCGACCACATGCCCGGCGAGGGAAACTCGACGAGGCCGACTTTGCGGAAGCTCGAGCCCTTACCCGAGAACAGCGTCTCGAACACTTGCTTCAGGCCACGGTAGATGGCGCGGACGGCCGGGATCCGGCCGAGGAACGTTTCGCCGACATCGACCAGCGTCCGGCCGATCAGATTGGCCGCGAGGAAGCCGACCAGCGTCAGCGTGAAGAATGCGACAATGAGTCCCCAGCCGGGCACGCCATAGGGCAGATAGGTCTCGGGCCGGTAGGCCAGCGGCACGAACGGCCGCACCACGCCATCGACCCAGGTGACGAACCACCAGACCAGATACAGGGTAATTGCGATCGGGCCCGTTACGACGAGGCCGGTGAGGAAATAGTTGCGGAAGCGGCCCATCAGGCCGGTATGCGGTTCCGGGACGGGATCAAGGGGCGCAGGCGCGTCGTCGCGGGGGGTCATTCGGGTTCCAGGTCGGTCGCTGCAAACAAGCTAGGGTCTTCTAGCAGGTTTTGGAAGACTGCGACCGACCGATATCCCGTCTGCCTATTCCACGGTCACCGACTTGGCGAGGTTGCGAGGCTGGTCGACGTCGGTGCCCATGACGACAGCCGTGTGATAGGCGAGCAACTGCACGGGGACGGCATAGACCATCGGCGTGAAGGCCGCCGCCATGTCGGGCATGACGATGGTGACGAGGGACTCGACGGTCGCCTCCTCCGCGCCCTTGGCGTCCGTCATCAGGATGATATTGCCGCCACGCGCGGCGACCTCCTGCATGTTCGAGACGGTCTTCTCGAACACCCGGTCGTAAGGCGCGATGACGACGACAGGCATGGTCTCGTCGATCAGCGCGATCGGTCCGTGCTTGAGCTCTCCGGCCGCATAGCCTTCGGCGTGGATGTAGGAGATCTCCTTCAGCTTCAGCGCGCCTTCGAGCGCCAGCGGGAAGCTGGTGCCGCGACCGAGATAGAGCACGTCGCTCGACTTGGCGATCCTGTGCGCGAGCTTTTCGATCTGGAGTTCGGTGGTGAGCGCGTCTGCCATCAGGCGCGGGACCTCGACGAGGCCATGGACCAGCTTGGTCTCGTCCTCGTCGGACAGTTCGCCTCTAGCCTTGCCGGCCGCAATCGCAAGGTTTGCCAGCACCATGAGCTGGCAGGTGAAGGCTTTGGTCGAGGCGACGCCGATCTCGGGTCCCGCCAGCGTCTGCAGCACGGTCTCGCTCTCGCGCGCGATCGTGGAGGTCGGCACGTTGACGACGGCGACCGTGTGCACGCCTTGAGCCTTGGCATAGCGCAGCGCGGCCAGGGTGTCGGCGGTCTCGCCGGACTGCGAGATGAAGACGGCCAGATCGCCCTTGCGCAAGGGAGCCTCGCGGTAGCGGAATTCGGAGGCAACATCGACCTCGACCGGTACGCGCGCAAAGCGCTCGAACCAGTATTTTGCGACGAAGCCGGCATAGCTCGCGGTGCCGCACGCCGTGATGTTGACGCGCTGGATGGTCTTGAAGTCGAACGGAAGCTCGACCGGCAGCGAGACGCGCTCGGTCGCCATGTCGACGTAGCGCGCCAGCGTGTGGCCGACCACTTCCGGCTGCTCGTGGATCTCCTTCGCCATGAAGTGGCGGTAATTGGCCTTGTCGACCAGCGAGGTCGAGGCGGCGTGCCTGATCTTGTCGCGCTGAACGGCGTAGCCGTCCTTGTCGAAGATCGTCGCGCTGTTGCGGGTCAGCACGACCCAGTCGCCGTCTTCGAGATAGCTGATCGTGTCGGTGAACGGGCCGAGCGCGATGGCGTCGGAGCCGAGATACATCTCGCCGTCGCCGTAGCCGATCGCCAGCGGCGGACCGTTGCGGGCGCCGATCATGAGATCGTCGTCGCCGGCGAAAATGAAACCGAGCGCGAAGGCGCCGCGCAGCCGCGCCAGCGTCAGCTTCACGGCCTCGACCGGCTTGTTGCCGCGCGCGAGCAAATCGTCGACGAGATGCAGCACGATCTCGGTGTCGGTCTCGGTGTGGAACACCGTGCCCTTCGTCTCGAGCTCCTCGCGCAACTCGCGGAAATTCTCGATGATCCCGTTGTGGACCACGGCGACGCGCTCGGTCGCGTGCGGATGGGCGTTGTTGACGGTCGGCTTGCCGTGAGTGGCCCAGCGGGTGTGACCGATCCCGGTCGTACCCTTCAATGGCTCCGCCTCGAGCCGCTTCTCCAGGTTCTTCAGCTTGCCCTCGGCGCGGCGGCGCTCCAGGTGCTTGCCTTCGAGCGTGGCGACGCCCGCGGAATCATAGCCGCGATATTCAAGACGTTTGAGCGACTCCACCAATTGCTCCGCAACCGGCTTGCGCCCGAGAATGCCGACAATCCCGCACATGCGGATCACTATCCCCCAAATCGCCGAAAAATCGCCTAAACGACGCGGTCGGTTTTAGCGAAACTCCTACGGAACCAGATACTCAATAATTATTGCTGATTGAGACAGCGCCAGATCACACCGAGCCTCGCCTGCGTCGATCTGGCCGGCCCTTAATCTTTTCATGTTAACTCACTATCAACATGTTTGGCCAACGATTCCCGCCCAGGAGAGACGGCCATGAGAAGCTCATCCGACCGCAAAGGCCTGTCGTCGTTGCATGTGCGCGCCAGCGAGACCTCGGGCACGCACCTTGCGCATTGGCCGCCGCCCCAGCGCGGCAAGGAAAGCAAGCCCGTCTTTGTCAAGCATTCCCAGGGCGAGCCGGTCAAGCGCGCCAAGCCGCGCGGCTGGCGCCTGACCCGCGCGATCTTCTCCGAATTCGCGGACGACGAATAGCGGCGCTCACTTCTCCGGCTTCTTTTCGAGAGCCTTGCCGCCCGTCTTCATCTCCCGATAGCGTGTCGCGCCGCCTTCCCGAATGGTCTGCTGGCTGCGCTCCAGCGCCATCGCGTCGTCGGGCACGTCGCGGGTGATCACCGAGCCGGAGCCGATATAGGCGCCGTTGCCGATCGTCACGGGGGCGACGAGCGAGGAGTTGGTGCCGACGAACGCGCCCTGCCCGATCACCGTCTTGTGCTTGCCAAAGCCGTCGTAATTGCAGGTGATGGTGCCTGCGCCGATGTTGGATTTGGCGCCGACGATCGCATCGCCAATGTAGGCGAGATGATTGGCTTTCGCTCCCGCCTCGAGAGTCGCGGCCTTGGTCTCCACGAAGTTGCCGATTTTGGCGCCTTCGCCGAGCGAGCTGCCCGGCCTCATGCGCGAGAACGGACCGACAGACGCGTTCCTGCCAATCGAGCTCTGCACCATGTGCGAGAAGGAATGGATCACCGCGCCGTCGGCGATCGAGACACCCGGACCGATGACCACGAACGGCTCGATGGTGACGTCCTTGCCGAACACGGTGTCGGCGGACAGGTACACCGTCTCAGGCGCGACCAGCGTGACGCCGGCCTCCATCGCCGCCTTGCGCAGCCGCTCCTGCATGACGCTTTCCGCCTCGGCGAGCTGTGCCTTGGTGTTGATGCCGCGCACCTCGTCTTCACTGGTCTCAATCACGACGGACTCCCATCCCTTTTCGCGGACGATGCCGACTGCGTCCGTCAGATAATATTCGCCCTTGGAATTGGCATGGCCGATCTCATCGAGGATCTCGAGCGCGCGGCGGCCGTCGACCGCCATCAGGCCGGCATTGCACAGATCGATCCTGCGCTCCTCTTCACTGGCATCGGCCTGCTCGCGGATCGCGACCAGGCGGTCGCCCTCGACGATGAAGCGGCCGTAGCCGGTCGGATCGGCGGCGCGAAAACCCAGCGCGGCGATCGTGGCGCCTCGGGCGAGCGGTTCACGCAGCCGCGAGAAGGTCTCGGCCGAGATCAGCGGCGTGTCGCCGAACGCAATCAGGAGATCATCGACGCCCCGCGCAATCGCCTCGCGCGCCGCCAGGACCGCATGCGCGGTGCCAAGCCGTTCGCTTTGCACGAAGGTGAGCGCGTCGGGTCGGCTGCGCCTCGCCTCCTCGGCGACGGCCCGGTGATGGGGACCGATCACGACTGCGAGCGATGTGCCGGTTCCCTTGGGTGCGGCGGCGAGCACATGGGCGAGCAGCGTCTGATGTGCGACGGGATTCAGCACTTTCGGCAGGCTCGATCGCATGCGCGTGCCTTCGCCGGCGGCGAGCACGATCGTGAGGCTGGAACGGACGGTCATCGAAATCCTGTCAGATACGGCCGAATCGATTGGCGCGGCAGGCGGCAGACCGCCCTGATGCTCCCGCCTTGCTACCCCCGCAAACGCCCGGAATTCAAGTGCGGGGCGCAATTCCTGTTAATGTTCCCTGATTGATTCGGGGAAGCCGCACAGGGCTGGGCACTTAAGATTCATGGCAAAGGATTCCGACCCACTGGCGGATGCCTTCGGCACCAAGGAGACCGGCGGGCTGTTCTCCGGACTTCTGGCCGAGGAGAACGCGTTCGACCGGCGCGTGATGTGGCGGCTGGGCTCCTGGGGGGTGACGGCCGTGGGCGCGGTCGTCATTGCGGTGATGGCCAACCAGGCCCAGTTGGGCTGGCGGCGCGACCAGGTTGCCTCCGCCGATCTCGCGCGGCAGGCCGACCGGCTCCAGATGCTGACCAAGGAGAGCCAGAACGAGGCCCGCCGCCTTGCCGCCGCGATCGAGACGCTGAACACCGATCGCGACCGGCTCTATTCGCGCGTCACCGTGCTGGAGCAAGGGCTTGATTCCGTCACCGGTGCCATCGCCCGGCAAACCGCCACGCCGCCGCAGGACGCGAAGCCGCAGGACGCAGCGCCGGCGACTGCAGCTCCCAGCGTCGCGCCGGTCGCCTCGACCCCAACCACGGCGGGCGAGAAGCCGCGCACCGAAGCCGCCAGGGATGCTCAGAAGGACAGTCCGAAGGAATCGCTGAAGGAGCCGTCGAGCCCGCCGCCGCAGACCGCGGCCGCCGCCTCGCTCATGCAACAGACGCCGGCAATGAATTCGGCGCTGCCGACCATTCCTCCGGTGTCGTCCAGGTCGCTCGTGGCGCCGACGGATCCGGCCATATCGAAGCTGGTTCAGCCCGAGGCAGCCGAGAAGAAGCCCGCTCCGGCCGATCTCGCCGCGGCAGCACCAAAGCCACCGGAAGCAGCCGAGAGCGAATCCTCTGCGATCGCAGTCCAGCAGACGCGTTTCGCGATCGATCTCGGCGGCGCCAACTCGATCGACGGCCTGCGCGCGATCTGGCGCGGGCTGACCAAGTCCAATCCGGAGATCGCGGCGCTGCGGCCGATCATCATGATCAAGGAAGGCGCCACCGGCCTCGGCATGCAGCTCCGCTTAGGGGCCGGCCCCCTGGTCAACGCCGCCGTCGCCGCAAGGTTCTGCGCGAGCCTCGCCGAGAACGACCGTCATTGCGAGACCACCGTATTCGACGGTCAGCGCCTGTCGATGCGTGGCGGCCAGGAAAAGGGACAAGAGAAGGGCCAGGAAAAAGCGCAAGAGAAGACCCAGGACAGGGTTCAAGAGAAGAGCCCGGAGAAGAAGCAGGACGCGGTGCCACAAGCCGAAGCTGCGCCGGCCGCAAAGCCCGAAAAGCCGCAGCGCCGCCGCAGCCACTCCTCGAAACGATCCAAGCACGAAGAGCCCGCGCCCGCTCCCGCGGCGCAGCCTGCGCCGGCGCCGGCGAAACCGGAGGCAGCATCGACGTCCGCGGGATCGACGCTGTCGTCCTTCTTCAGGCGGTAACGCCTCCCGTCCCGGACGGAGGCTGCGGGCATGCGACCAACGGACGCTTGGACCTGAGTCGCGCTTCGCAGCAAGTTCGCGATCACATCCGACGAGCTCCGAGCGTCGCCCCTTCTGAAACGCGTGGGTTTTCATGAACGAGCTGGATGATGTCCTGAGGCTTCTCGTCGCGGCCGGAACAGGGCTGCTGATCGGCATCGACCGCGACGTGAACGACAAGCCGGTGGGCATGCGAACCCTGGCGCTGGTGGCTCTCGGCTCCGCGCTGGTTTCGATCTCGGTGATCGAGTTCCAGGACCTGCGCGACCACCCGGATGCGATCTCCAGGGTCATTCAGGGCGTCGTTGCCGGCGTGTTGACCGGCGTCGGCTTCATCGGGGCAGGCGTCATCCTGCACGACGCCAAGGCGAAGACGGTTCACGGCCTCACCACGGCCGCAACGGTCTGGATCGCGGCCGGCCTCGGCATTGCGTGCGCATTGGGAGCCTGGCTGCTCGTCGGAGCAACCATCGCGGTGACGTTGCTCGTGCTGTTCGTGCT
The DNA here is from genome assembly GCF_028128735.1 of Bradyrhizobium sp. CCBAU 53415. Taxonomy (NCBI): domain Bacteria; kingdom Pseudomonadati; phylum Pseudomonadota; class Alphaproteobacteria; order Hyphomicrobiales; family Nitrobacteraceae; genus Bradyrhizobium; species Bradyrhizobium sp. CCBAU 53415. The sequence goes on along the minus strand of NZ_LBJF01000020.1, from coordinate 26,913 downwards.
TGGCTGGGTCGAGCGCCGGCTGGGGCTGAAGTAATTCCGGCGTCGGCAGGAAACATCCGACCATACAGAAGCGTCGCCTGCCCTGTTGCCTGCCCGCCCCATCCCGACCATATTGCCCCCATGACAAAGAAGCCTTTTCGCCTCACGCCCTACCAGGTGCAGTTCCTGATCGTCGTCGGCTTCGTCGCCGTCGGCTATGCCAGCTACTTGCGCTATCTCGGCATCGAGCTCTCGACGGTCGCGCTCGCCTGCGACGCCGGCCTGCAGACCGCGATCTGCAAGGCGCGATCGGTTGCGACCGTCCTGTTCAAGAATTCGGTGTTCGGCATCGTCGCTCTGGTGGTGGCGACGCTGAACCTGATGCGGCCGTCGATCGTGCTGCTCACCGTCGGCATCGTCGCCGCCGGTCTCGGCATCGTGCTCTACAATGTCGTTTTGTCGGGCCTGGCGATCGGCCTGTTCATTCTCGGATTTGCTCGGCCCGCGCCCGCCACAGCGTGAGCGCGAACAACAGATAGATCGCGCAGGTCCACAGCGACTGCCAATTGTAGCGGCCTTCGTTGACCAGCACATAGGCGGCCGAAAGCGTCAGCACGCCCGCGAACACCGATTCCGCGATCGGACGCTGGCCGACCTGCGGCCGGTTCAGCATCAGCAGCGCAAACGGCACCACCGCCATCGTCAGCGAGGCGTAGGGAAAATCCTTGTAGCGCGGGTCGAACACGAAGCCGAGCGCGGTCTGCGCCGCGATCACCGCCGTGACCGCCAGCGTCAGGCCGAGAACGGCGGTGAGCTTCGACCATTTCCGGCCCTCGCGCGGGCCGAGCAGATCAAGGAAGGTCGGAAGGCTGCGGCCGATCACCATGGCCTGTGCGCAGAAGATCGGCGACAGGATGCCGGCGAGCAGCAGCGCGCCCCAGAGCAGCCAGCCGCCGATGCCGTAGCTCTCGTAATACATTTTGTCGGCGCCGATCCCGAGCAGGATACCCGCCGTCGTCGCCGAGATGCCGACGCCGAGCCAGGCCGAGAAGCGTGGCGTCCACGGCCGCCGGCGCAGCGTGACCATCGCGACCGCGAACACCAGCACGCTGAGGCCCATGCCGGCGCCCATGTACCATTTCCAGTACGGGAAATTGCTGATCGGCTGGCCGGGCGGATATTTCAGATTTCGCCGCACCGAGTCGTACAGGCCCCAATAGCCGCCGACGGTGCCTTCCAGCTTGCGCTTCCACGGCTGGTCGTAGGACTCGATCAGATTGACGCGAAACTTCTGCGCCTTCGCAAGGCTCAGGATTTCCGAGACGACGCGCGCCTGGTTGGTGCGCGACGGCAGCGCGCCGTCGCGCATACGGCCCTCGCTCGGCCAGCCGGTTTCGCCGATCAGGATCTCCTTGCCGGGAAACGCCACCGCCATGCGCTCGCGAATCGACTCGACATGGGCGGCAGCGAATTTCGCCTTGATGGGGAAATCCTCCCAATAAGGCAGGATGTGGATCGTGACGAAGTCGACGGCGTCGGAGACCTCGCGGTTCTTCAGCCAATACTCCCAGACGTCGGCATAGGTGACGGGCACGCTGACTTGCGCCTTCACCAGGCGGATGATCGAGACGAGGTCCGCCGTCGTCATCTCGCCGCGCAGCAGCACCTCGTTGCCGACGATGACTGCGGTGATGATGTCCGGGAATTCCTTGGTGAGGCGCACGGCGAGCGCCGCCTGCGCGAAGTTCTTGGCTCGGTTGCTGGAGAGCCAGATGCCCTGCAGCACCTTCAGCCCGCCGACCTTGGCGGCGATCGCCGGCACCTGGTCGAGCCCGTTCTCCATCGAATAGGTGCGAACGCAGTCGGTGATCTCTTTGAGCTGGCGCAGATCCTGCTCGATCTGCTCGGCCTCGATGTGAGTCCAAGCGTTCAGCGGCGACTGCTCGCCGCGGAACGGCGCGTAGGAGACGCATTGGACCTTCTCGGCGGGATCGATCGGAGCGCGCGCGAGCGTGATTGGCGTCGCCAACCACCACCACACGGCAGCGATCACACCCAGTGAAACGAGCAGAAGCGCCAGTGGCGTACGAAGAGAAATCGGTCCCGTCCTCCGCGAAGGGCCCGTCGATTACCTGCTTGCACGCCGTCTGCCAAGGGGGTGCCCAAATGCCGATCCACTCTGCGGATCCGCTCCTCCCCCAAAGGAATGCGGCCGGGCTGTTCGACCGGGCTGTAGGATCGTGACTTTGCTGGACAAAATTCGAAATACAGGTCATGGACTCCGAAAGACTTTTCCGCCGCATTGGAGACCCATTTGGACGCCATCACCGGCGCGTCCGCGGGATCCTGACGCGGACGGCAGCGGATACATTGGGGAATTCATGCGGCAACGGGTGTTCGAGTTACGAAACGCGGTCCTGCGGCAGTTCGCCGCCACCTTGGCCGTCTCCTCCTTGCTCGTTCTGACTGGTGTTGGCGGCGCCTCCGCCCAGAGCGGCGCACCAGCCCCCGACCAGGGCAAGGCCGCCGCCCAGCCCGCCGACGCTGCCAAGGATGCCGCCCAGAACCAGCGCCGCACCGACGAGTTCGCCGAAGCAGCCAAGGTGATCAACGGTCCGGCCGGCAATCCCGAATGCGTCTGGCTCGGCCGGCGCGTGGTCCGGCTGATGTGGCGCGACGACCTCGATACCGCGTTCCGCCATCTCGACCTCTACGACCGCTTCGGCTGTCCCGGCGGCCACATCCAGGCCGCCTTCCGCTGCCTGACCCGGTTCGGCGCCCAGATCGATCCCAAGGTGGCCGAGACTCTGGACAGCCGCGTGCACGCATGCTGGATCAACCCGGCCGCCCAGCCGCAGCAGGCGGCGGCCGCGGCCTCCCAGCCGGCGGCACCGGCGGCAGCCAATTCGCCGGCGCCGCAGCCGGCCGCGAGCCCCTCGCCTGCGGCAAGCCCCTCGCCGGCGCCCCCGAAATAGCCCAAGGTCTTGAATAGTCACTGCTCGTTTCAGCTGTCGTTCAGGAACGATCGGCCATAGAGACGGTTGGCACTGCCGCGCGTCGTTCGAAAAGGCATGCCCTCATAAGGACATGAGGCCATGACAGTTGTGAAACCGCGCGGCAGAGTTATGCTCCCTTTGCCGCGGACTCGGTCGGATCTCGGGGTCGGATCCGCTTCCCTGCCACCTCAGCCCCTTTTGGTTTAGCCGCGATGCGCGTTGTCGCCGCCGTTCTGTTGCTCGTGTCTGCGCTCCATGCAGGGCTGTGGGGAGTCTTGCGCGACAGGGAACCCGCGCCCGATTTCAACGGCCTCCTGCCCAGCGTCTCCTACGCGCCGTTCGAGGGCTCGGCCCACCCCGACATCGACAACATTCCGACCGTCGAAAAAATCCGCGCCGACATGAAGACGCTGTCGACGATGACGCGCGCGATCCGCCTCTATTCGTCCACGGGCGGCGTGGAACTGGTGCCGCCGATCGCGGCCGAGTTCGGCCTCAAGGTCACCGTCGGCGCCTGGATCGACAAGGACAAGGACCGCAACGAGCGCGAGATCAAGGCCGCCATCGAGCTCGCCCGCAAGAACAGCAACGTCGTCGGCGTCGTGGTCGGAAACGAGGTGATCTACCGCGGCGAGCAGAAGGTCGAAGACCTCATCGAGATGATCAAGAAGGTGAAGGGCGCGGTCCGCGTGCCCGTCACCACCGGCGAGATCTGGAACATCTGGCGCGACAATCCCGACCTCGGCTCCAACGTCGATTTCATCGCTGCGCACGTGCTGCCCTATTGGGAAAACTTCCGCTCGGACCAGGCGGTCGACCAGGCCGTCGACCGCTACAACCTGCTGCGCAACCTGTTCCCCGGCAAGCGCATCGTGATCGCCGAGTTCGGCTGGCCGAGCCAGGGCTACAATTTGCGCAACGCCGACCCGGGCCCGTTCCAGCAGGCGCTGGTCCTGCGCAACTTCGTCTCCCGCGCCGAAGCCATCGGCATGGAATACAACATCGTCGAGGCGATCGATCAGCCCTGGAAATATTTCGAAGGCGGCGTCGGTCCGTATTGGGGCATCCTCAACGCCAGCCGCGAGCCGAAATTCGCCTGGACCGGCCCGGTGGAAAACCCCGACTATTGGAAGCTGATGGGCATCGCGCTGCTGGTCGGCATCCTGCTGTCGCTGCCGATCCTGCGGATCGAGAAAGCGACCGCGAAACAGGCCTTCCTGCTGTCGGCGACCGCCAACGGTGTCGGCGCCTGGGCCGCGACCGTGTTCGCGTTCTGGAACAGCCACTACTTCATCTTCGGCTCGGCCTTCGCGCTGACGCTCGGCATGATCCTCCTTGTTCCTCTTGTTCTCATTGCGATGGCGCGCATCGACGAGATTGCAGCGGTCGCCTTCGGCCGGCCGCCGCAGCGGCTGCTCGGCAAGGGCAAGCCGGTCGCGAACGTTCCCGAGAATTACTATCCGAAGGTCTCGATCCACATCCCCGCTTATTTCGAACCGGTCGAGATGCTCAAGCAGACGCTGGATGCGCTGTCGCGGCTGAACTACCCGAACTACGAATGCGTGGTCATCATCAACAACACGCCGGACCCCGCCTTCTGGCAGCCGATCCAGGATCATTGCCGCGCGCTCGGTGAACGCTTCAAGTTCATCAACGCCGAGAAGGTGCAGGGCTTCAAGGCCGGCGCGCTGCGCATCGCAATGGACCGCACCGCCGCCGATGCCGAGATCATCGGCATCCTCGATGCCGACTATGTCGTCGAGCCCGACTGGCTTAGGGATCTCGTGCCGGCCTTCGCCGACCCGCGCGTCGGCCTCGTGCAGGCGCCGCAGGAACATCGCGACGGCGATCTGTCGATCATGCACTACATCATGAACGGCGAATATGCCGGCTTCTTCGACATCGGCATGGTCCAGCGCAACGAGGCCAACGCCATCATCGTGCACGGCACGATGTGCCTGATCCGCCGCGCCGCCATGGACATGGCCGGCGGCTGGTCGAGCGACACGATCTGCGAGGATAGCGATCTGGGCCTTGCGATCCAGGAGCTTGGCTGGACCACGCACTACACCAACACGCGCTATGGCGCAGGCCTGCTGCCCGACACCTACGAGGCCTTCAAGAAGCAGCGGCACCGCTGGGCCTATGGCGGCCTGCAGATCGTCAAGAAGCACTGGCGCCGCTTCCTGCCGGGTGCGAGCCGGCTGACGCCCGACCAGAGGCGCGAATATGGCCTCGGCTGGCTGAACTGGCTGGGCGCCGAAAGCCTCGGCGTGGTGGTGGCGCTGCTCAACCTCGTCTGGGTGCCGATCGTCGCCTTCGCCGACATCGCCATCCCCGACAAGATCCTGACGCTGCCGATCATCGGCGCCTTCATCGTCTCGCTGGCCCACTTCCTGTCGATGTACCGCGCCCGCGTCGCGATCAAGCCCGGCCAGATGCTGGGTGCTATGATCGCCGCGATGAGCGTGCAGTGGACGGTGTCGCGCGCGGTGGCGCAGGGCCTGATCACCGAGCACATCGCCTTCGCCCGCACCTCCAAGGGCGGCCTGTCCAGGATGTCGATCGAGTTCCAGGCGTTCTGGGAGGCCGTGATCGGCACCCTGCTCGTGGTCGGCGCCGGCGTGCTGGTCGCCTCCAACAGCTTTCGGCAGATCACCGAGATCTACATCTTCGCCGGCGTCCTGGTGCTGCAAAGCCTGCCGTTCCTGGCCGCGGTCGCCATCGCCATCCTCGAGCTCAGCCGCATCAACTCGTTCCAGTTCTGGCACGACAGCGCGATCCGAACCGCAGAGCTGATCGGCCTGCGCCCAGTCGCGCTGCCGCCCGTTGGCGCGCCGCAAGCCGTGCCGAGCGAGATGCGGCGGGAGACGAAGTGACGGCCGGCAGGCTATCCTCGCTCTTCAGAGTGGATGGCGGCCCGCCAATCAGGTTGAGAATTCCAGCTTAAGCTGCGGATGGCGCGAGCGAATCCCCGCTCCCGCCATGAACTTTGGCAGCGGCCGGCACTATTGACCTCCGCGGCCACTCCCCCTACACAGCGCGGGCCGACAGCATGATCCGGAAACGGCCGGTTTTCCCCGCACCGCAAGTCGAGCGTTGCGGCAAGACATGCTTCTCGAAATGACCGAACACGATGGCGATCTCTTTTCGAAGCCATCGGCGGCCATGGGAGCGCGTAGCTCAGCCGGTAGAGCACGTGACTTTTAATCACGGGGTCCTGGGTTCGAGCCCCAGCGCGCTCACCAAAAACTGCAAACTCTTCAATATCTTGTACGGCCTGTCGGATGACCCCTCAAAGGGCCGCCGACCTCGTGTCCGCACCGTGTCCGCATGGGCCTCCCGATTTCCTCGCTGGTGGCGCTAGCAGCTAATCTCCCATTACATGCTTGCATGTGAGGTTGACATTGGCGCCCATTACATGCTTGCATGTAACTGCACAATAGGTGCAATCATATTCAGGAGGACTGACAATGAAGCGCATTGTGAACGGTGTCACCTACAACACAGAAACCTCAACTGCTCTGGCCGAAAGCCGGTGGGAGGGTGATGATGACGAGCGATTTGGTACGCTCTATCAAACGCGCGGAGGCGCCTATTTCGTTGACGTCGAGGTTACGGCGCAAGTTTGGAATCAGCGCGCCGCGGCCATGGAGCAAAAGGTAACGCACGTCTTCGAGCCGCTGAGTCCCGAACAGGCGCACCAGTGGATGCTCGAAGGCGAGGTGGAGGTCTTCCACAACCCATTTGAAGACCCTCCGGAAGCATCAGCGGAAGCGGAGCCAGCAGCCACCATCTACATCCGCGTGCCAGCCTCTCTAAAGCAGCGCGTCGACGAGGCGGCCCGAGGAGCCAAGCTGTCGGGCAATGCTTGGGCCATGAGGTGCATCGAGAGATGCCTTGAGGCGCAGAGCTAGGGACGCCGCCCAGACCGAAAAAAAGAGCCCGGCGCGAAGGCCGGGCTTTTCACTTGGGGAATATTGGCGGGTCTCGACCGGACCCGTCTATGATGACGCCGGCCTCGGGATCTGCCTCGCGGTGCGATCCAGTTTTTGGATGCGCTCAAGCAGCTCATGAAGGCAAAACGAGATGGCGTCGAAACCCTCTGCATCTTTAGAAACAGAGGCGCCGTCGAGCAACCGAATCCCGACGAGCGTCATCTGTTCGAGGCACCATATCCCGTCGAGAACATCATCTTTCGGGGTCGGGTGGGTATTCATGCCGGCCTCGGGATCTGCCTCGTCGACCGTCCCAGCGTCCGGCCCCGCCTCGTTCTCTGGCACGAGGTTGGCTCGCAGCTTCTCGATCCGGTCCAAGACGTCGTGAACGCTAAACAGCAGCGTGGACGTCTCCTCCTCCGCCAGCCGGTAGTAACCGCCGGAATCGTCCTTCTGGAGATTCTGGGCCGACCGCATCGCGACTTGTCCCATCACCGCAATGTCGGCGAGGCTTCGGTCGATACCTTCGAGATGTTGCTGATGATTGCTCATGCCGCCACTCCGAGGTTCCGCAGCGCACCGGAAACGTTCTGGAGGCAAAAGAAGTACCAGTGACGCAGGCGACCGTCGTCGTCGGATTCGAGATCGGGCCACGCCTCCCCGTCGGTGTCGCCGTTCAAGGCATAATCGATAAGGGCGAGCAGGCCCGCCATCGTGGTTGGCTCGACATTGGCCAGCGCGGCGGCTGTATCCTCCAGCGCATCGCCGGCACGATCCATGGCACTCTCGGCCTCAGTGATCCTGGGATGCTTCGAGCCCACGCCGAAGGCATTCTCGGCCGCGGCGTGCTGTTTGCAGGCCGCCGCCAAGGCGGCGCGCGCGACGCGGTCTTTCTCGATCAACGCAAAGATTGGGTCTGTCATGGAAACGTCCTCCGTTGTTGTGGTTGCCCGAGGCGGAAAACCCCTTCCCCTCGGCCGGCAATTAAGGTACTACGCATTCTATGGCGAAGTCAATTCATGTAATACCAAAAAGACGTGGCAGGCCGGCGACCGGCCGCGATCCCGTTACCGCCATCCGCCTATCGGATGACCTGAAGGCGGCAGTCGACGCATGGGCCGCGAAGCAGGAAGACGCGCCAGCCAGATCCGAGGCAATCCGGCGGCTTGTCCTGCTCGGCCTGAAGGCGAAGTCAAAGCCCTAACCCCATACGCGCCCGAGCAATGCCGGCTCCCGTGACGCGCCCGCCAGCCGCTATCCGGGCCTCCGCCTTCCGTCGCAGCTCGGGCTTCGTGAGCGGCGAAGATAGTTGAACCAGCGCCTGCCAGCCGGCAACGAACATCTCCGGACGATCTCCGTAGCGCTTGGCAACACGCTGGAGTTTGCAAACAAAGTTGGTTTCGTAAATATCCCCGAATTGCTTGCGAACGGCGCGACTAAAGGCGGCGTTGCTGGGGTTGGCCTCGCGCAGCTCTAGCAACTGGCGCCCCAGCTCCACCCGCTGCTCAACCAGCTTTAAGCGCGCCGCTTTGTTGAGCGCCCTCAGGTCCGGTTTGGGCGTAGCCTCGGGCTGCGGCGGCGAGAGCATACGCCGCAGTTTGTGCGTCAAGATCCGCTCCAGCGCACCTTGCGCCTCTTTCGCGTAAAAAAAATCCAGCGCGCGCATCTGCTCCAGGATGCCTAGCAGCGGGATGGAATCGAATGCCTCGATCAGTGCGAGGCCGCGGTCGGCATACGGCCCGATTGCGCCCGAGACCGCTCTGATTGGCAACTCGGCCAGCGCGCCGCTGTTGCCCTCCGACTCCGTGATGCAACGCAGTGTTAGGACGACATGCCCGGAGCGGTCGACGTTGAATAGGCTGCCGATATGCAATTGTCGTTGAAGGTACAGCCGCGAGCCCTCGTCGAGCGCGTCAATTTCCAGCGCGTCGAGGACCGCTTGCAGCTTCCCTGGCCACGGCTCGCGCGCCCACGCGTGAATCGAGGCCGGGATAGGCCCCGATTCGCAGCCGCCGTCCTCGTCGTCCTCCGATCGACGCCGCGCCATGTCCCCTCCCGCGGCTCTCTTATGCCGGAGGCGCCGCGGGCGGCGTGATAGCCTTCCGCGCCGCTTGGAAGAAGCCGAAAACCGCCTCTTTCAATTGGAGCGCATCTGCAAGAGACACCTGCTCCAGCAACGCGCGATCCTGCGGGACGACCATCAGGCGCTCGATATAGGCCTGTACAACGTCGTCCTTCTCGGCCTGGTAGAGCATGCCGCCCTCGCTGCGAGCCAACGATGCGGGTTCGCCGAGAAGCATGACGTCTCGATATTTAGGCTCGCGAAGCACGATCTCCTTGATCTGCGAGATGCGGCTTTCGCCCGACGTCGGGTCAGTCACCGGGCCTTCGATCGGGTTCTTGAGGATAATGGTTGCGTTGGCCATGTTTCTCACATCCAAATCTGCGGCATCAGCACGTCCGTGCCGGAGGCGCCCTTGAAGGTTGCGGCGACCACGACATATTCGCCGGAGTCATTGGTCACAGTGCCCTGGATGGCAGTGTTCGCCGTCAGGATCTGATGGCCCCCACGGCTCCCCGTGTCTGGAATACGGCCATCACTGGTCCACGGCGAAGGAACGGCAAGAATTTCGACCGCAGAGCAGCCATAGACGACGGCGAACTCGTCGGCCGAGGCCAGCGTGCCCGTCGAGGATGTTGATACATCCCCGGACCCTGATCCGGTGCCAACCACGCCGGCATCAAGCACGGGGCTTGCGAGCCCTGAGAACTGCCACAGGAAGGCGTCGGCGAATGGAACCCCGGAGGCCCAGGTCAGCGTGACGCCAGTCCGGCTATCACTGAGCGTTGGCAGGAAGTAGACAAAGTACCTGAATGAACTCGCGCTCGTGCCGGTGACGCTGGTCAGCGTGAAGGCATCGCTACCAGTGCCGCCATCGGTAACGACTGAGGTCGGAAGCGGGCTGCCTTTGTCCTGCGATCCGATCAGGACCGCCGAGTTTCCGGCGGTAAGCGACAATGAGATGCTGAATGATGACGCGCCGCTGATCTGCCTTTCTGACCAGGCGCTGACGAATGTTGCGCTCATTCCAAAAATGCCCTCCTGAGGGGTTGCGAGATTGATGCTTGTGTCAGTCCATCGTCACGGCGGCGTTCCGCCGACGCTCCATGATCCGAACGTGTGGCCGGTCGACATGTTGACGTTGTCGTGGAAGTTGCCGTCGGCTTCCGATCCGGGATAGTTGAAAACGACGCCCGTCCCTCCAAAGCCGCCGGCCTTGAGGCGAGCGTAGTTGTTGGACACGTCGATCAGTTGGCTGCCGGGCGTGTACGGCGTCACGAAGAAGTTTATGTGGACGCTGTCGCCGCAATAGAACGTGTTGTGGTGAATCGCGCCGCCGTACCAAGGCCCGCCGGGATCGCCGCAGACGCCCTGCACAGCGCCCCCGCCGGAGATCTCGGCGAAAGTGTTGTATGAGAAGTCGATCTCGGTAATCGCTCCGCCATAGGTCTGAACCCAGTCCGGGTGCCAACCTATGGCGGAGTTGTAGCCGGAGTCGTTCATCACGTTGAAACGGCACGTCCACTTCGAGATCGTGCCGTCATCGTAATATTCGGAGATGCCGAAGACGTCGCATGCCACGTTATGAACCCAGTTATATTCGAAGATGTGGTCCCCGTTCGCCCTGTAGTCGATGAGAAATTCGGGAGCGTTCGAGTCAACGCCCGTGACGCCGCCGTCGAATTCGCAGTACCTGATTGTCGTGCCGGGATTTCCGGCGCCTGGCTGGTTGCGAATCCAAAGCGTGTTGTATCTGAATTTGCAGTTCGTGATGATGGCGTTGCTGCCGCCGATCTGGCTGCCGCTTCCAATGTTGAGAGACCAACCGCCGCCCGTCGAGAAGTCGTAGGCGTCGATAACGACGTTATCGCCGAGAATCGTGACGACGCGCGAGCCGGTGTCCACGTCGACACCTGCGATGGAAATGGTCGCTGGATCTTTCAGCGTGACGCCGGTGTTGATGCCGGTGCGGTAGTCCACGCCGGCAACGCTCCACGGAGGACGCGCGGCCATTGCATTCAAGAGGCTCGGGAATTGCGCCGCTCCTGACGGAGCATTTGCCGAGCCGTCACCTGGGCTCGCGACGGCCGAGGCGACGATGCTAACGCTGCCGGTGTTGCTGCCGAGCGCGTTGGTCGCCTGCACCGTCAGGCCATAGGTCTGAGCGGTCAGGCCAGAGGCGCCGGCCGACGTGACGGTGATCAGGCCGGAATTGTCGATCGCGAAATAGCCGGCGGAGTTGCCCGCTGTGATGGACCATGCGGTGGGCGTGCCGCCCGTCGCCGTGACCGTGCCGACGTGCGCGCCGGACGTGGCGGGAAGCGACAGATTGAACGTTGTACCTACCACGGCCGGCGCCGTGCCGACCGTCACGCCGATGGACTTGGCAGGACTCGTGCCGTAGCTGTTCGACGCTGTGACTGTGAGGTTGTAGACGCCATCAGGCGGAGCGGCCGAGAGGCCCGTGCGAAGATTTCCCGTGTTGTACAGCGCGAAATAGCCCGAGGGATTCCCGGCTGTGATTGCATATGACGTCGGGCTGTTGGTGGCGTCTACGTGCCCAATGAGCGCGTCGAAGCCGAGATTGGAGCCGATCGTAAATGAGGTCGACGTGATGACCGGGACGCTGCCTAGCGCCGAGCGGAATGCGAGGCGCGATGCTATCTTGCCCGCCAGCGGCGTTTTGCCGATCGAGGCGGCCGTCATGCGGCTCCGCGCAAACGCTTTGCCGACCAGGGCGATGGCATTGGGGATTGGAAATTTGACGCCTACACCGAAACGCATGGCTTATTCTCCGTGTTGCTCGGGAAACAGCCGCCCTGCCCGGCGGCGGCCGTCCTTGGTCGGCCACTCTTCAAATTCGAGGCGCATTCCGATTTCTGGAACAACGCCGATCTTTTGAAAGGCCTTTATGTGAACGAAGAAATCAGAGTCGCCTTCGTCGGGACGGATGAAGCCATAACCCCGCACCTCGTCAAACTTCCTCAACGTTCCAATCTTCATTGTTGTGTAGCTCGTGCTATGTGCTCGACCATGTCGAGCATCCCGTCGAAAGATTCCTCCAACTCCAGTGCGGCCGTTTCAGCTCGCAGCGGATCTGGCGCGCTTGTTTCGAAATACGTGCAGGCCCGCAGCTCGCGCATCATCTCGGCGCGCAATGCATCGGGAATCTGCCGCAGCAGCATGCCGAGCGACGTCGCAAACAACGCTTGAACGACCATGTTCCGCCGCGTCACGTCGTCGACCAGATACTCCAGCTCCTTCAGGCGCTCTTCCGTGCTGCGTCGTCGGGTCATGGCGCCAGATTCCAGGTTGAGTCCGGGCGAGGATTGGACGGCGCCGCCGCGTCTGGGCTGCTCTTGCCAGTCGAGCCGGGGCCGTTGCTGGAGATGTGGCCCGCGAGGGCTATGACGGCTTCAGCGCGCCTTACCACTTCGATCAACGTCGAGCCGGCGTTCACGTTGACGTCAAGCGTGCCGGTGCCGTGAACTTCGCCCGTGACTTGCGCAGTGACTTGGCTTGCGCCGGTGCCGTAGGTCATCGTTGGTGACACCTCGGGCGCCGGGAATGACGGCGGAGCGAGCATCCGATTGCCGCCGGTGCGCGGGTTGCCCGAGACCCAGCGGCCAGCGGCTGGCGAATACGTTGCGGCGTCGGACCCCTGCACGAACGGCACCGCATCGGTCGACGACGGCCAGCCCCTCCCGCCCCCGACTCGCGGATTGTTGTTGGCACCAGACCGCGCGGCGCCTGCAATCCAGGACGGCGCATTTTCCATGAACTTGTCGGCGGCAACGATCGCATTCCCGATCGCCTCGATATCGCGTCCGGTTCCTGACATGGTTCGGCCGGCCGCCGTACCGAAGTCGCTCAGAATTTTGAACAGTCCCGAGTGCTCACCGCCAGACACTGCGCCGTTAAATTTCTGCAGCGCGCCCATCACGGTGTTGAGCGTGCCGATCGACGCTTCCGCAACTTTCGCATTCGAGGCGAGATTCGCCAGTTGCGTGCTGACTGCTTCGAGCGCGACTCCGACATCCTGACGGTGCAGGTTCTCCGCTCCGGACATGCCGGTGGCGCGCTCCTGCTGTTCACGACGACGCATGCGCTGCGCCTGGCCGGACACGAGGTTGCCGGCCACGTCCGCGGCCGTTCGATTGGAGAAGAACTTCGCGTTGAATGCCGCGACCGCCGCCGGGTCGCTGGTGTCGACCTTCGCCTTCTGCATCGCCGGGATAAAGTACTCGTCAAACCATTTGTCGACATCTCGCGCAAAGACGCCCTGCCCGACTAGGCCGGTGTCGTCGCGTAGACCAACCGCGCGCTGAAACGATGCCGCTTCCTGCTTCTGGCGGCCGCCTATCAGTGCCGAGTGCATCGAGGCTAGACCCGTGCCGGCTTGGGTGAAGCCCATGTCGACGCCTAACGAAGGCAGCACCGAAGCAATGAATCTATCCGACTGGCCTCGCGTCATGTCGCGGCCGTATCGAATTGCACTGCGCAGATCCGCGGCCGAATAATCCGCGCCTCCCTCGACCTGCGATGCCCGCAGCAAGGCGTCCAGCAAATTGGACGCGCGTGCCGGGTCCGTGATCTGGCGGGCGTCGATAACTTGCAGCGCCTTGCGCATCTGCTCGTCGATACGGTCCGATCCCCAGAGCACCTTGCCGGATGTCATAAATCTGCCGAGTGTCGGCATCATCGCAAGTCCGGCTTCGGCATTGCCGAGCTGCATGGTTGCCTCTCGGCCCGCAGCTCGAAATTCAGTCCGTGACACGCTCGGGTAAAGCGCCGATTGTCTGTCAGCCTCCTCCGAAATTGCGTCGCTCTGCGCCTGAGTGAGACCGGCTTGGCGCTGCTTCGTGCTCTCGCGGCTCAGTTCCTTCGTTTTGTCGAACGTGAAGCGCGCGGCCCTGTTTGCCATGTACGCGGTGCTGCCGACACCGCCGGCAAGCAGGCCCCAGCGGAGCGCGGCGGCGCCTGCAGTGGCGAAAAACCGCTTGCCCGATTTCTCGGCATCGTCCTGCGCATCGGCTATTGCCTGATAATGGCCGACGACTTGCGTTCGCCATTGGCGCAACATCCTGTTGTGCTGCGAATTCGGATCGAACATGATCGATGGCCGCCGGTCCCGAGGCCCCGCGAACACCTTCTCGTAGAAATTCCCGTATTCCTTCGAGATTGCCGCGATATCCTTCTCGGCGACTCGCAAGCGGCGTAGCTGTTTTTCCAAGTCGTCGCCCATTCCGGAAAACCGAACGCCCTCCAACGCCTTCGCGGTTTTCTCAACGCTCTTGAATTTCGACGCGAGCTTGTCGAACGTGTTGCCCGTCGAATCTTTCGCGCTGATGACAGCGGTGGCGGTTATGACCTTCGACATGCGCGCGCTTACCTTTTGATCTGGCGATTCACTTCTGCGACTACGTCATCCCAAGAAGCCGCCGCGGCGCGTCGCTTGTCGACTGCGGCCATAGCGGCTTCTCGGGCGCGGGAAAGGGAAATGCTATCGGTTGCTTTCCGGGTCGGGGAAAACGTGTGCCCGGTGGCGGAATTGTCACGCGAATTCACGGCATCAGCGTCTACAACGCGACCGCGGATGTTGCCGGCGGATGCGCTGGCGATTCCTGGAATGTGCGTACCGCGCGACGTCCTCGATCGTTCACGTCCAAACTCGATGCACGCGCGGCATTCGCTGGGTGGCGCATTCATGTCGTGCACGAGGCTGCGCAACTCGCGGCAGCGTGGGCAATCGTCAATCGACATCGAGTAGTCGTGTTCCATTTTAAACTCCCAAAAGATGGCGCCGCGCGATCAACCCAGGGGGAGGTGGCCCCATAAAATCGCGCGGCGCCGGGGCGCCGACAAGCGAGACCATGACGAATACAACTTGCCGACGTCGACTCCTTCCGTTGATTGGGGGTTTCAGTCGCGCCTTGGCGCCGGAGCGGAGTCGGCCAGCTTCAGTGCGGCGCGCGGATCGATGTCGGCGCGCGGAAACTGGCCGGCCAATTCGGCGAATGCGGCTTCCTCGCGCTCGGACGTCAACAGATCCGCGTCGACCACAGCCAGCCTCGCGGAGCGCTGCGCCGGGTCCAAGGCGACGTCGTCCTCTGCCTGGCCGTCGATTTCCTTTGCCAATCGCGCCTCAAACTCTTTCGGAAATAGCCATGAGAGCAGTCCGAGAACGTCGATTGAGTTAACCCCCACATGATTCCCAGAATCTCCGAACGTCTGAAGTGGGACCGTGGCAAACTTGGCCTCGCCGAGCCGGTCGAGGATGTCTGCAACGTCAGGGCGAGCGCCAGCGGCCAACGCTTCGAGCTGAGCCTTGACGCGCTTCTTCGCGAGCGCGGAGGGAAACGGCGCGGCCAAGATGGCGATACGATCGGCTTGCAACGATCGGACGCGCCGCGCGACTCGTTCGAGGCCCACCAGCGCGGTTTCGCCATCGAGCAGTTGCGGCGTCGGTCCCTCGAACGGTACGAGCGCGGAGGCGTTTTCTTTGACGTAGTCTTCGAGAGCAATTCGGAGCCGATCGGCGCCTTGCCACATGGTCGACAATTCGGCGGACCGCGCGTCGCATCGCCTAACGACTGCCGCATGACGAGCGATTTCCTCATCAAGCTGGGATGCCGGCGGCTTCGTTATGTCGAGAAATTTGCCGTATCTGCGCTTCAATTCGGCCAGACTCGATTCGGCCTTCTCGCGCGCGCTCCAGGAGAGGCGCCGTTCATCGTTAATCCTGGTCAGTGCGGCGTGCCGGTCTCCGACGAAGTCGCGCAGGCTTAAAATTTGGTCCGCGACGAAAGCGGGAACGCTCTTGATGTCGAGCACGTCCATTTTAGTTTGGGCTCCGATTTTATTTCTGAGCCCATCTTGCCGCTCGACGTTGGTCAGCTCAAACGCCCAAAAATTCTGCGGACGCGGTCAGCAGATAGCGAGCGCGGGCATGCGCGCAACATGCGCCAAAAAAATTCCCGCTCGGTGCCGACGTGACGCTGCGGACAAGCGTCTGCCGCGCGCTCGCGTATCCAGGCGGTCGCTTCATATCTCCGCCATGATGCGCATAAGTCCTGCGCGGCGGCGTGGTCGCTGTACCTGCTATAAAATCTGCCGCGGCATTCGATGAGCAGCCGGTCTCGCTCGGCATGGCGCGGAGCAGGAAGCGTTAGTTGTCGCAGTGCGACCGCAATCGCGTGAAGATGCTCGGCCGATAGTTCGGCGCCGGCCCGGATAGCGATCAGCTCGATCTCTTTGGCGGCGGCGGTGACGTCGGCGGCGGCTGTCGGCTTACTGAGTTCTTCTTGAGAACGCAGCTTCACGATACCGGGCTCTTCCCTCTCCGCATCGCGGATGAGGCGGGCTTCGTGGATGTCTTTGTGAGTGAGGCCGATGTCAGACACTTTCGGAACTTCCGCTTTGGAAGTTTCGTCACCGCCTCGACGTTGTACCTCACCACGCTCCTGCGCAGCGTCGTACTCGTCGGCGAGGCGACGCTTAGCGCCAGCCTCGATCTCCAGCGCGTCGGCCGCCGGTGTCACGTGCTCGTGAGCGGCGTCTGTCACTTCGGCCTCGGTCGCAGGACGTCGGCAGCGATGGCTGACACGGTCAGATCGGAGCCCTCGTCGATCTCCATCAGACGAAGCGATAGGGCCTCCAAGTACTCATCCTCGGCGTGCAAGATTGCTTGATAGTTCGCTGGGTCGGCGTACTGCAGCCAGAAGGTAGTAACTTTCCTGACCAGGAGGCCCGCGCGCGCGATGTCCTCGATCGTGGCGTCTTCCGCAAGAGCCTGCTCGATTGCAACGTCTCGGACACCGCGAACGATTTTGAGGGCGTCGCAGAACTTGATTTTACTCACCGTCGTCCTCCTCAGAGTCATCCTCTGGCAAGCCACCGTTGGCAACCTCGCTCATCCGCGCCCTAAACCGATCGCAGGCAAACCCCAAATAGCTCTCGATGCTCTTTCGGGTCTCAAGATCGCGCGTCGCTGCAGCGGGCAAACCACGGAGAGCAGCGACCATCTCCTGGAACACGAAGTTAAATTCCTCAGTGACTTCTTTCTTGCGCAGCCACTCGCCGCGCTCGCGCTCCAACCTGAACTTCAACGCTTCCGCGCGGATGTCATTCACGCGCTGCGCCGAATCCGACCGCCCGACACCGCTGCGGAGACCGTCGATGTATGCGAGCCTGGCGGCGTCCTGATCGATGCTGCCGTCCTCGTGCAGCGGGACCAACCCACCGGCTATCATCTGACCGACGCGCTGCACGGTCAGCCCGACGTGGGCGGCGAATTCGGCGCGGGTGGCGCCCTTGCGTCTTGGTTTCCTGGACATGGTTTTCTCAATCCCTTTGTGGAGCGTGGAGCATGTAGATGTTTCTGGACCGCTGCCGTGAGCTGCGGCGCACCCGTCCGACCAGCTCGACCTTGCCGGCGGCGATCAGCCTCCTGATGGCCCTGCGCGTTGATGACAGCTCACTTGCTGTCGGCTGTCGGCGGACGGGGCGGATGATTGGTCGGCCCGCGGTGAAGGCGATGACGGCGATCTCTGCCGCCGAGAGCCGCGAGCGCCGATTCAGGATCAGGAGCAGCGTCCTACGCAAAGCACGGGGTCGATATCGGAACCCCTTTCGACGGTATCGGGCTATTTTCACGGGTCGGTCCCTGATCAAGCAAGCGCGCAAACGTTTTTCGCAGCGTTAGTGAAAGACTGGACGGTCCCGCCGCGCACCTGGCCGAGGCGCGTAACGGTCCCTGTGAAATTCTTCGCGGATGCCAGCTTGCTGCGGCTGGCGTGCCCGGTGGTGCGTTGGTTTAGGTCACGGGCGCGAAACGTTGTCCGCGACCGCAAACTCTCACCAGCGGGCTCACCTGCGTGTCGGGGTTTTGGGTGGTACTGGATCTGCGCGGCGCCGTGGCGTGTGCCGTCTGCCCTGGCGCCGGTATCTTCGAGGCGGGTCCGGGGGCGGATGGCCTGGGGTACGGGTCGACGTGCGCACAAGCGAGCCGGTGGCGGGTGATGCCCGGCTCTCTCGTCACTCTCAGGTGCGGGGGGGCGGGGGGGCGCGCATGCGCCCCCAGGCGGTGAGCAGAACGCGAGCGTGTAGCGCTCGCCGGAAGAGCTTCGCGAAGCGATGCTCGCC
Source organism: Bradyrhizobium sp. CCBAU 53415 (assembly GCF_028128735.1). Lineage (NCBI taxonomy): Bacteria > Pseudomonadati > Pseudomonadota > Alphaproteobacteria > Hyphomicrobiales > Nitrobacteraceae > Bradyrhizobium > Bradyrhizobium sp. CCBAU 53415. The sequence goes on along the minus strand of NZ_LBJF01000020.1, from coordinate 8,794 downwards.
CCCATGCCGAGCCTGATGGCACTCTCCGATGTGCACGATGCGGGTGAGGCTGACATCATCGCCCCGCTTCCATCGGAGTTGTTGTAGCCGTGGCCTCGCCAGTCCTGCCCTTCCCCTCGAAATATTGCAGGTGCATCCGCAGACGCGGAATGACGAGAACGGCGCCCGTAAGGGCGACGCTAGGCCGATAGGCCGGCGCACTGCGCCCCTCGTCTGCTACGGTACGGGTTGGATTCGGACCCGCTTTGCGTGGCAGTCTAATTGAGTCCCCCTTTCTATTATCTATTAAGTGGGGGGACGCATTTTCACTGCCATTTTTCGGCGATATCGCTTCGTTTCCGCGCGATTTTCGACGAAAATAGGTGCGCGGACTGATGCCCAACAATTCCCACGGTTTCGCCTCCGTCGACTTCGGACGGCCGCGCTTCCGCCCCGTCGAATTCTTGGCACGACGCCGTCGAGACTTTGCGGCAGCCTTGGCGCGCGAGATGTCCAGCCTGAATTCATACTCAGGGTCATCGCAAGCACCGATGAAACGAAATGAGAGCTTGTGGCGGTCGCGCACGGTGATGTTGAGAACGGCCGCGCACTGATCCGCCGACCAACGTTTGTTTGAGGCCTTGGTGTAGGAGATGATTTGATCTATGGCGGCCTCGGGCAGATGGGGCGCCCACTTCCTGCACCAGCGGCGGACCGAGCGGCGCGGATCGCTTGGATCGGCCATGTGGGCATGGTCGGCGCCCCATCGAAGGATCGGCATCAGCCTGTCGTTCCTGGGAAGCGTCTTCCATCCGCAATGCTCAAACCATTGCCGAGCTTCTTTGAGGCGGCCGCGCGCTATCAGCGCACGATCGGACTTGATGTCGGCGGTGGTTTGTGGTTTTGTACTGACTCGCATATAATCCCTTTTGAGCCGGCCGGGGCCTCCACTCCGCCGGTTCTTTTTTGGGTTAGACTGCTCCCCCGAGCTCGCTCGGCAAATCCTCGATCCCCACCGCCTCGATCGTCTCGGCCTCAAGCCGCAACTCGGCAACCATCTCGGTCAGCGTGCAGCCCCGCAGAATATGCTTGCGGACGGTGCGATTGATCGCCCGCGCCGCCGCCTCGCGCCGCTTGTGGCGTTTCTCGGACTCCTCGAATGCCGCGGCATCGAAGTGTGGAAACCGGATGACGTTGTCGTTCATGCTGCTCCCTCCGTCGTCAGGTGTCTGGAATTTTTCCGCAACCACGCGCACCGCGCGAGCCGATGGGCGGCCACCACGGCCTCTGCGAATTGCCTCGTTTCGAATGGCCCGGCGGCATCGTCGGCGAAGCCGATTTGATATTTGCCGTCATCGGTCTGGACGATTTCGGATTCGGGAGTCACGGTTCGACGTCCTCGCCGACCCACAAGGCATTTTTTGCCAACAACTCGCTGGGGAATGTGCCGAGGATTGTCCGGTCGTTCCTGAGCGCGACGAATTCCTCGCCGCGCGCGAAGATCCAACCCAGCAAAAATCTTCCGGCATAGGCCGCGCGCGCGCCCTCGGGGATTTCTTTGATCTTGCCGGCCATCAGGTGCGCCGTGCGTTCGGATGCACCACGCGAGCCCGCAACCATGCCCGAGCGTCCTCAACGGGAATGAGGACCTTTCCGCCCAATTTCAGGAACGGCAAGCCATCGGGTTGATTGCGGTAGCGGCAGACGGTTCTGGTGGTGATGTCGGCGCTGGCGGCGAATTCGGCTTCCGTGATGTAGCCGGCAAGAATTGATGGTACGTCGTCGGCCATGGTGGCGAACGTCCTCCGGGATAGGGGACTCGCCAACGCGCGCAGCACTGCTCACGGGGCGAGAACCCAGGTTGAAAAAACCTGTTTCCTTTCCCCGGCGTCGCCTGCCTGACTCCGGTGCGCCGACTGCCTTTCGAATTGCCGCTGCCCCCTCAAGCTTCCAACGGGGGTGAAATCTCAGCCCGAGAGTCCCGGTCTCGGTATACCGCCCCCGTATTTGCTGGGTCGGTGTTTGGCTTTCGTCCCCAAACCCGGACGAAAATCGAAAGGCACTCAGCTAGAATAGGCCGCAATATATGGACGGCGCCAACGGTTGCAATGTCATTCTCGGAAAAAAACATCGGCTAAGCAGTGAACGTATCTGGAACGCCTCACGCCCCGCGCTTGGTGATGTCGGTGATCTCGGCCGACTTGCCGCCGGTGACAACGGCGCCAACACGATCGGCCGCCGCCTTCAACGGGTCGTCGAACAAGTGCGCGTACCTGCTCGTGGTCAACGGGCTGCTATGCCCCAACATCGCACCAATGATCGCCAGCGAGCTGCCGCTTGACGCGAGCACGCTTGCGAAGCTGTGGCGCAGATCATGGATGCGAACGTCGTCGAGGCCGGCCGCCTTGCGGATCTCGGCCCATGCGCCCTTGATCGAATGCCGCGGCTGAGCACCGGCACCGACACGACCGGGGAATACCCACGGCGACAACTCGGTGCCCTTCTCCTTCGCCTCGGCCTCGGCCTTGGCGCGGATGCCCTCCAGGAGCGCCAGCGCGGGCGCAGAGAGCGGTGTCCGATGGACCTTGCGCTGCTTCGTGGCATGTCCCGGCTTGGTCCAGGTGCCTTCCGCTGCCCCGTTCTGGCTACGGCTGAATTGGAGTTGATCCCATCGACACCCCAGCGCCTCGCCTTTGCGGGCGCCGGTCAACATGATCAGTCTGATTATGTTCGCCGCCTGCTGGTCCTCGTGCTCGGCCAGCGCCTTTAGGAGCCCGCCCAGCTCAGTTTGCGGGTCGACGTAGCGCTCGCGGCCGTGCTCGGGATGGCGCTGTACGCCCTTCGCTGGGTTCACGATGGCCCATCCGCGATCAAGCTTCGAGCCGTTCCAGACGATGGCGCGATTCAGCATATGGCTGATCAGCGCGAGGACGCGGTTGGCGGCATATGGCCCGGCCTCCTGCGTCACCTTACGGTGCAGCCGCTGGATATCATCGTGCTCGATGTCGACGACGCGCAAGCCAGCCTTGAGCACCGGCAGAATCCAGTTGTTGATTTGCGCCTCATAGGCGGCCGCGGTGCTCGGTGCGTTGGTCTCTTTCGACTCCTCGACGAATTTGGTGCAAAGGTCCGCGACCGTCTTCATCGAGCGGTCGGCCTCGATATCGGCAAGCGGATCTTCTCCTACATCGATCCGACGGCGCAGCTCGCGGGCTTCCTGGCGGGCGGCGGCGGCTTTCCAGTCGATGCAACTGCCGATCGTGAAGCGCCGCTCCCGGCCCGCCTTGGTGCGATATGTCAGGACGAACGATCGCGCGCCGGCCGCGGTCACGCGTACGCCAAAGCCCGGCACCGCGCCGTCATACGTGATTTTATTTCCGGCCGCCGGTGCCGGGATATCCCTGATTGCCGCGTCGGTCAGCCCCTTCAATCGCGCCATGTCCCGTCCTCCGTGTCCGCACTATGTCCGCACCCGTGTCCGCAAAATTAGTGCGCCACGTGTCAATTAGTGTCTTACACTTTCCAAACAAGTCCAATAAAGTCTATAGGCAATTCAATGGCTTGGTCCTCTTTTCGGCAATTCCAATAGCAAAATCAAATGGCTGATAGGTATGGCCAGAATTAGACTTTTAATCACGGGGTCCTGGGTTCGAGCCCCAGCGCGCTCACCAAAATCGGTAGATTCTTCGATATCTTGGCTGGCATGGCGGATAGCCCTCCCAAGGGCCTCCGGCTTCGTGTCCGCAATCCCTGGATCGTGTCCCCGTGGTGTAGCTGATTAGCAAAGCCGCCCGCTCGCTACGGCGCTTATCGGGCGCGCTTCGCGTGCGGCTTTGCTAATCAGCTACACCACTCCTTGGGACACGATCCCCGACACTTCGATCGCGGAAATCCGCGGCTTGCAATCACGGGCAGCCGAGAGCGGTAGCCACCGCCTAAGAGCAATGATCAAGGCAACTGCCGAATCGGGTGATCTTCTTCTGGGTGCTCCGTTTATGGATACACGCAGAGAAGAACAAAGCCGGATTGGTTATAATTTCAGTTGTTCTGGGCCGGAGAACGCCCGCTGACATGCAGCTTACCGAAGGACGGCCTCAGCTGGGCGGCTGAGGCCGTTGGAGGCTGCTCCGGCTTCAGGGGGGCTTTTGGGGACGCCGGAGCAGAAAGCCAATTCGTCAATTTGCCACTTGTTCCTGACTCGTAAAGCCAGCGAAAAGTCCTATCTTCTGAACCATGCGTATGGCGTACGAGCTTTGCCTGGTTACCGCCGGCAAGCAGGTGCCTAACGGGCCCGACTGGATGATCCCCGAATTATCGCAGCCTTCCTCGCCGCCCCCGCCTTCGCATGGGCGCCCTCGTCCTCGCACTCCTCCTCCAACTCGTTCATGACATAGGGATCTGATGCGTCGAGGAACGCAATCAGCCGCGTGATTTCGGCGGCGGCCTCCCTCCTGAGTCTGGCAAGCCTCTTGAGGGCCTTTTCTCTCGCCCGCTCTTGTCTGGCCAAGCGCGTGCAAAGCTCTCCGGTGGACGGCCACAGTTCGGGCTATGGTGTTTGAGTGTCGTATGACGATGGCCATGGTGGTTCTCTGGATTTACCGGCTTTCCACGGCCGGGTGCCAGTGGGCAGCACTGGCGCCGGGAGGGTGGAAACATGGCCAGAGACCATGCGCGACGGCCTTTCCCCGAAGGGTCTTGTATAGCCGTCGCTCTCCCGGCACAGTGGTGCCGTTCGCGCCGACGGCCAATCGGCACGTTCTTTTCATTGGCGAATCTCGATCCCGGCAAGGATCGCCCTGCCAACGCTCTGGTGCCAGCACAGCCCGGCAAGGCCGCTGGCGGGAGTTTCCACGCTCCACCAGACAGCCTACACCTGATGTGCTTAAAATCTATCCCCTAGAGGGAGCGCACCGGCGTCCCCATTGTGCTATTCGAACCGCATGGGGATAAGCTTCAGCCTGGACAGATCAAAGAACGACACATCCGTGACGCTCGATCTGCTGCGCGCGGTTGCAGCTCAGTTGGTCTGTGTGGGGCACGCCTATTCCTTCTTCATCGGCGCTTGGCCGGCTGGTCTCCCGTACATTCAAAACGTCGGCGTTCTCCTGTTCTTCCTGCTCTCGGGATTTCTGATTACCCACACACTCGTTTCACGGTCGATAAAACCGGATTATGGATTCCTGCAGTTCTTCATTGACCGCTTCGCCAGGATCTATTCGGGGCTCATCCCGGCCTTGATGTTTGTGGTCGCCGTTGATTGGTTCGTGCTTTACCTGACCGCCGAGCCGACGATTGCACGATACTACACACTGAAAACTTTCATCGCCAATCTGTTCATGCTGGAGGGCTACCGCGGAGCATTTCCCAACGCGCTGCAATGGTCGGCATTCGGGTCAGCCAGCCCGCTTTGGACGCTGGCGATCGAGTGGCATATCTATATGTTCGCCGGGTCAGTGTTCTTCATGTGTCGGAATCCCAGAACAATCCCGCTGCTGGCGCCCGTGGCGTTGTTTTTCGGTCAGACCCCGGTTCACTTCCTATTCGGCTCCTTCCAAAGCGATGGAGTCGGCCGCGGCCTGTTCTCGCTCTGGCTCGCCGGAGCCGCAATCTATGTCGTGGCAAGACTGCCCTATCGGCTGCCCGCGGCAGCCCTCTTGGCTTTCGTCAGCGCCGTGGCTTTTGTCGCGATCACACCCGCCGGCAAGGAATACAGCTTTGTTGGATATCCATTATTGACAGCAGTGGTGCTCGGCATCGTCGCAGTGACGCAACGGAGACACCGGATCACTTCGGAGAGGGTGCAGCGAACGATCGGATTTTTTGCTGACTATTCTTTTTCGCTTTACCTAGTTCATCACACAATCATGGTGGGGATTTGGCTGCTGCTTCCCGACCGGGGAGTGCCGGTATTCGTCCTCGCGGTGGCTCTCTCCAACGCGGTCGCCATCGGCCTCGCCTCTATCGGTGAGAACAGGCACAAGATCATTGCCCGCTTTCTCACGGGGAAGTTTTGCCTTCAGTCACGGCATGCCGCGCATACAGCTTCTTGATTATCATCGCTTCGAAATTTATCGCGGAGAACGATGCCGTGCCGGCGGCGGCGTTTACGGCCAGATCAAACCAATACGCTGTGCCAGGCGTCAGTCCGGTAACGATGATTGACATTCCAGAGGGCGTGGCGGCCGCAGCCACGGTGGTTGATAGGCTTTGCGTGGGGCCAATTTGAGTTCCAGCACGTAGGATGGGTTGAGCTCTTGGGAAACCCACCACCCGTTGCGATCAGCACCGCTGCGATCCGCGACCGATTGTCGGAGCAATCCTCGAAGGACCGCGGAGTGACCGACAGAATTGCCGGCGATGGGTTTCGCAAGAGCTCACCCCATCCTACGCACTGGCAACCGATCCAGCCAAGCGGGAAAGTGTTCAACCGGGCTTGCGAGCCACCTCGCGGCCCCCTGCTCCGCCGGCGGCCCGACCAGACCGGCCACCGTGAGATCTTCGCGCGGTGGCTTGGTGGCTTTTGTGCTTCTGATCCCGCAGTATGATGTCCGACTAGCCAATTACAGTCTGCTCTGGAGCGCTCCAATGCAGAACGTCGTAGCCGGATGCGTTGCAGTGGTTTTGGTCATCATGGCTTTGATTGTCTATTCCCAAAAGCACCATCATTGTTGGAACGGGCACGTGCTCAAAAACTTGCACGGGCACGTGCTCAAAAAAACCGGTGAGCCCTGCGGATCCCTCAGTCCCTCCATCTAGGGCGCCGCCGCTCCTTGGAGTTTTTCCACACCCACGAAGCACTGTATGTCGCTGCCGACCCGAGACCCAAGGGATTGACAATTTGACTCTGGCCGGCGTCGCGCTTCGATGCTGGATGCCTCACCCTCCTCGACGTTGTACAGCTACGCATGCCGGCCGGCCGATCAAGATCACCTTCGGCGAGATGCGCAGCATGCGCGTGCGCGGCATCCTGGTCTACTGCCACTGCGTCATCGCGTTGCTTTGGATGCCAATCGCTGGGCCGATGAGATGCGGCTGTCTGATATCGAGCCGCGGTTCGTTTGCGTAGCTTGTGGAAGCCGCGGCTCTGACATTCGGCCTGACTTCGATCGGGAAACCGACGAGTTGCGATGATAGGCGTGAAAGAGGCCGCCAGCTGAGACGATCCGTTCCGGGCTAATGGGGAGAGACAAGCGCCGCTATACCGAATGCGACGACGCACGCGGCACCTAGAGACCATAAGGCAATTGCAACTTGCCTAGGCATTCCGATCCAATGGCGAGGCCTGTTAACGGTTCCAGGATCAGTCGTGCAGGAAATACATGCTCGTAATAGCGAATAAGACGAGCGCAGCGCCGCCAAACATCGCAATGCCAAAACAGATGCGTGCCGGTATTGAATACGAGTCAAAATGAGGCTGCTTGATCACATTGCACCCCCCTTCTCCGGCGAAAGTGCAACCGGGTTGGGGAGCGCCGAAATTCGAAATTGACCGAAGAACATCCGGCTCAGATCACGCCCACAATGATCAAGACTCCGATCTCAATCAGTAGGAGCGTACCCGTTGCTGCCGAGATGAGAAACAAATCACCTAGTGACAAGAACTGCATGAATCGCCTCACAATTTGCCCTAGAAGCGGCCCTTGCATCCTTGGGGGCGTAAGTAGGGGCAGGATGATGGGGCCGCTTCCAGCAGGGTCCTTGACGCGTCCGTCCGGACGCCAAACGGTCTCATCTTAGTCCAAATTTAAATCTCGTTCATGGTTTAATATATTTAAATCACGTTTATTATCTTAATATTTAATTTGCGACGCTTGCACGATGCAGTATTATGGTGACAGTGCACTTGATGGCAGCTGCGGAACGACGCAGGGAGCAGGCTCTTTCGAGTGAAGTGCGCTGTAATTTGTAATTTCGTAAATATCCCAGGCGACGCCCGTCAGCGTGAACCCGCTGGGCTTGTGTCACAAAACCTATGGCATGGCCGTTGCACAATCCAAGCCGACTGGGATTTCAGCGCTCAGTTTGAGAATGAAACGCTGCCGGGACCGCTATTTCGAGCCCGGCAGCGTCTTAATATTGGACGAGCGGGACAGCTGCTGGCAACCTGCTTAGCTTTGTCTGCCGCGCATGCAATTGATGACAAACTCTCGTTTTGCGCGACCTTGTCCTTTCATAACTCCGCCCGCACTCGAGAAGCCACGCTCGGTAGCGAGCTGCCTGCACTTTTCCAATTTTTGAGGGTCGCGAGGCGTGCCTTGCTGAGCCTGTACAGCGCCAGCGACCAGAACCAGAGCAACGGAAGCGAATATAATCGGCCTAATCATTCCCAGTCTCCATATTTGACAAGGAAAAGAATGGCATGAGCCCCGTCTTGACCGGGATGCTTCACGCCCGAGTCAATAATGCAAACGTGCAGACCCCTCGGAAGCCCAATCAACCAACGCGATGCCCAGGCCTGCCGATCGCTCGTGAATTGTAGCACGATGGCCCGCCAGCGTGAACCGGCGGGCCTGGTAGCGCCGGTTTTGAAAGCAAACGGGCATCGATAGCCTATGAAGTCTGCGCGCCGGTCGGACTGATCCGCCCGCCTCACGTTTTGATTGTCCCCCCTCGCCAGAACATGTCGCGTTGGAGCTGTCCTGCTCGCAGCGCAAGTCATGCGCCAACTGTGGAGCTTGAAGGTCGAGGCGTTTGGCTTGGCAATTGGTGTTGTTCTTGTCGCGGCTGGCGCATGGTAACCGTCCGGTGAGGGCCGCGGGGTAATCACACGGCCCGGAGCGGATCAGGCCGCGAACTGAACAGGCGCCTTCCATTC
>NZ_LBJF01000019.1:0-208348 GCF_028128735.1 Bradyrhizobium sp. CCBAU 53415 | reverse complement strand
CTGGAGGGGGAGGGTCGATCGCGCAAAGCGCGAGCGGGGTGGGGTGATCTCTCCACTCGGGCAGTGTCGGATGCGGAGAGACCGTCACCCCACCCCGTCTCATGTCTCGCTTCGCCCAACATGAGCCGACCCTCCCCCTCCAGGGGAGGGTAAGAAGCAGCGTCGCTAGGACAGCGAATCCACGCTTTGGTCGCTCAGCGCGCCGGAGATGATCGTCACCGGCACCGGGAACGTGCCCAGCTCATGCGCGAGCAGCGAGACCAGGGGCCCCGGACCCTCCGCGCCGGGATTGGCGGCGAGCACCAGCACGGCGATGTCGGGGTCCTCATCGATCACTGCAAGCAGCTGTTCCATCGGCGCGCCTTCCCGGATCACCCGTTCCGGCGTGATCGCGGCGATGCCGTTGGCGCGGCCGGCGGCGCGGTCGAGCGCGGCCTCCGCCGCCTCCTGTGCCTCGGCGCGCATGATGTCGGCCACACCAAGCCATTCCTGGCTCTGCTGCTCAGGCTCGATGATGCGCAGCATCACCACGCCGCCGCCGGCGCGGATCGCCCAGCGGCTGGCATAGTAGACCGCGCGATCCCATTCGGCGGTGTCGTCGACGATGACGAGGCATTTGGGCTTGTGACCCGGCTCGTAGCAAAGTCGCTTGCTGGTCATGCATGTCCCGGAATGTGCACGACCGGCATGCTGCCACACTCCCGCGATGTTTGGGAGAGGCGAAGCGGCGGGCGCCGTGGCGCCAGCCGGTGTTGCGAAGCGCGCCTTAGCGACGGCGGATGAAGCCGACGATGTCCTTGGAGAGCTTCATGGTCTCGTCGGCGATGGCACGGGCCCGGTCGGAGCCGTCGATGAGGATCGCGTCGATATGGCCGGGGTCGGCGACGAGGCGCTTCATCTCGCCGGCGATCGGCGCGAGCTTGGTGACGCACAGCTCCGCCAGCGCGTTCTTGAAGCTGGAGAACTGGCCGCCGCCGAAATCGCGGAGCACCTCGGCCTTGGAGCGGCCGGAGAGCGCGGCGAAGATGCCGACGAGATTGTCGGCCTCGGGGCGGGCTTCCAGGCCCTTTTCCTCCGTCGGCAGCGGCTCCGGATCGGTCTTCGCCTTGCGGATCTTCTGCGCAATGGTGTCGGCGTCGTCGGTGAGGTTGATGCGCGAATTGTCCGAGGCATCCGACTTCGACATCTTCTTGGTGCCGTCGCGCAAGCTCATCACGCGCGTCGCCGGGCCCGTGATCAGGGGTTCCGGCAGCGGGAAGAACAGGCCGTCATTGTTGCCCTGGGCACGAATGGAATCGCCGAAATCGTTGTTGAACTTCTGCGCGATGTCGCGCGAGAGCTCGAGATGCTGCTTCTGATCCTCGCCGACCGGAACGTGGGTGGCGCGATAGAGCAGGATGTCGGCGGCCATCAGCACGGGATAGTCGAACAGCCCGACCGACGCGTTCTCGCGGTCCTTGCCGGCCTTCTCCTTGAACTGGGTCATGCGGCCGAGCCAGCCCATGCGGGCGACGCAGTTGAAGATCCAGGCGAGCTCGGCATGGCCAGAGACCTGGCTCTGGTTGAACACGATGTGCTTCCTGGGATCGATGCCGGCGGCGATGAACGCGGCGGTCACCTCGCGGGTGCTGCGCGTGAGCTCGGCCGGGCCGCCCCAGACGTCGACGCCTTGCGTGATCGCGTGCATGTCGACGACGCAATAGATGCAGTTATGGGTTTCCTGCATCTTCACGAAGTTGACGATCGCGCCGAGATAGTTGCCGAGGTGCAGATTGCCCGTCGGCTGGACGCCCGAAAAGACCCGTTCAACGAATGGCATGGTCAGCCTTCCCATAGGTATTTGGCCGTCGTTTCCAACAGCGGCGCTGCCCCGTCAAGGGCAATTCGCGAGGTCAGTCGTGCCGGTCGTGCGGGGCAGGCCGCTTCAGGGCGTTGACCGCTTCCCGCCAGGAAGCCGCTCCGAAGATCTGCAGCAGCAAGCCGTAGACGGCGATTCCGGCCGCGATCTGCGCGCCGAGCGCGATGAATTCGATGAAGCCGTGGGCCCCTGCCGGCACAAGTCCTGCCGTCAGCCAGAGCAGAGTGCCCATGGCAGCAGCGGCGAGCACGATCCGCGGCAGCCGCCTGCGGGCGCTCGCATCGACCGAGAAGCCGAACTCGCTCGTGCCCTTGCGGAGCAGCGAGAGCGCGCTGCTCCAGGCGCCGGCCGCGATGCTGGCGGCGATCCCGCTCGTGCCGAAGGCATGGCCGAGCAGGACGGCGAGCACGACAGCGACCACAAAGCCCTTGGCCATGGCCCGCAGCGGCGTCATCGTGTCGCTGCGGGCATAAAAGGCCGGCGACAGCGCCTTGATCAGCACATGCGCCGGCAGGCCCAGCGCCAGCCACATCAGCGCGTGCGCGGTCGCCATGCTGTCCTCGGCGCCGAAGGCGCCGTGCTCGAACAGCAGCCGCACGATCGGCTCGGCCAGCACGATGAGGCCGAGCGTGGCGGGCAGCGCCAGCCCGGTCGCCAGCTCCAGCGCGCGCGATTCGGCATGCGCCACCGCCTCCCTATCGGAGCCAGCGACGGCGCGCGTCAGCTCCGGCACCAGCACCGTGCCCATGGCGACGCCGACGATGCCGAGCGGCAGCTCGATCAGGCGGTTGGCGAAATAGAGCCAGGACACCGCGGATGGCGTCGCCGAGGCGATGATCGCGCCCGCGACCATCAGCCATTGCGGGCCCGAGCTTGCGATCATGCCGGGAATCGCCTTGGCGAAGAAGCCGCGCATCTCCGTATCGAAGCTCGCGCGCAGCGGCGTCGCCAGGTGCGCGCTTCGCTGCGACAGCAGCATCAGCAGTTGCAGCAGGCCGGCAGCGCCGACGGTGGCGGCCAGCATCCACGCAGCGAGACCGGCGTCGGCATGCCAGGCAAGCAGCATGAAGATCGCGGCGATCAGCGCGATATTGAACAGCAGAGGCGAGAACGCGGTGAGGGCAAAGCGCCCTTGCGCATTGAGCAGTCCCATCAGTACGGTGACGGGACCGGCGAAGGCGAGATAAGGCAGCATCAGCCGCGCGTTCTGGACCGCGAGATCGAGCGTGCCGCTGCCGAGGAATCCCGGCGCGATGACCGTGATGACCAGCGGCATCAGAAGCGCAATGCCGATCGAGATCGCGATCAGGGCCGCGCTGATCGTGCCGAGCACGCGGCCGGCGAATGCCGCCGCCGCCACGGCTCCGTCGCGGTCCCTGATACGCAGCCAGGCCGGGATCAGCGCCGCATTCAGCGCGCCCTCGCTGAGCAGCCGGCGTACCACGTTGACGAGCTGAAACGCCGCCAGAAACGCGTCGGCGACGGCGCCGGTGCCGAGCAGCGCCGCGATCAGGGAATCGCGGGCAAAACCCAGCAGGCGCGAGCCCAATGTTCCCGTTGAGACGGTGAGGAAGGAGCGGATCATTGCTCTCGAGAATACCGTTGCTTGCCCGTGCCGGCCCGGTCGTGATAGGCCGCGGGCCAGATTTCAGGCCGACAGGAAGCGGATCTCCGCAGGTATCGCAATCCGGCAAACAGGATCAAGGTGAATGGCTGACGTGAAATATGACGTTCTCGGCATCGGCAACGCGCTGTTCGACGTACTGGTCAGGACCGACGAGGCCTTTCTGGCCAGGCACGGCATGGCCAAGGGCAGCATGTCGTTGATCGACGAGGCGCGGGCGGCTGCCATCTACAAGGACATGGGTCCGGCCACCGAGGTCTCGGGCGGCTCGGCTGCCAACACCATCGTCGGCATCGGCAGCCTGGGGGCACGCGCCGCCTATGTCGGCAAGGTCAAGGACGACCAGATCGGCAAGCTCTACGTCCACGACATCCGCTCAGCCGGCGTCGCCTTCAACACGCCCGCCGCCACGGACGGCCCCGCCACCGGCTGCTCCTATATCCTGGTCACCGGCGACGGCGAGCGGACCATGAACACCTATCTCGGCGCGGCGCAGGATTTGTCGCCCGCCGACATCGACCCGGCCGAGGTCGCGAGCGCCGCAATCGTCTATCTCGAGGGCTATCTCTGGGACCCCAAGAACGCCAAGGACGCCTTCGTCAAGGCGGCCAGGATCGCCCATGACGCCAGGCGCAAGGTGGCGCTGACGCTTTCGGATTCCTTCTGCGTCGACCGCTATCGCGACGAGTTTCTCTCGCTCATGCGCAACGGCACCGTCGACATCGTCTTCGCCAACGAGTCGGAGCTGCATTCGCTCTACATGACCTCGGACTTCGACACCGCGCTGAAGCAGCTGCGCAACGACGTCAATCTCGGAATCGTCACCCGCAGCGAGAAGGGCTGCATGGTGGTCTCGGTGGAAGACGCCGTTGCCGCGCCGGCCTTCCCGGTCGACAAGGTGGTCGACACCACCGGCGCCGGCGATCTCTTCGCTGCAGGCTTCCTGTATGGCCTGGCGCGCAATCTTGCCTACAAGCAGTGCGGCGAGCTCGGCGCACTCGCAGCCGCCGAAGTCATCCAGCACATCGGCGCGCGTCCGCAGGTGTCGCTCAAGGAGCTGGCGCAGCAGCGCAGGTTGACCGCGTAGGGCTCTCGCCACTCTTTCCGTCATTGCGAGCGTAGCGAAGCAATCCAGTCTGTCTCAGCGGAAAGACTCTGGACTACATCAAGAGGGGTCGGCCCTCGGCCGGTGCTAAACTCGCAATGACGGTGTAGCTCACGCCGTCTTCGCCGCCTTCAATCCCAGCCGCTGCTCCACCGCGTCGCGCATCACGAATTTCTGGATCTTTCCCGTCACCGTCATCGGGAATTCATCGACGAATTCGACATAGCGCGGGATCTTGTTGTGGGCGATCTGGCCGTCGCAGAAGGCGCGGACCTCCTCGGCCGTCAGCGTTTCGCCCGGCCTGACGCGAATCCAGGCGCAGAGCTCCTCGCCGTACCGGGTGTCTGCGACGCCAAAAATCTGCACGTCCTGGATCTTGGGGTGACGGTACAGAAACTCCTCGATCTCGCGCGGGTAGAGATTCTCGCCGCCGCGGATCACCAGATCCTTGATGCGGCCGACGATGTTGCAATAGCCCTCGTCGTCTATGGTGGCGAGGTCGCCGGTATGCATCCAGCCATTGGCGTCGAGCACGTCGGCGGTCTTTTCCTTCTCCTCCCAATAGCCCAGCATGACGCTGTAGCCGCGGGTGCAGAGCTCGCCGCGTTCGCCGCGCTTGACGATCCTGCCTTCGAGATCGACGACCTTCACCTCGACATGCGGGTGAATGCGGCCGACCGTGGAGACGCGCCGCTCGAGCGGATCGTCGGTTGCGCTCTGGAAGCTGACCGGGCTGGTCTCGGTCATGCCATAGGCGATAGTGACCTCGCGCATGTTCATCTCGGTGTTGACGCGCTTCATCACCTCGATGGGGCAGGGCGCGCCGGCCATGATGCCGGTGCGCAGTGATTTCAAATTGAACGTCTTGAACTCGGGGTGATCGAGTTCGGCGATGAACATGGTCGGCACGCCGTACAGGGCGGTGCATTTCTCCTGCTCGACCGCACGCAGCGTCGCGAGCGGATCAAAGCCCTCGCCCGGGTAGACCATGGTGGTGCCGAGCGTGACCGAGGCAAGGTTGCCCATCACCATGCCGAAGCAATGATAGAGGGGTACCGGAATGCAGATGCGATCCTGTTCGGTCAGGCGCATCGCGCGGCCGGTGAAATAGCCGTTGTTGAGGATGTTGTGGTGGGTCAGCGTCACGCCTTTGGGCGATCCCGTGGTGCCGCTGGTGAACTGGATATTGACGGGGTCGTCAAATTGCAGGGCGGCGCCGAGCGCGGCAAGCTGCTCGCGATGCTGTGCCCGGCCCATGCGCGCGACTTCCTCGAACGCGGCAGTGCCTGAGGCCGCCGGGCCGCCGATCTGGATCACCATCCGCAAGGCCGGCAATCGCGCCGCCTGCAACTGTCCGGGCCTGGCGTCCGCCAGCTCCGGCAGCAGCGTGTTGAGCATCTCCATGTAATTGCTGGTCTTGAACACGGTGGCGGTGACGATGGCCGCGCAGCCGACCTTCTTCAGCGCGAATTCCAGCTCGCTGAGCCGGTAGGCGGGATTGATCGTCACCAGGATCAGGCCGGCTTTGGCGGCGGCGAACTGGGTCAGCGTCCATTCCGGCCGGTTCAACGACCAGATGCCGATCCGCTCCCCGCGTTCGAGCCCGAGCGCGAGAAAGCCCGCGGCGAGCGCATCGACCCGTTCGGCGAATTCTCTCCAGGTCCATCTGACGCCGTGGCTGGGCGAAACCAGCGCCTCGCGATCGCCCCAACGGCGCACCGCCTGGTCGAGGCTGCGACCGATGGTGTCGCCGAGCAGCGGCGCGTCCGAGATGCCGCAAACGTAGCTGTCCGCTTTATCGGCCAAGTCGAAATCCTTTCTTCAAAATGCTCGGCACGGTCTCTCCATCGTCATGCCCGAGGATAGCCGTGCCAAGGACGGCGTCGCTTCGCTCGCCCATGTCCGGGCATACACGTATTTGTGTCGCACGGTTGTACGTGGATGGCCGGGCCTTCGCCGCGCCGAAGCGGCTTCGGCCGCGCAGGCGGGACGAGCCCGGCCATGATGTGTGGTGAGAGAGCTCGGCTCTCCCTCACGCCGCCTTCTGCCCGCTTCCGGCAGCATCGAGCCCGGCGTAAACCCCGCGCTCGAATCCCGCGAACGCCTCCAGGCATTTCGCATCGGCGAACGGCAGCAGCTGCATCAGGATCACGCCGGTGACGTCGCGCGCCGGATCGATCCAGTAGTAGGTGTTGGCGAGCCCTGCCCAGGCGAGGCTGCCGGCGCTGCGACCTTCGGCGGTCTTCGCGGTGTTGATCATGAAGCTGAGGCCCCACTTCTTCACCTGCTCCGGATAGAGATCGACGTCGTTGGTGTACATCGGTGCCGCCGTCGTCATCTTGCCCATGGCGAGGTCGCCGATGTGATTCTGCCCCATCGTCGCGACGGTCTCGGCCTTCAGCACCTGATTGCCGTTGCCGCGGCCCTTGTTGAGGATCATCTGGGTGAACCTGATGTAGTCGGCTGCGGTCGAGTACAGGCCGCCGCCGCCCATGTGGAATTCCGGCTCCTGCTCGAGCTCGAACGGGATCGATGCGAGCTGGCCGTCCTCGCCGCGCGCGTGCATGCCGACGAGGCGCTTCCGCATGTCGTCGGTGATCTTGAACGCCGTGTCGCTCATGCCGAGCGGGCTGAACAGATTGTCGCGCAGGTAAGCGTCGAGCCGCTTGCCGCTGACGGCCTCCACCGCCTTGCCGACGAAATCGATGTTGGTGCCGTATTCCCAGCGCGTGCCGGGGTCGGTCATGATCGGGGTCTTCAGTGCCGCATTCTGGCAGGTGGTGATGGCGGGAATGCCGTTCTTGTCCAGATAGACCGCGAGATCGCCGTTCCACATATTGTAGCAGAAGCCGGCGGTGTGGGTCATGAGCTGGCGCAGCGTGATCGGTCCCTTCGCCGGGCGCAGCTTTGCATCGCCCTTGGCATCAAAGCCTTCGAGCACCTGCGGCCTGGCGAGATCGGGCAACACATCGCCGATCGGCGCATCCAGCGACAGCTTGCCCTGCTCGACCAGCTGCATTGCGCCCGCTGACGTCACCGCCTTCGTCATCGAGGCGATCCAGAACACGCTGTCATCGGTCATCGCGTCGGGCTTGGACAGGTCGCGCTTGCCGAATGCGCCCTGATACAGCACGTCGTTACCGCTCGCGGCGATGGCGACGACGCCCGGAATCTCCTTGGTCTCGCACTTCTGACGCAGAATCTCATCGATGAGTGCTTGGCTTTGCATGGCGTTTCCTCGGGTTTGATTATTGTTGGAAGCGATCGATTGTCCCTCCGTATGCTCGGCCCGGCAAGTGCATCCATGGACCTGCACCGGTCGCGATGTCGTGACTTGACGGTCTTGATCTCGCGCAGGACGACAACGGGGCTGAACGGCGATGCATCATCACAATCTGCGGTGGATGGTCATGCGTCGCCCTCATCCTGGATGGGGCTCCAGACGATCTGTTTCGCGTGTCTTCGGACGCCTGAAACATTTCGTGAGCTGCCGCGTTCAGCACTCGGTCCGAATCCATGGGCCGATTAAGACTTGATCCAAATTGTTGCCGTCCGTGGATGGGTGGCGAGGGGGACATCAGATGATTTCGACCTGGAGCGAATGGAAGCGCTATCCCCGTCAGGGACGCGGCGACAACCTGGAGGCGCCGATTTCGCCCGGCATTTACGAGGTCCGCATCGCCGGCACCGGCGCACTCTATTCCTTCGGCGCGGTCGACAATCTGGCGCAGGCGCTGGCTCTGCTGCCGGTCGGCTCGAAGTCATGGTTCGGCCGCCGAGACAGGTCCGACGTTCCCGATCTCGAATACCGGACCTGCGCGACGTCCACGAAGGCCGATGCCAAGGCGGCGGCCGAGCGCATGATCGGCCGCCGCGAGACCTATATGAGCGGCGCGGCGTAAGGCCGCTGCCAGTTTAACCCCCATCTGATGTGCGTTGCCGGGCGGTGCATTGCGCGCCGTCTGCCCCTATATTCCGGCCCGATCCGATCGCCTTAGGGAGTAACGCCATGACCCAGACCGCCGCCGCACGCGCCACGCAAGCCAGGTCCGATTTGCGCGACCGGCTGAAGGATCCGTCGCTCCTGAAGGAAGCTTGCTACATTGACGGCGCCTGGGTCGGCACGCCGGTGTTTGCCGTCAACAATCCCGCGACCGGCGTCGAGCTTGCAAAGGTTCCGCAATTGTCGGCAGATGATGCCACCAAGGCGGTCGAAGCCGCCGAGCGCGCCTTCCCGGCCTGGGCCAAGCACACCGCCAAGCAGCGTTCCAACATCCTGCGCAAATGGTTCGAGTTGATCATCGCCAACCGCGAGGATCTCGCGCTG
This sequence comes from Bradyrhizobium sp. CCBAU 53415, assembly GCF_028128735.1. NCBI lineage: Bacteria > Pseudomonadati > Pseudomonadota > Alphaproteobacteria > Hyphomicrobiales > Nitrobacteraceae > Bradyrhizobium > Bradyrhizobium sp. CCBAU 53415. The sequence goes on along the minus strand of NZ_LBJF01000019.1, from coordinate 199,434 downwards.
ATCCTCACCTCCGAGCAGGGCAAGCCGCTCACCGAGGCGCTCGGCGAGGTCGATATCGGCGCCGCCTATATCGAGTTCTTCGCCGAGGAGGCGCGACGCGTCTATGGCGAGACCATCCCGACCCAGCGGCCCGATGCGCGCCTGCTCGCGATCAAGCAGCCGATCGGCGTCTGCGGTGCGATCACGCCGTGGAATTTCCCGAACTCCATGATCACCCGCAAGGTCTCGCCGGCGCTCGCGGCCGGCTGCACCGTCGTGCTCAAGCCGGCCAACGAGACGCCGCTGTCGGCGCTGGCGCTGGCCGTGCTCGCCGAGAAGGCCGGCATTCCCAAGGGCGTGCTCAACATCATCACGGGTGACGCACCGCCGATCGGCAAGGTGCTGTGCGAGCACCCGGCGGTGCGCTTCGTCGGCTTCACCGGTTCGACCGCGGTCGGCAAGATCCTCTACCAGCAGGCTTCCGTCGGCGTGAAGCGGCTCGGCCTCGAGCTCGGCGGCAATGCGCCGTTCGTGGTGTTCGACGACGCCGACATCGACGCCGCGGTCGAAGGTGCGATCGTTTCGAAATACCGCAACATGGGCCAGACCTGCGTCTGCGCCAACCGCCTCTATGCCCAGGACAAGATCTACGACGAGTTCGTGCAGAAGCTGTCGAAGAAGGTCGCGGCGATGAAGATCGGCGACGGCACCCAGAGCGGCGTCACGCAAGGGCCGCTGATCAACATGAAGGCGGTCGACAAGGTCGAGCGCCACATCGCCGATGCCGTCAAGCGCGGCGCCAAGGTCGTGACCGGCGGCAAGCGCAGCGAGCTTGGACGCTCGTTCTTCGAGCCGACAGTGCTCGCCGACGTCAAGGCGGATTCGCTGGTGTCGCAGGAGGAGACCTTCGGTCCGCTCGCACCCGTGATCCGCTTCAAGGACGAAGCTGACGTCATCGCGATGTGCAACGCCTCGCCCTTCGGCCTTGCCTCGTATTTCTATTCCCGCGATCTCGGCCGCGTCTGGCGCGTCGCCGAAGCGCTGGAGTCGGGCATGGTCGGCGTCAACACCGGCCTCATCACCACGGAGGTCGCGCCCTTCGGCGGCGTCAAGGAAAGCGGTCTGGGGCGAGAAGGCTCGCATCACGGCATGGAAGAATATGTCGAGATCAAATACGTGATGATGGCGGGGGTGTAGCCGCCGGCTCGTCGCTTGACGCAGATCAAGAGCCACCGGGCGAGACAGCATAGCTTGGCGCGAGCGGCATCATATGGTGGCGCGCGCGCAGGGTTGCGGCTCGCGAATGCTGACGAGGATCTCTTTCGTTCCGGGTGAAAAGCAGCTTTTGGGCCGATTCTGGCAGAGTGCCTCGGGATACTGGCGCGGACCAACGGCGTGGACAGCGTGGCTTCTGGTGGTCGCATTGATCGTCAACGTCATCCTGCAACTCCTGACGCAGTACGGTCTCAACTTCTGGAATCGTGACTTCTTCAATGCCATTGGCCGGAAGGACAAGGCGGAACTTCTGTCCCAGGCGTTCCGCTTTCTGCCGCTGGCGGCGGCGAGCATCGCCTTGACCGTGTTCTCGGTATGGGCGCGCATGACTTTGCAGCGTTCCTGGCGCGAGTGGCTGAGCAACCGCCTCTATAGCGACTGGCTGGCGGATCATCGTCTTCCGAGGCGCAACGCAATCCAGGGACATCACGAGGCACCGGAGTATCGCATCGCCGAAGATGCCAAGGTCGCGACCGACCTCCCGATCGATCTGGTCACCGGCCTGCTTCAATCGGTGCTCACGATCGCAACCTTCGTCCGGGTGCTATGGTCGGTCGGCGGCAGCCTGGCAATCGATTTCGACGGAATCGCCTTTGCGATTCCCGGTTACCTCGTCCTCGCCGTGATCGCGTATTCCGCACTGCTGGTGATCGGCATCTGGCTGACGGCCGGCCGCCTGACGCGGGTCATCGAGGAAAACAAGCGCATGGAAGCCGAACTGCGGGCGATTGGAACACATGTGCGCGAGATCGGCGAAGGCAAGGTGGTGCAGGAGCCCGGCATGAACGGCCGTCACGCCGTTGGCGCTGCCTTGAAAGCCGTGATTGCGATCTGGCGAATCTACTGCTGGCAATTGATGCGGATGACGCTGGTCACTTATACGGGGCTTCTGGTGACGCCGGTGGTCGGCCTCCTGCTTTGCCTCCCCAAGTACCTTGGCGACACGATGACGCTGGGCGAAGTGGTTCAGGCTTCAGCGGCATTCGTCGTGGTCCAGACCGCGTTCAACTGGTTCACGGACAATTATGCCAAGCTCGCGGAATGGACCGCCTCCGCCAACCGGGTTGCCGAGCTCCTGCTGGCGCTGGATGCGGATCACCCGCCCGACGCCGATGCGGGGCATCGATCGATCCCTGCCAACCGCATTGCGCCGTCGGACGCTTGAGACGAGCGCGTCGCGCCCGGTCGACAAGGTGCGCGCTAAATCTTCAGCTCTTCGCCCGTCACGCGCCGATACGCTTCCAGATATCGTTTGCTGGTTGCATCGACGACGCTGGCCGGCAGTGGAGGCGGCGGGGCGTCGCCGTTCCAGCGGCCGGCGCGGCGCTCGACGTCGAGATAGTCGCGCAGGGGCTGCTTGTCGAAGCTAGCCTGCGGCTGGCCGGGCCTGTAGGCGTCCACTGCCCAGAAGCGCGAGGAATCCGGCGTCATCACCTCGTCGATCAGGATGATGCGTCCGTCCTTGTCGCGGCCGAACTCGAATTTGGTGTCGGCGATGATGATGCCCTGCTCGCGCGCCAGCTCCTCGCCGAGCGTGTAGATCGCGCGCGTCATGCTCTCGAGCGTGTAGGCGACCTCGTCGCCGACCACCGCGCGCATCTTCGCGATGGTGATGTTCTCGTCGTGGCCGCTCTCGGCCTTGGTCGCCGGGCTGAAGATCGCAGGCTCCAGCTTCTCGCTCTCGACGAGGCCCGCCTTCAGCTTCTCGCCGGCCAGCGTGCCGCTCGCAGCATATTCCTTCCAGGCGGAGCCTGAGAGATAGCCGCGGATGACGCATTCGATCGGGAACACGGTGGTCCGCTTGCATAGCATGGCGCGGCCGAGGATCTCGGTGCGGTGCGGCTTCAACGCCGGCACGGCCGCGACGATCTCGTCGGTGTCCGCGCTGATCATGTGGTGCGGCACCACGCCTTCGAGCTCATTGAACCAGAACGCGCTGATCTGCGTCAGCACCGCGCCCTTCATCGGAATGGTCTCGCCCATCACCACGTCGAAGGCGCTGATGCGGTCGGTGGTGACGAGCAGCAGGCGGTCTTCGTCGACGGCGTAGATATCGCGCACCTTGCCGCGTCCGATCTTGGGCAGGGGCAGGTCGCTGGAGAGCATGGTGGTCATCGACAAAGCCTTCGCACGAGGAATCCGGCCGCGCCTGGTCGCGCGGCCGGAAACCGGATTAGCCTATTCCGGCAGCGGAATGAACTCATGTTCCTGCGGAACTGCGGCGAAGCGGCCGGTTTTCCAGTCCTGCTTGGCCTGCTCGATCCGCTCCTTGCTGGAGGAGACGAAATTCCACCAGATGTGGCGCGGGCCTTCGAGCGCATCGCCGCCGAGAAACATCATCCGCGTCGCCCTGAGCGCCTTCACGGTGATGTGGTCGCCGGGCCGGAAGATCAGCAGCCGCGGGCCCTCGTAACGTTCGTTCGCGATCTCGACCTCGCCGTCCACCAGGTAAATCGCGCGCTCCTCATGATCAGGATCGAGCGGCACCGTGGCGCCCGCGACTGCCGTGACTTCGGTGTAGAACCAGGGCGACACCATCGTGACGGGCGAGGCGATGCCGAACGACGAGCCCGCGATCACGCGTGCCGTAAAATCGCGCTCGGAGATCATCGGCAGGTCGCCGGCGGCGTAATGCTGGAACGACGGCGCGATCTCTTCCGCTCCGGCCGGCAGCGCGATCCAGCTTTGCAGGCCCAGCATCTTCTGTCCCGAAGCGCGCTGCGCATCCGGCGTGCGTTCGGAATGGGCGATGCCGCGCCCGGCCGTCATCAAGTTCATCGCGCCCGGCGCGATCTCCTGGACGTTGCCCTCGCTGTCGCGGTGCATGATCGCGCCGTCGAACAGATAGGTGACGGTGGCAAGCCCGATATGCGGATGCGGCCGCACGTCCATGCCCTTGCCCGAGACGAACTGCACCGGCCCGAAATGGTCGAAGAAGATGAAGGGCCCGACCATCTGCCGCTTGCCATGCGGCAGCGCCCGCCGCACGGCGAAGCCGTCGCCGAGATCGCGCGTGCGCGGCACGATGACGAGATCGAGCGCATCGCAGGACATGGGATCGCCGAGCACGGGATCGTTGGAGGGTTGCCAGCTCATGGGTAGGCTCCTTGTTGGGCTTTGTTGGACGCGAGCCTAGCAGGAATTTGCAGCGTCGTCGCGACGAAGCCCACCCCAGACTCCGCTGTCATGCCCCGGCTTGACCGGGGCATCCAGTCCGCCGAGGCCGATCGATTCGACCACTGCTGTCTCGGTGTACTGGATCGCCCGGTCGAGCCGGGCGATGACAGTGGAGAGTGAGACTGCGCTAACCCTGGGATGAGGATGGTCCTTGAAAAAGCAAGCGCAACAACCGATGTTCGGCTGCCTTCAACCGCGACGGTTCGCCCCAGCCGATGACCCTTGCCGCAACCGAGCTCGCCTTTCGCGCCGCCAGCGTGGCACTGCTGCTGGTGCTGGCTGCGTCACTGCTCTCGGACTTTCGCAATGTGCTGGCAGCCCGGCTCGGCGCGGCGTTCGCGCTGGGCTCGGCCGCGCATGCTGCGAGCTATTCCATCGGCGCCTCTTCGCTGGTCGCGGGCTGGCACGCGCCGCTGATTGCATTGTCGACAGGCAACATCGTCGTGTTCTGGCTGTTCACGCGTGCGCTGTTCGACGACGAGTTTCGGTTGCGCTGGTGGCACGGATTGGTCTGGGCCGCGGTGACGACCTTCAGTTTCGCGGGGTGCGTCTGGATTGCACCAAGCGGCCACGTGCGGTTCTCCGTGACTGCGGTCAATCTCATCGTGCTCGGTTTCATCGCGCTTGCGATCGGGCAGACGATCGTTTCGTGGTCGTCCGATCTGGTGGAGCGGCGGCGTCGCGTTCGTGTCTTCATCGTCCTGGCCGCAGCGATGTACGGCGGGTTGAATGCGCTGCTCCAGATCGCGATCGGCGGCGCTGCCGGCGACGTTGCCAACACGATCAATGCCGGCGCGCTCGCCTGCGTCGTCGCGATCCTTACTTGTGCGATGATGCGCGTCGATGGTGCCGATCTGTTTCCGGCGTCGGTGGCTGGGCCGACAATGGCCAAGCCGGCGGCATTCGATGAATCCGCCGACCGAAAACTGATCGACGCACTGATGCGGCTGATGGCGGACGAGCGGGTCTATCGCCAGGAGAACATCACCATCGGCGTGCTGGCGGGCCGGCTGAAGATTCCCGAATACCGGCTGCGCCGGCTGATCAATCAGCGCCTCGGCTACCGCAACTTCAACATGTTCCTGAACAATCACCGCATCGAGGAGGCCAAGGCCGCGCTCGCCGACCCCGCCCAGGCCGAGGTCCCCGTCATCACCATCGCCATGGACGCCGGCTTCCAGTCTTTGGGGCCGTTCAACCGCGCTTTCAAGGCGGTCACCGGCGTGACGCCGACGGAGTACCGGCGGCTCAAGGTGAATGCGGCGTGACGGGCTGTTCTTCGCCGCTTCCCGCAAGCGGGACGAGGGGCCGATCGCTGTTTCCGCAGCGTTTCCCTAGACATCTGAAATAGCTCACCTATTCCAGAATCGACCAGCCCCGCTTCGATTTCGACCAGTCCATTTTTCAAATCCGGCGAGCACGTCATCCGCACCTCCGGCTTCCTCCCGGCTCGCCCCGAAGCCGGAGAAAGCCCGTGACCCGCCGCCGCAAGATCGCCCTCCTCACGACGACCATCGTCTGTGCCGGCCTCGCGCTCGGCGCCGCCCGGGCCCGCGATGTCCCAAAGGTCGCGACCGGCTTCGTCGCCGACATCCTCTGCTCCGAGACGTTCGTCTCCGGCCTCGATGTCAGGCGCAACTTTGCCGAGACCAATGACGCGATGCCCGGAACGGGCCTGATCACCTGGGCGATGGACTACCGGGTCGATCGCGTCCGCAAGGACGTCACGGTGACGCTGTTCGGCATCGGCCGCAGCCATGCGGCCTATCGCGAGGGGCTCGGCTGCACGCTCGACCATGGCGTGGGAATCGCCGCCGTCGAGCCGCCCGCAAACGACAGGCAACCCGCGCTGCTGCCCGAGATCGCGGGCCCCGCGATCGTGCCACCGCAAAGTCCCGAGCTTGCGGCCGCGCTCGACCGCGCCTTCACCGAGCCTGCGCAGCCGCCTTACCGGCGCACCCGCGCGGTGGTCGTGATGAAGTCGGGCCGCGTCATCGCGGAGCGCTATGCCGACGGCATTGGACCGGAGACGCCGCTGCTCGGTTTCTCCATGACGAAATCCGTCATCTCGGCCCTGATGGGCGTGCTGGTGCGCCAGGGCAAGCTGAGGCTCGACGGCCCCGCGCCGGTCGCGGCCTGGAAGGATACCGGTGATCCCCGACATGCCATCACGGTCGACCAGCTTCTGCGCCACACCGCGGGCCTTGCGCTCGGCAGCTCGTTGCAGGCGTCGCTCGGCTCCGCCTTCGAGCCGGTGAACCGGATGAAGTTCGTGGAATCGGACATGGCGGCCTATGCCGAAAGCATCCCGCTCGAGACCGCGCCGGGCACGGCGTGGAACTATCACGACGGCAACATGCTCATTCTCTCGCATCTGATCCGCGATGCGGCCGGCGGCACACCGGAAGGCGCGCTCCGCTTTGCGCGCCGCGAATTGTTCGCACCCCTCGGCATGCGTCATGTCGTCCTTCAGCTCGACGGCTCGGGCACGATCGAAGGCTCGAGCGAGATGCTGGCATCCGCGCGCGATTGGGCGCGCTTCGGCCAGCTCTATCTCAATGACGGCGTCGCCGGCGGCAAGCGCATTCTCCCCGAGGGCTGGGTGAATTACTCGGCCTCGCCGACACCAAACGCCTGGGTCGGCATCGGCGCCGGCTTCTGGACCAACCAGGGCGACAGCTTTGGTGCGAGGTTCCGCGTGGCGCAGGGTTGGCCGCGCGATGCCTTCTTCGCCAAGGGCACGATCGGACAGTACACCATCGTGATCCCGTCGGAGAAGCTGGTGATCGTGCGGCTCGGCCGCTCGCCGAACGCGCCGCCGGAAGCGGACGGCGTGTTCGATCTCGTGCGCGATGTGGTGGCCGCGACGCGCATCGTCTCTTCTCCCTCTCCCCGCTTGCGGGGAGAGGGTTGGGGCGAGGGGGAGTCTGCGCAAGGAAGGTGAGAGCCGGACTCGCGGCGAGTCCCCCTCACCCGGTATCCAAGCTGGCGCTTGGATACCGGCCTCTTCCCGCAAGCGGGGAAAGTAGAAGAGAGCCCTACCTCCCCAATTCCGTCGCCTTGGCCACGCGGTCGAACCGCTCCAGCGTCATGATCGCGTCGGCGAACTTCTCCGCCCGCGCGTTCAGCACCGGGCGTGCCAGCGTCAGGAATTTCTGCTGCATCGCCTGCGTGTCGGGGAACGAGGTCGGCTCGCCGGACGGATCCGCATAGAGCCGTTCATGCACACCGTTGTCCGTCGTGATGCTGACGCGCGCGCCAAAGGGATGGGTGCGGCCGACCTCGAGGCGATCGTCCTGCACCACGTCGAACTTGTCGGCGAGCGCGTCGATCGCGGCATCGCCGAGCCGGTTGTAGTCGTCCCAGCCGAACGAGCCCTGGTCGAGCGCGAGCGCGCCGGTGAAGAACATCGAGAACTGGCCGCCGACGATCGAGCGCGGATGCCGCTTGGTTGCGGCATCGCCGGTCAGGGTGATGCCGTTGCGGTGCAGGCCGATCTCGACGCGCTTGACCTGGTCCGGCGTCAGATTGTGCTCGCGCCGCATCGCGATCAGCGCGTCGATCGCGGCGTGGGTATAGCGGCAGCTCGGATAGGGCTTTACGCCGATCTTCATCGTTTCGTAGGTCTTGCCGAGCTCGGCGACCGCCTTGTCCGGATGCGCGTCGTCGGTGTAGCCGGCGAGCAGACCGTGCTTGCCCTCAATTGACTCGGTCGCGCCGACGAAATCGTTGCGCGCCAGCGTGGCGGCAATCACGCCGTTCATCGCGGCGGCGCCGACCTGGTAGCGCTTGTTCCAGGCGCCGTTGACCAAAAATTGGAGCGAGCCCGCGGCCTGGCTGCCGGAGACGCCGAAGGCGGCGATGAGCTGCTTCTCGCTGAGGCCGAACAGCTTCCCGGCCGCCGCGGCCGCGCCATAGGTGCCGGCCGTCGCGGTCGGATGGAAGCCGCGCGCGTAATGCGAGGTCGGATCGAGCGCGTTGCCGAGCCGGCAGCAGACCTCATAGCCCGCAACGATCGCCGTCAGCACGTCGCGGCCCGACGCGCCCACCATTTCGCCGACGGCGAAGGCAGCCGGAACCACCGGTGCGCTCGGATGCAGCGAGGAATCGGCGTGGGTGTCGTCGAAGTCGAGGGAATGGCCGAGCGCGCCGTTGAGCAGCGCCGCGACCGCCGGCGTCCAGGTCTTGGCATCGCCGAACACGGTCGATTCGCCCCTGGTGTCGAGCGCCAGCGCCTCCAGCATTTTCAGCATCGACGGGGTCGATTCCGCCTCGCGCCTCGCCCGGATCGCGCTGCCGAGGAAGTCCAGCGTCAGCACCTTTGCGCGATCCAGCACCTCCGCCGGAATATCCTGGTATTTCAGGTTGAAGACGTAGGCGGCGAGCGTTGCGGTTTCAAAGGCCATCGTGTTTCCTCGTTTTGGCGCGCAAGTTAGGCGGGCTGATTTGGCCTTTCAAGCGGCCTTGGGGCTGCGGGCATCAGCCATGCTTTTGCTTGGCTTCCAGGATCGGACCGGGACTTCGATGGCACTCGGAAAAGAGCTGTTCGACCACATCAGGTCGCGGCGGACGCAATTGGGGCTGGCGATCCGGGTCACGGTGGCCGCGGCTGCGGCCTATGCGATCGCGACCGCGCTGCATCTGCTGCTGCCGCTCTGGGCGGTGCTGACCTCGTTGATCGTGACCCAGATGAGCGTCGGCCGCTCGCTGAAGGCGACGCGCGACTACATGCTCGGCACCATCGGCGGCGCCGTCTACGGCGGCGCCATAGCGATCCTGATCCCTTATTCCAGCGAAGCCGGCCTGCTGGGGCTTCTGGTGCTCTCGGTCGCGCCGCTCGCCTTCATCGCCGCGATCAATCCGAGCCTCAGTGCCGCGACGGTGACCGCGGTGATCGTGCTCCTGGTTCCTACCCTGCATCACTCCGATCCCATGACCTCGGCGATCGATCGGGTCAGCGAGGTCGCGGTCGGCGCCGTCACGGGTCTGCTGGTCTCGTTCCTGGTGCTGCCCTCGCGCGCGGTGCGGCAGATCCGCGCCAGCGCGGCGACGCTGCTCGAACTGATCGCGGACGCCTTCACTGAACTGCTCGCAGGACTAACGCGCGGCCGCGACAACGACGCGCTGCACCGGATCCAGGACGGCATCGGCACGGCGATGGTCAGCCTCAACGCGATCGGCTCCGAAGCCGAGCGCGAGCGCGCCGCGCGCCTGTCGAGCGGTCCGGACACCGGACCGCTGTTGCGAACGATCCTGCGGCTGCGCCATGACGTCGTGATGATCGGCCGGGCGACGGTCGTGCCATTGCCGATCGACGTGCAGACGCGACTATCGGGGCCGCTGACGGAGGTCTCGACGGTGATCGCGCACTTCCTCCGCTCCGCCGCCGCGGCCTTGCGTGAAGGCGCCGGTGCGCCGCCGATCCATCCCGTCCACGTCGCGCTCCAGCACTATGCCGAGGCGGTCGCGTCTGTCCGCCAGGACGGCCTGATTCGCGGCCAGCCCGGCGACACCGCCGAGCGCTTCTTCGCGCTCGGTTTCTCGCTGGAGCAGATGCATCAGAATCTATGCGACCTCGACCGCGTCGTCGGCGAATGGTCGGAGGCGGCGGCCGGCAAGTCCGCGCGGGTGGCGGAGTAAGCTACCGCTTGGTCAGGCCCTTGCCCTGCATGCGCCAGACCAGGAGATCGATGCGGTCCTGGCCGAAGAACGGCTCGTTCTCGAACGCGAAGGTCGGCACGCCCCAATGGCCTGATGCCGCGTGGTCCTTCTCGTTCTCCGCGATCACCTGCTCGTAGCGGTCCGGATCTGCTGCGATGGCCGTATCCATCGCGGCGAGATCGAAGCCGGCTTGTTCAGCCGCGTGTGCGAGGTGGTCGCCTTCGTTCCACCCCGCCACCGAGCCGTCCCATAGCACGCGCGCGATCGCGGAGGTGAAGTCGAGCGAGCGGCCTTCGAGCTGCGCCATGGCGCCCAGCCGGGTCAGGCGGTGGATGTAGGGCTGCCCGGCGGCAACCTCCAGCGTCGCCATGTCCTGCACGATCGGGTCAGGCCGGGGAAAGCGGAACGGAATTTTCTCGTATTCCGCCACGCGGGTGGAGTCGCGCACGACGTAGCGCGCAAATTGCGGATTGGCCTTCTTGAAGAAGCCCGGCACGCGCACTGCGAGCGGATAGACCGGGCGCAGATTGACCTCGAGGTCGTAATCCTCGACCAGCTTCAGCGTCTTGGGCAGCGCCAGATAGCTGTAGGGGCTGCGGAAGGAGAAGAAGAGATCGACTGACAAGGTCATCGCACCGGCTCCACGATCCGTCCCATCATGTTGCGGACCACCAGCTTGTGGAAGGGCATGATGACGGTGAGATAGGTTCTGCCGAGCAGGTTATGCGTCCGCACCAGCGTCGTCGAGGTCACTCGACGGCTCGCGGCGTTGCCAGAAACGTCGACCACGATGCGGAAATCGAGATGAGAATCGTCGAAGCCGGCAACCAGGCGCTCGTGCGTTTCACTCAGCACCGGAAACAGCCCTATCATGCCGCCGGGCGCCGGTGCGCCTTCACCCGACGTCTTCAGCCCGAACGGCCTCACCAGAATGTTGCGCAGGCGCAGCAGCATCTCGATCCACCGCGGCCCGTCTACCACCATCCTGGTGCAGGCCTCGCGGGCATCGATCGCGGTCGCGCCGATCTCCACGCGAAACGCGTCGATGAACTGCACGCCGGCCAGCAGCGCGTCGGCTTGAACTTCGGGGGTCACTTCGCGAACTGTCGTCGTCATTCCGCCAGTCTGCGCGTCAGCATCCGGAAGCGCAAGATCAGCAAGGCGGCATAGACGAACGTGCCGACCGAGAATCCGACCCAGACGCCAACCGCGCCCAGCCCCGTGTGGAATGCCAGCACCCAGGCGACGGGAAAAGCGATGCACCAATAGCCGATCGCGGCAAACAGCAGCGTCATCCTGGTGTCGTTGATGCCGCGCAGCGCGCCGCCCACGATGGTCTGGAGGCCGTCGGCGATGAAGAAGGTGGCGCCGACCAGCAGCAGAGTCGCGGTCAGCGCGACCGTAGGCGCGCTGACCTCACCGCTGCCGAAGAACAATCGGCCCAGCTCGTATCGACCGAGGATGATGGCGAGGGTCAGGGCCGAGACCAGCGCTATACCGAGCACGGCGGCGACGAGACCGGCGCGCTGCACGGCAGCCGGGTCACCGCGGCCGAAGGCGTGACCGACCCGTACCGTCGCCGCCATGCCGATGCCGAGCGGCACCATGAACAGCACGGCGGTGACCTGCAGCGCGATCTGATGCGCGGCAATCGCGGTGGTCGAGATCAATCCCATCAGCAGCGCGGCCGAGGAGAACAGGCCATATTCCAGCAGCAGCGAGAACGAGATCGGCGCGCCGAGCGCGATCAGCTGACGCATCAGAGGCCAGTCGATCCGCCACAGCCGGGCGAGCGGGCGATAGTCCGAAAACGGCTTGCGCAGCCCCGCGATGGCGAGCGCGGCGACGAACGTGCCGAGATTGACGATCGTGGTCGCAAGTCCGGCGCCGAACAGGCCGAACTCCGGCAGGCCGGACACGCCATGGATCAGGGCGTAGACCAGTACGGCATTGACCGGGATCGCCGCGAGCGTGATCCACAGCGGCGGCTGCGGCTGGTTCACCGCGCTCATCATGCTGCGCAGCGCGATGAAGCCGAGCGCCGGCGCGATGCCCCAGGCGAGGCCGTTGAGATAGCGCTGCGCCAGCGCCGCCGATTGCGGCACCTGGCCGAGCGCGAGCAGGATCTGCTCGCCATAGAGCGGCGAAGCCATCATCGGCAGCGAGATCAGGAGCGCGACCCACAGCCCGACGCGCAGGGAGCGGCGGATGCGCCTGACGTCGCCGGCGCCGAATGCCTGCGCCGCCAGCGGCGACACCGCCGACATCAAGCCGAGCCCGAAGGTGAAGCTGACGAAATAGACGGTATGCGCCAGCGCCGCCGCGGCGACCGCATCCTCGCCGAGCCGCCCGATCAGCGCGAGATCCGTCGTGATCATCGCGATCTGCCCGAGCTGCGTCAGCATCAAGGGCACGGCGAGGCGCAGTGTCTCGACGAATTCCTGCGCGAGATGATTCGGCGGCACGCCGGCTTGCGGCTGCGCATGATGTTGGACGGTGTCGAGCATGGCCGGTCAATAGCACAGCCACACGTCGAAAACATGGCTCAGGTGTCCCGGACGCGCGAAGCGCGAGCCGGGACCCAGAGGCCACTGGCGCAGTTCTTCGCCGCATGGGCCCCGGCTCAGCAGCGCATCACTGACATGCTGCGCTGCGTCCGGGGCGCGGGGGAAAGCGGTCTATCCTCGCTGTCCCCGCAGGCGGGGAGAGGCGAAGAGTTCTCAGCTCTTCCTCTCAGGCACGCGCTTGATCTTCGCCCCAAGCGCGTTCAGCCGTTCCTCGATGCGCTCATAGCCGCGCTCGATCTGGTCGGCGTTGTTGATGGTCGAGGTGCCTTCGGCGCAGACGGCCGCGAGCAGCATCGCCATTCCGGCGCGGATGTCCGGCGAGGTCATCGTCGCGCCGTGCAGGCGGCTCGGGCCGGCGATGATGGCCCGGTGCGGGTCGCACAGCACGATGCGCGCGCCCATCGCGATCAGCTTGTCGACGAAGAACATCCGCGATTCGAACATTTTCTCGAACATCAGGATCACGCCCTCGCATTGCGTGGCGGTGACGATCGCGATCGACATCAGGTCGGCGGGGAAGGCCGGCCAGGGCTGGTCCTCCAGCTTGGGCACATGCCCGCCGAAATCGTCCTGGATCTTCAAGGTTTGATTGGAGGGCACGATGAGATCATCGCCTTCGATCCGGCAGACGATGCCGAGCCGCTCGAAACCCATGCGGATCGAGCGCAGATGCTCGACACCGGCGCGCACGATGCGCAGCGGCGAGCGCGTCACGGCGGCAAGCCCGATCAGCGAGCCGACCTCGATATGGTCGGGCTGGATCCTGTAGGTCGCCTCCCCCAGCGTCGCCGGCCCGTACACGATCATGGTGTTGGTGCCGATGCCCTCGATCCTGGCGCCGAGCGCCACCAGGAAATTGGCGAGGTCCTGCACATGCGGCTCGGAGGCTGCGTTGCGCAGATAGGTGACGCCGTCGGCGGCGACCGCCGCGACCAGCGCGTTCTCGGTCGCGGTGACGCTGGGCTCGTCCAGGAACACGTCCGCGCCGGCGAGCTTCGGCGCGCGGAATTCGAGCCGGTCGGTCGCGGTGACCTTTGCCCCCAGCTGCTCCAGCGCCAGCACATGGGTGTCCAGACGGCGGCGGCCGATGACATCGCCGCCCGGCGGCGGCAGCATCACCTCGCCGCAACGGGCGAGCAGGGGTCCCGCGAGCAGGATCGAGGCGCGAATGCGCACGCACAGCTCGGGGTCGAGATCGGCGGCGCGGATGCTCTTGGCATGGATTTGCAGCGTGTTGCGGGCAGTCCATTCCGCCGACGCGCCGACCGAGCGGATCAGCTCGACCAGCGTCTCGGTGTCGCGGATGCGCGGCACGTTCTCCAGCGTAACCGGATGCTCGGTGAGCAGGGCGGCAGCAATGATCGGCAGTGCCGAATTCTTGTTGCCGGACGGCTCGATCGAGCCCGAGAGCCGGTGACCGCCCTCGACGATGTACTGGATGGGCGCCACTGAGATTCTCTCCGTCCTGTTGCGGTGGGGCGGGCTGCTTCGGAGGCGGAAACTACCGAGAATTGAGCAGGGTAGCAATTCTGCACTTGTCGCGCCCGTGGGCCGCTCGTTGGCCCGAAGAGTCCTGCCGCGCGATGGCGGGTGGTGAAGGTTCAGGGTTGCCAGCCGTCATGCCCGGGCATCCACGTTCTTTGTGCCGCAGTTGAGACGTGGATGGCCGGGTCAAGCCCGGCCATGACGCCGTAGAAGCAACAAGCGCTAGATGTCGATCGTCGCGCTCAGCGAATGTTCCTGGATGAAATCGCGGCGCGGCTCGACCACGTCGCCCATCAGCTTGGTGAAGATGTCGTCGGCCTCGTCGACCTCCTTGACCTTCACCTGGAGCAGCGAGCGCACTTCGGTATCGAGCGTCGTCTCCCACAGCTGCTCCGGGTTCATCTCGCCCAGGCCTTTGTAGCGCTGCAGCGTGATGCCCTTGCGGCCGGCTTCGGTGACGGCCTCGAACAGGTCGGACGGACCGTGCACCACGTGCTCGACCTCCTTGCGCCGCAGCTTGCCGGAGCGCGCGTAGACGTCCTGAAGCTTGGGCGCGTATTCGTCGAGCTTGCGGGCTTCGGCCGAGCCGAGCAGCGCGTCGTCGATGACGGCCGCTTCCTTGACGCCGCGGACGGTGCGCTCGAACAGGAAACCCTGGCCCTCGACGAATTGGCCGACCCAGCCGCGCTCGACCTCCTCGGCCTGGCTGTCCAGCCGGGTGGCAATGTACTGCGCGGCGGCCGTGGCGTTCTCGGGGTTGCCGTAGACCGACTTGTTCAGCACGCCGGTGATCGCGGCCTGCTCGACCACCTTGCGGTTGTAGCGGCTGTGCAGATTGCGGAGGATGCTGCGAACCACGCGGGCATCGTCGACCAGCGAGCGCAGGTCGCGGCTGGTGCGGTCGCCGCCGGTGCCGGGAACGAAGACGCAGTCGTCGAGGCCGGCGTCGATCAGATAGTCTTCCAGCGCCCGCTCGTCCTTCAGATATTGCTCGGACTTGCCTCTGCTGACCTTATAGAGCGGCGGCTGGGCGATATAGAGATAGCCGCCGTCGATGATGTCGCGCATCTGGCGGTAGAAGAATGTGAGCAGCAGCGTGCGGATGTGAGCGCCGTCGACGTCGGCGTCCGTCATCACGATGATCTTGTGATAGCGCAGCTTCTCGACCGAGAATTCGTCGCTGATGCCGGTGCCGAGCGCGGTGATCAGCGTGCCGATCTGCTCGGATGACAGCATCTTGTCGGGGCGGACGCGCTCGACGTTCAAGATCTTGCCGCGCAGCGGCAGCACCGCCTGGAATTCGCGGTTGCGGCCCTGCTTGGCGCTGCCGCCTGCCGAGTCACCCTCGACGATGAAGAGTTCGGACTTGGCCGGATCCTTTTCCTGGCAGTCGGCGAGCTTACCGGGGAGCGAGGAGACCGAGAGCGGGCTCTTGCGCGTCAGCTCGCGCGCTTTTCGCGCGGCTTCGCGGGCGGCCGCCGCCTGGATCACCTTGCCGACGATCATCCTGGCTTCGCTCGGGTGCTCCTCGAACCAGGCCTGAAGCGCCTCGTTGAGGACGTTCTCGACCACCGGGCGCACTTCCGAGGACACCAGCTTGTCCTTGGTTTGCGACGAAAATTTTGGATCAGGCACCTTCACCGACAGCACGGCCGTCAAGCCTTCGCGGCAATCGTCGCCGGTCAGCGCGATCTTTTCCTTCTTGGCATTGGCCTCGGCATAGCCGTTGACCTGGCGCGTCAGCGCGCCGCGGAAACCGGCGAGATGGGTGCCGCCGTCACGCTGCGGGATGTTGTTGGTGAAGCACAGCACGTTCTCGTGGTAGCTGTCGTTCCACCACAACGCGGCTTCGACCCCGATGCCGTTGGCCTCCGAGCGCACCATGATCGGTGTCGGCACCAGCGCCTTCTTGTTGCGGTCGAGATATTTGACGAATTCCTCGACGCCGCCGGAATAGTGCATCTCCTCGCGCTTCTCGACCGCGTGGCGCATGTCGGAGAGGATGATGTTGACGCCGGAATTGAGGAAGGCGAGCTCGCGCAGCCGGTGCTCGAGCGTGGCGAAATCATATTCGACGTTCTTGAACGTCTCGGTCGAGGCCAGGAACGTCACCTCGGTGCCGCGCTTGCCCGGCGCGTCGCCGACCACCTTCAGCGGTGCGACGGCATCGCCATGGGCGAACTCGATATAGTGTTCCTTGTTGTCGCGCCAGATCCGCAGGCCGAGCTTGCTCGACAGCGCGTTGACGACGGAGACGCCGACGCCGTGCAGGCCGCCGGAGACCTTGTAGGAATTCTGGTCGAATTTTCCGCCGGCGTGCAACTGGGTCATGATGACCTCGGCCGCCGAGATGCCTTCGCCCTTGTGGATGTCGACGGGAATGCCGCGGCCGTCGTCGCGCACGGTGACGGAATTGTCGGCATTGAGAATCACGTCGACGCGCGTGGCATGGCCCGCGAGCGCCTCGTCGATCGCGTTGTCGACGACCTCGTAGACCATGTGGTGCAGGCCCGAGCCGTCGTCGGTGTCGCCGATATACATGCCCGGACGCTTGCGGACGGCGTCCAGACCCTTGAGCACGCGGATCGATTCCGCGCCGTAGTCGCTCGCGATGGAGGGCTCGTTTTCGGCAGCAGGCTGCCGAGCAGGTTCTGTCATGAGAGGCCTTCGAGATGTCGCCCGAATCAGCGGCGCAAAAGGCGCTGATTTGCGAGGCTATTTGTGCCATGAAAGACAGCTTGCGCCTAGCGCAAAGTATCTCCCGGCAACCCTTTGAGCAGATAGGGTTTTTAGGTCGGTTTTCAAGGCTTTCGGAGCGCGATTCTGGGCACTGCAAAAAGCGCGATTCGAGGGGCTGCTTTGGGGTTTGAAAGGCGTGGATTTTGCGGGCTGGGGAAGCGGTTCCGGGCAGTCTTTGGCCCGGCTCGGCGCGAGGCGCATTCCGCGGCCCAGCCCGATGTGCCACGTTGCGCCGGAAGGCAGCACGCCTCAATACAATTGGAGCGGTGGCCACGCCTCGCCGTTGTGCCCGATCGTCAGCTCCCAGGTATCGCCAGCCGTGACGGTGAGCATGTTCGTGCTGGCCGGACGGCCCGGCACGCCCAGCTCGTAGGCATATTTGCCGGGCACGAGGTCCAGCGCGACGGCGTAGGCGCCGGCGGGGCGCAGGATAATCCGCTCGTTGATCGCCAGCACGGCTTCGTTCTCGCCGATGTTGCTGAACACCAGCTTGGCCCGGCCGGGTTCGGGCAGGACGTTGGCCCGGGTCGCGACATCCGAATTCTTCTGCACGAGATCGACCGCGGTGCTGCCGCCATTGCGATCGAGCTCCAGCGCTGCCGGCCCGATCGGGGAGACGAAGGCGAGGCGCGCGTGATCGGCGGTGATCACCGCGTCATCCTGCCGTTCCTGCCAGCCGAGCTTTCGAAGCTCGGTTCGATAGAAGGCGAGGACGTCGCCGAGCGCTGCGGGCACGCGGGCTTCGAGCCTGGTCCGGAGCGGAGCTTCGAAGCCGGGCATCACGGTGGTGTGGAGCCCTCGATAGCTGTAGCGGGTTGGCGCAGGCAGCCTGGCGTCGGGATCCAGCGTGAGCGCGGCCGGGAACAGCGGCGGCAGGTTCGACACGAAGGCGCCGGCGCTTGCCGCGAGCAGGCAGCTTGCGAAGAGAGCGAGGCCGCACGCCACAAGCTGCCATCGTGCCGGAGCTTGCGCCCCACGCCCCACCGTCGCCATGCTCATGCTCCAAGGATATCGCGCGTGTTGAAGATCCTGCGCGATGGCCGCCTCCGGCAGCTAGTCGCGGCCGGAAACGGTCGGGTTCAATGTGGCGGCCTGCCTTCGCGCCGAGACTCGTCCGCTCTCGACGTCAAAGACTTCGCCGTCCGCGCCGATCTCGGCGAACGCGGCAGGATCCGCACCGGTGAGCCACACCTGCGCGCCGAGCGTCTTCAACTCCTCGAACAGCGCCGCACGGCGGTTCGGATCGAGATGCGCAACCACCTCGTCGAGCAGCAGCAGCGGCACGATCCCCGTCATCTCGGCGACCAGCGTCGCATGGGCCAGCACGAGGCCGATCAGAAGGGCCTTCTGCTCGCCGGTGGAGGCCTCGCGCGCCGGCATGCTTTTCGGCGCATAGACGACCTGCAGATCGGTGAGATGCGGGCCGTCGGTGGTGCGGCCGGCAATGGCGTCGCGCGGGCGATTGTCGCGCAGGATCTGGCGGTAGCGGTCCTCGACCGACGTCGCGGTCTCCGTCAGCAGCGCGTTCTCCATCCAGCCGTCGAGCGCGATCTGCGCCGAGGGAAAGGCTGAAGCCTGCGCGCGCGCGTTGAGCATGCCGGTGAGCCTTGCCGCGGTCTGGCCCCGCGTTGCCGCGACCGCGACCGCAAGCTCGGCGGTCTCGCGCTCGATCGCGTCACACCAATGATCGTCGTAGTTGCGCGTTTCCAGCAGGCGGTTGCGTGAGCGCAGCGAGCGTTCGAGTGCGTTGATCCGGCTGGAATGCTCGCTGTCGATGGCGAGCACGAGGCGATCGAAGAAGCGCCGCCGTTCGGAGGCCGCGCCCATGAACAGCCCGTCCATCGCCGGCGTCAGCCACACCATGCGGACGTGGTCGCCAAAGGCGCTGGCCGACCCCACTGGCTCGCGGTCGATGCGGCAGCGCCGGCCGGCGGAGCTGTCCGGCCGCGGCGCGTCGATCCCGGTGCCGAGCGTCGCAAGTCCCAGCGCGCCCTCGACCTGCGCCGACACCGCCCAGGAGCCGTCGCCCTGGTTGTCGGCGACGTCTTCCAACGTCGCCCGTCGCAGGCCGCGCCCCGGCGACAGGAACGAGATCGCCTCGATGCAATTGGTTTTGCCTGCCCCGTTCGGCCCGACCAGCGCCACCATGTCAGCCGCCGTCTCGAGCCCCGCCGCCCCGTAATTGCGAAAATGCGTCAGCGTCAGGCGATGAATGCGGGAGGGGGTCATGGGATCCGCTTTTCGTCATGCCCGGCCTTGTGCCGGGCATCCACGTTCCTAGTCTCCGAAGACGTGGATGGCCGGGACAAGCCCGGCCATGACGGATGTAGTTAAGGCGTGAGGAGGCCGGTAGGTCTCACACCCGCATCGGCATCAGCACGTACAATGCGCTCTTGTCGTCGCGGTCCTGCACCAGCGTCGGCGAGCCGGGATCGGCGAGCTTGAGCGTTGCGACGTCGCCTTCGATCTGGGCGGCGATGTCGAGGAGGTAGCGGGAGTTGAAGCCGATATCGAGGGCGTCGGAAGCGTATTCGACCTCCAGCTCTTCGGTCGCGCTGCCGGAATCCGGATTGGTCACCGACAGCACCAGCTTGCCCGCCGACAGCGACAGCTTCACCGCCCGACCGCGCTCGCTGGAGATCGTCGAGACGCGGTCGACCGCGTTCTCGAAATCCTTCTTGTCGACGACGAGCTCCTTGTCGTTGCCTTGCGGGATCACGCGGCCGTAGTCGGGGAAGGTGCCGTCGATCAGCTTCGAGGTCAGCACCACATTGCCGATGGTGAAGCGGATCTTGGCTTGCGACAGCTCGATCGTCATCTCGGCGTCGGTGTCCTCGATCAGGCGCTGCACCTCGCCGACGGTCTTGCGCGGCACGATCACGCCGGGCATGCCCTCGGCGCCCTTGGGCTGCACCAGGTCGAGCTGGGCGAGGCGGTGGCCGTCGGTGGCGACGCCGCGCAGGGTGGCGGCCTTCGCCGTGCCGGCGGCGTGCAGATAGATGCCGTTGAGGTAGTAGCGCGTCTCCTCGGTGGAGATCGCGAACTGGGTGCGGTCGATCAGCCGCTTGACGTCCTTGGCGGCGAGCGAGAAGGAGTGCGACATGTCCCCGGCGGCCAGATCCGGGAAATCGTTCTCCGGCAGCGTCTGCAGCGTGAAACGCGAGCGGCCGGCGCGGATCGCCAGCACGGCGCGGTCGCCGTCGGCCTCCAGCACGATCTGCGAACCGTCCGGCAGCTTGCGCACGATGTCGTAGAACATGTGGGCCGGCACGGTGGTCGAGCCGGCGGTCGCGGTTTCCGCGGGCAGGGTTTCGGTCACCTCGAGGTCGAGATCGGTCGCCTTCAGCGACAGTTTCGCGTTCTCGGCGCGCACCAGCACGTTGCCGAGGATCGGAATCGTGTTGCGGCGCTCGACCACGCGGTGGACATGGCCCAGCGATTTCAGGAGTTGCGCGCGTTCGACCGTAACCTTCATTGCACTACTCGCCCGATCCCCAAGGAAAACACAGCGTTGAGAAGGCCGGGCGGCGGGACGCACGCCACGGCACCGAAGACCCCGGAGAGCCGGATCATCCAGCCGATATGACCAAAGCTGTCAGGGCCGCGCAAGGTGGCGCGGATGGCCCCCGGATTCAAGGGATCGGGGGCAGTTCCCCACGATTTACCGTCCGGAACGAGTCCGCCGCCCCGGCTTGGCCGGGGCGGCGGGAGAAGGGCAGGGGGAAGCCTAGGCGTTTATTCCTGAAGCTGGCGCTTCAGCGACTCCACTTCCTCCGACAGCGCGGTGTCCTTGGAGACCAGCGCCTCGATCTTGCGCACCGCGTGCAGCACGGTGGTGTGGTCGCGTCCGCCGAAGCGGCGGCCGATCTCGGGCAGCGAGCGCAGCGTCAGCGTCTTGGCGAGATACATCGCGACCTGGCGCGGGCGGACCACATTGGCGGTGCGGCGCGAGGAGAGCAGGTCGGAGCGGCTGACATTGTACTGCCGCGCCACCACGCGCTGGATGTCCTCGATCTTGATCCGCTTGGGCTCCTGCGGCCGGACCAGGTCGCGCACCTCGTGCTCCGCCATCTCCAGCGTCACCGGCCGGTTGTTGAGCTTGGAATGCGCGAGCAGACGGTTGATCGCGCCTTCGAGGTCGCGGCCGTTATGGGTGATGGTGCGCGCCAGATAATGCAGCACCTCCTCAGGCACCTCGAATGTCGCATGGTGGGCGCGGGCAGCCGCGACGCGCGACTTGAGGATGCCGTGGCGCAGCTCCTCGCCGAGCGAACCCATCTCGACCACGAGCCCGCCCGCGAGCCGCGAGCGCACGCGGTCATCGAGGCTTTCGAGATCGGACGGCGGGCGGTCGGCAGCGATCACGACCTGGCGGCCGGCGTCGATCAGCGCGTTCAGCGTGTGGCAGAACTCGGCCTGCGTCGACTTGCCCTGCAGGAACTGCAGATCGTCGATGACGAGCACGTCGATGCCGCGCAGCGCTTCCTTGAAGGCCAGCGCAGTCTGCGTCTTCAGCGCGGCGACGAAGCCGTACATGAATTTCTCGGCGGTGAGATAAAGCACCTTGCGCTCGTTTCCGGAATTGCCGGCCCAGGTCACCGCCTGAAGCAGATGCGTCTTGCCGAGGCCGACGCCGGCATGGATGTAGAGCGGATTGAACATCACGGGATCGCCGCGCCGTCCTTCGGCGACCTGGCGTGCGGCCGCATGGGCCAGCGTGTTGGAGCGGCCGACGACGAAGCTCGCGAAGGTCAGGCGCGGATCGAGCGGCGAGCCGCCGAGCGCGTCGTGATTGGCCGAGACCGGCGCGGTCGCGGTCGAGCGCAGCTCCGGCGCGGGCGGGCGGCGAGCCTCGACCGGCGCGGGTGCTTCCTTCGGCTGCACCACGGGGCGCACAGCGGACCGGACCGTGAGATCGATGCGATGCACTTCCGGCATCTCGGCCTGCCAGCACGACAGCACGCGCTCGGCATAGTGGGCCTGGATCCAGCTCTTCAGGAAGCGCGTCGGGACCGAAAGCCGCACGCTCTCATCCTGCACGCCTTCCAGATCCATGCGTGCAAACCAGCTCGTGTAGACGTCCTCGCCAACGCTCGAGCGCAGCCGCCCTTTCACGCGTGACCAGCGATCCTGTTCCATTGTCATCGTCAGAAAACTTCTCTTGAGAGATATAGTTGCGTTGCGAGCGCCATGCAGGGTTTCTGCCACGGTCCCTGAAGTGGCGCGACCTCGAGCGAGTCCATCGTCAGACATGGCTCGACCGTTCGGCGCGAACGCCGCAGGTCAGATCAGCGATGTCCAGGGATGGAGGGGTCGCGAGGTCAGCGCGTACTCGGCGCTCCGTCACACGCGGGAGGCTGGAGATCCGACGGAGCTGGAACGGCATCGTTGGAATAGGAAACGTGCTTCAATACCGCGTTGAGTCCGTAAGACATGATACCTCCCCGTCCTGCCGTGATCTCTCACGGCAAGGTCCTGCGTGTCCTGAAGACAACCGCGCCGTACTCTCCTGTCGCGGATGCCTGCCCAATGTACTGGTCGTCCGCTCGACTTCGCCACCTTGCGGCGCCGGGGTAGCGTTGCGATGTCTCTCCTGTGCGCCTGGCGCGAGCGGGAAGATCCCGCTTGGAGACATTCAGACAAAGAACTACCATTCCCATAATGCTATGGGTTTTGAACCGACATCGCTTGTTGGAGCGTCGCCTACGTGCTCACCGCCGCCGGTTTGCACGTTCGCCCCGTTTCCTAAACCGCGCTGGTCTGAAGATCGTGGGCGCCGCCGACGACTTAAGGAATACACTAAGCGGAAAGACTCGCAACGAAATTGATTCACACTTGAGGCACCAAAAAACTTGACCTCGGTTAACGCCGCGCGCGAGTTGTTCACAGGCTGCGAAGCAAGTTTTTGAATCCGTGCACAGAATCCAGAATGCCGCGCATCATGTGACAATTCTCGGCAACCGCCAAAATTTTTTTACAAATTCGTCACGCGCCCGACGTGCGGGCGAATTTTCCAAATGCTTGTCGCTGCTATGTCGATAAGTGATTATCGGGTCATCGCTTTTCGAGACTGGTTTTGCAGGGTAACTCCACCGTGACGCGCATTTCGGTGAATCTGCGGTATGCAGAATTCTCGTTGGCGCCGATTCAATTCGAGCCCGCAGCACAGGGGTTTTTGCAACGCAGTGAAGTTTCCGCTGTTGCAGAAAATCCGCCGGTAGAACTACGGAACGAAGAATAGCGCAGACGATGCAAATCGTCCGAGCGAGGATCGAATCTCGCGCGACCGCGTGCGTGAATAGGCAACAAAAAAGCCCGGCGCGATGCCGGGCTCTTTGACGCGCTGACCGGATCGACCGATCAGAAGATGGCGGAAGATTACTTCGCGAGCTTGGCGATCTGCGCGGTGAGGCGCGAGACTTTGCGGCTGGCGTTGTTCTTGTGAATGATGTTGCGCTGGGCGGCGCGCATCAGAGCGGGCTCGGCGGTCGCGAGTGCCTTCACGGCAGCGGCGCGATCGCCGGTCTTGATGGCTTCCTCGACGGTGCGCACGGCGCCGCGCATCTGGGTGCGGCGCGACTTGTTGACGGCGGTGCGGCGGGCGATCTTGCGCGTCGCTTTCTTGGCGGAGGTGGTGTTGGCCATGGTCTCAATGTCCTTTGCGGGTACCGGTCGCGTCTTGGTCGGGTAGCGCCGGCTTGCTTGACCGCGTAATCGACGCTCGGATTTAGGGTGTTCGGTTGCTGGGCCGTTCCCGGAACATGAGCGACGGCCTTGCGGCTGTCTCTGAGGCTCCCAAGCGTCTTCGAGCTCAAGGTGCCTGCAACTGCTCAAAGAACAGCGGCGGCAGGATTGCGCCCACCGCCAGTTGGCGCCCTTATAGAGAGGGTCTTTCGCACCGTCAACGCTTTCGGGAGCTCGAAATCAGGCCTTTGCGGCCCGGATGGGCGCCGTAACGCCCTGAAGAGGTTGAATTTCTACCGTCACCCGGCTATTGGCTGGCAACGCTCCGCAAGGACGTTCGATCGCACGACCATCGTAGGTGAGGCATGATCCGCGGCTTTTTCCGACTGATTGGGCTGTTGCTGCTCGCCGGCGGGTTCATCTTCATGGTCTATGACGGCGCCCGCTGGGTGGCCGACCAGAGCCTCAGGTTCACCCGGTTCGGCCAGTTCTGGAACGACGTCAATCAGGCCAGCCAGTCGGCATTCCGCACCTGGGTCGAGGCCAAGGCGCCCTGGCTGTGGACCTCGGTGATCCGCCTGGTGCTGGATCAGCCGGTCTTCGCCGTCCTCGGCATTCTGGGCATCCTCCTGATGATCCTGTTCCGCCCGCGCAAGCCGTTGATCGGCTATTCCCGGGATTGATCTTCAATTCCCGCGGGATTGATTCTTCAATTCCCGCCGGGACGGAGCCTGAAGCTGGCAGCGGCGTAACAAGGCTGCCCCTTGCCGCGTAGATGCCTGTATCCCCACCACGTGATCGCGAGCACGTCGCCTGAGCGCCTGGTTTGCCAGCTGGCACGGGTGACGGACGGCTCGTCTCGGAGGTTCAATCATCATGCTGTTCATGCGCAAGACCATCGCATTGCCGAGCGCAACCGAAGCGCTTCCGGGCCGTGCGCAGGCCATCCCGACCGCGACCACCCATTTCGTCAACGGCGCGAAGCTGCAGCCGCCTTATCCGGCCGGCCTCGAGCAGGCGGTGTTCGGCCTCGGCTGCTTCTGGGGCGCCGAGCGCAAGTTCTGCGAGCTCGGTGACGGCGTCCACGTGACGGCCGTCGGCTACGCCGGCGGTCACACGCCGAATCCGAGCTATGAGGAAGTCTGCTCGGGCGGCACCGCCCACACCGAAGCGGTGCTGGTCGTGTTCGATCCGAAGAAGATGTCCTACGAGAAGCTCTTGAAGACCTTCTGGGAGAGCCACAACCCGACGCAGGGCATGCGCCAGGGCAACGATGTCGGCACGCAATATCGAAGCGCGATCTACACCTATTCCGATGCGCAGAAGAAGGCGGCCGAGCAGTCGAAGGCGCTCTACCAGAAGGCACTTGCGGCCAGGGGCCTCGGCGCCATCACCACCGAGATCGCGCCTGCCGGCGAATTCTATTTCGCCGAGGACTATCATCAGCAATATCTGGCGAAAAATCCCGCCGGCTATTGTGGCCTGGGCGGCACTGGCGTGTCCTGCCCGATCGGCGTCGGCGTCAGCGCTTAGACGGAAGTCGCCGAAGTGTGAGAGCTTACCCTCCCCTGGAGGGGGAGGGTCGCTACGCATGCAGCGAAGCGTAATGCGTAGCGGGGTGGGGTGACGGTCCCTCCACATCCAACAGTGCCCGGGTGGAGAGATCACCCCACCCCGCTCGCGCTGCGCGCGATCGACCCTCCCCCTCCAGGGGTGGGTGAGACCGCTCGCCCCCTCCCACTCAACGCTTTATTAACCATAACCGGTGCATCACTGGGGCCGTCTCGTTTCGAGGGATTGTTCCGGTGCCGGTTGCACGCGCGTTTCGATGGTCGATCTTGGCGGCGTCCCTGGCAGCGTCCGCTGCGCTTGCCCTTGGCGGCTGCATGCAGACCGCCGGTCCCGTCGCGGTGATGCAGCCGCGCGCCGATCTCGACTCCATGGCCTATGGCCAGCCCTACAGCGCGCCGCAGCCGGTCGTCGCCGACGGCGGCGGCGCCATCGGCGCGCTGCGCAATTCCTTTGCCTCGGCGCCCGCACCCATGCCGGTCGGCTACGCCGCGCCGATGGCGGCGCCCGTGCGCAATGGCGCCTCCTATCATCTCGACGCCGGCGACAAGCTTCGCGTGGTCGTCTACGGCCAGGAAGGTCTCACCAACAGCTATTCGATCGACGCCGGCGGCTCCATCACCATGCCGCTGATCGGCGCCGTGCCGGCGCGCGGCCGCACCACCGCGGGTCTTGCCGGCGAGATCGCTGCGCGCCTGCGCAACGGCTACATCCGCGAGCCGTCGGTGGCGGTGGAGATCGAGGCCTATCGTCCGTTCTTCATTCTCGGCGAAGTCACGGCGCCCGGCCAGTATCCTTACGTGCCGAACATGACCGTCGAGAGCGCCGTCGCCATCGCCGGCGGTTTCTCGCCGCGCGCCAAGCGCGACATGGTCACCATCACGCACACCGAGAACGGCGGCTCCATGCGCGCCGTGGTGCCGCTCGGCACGCCCTTGAATCCCGGCGACACCGTGTTCGTCGGCGAGCGCTGGTTCTGACGAAGCACGACGTACTTCGACATTCCGGGATGGTGCGCTAGCACCAGACCTCAGGTGCGCACTTGCGCACCGGGAATCTCGAGATTCTCAGGTGCGCAAGTGCGCACCGGAGTTCGACGCTGACGCGCCGCCCCGGAATGACGCTTCTGGCGTCATTTCAGATGCTTCGCGAAAAATGCCATGCTGCGCGGCCAGGCGATGTCGGCACTGGCCTTGTCGTAGCTCGCGCGCTCGTCGCAATGGAAGCCGTGCTGGGCGCCCGGATAGATGAAGACCTCGACGTCGGGCCGCTTCGACTTGATGGTCTCGACGTCGGTCAGCGGGATGCCGGCATCCTTCTCGCCAAAATGCAGCTGCGTCGGCACCTTCGGTGTCTCGTCTGCAAAGCGCACGACCGCGCCGCCATAGTAGCCGACCGCGGCCTTCAGTCCCGACAGCCGCGTCGCCGCGACAAAGGCGATGCTGCCGCCGAGACAGAAGCCGATGATGCCGACGGGCCCGACGCTCTTCACGGCATCGATCGCCGCCTGGGTGTCGCGCAGCATCGCGGCCCAGTCCGGATTGGCGACGAACTTGCGCGCCTCCGCAATCTCGTCGGGCGAATAGCCCGACTGGAAATTCGGTGACATCCGGTCGAAGATCGACGGCGCGATCGCGACATAGCCTTCCGCTGCGAGGCGGTCGCAGACCGAGCGGATGTGATGATTGACCCCGAAGATCTCCTGGATCACCACCACCGCGCCCTTCGACGCGCCACCGGGATCGGCGCGATAGGCGCCGAACTGGAAATTGTCGGAAGCGGTCAGCTTGATGTCCTGTCCCACGCGGGTTGTCCTTCTTGGTTGTTCCGAAATCCTCTTTCCCATCATCCTGAGGAGCGCGTCAGTGCGTCTCGAAGGATGCAAGGCCGAGACGCGAGAGCCGGGCCATTCATCCTTCGAGACGCTTGCTGCGCAAGCTCCTCAGGATGAGGGGAGACAGCTCACTCCCACATCCAGTTCTCGCCGTAGTCCTCCTTCCATCCTGCCAGCCGTCCGTGGCGGAATTGCAGGAACAGGCGGTGGCGGTAGGGGATCAGCCCGCTGCCGCCGATGTTGCGCAACGCGAGATAGATCTCGTTGCCGGGACGTCCGCGGACATATTGCAGCGGCTGGCCCAGGGCGCGCGCGGTCTGCTCGGCATCCATGCCGAAGGCGAGCGGCGTGTTGTTGGACAAGGTCGCGACGAAGGGCTGGCGCGGTGGCACGGCGCCGAACGGCTCGGCCTGCGCGGACGCCGAGAAAACCATCGCTACGATGCCCGCAGCCAACGTCGCTCGTTTCATCGCTTCAAGTCCTCGTCTGGCCGGCCTATGCCGGCAAGTTCTTCAGGAAAGGCGCGACCGCGTCAACAAAAGCCTGGGGCTGATCGATGTTGACGGCGTGTCCGGCGGCGGGAATCACGACCTTTTGTGCGCCGGGGATCTTCGCCGCCATGTAGTCGGACGCGGCGAGGAACGGGGTGTCGTCGGCGCCGACCACGATCAGGCTGGGCACCTTGATCTCGGGCAGCAACTCGATCACGCGCGCATCGCGCTGGGTCAGCATGCCGCGCGCGGCAAGCGCCAGCCCCCTGGCGTTGCGATGGCTGGCGGTGGCGCGCTCGCGCGTCGCCGATTTCAGGACATCGAGTCCTTCGCGGTCGAGCCCGTCGGCAGTCGCAAGCGCCCGCGCGTTCCACGCCTGCCGCGCATCGTCCTTCTTGAAGCCCGGTCCGGTATCGATGATCAACAGCGCGCGGGCACGCTCCGGATGAGCGCGATAGAACGCGAGCGACATGTAGCCGCCGAGCGAGAGGCCGCCGATGACGGCGCGCTCGGCACCGACCGCATCGAGGATCGCCGCCATGTCGCCGACGGTCAGAGCTTCGCTGTACGCGTTCGGGTCATCGGGATAGTCGGACCGGCCGTGGCCGCGCATGTCCCACAAGATCAGCTTGTGATCCTTCGCGAGCGCATCGACCTGCCCGTGCCACATCGCCGAGGTCGAGGAATAGCCGTGGGTGAGCAGCAACGGCGGACCCTCGCCATGAACTTCGTAGTAAATCCCGACGCCGTCCCGATCGATCTTCGGCATTGCTTCCGCCCTTTCGTTCTATTCCAGCCGCGACTTCAGTGCTTCACCCTCCAGGGGACGGCAAGGGTCGCGGTCGGCTCCATTCTACTTTGCGAAGTTACCTCGAAGAAACCGCCTGAATGCGATGGCACGCATGCCAGGCACACTCGCTGTTGTGTCCAGTAGCTGCGCCGGTGCCGTTGGCGCGGCGCACAATGAGCAGATGCGGACGTGGTTTTTCGACTGCTTCCAAATTGCATTTGCCTCCGAGCGTGAACACGATCATGCTCGCGGGCAAGGCTGACGCCAGCCCGGTGGGCGTCCGCCGCACAAGTTGCCGCCGTAAGCGGCTTCATGCACCGGCAGGGGAAGACGCCTATGCCAACACTCACCATCAACGGGCGGAGTCTGTCCGTGGATGCGGCGAACGACACGCCGCTCCTTTGGGCGATCCGCGAGCAATTGCAGATGACCGGCACCAAGTTCGGCTGCGGTGCCGGGCTGTGCGGGGCCTGCACCGTGCACGTCAACGGCGAAGCCGTGCGCTCGTGCCAGACCATGGTCGGCGACGTCGCCGGCAAGAAGATCACCACCATCGAAGGCCTCTCCGCCAAGGGCGATCATCCCTTGCAGAAGGCGTGGATCGCCGAGCAGGTGCCGCAATGCGGCTACTGCCAGTCCGGGCAGATCATGCAGGCGGCCTCGCTGCTCGCGAAGAATCCCAATCCGACCAGGGAAGAAGTGGTCGCGCATATGGACGGCAATCTCTGCCGCTGCATGACCTATTCGCGGATCCAGAAGGCGATCATGCGCGCCGCGTCCGAGATGCGCACCGCGTCCACCGCCTCCAGCGAGCGGAGGCCCACATGAACGAGCACGTCAAGAACATCGCCCCCGCGGCGCCCGATCTCAGTCGCCGTTCCTTCCTCGTCGGCACTGCCGCGACCGGCCTCGTCCTCGGCTATGCCGGCGTCCCCGGGATCGATTCTGCGTCGGCGGCTGCGCCCGCCAATTTCGAGCCGAGCGTCTGGTATGCGATCTCGCCGGATGGCCTCGTCACCGTGACCTGCGGCAAGGCCGACATGGGCCAGCACATCGCCTCCACCATGGCGCAGATCGTCTGCGAGGAGCTGGGGGCGAAGTGGAGCGACATGCGCGTATCGCTCGCCTCCAACGATCCGAAGTTCAACGATCCCGTTCTGGGCGCGCAGATCACCGGCGGCAGCTGGTCGACCATGATGAACTTTGATGCCATGAGCCGTGCGGGCGCTGCCGGCCGCATCGCACTGACGGAGGCGGCGGCCGCGGCCATGGGCCTGCCGCCCTATTTCAAGGACCAGCTCGTGGTCCGCGACTCCGTGATCTCGCATCCGAAGTCGAGGAGGCAGATGACCTTTGCCGAGATCGTCCGAAGCGGCAAGGCGACGAAAACCTTCACGCCGGACGAGTTGAAGGCGATCAAGCTGAAGACGCCGGATCAATACACCATGATCGGCGTGTCGGTGCCGCAGCTCGACATCCCCTCCAAGACCAACGGCACGGCCAAGTACGGCATCGATGTGATGTTGCCGGGCATGGCCTACGGCAAGGTGGTGACCCCGCCGGTGCGCTTCGGCGCCACGGTGAAATCGGTCGACGACAGTCAAGCCAAGAAGGTACCCGGCTTCATGAAGGCCGTCATCCTCGACGACAAGACCGGAACCACGTCCGGCTGGGTCGTCGCAGTGGCCAACACCTATGCCAACGCCCGCAAGGCGGCGGATGCGCTCAAGATCGCCTATGACGGCGGTCCGAACGCGAAGCTGTCGAGCCAGTCCCTGCTGGATGAAGCCAAGCGACTTCAAGGCCTGGAGGATTCCGGCCAGTTCTTCGTCAAGGATGGCGACCCCAACGCGGCCTTCGGCACGGCGGCGAAAGTGGTCGAGGCCGAGTACACCACCAGCATCAACATCCACGCGCCGCTGGAGCCGATGAACGCCACTGCGGAGTTCAAGGGCGACATCCTGCACATCTATTCCGGCAATCAGTTCGCGACGCGCTCCGGCGCGATCGCCGCGGGTGCCGCCGGGATCGATCCGAAATTCGTGGTCATGCATCAGCATTGGCTCGGCGGCGGCTTCGGCCGGCGTCTCGATGCCGACATGATGATTCCCGCCGTGCAGGCGGCGAAGGCCATCGGCAAGCCGGTCAAGGTGATCTATTCGCGCGAGAACGACATGACGATGGATTTCTCGCGTCCGCTCACCTATCAGAAAGTGAAGGCCGGCGTGGACGCTGACGGCAAGCTCATTGCGCTCAGCCACGACGTCGTCTCGGCCTGGCCGACAGCGCGCTGGGGAATCCCCGATTTCCTGACGCCCTCGGTCGACAAGAAGGGGCCGCTCGACAGCTTCACAGTCAATGGCGCGGACTTCTTCTACACCGTGCC
The DNA here is from genome assembly GCF_028128735.1 of Bradyrhizobium sp. CCBAU 53415. Lineage (NCBI taxonomy): Bacteria > Pseudomonadati > Pseudomonadota > Alphaproteobacteria > Hyphomicrobiales > Nitrobacteraceae > Bradyrhizobium > Bradyrhizobium sp. CCBAU 53415. The sequence continues at coordinate 168,797 of NZ_LBJF01000019.1, read as the reverse complement.
CAACCACTATGTGCGCGCGATCAAGAACGAGCTCGCGCACAATGCGACACCGTCCGGGCAGCTCCGCTCGGTGGCGCCGGGCTGGACCTTCTGGGCGGTCGAAAGCATGATCGACGAGATCGCGGCTGCGACCGGCAAGGATCCCGCGCTGTTCCGCATCTCGCTGCTCGACGGCGCCGGCAAGAACGACGGCGGCGCGCAGCGGCTGCGCAACACGCTGCTCGCCGCGATGGGACTGTCCGGCTACGGCACCAGGCCATTGCCGAAGGGCGAGGGCATGGGCGTTGCCTGCGTGTCGTCGCAGGAACGCGCGAGCGCAAGCTGGACCGCATGCGTGGCACACGTCGCCGTCGCGCCGTCGGGGGCCGTAACCGTGAAGAAGCTCACGGTCGCGACCGATGTCGGCACCCAAGTGCATCCCGACAACATCCGCGCCCAGGTCGAGGGCGCGGCGCTGTGGGGCCTGTCGCTGGCGATGTACGAGAAGGCGACGCTGAAGGATGGTGGCATCGAGCAGACCAATTTCGATAGCTACACGCCCTTGCGCATGAGCCAGACGCCGGAGATCGCGGTTGCCGTGATCGCCAATGGCGAGAAGGCCACCGGGGTCGGCGAGCCCGCGGTGACGGTGGTCGCCCCCGCCATCGGCAACGCCATCTTCAATGCTTCAGGGGCCCGCGTGCGGGCACTGCCGATCACGGCCGAGGCCGTGAAGGCGAGCATGAAGGCGTAGGGGTTGGATGAAGGCTGCTTGAGACAATCCGCCGGAGGACCAACCTCCGGCGGATTTGTTTTGAGCCTTTACAGTCGCGTTCACCGTCGTGCCCGGGCTTGTCCCGGGCATCCACGCTCTTCGTGTCCCGGCTCAGGCCGTGGATGGCCGGGACGGGCCTGCCATGACGGAGACGTCGGAGCCAAAAATTCCCCTTTATTATCAATGGCAGTTCTACTGTGCATGGGGTTGTTTTCGCGGTTTTGACCTCCCGCCGGCCGGGACACGAAACCCGTAAAATTGCACCCAATTCCGCAGGGTTCCATTGAGCACGCCTCTTAAGGGCCAGAGAACCTGATCCGGCTTAGGCTGACGCCAAATCCCGTCCCGTGCCTTGGGGAAGTCATGAACGCCTCAGCCAAACCCGCCGCCAAACGTCGGCTTCTGCTCGCCTCCGATCGCAGCGACGAGAGCAGCGAGCTCGCCAGCATTTTGAAGGCGGTCGGCGACGTCTCGACGGTGACGACGGAGGCGATCCCCGCCCAACCGGCGCGTGATCTCTCCGGCCTCGTGGTCGACATCAACCTGCGCTCGCCCGAGAGCGTGCAGCGGGTCCGCAACAAGCTGCGCGGCGATGCCTACCGTTCGATGCCGCGGCTGTTCGTGCTCGCGGACGCCCTGCATCACGGCACCATGCAGGCCTGGGCGCTGGGGGCCACCGACACCATCTCACGGCCGCTTCAGGCCGACGCCATCTTGCAGCGCATCCGCGCCGCCTTCCCGGACACCGCCGCCTATGACGCGACCGATCGCGGCAAGACGCTCAATCGCGGCGTCGAGGCGGCGCACGCGGTGCTGGTCAAGATGTTCGAGAAGCTGCCGCTCGGCGTGCCCCTGAGCTTCGACGACGTCATCGCGGCCGAGAGCAGGATTCTGAAGGCAATCAAGCATTCCTCGCTGCGCGAATGGCTCACCACGGTCGGCTGCCACCATGTCGGCAGCTATCGTCACTGCCTGTTCGTCACGGGCTTCGCCGTCGCCTTCGCCCAGCATCTCGGAATGCGCGAGGACGATCAGCGCCGCCTCACCCGCGCCGCGCTGCTGCACGACGTCGGCAAGGCCTTCGTTCCTGCCGCGCTGCTCGACAAGCCCGGCAAGCTCACCGACGAGGAGATGGCCGAGGTCCGCCAGCATCCGCGTCGCGGCTATGAAGCGCTCGCCGCCCAGGGCGGCTTCCCGCCGGAGATGCTGGATGTGGTGCTGCATCACCATGAATTTCTCGACGGCTCCGGTTATCCGAACGGCCTGTCGTCGAACCAGATCAGCGACATCGTGCGTCTGACGACGATCGTCGACATCTACGCCGCGCTGGTGGAGAAGCGCGCCTACCGCATGCCCTTCACCCACTCCCGCGCGTTCACGATGATGGAAGGCATGGGCGGCAAGCTCGACCAGCAGCTGCTGCAGGCGTTCCGCCCGGTGGCGCTGGGGTCGTTCTAGGCGAGAGGTTGCAATTGCAGAGGCGCGCGGCCTGCTTACCCTCCCCTGGAGGGGGAGGGTCGCTTCGCATGGAGCAACGCGACATGTGAAGCGGGGTGGGGTGATCTCACCACACGGGCACCGCCTCGCAGGAGAGACTGTCACCCCACCCCGCTCGCGCTGTGCGCGATCGACCCTCCCCCTCCAGGGGAGGGTGAAGTCACCCCACCAACTTCCTGAGTTCCGCCTTCGCCACCTTCTCCAGCGTCGAGCGCGGCATGTCGTCGACGAATCTTATCTCGCGCGGCATCTTGAAGTCGGCGAGGCCCTTGCGGCAGGCCGCCATGACCCTGTCATGCAGATCGGGCGCAGCGCCCGCGACGCCCCCTTGCGGGATGATGAAGACGACGGGCACCTCGTCCAGCATCGGGTGCTTCTTCGCCACCGCCGCGGCCTCGCGCACGCCGGGGACGAGCGCGATCACCTGCTCGATCTCGGATGCCGCGACGTTCTCGCCGCCGACCTTCAGCATGTCCTTGGCGCGGTCGCCGAACTTGACGTAGCCGTTCTGAAGCCGCTCGACGCGATCGCCGGTGAGAAAGAAGCCGTGCTCGTCAAAACTCTCGCGCGTCGCCTTGTCGTTGTGAAGATATTCGGCGAACAGCGACAGGCCCGGGATGCCCTTGATCGCGAGGTTGCCGGTATCGCCGACCGCGGTCGGCCGGCCCTCGTCATCGGTGATGCGGATCTGATATTCGGGCGCGGCACGGCCGATCGACATCGGGATGTTGGGCTGGTCGACTTCGCCGACGATGCCGTGGGTGATGGTCTCGGTCATGCCCCACCAGCCGATGATCTTGATGCCGAACGCGGCAAAGGCCGGCGGCTCGTTGATGGCGGAGCCCCACAGGCGGAATTTGTGGTCCTTCGGGATCTCCTGCTCGAGCAGCGCCTTCATGCAGAACGGAATGGTCGAGGTCCAGGTCGCGCCGTGCTCGATCGCCGCGCGCCAGAACCGGCTGGCGGAGAAGCGCGGCTGGATCACGCAGGATCCGCCGACCCACAGCGTCGCCAGCATTGAGTAGGCCAGCGCATTGGTGTGGAACAGCGGCAGATAGGTCTGATGCACGTCGCTTGCATGCAGATCCTCATGCGCGGCGTTGATCTTGGCGCCCCACAGTGCGTTGGCATGGGTCCACAGCACTGCTTTCGGCCGCGACGTCGTGCCGGACGTGTACTGCACGCTGCAAGGCGCCAGTGGATCGGTGGCGCGCTGCGGGCGGTCGGCGCTGTCGGCGAACAACGCCTCGAAACTGTCGCCGCGCGAGACCGCCTGCGCAGGCGCGGTGCCGGCGTCATGCGACGTCACCGCCATCCAGCGAATGTTGCGGCAGTTCTGCGTGACGACTTCCGCATAGGCCGGCTGCGTGATCGCGGCGACCGCGCCGCAATGATCGGCGAAATATTCGATCTCGGCCGGCGCCGAGCGGGTGTTGGTGGTGACCGCGACGGCGCCGAGCTCGACACAGGCAAACCAGGACAGCAGCGCCTCGATGCAATTGTCGAGATGAATGAGCACATATTCGCCGGGCTTGACGCCGCGCCTGGCCAGCCCCGCCGCGAGCGCACCGACCCGCTCGTGAAACTCGCCATAGCTCCAGTGCCGCGCCGGCGCATCGAACGGCGCCCAGATCAGGAATGGATGTGAGCTGCGCACCTCGGCACGCATCCTCAGGAGCCAGGGCACGTCAAGCCCGTCGAACGGGCTCACGAATCCGGCGGCGGCTTGTCGAATAGGCATATGTCCTCCCGTGCAGCCTGCATCTTGCTGGCGGCTGTCTTTGGATTATTGCGTCTTCCTGCCACCGGATGACGCCAGGAGCAAATGGTGGGGTTGGCGCCGGGCGCCTCAATCCTCGTACGACGAAATCTCGATCAAGCTGCCATCGGGGTCCCGGCAATAGACCGAGCGCAGCGTGCCGCGGGCGCCTTGCCTCGGGCCCGGGCCTGCCTCGACCGCGACGCCATGTGCCCGCAAATGCGCCACCACCTCGTCCGGTGTGGCCGAGGTGAGAAAGCACAGATCCTCGCTGCCGGCGGTCGGGTGGTCGGCGGTGAACCACTCCACCTTGTCGGCATCGCGCTGCCGGACGTTGATCTTCTGGTTACCGAATTCAAGGAAAGTCCGCGGCGCGTTGCCGCCGCCGGGATCGAACAGCTTGACTTCCATGCCGAGAATCTTGCGATACCACTCCGCGGTCACCGCGACATTGCTGACATTGATCACGAGATGATCGAGGGCGTGAACCTTGACCGACATGCCTCATCCTTTCGTCATGATGTTCCCCGGCGCACTTTCCGCCTGCGGCAAGCTTTGTTACAACCGCGCCGCCGTTCCCTTCAACTTATCCGGCCTTCAAGAACAACACTGGGAGAACCCTTGAGATGATCACTCGCCGTACCGCGCTGGGCCTGCTCGCCGCCAGTCCGCTTGCAGCAACCCCGCTGTCGAAGGCCCTTGCCGCCGACTATCCGGCTCGTCCGGTGAAGTGGGTGGTCGGCTATCCGCCGGGCGGGGCCACCGACATCCTGGCGCGGCTGATCGGTCAGCGACTTTCGGAAAAGCTCGGTCAGCAATTCGTGGTCGAGAACAAGCCGGGCGCCGGCAACAATATCGCCACCGAATCGGTCGTCAATGCCGAGCCCGACGGCTACACGGTGCAGCTGGTCAATCCGGCCAACTACATCAACGCCTCGCTCTACAAGAATCTCAAGTTCAACTTCGTGCGCGACATCGCGCCGGTCGCTTCGTTCCAGCGCGTGCCGAACGTGATGACCGTCAACAAGGACGTGCCGGCCAAGAACGTCGCCGAGTTCATCGAATATGTGAAGGCCAATCCCGGCAAGGTGAACATGGCCTCGTCCGGCAACGGCACCTCGGTGCATCTGTCCGGCGAAATGTTCATGGCCATGACCGGCTGCAAGATGCAGCACGTGCCCTATCGCGGCGCTGCGCCCGCGATCACCGACATGCTCGGCGGCCAGGTGCAGGTGATCTTCGACAACATGCCCTCGATCATCCAGCACATCCGTTCCGGCTCGCTGCGCGCGATCGGCGTCACCACGACGGAGCGCTCGCCGCAGCTTCCCGACGTGCAGCCGATTGCCGACACGGTGAAGGGCTATGAGGCCAGCGCGCTGTTCGGCATGGGCGCGCCGAAGAACACTCCGAAGGAGATCATTGCCAAGCTCAACGCCGAGGTCAACGCGCTGATGAAGGAGCCCGACATGGCCAAGCGCCTGGTCGAGCTCGGCGGCGAGCCGCGGGTGCAGACGCCGGAGGCGTTCGGCGAGGAGATCAAGGCCGAGACCGAGAAGTGGAAGAAGGTCGTCGAGTTCGCCGGCCTGAAGGTCGAGTAGCGATCTTGTGATACCCGGGAATGGGGCCCTGCCGTTCGGCAGGGCCTTTTTCTTGCGTGCTCGATGCCAGTTGACCTGGAATAAAAGGCCGCGACGAAACCTGATGATATGTGGGGCCGTATCTCGCACCACGAAGAGGAGTTGGAATCATGCGCATGATGCAATTGGCGCTGCCGGCGCTGACCACCATGGTTGTCGTCGGTTTCGCCGCCAGCACCCCCGCCACGGCGCGCGATTATCCCTGGTGCGCGCAGGGCGGCGAGTTCGACTATCCCGGCGAATGCGCCTACAGCACCTATGAGCAATGCCAGGCCAGCGTGTCCGGGCGGCTGCTGTACTGCGATCGCAATCCCCGTTTCGCCTATGGCCAGCAACGGATCCCGCAACCGCGGCCGCACCGGCGCACGCGGCCTGCCGCTCCGTACTGATCGCGCTTCCGACGATCGTGGCCTGATCACGCAGTCGTGCGGACTTGCGCCCGCACGTTCCTGCTTGACGCTTTTCCGCTCGCGTCTATACTAAACCACATGGTTAAGTATAGAGACGAGACGCTGGACCGGACCTTTGCGGCGCTATCCGACCCGACGCGGCGGGCCCTGCTGGCGCGCCTCGGCGAGCAGGACGGCCTGACGGTGAGCGAGCTGGCCGCACCGTTTCCGGTCTCGCTGCCGGCCATCATGAAGCATCTCGAGGTGCTCACGGATGCCGGCCTGATCATGCGCGAGAAGACCGGGCGCACGGTCGCCTGCCGGCTCACCGCGCAGCCGATGGAGCAGGCGATGAACTGGCTCAATCGCTATGCACGGTTCTGGTCGCACAATTTCGATCGCCTCGCCGCCTTCGTGGAGGATGAGAAATGGCCAACGCCGCCGCCAATGCCGCCGTACGCCGCGCCGAACGTCCAAGCCTCACGCTCACGCGCCGGCTCCGCGCGCCACCGGAAAGGGTCTACGCCGCCTGGACGCAAGCCGCGCAGCTAGCACAATGGTTCGGGCCGCCGAACATGAAGCCGGCGACGCTTCAAGCCGAGCTCGACGTTCGCGTCGGCGGCCGCTACCGCCTCAGCTTCACCCGTGACGACGGTGAATATTTCGAGGCCGGCGGCCTCTATCGCGAGGTGGTGCCGAACGAGCTTCTCGTCTTCACCTGGGCCTGGCACTCGACGCCGGAACGTGAATCGCTGGTGACGATCTCGCTGAAGCCGGACGGTGCCGGTACCCTGATGGTCTTCCATCACGCCCAGTTCTTCGACGAAACCGCACGCGACAACCACCGGCGCGGCTGGAGCTCGTTCCTCGACAAGCTCGATGCCTTCGTCGCCTGAAGCAAGGGAGAGCGTCATGCAGCACCATCAGATCGTCTCGCGCGAGCAATGGATCGTCGCGCGCAAGGCCCATCTGGCGCGCGAGAAGGAGCTCACGGCGGCCCGCGAGCGCCTCGCCGAGGAGCGTCGCGCCTTGCCCTGGGTCAAGGTCGACAAGGCCTACGAATTTGTCGGGCCGAACGGCAGAGTGTCGCTCGGCGATCTGTTCAAAGGCCGTCCGCAGCTCATCGTTCAGCATGTGATGTTCGCACCCGACTGGGACGCGGCCTGCAAGAGCTGCTCGTTCTGGGCCGACGGGTTCGAGCGCATGGTGCCGCACTTGGCCGCGCGCGACACCACCATGGTCGCGGTCTCGCTGGCACCAAGCGCAAAGCTCGAGGATTTCAAGAAGCGGATGGGCTGGACTTTTGACTGGGTCTCCTCAGGCAGCAACGACTTCAACCGCGATTACGGCGTGACGTTCTCGCAGGAGCAGATTGCGACCGGCGAGCCCAGGTACAATTTCGGCACGACTGCGATCTACGGTCCGGAGCTGCCCGGAATCAGCGTGTTCTACCGCGACGAGGCCGGCGAGATCTTCCACACCTATTCCTGCTTCGCCCGCGGCCTCGACATGATGAACGCAGCCTATCAATATCTCGACCTCACGCCGCTCGGTCGTCACGAGGAGGGGCTGCCCTATCCGATGGACTGGGTTCGCCTGCGCGACCAGTACGAGCCGCAGGCGGCGAAGGCGGCGTGCTGTCACGGGTGAGGGGGCCGGCACGAATCCCCATCACGGGTGTCATCGCCCGGCCTTGCCCGGGCTTTCCGGCACTCCGAGACGCTCGTGGTTGAATTGCGAAGCCGCGGCGTACTGGATTCCCCGCTTTCGCGGGGAATGACGGCGGTGATCGAGGCGCGGCTCACGCTACCGCTTCGCGTCCGCCTGCTCCGTCCCATTGCACGAGATCAGCATCGTATAGGGCCGGGCGTTGGCGGCGATGTCGGTGGTCTTGAGCTCGCCCTTTGGTTCGGCGGTCTGGTAGGGCACAACGGAATTGTCGAGGAAGTCGCGCAGCACGCCGGTCTTGATGGCGAAGTTGATGTTCTCGGGAATGTTGCCGGTCGCCACGGCGATGCGGAGCGCATCGACCTTTCCGGTGACGACGCCCACGATCTGTCCGGTCGCATCGAACAGCGGGCCCCCGCTGTTGCCGGGCTGCACGGGCGCACTGATTTGCAGGAAGCGGGTGTCGTTGCGCATGCCGCTGAGCGAGCTCACGATGCCGGTCGTCACGGTGAAGTCCGAGGTCAGCATTCCATGGTAAGGAAAGCCGATCGCGATGACGGAATCGCCGGAGCGGATCGAGCGGTCGCGGATTCGGGCAAAGTCCTTGAATGTCGTCGTCGCCGGCGCCTGCAACAGGGCGAGATCGTTGTTCGCGTCACTCGACACGACGCGCAACGTGATCGCGGCCTCGCCGGCGACATTGCCCTTGATGTCGCCGACGCAACCGTTGATCACATGGTTGTTGGTGACGATGTGCCCGCTTGCGCTCACCACGAAGCCGGTGCCGCTTCTGGCTTTGGCGGGTTTGCTGCCGGCCGGCGGTGCCGCCTGCTTGTCCGGCGCGGTCTGCGGCTTGGCGGCGATCTTGGTGAAATCGCCGACCTTGTCCAGCCCGTCGGCCTTGACCCGGGTCACGCAATTGCTGACGGCGGCAATCAGAGGGGCAGTCGATGTCAGGCTGAACTGGAACGGTGTGCCTCTCGCCACCGCCACCATCAGGCTCGCCTTCTGGAACGCACGAGCGACGTTCGTAGGCAGAACTGCCGAGACCATGACCCCGGAAAAGGCGGTCGCAAAGAGCCTCACCTCGGCCTGACCGTCGAAGGTCACGTCGATCGTCAGGTTCTCGCCCTTCTTGAACCGAAACGCCGGGTTGGCAAAACCGAGCAGCCAAGCATTGTTTGAATCCTGGCCTACGAGCAAAGTCATGCCATTGGCGTAGGGCGCGCTTGCAGCGCAGTGAGTGAATGCGCCGGTCGAGTCGTTGGTGAAGGCGCCGCCGTTCCAGTTGCCGATGTGGATGGTGCCGAAAGGCCCCGCCGCATGAACGAGCCCGGCGAGCATCCCCTGTAAAACAAACGCAACGACGAACGATTTCAGCCACATACCAGCCCCCGGGAACGCTTTTGGATCCATCTTATCCGTGAGCATAGGTGGCGCGCAACCACCAGTTGTTCGCTCGGGTTCGGTCCGGCTTTCGCGACATTCGGGCTTGCCTTTACTTTGCTACGCCGTATACTTTGCATTACAAAGTAATGGGACCTGCAGTCCCGGAAGGCTCGGGTGGAACGGGGATTTGGCGTTGCCGATGCACGATCTCGACAAGGCGCTGGCCGATATCGTGGCGATCCGCAGCCAGATCGCCGCGGGCACCGCCTTCCGCGGCTACGGGCCGGCGACGATGGCGGCGACCGGCGCCGTCGCGCTCATCACCGCGGTCCTGCAATTCTGGCTGCTGGACGATCCCACCGGCGAGCCGCTCGGATTCTTTTGCGGCTGGTTCGTCGCCGCCGCGCTCTCGGGGCTGATGATCGGCATCGAGATGCGCGCGCGCTCGCGCCGTCACCATTCGGGCCTGGCCGATGCCATGATCCATCAGGCGGTCGAGCAGTTCCTGCCGGCAGGCGTTGCTGGCGTGCTGCTCGCGGTGGCGATGTGGAAGTTCGCGAGCGAGACGCTGTGGCTGCTGCCGGGCCTGTGGCAGATCCTGGTGTCGCTCGGCATCTTTGCCTCGGTCCGCTCGCTGCCGCGCACCGTCGCGCTCGCCGGCGCCTGGTATTTCGTGTCCGGCTTCGCGGTGGTGGTGCTCGCAAGCCGAACCCACACGCTGTCGCCGTGGACCATGGGCCTGCCCTTCGTGATCGGGCAATCGGTGATGGCGGCCATTCTGCATGTCGCTTCCGGAGACAACGATGTCGAAGACTGACAGCGCGCCCTTCTCTTACGAAGGACTCGACCGCGTGATCCACGAGAAGGCGAGGCTCGGGCTTCTCACTTCGCTGATGGCGCATCCCAAGGGGCTGGCATTCGGCGACCTCAAGCAGCTCTGCGGCCTCACCGACGGCAATCTCAGCCGGCACCTTGCCGTGCTCCAGGAGGCCGGCCTCGTCGAGGTGACCAAAGGCTACGAGGGCAACCGCCCGCACACCACCTGTCGCCTGACCAGGGCCGGCCGCCGCCGTTTCCTCGACTACCTCGCTGTGCTCGAGCGGCTGGTGCGCGACGCGGCGAAAGCCGCCGGCCGTGGCGCGCCGCCGCTCGGCCGCCTCGGTATCGTCTCGACCTGATCCTCTCCTTTTTGACTGGAGACTTTGCAATGCAAAGTGACCTTACGTCCCGCAGCGAGAAGCTTCATGTCGGCATCATCATGGACGGCAATGGCAGATGGGCGACGCGGCGCGGCCTGTCGCGCGTGCGCGGCCACGAGGCCGGCGTCGAGACCATTCGCCGCATCGTCGAGGCCGCGCCCAAGCAGGGCATCGGCACGCTGACGCTTTACGCCTTCTCCGCCGACAATTGGCGGAGGCCGAAGACGGAGGTCGCCGCACTGATGACCTTGCTGCGCTTCTATCTCGCCCACGAGGTGCAGAGCCTGGTCAAGAACGGCGTGCGCCTGACCGTGATCGGCCGCCGCGATCGCCTGCCCGAAGGCATCGCCACCGCGATCGATCGCGCCGAAGAGGCCACCGCCGCTGGCGGCGCACTGCATTTGCGCATCGCCGTCGACTATTCCGCGCGCGACGCAATCCTCAACGCCGCGGCCAAAGCGGCCGCGCTGACCAGCCTCACCCGCGAGGCGTTCTCGCAGCTCGTCACCGGCGAGGCCGGTCTCCGCGACGTCGATCTCATCATCCGCACCTCCGGCGAGAAGCGGCTGTCGGACTTCCTGCTCTGGGAGGGCGCCTATGCCGAGCTGCACTTCACCGAGCGGATGTGGCCCGAGTTCGACGCGAGCGATCTCACCGAGGCGCTCGCCGCGTTCCACGGCCGCGAGCGCCGCTTCGGCGGCCTTCGGGCGATCGTGCCGGAGGAGGTGCCTTCGCTCTCCCGGGTGTGACGCGCGGCGCGATGCGCGGCCTGGCGAAGAGAGCGGGTTTTCGGGATACCGGCCTTGGAGATCGGCCGTCGGTCCACCTCGCGAGGTGCTTGTCGCGCTCGTCATACGCTCGTTGAATTGCCGCATGGCACGGATCGTGCTCTAGTCTCCGTCGATGGGTCCCCAGCGACAGGAGCTCTCTGCGATGCGCGCGGTCCTGGATTATTGCACCGGCGGAACGGAGCGGCAGATCGCCGCCGGCACGCTCATTGTCAACGAGGGTGGCACCACCGGCCATCTCTACGTGCTGATGCAAGGCAAGCTCGAAGTGCTCAAGGGCGAGATGGTGATCGCCACCGTCACCGAGCCCGGCGCGGTGCTCGGCGAGATGTCCGTGCTGCTGGGCCAGCCGCACACCGCAACCGTGCGGGCCTGCTCCGACGCGGTCGTCTATGAGTTCGAGAACGCAGCCTCGTTCCTCGAGAAGGAGCCGGGCGTGGCCCTGCTGATCGCGAAAATGCTGGCACAGCGGCTCAATGTCGCCAACACCTATCTCGCCGATCTCAAGCGGCAATATGCCGGCCACGGCACGCATCTGGCCATGGTCGGCGAGGTGCTCCAGAGCATGATCAACCTGCCGCCGCTTGAGGTCTCGCCAGGCTCGGATCGGAAATCCGATCCAAGAATGTGAGCCAGTCGGGCGGCGCTTCGATCGGGGCGGCGGGGCGCTTCAGCGGCGCATTGAGGTCGATCCACTGGGCTTCGCCGGCTGCAAGCCAGAACGCCTTGTCCGCGTCGAGGTCCAGCACGATACAGGTCGGCGGCCGGCCCGGTTGCAGGCCGGTGTTGAAGACCCAGGTCCGGCCTAGCCGGTCGAACCACGAGCCGCCGGTGATGAACGGCGACTGATGCACATGGCCCGAGATCACCATCGACGGCTGGTATTGCACGATCCATTGCACCAGCTCGACGTCGCCGAAGAAGCGCTTGCCGCCCCAGCTCGTCGGTGAATCCGCCGGCGGCGCGTGGTGCGCCCAGATCCATCGTCGCGGTCGGCTGGCCGCGGCATCGTGCAACTGGTCGACGATGCGCTGCTTTACCAGCGGCCCATCCCACCACGGGCATACCGTGAACATCGTGTCGCCGATGCCGAGGCTGTCGCCGTCGCAGGCGATGCCCAGCTCGCGCACCTCCGAAATCCAGCGCGCGATCTTCTCACCTTCGGCGTCGCGCTCGTCGAGGTCGTGATTGCCGGAGCAGAGGATCACGCGGGTCTGCGCGGCAAGCAGCGCGAGGTATTTCTTCACCACAACGATCTGGGCGCGGAAGTCAACGACCGAGCCGATGTCGAGCGCATCGCCGGCGAAGATCACGAGGTCGAACTGCGGCGCCGCGCTGACCAGCCAGTCGAGCTGGGGCAGCGAATAGTGCAGGTCGGCCACGACCAGGCAGCGCATCGAAAATCCGTCGGCGAGAGCTTGAAAATGTCTGGGAATTCCAAGCCTCATGAAGCAAGAAGCGGACCAGCATGGCCGCTCCTGCGCGTCAGCGTCGCGGGGCTGGACCGGTTCATTGAATTCTGATGTCGTGGGCATCCTCAATGCGGATGCCCGTATGACCCCCTTCAAGACCATTCGCGCCCGCGCCGAGAAACGCAAGGGCGGGCCCAAGGCGCTGGAGAAACTGATGCCGGCAAAGCCGGACCTCAAGCGGCTGGCCAGGCTCGGCGACGACCGCATCCTCGCCGAGATGACCAGGCGGGTGTTCTGCGCCGGCTTCGCCTGGAGCGTGATCGATTCGAAATGGGACGGTTTCGAGCACGCCTTCCTGCATTTCCAGCCCGCCAAGCTCATGTTCCAGCCAGAAGACTATTGGGAGGGCCTGCTGCGCGACGCGCGCATCGTGCGCAATGGCGCCAAGATCATGTCGGTGCGCGACAACGCCGCCTTCGTGCAGGAGATCGCGAAGGAGCACGGCAGCTTCGGCAAGTTTCTGGCGAAGTGGCCCTCGTCCGACGAGATCGGACTGCTCGATCTCCTCAACAAGCGCGGCAGCCGGTTGGGAGGCAACACCGGCCAGATGCTGCTGCGCTTCGTCGGCTGGGACGGTTTCGTGACGTCCAGGGACGTGGTCGCTTGCCTGCGCGATGCAGGTCTCGACGTTGCCGAGGAGGTCAAGTCGAAGGGCGATCTCGCCAAGGTGCAGGCGCAGTTCAACGCCTGGGCCGAGGAGACCGGTCTGCCTTACACCTGTCTGTCGCGCATCTGCGCGCTGTCGGTCGGCGAGAACCGCAGCGAGTAGCACTCACAACAACCTGGAGAAGAGCAATGGCGAAAGCCTATTGGGTTGCGACCTATCGTGCGATCAAGAACCCCGATGCGATGACCGCCTATGCCAACGTATCGCGCCAGGCGATCGAAGCGGCGGGTGGCCGCGTGATCGCGCGCGGGGTGCCCGCGGCCGTCTTCGAACTCGGCCAGATGGAGCGCGTCGTTCTCATCGAGTTTGACAGCGTCGCGAGCGCCAAGGCGGCGTATGAGAGTCCAGCCTACAAGGTCGCGCACGACCTGCTTGGTGATGGCGCGGATCGCGATATCCGGATCGTCGAGGCTGTCGAGTAGCGCGCGGAACAGCGAGATCGTGTGCATCGTGTGGCGATCTCGTGCCGCGAGCGCGGCAGGTGCCGTGCGCGATCACGAATTGCATTTTGCAGGAACATTTGTCCGCAGTGCCTGTTCGGGACCTTGAGCCAGGCCGACAAGGGCGCGAGGAACGCATGCTTCCGCCTGGGTCAATGAAACCGGAGCCAGAAACGGAGCAGCTCATGAAGCTCACATCCGAACAGGTGAAGCAGACCGTCAACCAACTCGGCGCTCAGGTGCTGCCCGACGAACATCCCGCCATGCCGCAGCTCAACAGCATGTTCGGCGAGCATACCTTCTTCGTCGACGAGATGGGTCTCAAGGTCCTCGAGCCCACGGGATCGCCTGGCGCCGACCGCCAGAGCGGCGAGGTCGTCAGCCTCGCCGATTGGGGCGATTCCGACCTGACACGCCTGATGGCGCATGAGCCCGAACCGACCGGGGTGATCGTGGTGTTCGAGCATATGAAGCATTGAGCGCCCCCCGAGCGGATCGATTTTCATCGGTGGCGGATCTGAAAATCCGTCACCGGCAGGCATGCCCGGCGAGCGTCCTGTTCCCGGCCTCCGAGGCGGCTCCAACACGGCCGCCGGGATCAGGCCTGGAGCGGGATCTCGATGGCGATCTGAGTCCCCGGACCCGTCGTGCTCTCGAGCCGCAGCCGCCCGTTCAGAGATGAGGCCACCAGGTTAAAGGCGATGTGCAGCCCCAGGCCGGCATTGCCGCTCTTCCGACTCGTCGTGACGAACGGATCGAAGATATGCGCCTGCAATTCGTCGGGGATCCCGACGCCTTCATCAGCACAGACGAGGCGGACTGATGCCGGATCCGGTTGGCTGACTGTGATGACAAACCGGCCGCCTCGTTTGTCGGGGTAAGCGTGCCCCGCCGTATTGAGAGCGAGATTGCTGATCACCTGAGCAAGCGCTCCGGGGTAGCTGTCGAGCTTGATTCCCGCCGGGCATCGGACCTCGACCGTCAGGCCATGATGCGACAGCAATGGCCCGAGCTTGGACATCAACTCCGACAGCCAATCCTCGAGCTCGAAGGTCCGCCGGTCCTCGTCGGCTTGATGGACGGCGACCTGCCTGAAGCTGTGCACCATCTCGGATGCGCGGTGCAGATTGTCGAAGGTCAGATTGAGCCCCTGCTTGAGCCTGTCGATGCCCTTGGTCAGATCGGAGCGCCGGACCGAGGCTCCGCCCAATGCATCAGCCATTGTCTGCAGATCGGTCTGCATGGCGGTCGAGGTCGTCAAGGCGATGCCGAGCGGGGTGCTGACCTCGTGCGCGACACCAGCCACCAATTGGCCGAGCGAGGCGAGCTTTTCCGCCTGCACGAGTTGCTCCTGGGTCGCGCGCAGATCGCGCAGCGATTTCTCCGAGCGTTCCTTTTCCCGTTGCAGCGCCTCCGACGTCCGGAATTGCTTTCGCGCCCGATACTCGCGCGCGGCCACGGCGTAAAGCGACAAGGCGTAGGCGTTCCCGACGAGAGAATGGTTGATGAATCTGAGGCCCGTCGGCAGCGCCGGCGCGAACGTCTCGGCGACGATCAGCGCCACCCACGACAGCAGGCAGAAAATCGCCAGCGAACCGATCCGCAACGGCAGCATGGTCGAGACGAACAGGATGATCATCATCATGCCTGGCGCGGCAAAGGTGAAGCCGGATGGCAGGACGAGATAGATGCTGGGCAGGATACAACCGGGAATGACGCAATAGGCGAGGAAAATCGTCTCTGCCCATGGCTTCATCCAGCGCCGTGACAGCAGCGCGGTCAGCGGGAGCAGGATGAACACGGCAGTGCCACCACGGATTGCGAGCGTGGTCGGCACGACTTCAGGGTAGAGCACCCAATCCCACAGCGTGTAGCCGGCATAGGTGGCGGCGCCGAGCAGCATCGCGATCTGCGTCCATCCGAGACTGCCCCGGACATATTGGTCGACGAATCGCCGTTCCTCGATGCGGTCTTCGAAGCGCAGTCCGAGGCGTATCAATAAGGCAAGCATTCCAATTCAATCGCGAAAAAGGCGTGTTTTGACGTCTCTACGACAGGTTTGGAGCCGCGTCGCGGACAAAGATGTCGCGTTCGCCCGGCGGTCCCAATCAAATACCCAGCGTCAGCTGCGGCTCCGCATCGTCCCCGACCTGCAGCGAAGACAGCGAGACGCCCAGCAGCCTGACGCGCTTGGGCAGCGGCATCTCGGCTTCGAGCAGGCCGCAGGCCAGCCGCTCCAGATCGTCCCGGCCCGCAACTGCCGCGGCGGCGGACTTGCTGCGTGTGATGATCTCGAAATCGGCGAACTTGATCTTCAGGGTCACGGTGCGGCCCCGGTTGCCGGTCGCCTCGCAATGGCGCCAAACCTTGTCGACGAGGGGCCTGAGTTCGGCGGCCAGCGCGTCGAATGCGTCGAGGTCGATCGAGAATGTGTTCTCCGCGCCGATCGACTTGCGGATCCGGTTGGCCCGCACCGGCCGCTCGTCGACACCACGTGAGATCCAGTAGTAATAGGCGCCGGACCTGCCGAAATTCGCATTCAGGAACTCCAGCGTCTGGTTACGGATGTCGCGGCCGGTGAACAGGCCGAGCGCGTTCATCTTCGCAGCTGTTGCCGGGCCTACCCCGTGGAACTTGCCGACCGGCAGCGCCTCGACGAAAGCCGGCCCCATCTCCGGCGAGATCACGAATTGACCATTGGGCTTGCGATGATCGGAAGCGAGCTTGGCCAGAAACTTGTTGTACGAGATCCCCGCCGAAGCGTTGAGGCCGGTCTCGGCCTTGATCTTCTCGCGGATCCGCAGCGCGATGTCCCGCGCCAGCGGGATGCCCTGCAGGTTTTCCGTCACATCGAGATAGGCCTCGTCGAGCGACAATGGCTCGATGATGGGCGTGTGCTCGGCAAAGATGTCGCGGATCTGCCTGGAGATCGCCTTGTAGACCTCGAAGCGCGGCTTGATGAAGACGAGATCGGGACATTGCCGCTTCGCTGTCACCGACGGCATGGCCGAGCGGACGCCGAACTTGCGCGCCTCGTAGCTCGCGGCCGCGACGACGCCGCGTTCCGCGGAGCCTCCGACGGCAACCGGCTTGCCGCGCAGCTCCGGCTTGTCGCGCTGTTCCACCGACGCATAGAAGGCATCCATGTCGATATGGATGATCTTGCGCACCGGTGGGGCGTCGCCGGTCATCGTGTTGGAGCCGCTCATGGAAAGAATGATACAATCGGGGAAGAAGAAGCGCGAGGTGATGGATGCTTCAGTTGTTGGTCTTCGTGGTCGCCGTGGTCGGCATCGGCTGGCTGATCGGCGCGACCAATCTGCCCGGAGAGTGGTATGCAAGCCTCGCCAAGCCGGATTTCGTGCCGCCGAACTGGGCGTTTCCGGTGGCCTGGACCATCCTTTACATCATGATCGCCGTGGCGGGTTGGCGGACCTACCGTCGTGCCCCGTCAGGAAAGGCGATGCTGGTCTGGGCCGCGCAACTCGCCCTTAATTTCGTGTGGTCTCCGGTCATGTTCACGATGCACCAGATCGGAGCCGCGCTCGTCATCCTCGTCTGTCTGTTCGTCGCGATCGTAACTTACATCGGTATCGAGATATCACGAGACAGGTTGGCGGCCGCCTTGTTCGTGCCCTACGCGGCCTGGGTCGCATTTGCCGGCGTGCTCAATGCGGCGATCTGGCGTTTGAATTGAGACGATCATTCTCAATCAATCTCGAACAGCAATCCCAGGCTTGTGAGTGGCAAGCATGAGCACGCGATCTAATATCAGTCCGCGGAGGACAGCCCATGCAATACAGCTCCGATCTCATTCAGACGATGCGTCAGGCCCTGGAAACCGTGATGGCGAGCGTGCCGGCCCAGCAATCGGTCTTCGGTCTGAAAGCGGCCGTGGCCGAATGCATCCTGAACGCCGCCGCACACGGCCAGACGTCGTATGACGGACTGGTGACGGCCGCCTCTGATCAGATTCAGGCGATTATTTCGATGCTGACATAGGCCCCGGCGTAGGAGAGGCTCAAAAGCTGGCGCACCCGACACGATTCGAACGTGTGACCTTTGCCTTCGGAGGGCAACGCTCTATCCAGCTGAGCTACGGGTGCAGTCGGGTTCATTTAGCCGATTGGCGAGGGGCGGGCAACCGGTTCTCGCCGCATGGCGCTCGAGCCGCTTCGCGCCGGAAACAGGCCGGAACCGCCGCGGCTTCCCGGCCGAGGGCGGCGAAATCGGCAAGCCCCCGTTCGGCGCAGACGACGCGGTTGCGGCCGAGCCGTCTGGCCAAATGGAGCGCCGCGTCGACGGCGCGAGCAGCCGGGCCGCCATCGGCACCGCTGGGAATGCGGCCGGCGCAGGCGGCGCTCGCTTGCAGGCCCTGCTCCGGATCACGACACGGCGCTTTCGGGTCGATCGCGAAGGGTCGGCACCACCGGATGCTGAAGCAGCCCACCGCATAGGAGTCCGCGACGTCGACGGCTTTGGCCGGAGCTGCCTGGCTTCGCCGTCAGGCCACCGCCGCCACGGGCGCCGCATCGCCGGAGCCGAACAGCTTTCGCACCTGGCTGGCTGGCTTCGGCGCGCTGAACAGATAGCCCTGCATCTGCGTGCAGCCGAGCGCGCGCAGCATGTCGCGCTGCGCCTCGGTCTCGACGCCCTCGGCGACCGTGGTCATGCTGCTGGCGGCCGCAATGTTCACCACCGCCTGCACGATCACGGGCGAGCCGCTCGCTTCCGCGATGTCGGCGACGAAGCAGCGGTCGATCTTGATCTTGTCGAACGGGAAGCGCTTCAGATAGCTCAGCGAGGAGTAGCCGGTGCCGAAATCGTCGAGCGCGATGCGCACGCCGATCGAGCGGAGCTGATGCAGGATCGAGAGCGCCGCCTCGTCGTCGCGGATCAGCACGGCTTCGGTGATTTCGAGCTCGAGCCGGCGCGGATCCAGTCCGGAAGCGGCGAGCGCGCCTGCGATCCGCAGCGCCAGCGTATCGCATTTGAGCTGCACCGGCGACACGTTGACCGCGACGCGGATATGCGTCGGCCAGGTTGCGGCCTCGTTGCAGGCCATGCGCAGCACCCAGTCGCCGAGCTCGGTAATCAGGCCGGTGTCCTCGGCGACCGGAATGAACTCCGCCGGCGACACCATGCCGCGTTCGGGATGGCGCCAGCGCAGCAGCGCCTCGCAGCCCGAGACTTCGCCTGAGCGCAGGTCGACCAGCGGTTGATAGTGAATTTCGAAGCCGCCATCCACCAGGGCCTGCCGCAAATCCTGCTCCATGCTGAGGCGTGCCTTGGCGCTCGCATCCATTTCCGGCTCGAAGAAGCGATGTGTGCGACGTCCTTCGGCTTTGGCGCCGTACATCGCGAGGTCGGCGTTCTTGACGAGCTGGTCGAGATCGCTGCCGTCCTGCGGCGCAAGCGCGATGCCGATGCTCGCGTCGGTGGAGAGCTGATGGCCGAGGCAATGATAGGGCTGTCGGATCACGCCATAGATCCGCTTCACGAACGACACCACCTCGTCCGAGGACTGGATCCCGGTCTGGATGACCGCGAACTCGTCGCCGCCGAGCCGCGCGATCAGGTCGCCCTGCTTGAGGCAGCCCCGGATACGGCCCGCGATCGACTTCAACAGCTCGTCGCCGACGTGGTGGCCGAGCGAATCGTTGATGCCCTTGAATTCGTCGATGTCGATGTAGAGCAGCGCGAACTGATCGCCGCCCGCGATCTTCGCCAGCTCGCGTTCGATCTGCTCGCGGAGCAGGGTCCGGTTCGGCAGGTCGGTCAGCGCATCGTAATGCGCCATATGCGCGATCTTCTCGTCGGCGTAGCGCCGTTCGGTGACGTCCTCGACGACACTGATGAGGTAGCGCGGCTCGCCGGACCTGTCGCGAATGCCGATCCGGGTCGAGGTGATATAGCGCAGCCCCTTGGTCTGGCTTTGCCAGGGATGTTCGTCCTTGAACAATCCGTCGGCGGCCTGCAGCGCTCTGCTGTCGTCCTCGGTGACGAGTCTGGCGGCTTCGTCCGGGTAAAGATCGAAGGGCGTCTTGCCGACGATGGCTTCGCGCGATTGGCCGAATTGCTGCTCGGCGGTCCGGTTGATCAGCAGATATTGCCGCGTTTGGGCGTCCTTCACCGTGATCTGCGAGGGAATATGATCGATGATCTCGCGCAGGAATGTGTGGTTGCGGTCGCGCTCCTGCTCCAGATTGCGCCGCTCGGTGATCTCTTCGATCGTTGCGACCCATCCGCCCTGTGCGAGCGGCGTGTTGATGACCTGGAAGGCGCGTCCGCTGGCCAACTGATGAATTCGAGTGGAGACCGTGCCTTCTGCGACGATCCTCAGGACGTCAGCGCAAAATGCCTCGACATCGCCACTGAACGCGCCACGCTCCTTGCGATGATACATCGCCTCGCGGATGTGGCAGCCGGGCTTGATGACGTCGTGGGAGAGACCGAACATGTCGGCGTAGCGACGGTTGCAGGTGACGATGTATCCGGCGGCGTCGTACAGGATCAGCCCTTGCGACATGTTGTTGAGGGCGGTGTCGAGCCGCAGCCGCTCCGCTTCAAGCCGTTCCTGGGCGTCGCGGTTCTGCCGTTTGATCTGGCGGATGATCAGATACAGGATCAGCGCGATGACGGCGGCTGAAAGCGCGGCGGTCGTAACCATGAAGCCGGTCTGCTGCCGCCAGTCCGCAAGGGCTGCGGCTGTCGTGTTGGTAGCGAGGATGACCAGCGGGAAGTGCGTCAGCGATGCCGCCGAGCCGAGCCGCGCCTCGCCGTCGACGGGGCTCTTGCCGCGGAGCGTCTGCTGGCCGCCTTGGGCCAGCACTTTCTGCATCAGCGGCGCGTCCTTGAAGCTGCGTCCGATCAGCTCCTCGCGATGCGGATAGCGCGCCAGCAACTTGCCTTCGCGATCGAACAGCGAGATGGCCGTGCCCTCGGCGAGCGCGACAGACGCGAAATACTGCCGGTAGCTGTCCGGATCGATCCGGCGGACCATCGCGCCGAGGAAGGTGCCGTCGGCGCCGGTCAAGCGGCGTGCGACGATCGTGGTCCATTTGTTGAGGATGAAGCTGCGGACGGATTCCAGCAGCACCGATTCGGACCGCGGATTGGTCTTGAATGTCTGGAAGTAGGCCCGCGACGAAACGTTGATCTTGGGCAGTGGCTGGGCGCGCGACCAGTTGATCAGCTCGCCGTCGGCGTCGTAGATCGCGATATCGCCGAGATAGGACACGGGGCTGATCTTGCTGCGCAGCATCTGGTTCGCCGCAGGTCCGGACATGCGTTCGCGGAACGTCGCCGGCGAGGTGATCTCCATCAGGTTCATCTGCCCGATCAGATCGGCGGCGACGACGTCGGAATCCTCGAACTGCTGATCGAAGTGCCGTGCGATCAGCTGCACCGTGTTTTCAAGCTCGCGTTCGCGGTTGGCGAGGGTCCGTTCGCGAAACTCGCCGACGGCCATGGCGGTCACGGCGAAGATGCCGGCGACCAGCAACACGCCGCACAGGGTCAACCACAGGACGGGACCACGCCGCACCAAGGCCTCCCAGCCGCTCCTTGCGGCTAGAGACATTCCGGCTGCCACCGTGGAAAAGACTGGGCGCATTCCCCCCTCCCTGGAGGAACACGAATACACCGCACAAATGGCGCAAACCTTATGAAAATCAGTTACCTAAGCATTAATCCGGTTGCGCGATCGCGTCAGCATGCAGCGAAGCGGGAATCCCGCCACGTTGTGCGGCGCGCCCGGCGATCGCCGCGCCGCGTCGTTAACCGCGGCTTAATGCGCGCCGGCGCTCTTGTCGCCGCCGACCTTGCGCAGCCGTCCGACCACGCCGGTCGGGAAGAAGTAGACGCTGGCGATGAACAGCAGCCCGAGCCACAGCAGCCAGCGGTCGGGATGCAACAGCCCAGGCAGCAGCGGCAGGCCGGCTTCGCCCGCCGCCCTGGAGGCGACGCCCATCAGCGACTGCAGATAGTTCTGGGCGAGGATGAAGATGGTGGCGCCGATGATCGCGCCGTAGATCGTGCCCATGCCGCCGATCACGACCATCAGCAGGATGTCCAGCATGATCGAGAAGCTGAGCGAGGTATCGGGACCGGCATAGCGCAGCCACAGCGCGTTCAGAATTCCGGCGCTGGCGGCGACGAGCGCGGCGAGGCAGTTGGCGTAGGTCAAATGGAAGACGGTGCGGAAGCCGAGCGCCTCGGCGCGAAAGCGGTTCTCGCGGATCGCCTGGAGCACGCGCCCGAACGGCGAGTTCACGACGCGCAGCAGAGCGAGGATCATCATGGCCGAGACCGCTAACACCAGATAGTAGGTCAGGATGCGGCCGTTGATCTCGAAGCCGAACAGGTTCCTGGAGACCAGCACGGTGCCGGGGCGCAGCAGCTCCGGCAGCTGAAAACTGCGTCCGTCCTCGCCGCCGGTCAGCCAGGACAGCTGCGAGGCCAGCACCTGGAAGGCGGAGGCGACCGCGAGCGTGATCATGGCGAAGAAGATCGCCGCAACGCGCAGCGAAAAGAGGCCGATCGCGAGCGCGAGCAGGGCTGCGAGCGGCAGGCCGACAACGATTCCGGTTGCGACCGCGGCCCAGTTCGGACCCATCCCGTACAGAGCGATCGCGATGGCGTAGCTGCCGATGCCGTAGAACATGGTGTGGGCGAACGACACCGAGCCGGTATAGCCGAGCAGGAGGTCGTAGGAGGCGACCAGCGCGGCGAAGACGCAGATCTTGGCCGCGACGTTCAGCGCCTTGGCGCCCGGAAACAGGAACGGCGTCGCCGCCAGCGCCAGGATGATGACGACGAGAACGAGCGTGAGGACGCGGCTGCGCGGTGGATCGCCTGACAGGATCATCATCGGCTGGTCACCGCATAGAGGCCGCGCGGCCGCCACATCAGAATGGCGACCATCAGCAGGATGTTGGAAACGAGGGCGAGCTTCGGCACCAGGAAGCCGCCGTAATTGGCGACCATGGCCACCAGGATGGCGCCGATGAAGCAGCCGCCGATCGACCCCAGGCCGCCGATGATGACGACGATGAAGATGAGCACGGTGAGGTCGTCGCTCATGGAGGCGTGAACCTGCTCGCGATAGAGCGCCCACATCACGCCGCCGAGGCCGGCCAGCGCCGATCCGGTCATGAACACGCCGAGGAACAGGCGGCGGATGCGGTAGCCGAGCGCCTCCACCATCTCGCGATTCTCGACGCCGGCGCGGATCAGGAGGCCAAGCTTGGTGCGGTTGAGCACGAGCTGGATCGCGATGAACACGGCAAGGCCGATCAGCATCGCCAGCACGCGGTATCTGGCGATCGCGACGTCGCCGAGGATGAACGAGCCGCGCAGCGAGGTGGGCAGCGGCATCGGGATGATCTGCGGCCCCCACAGCGCATAGAGCGTCTGCTCGGCGACGATCAGGCCGCCGGTCGTCATCAGGATCTGCTTCAGATGCTGGCCATAGACCGGCAGGATCAGCACGCGTTCGACCACCAGGCCGAGGGCGCCGGAGACCGCCATCGAGAGCAGAGCGGCCGGCGCCAGCACCGCGAGGTTCATCCACAGCGAATCCGCCTGGATGGACGCCGCAAACGGCGCCAGCACCAGGGTCGCGACATAGGCGCCGACGGCGATGAAGGCGCCATGGCCGAAATTGAGCACGTCCATCAGGCCGAACACCAGCGTCAGGCCCGAAGCCATGATGAAGATCATCATGCCCATGGCGAGGCTCGCGACCGTCAGCGTCAGCCAGGAGCTGGTCGAGCCGATCAGAGGAATCGTGAGCAGCGCGAGCGCGAGCGGGAGCAGGATCGGCGCGATGTCGCGCTTCGGCTTCGGCAGCGGATCGGTTGCGGCAAGGTCAGTCACTGATGTGCCTCCAGACTCAGGCCGAGCAGCCGCTCCTGCAGCGGCACGTCGGCGGCGAGCACCGCCATCTCGCCGCGATGGACGATGGTGCCGTTGTCCATCACGAGCACGTTGTCGCCGAGCTCGCGGGCGGCAAAGAAATTCTGCTCGACCAGGAGGATCGTCGCGCCCTTGCGCTTGATTTCCTTCAGGCATTCGATCAGCGCCATCACGATCGCCGGCGCCAGCCCCTTGGTCGGCTCGTCGATCAGCAGCAGCTTGCGCGGTTCGATGATCGCGCGCGCGATCGACAACATCTGCTTCTGCCCGCCCGAGAGGCTTCCCGCGCGCGACAGCCAGAACCGACGCAGCGCCGGAAAGAAGCCGAAGATCCAGTCGAGCTGGGTGTCGTCGAGCGGCCCGTCGCGGGCCGCGAGCACGAGGTTCTCCTTCACCGTGAGGTCGGAGAACACCGCCATGCTCTCCGGCACGTAGCCGACGCCGAGCCGGGCGATGTCGGGCGTCGCAAGACTCTCGATGCGGTCGCCGGCGAGGGTGATCTCGCCCTTCGAGGCCTGCCACAGGCCCATGATGGTGCGCAGCGTCGTGGTCTTGCCGGCGCCGTTGCGGCCGAGCAGCATCGTGACCTGCCCTTGCGGGACGGCGAGATCGATGCCCTGGAGGATATGGTAGCGGCCGATATGGGTGTGCACGCCGGAGAGCTTCAGGAGATCGGTCATGCTGCACTCTCTGCAGCGTTCTTGGGCGCGACGCCGAGATAGGCCTCCTGCACGATCGGCGAGGCGATCACTTCCGCGGGCGGGCCGTCGGCGACGAGCTGGCCGTTATGCAGCACGATGATGCGGTCGGCGAGCGAGCGCACCACGTCCATCTTGTGCTCGACGAGCAGGATGATCTTGCTCCTGTCCTGCTTGAGCTGTGCGATGAGGTTGAGGACGACGGGCACCTCGTCGATGCTCATGCCGGCGGTCGGCTCGTCGAACATGAACACCTTCGGCTCCAGCGCGATCATCAGCGCCACTTCGAGCTTGCGCTGGTCGCCATGGGACAGCGCGGTCGCGGCGACGCCGCGGCGGCTGCCGAGCGCGACCTGGTCGAGGATGGCGTCGGCACGGGCGATCAGGTCGCGGCGGACCATCCAAGGCCGCAGCATGTCGTAATGGGTACCGCTGGCCGCCTGCACCGCGAGACGAACGTTCTCTTCCACTGACAGGTTCGGGAACAGGTTGGTGAGCTGGAAGGCGCGGCCGAGGCCCGCGCGGGTGCGCATCGGCGCCGAGCGCTGGGTGATGTCGGAGCCGTCGAACAGGATGCTGCCGTGTGAAGCGCGCAGCTGGCCCGAGATCAGATTGAAATAGGTGGTCTTGCCGGCGCCGTTCGGCCCGACGATGGCGGTGAGCTCGCCCGGGCGGAACGTGCAGGAGACGTTATTGACCGCGACATGGCCGCCGAAGCGAATGGTGAGATCGCGGGTTTCGAGGGTGAGAGTCATTGAGCGTTCGGTAATTGATGAAACGGGCTATGTCCGCGATCGCGCTGCGCCCCTCCCCAGCTTGCGGGGGAGGGCTGGGGAGAGGGTGTTTCCGCTCGCGAGAACCCCCCAAGAGGCGAGAGCCCTCTCCCGGCCTCTCCCGCAAGCAAGCGGGAGAGATGAAGCAGGAAAGCTTACCGCTTGTTGCGGATCGGAACGTCCATATCCTCGATCTTCAGCTCGCGCACCGGCTCGAGCACGGCCCAGGCGACGTTCGGATCGACCTTGACCTTGAAGTGATACATGCTCTGCAGCGCCTGATGGTCCTCCTTCCGGAACACCATCTTGCCCTTCGGCGTGTCGAACTCGAGGCCTTCCATCGCCGTGATCAGCTTCTCGGTGTCGGTCGACTTCGCCTTGGTGACGGCGGCGACGACGGACATCGCGGCAGCGAAACCGCCCGCGGTGAAGAAGTCCGGCGGCGCGTTGAAGCGCTTCTGGTGCTCGGCGACCAGCCAGTCGTTCACCGGGTTCTTCGGGATCTCATAGAAGTAGTAAGTCGCGCCTTCCATGCCGGGCAGGCCCTTATAGGCGGCGAGCGCCGGCAGGATGTTGCCGCCGGTGGAGAGCTCGATGCCGTAGCGCTTCGGGTCCATGTCCTGGAGCTTGGCCAGCGGATTGCCGGCGCCGGCCCAGATCACCCAGATCACCTTGCGGCCCGGCTTGTCCTTCAGCGCGTCGAACAGGCGCTGGCCGACCGCGGTGAAGTCCGTGGTGTTGGTCGGGGCATATTCTTCGGCGGCCAGCGTCGCGCCGGTCTTGGCGAGCGCCTCCTTGAAGGCGGCGACGCCGTCGCGGCCGAACGCATAGTCCTGCGCCAGCGTCGCGACGGTGACGCCCTGCTTGCCGATCGCGACCGCGTTGGAGATGGCGTCCTGCGAGGAGTTGCGCGCCGTGCGGAAGATGTAGCGATTCCACTTCTCGCCGGTAATCTGGTCCGCGACCGCGGGCTCGACGATCAGGATCTTCTTGTTCTCTTCGGCGACCGGGAGAATGGCGAGCGCCGCAGCCGACGAGGTCGTGCCGATCGCAATGTCGGCCTTGTCGTCCTGATAGGCCTCCGCGAGCGCCGCCTTGGCCAGATCCGGCTTGCCCTGGTCATCCTTGGTGATGACGACGATCTTGCGGCCGTCGAGCGTCATGGTGCCCTTGGTGGCGTATTCAAGACCCAGCTTCAGGCCGGTCTCGGTCTGCTTGGCGTAGGCCTCGAGCGGACCGGTCTTGCCGTAGATCAGCGCGATCTTGAGATCGTCGGCTTGCGCGGAGGTGCCCGCGCCTAGCGCGAGAATGGTTGTTGTTATGATGAGTGATCGACGCACGATGGTCCCTCCTGATTTGAAGTTTCTCGGCAACAGCGATTTGCACAAGCTTGCGAACATTGCAATTGAACCTTCCGGTGGCGCGGTCTGGCCTCTGCGGGCATGCATCATTTTTGGGCCTGCCTCGCTGCGCCGGCCTCGACCTGGCGCCAGTCCGACTGCGCTTCCTCCGCGCTCTCGAAGATGTGCGGCGCCACGCCGCGCTTCTCCAGGGCTTCGCCGAGCTTGATACGCAGGAAGCCCGACGTGGTGTAGCGCGATACGCCGGAATAGAAGCGGTCGACGAGGCTGCGGACCATGGCGGAATAATCGTCCATCAGCTCCGGCAGGATGGAAAAATTGTCATAATTGACGATGGCGTAGACCCGGCGTCCGAGCGGCGCCAGGCGAGCCTCGACGATGGATGCGATGGTGTCGATCTCGGTCTTGCTGCGCAGCGGATAGCGTTCCAGATTGACGAAGAACAGGTTCTGCCGCTCGTCAAGCGTGAAGCGCTGGTCGAGCGGGATGGTGAGCAGGCTCTCGCGCAGATCCATGAGGCCGTCGCGGAAGATGCGCTCGTCCATGGTTGCGGGATCGCGCGGGATCAGCGGCTTGAAATCCATCAGGCGGAGGATGTCGCGCTCGATGTCGATGCCGGGCGCGACTTCGGTGAGTTCGAGCCCGTCCGGCCTGAGCTCGAACACGCAGCGTTCGGTGACATAGAGCGTGCGTTGCTTGCGCGCGGCGGCAAACGGGCCGCTGAAGGTGACGTGCTCGACATGGTCGACGAATTTACGTGATGTCGCCTCGTCGAGAATGACGAGCCTGCCGTCGGTCACCGCGATGCGCTGCCTGCCTGCGCCGAAGGTGCCGACGAAGACGACTTCCTTGGCATTCTGGCTGATGTTGATGAAGCCGCCGGCACCGGCGAGTTTCGGCCCGAACTTGCTGACATTGAGGTTGCCGACGCGGTCGACCTGGGCAAGCCCGAGGAAGGCGGCATCGAGACCGCCGCCGTCGTAGAAGTCGAACTGGTACGGCTGGTCGATCACCGCCTGCGTGTTGATCGCCGCGCCGAAGTCGATGCCGCTCGCCGGGATGCCGCCGATCACGCCCGGTTCCGCGGTCATCGTGATGAGATCGATGATCCGTTCCTCGTTGGCGACCGAGGCGATCCCCTCCGGCATGCCGATGCCGAGATTGACGACGCTGTTGGCCTTCAGTTCCAGGGCGGCGCGCCGGGCGATGATCTTGCGCTCGCTGATCGGCATCACCGGCAGCGAGGCGGCGCGGACGCGGATCTCGCTGCTGAAGGCCGGATTGTATACGGTGCCGAACGTCTGCCAGTGGTTCTCCGGCCTTGCCACGACGACGCAGTCGACGAGGATGCCGGGAATCTTGACCTGGCGCGGATTGAGGCTGCCGGCCTCGGCCACGCGTTCGACCTGGGCGATGACGATGCCGCCGGAATTGTGCGCCGCCATGGCGATGGCGAGCGCCTCCAGCGTCAGTGCCTCCTTCTCCATGGTGAGATTGCCGTCGGGATCGCCCGTGGTGGCGCGGATGATGCCGACGTGAATCGGAAACGTCTTGTAGAGCAGGCAGTCCTCGCCGCGCAGCGTGATCAGTTCCACCATGTCTT
The DNA here is from genome assembly GCF_028128735.1 of Bradyrhizobium sp. CCBAU 53415. NCBI lineage: Bacteria > Pseudomonadati > Pseudomonadota > Alphaproteobacteria > Hyphomicrobiales > Nitrobacteraceae > Bradyrhizobium > Bradyrhizobium sp. CCBAU 53415. The sequence continues at coordinate 140,782 of NZ_LBJF01000019.1, read as the reverse complement.
CGGTGGTGCGTGCGTTGAGCTTGCCGCCGCCATGCCGCGGGTCGACGAAAGTGCCCATGCCGACGCGGGTGATGTGGCCGGGCCGGTGCGCGGCGATGTCGCGGAACAGATGCGTGATCACGCCCTGCGGGAGGTTATAAGCCTCGATCTGGTTTGCGATCGCGAGCTGCTGCAGTTTCGGCGCAAGGCCCCAATGCCCGCCGATCACGCGCCGAACCAGCCCTTCATGTGCAAGATGATTGAGGCCGCGCTGCTTGCCATCGCCTTGTCCGGCCGCATAGACCAGCGTCAAATTGCGCGGCTTACCCTGCGTATAGGGTGCATCGTCCTCGTGGGACAGATAGAGTTCCTCCAGCGCGATCGCGATCTCCTCGGCAAAGCCGATGCCGACGAAGCCGCCGGTCGCCACCGTGTCGCCGTCGCGGATCAGCATGACGGCCTCAGTCGCCGAGACGACCTTGCCCTTCTCGGAATTGCGCAAATACGGCAGAGCTGGGTGCTGGCTCACGGCGTTCCTCCCGATCCCTTCGACCGTATGCCGTTGTTGTTTTGCGTTGATCTTATCGCGGGGAGCAGTCCTGGAACAGCTTGCTCCCCACGAGGGAAGGCAGCAAAGAGCAAGGTCCGCGCCAGATGCCGTCGTTTCGCGGAAAGCGGCCTAAGCTACGGCAATTTCCGCATGTCCGATGCCGAAGAGTAACCAGGCACCGTGTCCGGAATCCGAGATTCCGGACACGGGGAGTCTCGAAACTCAGACGGCAGCCGGTCCCGTGGCGAGGCCGAACTTGGCGAGCTTCTTGTAGAAGGTCGCGCGCGAGATCCGCAGCATCCTGGCGGCTTCGGTGATCTGGCCGTTGCTGGCGGCGAGCGCCTGCTCGAGCGTGTGCTTCTCGAACACGGCCTCGGCTTCGGCATAAGGCACCACCGTTCCGGCCGGGCGCGCGGGCGGTGCGAGCCTGACCTCGGCGCCGACGGGGAGGATGCGCGCGACATCCTCGCCGGTCAGCCGCCCGGAATCGCTGAGGATCAGCGCGCGCTCGAGGATGTTGCGGAGCTCGCGGACATTGCCCGGCCAGTCGTAGCGGCCGAGCGCGGCGAGCGCGCTCGGCGTGATCTTCGCCTTGACGTAGTCGCCCGACGCGCTGATGTCGTCGAGCAGCCGGGCGCAGATGTCAGGGAGATCGTCGAGGCAGTGGCGCAGCGGCGGCAGGTCGACCGAGAGCACGTTGAGACGGTAGTAGAGATCGGCGCGAAATGCGCCGTCGCTGACGCGTTTGCGCAGATCGACATTGGTCGCGGCGATGACGCGGACGTCGACCCTGGTGATCTTGTCCGAGCCGAGCGGCTCGATCTCGCGCTCCTGGAGCACGCGCAGCAGCTTGGCCTGCAATTGCAGCGGCATCTCGCCGATCTCGTCGAGGAACAGCGTGCCGCCGTCGGCAATGCGGAATTTGCCCTCGCGCCCCCTGCGGTCGGCGCCGGTATAGGCGCCCGGCGCCGTGCCGAAGAATTCCGATTCGATCAGCGTGTCCGGGATCGCGGCCACGTTGACGCTGACGAACGGCCTCTCCGCACGCGAGGAGGCGTTGTGAATCGCCTGCGCCAGCATCTCCTTTCCCGTTCCGGTCTCGCCAGTGAGCAGCACCGTGACGCTCTGCCGCGCGGCACGGCTTGCGAGCTCCTTGGCCTGCGCGATTCCAGGCGTGGTACCGACGAAGTCGGCGAAGGTGAAACGCGCCGCGCGGGCGTTGGACAATTGCCGCCGCGCCAGCCGCAAATCGCTCTCGAGCTGGGCGACGCGGGCGAGCAGAGGCTTCAGGCTTTCGAGATGATCATAGAGCACGAATCCGATCGCGCCGATCACCGTCCCGTTCTCGTCCTCGATCGGCATGCGGGTGACGACGAGCTGCTCGCCGCCGAGCTCCATGATGTCGAGCAGGATCGGCTCGCCGGTCTCGGCCACCTTCCGCATCAGGCTGTTCGGGATGACCTCCTCGATCGACCGGCCGATCGCCTCACTGGTGCGCCCGAGGCCGAGCGCTGCGAGATATTTCTCGTTGACGTAGACGACGCGTCCGCTGCGATCGATCGCAATTGCACCTTCGCAGAGATTTTCCAGCCGCTCGAACAGCGTCTCCATCGCGCGTGCACGGAGATAGGCGGGATCGCTGATCGAGGAGGCGGGCATGACGTACCTCGCGGGAAGTCTGGCTGCTTATTAGCAAAAGACCAGTAATTTCAAAGGGGGAATTGACCATTTAGAGGGCGGCCATTCTCGGTCGTCGTCCCGGACAAGCGCAGCTCTTGGCAACGCGAAGCGTTGTCCAGGGCGGAGCGCCGATCCGGGAGCCATACCCACAGGGAGCAATTTGGCGAAGACTCGGAGTGGGAGCGTCGCGCTGCAACTGCGCCCCGTGGTTATGGGTTCGCGCTTTGCGCGCCCCGGGACGACGACCGTATTTGTTGCGCCGCCTTGCCCTTACCTTCGATACCCGCTCGCCCGCGAATAGCCCTGGCGGTTCTGCTGGTGGGGGCGGCTCGCCACGCTGACCCGCGCCTCGCTGGAGACGGGTGTTGCGAGCTTCAGCTCCTCCAGGAAGATCGGCCGGGAGAAGTAGTAGCCCTGCGCGTAGCGGATCTTGGTCGTCGCCTGGAGATAGGCGAGCTCCTCGTAGGATTCGAGGCCCTCGGCGATCACCGTCATGCCGAGCGCTTCGCTCAGGGATTCGATCGCGCGCAGGATGCCCTGGCTGCGCGGGCGCTTATGGATGTCGGTGATGAAGGAGCGGTCGATCTTGATCTCGTCCGCGGTGATGTCGGCCAGCGCCGAGAGCGAGGAATAGCCGGTGCCGAAATCGTCGATGGAGATGCCGACGCCGAGCTTGCGGAATATCGGCAGGATCTCGGCCTGGAAATGATTCTTGGCGACGAAGGCGTCTTCCGTCACCTCGATCATGAAGCGCTGGGGAAAGCCGGTGTCGTCCAGCGCCCGAGCAAAGCTGCGCATGAACTCGGGATTGCCGGCCTGCTTGGCGGCGACGTTGATGCTGATGGTTGCTTCCGCGCCGAACGTGTCGTTGATCAGGTCGATCGACTTGACGATCTCGGCGAGCACGAGATGGGTCAGCTCGTCGATCAGCCCGAGCTCGCCGGCAAGATTGATGAACGAGCCGGGCGCCTGGATCACGCCTTGGTCGTCGCGCAGGCGGACCAGGGCCTCGATGCCCTTCACGGCCTGTGTGCGGATGTCGACCTTGGACTGGAAGGCGCAGCAGAAGCGCTTTTCCAGGATGGCGAGCCGCAGCGACTGCTCGACCTTCATCCGTGCCTGCGCCTCGCGCTCCATGCTGGCGTCGAAGAAGGCGGCCAGCCCCTTGCCGTTGTTCTTGATCCGGTACATCGCGATGTCGGCGTTCTGCCGCAGCGTCTCGAAGCTGCTCCCGTGATCGGGATAGAGGCTGATGCCGACCGAAGTCGAGGCGAAGACTTCCGAATGGTCGATGAAGAACGGGGCGGTCAGCCGCTCCAGCGTCGATTGCATGAACTCGGCGACTTCCTCCTGGCTCTGGATCGGGGAGAGCAGCAGCAGGAATTCGTCGCCGGAGATGCGCGACAGCATGTCGGAATCGCGCAGGTCCCGCCCGAGCCGCCTCGACAGCTCGACCAGCAACGCGTCTCCCACGGAGTGGCCGTAATAGTCGTTGATGTGCTTGAAATTGTCGACGTCGAGAAAGGCCAGCGCGAAACGCTCGCCGCCGCGGACTTTCGTGAGCAGATTGTTGGTGCGATGTTCGATCACGCGCCGCGAGGGTAATCCGGTCAGCTCGTCGAAATAGGCCGAACGGAACAGCTGGTCCTCGAAATTCTTCTGTTCGGTGATGTCGGAGGACGCCGAGATCAGGAGCTCGCGTCCGGCGAGACGAACGGGACGATGGGTCGTGAGCAGCACCTGGCGCGCGGCGCCGACGTGAAGCGCTTCCTCGGTCACGATCGCTTGGCCGGCGCTCAGCGCCTGCAGGCAGGCGGCGCGGCGCGGCGCCAGATCGGGTGAGGGACGGCTGCCGTCCATGCCGAGCTGGGCGGCGGCGGCGTCGTTAACCAGCAGAAGCTCGCCATGTGCGTCCTGCACGGTGAGGCCCGCCGGCAGCATTCTAACGATTTCCTTGAGAAATCCGAGTTCGGCCTCGTTCGCGCCGGAATATCTGTTGTCGTTCATAGAAGTCATGAATCTTGTTGTTTCAGCGCGCCTTTGCAATGAGCGCGATCTTGCGCGGTTCCCTCTTAAGTTTGGTTAAGGCCTCCGGAGAAATACGGGGGTGTCTTGCGACGATGCGACGCGCGCCCCCGATCGTCATTAACAGAGGGTCAATGCACGCAGTGAAACTGCGGGCGAAGGGTGCGCTATCGCTTTCGCTTATATCGAATCCGGCTGCGTATCTGCCCTGGTTGAAATGGTGCGAGCCGTGGTCGACACCTCTCCTGTTGGGGAGAGGTGATTCGCAACCCGGGCTGATTCATCGAGCTTTATTCGCTACGCGGGATTCGGCACTGCATGATGCAATGCAGCCCGGTTTTCAGATACGAGATCTCGGTCCTGCCGTCGAAGGCAGACAGAGCCGATTTCAGCAGCTTGGTGCCGAAGCCGGGCTCTGACACCTTGTCGACGCTCGGCCCCTCGGTTTCGTCCCAGGTGATGGCCAGGCGGTCGTCGCTGATGGTCCATGACACCTGCAGCAGGCCGCGCGGCGAGGAGAATGCGCCATACTTGCCCGCATTGGTAGCGAGCTCGTGAAACATCAATGACAGCGTGACCGCGAGCTTCGGCGGCAGGAGCAATCGCTCGCCATTGAGGGTGAAGCGGACATGGCCATAGGGGCCAAGCTCCGAGATCAGGAGGTCGCGGATATCGCAGCCGGCCTTGTCGATCCGCGATATCAAATCGTCGGTTGCGGCAAGCGAGCGCAGCCGGGGATCGACCCGGGCCCAGACCTGCGGCTGGTCGTGCAGCACCTGGTGCAGCACGGCATGCACCGTCGACAGCTTGTTCTTCAGCCGGTGCTGGAGCTCGTCGACCAGCAGCTTGCGATATTCTTCTTCCTCGATCAGGCGCCTCGAGATCCGGCGCTGCTCCGCCAGCATGGTGCGATAGTGCTCGACACCCCAGATGGTTATCGCGCAGACGGCCCAATAGAGCGCCAGCAGGGCAAACCGCGCGCGATCGGCAAAAGCATCGCCGAAATTCAGGACGACACCGAGCACGCCGCCGACCAGCGCCGTCACCACACCGATCCGGAATCCTCCCAGGGCCGCGGCAAAGAACACGGCTGGGAAGTACGGCGTGAAGTAGATGTCGGGGCGAACCTGTGCGAGACCCCAGCGGACCAGGGTCGCGCCCAACAGGCAGATCACCGCAAACGAGATGCTCAGACCGAGCGAGGGCGGCGCCGCGCCCTGCCAGCCCTTGCGGAACTCGTCGATCAGCTTCCCCATGCGCAGCCCAGTTGCGATATGCGTTCGAAAATCGAGCGGCCCGTGAGGATGTTACGCATGCCGCCCGCATAAGCATAGCTTGCCTTGTCGGAAGCGGGCAGGGATAGTGGCCGCTCCGGCGACGGCGACGGCCGACGTTCGCCACTTGGCATCAAATCGCTCAAAGACAGGAACATTCCATGGGCAGGCTGGACGGCAAGGTTGCAGTGATTACTGGGGCGACGAGCGGGATCGGATTGCGCACTGCGGAAGTCTTCGTTGCCGAAGGTGCCAAAATTGTGATCGCGGGTCGGCGCATACCGGAAGGCGAGGCTCTGGCGAAGCAGCTCGGGGCCAACTGCATCTTCCGCCAGACCGACGTCACGGTCGAAGCGCAGATGCAGGCGCTGATCGCGCTTGCGGTCGAGAAATTCGGCCGGATCGATTGCCTGTTCAACAATGCCGGCGGGCCGGCGCAGACCGGGGGCATCGAGGGCCTCGAGGTCGAGCGGTTCGACGCGGCGATGGCCACGCTGGTGCGCAGCGTCATGCTCGGCATGAAGCATGCCGCGCCTCACATGAAGAAGCAGGGCTCCGGCAGCATCATCAACAATGGCAGCATCGCCGGCCGCCTCGCCGGCTTCTCGTCGTCGATGGTCTATGGCGCGGCCAAGGCGGCGGTGATCCATTTGACCAAATGCGTGGCGATGGAGCTCGGCGAATCCAACGTCCGCGTCAACTCGATCTCGCCCGGCGCGATCGCGACAGGCATCTTCGGCAAGGCGCTGGGGCTCTCGACCGATGCCGCGGAGCAGACGCCGGCGGTGATGCGCGAAGTCTACAAGACCGCGCAGCCGATCCCGCGTGCCGGCCTTCCCGATGACATTGCCCATGCCGCGGTGTTCCTGGCCAGCGACGAATCCAGCTTCGTCAACGGCCATGACCTCGTCGTCGACGGCGCCATGACCGGCGGCCGCAACTGGAGCCAACAGCAGCAGGGCTATGTGGCCCTGCGCAAGGCGTTCGACCAGGGGGCGTAGGAAGGTCTCGTGCCCCGGACGCCCGGCGATGCGAAGCATCGTCCGGTGCGGTGCGCTGCAGAGCCGGGGGCCCATCTCGCTCCTGAGACGATCTTGAAGATTCTGGGTCGCGGCTCGCGCTTCGCGCGTCCGGGACACGAGGGCGAAGCTCACACCGCCTTCACTCTCACCTTCAGCCCGTCGCGCGGCTTCGGGATCGGCCACATCTGCCAGTCCGGCTTGTAGCCGGGCGCGAGCGAGACCTCGATGTTCTGCAGGAAGTGCCGCGCGAAGCATTTGGCCTGCATATAGGCAAAGTGCAGGCCGAGGCACATATGCGCGCCGCCGCCGAACGGCACGAAGGCGAAGCGGTGGCGGCCACGCTGCGCCTCCTCGGTGAAGCGCAGCGGATCGAAGCGATCCGGCTCCGGCCAGATCTCCTTCATGTGGTGCGTGTAGAGCGGATTGACGCCGATCGCGGTGCCGGCGGGGATCGTAAAGCCCTTGAAGCTGAAATCGCGCATCGCGCGGCGTGGCATCGAGGGCACCGGCGGCTTGATCCGCAGCGCCTCCTTGAACGCCATCTCCGACAGCGGCATCTTTTCGAGATCGTCGAAGCTGCTCGGCGCACCCGGGGCAAGTCCGAGCGCGAGCACCTCCGCGCGCAGCCTGTCCTGCCAGTGCGGATTGGCGGCGAGCTCGCCGATGAAGGAGGTCAGCGACGAGGTCAGCGTGTCGTGCGCCGCCATCATCAGGAAACTCATGTGGTCGATGATGTCCTGCTCCGAGAGCAACGCGCCGTCTTCATGGGTGGCGCGGCAGAGCTGCGAGAACAGATCGTCGCCGCCGTGATTGCCGCGGCGGAGCGGAATCTGCTCGCGGAAATAGGCGACGATGCGCTTGCGCCCCGCAACGCCACGCGCCATCTGCGTGCCGGGCAGGGGACGGCGGATCGGGGCGACGGCGGCGGCGACCATGTCGACGAAGGCGCGGTTGATCTCGTCGACCTCCGGCCCGATATCCGCGCCGAGGAACGAGGCCGCGGCGAGATCGAGCGTGAGCTGCTTCATCGCCGGATAGAGCTGCATCTCGCCGGGCTTCGCCTTCCACTGCGCGACGCGCGCGGAAATACCGCGGTCGAGATCGCTGAGATAGGACTTCATCGGCCCGGACTTGAACGCGACCGACAGCGCCTTGCGATGCAGCCGGTGCTCGTCGAAATCGAGCAGCATCAGCCCGCGCGGGAACAGCAGGCCCAGAACCTTGTTCCAGCCATGCGTCGACGAGAACAGCTTTTGCTGGTCGAACAGCACGAGCTCGTTCGCCTCGGGCCCGAGCAGCACGACATTGGTCTCGCCGAAAAAGTGCGTCCGGTAGACCAGGCCGTATCTGGCGGCGTTCGCCTCGATATGGCCCTTCGGATCGGCGAGCACCTGAAAGGTCTTGCCGATGATCGGCCAGCCTTCGTCGCCGGGGATGTGGCTCAGCTCGTTGCGTCTCGGTGGGGTGAACTGGAGCGCAGGGGCGGCCACATTCTGCATCGACATCACGATTGCTCCGGTTGGCTGACCGAACAGAATCCGTGCGCCCGCGGCATTGTTGCGGCCTGCGCCAGGCTGACGCGATCAGCTTAGCACAGGCCGGTAACACTTGCTCGAGATCTTCATTGCGGGTGTTCGCCGCAACGAGTCCCTACCGCTTCGCCGCCTCCTTCTGCAGATCCGGCGCGTTGACGGCGGGGATGGCGACGCGGCCGGGACCGGTGACTTTCAGCGCCTCGGCGGCCTTCTCGTTCTCCATGATCTTGGCCATCACGGCCTGTCCCGCGCGCTCGAAGATCGCGCGGTTCTCGATCACGAATTTTTGCGATTTGCGCAGACCGTCGATGTAGCCGTTGATCTCGGGCACGACGTAGCGCGCCACCATGTCCCAGCTGCGCCGCGTCGCTTCCGGATTGGCCCAGTCGTGCACGAAGCCGATGATGGCACCGACGCCGCCGGAGACCTGCATCACGTTCTTGATGGTTTTGACGAGATCGTCGGGCGTGCCGATGGTGGACGCGGCGCCCTCGACGAAGGCCGTCTTGTCGACCGCCTCGTCGGGCGAGGAGAACGCGGTGAGCCCCGGCCGCTGCAGCGTTCCGACATTGTATTCGTTGTGCCAGCGCATCAGCCCGGCGCCTGCTTCGCGGCGCGCCTGCTCGCGGGTTTCGGCGATGTGGAAGGTCAGCAGCACGCGCCAGTCGGCACGGTTCACCTTGGTGCCATGCTTCCTGGCGGCATCTTCGGCAAACTGCCATTGCTGCTGCAACGACATCAGACCCTGCGTCGTCATCGAGCCCAGCGAGATGATGCCGATGCCGTATTTGCCGGCGAGCGTCATGCCGGAGGGCGAGATCTGCGAGGCGACCACGAACGGCATCTCCTCCTGCAAGGGCAGGATCTGGAGCGCGGCGTCGTTCATGGTGAACCAGTCGCTCTTGGCGGTGACGCGCTCGCCGTTGAAGAGGCGGCGGATGATGCCGATCGCCTCGTCCTGGCGGTCGCGCTGCGTCATCGGATCGATACCGAGCGTGTGCGCATCCGACGCGAGCGCGCCCGGTCCGGAGCCGAAGATGGCGCGGCCGCCGGTCATGTGGTCGAGCTGCACCATGCGCTGGGCGACGTTGAAGGGATGGTGATAGGGCAGCGAGACGACGCCGGTGCCGAGCTTGATCCGCTTGGTGCGCTCGCCGGCTGCGGCCAGGAACATCTCGGGCGAGGCGATCATCTCCCAGCCGGAGGAATGATGCTCGCCGCACCAGAACTCGTCATAGCCGAGCGCATCCAACTGCTCGACCAGGTCGAGATCGCGCCGGAACTGCAGCATCGGATGCTCCCCGATCGGGTGATGCGGGGCAAGGAAGGCTCCGAACTTCAGGCGCGCCATGGCGTTCTCTCCGGCTTCATTTTCTGCTTGTTGAGATGCCGAGGCTACGTGCTGGGGCAAGCGAACGCAATCGCGCGATGTCCCGCGTGGTGGAATGCAGGCATGCGTGTGACTTCTTCCTCCTCTCATACTTGCGTGCAGGCGCTCCATACCGTCATGGCCGGGCTTGTCCTTCCGCCGGCGGGGAGAGAAGAAGCGCACGCGAACCCTACCTGTGAAGTAATGGCGACACCGTACGCGATCTGAAATCATCGGGCCACGAGTCCAGAGTCGTGCGCCAATGCATCAGATCGTCACAAAACAAATTGATTCGTCGCGACGTTGGTGGGTGCTGGCAATCGTCGTGGCCGCCCAGTTCATGTTCGGCGTCGACGCCTTCGTGGTCAACGTCGCCATTCCCACCATCGCGGTCGACGTGAAGGCCTCGCCGGCCCAGATCGAATCGATCATTGCGATCTACCTGATCGCCTATGCCACGCTGGTCGTGACCGGTGGCCGGCTCGGCGACATCCACGGCACGAAGAATGTCTTCCTGGCCGGCGTGCTCGGTTTCACCCTGACGTCGCTCTGGTGTGGCCTCGCGCAGTCCGGGGTGGAATTGATTATCGCGCGGCTGGCGCAGGGCACGACCGCGGCGCTGATGGTGCCGCAGGTGCTGGCGACGCTGCACCTTCTGTTCGCTGATGATTCGCGCAGCCGCGCCTTCGCCATCTATGGCGTCGTGCTTGGGCTCGCGGGCGCCGCGGGCTTCCTGCTTGGCGGTCTGCTGGTCACGCTAGATCTCGCCGGCACCGGCTGGCGCGCGGTGTTCTTCGTCAATGTGCCCTGCGGCCTCGCCATCGCTATCGCTGCCTGGCGCATCATGCCATCGGTGCCGCGCCGATCAGGTACAAGGCTCGACATCAAGGGCGGCGTGGTGCTGTTCGCGGGGCTGTTGTGCCTGATCGGCCCGCTGCTGTTCGGTCACGATGTCGGTTGGGCACCGTGGATCTGGGCGGTGATGGGAAGCGGCGGCGTGATCCTCGCCGCGTTCCTGAAGCTGGAGCAGGCGGTCGCAAGCGCCGGCGGCATGCCGCTGATCGATCTCACGCTGCTGGCGGACGCCGCCTTCCTGCGCGGCGTCGGCGCCGCCTTCTTTTTCTTCTTCGCCAATCTCTCGTTCTATCTGGTGATGACGCTGTTCATGCAGCGCGGCCTGAAGATCCCGCCGCTCGCGGCCGGCATGGCCTTCATTCCGCTCGCGCTCGCCTTCGTGCTGGCCTCGCGCCACAGTGCAGCGCGGGCGCGCCCTCGTGGCACCGAGGTGTTGATCGAAGGCTGCGCGATTCAAATTGCGGGCCTCGCCGCGCTCGCGCTTGTTGCGGGCGGTGTCGATGCGCCGTCGCCGCTCCTGCTTGCGTTCACCATGATCATCTTCGGCTACGGCCAGGGATTGGTGATGGCGCCGCTCTCGGGCGCGTTGCTCTCGACGGTGAAGCCTGTCGCCGCAGGCTCGGCCTCCGGCATCTACGGCACGACGGCGCAGATCGGAAATGCGGCCGGAGTGGCCGCAATCGGCGCGGTATTCTTCGCCGTCGAGGCCCTGCAATCAGCGCGCGCAGGATTCCTCGCGTCGCTCGCGCTGTTTGTGACGTCAATGATGATTTGCGCCGCATTTCTGGCGTGGATGCGCCGCGCATCGGCACGAAGTTGAGGCACTGCGGTTAAGAAGTTGAGGCACTGCGGTTAATACGTGTGGAATCCTGCGGGATTTCCGGTGATTTCGCCGGGATTGACAGCGCACGGTCTTTTTATTTTGCAACGCAGCAACTATCTGGTTGGGCTGGACGTTGAACGTCGCCCACCAGGAACTTGCCGTGTCGTTAGCCAAAAATATCGATCTGCTGAGACGCCTGCCAAGGATGGACGGACTGCGCTTTGCCGAGCTCGGCCGCAGTGCGGATGAAGCCAGCCCCTTGGAAGAGATCATCGGCTTCGGCGACAATCCCGGGGCCTTGCGCATGTTCGCGTTCGTGCCGGGCCAATTGCAGAAGCCCCGCGCGCTCGTCGTCGTGCTGCATGGCTGCGGGCAGACGGCAGCCGCCTACGATTTCGGCGCGGGCTGGTCGACGCTGGCAAGGCACTACGGCTTTGCTCTTTTGATGCCCGAGCAGCAACGCCTCAACAACGGCAACACCTGCTTCAACTGGTTCAATCCGGAGGACACGGTGCGGGGCGGCGGCGAAGCGCATTCGATCCGCGAGATGATCGCGCACATGATCGAGACGCACCGCATTGATTCCAGGCGCGTCTTCATCACCGGCCTGTCGGCCGGCGGCGGCATGACCTCGGTGATGCTTGCGACCTATCCGGAAGTCTTCGCGGCCGGCGCGGTCATTGCCGGACTGCCCTATGGCATCGCCTCGAATTTGCGCGAGGCGCTCGACGGCATGTTTCATTCCCCGGCGCGTCCCGCGCGCGAGCTCGGCGATCTCGTGCGCAGCGCCTCCGATCATCGCGGGCCCTGGCCGAAGGTCTCGGTGTGGCACGGCAGCGCCGACCGCACCGTCAATCCCGGCAATGCCAACGAGATCGTCAAGCAATGGCTCGACCTGCATGGTCTGCCGGAGATGCCGATGGCGGAGACCAATGTCGATGGCTATCCGCGCCAGGCCTGGTGGGACAAGGACGGCGAGACGCTGGTCGAGTCCTATGCCATCACCGACATGGCGCATGGCACGCCGCTCGGCCTTGCCGACAACGACCAGCGTTACGGCATGGAAGGCGCGTTCCTGATCGAGGCCGGCATTTCCTCGTCCTACCACATTGCAAAGTTCTTCGGCCTTACCGGCTGGATTCCGGACGCCGCAAAGGCGGAAGCCAGGCCGGCAGCGAAGCCTGCAACGAAGCCGGTGCTCTCGCCCGCGCCGCATCTCGCCCGCTCGATCCGCGCGGCAATCGCCGAAGAGCCGGTCGAATTGAAGCGCGAGCAGGCTCGCGGCTTCGATCTCGGCCAGATCATCACCCGCGCGCTCACGGCCGCGGGATTGATGAAGTAGCCTCGCCGTCGTCCCGGATCTGCGCTGGCGCTTGTCCGGGACGACGGCCGAGTTTGTCGCGGGCGCAATCGCGTCAGCCCACAAGCGCTACCCCGTCTGATCGATCCATTCGATCGGCGTCACCGTCACTTCGCCGCCCGCAACCTTCCGCGTCGCCTCCTGATAGTGCTTGAAGAAGTCGCGCGATTGCAGCGCTTTTTGCGCGGCATCGTCGGTGACGCTGGCGAGGTGGAGATAGCTGCCGTCGTCGCGATGCTTCAGGCAACGATAGCCGATCCGCCCTTTCAGTTCCGGATCGCCGTCGATCGCCTTGATGAAACGGCCGATCTCGCGGTGCCAGTCTTCCGTCGTGCCGTTCCTGAACTCGTAGCTGATCATGAAGTGCTTCATGTGACGCTCCCTGTTCGTCATATGCGTCATCATCTGCGCTTCGCGAGCGATCCTGCAAGTATGGACAAATTTGATAGTATGGACTTTCTCGACGCTGCTCCTATGCTCCCGCAAGCTGGCTGCGCTTGGAGGAGACGACATGGCAAGGGCAATCCCGGCGCGCACCTGTCCGGTGGCGGCCTTTCAGAAGATGATCAGCGGCAAGTACAAGCTCCGCATCGTCTGGGACCTGAAGGACGGCCCGCGCCGCTATGGCGAGATCAGGAGCGGACTGTTGCGCGGCACAAGTGGAAGCGCGGAGATCACCCCGCGCGTGCTCAGCCGCGAATTGAAGGCGCTGACGCAAAGCGGCCTGATCGACCGCAGGGATTATGGCGAGGTGCCGCCGAAGGTCGAGTACCGCCTGACCCGCAAGGGCAAGAGCTTCGTGCCTGTCGTCGCCGCGATCCGGGAGTGGGGCGAACGTCACCTCAGCGAGACGGCGGCGCTGGCGAGCGCCGCCGAATAGTGCATGATCCGGAAAAGTGTGAAGCGGTTTTCCGATCAGATCATGCTCAACCAGAAGGCTACATCTCGCCGGTGATGAACGGATTCGTCATCCGCTCCTGGCCGATGCTCGAGCCTGCGCCGTGGCCGCAGATGAAGCCGACATCGTCGCCGAGCGGCAGCAGCTTGGTCAGGATCGAGTTGATCAGCGTGGCGTGACTGCCGCCGGGCAGATCGGTGCGGCCGACCGAGCCCGCGAACAGGACGTCGCCGACATGGGCAAAACGTAACGCCTTGTTGAAGAACACCACGCTGCCGGGCGAATGGCCGGGGCAGTGCAGGATGTCGAAGTGCAAGCCGCCGATCGACACGGTGTCGCCCTCATTGAGCCAGCGGTCCGGCGCGAAATCGCGGACGCCGGTCATGCCGAAGCGCGCGCCGCTTGCGACGACGTTGTCGAGCAGGAACTTGTCCGCGACATGCGGGCCCTCGATCGGCACCTTCAGCGCATCGCGCAGCTCGGCCGCGCCGCCGACATGATCGATATGGCCGTGGGTCAGCCAGATCTTCTCCACGGTGACGCCGGTCTGCCTGATCGCATCCAGGATCTTCGGCACGTCGCCGCCGGGATCGATTACCACGGCCTTCCTGGAAGGCTCGTCCCAGATGATGGTGCAGTTCTGCTCGAACAGCGTCACGGGAACGATGATCGCGCCCGCCTTGGGTTGCGAGGAGTCCTGGGAGTCAGTTTGCTCGGTCATGGCGCCACAATGCCGATTTTTGTCAGCCCGCCAAGCAAAAGATTCGCAAAGGATTCGGGCGAGAGGTTGGGGAACAGCCGCTGCCCTCGTCACACGGCCGTCCCAATTCGCCTGCCAATTCGAACCGGGGCGTTGCTGCCGCGTTCTCCCGCGCGCGGCGCAGATTTCGGGTGGTCTTTCGGCATGGCTCAGGGCAACGAGAACTGGTGGCGCGACGGCATCTTCTATCAGATCTATCCGCGCTCGTTTCAGGATGCAGATGGCGACGGCGTCGGCGATCTCGCCGGCATCCTCAGGCGGCTGCCTTACGTGAAGTCGCTCGGCGTCGATGCGATCTGGCTGTCGCCAATCTTTCCCTCGCCGATGGCGGATTTCGGCTACGACATCTCCGACTATACCGGCATCGAGCCCTTGTTCGGCACGATGGCGGATTTCGATGCGCTGCTCGCGGCCGCCCATGACAAAGGCCTGAAGCTGATCCTCGACCTCGTGCCGAACCACACCTCGGACCAGCATCCCTGGTTCGTGGAGAGCCGCGCCTCGCGCGACAATCCCAGGCGCGACTGGTACATCTGGCGCGATCCCGCGCCTGACGGCGGCGCGCCCAACAATTGGCTGTCCGAGTTCGGCGGCAGCGCCTGGCAGTTCGACGAGACCACGGGTCAGTATTACTATCACGCCTTCCTCGCCCAGCAGCCGGACCTGAACTGGCGCAATCCCGAAGTCCGCGCCGCGATCTACGACGTGATGCGGTTCTGGCTGGACAAGGGCGTCGACGGTTTTCGCGTCGACGTGATCTGGCACCTGATCAAGGACGCCGAATTCCGCGACAACCCGCCCAACCCGCATTATGTCGAGGGCCGGCCGCCGAACGAACGGATCCTGACGCAATACTCGACCGACCAGCCGGAGGTGCATGACGTGATCGCCGAGATGCGGCGCATCACCGATTCCCGCGGTGCGCGCGTCCTGATCGGCGAGATCTATCTGCCGCTGCACCGCCTCATGGCCTATTACGGCAACGATCTCACCGGCGCGCAGATGCCGTTCAATTTCGCGCTGCTCTCGACCTTCTGGAGCGCGCGCTCGATCGAGAAGATCATCGAGGATTACGACAAGGCGCTGCCGCGCGGTGCCTGGCCGAACTGGGTGCTCGGCAATCATGATCGCCCGCGCGTGGCGAGCCGGGTCGGGCCGGAGCAGGCCCGCGTCGCGGCCATGCTGCTGTTGACGCTGCGCGGCACGCCGACGCTCTACTACGGCGACGAGATCGGCATGCATCAGCTCGCGATCGCGCCGGAGGACGTGCGCGACCCGTTCGAGAAAAACGTGCCCGGCATCGGTGTCGGCCGCGACGGCTGCCGCACGCCGATGCAATGGGATTCCTCCAATTTCGCCGGCTTCTCCGAGGTGAGGCCGTGGCTGCCGCTGCCTGAGGACCATATCCGCGAAAACGTCGCCAATCTCGAAGCCGATGCGCGCTCGATCCTCAATCTCTACAAGGGTCTGATCGCCTTGCGGAAGAACTGTCCCCCGTTGGTCACGGGCGACTATCATCCGGTCTCCGCGCAGGGCGATCTCCTGATCTACCGCCGCGAGGCCGGAGGCAGGGCGGTCATCGTGGCGCTCAATCTCGGTCCTGATCCGATCGCGGTGACTACGAGCGCGGTCCGTTTCGGCAGCAGGATATTGCTGTCGACGTTTCTGGATCGCGAAGGTGAGGGGATCGAAGGCGTGCTGGACCTGCGCGGCAATGAGGGGGTCATCGTCACTCCACCCTAGCTGTCGTCCGCGCCTTCGCGGGGACGACAGCGGAGGCTATCGATATGTCTATCCCGGATGCTTCGTCCCCCGCACCGCAGACCCGTCGATATCGCTGCGCTTCAGGAGATAATCCAGCCCGCCGACGCGGTACCAGCGATAGCCATACGGCTCCAGCACGATGCGATGCTGGCCGCGCTGATCGGCGTGGCTGTGGTCCTCGGCGAGCAGGTTGATCAGGTGCGCGCCGGTATCGCCGGCTAGTCCGGCCGAGAACGCGATCTCACGCGGCTTCTCGTCGAGATTGTGTACGAACAGCACCGAGTTGTTGCGCCAATCGTAGCGCATGATGAACACCGCGGGATCGCGCACGGCAATGACGGTGAAATCACCCCAGCCCACTTCCGGAACCTCCTTGCGCATGCGGACGATGCGCTCGGTCCAGTTCAGCATGGAATTCGGATCGCGCCGCTGCTTGGCGACGTTGACGTGCTCAAAGCCGTAAGGCCCCTTGTCGATCACAGGGCAGGCCGGCTTGTCGCTCTTGGTGAAGCCGCCATGCGGCTCGGTCGACCATTGCATCGGCGTGCGCGCGCAATTGCGTTCGGGCAGCGAGAGGTCGTCGCCCATCGCGATCTCGTCGCCGTAGCGAATCACGGGCGTCCCCGGCAGCGTGCACATCAGGCTGTAGGCAAGCTCGAGCCGCCTGCGGTCGCCGCCCAGCATCGGCGCAAGGCGGCGGCGGATGCCGCGGTCGTAGAGCTGCATGTCCTTGTCGGGTCCGAAGCATTTGAACACGGTGTCGCGCTGCGCCTCGGTCAGACGCCCAAGATCGAGTTCGTCGTGATTGCGCAGGAACAGGCCCCATTGCGCCGTCGCGGGGCGCGGCTTGGTCGCCTTCAGCGCCTTCGCCAGCGGGCGCGAATCGGCGGAGGCCAGCGCGTAGAACAGATGCTGGTTGACGTGGAAGTTGAACATCATGTGCATGCGGTCGGCGTCGCGGCCGAAATATTCCATGTCGGTCTTCGGCAGCACGTTGGCTTCTGCGAGGATGATGGCGTCGCCCTGACGCCATTGCAGGAATTCGCGAAACGCGCGCAGCATGTCGTACTGCTCGACCGGCTTCTTCACCTTTGCGCCCTTGGTCGCGATCACGAACGGCACAGCATCCATGCGGAAGCCGGAGACGCCGAGCTGGATCCAGAAGCCCATGATCTTCAGGATCTCGGCCTGGACATGCGGGTTCGAGGTGTTGAGATCGGGCTGGAAATCGTAGAAGCGGTGGAAGTACCAGGCGCCGGCTTCCTTGTCGCGCGTCCAGGTTGATTTCTGCACGCCGGGAAAGACGATGCCCTTGTTGGCGCCCGCCGGCTTCTTGTCGGACCACACGTACCAGTCGCGATAAGGCGAGTTCTTGTCGCGCCGCGCTTCCTTGAACCAGTGATGCTGGTCCGAGGTGTGGTTGACGACGAGATCGATGATGACGCGGATGCCGCGCTGCTTGCAGCCATGGGCGAACTCGACGAAATCGCCGAGCGTGCCGTAGCGGGGATCGACGCTATAATAGTCGGCGATGTCATAGCCGTTGTCGCGGCCGGGCGAGGTCTGGAACGGCATTAGCCAGATCGTGGTGATGCCGAGCCCGTGCAGATAGTCGAGCCGACGCAACAGGCCCTTGAAATCGCCGACGCCGTCGCCGTTGGCGTCCATATAGGAACCGACGGACAGGCAGTAAATTACGCCGTTCTTGTACCAGAGATCGTCGATCATGCGCCGCAGCCTCGGGGTCCGCCGAGGTGCGGCGGCTGCGTGATAAGTGCGTGAGGCAGGGGAGGTTCCCGCATCTCGCTTTCGTCCCCGCCTGGTGGGTCATTACGCACTCCGCAGGGACGGCAGTGGAAAAATGCGGCCGCGACTGACCTCAACGGGTCGTGTGCACACGACCGGAATCGGCTATCCTCCCCGCCATGGACAGCACCGCCCGCAACATCGCCCTCGTTCCGCCGCCCGACCGCCGACAGTCCGAAACGGCGCTCGCGGTCGCGCGCGGCACGGCGCGGCTGTTGCGCTCGCTCGGCTTCTCCTGCATCAGCGAATTGCCGCTGCCGTCGGGCCGGCGCGCCGATCTCGTGGCGCTGAACGAGCGCGGCGAAATCTGGATCGTCGAGATCAAATCGTCGGTCGAGGATCTGCGCGCCGACCAGAAATGGCACGAATACCGCGCCCATTGCGACCGGCTGTTCTTCGCCTTCACGCGGGATCTGCCGTGCGAGATCTTCCCTGATGACACCGGCCTGATCATCGCCGACGCCTATGGCGCGCACCTGTATTGCGAGGCGCCCGAGCACAAGCTTGCTGCCGCCACGCGCAAGCAGATGACGGTGCGTTTCGCGATGGCGGCGGCCTTGCGGATCAACCGCCTGGTCGATCCGCAGGGGCATGCGGACTTCTGGGAGTAGGACGGTCTCGTGTCCCGGACGCGCTGCAACGCGCCGGCGTTGCTGCGCGGCGTCCGGGGCACGCGTGCGGCGGCAGCTAAAGCATGATCCGGAAAAGTACGAAGCGGTTTTCCGGAAAGATCATGCGTAAACAACAACAACCCAAAGCGCGATGATGATTCATCCAAATCTCATCGCGCTTTAGCGCGGCGCGCGCTTGGCCAGAATTCGTTGCAGCGTGCGGCGGTGCATGTTGAGCCGGCGCGCCGTTTCCGAGACGTTGCGGTTGCACATCTCGTAGATGCGCTGGATGTGCTCCCAGCGGACGCGGTCGGCCGACATCGGATTGGTCGGCAGCTCGGATTTCTCCGCGCTGGTCGAGAGCAGCGCCGCGACGACGTCGTCGGCATCCGCGGGCTTGGAGAGATAATCGATCGCGCCCATCTTCACCGCGGTCACGGCGGTGGCGATGTTGCCGTAGCCGGTCAGCACGATCGCGCGTGCGTCGGGGCGCTTCTTCTTCAGCGCCGAGACCACGTCGAGGCCGTTGCCGTCGCCGAGCCGCAAATCCACCACCGCGAATGCCGGCGCCGACTTGCCGATCTGCGCAAGTCCGTCCGAGACGGTGTCGCACGATGTCACGGCAAAGCCCCGTGTCTCCATGGCACGCGACAGCCGCTCCAGAAACGGCTTGTCGTCCTCCACGATGAGCAGCGAGCGGTCGCTCTGTTCGTTCAGTTCGGCAATGGCGTTCAAGGTTTTGTCCTCTCTCTCCAGAGCACTGACATATGGCGTCGCAACCGCGCGGTGCCAAGGCCGCCGATGGTCGATCGGCCCTGTTGTGCGACGCAAGGTCGCGGCTATCCTATTGTTTCTTCGGGCGTCTCGATAGCCTCAAAACGCTGCCTGGGCCATGTGATGTGCACCACCGCGCCGTGTTCCGGAAAGGTCCGATTGGTAAACGAGACCTTGGCGCCGGTGCGCTCCAGCAAGGTGCGCGCGATGAACACGCCGAGGCCGAGGCCGCGTCGTCCGCCGCCATCGTCCTGGGTGCGGCGCCGCGACAGATAGGGCTCGCCGATCCGGTTGAGGATGTCGGGCGGAATGCCCGGTCCGTCGTCGGAGATCATAAGCTCGATAGTGTCCTTGTTCCACCACGCGTTCACCTCGACGGTGGTGCGGGCGAAATCGACCGCGTTCTCGACGATGTTGCCGATGCCGTACAGGATCGCCGGATTGCGCGAGCCGACCGGCTCGGCCGCCACGGCCACCGCGATCCGCACCGTGATCTCGACGCCGAAGTCGCGATGCGGCGCCACCACCTCCTCGATCAGCTCCGACAGCTTCATGCGGTCGAACGGCGCGCCGGTGGAGGAGAGCTGGGTGATCTTGCTCAGGATGTCGCGGCAGCGCTGGGTCTGCTCGCGCAAGGTCTTCAGGTCGGCGGCAAAGCTTGGGTCCTTCACCGTCTTTTCCAGTTCGCGCGAGATCAGGAAGATCGTCGCGAGCGGCGTGCCGAGCTCGTGCGCGGCCGCGGCGGCGAGTCCGTCGAGCTGGGTCAGATGCTGCTCGCGCGTCAGCACCAGCTCGGTCGCGGCCAGCGCGTCCGCGAGCTTGCGCGCCTCCTCGCTGACCTGGAACGAGTAGAGGCTGGTGACGCCGATCGCGAGCGCGATCGAGAGCCAGACGCCGACGAGATAGATCGGCGGCAGCACCAGCGGATCGTCGGAATCCCACGGCAGCGGAAAATGGAAGAAGAACAGGAGCGAAGCGCAGGCAACCGCGAGCAGGCCGAGGCCGAAGGTGAAGCGGGCCGGCAGCGCGGTGGCCGAGATCAGCACGGGCGCGAGGAACAGGAACGAGAACGGGTTCTGCAGGCCGCCGGTGAAGAACAACAGGCCAGCCAGCTCCACGATGTTCAGCGCGAGCAGCCCGGCCGCCTGCATCGGCTCCAGCCGCCGCATCGGATTGGCCGCGGTCTGAAGCGCCAGATTGAGCGCCGCCGACAGGGCGATGATGCTGACACAGGGGACGATCTCGACGTCGAACTCCAGTCCCTGTGCCACGATGAAGATCGCGGCGAGCTGCCCCAGCACCGCGAGCCAGCGCAGCCGCAGGATCGTGTCCAGCCGGATATGCCGCTGCGCGTGGCGGAAGTCGGAATCGGCAATTTCGGTCATATCGGCCAATGTGGCGGCGCCTTCTCGGTCACAAACGCTGGGCTCGCGGAACCAGCCAGGAATTACAAGCCTTGCGCTCTTCGCTGCAATAGCAGAAGAACGGCCAGCATGACCGAGAATGACAAGGCTTCAAGTCGGCCGACTGTCGCGGATCGCAGCTCGTCCGCGGCAATCGCGGTCGATCACCTCGTCAAGGTCTACAAGCAGACCCGCGCCGTCGACGACATCTCCTTTTCGCTCCCGCGCGGCAGCATCACCGGCCTTCTCGGCGGCAACGGCGCCGGCAAGACCACGACCATCGCGATGATCATGGGCCTGGTGCTGCCGACCTCCGGCCGCGTGCAGGTGCTGGGGCATCGCATGCCCGAGGAGAGCGCGGCCGTGCTGGGCCGGATGAATTTCGAGAGCCCCTATGTCGACATGCCGATGCGGCTCACGGTGCGGCAGAACCTCACCGTGTTCGGCAAGCTCTATGCAGTGAAGAATCTCTCTGACCGCATCGCGAAGCTGGCCGCGGATCTCGACCTCGGCGATTTCATCGATCGCGCCAACGGCAAGCTCTCGGCCGGTCAGAAGACGCGCGTCGCGCTCGCGAAGGCGCTGATCAACCAGCCCGAGCTGCTGCTCCTGGACGAGCCGACCGCCTCGCTCGACCCGGATACCGCCGACTGGGTGCGTGCGCATCTGGAACGCTACCGCCGGGACAACAACGCCACCATCCTCCTGGCCTCGCACAACATGCTCGAGGTCGAGCGGCTCTGCGACCGCGTCATCATCATGAAGCGCGGCCGCATCGAGGACGACGACGCGCCGGACGCGATCATGGCCCGCTACAACCGCACCACGCTGGAGGAGGTGTTCTTGGACGTCGCGCGCGGCCGGGTGAACGGTGCGAAGGAGGCGGCGAGATGAGGGAGCGGAGCTGTAGCCCGGGTGAGCGCAGCGATACCCGGGAATGCCGCAGTGAAAGACCCGGATGTCGCTGCGCTCATCCGGGCTACGCGAAGCTGCAATGACCGGGCTCTCGCTCCACCGCGGCATATCCCTCCATCGCATCGGCGCGATGATCCTGCGCTACTGGTACCTCCTGCTGTCGTCCTGGCCGCGGCTGCTCGAGCTGCTCTACTGGCCGGCGCTGCAGGTCGTCACCTGGGGCTTCCTCCAGCTCTACATCGCCGAAAACGCCAGCTTCTTCGCACGCGCCGGCGGCACGCTGATCGGTGCCGTCATCCTCTGGGACATCCTGTTCCGCGGCCAGCTCGGCTTCTCCATCTCGTTCCTGGAAGAGATGTGGGCGCGCAACCTCGGCAATCTCATGATGAGTCCGCTCAAGCCGATCGAGTTTCTGCTGTCGCTGATGCTCATGAGCCTGATCCGGCTCGCGATCGGCATCATCCCGATGACGCTGCTCGCGCTGTTCCTGTTTCACTTCAACGTCTATGCCCTCGGCCTGCCGCTGATCGCGTTCTTCTGCAACCTGATCTTCACGAGCTGGTCGGTCGGCATCTTCGTCTCGGGCCTGGTGCTGCGAAACGGCCTTGGCGCCGAGAGCATCGTCTGGACCCTGATGTTCGCAATCCTCCCGCTCGCCTGCGTCTATTATCCCGTCAGCGTGCTGCCCGCCTGGCTGCAATACGTCGCCTGGGCGTTGCCGCCGACCTACGCCTTCGAGGGGATGCGCGCGCTCCTGATCGAGCAAACCTTCAGGACCGATCTGATGCTGGAGGCGTTGGCCATCAACGCAGTGCTGCTGGTTGCATCTTTTGGGGCATTCCTTGCCCTATTGCGCAGCGCCAGGAAACACGGCTCGCTGCTGTCGGCCGGCGAATAGCCTCACTTTCCCGTGGATTCAGGCTGATTTCGCCGCTTCGGCTACGTAGATGTACGGAACCATGCATTGACGCAATATTACGCATTCGGCAGTATGTTGCGATGCGAAGAGGAATTTGACGATGCCCATTGGTGAGTTCGGCGGCGCCCCGCCCCTGGCTGCAGAAGGCAGTCCGGTCCTGACGACGCCGATGTACTGGATGTATGAGATGGCGCATGCCTCTCTCAATCCGGCACGTGCGGTCACGGACGCGACCAAGCTGCTGTTTCAGAATCCCCTCAATCCCTGGGCGCGCACCGAGGTCGGCAAGTCGGTCGCCGCAGCTTGCGAATTGTTCGAGCGCACCACGCGCCGCTACGGCAAGCCGGAGTGGGGTCTCGACGACACCGAGGTCAACGGCATCCGCGTCCCCGTCGAGGTCCGCTCGGTCTGGGAAAAGCCGTTCTGCAGGCTGCTCTACTTCGATCGCAAGTTCGCCCGCCCGCTGCGCAGCCCGCAGCCGCGCGTGCTGATCGTGGCCCCGATGTCCGGCCACTATGCGACGCTTCTGCGCGGTACGGTGGAAGCTTTCCTGCCGGCGCACGAGGTCTACATCACCGACTGGGCCGATGCCCGCATGGTCCCCTTGAGCGAAGGCCGCTTCGATCTCGACGACTATATCGACTACGTCATCGAGATGCTGCACGTCCTCGGCGGCAACACTCATGTGATGGCGGTATGCCAGCCCTCGGTACCGGTCGTCGCGGCCGTCTCGATCATGGAGGCGCGGCGCGATCCGTTCGTGCCGACCTCGATGACGCTGATGGGCGGCCCGATCGACACCCGCCGCAATCCGACCGCAGTGAACGACCTCGCGCAGGCGCGCGGTATCGACTGGTTCCGCAACCACGTCATCACCAAGGTGCCGTTCCCGCATCCGGGCATGATGCGCGACGTCTATCCTGGATTCCTGCAGCTCAACGGCTTCATCAGCATGAATCTCGACCGGCACATGGATGCCCACAAGCAGCTGTTCGCCAATCTGGTGAAGGGCGACGGCGACCTCGTCGACAAGCATCGCGACTTCTACGACGAATATCTCGCGGTGATGGATCTCTCGGCCGAGTATTACCTGCAAACCGTCGACACCGTGTTCGTGAAGCACTCGCTGCCGAAGGGCGAGATGACCCATCGCGGAACCCGCGTTGATCCCTCCAAGGTCAAGCGCGTCGCATTGATGACGGTCGAAGGCGAGAACGACGACATCTCCGGCCTCGGTCAGACCGAAGCAACGCATGGTTTGTGCAACTCGATCCCCGATCATCGCCGCGTTCACTACGTCCAGAAGGGCGTCGGACATTACGGCGTGTTCAACGGATCGCGTTTCAAGTCGGAGATCGTGCCGCGGATTCACGACTTCATGGTTTCGGCTGCGAATCCGAGCTCGTTACAGGCCCTCGCGGCCGAATAGAGCGTTTTCGAGCGAAGTGGTGGCCGGTTCGCGTGATGAAAACGCGCCAGAATGAGAATCTGGAGCGTTCCGATTTTCATCGAAGCGGCTCCAGCCGCGGATTTCGGCTTTCCCGTCGAATTTCAGCCCCTGCCGGAGCCTCCGGCGGGGGGCAAGTTCTCGCCGGATTCGTGGTATTTAGGTAGCTTTCTAGGAGTGAGTCCGTCCTCACCCCTTGGGGGTGTCGCATGCGTCCAGCGGGGGCGAAAAAAGCGGGTTCCAACCCCAGTCTGTAGGGCCTCCCGGACGCCCGACCGCTGTATATTGGGCAAATGATTTGTTTTTGCGCCGAGCGCTTTCCCTGGCGGCGGTTATGGCAGAATCCGGGCGAACTCCTGCTTCCCGGACTGACAGACATGGCCACTCGCGCACTCCTCTATCGGCGCCCCCACGAACCGAAGACCCTCGTCATCACCCACGGATCGCAATTCTTTGCCATCCGCTTGCGTCGGCACAGACGCGCGCGCCGCTACACGCTTAGAATTCATCCGAGCGACCGCGAGGCCATCCTCACGATGCCGCCGCGCGGCACGCTCGCCGACGCCAAGGACTTCGCGCAGCGCCACGGCGCCTGGATCGCCGCGCGTCTCGGCCGCCTGCCGAAGGCTGCGCCGTTCCAGCCGGGCACGGTGATACCGCTGCGCGGCACACCCCATCGCATCGTTCATCGTGCCGGTCAGCGCGGCACCGTGTGGACCGAGATGCGCGACAGCGGCGAACGCATCCTCTGCGTCGCCGGCGGGCTCGAACACGTCGACCGCCGCGTCAGCGACTTCCTCAAGCGCGAGGCGCGCCGCGACTTGCAGCGCTCGGCGGAAGCCTACGCGGCCGAGCTCGGCGTCAGGGTCAAGCGCTTGTCGATCCGCGACCAGTCCAGCCGCTGGGGCTCCTGCACCTCGGCCGGCTCGCTGTCGTTCTCCTGGCGCCTGATTCTCGCGCCGCCCTTCGTGCTCGACTATCTCGCCGCCCACGAAGTCGCTCATCTCGTCGAGATGAATCACTCGGCGCGGTTCTGGCGCGTGTGCGGCAAGATCTGCCCGTCGATGGAGCGCGCCAAGAAGTGGCTCGACACGCATGGCAACGATCTGCACCGCTATGGGGTCGAGGACTAAGGCTGAGCTGGGAATCAAAGTTCCACTGTTGCCTCATCTGACGCTGTCATCGCCCGCCTTGTTCGCTCTCGCGCACGCGAGCGGGCGATCCAGCATCGCAGAAGCGTTGGTCGTCGAGCCGAGACGACGCGGCGCACTGGATTCCCCGCCGTCGCGGTGAATGACAGCGCAGCGCGCGCTTCAGGCGTCTGTGCGGCCTGCGCAAGCCGTTGATTTCGCTATCCTCGGCTACTGTGCATGGGGTTGTTTTCGCAGTTCTTGTTTCGAGGTCATCGAGACCTCGGGCAGAATCTATCGGTTTCCGCCAAACAGCCGGTCCATCAGCCAGCCATCGAGCCCGGCCGCAGCCTCCGGCCGCACATTGGTGCGCGTGGGCGGCGGCGGGCGATAGCCGCCAGCGCTTGCCGCTGCCGGTCCCGGTGCTGCTGTTGGCGGCGACACTTGCCATGCCGCTTGCGCGAGGTTCGACAGGCCCCAGCCGCCCGGTGAGCTCGGCAGGTTCGCGATCGGCACGCCCTCGTGCGCCGTCTTCATGAAGCGCGACCAGACTTCCACCGGCAGGCCGCCGCCGGTCGCCTTCTTGGTCGGCGAGTTGTCGTCATTGCCGAGCCAGACGCCGGTGACGAGGTTGGCGGTGTAGCCGATGAACCAGGCGTCGCGGTAATCCTGGCTGGTGCCGGTCTTGCCGGCCGCCGGCCAGCCGGGGATTTCCGCCTTCCTGGCGGTGCCTGATATCAGCGTCTCCCGCATCATCGCGTTCATCATGCCGACATAGCGGGGATCGATGACCTGGTTGCGTTCCTCAGGCTGGCGCATGTAGAGCAGCTTGCCGCTGAGCGTCCTGATCCGCGTCACGACATGCGGCGTCACCGCAACGCCGCCATTGGCGAAGGGCGCATAGGCGCCGACCAGTTCGACCATGGAGACTTCGGAGGTCCCCAGCGCGATCGAGGCATTGGGTTCGAGCTTGGAGGAGATGCCGAGCCGGTGCGCGGTGCGCACCACGTTCTTCGGTCCGACCTCGAGGCCGAGGCGGATGGCGACCGTGTTGAGCGACATCGCCAGCGCCTGCGTCAGCGTCACCGCGCCGAAATATTCATGGGTGTAGTTCTCGGGCTTCCAGCCCTTGACCTCTATGGGAGCGTCCTGGCGGACGGTATCGGGCGTCAGACCCTGCTCGAGCGCGGTGAGGTACACGAACGGCTTGAAGGAGGAGCCCGGCTGGCGCTTGGCCGTCACCGCGCGGTTGTACTGGCTCTCGGAATAGTTCCGTCCGCCGACCATGGCGCGCACGGCGCCGTCGGGCGTCATCGCCACCAGCGCGCCCTGGCTGACATTGAACTTCACGCTCTTGGCCGCGAGCTCGTCGATGATGGCGGCTTCCGCCACACTCTGCAGCTTCGGATCGATCGTGGTCTCGACCTTGATGCTCTCGTCGATCTGCCCGACCAGGTCGTCCAGCACCTCGCCGATCCAGTCGGCGACGTAGTTGACCGTGCCGGCGCCGACCGGCTTCACATTGTAGGAGGGATGGCCGATCGAGGCCTGCGCCTGCGCTTCGGTGATGAATTTCGCATCCGCCATCGCCGCGAGCACGACTTGCGCGCGCGCTTCGGCGCCTTCGGGATTGCGGTTCGGCGCAAGGCGCGAAGGCGACTTGACGAGGCCGGCCAGCATCGCGGCCTCCGCGATCGTCACGTTCTTCGCCGACTTGCCGAAATATTTCTGCGCGGCAGCTTCGACGCCATAGGCGCCGGAGCCGAAATAGACGCGGTTGAGATAGAGTTCCAGAATTTCGTTCTTGGAGTGCTTGCGTTCCAGCCAGATCGCGAGCTCCGCCTCCTGCAGTTTGCGCTGCATGGTGCGTTCCTGGGTCAGGAACAGATTCTTGGCGAGCTGCTGTGTCAGCGTCGAGCCGCCCTGCGAGACGCCTCGGTGGAGCACGTTGGTGACGAGGGCGCGCAGGATGCCGATGGGATCGATGCCGAAATGCGAATAGAAGCGGCGGTCCTCGATGGCGATGAAGGCCTTGGGCAAGTAAGGCGGAAGGTCCTTCAGCGCGACGTTGGCGCCGGCCATCTCGCCGCGCTGAGCCAGCATGCTGCCGTCGATCCCGACGATCTGGATCGTCGGCGGCCGCTTGGGAATTTCCAGCGACTGGATCGGCGGCAGATGAGCGCCGACATAGATCACTACGCCGATCACGGCGATGACACCCCACAGGCTCAGCACCGCGCCCCAATAGACCAGGCGGCCGAGGCCCACGCCGAAACGCGACTTCGACCGGCGCTTGGCGCCGCTGCGGCCGGCCGGCGCCTTGCGCTCGCGCGGCGGCTCGTCGCCGGAATCCCCTGCCTTGCGCTTGGTGGAGGCCTTGGCTGATTTCTTCGGCTTGTCGTCACCCGCGTTGGGGATGCGGTCCGCTGCCGTCAGGCGCAGATCGGCGAGCGCGGCGGGCAAGCCGAACAACGGCTCCTTCCGCCCACCCTTTTTCTTTCCCCACGCCATACGCAAATACGCCCGGTCAACCCGCCCCGCCGCACGCTAGCGGTCGCTGTTTAAGGCCCGGTTACCCCGGCGTTAACGCGCGATTAGGAGATGCGGCATTCGCCCGCCGCAGTTCCGCTTTCGGGACGGCAAGGCTAGGATCGCCGCCGCAAAACAAGAGGAAACCCGCATGGGCCATATCGATCCGACCAAGGAGATCTTCGCGCAATTCCGGGAGAACGACCGCCCGGGCCCGATCCACATGCTCAACCTGGTGCGCCTGCGGAAAGAAGCGGCCTATCCCGATGGCCGCAAGGCCAGCGGCGCGGAAGCCTATGCGGCCTATGGCCGCGAAAGCGGCCCGGTGTTCGAGCGCCTCGGCGGACGAATCGTCTGGCAGGGCAAATTCGAGCTGATGCTGATCGGTCCGCAGGAGGAGCGCTGGGACCATTGCTTCATCGCCGAATATCCCAGCGTCGCCGCCTTCGTCGAGATGATCCGTGATCCCGTCTATCGCGAAGCGGTGAAGCACCGCCAAGCCGCGGTGGAGGATTCGCGGCTGATCCGGCACGCGGTGCTGCCGGTGGGGAAGAATTTTGGAGAGATACCCACCTGAACGCCACGCAGCGAATCTCTCTCCATATCCCCTCATCCTGAGGGGCTTGCGAAGCGGGCGTCTCGAAGGATGAAAGACCCGGCTGTTGCAGCGGGGCCTGCATGGTTGGAGACGGCGCCGCCGCGCCTCCCCGCCATGAGGGGCTATATCTTCGCGCGTTGCGCGATGCCGTCTTTGATGGCCGCGAGCTCTTTTTCGTCCCAGATGCCGATCAGAATGCCGCCCTTTACCTGCAGCTGGCTGTCCGCATAGGCTGCGATCTTCTCGCGCGGCGTGGTGATGTGGCCGCTCGGATGCAGCGCCCAGTCGAACAACTCGGACTGGAGGCGCGCGATGATGCCAGCGCATTCCGGATCGTCGCCGCGATCCAGATACTCTTCCGGATCGGTTTCGAGATCGTACAGCATCGGGCGGAAACCGGAGGCGTGGATGTATTTCCAGCGGCCGTCGAACACCATGAACAGGCGGCAGCGTTCGATCGGCTGGTTCAGTTTCAGCCGGACGTCCTGCATGGCTTAGTCGTATTCGGAGAATGCGACCTTACGCCAGTCGCCTGGCGTCCGCCCGCGCAGCAGCGGCAGCAGCGAACGTCCTTCCAGAATGTGTCCCGGCACTTTGCCGCCGAAATAATCGACGAAGGTTGGTGCAAGATCGATCGCCTCGACCAGCGCGTCGCTGCGCGTGCCGCGCATGGCGTCGGCCTCCTTCGAAGGATCGATGACGATCAGCGGGATCTTCGCCGACTGTTCGTGGAACAGGTCCTTCTCGCCCATCCAGTGATCGCCGAGATAATCGCCGTGATCGGAAGTGAACACGATCATGGTCGTTTCCAGGAGATCGCGCGCCTCCAGGAATTTCATCAGCGCGCCCATCTGGTCGTCGATCTGGGTGATCAGGCCCATATAGGTCGGGATCACCTTTTCGCGGGCCTCGTCGCGCGCCATGTTGCGGGAGTAGCGCATGTCCATATAGGCGCCGAACACCGGATGCGGATTCTGCCGCTCGCGCTCGGAGCGGATCACCGGAATCATGTCGTCGGTCGAATACATGCTGGCATAGGGCTCCGGCGCGATATAGGGCCAGTGCGGCTTGATGTAGGACAGATGCAGGCACCACGGCCTGCCGTCGGTCTCGGCCTCGCTGATGAAATCCATCGCGCGCCGCGTCATGTAGGGCGTCTCGGAATGCTCGTCCGGCACGCGCGCGGCCTTGTCGGCGTGCACCAGCAGCCAGCCGTTCTGCAAGGAGCCATCGTCGGCCGCGCCTGAATTGGCCCAATGCTCCCAGGGGTTGGTCGCTTCGAAGCCATGCCGGCGCAGATATTCATCGTATTTCGGCCGCGGCCGCCCCGTGGGATGCAGGCCGTCGTCGCGCTCATAGGGCTCGAAGCCGCATTCGGCGACGTGCACGCCGATGATCGATTCCGGGGGTATGCCGAGCGCCTTCATGCCCTCGAGATCGGGCGCCATGTGGGTCTTGCCGACCAGCACGTTGCGCACGCCGATCTTGCCCAGGTGATCGCCGAGCGTGGGCTCGCCGACGCGCAGCGGCCAGCCGTTCCAGTGCGAGCCGTGCGAGCGCATGTAGCGCCCGGTGTAGAACGACATCCGCGAGGGCCCGCAGATCGGCGATTGCACATAGGCGTTGGTGAACAGTACGCCGCGCTTCGCCATCGCGTCGATGTTCGGTGTCTTCAGCGTGGGATGGCCGGTGCAGCCGAGATAATCATAGCGGAGCTGGTCGCACATGATCCAGAGAACGTTCTTCGCGCGCGCCATGCGTCATCCCTGTCGTTTCTTGATTGTTGGATGCTGCGCTATTGCGGTCGCGATGACAAGCCAGTGATGCGCGTGCCCGCAGTCTCACACTCTACTGTCGTCCCTGCGAAAGCAGGGACCCATAACCACAGGGGTTGGTTTGGCGAAGATTCGTCGTTCGGTACTACGACCGTGCCCGACCGAAAGATTACGCGGTATGGGTCCCCGCGTGCGCGCGGACGACGTTGGGGAGAGAGACTAGGCCGACCACGGTTCGGCTTCCGCCGCGCTCTTCGCCTTCGCCGACACCGGGGCCTCGCCGATCACCTCGACGAGCGCACGCAAGGCTTCCTTCACACCCTGACCGGTCGCGCCGGAGAGCAGCAGCGGCGTCTTCCTGGCGGCGCGCTTGAGGCGGTCCTTTTGCTTCTTGAGCTCGTCCGGCTCGACCGCGTCGATCTTGTTCAGCGCGACGATCTCGATCTTGTCGGTGAGCTGTCCGCCATAGGCATCGAGCTCCTTGCGCACGGTCTTGTAGGCCTTGCCGGCGTGCTCGCAGGTTGCGTCGACGAGATGCAGCAGCACGCGGCAACGTTCGACGTGGCCGAGGAAGCGGTCGCCGAGGCCTGCGCCTTCATGCGCGCCCTCGATCAGACCGGGAATATCCGCCAGCACGAATTCGCGGCCGTCGGCATTCACGACGCCGAGCTGCGGATGCAGCGTGGTGAAGGGATAGTCGGCGATCTTCGGCTTCGCCGCGCTGACCTTGGAGAGGAAGGTCGACTTGCCGGCATTGGGCAGGCCGACGAGACCGGCATCGGCGATCAGCTTCAGCCGCAGCCAGATCCAGCGCTCCTCGCCGGGCTGGCCGGGATTGGCGTTGCGCGGCGCGCGGTTGGTCGACGACTTGAAATGCGCATTGCCGAAGCCGCCATTGCCGCCCTCGGCCAGCACGAACTTCTCGCCGACCTTGGTGAAGTCGTGGATCAGTGTCTCGCGGTCCTCGTCGAAGATCTGCGTGCCCACCGGGACCTTGAGCACGATGTTCTTGCCGTTGGCGCCGTGACGGTCCGAGCCCATGCCGTTCTCGCCCTTCTGGGCCTTGAAGTGCTGCTGATAGCGGTAGTCGATCAGCGTGTTGAGGCCGTCGGCGACCTCGATGATGACGTTGCCGCCGCGGCCGCCATTGCCCCCGGAAGGGCCGCCGAACTCGATGAACTTCTCGCGGCGGAACGCCACGCAGCCGTTCCCGCCGTCACCGGAGCGGATATAGACCTTTGCTTCGTCGAGGAATTTCATGGGCCATAGGTAGGCCAGCCGGTCCCGCGCGGCAACCCGGATTGACCCGCAAATTGGCGGAATTTCAGCGATCTTGGGGCCGTGCTTAACTCGCCGCTGGCCGCCGCCTGATCAGGAATTTCTGCGTGCCCTCCAGCACCAGCTCCTTGCGCTGGTTGAACACGGTGCTCCGAAGCGTCACCGCACCCGTCGTGCGTCCTGGCGAGAGTTCGGTGACTTCCAGCGCCGGATAGATCGTGTCGTCGGCAAATACGGGTTTCAGGAATCGGCTCGTTTGCTCGAGGAAGCCGACCAGGGAGTCCTCGACCATGAACGGAAACAGGCCGGCACCGGGCGCGGTGTGGATCAGGGTCTGGAAACCGTGGGCGAGCAGATGCGGCATGCCGCGGCTGCGGCAATACTCCACGTCATAGTGCACCGGATGGGTGTCGCCGCTCGCGGTCTGGAATGCGGCGAACACCGCCGAGGTCTGGGTTCGGCTCGGCAGCACGAAACGTTCGCCGACGACGAAATCCTCAAACCAGCGCTGCTCGGGGATCATGCGATGCTGGGTGGGGTCGAAATCGGTCATGCGGTTGCTCTTTCCTTCGCGGGCAGCCTATCGCTACCGCGATGCGAAGAGTGCGACAATCCGTTCAATTCGGCTTGCGCGGGCTTGTCGCGGTCGCTCACGTCATTAAAACGACCGCAAGCGACACTACCAGCCGATTCCTGACGCTCTCTCCGCCGTCATTGCGAGCGCAGCGAAGCCATCCAGACTGCCGCCGCGGAAAGATTCTGGATTGCTTCGCTGCGCTCGCAATGACGAGCCTCTCAGATCCAGACTCGTTTCAATGCCCCTCCTCAAGTCTCTCTCCGCCTATGACGACCGCTCCGCGCGCCTCGCCGGCATCGCACTCATGGTGCTGTCGATCTTCATGTTCTCGTTCGGCGACGCCATGGGCAAGTTCCTGGTGGGCACTTACTCGGTGGGGCAGCTCCTGTTCCTGCGCGCCTGCGCGGCGCTCTTGCTGCTGTCACCTCTGATCTGGAAGCAGCGACGCCAGTTCCTGCATCTGGAGCGGCCGGGCCTGCAGCTGTTCCGTGTCCTGCTGTCGACGCTGGAGGTGGCCGCCTTCTTCCTTGCCACGGTCTATCTGCCGCTCGCCGACGTCATCACCTATTATCTGGCAGGTCCCATCTTCGTCACCGCGATGTCGGCGGTGTTCTTGCGCGAGCGGGTCGGCTGGCGGCGCTGGAGTGCGATCCTGATCGGCTTCTGCGGCGTCTTGATCGCGCTGCGCCCCTCCGCGCAGACGGTCAGCCTGCCGGCGCTGATTGCGCTCGGCGGCAGCCTGTCCTTCGCGACCCTGATGCTGATCACCCGCAGCCTGCGCAAGACGCCCGACATCGTGATGGCGTCGTCGCAATTCGTCGGCACGTTCTCGCTGGGCGCGGTGCTGTCGGCCTTCAACTGGGTGCCGCCGACCCCCGGCAGCCTCGTGATCTTTGCGCTGGCCGGGTGCGTCTCGGTGACGGCGCTGTTCTGCGTCAACCGCTCGCTCAAGCTCGCGCCGGCGAGCGTCGTCGTGCCCTACCAATATTCGATGATCGTCTGGGCCGTGATCTTCGGCTTCGTCGTGTTCGGCGACGTCCCGTCCATCGCAACACTCGTCGGCGCCGCCATCATCATCGGCGCCGGGTTCTACATTTACTTGCGCGAGCGCGATTTGGGACGGGAGAGTGCCGAGGTGAATCCGCCGGCGTAGCTCTTACCCTCCCCTGGAGGGGGAGGGTCGATCGCGCGCAGCGCGAGCGGGGTGGGGTGATCTCTCCACTCGAGCACCTGCTTCCGCTGAAAGACTGTCACCCCACCCCGTCTCACATTTCGCTGCGCTCAACGTGAGCCCACCCTCCCCCTCCAGGGGAGGGTGGTCAGCTTGCCTTACCTCACCCGTCGTGCGCTGCTCCAGCTCTTCAGCGACGCCCACACGCCGCGCGAGAGGCGGAAGCAGTCGACGGGCGTCGAGGAGCCCAGCGCCAGGAAGCGGTGCAGCTGGACGCCGCTCCACTGGAAGCCGCACTTCTCCAGCACCTTGCGCGAGGCCGGATTGGTGACGCGCGCACCGGCATGGAGATGCTCGTCCTCGAACTCCTCGAAGAAGAAGTCGATCGCACCGCGCGCGGCCTCGGTGGCAAAGCCCTGGCCCCAGTGATCGACGCCGAGCCAATAACCGAGCTCGGCACTATCGGGCTTCGAGCAGTCGATCCCGACCATGCCGACCGGCCCGCTATCGTGCTCGATCAGGAACACCGTCTCGCTGCCGAGCTCGGCGGTGGCGCGGATAAATTCGGCGGCGTCGTCCTGCGAATAGGGATGCGGCAGGCGCCGCGTGTTCTCGGCGACACGGCGGTCATTGGCGAGCCGGGCGATGGTCCTGACGTCGGCCAGCGTCGGCCGCCGCAAGGTCAGCCGCTCGGTGGCGACGACGCTGGGTCTCGCCTCCCGCAAGGTCACGCTCGAGAAATCCTGCAACATGTCCGGCTCCGTGAAAGTCACTAATTCGAAGTGAGCAAGTCAAAGAAAAGGGGAGGCCGGTTTCCCGCCTCCCCTGGAGCCTTCGATCTCTATGATCTCTGGGACTCCGCCGGTTCAGTCAGGACCCGGCGGACTCCAAATTTGATCCACCGTCTATTCAGCCGCCTCTGCGATCGGGAGTACCGATACGAAGGTGCGGCCGTTGGCTTTGGCCTGGAACGCAACACGGCCCTCGATCTTGGCGAACAAAGTGTGGTCCGTGCCCATGCCGACATTAAGGCCGGGGTGCCAGGTGGTGCCGCGCTGACGCGCAATGATGTTGCCGGGAGTGACGATCTCCCCGCCGAACGCCTTGATACCGAGGCGCTTGCCCTTGGAATCGCGTCCGTTGCGCGATGAACCGCCTGCCTTTTTGTGAGCCATGGCTCGTCTCCGAAATCCTGCGTATTTCTAGATCAATTCCTTGACGGAATCATTTCAAAATTTCTCACGCATCAATTCGTGAATTGGCGTGATCAATTCCATTTTATTCGGCGGCTTCCGTTGCCGGCTCCTTGGCCACCTTCTCCTTCTTCGGACGCGGGCCCTTGGTGGGCTTGGCGCCATCAGTCAGGATCTCGCTGATGCGCAGCACGGTGATCTCGTCGCGGTAGCCGCGCTTCCGGCGCGAATTCTTGCGGCGGCGCTTCTTGAACGCGATGACCTTGGGGCCGCGCTTGTGGTCGAGCACCTCGACCGCAACGGAGGCGCCCGCCACCGTCGGCACGCCCAGCACCGGCGTGTCACCGCCGACCACCAGAACTTCATTCAACTGCACGATCGAGCCGACTTCGCCTTCGATCTTGCCTACTTCCAGGACATCATCCGGCACGACGCGGTATTGCTTGCCGCCGGTTTTGATGACTGCGAACATCGTTTTTTTCCTTCGTGTTCAATCCCGGCCTCGCGACGAGAATCGTCCGGGCCGGCTTTTTGTCAGTCGCTATGGGTTTACATGCGTTTTGTGCGGGCGGGAGTTATCCCATTGAAAACCCACGCAAAAACAAGCGGCGCGAGAAACGCCCCGCGCCGGCTGCGGGACTTATAGCCGCCGAGCGCCGCAAGTCAAGGAAAAGCGGGCGAAAGCGCCCGGATTTGAAGGATTTGGTCCGCTCGCGACCTTGCAGGCGAATCTCGGACCGCCTTGCAACAAACCGGTTCCCTCGCCGTTGTCCCGGCCGGAACAGCTAAAAGCGGGCAAGGGCTCTCATGGCAACGGACGAACTGGTCAAGACGACGGGCATCGCCCATCACGGCGCGGAACGGCTGCCGTCGGTGGACATCGACAGCTTCAACATCGAGATGAAGGACGAGGACGGCTTCCTCGGCGACCGCGCCAGCAAGGGCGCCTTCCGCGACATCCTCGACCGCTGGCGCAAGCCGCTGCGCAAGACCGGCGAGGATCCGTTCGGCAAGGAGCCGTCGGAAAACGTCAGCAAGAAGACGCTGGACGCCATGCTTGTCGGCGACGACACCGAAGCCTCTGCGGTGGTGCACAGCGCGATCGAGGACTTTGCGCAGGAGCTCGCCTACGTCACCCGGCGCTTTCTCAAGACCAAGGCCTGGGCCAGGACCGAGCGCATCGTGGTCGGCGGCGGCTTCCGCGATTCCCGGCTCGGCGAGCTTGCGATCGCGCGTACCGAGATCATCCTGAAGGCCGAGGATTTCAAGATCGACCTGCAGCCGATCCGCCATCACCCCGACGAGGCCGGCCTGGTCGGCGCGCTGCATCTGGCGCCGTCCTGGATCTTCGAGGCTCATGACAGCATCCTCGCCGTCGACATCGGCGGCACCAATATCCGCTGCGGCCTCGTCGAGACCAGCTGGAAAAAGGCCAAGGACCTTTCGAAGGCCAAGGTCGTGAAATCCGAGCTGTGGCGTCACGCCGACGACGAGCCGACGCGCGAGGGTGCGGTGAAGCGGCTCACCAAGATGCTGAAGGGGTTGATCACCGAGGCCGAGAAGGAGGGCTTCAAGCTCGCGCCCTTCGTCGGCATCGCCTGTCCCGGCGTCATCAATGCCGACGGCTCGATCGAGAAGGGCGCGCAAAATCTTCCCGGCAATTGGGAGAGCAGCAAGTTCAACCTGCCGGCGAGCCTGATCGAGGGCATCCCCGTCATCGGCGAGCACGACACCGCGATCCTGATGCACAATGACGGCGTGGTTCAGGGCCTGTCGGAAGTGCCGTTCATGCAGGATGTCGAGCGCTGGGGCGTGCTCACCATCGGTACCGGGCTCGGCAATGCCCGCTTCACCAACCGCCGCAAGGACAACGGGAAGGACCGGGATTCCACGGAGAACGGGAAGAAAAAGGGTAAAGCGGACAAGGAGTAACCTTGACCGGTTAGGTTAAGGACCGGATTGCGTTGCGGGCTGCCTGCCGCACGTTAGGGTCGAATCGTCGCTTCCACTTGGCCGGCGAAGCCGCCCTTCCCGGCCAGTATTTCAATGAGCGGCACCGGGACCGCCAGTATTTACCGCGTCTGGCGGTCCCACCCCTCGGCTGTGCGCTGAGGCGTGATTCGGGGCCGATGCGCCGCCTCGGCGTTCGCGCCGGCGCATCGCCACGACATCGGCGGAACAGCTCGCGTCCAATTGCCCAAACGGCCGCCGAAATCCGGAACGGGTCCCGTTTCTGCTGTGCCATCGCGGGGTCCGGCCGGAAAACCCGCCTGATTTTCGTCCCCGTAGCCTTGTCTGGCCCGCCATCCTCGCCTATTAACGCCCCCAACCACAGGGGCCGCTGCTCCTATATGGCGCCTTCAGGAGAGGTGGCAGAGTGGTTGAATGCACCGCACTCGAAATGCGGCATAGGTGCAAGCCTATCGGGGGTTCGAATCCCTCCCTCTCCGCCATCTGCCCGCGACGTGCGAAAACCCCTATAAAACAAGGGGCGCCAAGAGCCCCCGGATTCGGTGGGGGAGAACCGCGGTGGAGAACCGCGGATCGTTCAACTTGTCGCAATCTGCCACCATTGCGCGGCTCGCGAAAGCCGAATCCTCCCAAAAACTGTCGTCTGGTCCAAGCCCGACCCATCGGGATGCGGCCATCGCTCTAGGCCTATCGGCGGTGGCGCCGGGTCTCCTGTGGCCTTAATCTGAAATTGCAAAGAAGAGATGAGACACCTAGGGAGGCTGCGAATGGAGAACGAGATCGACTTGATCCGATACAACCTCGGAAAAATCCTCGATCTCCTGCAATCGAGGTCGGGGAGCAGCAAACCGAATCCGCGCCGTATGATCGAGAACAAGGTGACGCGAACCATCCAGAACGGCGCGTTCATGGACGCCTTATCTGCAAACTACAAACGTCTGAAGTGGTTAGCTCCCCGTTCGGCAGACTCGATCTTTGACGAGGAGGTGAGCAGTTCATTGGCACGAAAAGAGTTGTCCGACGAGATCAGACGTCAAGCCAGAGATGAGACCAAATACTTGATCCCGTTCGCTTGCGTGCGCCAGGAAGCGGTCGGACACGGCGGCTTTCATACCGGCGCGTTGGGTTTCTGGAAGCCGCAGTTTCGGTGGATCTATGACTGCGGCGCCTGGCGCAAGAAAAGCGCCTTGTCGAACCGCATTCAGGCCTTTCTAACCAGATCACGGTCGGATCTATGTTCACCCGACGTCAATATTCTGTTCCTGTCCCATTTTGACGCCGATCACGTGAACGGGCTGGAGGAGTTATTTGAAGGATTTGCCGGCTCCCCAACTTCAGTAAAAATGGTCGTCGCGCCCTACCTCTCGCCGCGCGACGTCGTCGCCACGATCGGCAGGGCTGCTGAGGCCGGCAGGCATAGCGCTGATCTCATCCGTGCCGTCGCCGATCCGGCCGGATACTTTGGTGACAAGGGGGTGGAGACGTTGGTGTTGGTTCGGCCTGACGGTCCGCCGCCTTCGTCGTCGGAGGGCCCGGGCCGGGTGCCGACCTTGCCCACGCCGCATCCGCCTGACGGTGATCGGTTGGGCCTTGCATTTTTCAACCCGGATGGAAAATCCATCAGTTTGGATCCTCCTGAAAAAGGAAAGATCCACGTGATCGTCGCAGATCCGGGGTCGTTCTTCGAAATGACGTCGTACGGCCAAGCGCTGGACTGGATCTTTCTCCCCCATGCCCACGAATGGCGGCTTAACCGCGCGAAGATCGCCGACGAGTGCCGCCGAATACTCAAGCTCGATCCCGATGCGCCCGGCTTCAATCAAGCGCTTATCGAAAAGCTGAGGACTCGGGTCGGTCTGAATGACGTCAAGAAGCTCTACTGCGGCATGAATTCGAACGGGACTTCGATGTCCCTCTACGCGGGACCAAGAACTTCAGCATCCAACCGGGTCGTATACAGGAAGAAAAGCCGCTCTACGGGCTACGTGGCAACGACGAGTGCGCCAGGCTGGTTGCTCACGGGAGATGCACCGCTGAATAATCGAGACACGTTCGCCCAATGGAAGGGATCATTCGAACCGGTCGCAAGCCTCGCCGGCCATATGATGCTGCCGCATCACGGCGCCGAAAGGAACTTCAACAAGAGCTTGATTTCGTATGCTCCTGCAGCGATGCCGTTTCTCACGGTAGACCGCGACGACTACGTGGCATTCAAAAGGCCGCCTCTGAAGGTCAGGACCGCCATCAAGGGGCGTTTGGTCCCTGTGACCGAGAGGAAGTCCCTTGCGGAAGTAAGCGGCGAATCCAGAGGCATCCCGCACGCCGATGCCGTGTTGAAGTGGTAGCGGGCATCATCTGCTCCGACAATGAACCGTTTGGCTTGGAACATGAGGTTCAATCGCCGAGCTCCGAGAGATACCGGTCGACTATGATCCGAGTGAGCTGCTCTCCTCTCTTGGTGAGCAGCTCAAGGTTGTCGTGGGAGATGGGTGCGAAATCGGTGGGATAATTGTTCACTTCCTCTCGCCGCACTAGGTCTGGAGGACAGCACGGAAGCCGATTGTCCTGCTGGCCGAGATAGACCATGCCGAATGCTTCCAGTTCGCCGCATTCCACGTATTGATGCAATCGCTGGTAAGTGGCGTCCTGCACCTTGCGATGGACTGCAGAGAAGGATCGCGCCACGCGACCGATCCACCAGAAGTGGGTGCCTTCGCTTTCCATCTGTCCTGCGCCGGCGTTCAAGCTGATGATGTGGGTGGTCGGGTAAGCAACGGTGATGTCTTGCGATCTTCCGGGCTCGAGAACCGAAACTCCCAGATTCTCGAACACGCCGCCGTCAGTTAACGCGACCGTGGCGCGGTGCTCGCGACCGCCTTTGCGGAAATCGAAAGTTTCGATCAACGGAGGAAGAAGTATCGGAAATGCGGCCGATGCCGCCACGGCTTTCGCCACGGTTGGCGTCGGTCCGGTGATATCGCCGTATCGCCATCCACCGGACCGGCGCGAACCGAAGCGAAATGCGGTTCCTGTCCGCAGATCGCATGCGTTGACGACGACTTCGAGGTCGGATCTGGCGACTTCCGACATCGTCGTGCCTCCGAACAGGCGGCGGGCCAAGGCGCGCTCGAACGCGCTTGTTAGGCTCGCCCAGATTGGCAAATTCCGCGCAACTGCGGCAAGCCCGCGCTCGATACTGATCGAAGGAAGGCCGACCAGCCGGCGCACTAGCGAAAGCAGCATGCCTGCGATGCCCAATACGATTGAGACCGTTCCTGCGACAAGCAAAGTAGCCAAGATCTTGGGAAGCTGAGCGGTGAAGAGGACCTCGCGGGCGATTGCGCCCTGAATTCCGCTTCTGAGAAGAGAAACGACGTTCTTGTCGAACGTGTCGAAGTCGGCGGGACCGTATGCGTAGTACGCGCCGAGTACGCTTCCGCCGGACACTGTCGATATGACTCGCACCTTCGACAGGATCTTCCGGTCGTGCAGTGCCCGCAGGCATCCAAGATGAAAGGCCATCGCCCGCGCACCGCCACCGGATAGGGCGAGCGCGATGAATGGCTTTCGCCCTTCAGTGTTCGTATTCGGAGCGTTTGTAGACATTGCCGGAAATCACAACGTTCGCGGTGGTGCCGCCCACGATCAACATCAGGAATTGGCGTCCGAGAAATTCATCGCCGCCTAGCAGCTTCGCCATCGCGGCGCGGTCCGTGCCGCTCGGTATCGGCATCCCTCCCGGGTGCGTGTGCCACATGCCCACGAACCGCACAGAGCCTCTGGTACGCTTCGTCTTCTCTGCGTGCAGGTCCTGCACGCCCTCGACTCCGCAGACGAACCCTTCTTCGGAGGCGATGCTGTCTGGGGGAGGGCCGCTGGCTTCGTCGATCCAGATTGTCTTGAGAAATTCATCGGCTTCGCCGAAAAGGATTCCGCCCGTCTCTACGCGAGGACCACGCAGTCGCTCCGATCTTCGGACCCAGGACAGGATCGCCGTCCGCGCCGATCGGCCGAGGTGCAATCGGTAGCCGTGCCGAAAGTCGGTCAACAGATCGTTCGGCGCCCAGTCAAATTCGAGCTCGGCCGGTAAGCGCGCCTTAGGTCTGCGATTGGAAAGATCCAGGGCATAGCATCGGTGTCTGGGCTGCTCTGCTTCGGAAAGCCAGGTGGCGCCGACGTTGAACATGCGTGACGTGAGGCAGAGTACGTCGGCCGCTGACCCACGGAATGTCGGATCGGAACAGCCGGGCTCCGGTTGAAAAAGACGCTCACGGTCCGCGGACACTGGCCAGAACTCGTCGAGAAATCCCTTACCCCGGCTGGAGTTTGCGAAGGCTATCTTGCTCAGGCGATCGACGTGCAACGACATGCCCGGCGACGCTGATGTCGCCAGCGTCATGAGAGCGATATCGCCATTGTGACCCAACGCCATAGTGAGCAAGGGAGGGTGGCTCTTCGGGAGCTCCCTGAATTGGCGTTCCCACGCCACCGCTACCGTCCGAGAAGCCGTCGCATCGACGATCACGTCGGCCTCGAGCAAAGCCGCCAGCCACTCATCCTCGCGGAGCACTTTCCGGATGTCCCGACCGAGGTGCACGGTCTCGACATCCGGATTTGCGTAGCTCACGTTGCGCGCGGTCGATTGAGCCTTGCCATAGCCTATTTGGTAGCGATCGAATTGTTGCCGCACCAAAATGCCGGGCTTGACGATCGAGTCGTCGTACAATTGCAGTTTTCTCGCGCCCGCGCGCGCCGCCATGATCGCGATGCTGCTTCCGATCGCGCCGCAGCCAACGATGGCCACGTTCTTTCCGGTCCACCATCCCGCGGGGGATCGCGAATCGCGCCTCTCAACGATTTCCGAACGATCTTCGAGAACTTGGCACCATTCGATCTTGGCCTCGACGGCCCAGGCATAGAATTCGTCGATGTCGATCGGATTGTCGGGCGTCGAGGCGAGTGCGGCATCGCATAGCTTCTTTCCGCGCTCCGGGTCGATGCGCCAGCAGGCGAGATGTTGCTTCCGCTCGCCCCCAGCCGTTCCGCGCATCGCCGCACCCAGCACGAAGATGACCGGCTGATCCGCATTGGTCCGTAGCGCGCCCAGCGTGAGGCTCAATCTTAAAATCTGGATGGGAACGCCGATCCCGACGAGATGGTCGAGCAGCTCCATCATCGTCGCGGGATATTCGTGCGGCATGCCGGCCGGCAGCAGGACCGCTGCCGCGACCCTGCCATCCGGGATGGGTTCCGAGTTCTCGATCCAAGCCCCGAGCTCGATCACGGTCTCCGATTCCTTGGTAATCCGCGCGTAACCCGCCCAGAACGGCGGGGCCGGCTCCGGGGTGTTCTGGCGCGGCACAACCCTCAGCTTGCTGGTTGAGTACGCGATCGGAGGATGGAGCGGCAGGCCGGTCGGATCGAGTTCTCCCGCGGCCGCCGCACGGAGCCAGGCGTCGACGCGCGTCAGGAATCCGAACATGCCGTCCGCCGGCTGCCACTCGGTCTCCGACGCCTGGTAAAGACAGATGTAATCGCCCCACTGTACATGGGAAAAGTCGGC
Organism: Bradyrhizobium sp. CCBAU 53415; assembly: GCF_028128735.1. Lineage (NCBI taxonomy): Bacteria > Pseudomonadati > Pseudomonadota > Alphaproteobacteria > Hyphomicrobiales > Nitrobacteraceae > Bradyrhizobium > Bradyrhizobium sp. CCBAU 53415. Next base: position 99,228 of record NZ_LBJF01000019.1, on the reverse strand, counting down.
ATAGTTCTTGTGCGTGAAGTAGAGAAGCGGTCTGTCCAAGGGGAAATCGGCATGCACCTTGACGGTCAGGCGCTCGCGGGCCCTGAACGGGATCCCGCCTTCCCTGTGTTCGTAGCGGGACAGATCGACCGAAATCGTGGCCGACAGCAGACCTCCTTCCGCCGTCGGCTCGACGATCTCGACGACCTCGAACCACTCGCCGGATGCGCGTGCGATCTCGTCGAGCTGCTCGACCGCCCAGGCCTGCCCTTCAGACCGCATCCTAGCCGAAGCCCACCTTCGCGGTCGGGGGCGCGCTGCTCCCGCGAGCAGCCGCGACTGCCGCATCCAACGTATGCCGCGCGCTTTCGGAGATCGCGTAGTTGTCGCCGCCCATGCGGATGCCGTTCCCCGTCACCGTGAAGATGATCGGACGCACCTTTTCGGGGGTGCTGAATTCGCCGGTGCAGACGAAGCCCGTGTTCACGATCTCCTCGTATCGATTCCTAGCCCTGCGATGGGGCGGATTGTCCCCCGAGCTGTTGGCATGTGGAAATTCGTCGGAGCTCGCCACGATGTATCCGACGTTGAGTTGGCAAGCCTTGAATTCATCGAGGACGTCCTGTTGCAGCACGTCGTTCTCGTACATCGCCTTCTTCGAGCAGTGATGCGGCGAGAGCAGCACGTTCCACTTCAGCATCTCGTCGTTTCCGTGCCAGTGGGTCTGCTGGAAGATCTGCATCAGGACCGGATAGGAGATGTCACCCAGCAGCAAGCCCCGCATCGCCTGCTGCGAGTTTCCGATTGTCACCTGCATTGCGAGACTGGTCTCATTGCGTGCGTCTGCCTCACCCTCCTTGAAGGGGGCATGGACGAATGCGTGAAAGCGATCTCCCGCCTCGACGCCATCGATCTTCGTAATCGATTGGCCCGGACGCGTGTAGAACCCCTCCTTTGGAAAACCGTGGTACCGCTCGCCCGGCTGGAAGAGGTTGCTGTAGCCGATCAGGCGAACCCTGTTTCCAGGTCCTGCATCCCCGTTGACCGCGATCATCCGCTCGGCGCGCCGGCGGGCTTCGTCGCGGAAGGCTTGTGCGTCCGGGCTAAGATCAGTTTTGCTTTCTCGAAAGATGCGCGGCGTGTGCCAGATTTCGCCGATCGTTACCCGCTTGAGCAGGTCCTTGAAGCCGCGGCAGTGGTCGAGATCGGGGTGGGTGAGCGCGAAAACAGACAGATAGGGCTTGCCGCCGCGCTTCGGCAGCTTCTCGACCAGTTCGTCTACGATCGGAATATGCTCGTTACCCTTTTCGGCCGCCATAACTTTGTCATTGATGTCGATCTGCACGACTTCGTCGTTACTGACGACGATTGTAGTGGTGTCGCCGCATCCGACAGGCCAGAACACGAAGGAAGGGCCGCTCACGCCTGCAAACATTGAATCCTCTCCAAAAAGCGATGCGCTCACAATCTTGGATAGATGGAATTTTTCCGCTCGCTTTCAAGAAGGCGCATCCTCACCTTAAAAATAAAAATGAGGTGGATGGTTTTCCTCCGGCGCTTGAACCGGCCGAATCGAAGCGGGGATGCCTCCGAGAACAGGTGACCCCCGCAGGGCACCCGCGGAATGGTGCGCGCTTGCTTTGGAGCGCCGCCCCTACACGGTCTCGACCGCAGCGGTTCGATCCCGCGCCGGAAGATCGACGCTCGAGGACTCGCGTTCGCCCATGCCACGGCATCTTTATCCCCTACGTTGCATCCTGGTAGTCTCGCCGCGACAGGAGATGAGATTGGGGGACACCGCGAACTCGGGGAAGATGGGGACCGACTGGACAGCCAATCAGGTCGCCGCGGTCGTCGCGAATTATTTCATGATGCTCGAACGCGAGCGGCTAGGAGAACCGATCGTCAAGGCCGAGTTGTACAGGCAGCTCGCATCCGAAGTCGGCAGGTCGACCAAGTCGATCGAATGGAAGCTTCGGAACGTCTCGGCAGTACTCGAGGAGATCGGGATTCCATGGCTTCCCGGGCTGCTGCCTGCTCACAATTACCAGGATGCGTTGGTCGAAGCTGTCGGCGCGCAGGTCGCGCTGCACCCGCAACTTCTGACGGATCCAGCGGCGTCCGAACCGCGCTTTACGGCCGCGGGAGTGCCGGTACTGGTCGATCCGCCTGCATTCGGCAACTCGGATCGGGATCAACGCCCGGAAGCCCTCCGACGTCTTGTGAGAACGTACGACCCGGCGGAGCGAGACGAACTCAACCGATCGCTAGGGCGTGCCGGCGAGAGGATGATCATCGACTTTGAGCGGCTACGATTGAGGCGCGTGGGTCGAGACGACCTGGCCTCCAAGGTGCGGTGGGTCTCGGACCTCGACGGCGACCATCTGGGCTACGACATCAGATCATTCGAGCCCGACGGTGAGGAGCGGTTGATGGAAGTGAAGACGACGAACGGCCACGCGCGCACGCGGTTCTGGCTGTCCGCTAATCAATGCGAGATCGCCGCATCGAACCCCGACATCTATCGGGTCCGGCGGGTCTATCATTTCCGTAACGGGGCGCAGATGTTCGACGCCAAACCTCCTCTGGAGGCCGGTCTATTGATGAAGGCGGACAAGTACGTCGTCGTTCCACGATAGGGCCCGCAGCGGCTGGATGATCATTTGATGTTGGCGCCAATTGTTGTCGCGATGTCCTTTTCGTCGTCCGGACTGCAGCCGCAAAAGTAGCTTTTGTCCGCGGGAGCCGTACCGAATTGCACGGACCGCTCCGAGGAGCGAGCTCCGGGACTGACCACGTAGCTCGTCTCCGAATTGCCGGGCGAAACGACGAGGCAGCCCTGGAATCTCGCTTCGAATCGGCGCAAGGCCACCAGTTGATCAGAGGTGGACACGGTTATTGCGGCAGGATCGGCCGAGCAGGCATAGGTCGAATACACGACTTCGGGAACGAACGAGAATTCGTAGCAGCGTCGAAGCGCCAAGTGGGCGATGCGCTGGTCCCAACCGCCGCTGCAATAGACGTGCGAGTCCTTGTCGATCTGCTTGAGCACGTTCGCCAGGCCGACGAAATGTGAAGCCCCGGAGGAGGGTTCGGCCGCGTAGGTGAATTCTGGATTCATTCGATTGTACAGCCACAACCCTGCAAGGCCGAGAAGAACGACGACGGCGCCGCCTATCGCGGCGGCGATCTTATCGCCGATCGTGTCGGTGATCTTGTCGCCGACCTTCTTCGCAACCGAGCCCAGAAAACTCATGTCGACCTACTGTGCCGATATCGGAGGCTGGCCGGGCGTTACAATCGGGAGATAGACGGTACTCACAAAGCGTCCGCTTCCCCACGTGGCGGAAATGGCCAACGTTGGAAGTCCAGCCGCGATTTCGCCCCGCTCCAGGATCTCGTGTTTCCCGCGCTCGTCGGAATATGTCGGTGCCGCGGCGCAAGTGATGGGGTCGTCCTTGCCCTGATCTGGCTGGTTGAACTTGCCGTCGTTGGAGGAAAAGAACCCCCTTGCACAAGCTGAAACGCGCTCACTCGAACGTATCAGAGCGCTGATCAATTCGTCGGGCACTTGGTTCACCGGCGCGGAAGCCGCCATGAGGGATGCGAGTGCCACCGCGAGTCCCTTGGGGTCGCGCAGCATCGGCTTGTCCGGTTTCCGGACGAAATTGATTGCTTCAAGAACCTGGCCCGCCGGCGGGCTGGTCGCCACAGCTCCGTTGATGGAGAACACGCACGTGCCGCTCTGGCGGTCCTGCGTCTTGCTCACTTGGGATCCGGGGTGAACCGCTACGCTGGCTCCCTTGTCCGGCGGCCCCGCGCAAGGGATGGTGGTGTCGCTTGCGGATGCGCCAATACAGGACGCCGTCAGGATCGCCAGCACGGCGACGAAAAAGCACCGCATCGTTCCCCCCCCCTAGAGCTCGGACGCCGAAGAATAGCCAAGCCAGCGACTATTGCAATTGAGCAACCAGACTGAATCAACCTGTGCGGGATCGTTGACCAGTTAACTTCCCACCGCTTCGTTTTCCCCGCATTTCTGGCCGCCGAACGTGCGGGAACCTTTCTTTCCGCTATCGCATGTGCGCAGCGTGGAATGTGCCCTCGGCTGGAGGTGGGGCTGTCACCGAGTGAGGAGTAAACAAGCATGCGAGGCATTAGAGCTATTTCGATCGACCCGGTGGCGCGGTCGATCGCCGCAGTCGAGATCAGCCCCGAGGCGCGCATGCTGCGCAGCTTCTTCGGGGAGAAGCCGAAGCTGGCGGCGAGGTTGCCGAAGGGTGACTCGCTGCTTACGACAGCCCTAGGGTATGGAGAGGCCTTCACCGTCGGTGGAACGCGCCCGCTCGTCGGTCCCGGCTTGATCGTCGGACGCCGGGGCGAGTGGGGCCACCGCTCGTCCGCACGCATCGCTCTCGACGACGTCGTCACGATGGTGCGCTGGACCTCGGTCGAGCTGCCCCCGCGGCCAACGCTCCCTGAGCCGCCGGCAAGCGTGCGCGCCATCGTCATCGATCCGAAGCTGGGCATCGTCGAAGAGGAGGTGATCGCCGCCCACGTGCCGGCGGCCGAGCGCCTGTTAGGCGGCGCGCACGACTGGCACATCCGCCTGCCAAGCGGTGACTTCCTGCTTTCCGCGAAGACCGACCGGAATTACCGCTGGTGGGTCCGATTGTATGGCGAAGTGAAGCTTATCGGCCGCTGCGTGATCGTCGGTCATGACGACGAGACGGACTACTTCGCAGACGCGACGGTGAGGCTCGATCAACTGCGGAAGTGGGTTGATTTCCGCGGGCCCGACGACAAGTCCTGGGTCCGCTATTCCGATCGCCACGTGACGGCTGCGTCGGCGGAGGCCGAGTAACGTGCCGCGGCGGCTGCCGCGAAAGCCGGACGCACTCAACCGTCGCAGCGCGGCACGAAGGAAGCGCTCCATGCGATCGCGTCCTCGCGTGTACAAGCAGGCGGTCGGTTCGGCGTGACGGTTTACGACACTGGCGAAGGGTCTCGGCGCCCGGTGCCGACCTTCCCGAATGGCCGCGATAGTTGCAGGAGGCGACGACTTCGATTGTCTAGCCCAGTATTATTGCGGCGATTCCTGCCCGGCATGCGAGCAAGAGCTCTTGAGACCGATGGATCCCTGGAGATGGCGCAGTGAGCAGACAATTCACCGACGGAGAGATCGGAGCGGCGATCAAGGCGCTCGCTGCCGAGGGCGTGGCACTGACGCGCGCCTCTGTCCGCAAGCGCCTGGGCGGGGGCGGCTCGACCCGGATTTCCGCCCTCTTGAAGGAGTACGCCGATGGCCTCCCTGGACCGGTGAGACAGTCCGGACCGATCCGGTCCGGCGGTCCAAGTGGTCCGGACCGGCTCAGTCCGGCCGGTCCGGTGTCCCTCCCTAACCAAGGCAAGGCGGCCCGCGTAGCGGCCGGCAACCCTTCGGAGGAGACCGCTGCGTCGGCTCCGGCCCGACCGGCGGGGGAGGATTGCGGGCCGGAGGGCGGCCTCGCACGGCTGCAGAGCGAGATCCGGGTGCTCAAGATCCTGCTCGAATCGGAGCGCAACGCCCGCCGCGAGGAGGAGGCCAGGCACGCCCGGACCATCGAGGCCCTGCAGCGCGAGATCGAGCTCGCCAGCCGCCGGTGAAGCAGGCTGTCGGACGGGTAGGGTCTGAATGGGCTGCGGGAGTTTTGCCTCCAATTTGAAGCCGCGGTCATGCTCGGACTCGGAGAGATCGTATGGCAGCTCTGGACGTACCCGGCGATGGCGTTGGCGAGCAGCACCAAGTCGCCGTGCACCACGGACATGCTGCCGCACACGCCCGGGCAGGGCGGCCGCGCTGTCTTCGTCGGCTCGCCGGTGCGCCAGTTCGCGTAGCCCTTGCAGTCCGACTTGTTCAGAGCGCCGATCTGGATGTCACCACATCGCGAGCATCACGCCCCACTTCGACGGGCAATCCGCATGCCGCTTCCTGAAAGCCGCCTTCTCCTCCGGCGTGGTCGTGCTCTGTGATCCACAAAGCGGCGACCGCGTCGAGGGCGATGGAATGCGAATCGAAGAAGCCAGTGTCGGCGCCCTTCTGCTGGGGCTCCAGCAGGCGCAGCGGCCTCCCCCTTGCATTCGATAATCGACGGCGTCCCCGATGATCCCGCTGAGATGGCGAACCCGTCGGCGACACCACCGTCGCCTCCTCACGATTGGCGCGGCCGTCCACGCCTTCGGGGTTCAGCCTTGCGTCCAAGCATCTTCTCCAGGTCCGCGACGAAGGTCTTGTCGCCGATCGGCCAGCCGCGACGGACCGCGGCCTCGAGGCGCTCCTTGGCGCCGGGATCGACCTCCGTTCGCATGAACTGCTCGAACGGGCCGATCCGCTGCGCGAGCGGTTCGACCGCTACGACGCCGTCACTCTTGCCGGACGCATGAGCCCGAGCGCTCGACCACGGCCAGGCCGTCGGGTGCTTGACCGTGTTGCCGTCGACAGGGTTGTTGAGGACGTACCGGACCGCGTCGAGCAGGTAGCGCTCGTCGAGCGCCGCCGACCAGAAGCGGCCTTGCCAGAGGTAGCCTGTCGTCTTGTTGCGCCTGTTGATGACCGTGGTGTAGCGGCGGTGCGTCTCGCCTACCGTCCGCGCCAGAGCCGCTTCGGTATCCGGCCGCAGGATCAGATGAACGTGGTTGGGCATTAGGCAATAGCACCAGACTTCGCATCCACCGGCGCGGGCCTGCTCAGCCAGGATCGAAAGATAAAGACGGTAGTCGCCGTCGTTGAAAAACACGCGGTTGCGCTGGTTACCGCGTTGGGTGACATGGTGGGGGTGACCGGGCGCGACGAATCGGGACGTGCGAGCCATGGCGACCTTCATGATCAGGCGTTGTTAATGTATCGTGTCCCTGTTTTTCAATGCAACCTGATTGGAGTTCTTCTCGTTTGATGTCTTTTGGCGCTCCTACCAACCTGCGAACCAATTTAAGTTGGAATCCTGATTTGTGTTGATTTCCAGCTACTTACCTTGTGTCTTGATGATCTCGGCGTAGGATCATCACACTTCATTTCGGTATCATTCTGCCGCGGTTTCCCGTCAGCCTGCGCCATTTTCCGTCGTTTCGTGGGTACTATGCGACCTGCGGTCATCGGCCCCACCGACCAAGCCTAGGTTCCATACCCTCGTTTTCGAAGGTTGTTGTGAAAAATATCCACAATCCCTGAGTGTGCATCGGCCTGACGACCCCGCCCGACGTGACGAAAAAGCCCGCCGGCGGCCGCCGGCGGGCTTGGGTAGGTGCGAGGGTTTGTCTACCCTATTTTCGTTTTCTGCGGGGCTGCCGCAGGATGGTCTTGCGGGGGCGCCCGCGCCGTCTCTTCAACACCCCTGCCTCGATCCACCAGCGGCGGACCTGGCCGGATTTGATTCCGCAGCGCTCGGCGATGGCGACGCGCTTCCAGAGGGCGTGAGTGCTCTCGCCCGGCCTGCGGCCGGCGTAGGCCCCGATCCAGATTTGCTTCCACTCCGCGACGGTCCGTTCGATCGGGTCCGGCACCAGCCGCATCATCTCCCACCCCCTGATCAGGTGCTTGTTCGCCCTGAATAGCTCGACGACTTCCCGGAGCCTGAGCTTTCCCTCCTTCTTGAGGGCGTGGAGGTGGTCGAAATACCGGTCCCTCAGGTCGAGGCGGAATTTCTTCCATTTCTTCTCGTTCTTCGGCCACGCGACGGCGCGCAGCTCGAGCACGACCGGATTCTGCTCGAAGGCCGGCGAGACCTCCTTCCATCTGTGCTTGCTAGGCTCCGGCAGATTTCTGGGCTGCGACCGGATCCAGACCAGACCGCGCTTTCCCGTGAAAGCGCTGGCGGCGCCCGCCAAGGGATGGTTCTCCTCGAGAAAGCGCCGCAGCTTCGGCAGCGGCACGACGTAGTTGGGAGCCGCGACGTTCCGCCTGAAGCACCTGGGCCCCGAGACCGCCAGCACCATCTCGCCGCTCGTGCCCGGCGGTATCGTCATGTCGAAGAAGTCGTGCATGCGAGGGACGATGCTGCGGGTATCGATGCCCATCCGCTCGCCGATCCTGGTGCAGATGAAATGCAGCGTTTCGTGGCGCGACGTCGGCTCCCCTTCGGCGAACAGCAGGTCGCCTTCCTTCCTGTCGTAGGCATCGCGAATCCGCCGGAAGGCGAGTTGGGCGATCGGGAGCAGATAGGCCGGCCGCGGCGCGCGCTCGTCCGGCACCAGAAGACGACCGGGCCGTTCGGGCGACCAGTGCTCGCCCAGGCGGATCCGGGTCGCCTGCAGAAACCCGACGCGAGCGCAGGCCGCGGCCCCTAGCAGGCCGGCGATCATGGTCGCGGACTTCGGATACGGATAGTTGTCCGGCATCATCAGGGCCACCACGTCCGCCGGTGTCGGCACGGGGCAGGGCGGCCGTTCGTGCTCGGGGGGCGGCGGCAGCGGAGCCCGATCGGCGAAACCATCCATCATGCCGCGGCCCGCGCCTTGAGATCGGTGACCAGCTGCTCGACCAGATCGGGCGCGAGTGAGGTCGGGGAAACGCGTTTGAGGTCCCGCCAGCGGATGTCGTCCTTGGGGATGCGGTCCTTCCTGGTCGGCATCTTGTCCCAGTCGACGTGGGAATAGTTCTTCTTGATGGTGTCCTCGTCGTTGCCGAAAACGTCGGCAACCTCCGTGAAGGTCACGCCGCAGTAGCCCAGCAGCGTGACGCCGCCATGCTTGCACTTGTGGGCAGACTTCTTGACGCCGGAGCGCTTCAGGGCGTCGTCCACCTTGTTCTTGAAGTTCTTCGGCGGCTTCCCTTTTTCGTGGATCACCCATACGGGCTTGAAGCCATATTTGGCGCCGAGCCGCTCGTCGTCCTCGTGCCACCCCAGCACGATCTCCGTCATCATCGCCAGCAGGTCGCTGCGGCGTTTGGGCTTCTGGCGCGACTTGACCGCCTGGGCCCCGTTGCGCCAGATCACGCCGTTCTCGTAGTCGATGCAGCCGACGTGATCGTTGAAGCCCCACGCGAGCTTGCCGTTGGCGTCGTATCTTGTCCCGGTCAGGAAATAGAGCAGGAAGAACCTGACGAGCCAGCGCTGCTCCTCGCGCGGGACGCGGACGCGCTTGCCGCCCTTGGTCGCGTCGAACCCGAGGCAGGCCCACAGCAGGGCCATCATGTCGTCGTAGGTGTAGAACGGCATCTCGCGTTCGATGAAGTCCGGCCACTCGAACTTCGCCGGCAGCACGGGGAGCTTCTTCTTCGCCGCGAACCATTCGATCGCCCATTCCAGGCAGGAAAGCTCGTCCGCGATCGGCGAGTCCTTGAGATTCTCGGGATCGCGCTTGCCCTTCTTCAGTTCCTGCACGATCCGCCGGCCGTAGTAGTTGCGACCGGTGTCGATGTCGATGTCGCGCAGGGCGAGGCCTTCGAAGATGCCGGAGAGATGGTCGACGCAGTTGCCCAGCGCCTTCCAGCGCCGCATCTTCTTCTTGCGGTCGGGTACCCCCTTCGCCGGCTGGATCTCCTGGATCCAGCGCCGCAGGACGTAGTTGACCTTGAACGACAGCGGGTCGCGCTGCGCGCCGTCGTCCTCTAGATACTTCCTCGCCGACTCGTAGGACGTGTAGTGCACCAGAGCGAGCGGGCTGCTCTCCGGCTTCATCGTCTCGGGCACGGCGTCCACGCCGGTTGACGTCGGGACGCCGCGGTCCATGATGACGATCTTCGGAGCGCGCCCCTCGTGACCCTTGCGCACGTCCAGATACGGTCCCGTTCCGGGCGCCTTGCGGCGTCTGCGGGAAAGGTTGGCGTGGAGCTTCAGGACCGCCGGCAGTTCGTCGTCCTTCCACTGCATGGTCACGAGACCGCGCAGCAGCTCCTCGACGAGCGGCGACACCTTCGGCAGAAAGGCCGAGTTGGCGAGATCCTCGGCATCAAGCTCCATGCCGCACCCCGCGGTCTCGTTCGGCGAACAAGCGCACGATGCGCTGGTGCAGCTGGTCCATCCGGGACTGTACGGCCATGAAGGCTTCGGGATCCTTCGAATAGACGCCCGACCGCGTCGGCAGGGCGAGGCGGTCGCGCAGCTCGCAGCACTTGATCAGCGCATCGACGGCGGCGGCGAGGTCCGAAAGCGGAAGCTTGGCCGCGATGTGGGTTTCGAGGTCGAGGCCGCGGCGCGCGGCCCGTGTCTGCTCGTAGCTCCGCCTGGCCGGCGACAGGGCAGCGATCGCGTCGGCGACGGCGGCGGGATCGACGGGGTCGACCGTCCGCATCGCGCGGTTCGCCGGACGCAGAGCGAAGTCGAAATTCTCGCCGTAGTCTTCGGCGATCGCGCACAGGACCCGGGCCTCTCCTTCGGCGGTCGGCGTAACGTCGACCAGCTCTCCGCCCGGGCTGCGCCAGATCGCGTGGAATTCGCCCATGAGAAACAGGCGGTTCGCCCAAATCGCCCAGGCGTGGACGAGCTGCCCCCTGTGCAGCCGCATGTGATCCAGTACGTTGCGTTGGCACATGCCGAGTTCGGCGCCTGGAAACGGACGGACGTCCACGTACTGCGGGTCCGCGGCCCCCAGCTCTCTGCCGAAGGCGGTCACCGCGGCATCGATGGCGTCGGGCGTGGTCTGGAACATCGGATCCTCGGGCTCGTATCCTGAATAGGAGGCGACTTTGGCCAAGGGCATTGGAACAGTCTCCGGGCCCATGATCGGGCCGGCCCACTCCTAAGCCCCGCACCAGCGAGTCGCAATGCGAAAATCGCAATGAAGTTAACGAAAGGTGGCTATTCGGTCGCGATCAGCATCACCCGACCGAATTGGGCGACCAGGCGTCGCTCGATCGAAAGCGGTCTTCTGGTAGGACGGGCCGGGTCGACCTCGTTAAGGGCAACGAAGTGCAGCACCGCCTCATCGCTGCCGACGCACCGCAGGATCGCGATTCTATCCGGCCGCGCTCCGTGCCGGTCTGCCGGTGTTTTCATGCGCAAAAAGACGTCCGCGTTGGCCACCGGAGGCCGGTTCGGGTGAACGTAGAGCACCTCTCCCGTTCGCGCTCTGGGCGACAACGCGTCGTCCGGAGCGAAGAGCGCGAAGGCTCCCACCACGCCGATGCATTGCGGGGGGCAGGGGCGGTATTCGATGGGGCTTCCCTCCGTCAGGCGGAAGAAATGGGGGCCGTCCGGCTCGATCGGTCCGTAGACCGGAATGTCCTGGGAAAGACGCGTGCGCGGCCTCGGTCCCGGAAGTCCCTTCTTCGCCCGGACGTCGTTCGCGCGTGCTCGGCTCGGCCCGGGCACGGCGCCCTGCGGGCTGCCGTCGAAGAAACCCCGGATGGCGCGGGCTTCCTCGGCACCGAGCTTGCGTCTTCCGTCGAGCAGCCGACTCACGCCGGAGGCATCGATCCCAAGCAGTCGGGCGATTTCCCGCTGGGTCTTCCCGCTGTCCTCCAATCGGTTCCGGATCCAGGCCGCGTCAATCCAATCGTCTTCGCTCAAGGATTCCTCCGGCAGGCTCGCGAACGCGGCGACATTACCCTGCGGTTGCGTAATCCGCAATGCGGTGGCTCCAAGCTACTCTCTTCTCTCTCTCTCCCTCCGGAAACTTCAGTCCGACCGCAGGATACGGCGGAGGAGTTCCCGGTCCGAGGGCCTCGGCGCAGCCGCCGGAGGCGGCTGGCCCGGCTTGTTCCGGGGTCCGCACACGCACATGCGTTCGACGGCCAGACGGTTCGTCAGGATCTTGCCTGCGATCTCGACCACATCCAGGCGCTGATCGCGCACCGCCGTGCGGAGGCTCGTCGTGGTCAAAACGCCTGGAAAGAACAGCGCCGCGGCCTCCGGCAACGTCATCATTTCGGATTCTCCCCATTGATCTGGATGAGGCCGGTGTCGCACCCGCTCAGGGATGGACGGACGACCGGAGACAAGCCGGTCCGCCTCCTGGCCGTCGACGCCGCGGGGGTTATTCGGAATTTCGGCCTTGGTTGCCATGGGTGCCTTTCGTTGAGAGGATCTTGCAGAGGCGAAGCGTGGGCTTCCTGTCACGATCGATGAGTCCTTTGCGAACCGCGGATCCGAAGGATCCAAGAAAATTCCGGAAAGCCGCCTATTTCGGTTTCCGATCCTTCGCTAGGATGCGGCGGTGCCGTTGGTCGGACGTCCACCCGTCGTGCGCGAGACCCGACGCGGTATGCGACCGAGATGCGCCACCACGATGCGGTCGACCTCCGTGCGATCGGGTGGCGGCGCTCGGCGAGCAGGCCGCGACGGCACCGATCGCCTCGCGGTGGGCGGCGACGAGACGGGCCGCTCGCCGTTCGAGCCCGACCAGGTCGTTACCGACGCGTTCACGCAGGCCCAGGTCGAGCGCGACCGCGCAACATTTACTCGGAGCCGGCGCCGAAAAGACAGCCGGGCCGCGGAAGCCGTAGGCAGCGAGAAGAGCGGCGACGAAGGCCCTCGAGTGCACGGCGAGCCTGATCTCGGCGCCGGTCATGTCTTGGACGAGCGGACCGAACGCCGGTTGTGCTTGGTCGGCTTCTTCATGCGGCATCCTCGTATTCGCGGGGGCCGATTGGGCCCCTTTTACGAACTCAGGTGAACCGGAGCGGAGAAAGGCAGCGCCTCCGTCAGTCGCGGTCGGAATAGCGGTCGTACGCGTCGATGCGCCTCGCGTCGATGTCGACGTCCCGCCGGTAAATTTCGCGCATGAGAAAGCTACGTTCGTCCCCGATCGCGTCTTCCCGGACATCGATGAACCAAGCCTTGATGCCGCCGTCCCCGCCGGCATCCCAGCGGTACCCCCTCCTCTTCAGCGTCTCGCGGAACGCGTAGGGCGCGCCGACCGCACGGATCCGCCAGCGCGGTGTGCGGGACGATTCGATGAGCACGTCGAGCGCGCGGCGGCCGCTGACAGGAAGCTTCCGCGCGAGTAGATCGATGCCGGCGCGGCAGTCGTCGGCCGCGCGATGGCCGTTGTGGAAGAATCCGAAGCCGGCGGCGAGCTGCCCGAGTCTCACCCCGTCGAATCCTTCGTCCGCCCACGGAATCTCGCGCCAGGAGCAGGCCCAGGGAAGATGCCGGAACGCGCCGCAGAACCTCTCGGCGAAGCGCCGGTCGAAGCCGGCGTTATGGGCGACGACGAGTTCGGCGTCGGCGACGAAGGATTCCACTTCGACCGGATCGATCGATGCGCCGGTCAACATCGCGTCGGTGATGCCCGTGAGCGCGGTCACCTCGCGCGGAACGGGACGTCCCGGGTCCCGCAGGCGATCGAAGGATTCGTGCACGGCGAAAACGCGGCCGTCGGCCGCGAAGTCGAACGGCACCATCGCGAGCTCAAGGATCTCGTCCACGGTCGGATCGAGACCCGTCGTTTCGACGTCCAGGAAGATGCCGCGATGCGCGGTGCTTCCGTCGGGCTCGTCGTAGAGGGACCGCGGCTCCAGGCGCCGCAGGATCCTGTACCGGCCGCTCGCCTCCAGCAAAGCGGCCGCTGCCTCCATCTGATCCACCGCTTCCACTCCCGCTCTCCCTGCAAAGTCCTGCCGCCACGCCCGGCCCGCGCCGCTGCGGCCTCCGGATATCGGTGATCTAGGGCGCCAACCAGATGGCCTTGTTCACCGGCACCCATTTGCCGGGCGTGTGGGCACCGCACAGAATCTTGGCGGCGATCGAAGTCGACGGAAAGGCGACGGCGGCGACGAGCCGACGCCGGTCGGAGACGCCCGGAATCGCCGACAGCACCTTCGCATCGAACAGCTCGTCGCGACGCGACCGCGTGAGCGCATCGACCGAGCCGTTGGTCTCCTCTCTGACCTCGGATCCGGCGGCGACGACGAAACGGTCGGCGGCCCAGTAGCCCCGAGCCCAGAGCCCGAGATACCGCATCTCGAACTCGTCGGCCCCGAGCGGCGCGCTGGTAACCCCGATCGACATCGGACCGCCATCGACCGAGTCCCCGGCGCTCTCCGCCGCGGGTGGCGGCTGGCGCGGGGAGGGCTCGGATCCAGCCGGCACGAAGATCCTGCAACCGGCATCGTACAACAGGCGCAATGCGTCGCCGTACACGCGGTCGTGGGTGGCCCGGACGGCAGCCGTCATCCGCGGCTGGACCGGGTTCAATCCCTTCGCCACCGTCACGACGCCGCAGTCGATGGCCTCCCGCGTCAATCGGAATTGAAAGTCGAGGCCGAGAGCCTTGTCGAACGAACTGTCGTCGCAGCCGGTGACGACGAAGACGTCGCGGCCGAAACTCTTGGACGGGTCGGCGCAATGATCGGCGAGGCGACGCGACACCCGATTGCTTTCGCCGACGTAGGCCACGCGTCCGTCGGTCATCAGGTAGCTGCCCGGCGTCGCCAGCAGGTCCGCGCCGGAGACCGACGCCAGATCGCTCATGGGAAACGCGTGGACTACGACGCGGCTCGCGCCGTCGGAGATCACGCGATAGCCTCCGAGCCCGCCGTTCGGGCGGTGGATGATGGTGGTCGTCGAACGATCGGTCATGTTGCCCCCGATTGCTGTTGATGGATGGCAGGCGCCGCATCGCGTGGCGGCGCCGTCATCCCGGCGCGGGAGGATGGTCCGCGAAGATCCGGCGGGCTTCGACGCCGGACAGGTGCCGCTTCGCGACGAGGACGGAGGCGATGGCGTCGAGGGCTGCGCGATGCCGGCGGACGATGGTGACCGCAGTTTCGTGGAGGCGGACGAGATCTTGGTCGACCAGTCGTCGCAGATTCGGATCGATCCGCAGGAGGTCCATCGCCGATTGAGGGTCGCCGAGATAGGCCAGCCCCCCGCCGAGACCGGTCGACAATCGCAACGAGGCGACGGCTCTCGTCGCCAAGGCCAAGTCGCTCGACTCGTCGCCCCCGGCATTCGCGGCGCAGTCGCCGTCGTAGACGACGACCTCCGCCGCACGCCCGCCGAGGTGAACGATCGTACGGTTCTCGATGCTCGCGCGGGTCTCGATGCTCCGCCGCCGGCGAAAGATCGTGCGACCGAACGCGCCGCTATCGCCCACCAGGTCGATAGCGACCAGCTCCTCTTCGTCGAGGGCGAAGGCGGTCACCGCGTGACCGGCTTCGTGATCCGCGATGCGCCGCAGAGTCGAAGCGTCGAGATCGACGGGCGGCGCCATGGCCTCGATCAGATCCTCCACGCGGACCGCGCGCTTTTCCGTGCGCGCGGCGCTCTTAGCGACCTTGACCGCTGCGGCGAGCTCGGCCGGGCTTCTGCCGATGCCGATCTGGCCTATAGCCGTCAGGTCGGCGTCCGCGAGACCCCCGGCCAGATGATGGCGCACGATCGACACGATCCCGTCCGGCCCCGGAGCCGCGAATGCGATCACGCGGTCGAGGCGGCCCGGGCGTATCAACGCGGGATCGACGCGGTCCGCGTAGTTCGTCGCTGCCCACACGAATACGCCTGGGCGGTCGCCGCCGGCCGCCGAATCCAGGAGCGTGAGGAATTCGGCGACGACGGGAGTCCACCAACTGGACGCGCGCGCGTCCTGGTGCAGGGCTGCGCGCGTGGGCAGAGCGTCGATCTCGTCGAAGAGTATCGCGCACGGCGCGCCAGATTCGGCTTTGGCGAAGGTCTCGCGCACGGCCTTGATCACGGAATCCAGATATCCGGCCGAGGTCGCGAAAAGTTCGGATATCGACGTCGCGACAAGCGGGATGCCGAGGTGCGCGCTGAGCACGCGGCAGAAATATGTCTTGCCGAGGCCCGGCGGCCCCGCGAACAGCGCGTTCGTTCCGACCCCGATTTCATGCCACTTGAGCCTTCCGGCCTTGTAGTCGGCGAACTCCCGGCCGAGCGCCAGAGCCCAGTCGCGGGCCCGCCCATATTCGACGGCATCCTCCATCCGAGGCAGGCGATCGGTGCGCGGTGAAGACAAGCGACTGGCGGAGCGACGGATGCGCTCGACGATCTCCGCCGCGCTCGAGCCGGCGCGGAAGCCGGACACGATGTCGTGCAGGTCGAGGGTCCCGAGACCGTCGATCCGCTGCGGATCGACGGTGTCGCCGACGAACAGAGCGATGGCGCGGTCGAGTATCTCGCCGTCGATCCTCAGGTCGATCGTGATGTCGGCCCCGGCGGCGAGCACGCGAGGAAGCGTCGCGACCGACGGCGCGATGCCGACGACCATCCGCCCCTTCGCGAGATGTGCCGCGACCTCGCCGTTTCCGACCTCCGCCTTGTGCCCCGACTTGCTGGAGCCGTCTCGCGCATAGACCCGCGCTTTCGGGTTCAGGCGCTCGATGGCCGTCTCGACCGGCGCCACCCAGGCGGCCGCCGGAACGCGGATGATGACGGCGAGCGCCTCCGGACCGGACAGGCGAGCCCGCATATCGTCGGTCAACGCCGCCTCCAGCACCGCGTCCACGACGCAGCGGGCGGGGTCTGGGCGTTCGCGCGGCGCCAAGTTCTCCTCGTCGTTCGCGACCGGGACGACGGAATCCTCGTTCTCTCCCGCGACGTCCGTCTCGTCGTCCGGGCCTCCCCATTCCTCCGCCGCGACCGCCTCGGCAAGCGCTGCGAAGCCGCGCTTTCCGGACCGGCGGATCTCGTTCGCCTTCGGGCCGGCAGTCTTCGCGCCGTCGTCCTGATGCTTGGCCATCATGCTCCTGACTTGCGTTGCGGTCGATGTCGCCGCGTGTCGTGCAAGAATTCGATCGCCGTCGGCGATGCGGCCCCATCCGCGGACGTCGATGCGCGCGGAATCGAGGGACGTGGCGCACACAAATGGACCGTCCCGCGCGAGGTGTGCTCGCGCGGGACGGTCTCATTTCGGACGATGTGAGGATTATGCGCCGTAGGCGCGTAGACCGACGGAGGATCCGGCGTAGCCCGATCGCACGATCAGATCGTCGGTGATGCCGTCGCGGAGGTCGAATTCGACCGTCCCTTCGCACGCGAGCGCGAAGACCACCGCGCGGGCGTCGCCCCGCGTGTCGACCGACCCGATGAGCTGGGCCAAACCGACGGGCCCGCCGATCTGCAAGGCTTCGCGAATTTCCGCGCGATCATCCGCGTGGACGCGGACGGCGTGGTGGCTCCAGACTTCGCGCGCCGCCGAGCACAGCGGCTCCGTGCGCAGGTCCTCGGCTTTGACCTCGATGATCCCGTGGCAACCGCGGGCGAAGGCGAGCTGCGTCAGCGCTTCCACCGCCGAACCGTTGGCCGGGCGGGTGTCGACGAGGTCGACCGCGTAGCGACCGTCGAATCGCTCTACGACGATGCCTTCGACGGGTGCGATGCGCTCGTCGATGATGACGCTGCTCTGATATTCGATGCGCCGGATGTCGCCGTCGAGGGTCGCTTGGACCAGGAAGTCTCTGGTCAGGGTGCTGGCGAAGGGGATGGCGCGGCTGGCCTTGTGGCTGACGAAGAGGTTCTTCTTCTGCATCTATCCTCGCTGATATCGTCCAATGAAAACGGCGAACGGCGGTCGCCTCGCACGGAATCGCGCGGGGCAACCGAGGGGCGGCAAATCCTCCCATGTCGGAGATGGAACGTCTCAGTAGAGGCGGTTTAGATCACAGAAGACCCGGAAAGTCAAGGAACTAGATATCTGATAGATATCGATTAGATATCTGATTGCGGGTCAACAGCTTTATGGTTACCGGCCCTTAGCACCAAGCAACCATCCTGTTAGAATCCGATCGGATCCAGGAAGGGTGCGACCACGATGGCGAAGGCCAAGAAGGACGTGAAACCACCGACGCCATCGACGCGGGGCGACGGCCGAAAGGCGATGTTGGTCTATATGAAGCCGGCCCTTATCGAGGCCATCAAGGACGCGGCGGCGGCAGGCGACATGAAGGCCTGGCAGTTCGTCGAACAGGCGGTCGCCAAGGCGCTCAAATCGAGAAAGGCGTGAGTCCTTCAAATGCCTCGCCTTGGACGAACTCGCCTCCTCGCGCTATCCGATCGGCTTCATAGTCGTCGAGCATCGGCGGCCTCCTCCTCCATTCGACCTGCTTCCGCGCGATCGTCGCGGGCCGGCCGAATCGGCGCTACGCATCACGGGGCGGGTACGGCTAAATACGCCGGCGCTTCGACGCTGCGGGTCTGATCACCCGCCGGAAGCGCGGAGCCCAGCGCTGCCTCCGACCGCCGCATCGCAGAGCAACGGGGACTTCGCGATCATGCGTCCCGGTACCGGCTCGCTCTATTGAGCACCTACTCGTTTCGTCTAGTTGCGGCGGAAACCGGCCTAGTATCACCGGAGAAAACGCGGGCTACAGAGCTTTCCTTGCCGAATCCGGGAAGAAGGCCCCAAGCTCCGAGAAGCTTTTCGGGTACACGTTTCCGCGGACGACAGCGGAGTTCGGTCATCTCGCCGGATCAAATGGGCTAGATCAGCGCCTCGGCTCGCTGGAGGGGTGCCGGCGTTGCCGCCGGCACCGTTTCTTACTTGCGCTGGCCCTTCTTCTCGTCCTGCGACAGCACGGATGCTGCGAGCTTCTTCGAGTCCGTGATCGTCGGCTTCTTGACGCCGCTGAGCACGCGAGACGCGAGGGTGGAGAGTTTCGGGGAGCTTTGCTTGGTAGGCATTTCAGTCAGTCCTTCACGATGATCGGGAATACCCCCGATGCACTGAAAGGACGGGCTTGACCGATCGGTAAGACTTCGATTCTATGAAGTCGTTCTTACTACCCATCGACCTGCCTGACCCGTCCCAGGGTGAATGGCAGGCTGAAACTTTGAAGCCGCTTCGGGTTGCCGCCCTAGGCGGCTTCGCTGTTTCAGTTCCATGCAAGTTACGGTGTTGCCGTAACGCGCGTCAAGAAGTAGTGCGAGTTCCTGAATCAAACACTAAATATGGTGGAAAGCGGGGGATATCAGGGGGTTAGCTTACGCCTGTCCCTCCGCCAAGCATCAGTGATTCCTTGCGAATCTCGAAGCGAAAAAACTTCGGAATTTGGCGGACGGAGGTTCGCTTGTCCCGCTGTTCACAGGGCAGGTAAATTGCTGATGCGATATCTGGTCGAAGTCCGAGATCGCCTACTCGATGCCGCTTCGATTCGGACATTCATTGCTCATGTCGCGGAAGCGACGGGGTCTTCCTTGGCGCCGCGAGCGATGATGCGCAGCCTCCCATCTGGAAGCGGACGCTGAAGCTTCAAGGCTTCTTCCGCCGGCGCGGTCATCCAGGTGTCGACCTCCTCCGGCGTGATCGCCTTCGGATGAACGGCGCCAACTTCGGCGTTCAGCTCCGTCGTCAGAAATGCGCAGAGGAGAAAATTTTTTGCGCTGCCTATCGACTCTTTTGTTCTTGTTATGTTCTATAGCAAGATGACGGACCGACCCGCGAGCTGGCGCATGCCGACCACCAAGCAGATGGACAAGATGGCCGCTCTCGTCGGCAGAAACGTGCCACAGAAGCCCGCATTGGCCCCCGACGCCGATCTGCCCGCGGAATACTGGCAGCCGCTCTTGGGCGACCCTCGCGCCGAGGCACGGTCGGGCTCCTCCGAAGCGGCGCTGCGGCTGGACCAAATTCCTCAGCATCTGCTTAGGGTGGGCTGCCGGCGCTGCGCCCGGATCGTCGAGATTCAGAAGGTCGATGCCGTCCGTCTCTATGGTCGGGAGGCGCTCTGGAAAGACGTCGGGCGGCGGCTCTTGGACAACACCTGCGCCCAGCGGACCGGGCGCCACGAAGAAGACGGTTGCTGGCCAGCGTTCGAGTAGTCGCCGGCGCGACCGGAACCGGATGCTGCCATGGCGCCGAAGCACCATCCCACCCCGCTTAGCGGCGGCGACCGCAAGGCCCTGCAGAAGGAGCTCGGCCGGGCCCGCGCCATGACGGGCATCCTCGCCGCCCAAGCCGCCGAGGCCCGCGCAAAAGGAGAGGCCCTGATCCGTCAGGCCGACAAGTTGCTCTCCGAATCCTGGAACGAGCGCATGTGGGCCGACGGCGGTCCGATCGACCCGTCACCGACCATCGACCAGGCGATCAACGGTGGTTATCCTTGGCTCGAAATCGAATGCTCGAGATGCAAGGCAAAACGTGAGGTCGACATGGCTGCGCTGCGCCATCCGCCCACGACGGCAGTCCATGATCTCGCGAGTAGGCTCCGGTGCAGCAAGTGCGCAAAGGCCGGTCGCCGACCGCCGGCGTCGCTGCTACAGCTCTCCCAGCGAGCCCGCCATCCGGATCCGGAAGCCTGAATGTGTAACCTCTACTCGATCACCACCAACCAGGCCGCGATCAGCGCGCTGTTCCGTGTCGTCAACCGCTACGTCGGCAACCTCGCGCCCATGCCCGGCGTCTTTCCGGACTACAAGGCACCAATCGTTCGCAATGGCGCCGAGGGCCGGGAGCTCGTTACCGCGCGCTGGGGCATGCCGTCGTCGTCGAAGGCCCTGATGGACGCGACGAAAAAGCGGGCCGAGAAACTGCGGGCCAAGGGCAAGGAGATCGACTTCAAGGAATTGCTCCGGATGGAGCCTGACGGCGGGACGACCAACATCCGGAATGTGAAGTCGAAGCATTGGACCCGCTGGCTCGGTGTCGAGAATAGATGCGTCGTGCCGTTCAACTCGTTCAGCGAGTTCAACAAGGCCGAGGGCGGCGACATCTGGTTCGCGCTCGACGAGACCCGCCCACTTCTTTGCTTCGCCGGCATCTGGACCAACTGGACGTCGGTGAGGAAGGTGAAGGAGGGCGAGACCACCAACGACCTGTACGCGTTCCTGACGACGGAGCCCAACGCGGAGGTCGGCTCCATCCACCCGAAGGCGATGCCGGTGATCCTGACGACGCCCGACGAGGTCGAGACCTGGATGACTGCGCCGGCGGAGGAAGCGCTCCAGCTCCAGCGGCCGCTTCCGGACGGGACACTGCGCATCGTCGCCCGCGGCACGAAGGAAGACCCCGCGCCGGCGACCGCCGAAGTCCGTGACTGAGGTTCCCTGTAGTCCCGAGGCGCTTGACTCTGAGGGCGACCCTCGAACAAAAATAGAACGAACGATTCTGCCCCGAAGGTCCGCTTGGCCAAACTGCCGCAACTGCCGGTCTACTATTATCTCGACCACTTCGCTGAAATGTTGGGGTTCGTGGAGAGGACCTATGCCCCCGTGCTTGGTCCGGAGCATCACGCCTTCATAGGGCGGTTCGAGGGTCTTTCGAGGGATGCGAGATGCCTGTTGGTCCGCATGATCAACCGGCGCGGTGCCATATTCAACCGATCGCTGTTCAGCTACCCCGAGATCGATGACGTCGAGCGGGCGGCATCCGATCTGACCGCGGCCGGTCACGCACGGGCGCTCGGCGAAGAGGACTATGCGGTTTTCGTTTCATGCCTGCCGAAGGACGTCCTGGTGACTGGTGCGCAGGCGGCCGGGCGTGGAGACGTCCGGAAGTCCTGGTCAAAGCCGAAGTTCATCGACTACTACCTTGAGAGAATACCATTTTCGGTCGCCGCGCAGCACTGTGGGGCGCGCAATTTCATCGCGCTCGACGGGACGCGTCCCATCGAGTTTCTGCTCTACCTCTACTTCGGCAAGACCGAGGTGGATCTGAAGAACTTCGCGCTGCGCGACCTGGGAATCCTCCGCACCAACCAAGAGACCTCGTTCAGCGCGCGCTTCACCGATGCCGAGGAGGCGCTCGCCTCGTTCCATTACAGCAAGGTTCTGGACAGTCTGGAGGACGGATCGGAGCCTGCCCACAGACGGGCGGCCGTCGACGTGCTCGGCGGACCCGCCTGCATGACCCAGTTCGCCGCCGATCTCCGCAGCCGAGCCGCGCATCGAACCGGGCTTTTCTTCGAGAAAGCACGCGAAAGGGATCTCGCCCTTACGCTTTACCGGGCGGGGTCTTCGCCGGACTGCAACGAGCGACTGGTCCGACTGCTCTACAATGACGGCGACAAGACAGAATCCGAAGCGCTGCTGCAGCGCATGATCGATGATCCCGCCAGCGACGAAGAACACCTTTTCGCTACCGACTTCTATGCCCGCAAGTTCGGCGGACGGCGCACGGGTCTCCACACCGAACTTTTGCGGTCCGGCCGCACGATCACCGTAGACGACGCCCATCGCGGCAATCCCGAGGCGGGCGTCGCCGGCGTGCTGCGGCGCGAGGGCACCAAGGTTTTCTTCACCGAGAATGTGCTGTGGCACAGCCTGTTCGGCCTGCTCTTCTGGGACGAGCTCTTCGAAAGCACCCGGATGCCCAGCGGGTTCGATTGGCTACCTCACTGCCTGAAGGATCGCAGCTTCCGCCGGCTCTTCGCCGCGACGATCGACGAGAAGCTGGCAGCCATCGCGTCCGGATCCGCCCTCCCGTTGATCCTCCGCACCGTCGCAGCGAGATGGGGCCGCCCGAACGGGGTCTTCAGTTGGGACCATGTGCAAGCGGAGGCGCTGCGCGCGCTGCTCGAAGGGTCCGATCCGGCTGGCGTCGCCAGCATCCTCGGCAGCATGTGCGACGACTTCCGCGGCATGCGCGACGGCTTCCCCGACCTCATGTTGGTCCAGGACGGCAAGGCGTCCTTCATGGAGGTCAAGGCCGAAGGGGACGTGATCCGCCGCAACCAGCTGACCCGCCTCCGCCAATTCGGCGACGCCGGCATTGTGGCCGAGATCGGTCGGGTCGACTACCGCTTCGACCCCGAGCAGGATTACGTGGTGGTCGACATCGAGACCACCGGCTCATGGTCGAACGGGGACCGCATCACCGAGATCGGCGCGGTGAAGGTCCGCAACCACCAGGTCGTGGACGAGTGGCACTCTCTCCTCAACCCGCAGCGTTCCATTCCAGCCAAGATCGTCCAGCTGACCGGCATCACGAACGAGATGGTTCGCGACGCGCCTTTGTTCGCCGAAGTCGCGGATTCCTTCATGCAGTTCATGGCCGACGGCATCTTCGTCGCCCACAATGTCAGCTTCGACTACGGCTTCATCGCCCACGAATTTGAGCGCATCGGGCGGCGCTTTAGATTTCCGAAGCTCTGCACGTGTGCTGGGATGCGGCGGCGCTTTCCGGGACACAAGTCCTACGGACTTGGGAAGCTCTGCGAGATCTACGGCATATCACTGGACAATCACCACCGCGCCTTATGCGACGCGCGGGCTTCGGCGGAGTTATTGAATCTGATCAATCAGAAGCGGAGCCAGGAGAGATATATCGGCGAAGCCGCCTAGCGGTAGTAGCTTGGAGACGGCTCCGGAAAATTCCGATAAGACGAAATTTGTCTTGCTCCGTCGGGCAAAACAGTGGTTCATAAGGCGCTGGTCCTAGGGAGACGAAGGAGCCAGCCCGATGGCGAATGACCTGGACACCTCCTCGGAATTGTCCAAGATCGCGAAACTGAACGGTGACTTCCGAAGGAATTACGGCACTCTCATCGGTGCGATTTTGTACCTGCGCACCGTGAGCGCCGCCCGCCGAAGCCCTTGGCTTTGGGCTGGCCTGATCTCGATCGCTTTTTCGGCGGTGCTGAGCTGGTTGGGGCGGCACGGGTGGTTTTTGCCAACGTTGCTCTGACGGCCGCGAACAGTGCCCCCCTTTCCCGGTAAAGCGTCCCGCGATGGCGACGAAGGGAGCCTGATGGGAGCCAGACGTAGCGTCCCGACCTCAACGAGGCAGGCAGTAGCACGTAATCCTCGATCTCCCGATTTGCCGCGTCCAACCGCATCACGGCAAGCAGGCCGGATGAGATCTGCCTTCGATAGGCCTTCCATTGCGCAGCGTGATCCTCTCCCCGTCGCGCCAGCCGTCGCGCGACGAGAAACGAAACTACCCGCCTGCCTTCGACATCGACGCCGATCCCGTCCGGAGCGAGCTCCGGCCGAAGACCAAGGTCGTTTCGCAACACCTCCGCGAGCTCGGTTGCGTGCCTCGCCTGTTCGGCAGCCCAAAACTCCCGGGTGTCGATCCAGTCGCAGTCGCGCGGCGACACGTAGCCGATCAACGCATAGGCCTTTCGCAGCGAACCGAAGTGCTTCACGTACGCCGAGACGTGATTGAGACCGAGCGTCGTATTGATGATGCGCGAGTTGAGCTTTCCGCGCCGGCGCAGCGTAAGCCGCAGGCGCAACAACATCTCATTTTCGGGGATCTCCACGCGCCGTTCGGCCAGCAGCTTCTGGGCTCGTGCGAAGATGCCGGGGTCCACGATAGGCTCGATCTGCGCAGCGCCTCGGATCCAGGTGTGATCCGGATTCTTGACCAGCCTCTGCCCCAACCGTCGCGAGGTGCGATTGTAGACGGTGTTACCGATGTAGTTCTCGTTCGCCAGGATGGTGGGGATCATACCGTCGGTCCAAGGGCGGCCATTGTGATTGGCGATTCCTGCGTCGTTCAGGTGTCGCCTGATGTCGCTGTACGATCTTCGGCCGTTGACGAACTGATCGAAAATGGACCGGATCACGGCCGCCTCCTCGGGGGAGCCGTGCTGCAGACGAACGCGATCCGATTGAAGAGCCTTGAACTGGCCTTTCGCGAGAAACGCTTTCGGATGCTCGCTTTCGTCGACCATCAAACGTCTAAGGCCGTACCCAACGGGAGCGCCGACGCGATATCCCAGGCTCGCCACCCGACAGTGCCCCGCGTGCACTTTGACCGAGAGTTCCCGGCTCCACTCTGCGGCCATGCCGCGCTTCAGGCTTTTCGCGATCCCTGAAACGAATGTGCCGTCGTTCTTGAAGAGCTCCGCGCAGTATTCGACCTGCACGCCGCTCCGCTTGCACAAGAATTCGTAGTAGGCGCTCTCGTCGACGTCCTGGAAGCGGCCCCAGCGACTGACGTCGTAGACGAGGATGTGGTCGAAGTCGGCTTGCCCCGACTGCACGTCCTCAATGAGCTCAATGAGACCCGGCCGTCCCTTGATCCGGAGGCCGCTGCGGCCCTCGTCCGAATAGGTACGGACGATTGTAAGAGCGTTCGCCTCGGCATAGGTGGCGATTGCTGCCATCTGGTTCTTGATCGAGTAGCGTTGGAGCTCCCTCGACATCCGGACGTATTGCGCGGCGCGACGCGCTCCGGTCCGCCTCGCCAAGCCTGTCCCCTTGGGAACGACGAGCCAGTTACCCATGCACCCCTCCCGTTACTTCAGAGGTACTTGCGTCCGCAATACACCTTGCGCGCTGGGTACGGCAACGGAAGACGACCAGCCGTGGGGGCTGCTGCGCCCGTGCCGTTGTGCACAGCGACGCGGAACAGGGGACAAGCCTCAGCCCTACCGTTTGCGAATCTCTGACCCGTGCTAACCGCCCGGAACTAACAGGAGGGCGGATGGATTCGTCCTGGCAGGAGCGACCTCGATGCTGATGACGAAGGAAAGACGACCGGCGATCCGGACGCGGCGCGGCTGGGCGATCCACGTGCTGCAGGAGGCGGGCGCTATCCGCGAATGCGAGGAGCACGGCTGGGCTAGGGATCGGGCCGACCCTCATGCGCGCGAGCACGCGTTGGACATCGCCAGGCAGGAGCCGCCGGAGGGCTTGTCTCCGGATCAGGCCGTCGAGGAAGTGCGCGAGGTTTTGGGTTCTATCGGTGATGCGTGCTCGGAGTGCCCCCCAGGCAAAGATTAGTTCGGCTGCCTGCCGCACCGCTCGGATGGCAGCGGATGCGGGCGAGTTCGAGCCAAGCCTGCGCGAGTTGGAGCCAGCGCTGCCGCTCGGAGCCATCGGCCAATAGGGCCTCCTTCACCGCTTCTTCCGCACGGTCCTTGGGCTCGAAGTCGTTATCCATGATGGGGAACGTCGTAGCCTACCTAGGTAAACGGCCGGTGGCCCTAAAAGTCCGTATTAACCCGGGTGGGCCCGCCCGCCGTCCATGGCAGGCCCTTCAAGGAAGCAAGTCGAGTGCATTCTGGAGCGCGGCGCCGGCGGCGGTGTTGTCGAAGATGCACCAGGCCTCGCCTGAGGACGATGCAGCACCGAGCCGTGACTTCAGCGCGCCAAGGTATGCCCCGTCGTAGGCGGAGTAGTAGATGCGCGGCGCTCCATGCAGCCGAAAATAATGCAGTCCCAGCCACCCGCCCGGCAGGTCGGCATCGGGCACGCGCGCCGGGTCCGCAGCGACGCGGCTGATCCGACGCTCCGTGAGCCAAGCACCGACCTCGGGCGTGAACCAGCTGACGTGACGTGGTTCGCACGCGAGAGCGGCTGAGGTCCCTTCCCGCAGTGCGCCGAACAGGATTTCCGCATCTGATTCAACGAACATCTTGCGAGGCGCAAACTGAACGAGCAAAACCCCGAGCTTCGCACCGAGGCCGGCGCTTTCTTCGATGAACCGATCGAGATCAGCCCGCGCAAGCTGGGACGAATGAGTGACGGACTTTGGGACTTTGACCGAAAATCGGAAGTCATCCGGCGTCGAGTTCGCCCACTTCTCGTACGTCGAGCGCCGGTGCGGCCTGTGAAAGGATGAGTTGATCTCGGTGGCATTCAACACCGCCGCGTAACGCTCAAGGTGGCTACCTGCGCCGCCAACCCTTTCCTTGCAGCTTTGAGGAACATTCCACCCTGCTGTTCCGATCCGAAGCATAGCTTTAACAAGGGCATCCTCTTCCCGTGTCAGTCCGCAATTGTCATCGGGAGCCACCGGATTCCGGACCTCAAGCCGACTTCCGCCGCGCTCCTGCTGCGGGCTTCTTCGCGGCATCCTTCGCAGGCTTCTTGCCGGCTATCGGCATCAGCATCTCCTTCTGACCCGCGGCCGCTTTTTTCGCCTTCTTGGCAGGCTTTTTCGCAGCACCGGTATCGGCCGCTGCGCCCCCGACGCTCTTGCGCAGTGCGTCCATGAGATCGACGACGTTCTCGCCCTTCGGCCGATCCTTCGGTACGATCGGCTTGCCGGCCCGTTTCTGGTTGATGAGCTCGACCAGCGCGCTCTCGTAGTGGTCCTCGAACTTGTCCGGTTCGAACCGCCCCGCCTTCTGGTTCACGATGTGCTTGGCGAGGTCCAGCATGTCCTTGGTGACCTTGACGTCCTGGATCTCGTCGAAATATTCGGCCTCGCTGCGCACTTCGTAGGGGTAGCGCAGCAGCGTGCCCACGAGGCCCTTGTCCATCGGCTCCAGCGCGATGATGTGCTCGCGATTTGTCAGTACGACGCGCCCGATAGCGACCTTGTCCATCTCGCGGATGGTCTCCCGGATAACGGCGAAGGCGTCGTGCCCGACCTTGCCGTCGGGCCGGATGTAATAGGGGCGGATCAGGTAGCGCGGATCGATATCGAACTTGTCGACGAACTCGTCGATCTCGATGGTGCGCGTGGATTCCAGCGCGATCTCCTCGAGCTCCTCCTTCGTGACTTCGATGAACTGATCCTTTTCGAGCTGGTAGCCCTTGACGATGTCCTCGTTGGGCACCTCGTCGCCGGTGTCGGCGTCGACCTTCAGATACTTGATGCGATGGCCGGTCTGCCGGTTCAGCTGGTTGAAGGAGATCTTTTCGCTTTCTGACGTGGCCGGATAGAGGGCCACCGGACAGGTCACGAGTGACAGACGCAGGAAGCCTTTCCAGTTGGCGCGGGGGGCCATGAACGCGGTACTCCGGAGGGACGGTGCTTGATTCAAGACGAACGGAGCCTGCCGGTTCCGACATGCTCCGGGAGCGTCAACAGGAAAATTGGCCATCTGCCCGCAGCGCCCTGGGCACGTCCGAAAACGTCGTGAATCGCTAGTTTTTCGGGTACCTCGTGGACCTTTTGCCCGGTATCGTGGACCCATGGACGCGCTGACCCAGCCCCTGAGAGAAGAGCATACTCGGCACCAGGTGGACCTGGCCGTAATGGCCGAGGCTTTAAGCCGGTCACCCGACTACCGGATCCTGAGGCGCCTGGTTGCCCGACCGACCTATATTCCGACAGCAGAACAGGAGGTCAGGACCGGCGTCCTGCTCGACAGCGAGACCACCGGCCTTGACCACGCCAAGGACGAGATCATCGAGCTCGGGATGGTGAAGTTCGACTACACTCAGGACGGGCGGATCGTTGGGGTCCGCGACACCTTCTCCGCCTTCAACGAGCCGAGCGCGCCGATCTCTGCGGAAGTGACGGCACTCACCGGCATCACGAACGAAATGGTCGCCGGACACAAATTCGATGATGACGCTGTCGCCGCCTTCGTCGAAAGCGCGGTCATCACGATCGCCCACAACAGCGGCTTCGACAGAAAATTCGCCGAACGCTACTGGCCCGTGTTCGAGCACAAGGCCTGGGGCTGCAGCATGAGCGAGATCGACTGGCGCAAGCACGGTTTCGCGGGCTCGCAACTCGGCTATCTCCTGAACGGAGCCGGCTACTTCCACCACGCACATAGGGCCGTCGACGACTGCCACGCCCTGCTGGAGGTCCTGGCGTTCGAATTGCCGAAGATTGGCTCGCCGGCATTGGCGCTCCTGCTGGAGACCGCCCGTAAGCCGACGATGCGGGTCTGGGCGGAGCAGACCGCGTTCGAGCTCAAGGACTCATTGAAGCGCAGGGGCTATCGCTGGAACGACGGCAGCGACGGCAGGCCCAAGTCCTGGTTCATCGATGTCGACGTGAGCGGCCTGGACGACGAGATATCGTTCCTGCGGACGCATATCTACATGCAGGATGTCGAGCCCACCGTGCAGAGGCTGACCGCTTTCACGCGCTTCTCCGGACGGATCTGAGGCTCAGCGGCCCAGACGCTTCTCGACCCGTTTGCGGGAGTTGCCGACCTTCTTGACCGCCTTCTTCACGGCCGATGCCGAGCGGCCGCTCTTCTTGACCTCGTATGCCACTTCGTGCTTCTGTCCGCCGGCCACGCGCGCCCGGTCCTGTTTGCGACCGCGTGCCGCCGTCTTTTTAACTGCCGCCATCGGATTCTCCTGATGCGAATGATGCGTTCCAACGCCGCAAGGATTCGCGCGGTTCCTTGCCGTCACGAGGCCGCATTTGGGCTGAAGGGACGAAGGCTGGCTCAACGGCCGCAGGGATGCCTGTGCATGATGGCAACCCACCCGTCCAGCAGCAGCCCGTCCCAGGATACGACCCCTTCATCCCACGTGGTGCCGTGTTCGCGGTACACCGCAGCCCATTGAGGTCTCCATTCGATCATCTGGTCGTTGAGCCTATCATGTACTTGGCAGGCACGATCCGGATCGAACGTTTCCATAGGATTCACGCGGGGTGTCCGGGGTCGACATCCTTCGGCGTCTTCTTCTCCCGCTGGGGCGTCATCTTCGCTGGACTTTCCCGTCCGGGGACCCCGCGGGGACCAAGCTGTTCACGCTGGATATCGTCCTCGGAGCGTTCGGGCTCGACACCGTTGATCGGCCTGTCAGGCATCATTCCATCCTCGCCTTTTCCTGCAGATCTCGTATCCGGATCTCGGCCGCCTCCTTGGAGGTCACGATCTCAGATTCATCGGGCACGCGCGCGATCGCGCTGAGCCTCTTGAGCTCGGCGAGCTGTTCCGGGGTAGGCTTTTCCATTCTCGAGTCCTCGATCGCCTGCACAACGGCTTCGTCGTCGAGCACGTCCAGCAGCCTGTCTATGGTTTGCTCGCAATTTCTAGGGCCGGGCTCGACATACTGGGCCAAGATGCCTTGTGCGTCTTCCAACGCCTTCGCAACTCGCCTTTCCGGATCCATGACCGGTACTCCACATACTCCGCAGGAAAACGCGGCTATGATCGGCGTGTTCCTTTGCTCAGCCCCTTGAACGAGCTGGCCCGCAGCAGACCTTCGGAGGTGATGTCACGGTACTCGATGTCGGCATAGAACTCGGGTTCGACCCACGTGGCCTTCGGCTTCCTGATGGTCTTGGTCAGCTTTTGCTTCGGGCTTACCACGGTGTCGAGCGCCTTGCGGATCTGCGCCGAGGTGGTTCGGCTCCATCCGGTCCCGACCTTTCCCATGTAGACCAGATCCTTGCCTTCCTTCTTGCCTAGATAGAGCGCGGCCACGCCGGATGGGTCCTTGATAGAGCCAACCACCGGAAACTTGCCCTTCTGGACGACCTTGATCTTCTGCCACGCCTCCACTCGATCCGATCGGTATGGTGCGTCCGCCCGCTTGGAGACGATACCTTCGTAATTCAGCTTGCTGGCTGCCGCGAACAGTGCATGGCCGTCCCCTTCGTGATGCTCGCTATAGAGAACGGGCTCCTTGAGGTCGTGCTCCTCGATCAGACCCTTGAGCAGCCTCTTCCGCTCGATCTGCGGCTCTTTCCGCAGATCTCGGCCGTCCAGCCAGAGCAGATCGAAAGCGAAGTAGACCAATCGATCCTGATCGCCTCTGGCGAGGTCCGCCTGCAGCTCGGAGAAGTTCGTGCGCCCATCATGGATGACGACAACCTCGCCGTCGACGATGGCCTGTCCTCCGATATCGAAGGCGGCCGCAATCATAGAGAACTTGCTGATCCAGTTGTAGCCGTTGCGGGTGTAGGCGCGCCGGTCGTCATCATCGATCCGGAGCTGGATGCGGTAGCCATCGTATTTGACCTCGTGAATCCATAGCGATCCCGAAGGAGCCTTCGTCTTCAGGGTCGCCAACTGGGGTTTGATGAACCCCGGCATTGTAGGGACCTCGGTCTTTTCCGGCCGAGGCGCCGTTGTACGCTTTGCCACGCTACTCAACTCACAAAAAACCCGCCGCCGGGTTGGGGCCGACGGCGGGCAGTCTACCTACCTCAATTAACGAGTCTCGCAACTTCGAAGGCGGCGAGGAGTTCCACTCTTCGCGCATTTGCGGCAGGGCGCCGGGCGATCCAGTCTTGGCAGAGCCCATCGAACTCCCGGCGAGGGCCGACGTTTACTGACATCATGTCAGACGCATTCGACTACTTCCGCGCCTACGCCATCCGCGCTCTCTGCAGAGCGAGATCCATGCCGCGGGGCAAGATGAAGCATCTGCAACTGGTGGCCGGCCGGATCTACAATCTCCTCAAGAAAGAGGCCGCCTACGGCCCCAATGTCCAGCACCTTGACGACTTTCGCGCAGCCCAGAAGCTCGAGGCCTCTCTCGATCGCCGGCCAAGTGACGGCTCGGGCCGGCGTACTCCGGCCGCGCCGCAAAGCCCGGGCCGGGAGGCTCGCTGAATGTATCCGCTCGACGCTCGTGGTGTGGCAAGTCTCCTGCGAGAGTACGCACAGCGCACGGCCTTGCGAGGCGGCAATCCCTACCGGGCGAAAGCTTACTCTAGGGCCGCCGATAGCTTGGCGGCCCTAGCCGTTCCTCTGGACGTGCTCGTCGCCGAAGATCGATTGACTGAGATCCCGGGCGTCGGCGATGCTATCGCCGACATCATCACCAAGGTTCACAAGACGGGCAGTCATCCTAGCCTCGAAAAGCTGCGGAAGGAGATTCCCGCGGGCGTGCTCGAGATGCTCGCTGTGCCCGGCCTTCGTCCGGAGAAGGTGCTGCGCCTGTACAAGGATCTCGGCATCGGCTCGCTCTCGGAGTTGGAGGCCGCCGCTAAGGATGACCGCATTAAGAAGGCGAAAGGGCTCGGCGCCGCGCTACAGACTAAGATCCTGCAGAACCTCGCGATCGCCAAAAGCGGAGAAGGCCGCCTCCACCTGCACCGCGCTGCCGCGCTGCTCGCGCATGCGAAGGACTCGATCCGCCAGTCGCGCCCCGAACTCAAGCGTGTGACGATTGCCGGCGATTTCCGCCGCGGCTGCGAACTCGTCGGCGATCTCGCGATCGTTGCGGAGGCAGCCAAGCCGGACAAGACATCCACGCCATCGGCCGACGGGCTGCAAATCCGAGTATCCGACCGCAAGCACTTCGGCGCCGCCCTTCTCTTCGCCACCGGCTCCGCCGGCCACATCGAGCAGCTCCAAGCCTTGGCCGCCGAGACGGGCATGCGGTTAGGCGCCGACGGCTTGCACAAGGGCCGCACCCTGATCGCCGGCGAGGAGGCTGAGATCTACAGCGCCCTCGGTCTGCCCTTCATCGACCCTGAGCTCCGGGAGGGGCGCGGCGAGGTCGAGCTGGGCCTGAAGGGCAAGCTGCCGAAGCTCGTCACCGACCAGGACTTGCGCGGCATCCTTCACTGCCACACCGATGCCTCCGACGGCACTGAGACGCTGGAGACCATGGCGAAGGCGACGCGCCAGCGCGGCTTCGAGTATTTCGGCGTGGCGGACCATTCCAAATCAGCCCACTATGCCGGCGGCCTCTCCGTCGAGGAGATCGCGCAGCAGCACCGGGAAGCCGACCGGTTGAACAAGCGCTTCGGCAAGGACTTCCGGATCCTCAAGGGTATCGAATCCGACATCCTGGCGGACGGGTCGCTCGACTATGAAGACGACGTTCTGGAGCGCTTCGACTTCGTGGTGGCCAGCATCCACGGCCGGTTCAAACTGGACCACAAGGCCCAGACGCAGCGGCTGCTGCGCGCCATATCCGATCCCCACACGACTCTCATCGGCCACATGACCGGGCGCCAGCTTCAGCGGCGGCCGGGCTACGAAATCGACGTCGATAAGGTGCTGCGGGCGTGCGCCAAGCACGACGTTGTGGTCGAGATTAACGCCCATCCGTGGCGGCTCGACTTGGACTGGCGCTGGCACCAGGCGGCGCTCGAGTTCGGCTGCATGATGAGCATCAATCCGGACGCGCACTCGATTTCCGAGCTCGACCACATGCACTGGGGCGTTCTGATGGCGCGCAAGGGCGGTGTCCCTGCCGACCGGGTTCTGAACGCGATGACGCTTGCGGAGATCACACGCTACTTCCGCCAGAAGCGGCGCTCGCTCGCCCGCGCCGCCTGATGCCGCAGAAGCAGGATTTCTCGCTGCAGGGAACGGTGGTGGCGGTCGCGGCCGATCGCGGGCACCACTTCAGCAAACCAACTCGGGACAGCATAATCCTGGTGGAAGGTCACGGCGTCGAAGGCGACGCCCACGCCGGCCAGTTCGTCCGGCACCGCTATTTGGCACGCCGCCGGCCCGGCCTGCCCAATCTCCGGCAGGTCCACCTGATATCATCCGAACTCTTCCCGTTTCTCCTCGAAGCTGGCTTCGAGGTTGGCGCCGGCGATCTCGGCGAGAACGTCACCACGGCCGGGTTGGACCTCGAACGGATGCCGCTAGGGACCCTGATCGAGCTCGGGCCGTCCGCGGTCGTCGAGCTGACCGGCCTTCGGACGCCCTGCGTCCTTATCGACCGCTTCCGAGCAGGCCTCAAGCGGCAGGTGGTCTCGTCGGCGGACACGGGCCCTCCCTTCAAAGCGGGGGTGCTGGGTGTGGTCCGCGCGGGGGGACCGGTCGCGGCTGGCGACAGCGCGCGTGTTCGCCTTCCTGCCTCCTTGTTTCGGCCTCTGCCTGCCTTGTAGAGACCCCCGACCATGGCTCGAAAATCAACCCTGCCTCGTCGCCTGCAGCCCATGCTGGCTACGCTGACCGATTCACCATTCGACGACCCCGATTGGGTCTTCGAGGACAAGTTCGATGGTTTCCGCATGGTCGCGGAGATTCGGGGTGGGCGGGTCGCGCTCTACAGCCGTAACGGCAAAATCATCAGTCACTCCTATGTCGAGGTCGCCAAAGCGCTGGAGGGTGTGAAGGCGGACGCTGTGATCGATGGCGAGCTCGTCGCCATCGGCAAGGACGGGGTATCCCATTTCCAGTTGCTACAGAACGCCCTGCGCCATGAGGCCAAGCTCCTGTATTGCGCGTTCGACCTCATGTTCACGGACGGCGAGGACCTGCGCACGCTGCCGCTCCTCGAGCGCAAGAAGCGGCTGAAAGCCATCTTGCCGCGTCACAAGCTGATCGCGTTCAGCAACCATCGCAAAGGCAATGGCACAAAGTTCTTCGCAGAAGCCGACCGGAGACATCTCGAAGGCATCATGGCCAAGCGCGCCGACAGCCCCTACGCGTCCGGACGCCGGACTGCCGACTGGCTGAAGGTGAAGACCGCGCAGCGGCAGGAGGTCGTCATCGCCGGGTTCACGGCACCGAAACGAACCCGCCCGTTCTTCGGCGCCCTCGCGCTGGCAGTTCGTGAAAATGATGGGTGGCGGTACATCGGCCACGTCGGCACCGGCTTCAGCCACCAGGTTCTCGAAGAGCTTCACGGCAAGCTACTGAAGCTCAAGACGCCCAACTCCCCCTTTCCCGCTAAGGTGAAGGATGAGCAGGTCACGACGTGGGTCCGTCCTTCGCTGGTCGCAGAAGTGAAGTTCGCAGAGTGGACCAGCAAAGGAGAGTTGCGCCAGCCAGTCTATCTCGGCCTGCGGTCCGACAAAAAGGCCAAGGATGTCGTTCGCGAAAAGAGCTGGTCGCGAAAATAGCGCCGCCGAGAAGAGAGGTCCGACCCGGTCAGCCGGCTTCGCGCTCGGCTGCCGAAGGCCACGGCGGCAAGGGCGGCAACCCGAGAGCCTTGCGTACGGGTCCGAACGACTTCCGGTGAGCTGCGCACGCACCAAGCCTGTCGAGCGCATCGTAGTGAGCTGGCACCGGGTAGCCCTTATGATCCGCGAAGCCGTAGCCGGGGTAGCGGATGTCGAGCGTCCGCATGACCGCGTCGCGCTCGACTTTCGCCAGGATCGACGCAGCGGCGATGCTTGCGGATTTGGCATCGCCCTTGACGATGGCCTGCTGGGGGAGGTTGATTTCCTTCAATCGCTTCGCGTCGATCAACAGGTGTTGCGGCGTCAACCCTAGCCCCCGAACGGCGCGCTGCATGGCCTGGATGCCGGCCCAGTAGATGTTGATCGTGTCGATCTCCTCTACATCCACGAACGCCACACACCAACTCTCAGCCTTTTCCTTGATCTCCTTTGCGAGTTCCTCGCGTGCCGCGGCATCGAGCTTCTTCGAGTCGTCGATCCCGACGATCCGCGTGCCGGGTTGCAAAATCACCGCGCCCGCGGACACTGGTCCCGCAAGAGGACTCATTCCGGCCTCGTCCACGCCTGCCACGGCATGATGGCCGCTTTCCCAGAGAGAGGTCTCGAAGCGGAGCATCTTGCGGAGGCGCTGCCCCTCGGACCTGTTTTCGAATCGCCGCTTATCGATGCAGGCTAGGATGGCACGTGCTCCCGCGCGCCCGTCAGCCCGCAGGATCTGCTCGACGCTTGCCTCGAGTGGTCGTTTCTCGACGACATAGCGCTGACGCAACACATCGAGCGAATATTGGGACATAGCGGCCTTCGCACAGACTAACGGGAAAGCGTGTCCGTAAACTTTGTGGCGATTGTCTGAAGTTAGGCCTTGCCGCCATCGTCAGCCTACGCAGCGCCCCGTCGAGTGGAACCGCCGGCTCTAGCTGGGGCCGGTATTCTGCGGGGCCTACTCATCTGCATCTACGACCCGCCGCGCCGAACGGAACCAACCGCTGTCTTCATTCCTTTAGAAAGGTGGAGCCTCGATCCCAGAGTGCTTCCGAGGGACAGGCCCATGCTCCGAGAGACTCGCAACGAAGAACAGGTTCTGGACCGCACCGCCGAGGTCGCAGCTACCATTGCGGAAGAAGGCCTTCGCTATGTCAGCGACTCCGCGCCCGGTTACACGCGCAAGCGGACGGGGACTACCTTCAGCTACTACGACAAGGACGGGAACCGCATCACCGATGCCGCCGTAGTCCGACGCATCAAGTCGATCGGTATCCCGCCGGCCTATGAATCCGTCTGGATCTGCCCCTCGGCCAACGGCCACATCCAGGCGACCGGCCTCGATGCGCGGGGTCGCAAGCAGTACCGTTACCACGCAAAATGGCGCGAGCTGCGCGACCAGAACAAGTACGAACACATCGTCCAGTTCGCTGCCGCGCTGCCCGCGCTGCGCGACCGTGTCGCGGCCGACATGAAGCTGGAAGGGCTACCTCGCGAGAAGGTTCTGGCCACGATCGTCAGTCTTCTGGAGAAGACTTTGATCCGGGTCGGAAACGCCGAGTATGCCGAGAAAAACAAATCCTACGGGCTCACCACGATGCGACGAAAGCACGTTGCGGTGGGCCGCGGCGTGCTTCGGTTCGACTTCACGGGCAAATCGGGCAAACAGTGGAAACTTCGGGTCGAGGACAAGCGGATTGCCGCCATCGTGAAGCGCTGCGCGGAGATCCCGGGACATGAGCTCTTCAAGTACCTGGACGACGACGGGCAGCCGCGTACCGTCGATTCCGGCGACGTCAATGCCTACATCAAGGACATCACAGGCGAGGACTTCAGCGCAAAGGATTTCCGGACTTGGGCGGGGACGGTTCTGGCCGCGTTGGCGCTGACCGAGTTCAAGAAGTACGACAGCCAGGCCGAGGCGAAGCGCAACGTCGTTGCCGCGATCGAGAGCGTCTCGAAGCAGCTCGGCAACACGCCCGCAATCTGCCGCAAGTGCTACGTGCACCCGGAAGTCCTGAACGCCTACATGTCCGGTGATCTCCTCAAAATGATCGAAGCCAAGATCGCGCAGAAGTTCAAGCGCCAGTACGCCAAGCTCACTTCCGACGAGATCATGGTTCTGGCGTTTCTGCGCAAGCGTCTCGATTCTCTGAAGGCACTTGCCTAATCTCGCGATCTGTTCGTAGACGGCGCTCTCCGTGATCGGTTGCAAGCCGGCGCTCGCGTCGGGGAGACGAGCGCTCGCCTTGGAATCGGGGTACTGGGCGTGGTCGGGCGAACGGGAAGGTCGCGGCTGGCCACAGCCCCGGCTGGGCATCCATCCTCATCCCGCCCCTTGCCGGCTCTGTAAAATGTGCCGTGCATAAATCGGGGGGCCAATAGCCGAATCGAAGCGCATTCGATAGTTCGGAGCCGCATGGCCGCAAACAAGGTAACGGCGGTACGCTTGGGGCTGGGGAGGCAACCGACGGTCCGGGACTATCAAGCCGCTCAGCTCCGCTGGCGGCTTTTTTTCGTTCAGCCTCCCTCAGGAGGCGTTCGCCCTCGCTCGTTCACGGGCCTCACGGTGACGCTCCCGGCGCTCGCGTCGCCGCTTGGCTCGATCGGCGGGCTGCCGCAGCGGTGGAACGGGCGACGTGGATGCCGCAATGGAATCTTCAACCGCGGGCACCTGGACAGCCTCCGACGCTGCTGGGCGGGCCTCCATGAAGTCGAGCACTGCCCGCCCTTTGGCTGTGATCTTCCATCCCCCGCTTATGCGTTCGACCAGCCCCTGTGACCAGATGTTGAGGTCGGGCACCCTCGCCGCCAGCCGCCTGGTCCTATCCGCCCAGTCGCGGCCACTCGTCGCCAGGATAGCCATGTCACGCTTGAGGTCTTCCATTGCGGCAAACCCGTCCGGGTATGCCGCCAAAATCTTCAAAACGGTGACCTGGAAGTTCACGCCCGCGCCCCGGCTCTCAGTTAGCGCCACATGGTGGGCGCGTGCGAAAGGGCCTTGCGGCCGACCTGTCTGAGGTCCTCGGGACAGAGCTCGCCGCCATTGGCGGCCTCCAGGATCTTCGAAGCCACATGCGTCCGCGCGCCGATCTCGCGCTGCGGAAGACCCTCGCACACTTCGTCGAAAACCGCGCGCAAAAGCGCCGTGGTTGCCATGTCGAACATGAAATGCCCCCAACAAGGGAAAGTAGCATCTTAGCCGAGTTTTCCCGATCTTACGATTGAGGCATGCTAAGTTTGCGGATTTGTGCTCGGGGATTAGGGAGCGACGCTGACGTGCCGAAATGCGAGCTTCGAGGTAGCGCCGAGTTATAAACCTAACGCGATCTCGGCCCACTTCAACATGCGATCGCTGTTGAGGAATGCCAGCACCGCTGGCTCCAGT
Organism: Bradyrhizobium sp. CCBAU 53415; assembly: GCF_028128735.1. NCBI lineage: Bacteria > Pseudomonadati > Pseudomonadota > Alphaproteobacteria > Hyphomicrobiales > Nitrobacteraceae > Bradyrhizobium > Bradyrhizobium sp. CCBAU 53415. The sequence continues at coordinate 61,589 of NZ_LBJF01000019.1, read as the reverse complement.
GAGCCGGGTACGCCCCGTCCAACCAAGGCCGTTGCAGCCACCATGTCGCAGCGCTGATTGAAAGCGAACGAAAGCGCTGCGTTACCATTTCCCTCGACCCGATACGCGCGGCTGCGGCCTTGCATGGGCCCAACGACAATCTCCCGACCGGCACCGATCGGCGTTGTCTTACCAATCAGCGCCAAGTCGCCCATTTGCTCGAGGTCAGTATCGTCGGCGACGCCGGTGGTGCAATTGCAAAAGCCGAGCTTGGCGCGAACGTAAAGCTGGACCTCACCGCCGCAATCGTTGGCATTGCAGCGAAACGCCTTGCCTTTCCCCCAAGGATCTACCCCGAAGGGCCACTCGGTTTCCGTCCACACCGGGCGGATCTGCCCGGTTGCCGCTGTTGCACGTGTCAGGTCGCCGGATCGCAGCATCCAGACCGCAGCGACCGCACAGAACAGTGCCGCGGCTGCGCCGATCGCGGTGAATTTGCTGGTCAGACGCATAGCACCTGCCGCCGAACTCTCTCTAATTCTGAGCCATGAACTTTCGTGCGGCCGCCAGATCTTCCCGCGAGGAGGCGCCATCCCGTGCCATGTCGACCACCTTCGCATAGTACTGGCGTGCCTTCACGGCATCCCCTGCTTTCTCGGCGGCGTGAGCCGCGCCGATCATCGCGCCGAACCGGTTGGGCTCCTTGCGCATCGTGCTTTCGAACGCGACCAATGCCTCCGTCGCCATGCCGCGTTCGAGCAGCATGGTCCCATAAAGCTCGCGTGCCGGAGCAAGCGGTCCAGGCGTGACGATGGATTTCTCGGTCTTGTCTTCGGCATCGGCCGCAAGGCGCATCGCTTCCAACGCGTCCGCCGGTTTCCCCCAGGCGTTGAGCTGCCAGGCTGTGGCGACCTGCCGCTGGATCTCGACGATTTCGGCCCAATAGGCGTCCTTGTCCTGCTGCAGCTTGTCCCGCAACTCCGCCAGCTTGGCGATGTCCGCCGTCGCTGCGTCGGCATTGCCGGAGCGCGCGGCGCCGAGGGCGCGGGCGAAGTAGGTGATCGCATCGACATAGGCAAACCGGCTCGGCTCGACCTTCAGTGCGGCAGCCCTCGGCCAATCACCTCGCTCGACCATGTAGCGCGCTTGGCTCGCCGCTATCGCGTAGGGGCCGGCGCGAACGGCCGGCGCATAGCCCGTGGTCGCAAGCATGTCCGCGATGACGTCGCGGGCTCGGCTGTCCTGTGCAAGCTGGAGCAGGGCGTAGACCATGTAGTCGTCGGCGTGGAGCTGCTCGCTAGGGTCCTTGCCCTCCTTGGCAGCCTTGGCGGAACGGCTATTGGCATCGATGGATTCGTTCCAGTAGCCGACGCGCGTGAAGATGTGTGACGGCATGTGCAAGGCGTGCGGCGCCGCTGGCGCGATCTCGGAATAGCGCTTGGCAGCGTCGAGGCCTTGCTCCGCTATCGCCGGATAGTCAGAGGTGGATCAGGTAATGCGCGACGCCGGGGTGCCGCGGCTGCCGCTTGAAGATCGGCTCCAGGATGGCCGCGCCCTTGAGCTGGTTAGCATACGTCTTATCGTTTGGTGAGGCCGTGACATTCAGGGTGATGGCGTAGGCGATCTGCGCCTCGTCATCATTGGGATAGCGCTCCGCGACGGCCTCGGTTGCCTTGAGATAGGCCTGTGCCCGCTGGCCAAACGTCGTCTTCTCGTCCCCCGAGTAGAAGGCCAGCAGTGCGTCGACATAGTCTCGTTCGCGGTCGCTCTTGGCGCCGAGTGCCTTGGCTTTTTGCAGCGCGGCGAGGCCCTCGGCGAGATTTTCCTTCGGTGCGGGAAAATGAGGATTGTAGAGCAGGCTCAGTGCAATGCCCCAAAAGGCGATCGCGCATTCCGGATCGGCTTGCAACGTCTCCTTGAAAATCTCCTTCGCAGGCCGGTACCAGAACGAGTGCTGGTAGCGCATGCCGCGATCAAAGCGGCGTTGCGCGACCTCGTTGCAAGTGGTCTGGAAGTGCACCTTGCCAAACTGCTCGTCGGTCGCATCCTGTGCGCGGGCGCAGGCCGTGGCGCAGATCGAAGCAAGAGTGGCGAGGAGAAGAGAGACGCTTTTTAAAGCGAGCGCGCGCATGGGCCCCTCCGTTTTCGGTTAGAAGCAAATGGATTCAGAAGGCGCCAAAGAAAGGCCTTAGCGCCGAAATTTATCGTGCTGAAAATTCGCTTTGGAAAGGATTTGCCCATTTGCGGCAGGTGTCAATAGGAGGGAATGATGTGGTTAGGGAAGAACGCCTGTCAGAATTCATCCTTCTGCAAGCGGAATATCCGGAGGGGAAGCGGTCGCATGCAATGCCGCTAAAATGCAAAACCGATGGCGCGATGTAAGAAGGTTGTAGTGAGGGCTTTTGTCCTCAGGCGAAGGAGGAAAGTCGAGCTCAGCATGGCAGCAATTGAGGCGACACCGGACGTGCGGAGAACGCGGTCAGATCGACGCGAATGACCCGGAGCGGACGTCGACCGTGGGCGAGCCTCATATGCAGCCCATCGAACGACTCTCCACGTTGCCGCAGTCACTCGGGCAGTTCATGAAGCTGGCGGTATCGGCGAGATGCGAGCTGGAAATTCCATTTCTGTCGCTAAGTGCGACAGCTTGTCCGGGTTTTTGACGATGTAGATCGCGGTGATCCCGTCCTCGCGGATGTCGAGCGCAGTCGTCTGCAGAACGCCGCGTCCATCGAGGCTAACGTAGCCTGGCAGGCCGTCGATGGTGACGACACGAAGCAGCTTCGGCGGTACGACGTATTTGCGTCGCTGCCTAGCAAATAGGCGCAGGGCCCGCTCGACCCCCCGAATGACATTGCGGAAAGCAAGGACTTTGCCGCCGCCATCGGTATGGATCTCGACATTCCTTGCCAGCAGCGCCGAAAGCGCCGCCACGTCCCCGTCGCGTGCTGCGGCGAAGAAAGCACGGGTGATCCGATCCGCATCCGCGGGTTCGACATCAAAGCGGGGACGTGCGGTCTGCACGTGCTTGCGGGCGCGCGCCGCGAGCTGACGAACAGCTGCCGGCTGGCGGCCGAGCGTGATGGCCACTTCGGTCAGCGGCACGTCAAAGACGTCGTGGAGAAGGAAAGCGGCCCGCTCAAGAGGCGACAGGCGCTCAAGGGCCAGCATCAACGTGACCGTGACGTCGTCGGCGACCGTCTCGTTCGGCTCCACGGAACCGACGAGAGGATCTGGCAGCCAGGGTCCGACGTAGGTTTCCCGGCGCGCCCGCGCGGAGCGGCGTCGGTCGAGGCACAGGCGTGTGACAATGCGGGTCAGATAGCCGGGAGGCGAATCGACGCCACCCTCCACCCCGACCCACCGTAGCCATGCGTCCTGAACGACGTCCTCCGCCTCGGTGAGCGAGCCCATCATCCGATAGGCCAAGCGTGTCAGGCGCCTGCGCTCCGCTTCGAACTCGGTGGTCCGCTGATCGTCCATCGCCTCCATCCGCCCAGTTTCCTCGCAGATCATATCCGCTGTCACCGTCGCTCGCGCATCCCGAACCCGAGAATAAGACGATCGGACCTGCGTGGATGTGACATCGGCCGCTTTGAATGGAACCGCCGAGTGTCATGTCACACCCTGACCGCTTGGCCCGTCATCGCTCCGAGCGTCGAATCTCCGGCGTTCCGAACAACGAGGCACGTCATGAGCGAGAACAAGCGGCTGGTCTGGAACGAAGTGGCACCCCACGGTGCAAAGGCGCTCTTCAGCATCCACCACTACATCACCACGGGTACCGACCTGCCCCACGAACTGATCCACCTCGTCTTCCTGCGGGTTTCGCAGATCAACGGCTGTGCGCACTGCATTGACCTGCACACCCGGGACCTCTTGGCCACGATGTCATTTGAAAAAGTCGCCCTCGTTCCGGTCTGGGCCGAGGTGCCCCACCTGTTTCCCGACAAGTACCGGGCTGCCCTCGCGTGGGCGGAGGAAGTTACGCTCGTCAGCGAGACGCACGCCTCCGACGAGGCCTATGCGGCCGCAAGCGCGGCTTTCGCTCCAAAGGATCTCGTGGACCTCACGATCACGATTGCGGCCATGAACGCGTTCAACCGGTTGGGGGCGCCCTTTCGGCTCCCGGTCAAGGCTAAGGCCTGATCCGCTTCTTCGCATCGATTCGGAATGGCCCAAGGGCCGTTCCGAAGCGGAGCCGCGGGTGCCGGCCTATGAACCGGAGCGGAAGTTGCGCCCGGAGAGCTGTAGCGCCGCGCGCCTCAGGTCTCTCGCTCAGAGCTTTACCGAGATGAAGGCTTCTTCCGGAATCGCAAGCCTAGGCATTGCGCCGACTACAATGCCAGCTATTGGCCCGTGGGTGACCTCAGCCCACCGCGCGGCAATGTCGGCTTCCGAGAGATGACCCGACCGAGGGCATGCTGGCTGCTGAGGGCAGCCTTTGACCCTGAGCAGACTTTTGGACCGTTCTCATTCCGTATAGAAGTCGCCGTTTGTTCCCATTTGAGTATCCTTGGTTATTTTTAGGAACGTCAAAGGAGGTTTAGCGTCTGGCTCTATTCGAGAGGACCGCCGCCATGCCAGAGCATCACATCGAAACCCCGCTCTTTTGCCCTAAGTGCCGGAAGAGGACGCGGCTTCTCGAACGGCTTTGGAGCACAAAGACGGGAAACTACGTGTACGTGTACAAATGCCAATGCGGGGAGCTAATCTGGGAGGATTGATGACCGACAAGAAACCACCCAAGAAGCCCCGCGCAAGTCAAAAGCCGTCTCCCATCGACGAACTGCGCCAGATGGTCGAAGAGGACATCGAGTAGCAGCGGAAGTTCGTCCAAGAACTAAAGCGCAAGCTGAACTAAGGCTGCTTCAGTTGGCGGCCTCAATCATTCAGCCGACGTTGACTTTCGCTTGTGGCCCGATGGCGAAGTGCGTTTTAGTTCAGGTATTGTTAGCGCATCGGGGGCATACCGGAAGTGACGCGGCGCTGCTCAAACCGGCGCTTCTGACCCGTGGCTGACTTCCGCCCACAGAGCTGCGATTTCCGCTTCCAAAGAATGACCGCATCAGGGACATCCGGCTGCCATGGACGGCCCTTGACCCTTTCAGACATCAGACAAAGTGGGCTCTATGGACGCGACTGGAGTACATAGAACTTCGAGCTAGGCCGTGTACCCATAAACCCGGCGCCATGATGTAACTAAAACAATGTCTCCTTTGCCCCTACAGCGACCGACTTCGGGCGGCAGCGCAATATGTCGCGATAAGCCCCAAGCGGAAGTCGCCGTTGGGAGACCGCCAACTGAGGGGGCATCACTCGTCCCATATCAGCTTGCGTAAGTCACGGTGCCTTTGGCCATGTTGGGGAGCGTAAAGGAAGCGCTCGTCTCTCTCAGTCACCGACGCCTCGGCAACCTCGGCCATGATGCAGATGATCTAACCGGGCCGATCTTGGCTGGTTGCTAAGCTCTCATGGCGGGACAAGCAGCCCAACCAACGGGGCGCGAACTTCACTTTCCTTCCGATTTCACAATTTCTGCAAGGCTTTCGAGCTGGTGCCCCAATGCTGTCCAGCTTCGTGAAATGCTCAAAAGAACCGCAGAGCGCCTTGCTGAATTTTTCGAATCGGCTCCTCGGATTTTAAAATCAGCGGCATACGCTCTGCATTGTTCAATGGATGGCATTTGCGCTCCCGCATGTATGTAAATCTCGCCAAATAGGCGGCTTTACTGCTGCACCATTCAGTCTGAAACGTGAAGCCGGCTTCCAATGGGCCAGGAGGCTTAACGTTCCACCGCCTCTCACGAGAGCTTATGATCCTCCTCTTCCCAACCCAGCCGCCAGAGGTTGTGGCCTCCAGAGTAAGGTGGGAAAGGATTTTCGTCGATACGTATACCGCCGCGTCGGGCCTCTTGGCCAAGGTGGTAAGCGAGCCGCCGAGAGACCCGGAGTTTTCCCATGCCTAAACCTTTCTCGGTTTTGAAGACCGCTACTCCTCCGTAAATGTGGCAGTCTCGCTGACCTTCTGAGGGAGTAGTGGACGGTACCCTTTGAGCAGGACAGTCGGATCGGACTCCGCCAGAACCTTTTTTGCAAACTGTACGACCTCTCGCGCGCGCTCGATGAGTTCGCGATCGAACTCGCTGGGTCGATAAATCTGCATTTGGGCGGTTGGTCGGGGCGCTTGAGGCATAGGGCCAAAGCCATCAGGTCACCAACTAACGCAAATATTCAACGAGGTTTCCACAATTCCCGGCGAAAAGCGAAGCGATCCTCTTGTTGGCGGCGGTCGTTTTCGCAAGCTGCCAACATCTCTCGGCGCTGCCGGATGATTTCCCTACTATGAGCAATCGCTCGATCGGCGGCATCAAACAGATCTTGAAGTTCCCGGCCATACTGCTCGGTCATCATGGCGCTCCCTGGCTCGCAGGCGGGAGCACAATGATCTCTCAGCCACCGACGCCTACGGGCAGAGCCGAAGCCGGTGATGGGGACACAATAGCTGCGTCAATGGTTGGTTGCAAAGCTCCTGGTTTGGGACTTGGACAGGTCTACTCTCTTAAGGATTTGCATTGGCAAGACGGGCGATAAAATGGGGTTCTGAGCAAGATTGCCGTGAAGGTCTGCTGCGGCTGTCAAACGCCATCCGGAACTGCCCCCTTTGCGTCATGAAGAACTGCCCCCACCCTCGGGTTCATGATGTCGGTTGAAGGTTGGCTCCGCCGCTGACGGGACGGAGGGAGGCGGAGCCGACCGGAGGGCCGTCAGCGGCGGGCGGCTTGATGAGGCCGCTCTTTCGCTTGGCGCGGAGCCGGTAGCTGTCGCCGCGGATGGTCAGCACGTGGCTGTGGTGCAAGAGCCGGTCGAGGATCGCGGTGGCGACCACTGGATCGGCGAACACGGTGCCCCATTCGGCAACGCTGCGGTTCGACGTGATCAGCATGGCGCCAGTTTCGTAGCGCCGGCTGACCAGCTGGAAGAACAGATGCGCCGCGTCGGGCTCCAGCGGCAGGTAGCCGAGTTCGTCGACGATCAGCAGCTTTGGCTTCGCCAGCGCGAGCAGTTTCTCGTCCAGGCGCCGTTCGCCGTGCGCCTTGGCGAGGCCAGCGACCAGCGTCGTCGCCGTGGTGAACTGCACCGTGTAACCGGCCAGGATCGCCTCTCGCCCGAGCGCGATCGACAAGTGCGTCTTACCGACGCCCGGCGGGCCGAGCAGCAGCACGTTCTCGCCGTTGGCGATCCAACGTGACGCGGCCAGGTCGCGGATCTGCTTCGGATCGATCGACGGCTGCGCCTCGAAGTCGAAGCCCGCAAGCTCCTTCACGGCCGGGAAGTGTGCAAGTTTCAGCGCCATCTCGATGCGGCGATGATCCTTGCGCGCGATCTCGCGCTCGCACAGCAGGATCAGCGTCTCACGCGCCGACAGGTTCGCGCGCGCCGCCTCGTCGAGCAGGTTGTCGAGCTGGTCGCGGATGCCGGAGAGCTGCAATCGCGCCAGCATGGCCTCGAGCCGATCGGTCGGCACTTCGGTAGCCTTCTTTGTGTGCGCCATCAGAAGCTCCCTCCGATCACTGCCTCGTATTCGGCAAGGGGACGTAACAACGAGGGCGGCGGAGACGACGTGGGCACCGTCGATACCGCGATCTCCGCTCGGCAGACCGCGCCATTGCGGCCGGCAACCCCGTCGAGGTGGGCGGGATCGACGATCCGCAGCCGGCGGCCCTCCGATTGCTTGTGGACCGCAATCTCGCGCATGCCATGGCGGATGCGCACCTCGCCGGCCGCAACCGTCACCGCCACGCGCTCGCCGATCAGCCGCCACGGCACCGAGTAGCTGTTCGTGTCGATCTCGACGGCACAATCGTTGCCGACGACGCGGGCCAGTTCGCGCAACGATCCGAACGACGGCTGCCCGCCGAGCGGCTTCAACCGGTGTGCTTCGTCGCGCGCAAAGCGAGCGATCGGCGCCTCGCCGGTCGTGCCGTGGATACGCACGTTCGCCACCTCGCGCTCCCACCCGGCGAGATGCGCCTCGAATGCCTCCCAGCTCGCGAAGGAATGCCCCGCGATCGCGTTCTTCTTCACGTAGCCGACGCCATTCTCCGTCTTGCCCTTCGTGCGCGCCCGATACGGCGCGCAGGCGCGAGGACGGAAGCCCCAATGCTTCGCGAACGCGATGAGCTTGTCGTTAAACTGAACCGACCGGCTCACCGCATCGTGGCGCACCACGAGCGCGCGCGGATTGTCCATCAGCACTTCCTCCGGCACGCCGCCGAAGGTCGTGAATGCGCTCTCGAGCCCGGCGAACCAGTGCTCTTGCTTCTCGGCCCGGAACGCACGCACATGCAGCCGTCGCGAATGCCCGAGCGTCGCCACGAACACGAATGCCTTGACCTTCACCCAGCCGATCTCGACCAGACGCTCGCCGAAGTCGATCTGCAGCTGTCGGCCCGGGGGCGTCTCGAACCGCGTCGTCGCCAGCGCTTCGGCCTTCAGCGCCTGGCGATAGGGCTGCACGGCGCGTTGGAGCGTTCGCCGGCTGACTGCCACGCCTTTCTCGGCCAACAGGTCCTGGCGCACCACATCCGCATTGCCGCGATGCCGAATGAACCTCTCGCGCAGCCAGCCTTCAAGGCCATCGAGCCGTTTCGGGCGCTCAGGCGACTTGAACGGCTTCAGCCCGCCCGCCGCCACGTAGCCCTTCACCGTGTGGTGGCTGCAGCCCAGCTGGCGCGCAATCCGCTTCAGACCCCACCCGCACGCCCTCAGGCGCAACATCTCAGCCACGTCATCCGGCGTCTTCATCACCTGCCCCCGTGGATCAATCCACGACGAGCCTTCCGTGATTCGTTCCTCGTTCATTCGCTCTCTCCTCGGCTATCCAAGGAGGGGGCAATTCCTCGTGACGCCGAGGGGGCAGTTTTCCATGGCGCGCGACAGCGGCCAGAAGCTGCCATCGGCAGCTCTGTCACTGACGGAGAAAGAGGTACGCATGCCTACTGGACGCGCGCGATCTGAAAAGAGTACTTCGCCTCCAAGACCGGACCATTTTTGTCGCGAACGACGATCATCAGATCGCGAGCACGCGGGTTGCCGTTGGTCGCCCGCACCTCGTCTCTCAGCATATCGGCAAGAGCGTAAGCCGCCTCGTTTTGAATCTCATCTAGAGAGGAAAGCTCCGTTCCCTCTTCGTCGGGAGCTAACCCTTCGGCGCTAAGCAGATCGAAAAAATATAGCGGCATTCGGCGCGCTCCGATTTCGAGGCGGGAGCGCAAACATCTCTCAGCCATCGACGCCTGCGGGTCGCGTGCCGATGATGGTTGTTAACTAGCACAGCTTTGCCGTTGTTCCTACTCCGGGGGCCTCAGTCCGGGCGACCGGAGCCATTCGCTCAAGTGCGAGCCCGTCTCTGCTTGACGCGCTCTTCTCAGCAAGGTGTCCCTGAGAGCACCTGGGGGGAGCAGCTTGGCTTCTTCCCGCAGGCGCTTGGCCTCGACAGATAGGCGTTCTTCGAGAGAGAAGATCTGTTTAACGCGGCGACGCTTCGGCATAGGCAAAATCCAACGCTTATTAGCGAGAAAGCAACCGGCGTTCTCATAACAGAAGTCCTACGATCGAAGATAATGACCCGAAGCGGGCACTGGTTCAGTATCTTTTGATACGTGCAAAACAATATTGCACATGAAACCCGGAAAAATTCTCAAGTTACTCAAGAGGCGCTGATTGCTCAGTTGGAGCAATTTGCACCTGACGCACAGAGAACGCGGGCCGAACAATGCCGAAGTCAGTTGGCGCGTCGGTGTCTGCTATGGGTCCATTTTCGACGCATCTGGCAGAGATTGAGGGCTGTTGATGTCCGCTCTGTCCGTAAGCGCCATACCAGGAGCAAGCCAGGATCGTTGCGTTTGGCCCGACTACCGTGATTCAAACTCCTGAACTGGAGGTCGAATCATGCGCTACGAACTCACGGACCATGAATGGACCGCCATCAAGCCGATGCTACCGAACAAGCCGCGTGGCGTTCGTCGGGTGAACGACAGACGGGTCCTGAATGGCATCTTCTGGGTCCTCCGATCAGGAGCACCTTGGCGTGATCTGCCGACGGCGTTTGGCCCATACACCACTTGCTACAACCGGTTCGTTAGGTGGCGGCGGGCCGGTGTTTGGGGCCGCATCATAGAAGCGCTCGCCACTGCCCATGATGCCGCTGTCCAGATGATCGACACCTCCATTGTCCGCGTGCATCAGCATGGAGCCTGCATCACAAGAAACCAGCGCCAGTCGATGGGAAGGTCACGCGGCGGCTTGACGAGCAAAATCCATGCGGTGGTCGATGGCAATGGCTTGCCGGTACGGCTGGCGCTGAGCCCGGGTGAGGCCCATGACGTTCGACTCGCCGGAAAACTGCTGTCTCGTCTGAAAGCAGGCTCGATGCTGCTTGCCGACCGTGGCTATGATGCGGACTGGATCAGGGAGATGGCTATGAAGAAGGGCGCGTGGGCCAACATCCCGCCGAAGAGCAATCGTAGCGATCCGATCTGCTTCAGCCCCCACCTCTATCGTGCTCGCAACCAGGTCGAGCGGTTCTTCAACAGGATCAAACAATGTCGTCGGGTGGCGACGCGCTACGATAGGCTCGCCGCCAACTACCTCGCATTCGTTCAACTCGCATCAATAAGGCTATGGCTGCGCCTTAATGAGTCCGCGTCCTAAATCGCGAACCGCTGTGATCAATGCTGCGTTGAGCGAAGTGCTCCGATCAGTCGCGCAGCCGTGCCTGGCTTAACTCCAGGCGGAGTTGTACGCCAGAAGGCTTCCAAACAATATCGACTTTTCCGCCGAGCTGCCCTTCGACCGCAGACTTAATGAGCCTGCTGCCGAAACCGGTCGATGTCGGCTTGGCAATCGCAGCAGAGGAATTGCGCTCGCTCCACGTCAGAACCAGATCTTTTCCAGCAAGTTCCCAGCCGATCATCACCTTCCCGTCTGCACGACCCAGTGCGCCATACTTGGTAGCGTTCGTGGCAAGCTCATGCAGGATGAGCGCCATAGCGGAGGCTGATTTCTCGCCCAGCAGGATTTCCGGTCCGGCCAAGCTCACTTTGCCATGTTGCGCGTCACTCAAATGCGGTGCCAATATCTGTTCAGCAAGATGGATGAGCAACACCGAATGCGCCGGCATCGAATCTGCTGCGCCGATCCGGACGAGGTCATGTGCCCGCGATAGCGCTTGCAAACGTGCTTTAAGCGCGGAGCTCATTTCAGCCGTCGTATTGCTCGATCGGCCCGTCATGTACACCATGGCCTCGAAGAGCTGGAAGAGGTTCTTCACCCGATGATTCAGCTCTTGCATCAGCAGCTGCCGGGCCTCCTCGGCCATTTTCAAATCATGCAGGTCAGTGCACGTGCCGTACCAGCGGATGATTTCGCCCGCCTCGTTGCGGACGCACTGTGCACGTCCGATCACCCAGCGATATTCACCCGAGCGGTGCCGCAGCCGATACTCGATATGATAGGGGGTGCCCGTAGCCAAGCTGTGGCGCCACAATTTCCAGGCTCGCTCCTGGTCGTCGGGGTGAAACATTCCGTTCCAGGCCTCACCATCGGTTGAACCTTTGGGCATCCCCGTATATTCGTACCAGCGGTCGTTGTAATAATCATGATAGCCGTCAGGCAGCGTCGACCAGATCATCTGGTCGATGGAGTTAACGATGGCCTGGTAACGTTCCTCGCTTTCGCGAAGAGCAGCCACCGCCCGGATCGTGTCCGTCACATCGGTCGCTTGCACGAAAATGCCGTACCGGTCGCCCGCGCCGTCGCTTATCGGCTGATAGACGAAGTCGAGATGCCGCTGCTCGCGAATTCCACTTCGATCCAGGACGACCGGAATGGCGCGCCCGGCGTAAGGCTCTCCGCTCTTGTAGACGGTGTCGAGTAGCTCGATGAAACCTTGCGACGCCACCTCGGGCAGGGCCTGGTCGACCGACTTGCCGAGGATGTCGTTACGGCCCACCAACTGCAAGTAAGCGGGGTTTGCGATTTCAAAGACATGGCGTGGCCCCCGCAGAACGGCCGTCGCGCCTGGCGCCTGTTCAAACATCAGGGAGAGACGCGCAATCTCCTGCTGGGAGCTACGCCGCGCCAGGACAATTTGAGTTGTCTCGTTGCCTTGATTGAAGATGCCCGCAACCTCGCCGTCTTCGCCGCGGATCGGGCTGATGCTGTAGTTCCAGTAGGTCTCCTGCTGGACGCCGCCACGCACCATTGGCAGCATTTCGTCATAGGTAGAAAAGCCCTCACCCGTGGCCATCACGTTCTCGAACTGCGGGCCGACGACGTGCCAGATGTCGGACCAGACTTCCTTGGCGGGGCGGCCGAGAGCCCAGGGATGGCGCTCGCCCGGGATGACAGACCACGCGTCATTATAAAGGAGCCTGAAGTCCGGCCCCCAATAGATCGCCGTTGGAAAGCTCGAATACAGGCAAATGGACAGTGCCGAACGAAGCGATTGCGGCCACGAATCCGGAGGCCCGAGTGAATTTGACCTCCAGTCGAACAGGCGGATGCGCTCTCCCATCCGTCCTCCCCCGTTCAGGAATGTCAGCATCTCGTCACGCATCGAATGCCCGTCTCAGCCCTCCGGGAGCAACTTATCCAGCATTTCGGCGGACGGATACCCCCTGGCATGTCCTTACAGAGCGAACTGATGGGCCGGCTCTGTCCCGTCCAAAATATTTGCTGATCTCTCTCGATCTAGACCGCCCCCGGGAAGCTCTGCAAGTGGGCAAGAAGTTGGCAGAGCGAAGCCGAGAGACTGTGACGGTTCGGGACCATACCGGTGTGATCATAGGCGTCTTCACCCGGACGCGCATTGACTAAAGACGCCCCCGGGTTGGCGGCCCTCTTCATTTCAACCCAAGTTGGATTTCCGCTGTTGGCCCCTAGCTGACCTTCACGGCCATGCCGACTGGAGGCCACTTTTGACCCACAGCGGACTCCACCTCATCGCCTTTCAGGCGGGCGCTCATTGGTGTTCAAGACAATCAAGAAGCGAAAACAAAATGATGAAGAAAAAGGCCCGACCGCAAATGCGGCCAGGCCAGTTTACTGGATATGAGAAAGCTGCGGTCAGTACCGTCCGGCAGAGGGCCCGCCGAACTTGTAATTCACGCGAACCGTGACGAGGTCGACATCCTGACGAATGCGATCCGCACCGAATGCAACGCCCGCGGGGGTTGTGAAGGTAAGGGTGCGATCCTGCATGAACAGATGATCGTATTCGACACCAGCCGACCAGCCGGGGGCAAAGCCGTATTCAAAGCCTACGCCGACGGTACCGCCCCAACGGGTGTCATCGCCGGTGCTGGCAAGCAAGGCGCCAGTCGCAGTCGAGTAGATCCGGTTTCGATTGTCGGTCACAGCAGCACCGCCCTTGACGTAGAACAGGACGTTGTTGGTGGCCCAGCCGAGCTGACCCGTGAACAGACCGAACGCATTGATCCGCGATTCGTTACGGAAGCCCGGTCCGAAGAGCGTGCTCAAGTTGCTGCCTCGCAGGTCAGCCCAGTCGCCCTGCGCTTCGAGGCCGAACACCCATGTTCCAGTCTGCCAGCGATAGCCGATCTGACCACCCGCAACGCCGCCCGTTGCGTCGTGCGAACCTTCGGGGCCCACCAGGAACGGGGCAACCGAATCCCAGCTGTTGCGACTTGAGCCCCAACCGCCGTTGGCGCCGATGTAGAAGCCGCTCCAGTCGTAGATCGCGGCGACCATTGGAGGTGCCTTCGTGTAGGGACGCGCAGCCAGATCTGCCGCGCTGGCCGGAGGCGATAGACCGAGCGCCAATGCCCCGGCCGTTGTCATCAGAAGTCTTCTCACTAAAGTGTCTCCCCGAAAAAGAGTTGAAAGCACGACACGCGTACCCCCACTGCCGAGCACACCTTAACCTTTCCCTCGCTCGTTGCTGTAGCCGGCTTGCAACACTCTGCCGCGATAATTCCAAATAGCTCATATCAATTAGACACTTAAGTTCCACAAGGCTTAGCATTTCTTATAGGGTGGCGAACGTCTTCAAGGCCGGCAGACTCTTTTGCTTCTGGCCAGTCACTGACGACGTGAAGCGCGGCTTCAACGGCACGGGGTCCGTTACAATTTTCGGATGTAGACCCAACCGGACCTCGACGGACTGCGACAGGGAGTCCTGCGAATTGTGGGCAACAGGCCCGGAATCCAGGCGATCCCGAGCCACTCCAGAACAGCCGACACGTTGCTTCCATTCGATCGACTTCTCCGACCGTCCCACCTCCCGCTCCAGCCGCCGGTAGTGCTCGGCCAATCTTGTCGGTGGCTCGTTCGCGTCCGAGCATCAGGAAATAGTTTAGCGACTGCGATGGTGACCTGCTCGGCCGTCCAGTCGGTCCCCTTGGCCGCCGGCCCTGTATCATCTGCCTCCACTGGGTCCACTGGTCGCTTTCCCTGCTCGCACGGAAAAAGCCTTCCAGGCAGCAGCCCATCCGCAAACTTTCGAAAAGCCTTGCATGCGTGGTGTGCCGCGATATGCGAGTTGCGCTCGATCGCAGGACCGCCTTTATCCCTGTGGCCTTCAGGAGGTGCGATTCACCGGATGAGAGTCAGGGTTGACTTATCCAAGAAGCGCTTCAGTTTGGCGGCGAGCAGATCTCGGGTACGGATCTCGCATTCCCAGATGACCAGAACTCGCCGCCCGATCTTGCGAAGTTTTTTTCTGCTATCGGCGTCCCGGGGACGTGTCGCGCGAGAGTTTTGCGGCCCAGAAATTCTTGCAGGTCGCCGGCTGTGTGGATTTCGAGCATCCTTGTGTTGATGCCAGAAACAGCCATGAACGAACACGACCGTGGCAAGACGATGTCGTCACTCCCATTTCGGCGTCTCGATCCGACGCGGCGGCGGCGGTGCCGGTGTGCATGCCGGGCTGCTACGGCGAACTTCTGCCGGCAAAGCCGACCGATGTGTTCGTTGCCTTCTTCAAAGAGCCCACCACGACAGCGACCGCTCGCCGAACGCGCTGCTATCGCGGGTTCGCCCGCACCCGGACGTTGAGGCCAGGATCAAGCCGTTCATAGGAAGTTTCACCTTCCAGCTGCTGGGCGAGCAACTGGACGATGCGCGACCCCAATCCGCCGGGCTCTGCCCCCTCGGGCAGACCGACTCCGTTATCGGAAACCGACAGCTCGATGCCGCTTCCACTTGCGAACGAGACCGCAATGTGGCCGGGCCTGTCGGCGGGAAAAGCGTACTTCAGCGAGTTCGTGACAAGCTCGTTCGTGATCATGCCGATCGCGAGCGCATGGCTGCTGGCCAGGTCGATGTCCTCGCAGACCACCTGAAATGCAATCGGCCCGGGAGGCGCCAAAGACTGGAAGACCTTTTCCACGACGTTGTTCAAAAAAAAAGCGCATGTTCACGGAGTTCGAATCCCGCTTTGGCGAGAGATGGTCGTAGGCCTCCGCCATCACCTGCAGGCGACGCGCGGTGGCCTCCAGCGCGGCCGCGACTTCCGAACCGCCGTGTCTCGCCTCCAGCCTAATCATACCGCCAAGGATTGCGAGGTTGTTCTTCGTCCGGTGAGCCATCTCCTGCAGCAGCAGGGCCTTCGTCTTGTCGGCCAAAACCACCCGCCCCAGCTCGGAGCGTTGGAATTCGGCGACGGCGGCCGTTCCGGCTGCGGTGATGGCGAAGAGAGCGTTAGTCGCCAAGTAGTCCATGCCGTTGTTGCTGGCATAGCCGACGTAGGCCCCGATGGCGACCGCGATGATGGCTGCGAAAATTCCAGAGCCGCGGTCGAAGACGAGGCCCGAGAGAAACACACCGGGAAGCAGCAGGAAATATCCCGGCGAACCCGTCTGCATCTGCAGTGCCATCTGCAGGACGGCGCAGCCCAGCATGATGCACGCCGAAATGGCGTACCTGGCTACTGTCGGAAGCCATGCTCCAGGACGAGAGGGAAGAGCCTGTTCATGGACAGAGAACCGCAGCCACGCATGCCCGTTCCTCACTACGGCGCGTCTGCTCCAGGCCACGGGCCCAGCGCTCTCGCAAGCTGCATCAGAGCCGGGAACGACCGCAACGTTGCGCCGTTCGAATGTGAGACACTAAATCCACAAGAGCCCCCAGTGAGCGTACTTCTCGTCGAAGACGATCCTCTGATCCGCGAATTCGTCGTCGATGCCCTGCGCGAGGCCGGCTATCACGTGATCCATGCGAGCACGGGAGAGGAAGCGCTCGCTTGGTGCGACCGCCGCGTCGCGGATGTTCTGATCACCGACGTGAGGCTACCCGGGCAGGTCGACGGGTGGCAGATCGCGGAGCGCTATCGGGAGCAGTACCCGAATTTGCCGGTCGTCTACGCGACCGGCTTCTCGCCGGTCCCGCCTCGCCCGGTCCAAGGCAGCCGTATCGTGAGAAAGCCCTTCCACCCGGACGAGATCGTGCGGGTGGTCCAGGAGCTCGGCGAGACGAGGCGAGCACCCCCGACCTAGCGATCAACCGGCGGCCGCACGTCCGGAACTTCAGCGGGTGTGGATGCGCGAAGATCCAAACTTCCTTCACGCAGGAACGAAGGCTTGGCTGCCAAGTTTTCCCAACGCCCCTGCCCTAGGGGCGAACCCGGTACTGGCCCCAGCTCATAGCCCCCTAGAGCTGGGGCCTTCATACCGGCAGGCTATCTGTTCGGGAGAGCTTCAGCGAAATCGCTCGCCGACCACTACTCGTCGACCGCGGCAGCGGTGTTGCCGAGCAGCTTCAGCGCCGTCTCGATCTTTGAAAGCAACGCCTGGATCTCGGCCCGTTCGTTCGGACCCGGATCGGTCTCAAGGCGCGCGAGCAACTGCTCTTTCTGGGCCAGGAGCTTCGCAACAGCCGACATCTCATCATCCCCACAGGAACCGACGGAGAAAGGGCCGCTCGAGAGCGGCCCTTTCGTAGTTCACCAGCTCCGGGTACCGAAGCTGAAACCGATGCTCGGCCCACCGCCATAGTAGCCGTAGCCGCGGTCGTAGTAGCCGGGGCCGCCATAGTAGCCGTAGCTCCGGCGGACCACGTACCCGTCGTCCCCGCCGTAGTAGCGCTGGACGTAGCGTGGGCCGCGGGTCCGGTAGCAGCGACCGTACTCGTTACAAACGAGCCTGACCTGCTCGGTGGCACCGAGCTCGGCCGATGCGATGGCCGCAGGGGCGAGCGGGGCGGCATTCGCCGACGCTGCCATCAGGGTCGCCGTGAGCGCTCCCAACACGATGGTTTTCATGGTTCTTCTCCTTCGGTTGCGAGATCAATCGATCTCTTCGATGATGCGACGCTCGTGAGGTTCGACGATGTAGGTGCGCCTGTCCCGGTTGATGTACCGGTACTCGCGAAGGGTCGGAGCATCCCGATAGACCTCCTCCGGGAAGGCCTCGATCTCCACGCCCTCCGGCACGCGCTCGCCGGTCCGGATCTCGGTCCGGACCGAGCTGCCGGTGGTCACCCGCTTCTCGCGCTCGACCGGTCGCGCCTTGGCGTGCTTGCGGACGACCTCGCGTTCACGGTCGCTGAACGTCACCTTGCGCTGCTCGGTGCGCGCCGGCGCCGACGCGGTCGAACGGCCCGAGTACGGCAGGACGGTCACGATCTTGTAGGTCGATGGTTCGATGATCACGATCTCGTCCTTCACCAGGACGAAGTTGTAGCCCCGATACTGCGGCACGATCTCGACGACCTCGGCCGGCAGCGGCTGCAGCCGGATGTCGCGCGGGACGACGGTGCCCACCGACAAGGAGAAGTTCACGTTGGTGAGGGGCTGCACGTTCAGGTGCGAAATCGACGCGCTGATCCGGGTCCGCTGCTGGTCGTTGATGTTCACCGACGCATTCACGTTGGTGTTCGACGAACGATCCGCCGTGTTCTGCTGATTGTTCGGCTGCTGCGCGGTATTGGTCGAGCCGCTACCCGAGGGCGACTGCGCCTGGTTGGTGCCGGAAGCCGGCGGATTGGCGCTCTGCGTCGTGCCAGACGGCGAGTTGGTCTGCGCCTGGTTGGACGGCGTCGTGGACTGGTTCGTCGGCTGATTGGTCTGGGCCTGGTTCGTCGAGTTGCCCGAGGCGGGCGCCTGGGTGGTGTTGGTGCCTGACCCGGAATTGGACGGCGGGCTACCAGAGGTCTGGTTGGTCGATGACGGCGACAGGCTCTGAGCCGAGTTGCTGGAGGGAGTGGTCTGAGCCGAGCCCGACGAATTCGAGGGCGTCGACGTCGAAGAGGACGGCGTCGACGTGGAGTCCTTTTGCTGCGTTGCGGACGGAGTGGAGCTCGACGTGCTCGGAGACGATTGCGCGAATGCCGAAGTCGCGATGGCAACCGCAGCGGTCGTGGCCAAGAATAAACGCTTGTTCATCTGAAACCTCCCAAATGTGGACGCCGATCAACCCTCGGCGCCGCCTTCGGTTCCAGCCGGGAAAATCTGGCAATCCGCAGCGAGATCGAGCTTGCGATTTGCCCGGCGGCTAGAGATGCTGCTTCGCGGAAGGGCAAGCACGCGTTCACCAAGACGGCGTCGCCCGCCCGCCCGTCGTGCGAACGCCGCTCCCACACGATCTCCATGGCACCGTGGCCCGCTGTGTCTTTTGATACATTCGCGCCACGTCCGAGGTGCTACGACTTACCAAATGCCGAGCGGCGGGGCGGCCGATGAAACGACTTAGGCATTCCTTGGGGGACGTCGGCAATCCTAGCTGTCCAAATTGCCGTGTAACAATGAAATGGTTTCGGTCCGAACTCGTCCGGGACAATCCCACGACGATGATCGCGCACCTCTTCGTCTGCCCAAATTGCAAGGGCGCGCAAGGACAGGACACGGATTTCGAGCCGGTTGTCGTGCCGCCAAACAGGCTGGCCGGACCGCGATTTCAGGTCATCAAGGGGGCAAGCAGACCACCTGAAAGCGGTTCCATCATGGCTTCCAGACCGGGAAAAAGTGGAACTTCTGCCGCGTCCGCCTCGTTAGCAATAGCCACTTTACAACTGCTTGAGGAGAACTCCATGAAGAAGCTGGTCGTGTGCGGCGCGCTCGCCGCTTTCGCTCTCGGCACCCAGGCCGCCAGTGCCGCCGAGTTCTACATCGTCCGCGATGCGACGACCAAGAAATGCACCGTCGTCGACACCAAGCCGACGACCACCACCACGACAGTGGTGGGCAACGGCGTCTACAAGACCAAGACGGAGGCCGAGTCCGCCGTAAAGACCACCAAGGTTTGCACCGAGCACTGATCGCAGGCCGATTTAACGAGCGGCTCGTCCGGTACGCCGGGCGGGCCGTTTTGTTTCGGCCGAACGATTCCTTCGGAGGCGCTACCTGCCAGCGACCAGCTCGCGATATCGTTCTTCGTATTCCTTCGCCATTCGGCTCGCGACGAAGCGCTCCTCGAAGCGGGCGCGGACCCTTCGTCGGTCCAAGCGGATGACCTTCTCGACTGCTTCGATCGCCTCCTGCTCGCCGTCCACGATGAATCCGGTGACGCCGTCCTCCACGACCTCCGGCACCGATCCGGAGCGATAGGCGATCACCGGCGTCCCGCATGCCATCGCCTCGATCATCACCAGGCCGAAGGGCTCGGGCCAATCGATCGGAAACAGCAAGGCGGAGGCGCCGGCGAGGAACGGCTGCTTCCGCAGTTCGTTCACCTCGCCGATGAGCTGGACCGTCTCTCCATCGATCTCGGGTTCGAGCTTCTTCTTGAAGTAGGCCGTTTCGGCCCGGGGTATCTTGGCGGCGATCCGGAGCGGCATCTGAACCGCCCGCGCGATGCGTATCGCTGCTTCAGGCCCCTTCTCCGCCGTCAGCCGCCCGAGGAAGGCCAGGTACGATCCGGCTTCGTAGGAGGGACGAAACAGATCCTTGGGCAGCCCGTGCGGAATCGTCGCGATCCAATTCGCGTCCGGGAGCGGACGCCGCTGGTTGTCCGAGATCGAGACAAAAGGAGCCTTCGGGAAAGTGCCGATCACATCGGGCAGCCCCGGAAGGTCGAGCCGCCCGTGCATGGTCGTCAGAAACGGCACTCCAGTGCGGCCCAGGACCGGCAGAGGCAACCAATCCACATGAGAATGAATCACGTCGAAATCGCGCGCGCGCTCGCCGATGGCCTCGATCAAGAGCGCGCAGGCGGCGTTCGGATCGACGCCTTTCCGCCCCAGGCGTAGCGCGCGCGGCCACACGGCATGGAGCTTGGCTTTCGTGCTCGAGTCGCCGCTCGCAAACAGCGTCACGTCGTGCCCGCGATCGACGAGCTCGTCTACCAGCCAGGCGATCACCCGCTCGGTGCCTCCGTACAGCTTCGGAGGGACGCTCTCGGCCAACGGGGCAAGCTGGGCGATCCGCATCGAGCTAGGCTCCGAACACGATGCGCAAGCCGATCACGATGATCGCGGAGATCAGAAACGAAATCGCGAGCAGCGTCCAACCGGGCCTTGTGCTTCCGATGGCTGCGCGTGCCAATAGCATTTTCATGCACGTCAACATTCGTCTCTGGGAAGCCGGTGCAGGTAAGCGATCCCGAAGCTGGCGAGCTCTCCGGTATCACCCTGGCGCTCTTCCCATCTCCTGTGCAGATGGCGCTCCAGCAAACAGCGTCGGCTGTCGCGAGCGCCGACGTCGGGGCGCCGAGCGCGGTACACGTTCCAGGGGGTCTCCGAGGCGTTCTTCAAGACGACATCGTCAACCATTTCTGCGCTCCCGGCGACCGATCCGATCGCTGGCAACTCGACACAGTCGGCAAAGTTTCCAGTTTTTCCCGAGCGCGTGCCTCAACGCACAAGCGGGCGTTCAGCAAGCTTTTGCGCGGGCCCGCTCGCGTGCCGCACGACGGCGCTGCAGGCGCTGGCTTCGGCCGGAGCGCCTGGCGGCGAGAGGTGTGGACGCCGCTGGACTTGAAGCCGGCGGCTCCACGGCGGGCGCAGCGCTCTCCGTCGTTGTCTCGGCAGGCTTGGCTTCCATGAACCCCAGCACGGCACGGCCCTTCTCCGTGATCCGCCATCCGCCATTCAGACGCTCGACCAATCCTTGCGAGAAGATGTCGAGCTCCGGCACGCGAGCGGCAAGGCGCTTGGTCCGCTCGGCCCAGTCGCGCCCGCTCGTCGCCAGGATCGCCATGTCGCGCTTGAGATCGACCATGACGGCGAACCCGTCGGGATAGCTCACCAGGATCTTGAGCACGGTGACCTGGAAGTTCACCCCAGCCTTCCTCGACCTATCGCCACATGGTCGGAGCGTCGTGGAGGGCCGCGCGTCCGACCTGCTTCAGCTTCTCCGGCGAGCTGTCGCCGTTCGTCGCCGCTTCCAGAATCCTCGAAGCAACATGGGTGCGCGCCGCGGTTTCGTGGCGCGAGACGTCTTCGCAGACCTCGTCGGATACGGCGCGCAAGAGCGCGGTCGTGGCCGGATCGAACATGGAAACCCCCAACGCAGGAAGAGTTAGCTTACCGCGGAATAGCTTTGCGACGAATTCAACAAAGTTAACCGCCCCGCCCCAAGCATGAACGGCCCCCACGTGCGAGCAGCCCACCCGGCTGCAAAGCTGCTCCTTCGGTCCCCTTCTTTGACCCTCTCCCAGGCTTTCCGCTCACCACGATCCGCCGGCAGTCGCATCGGCGCGCTCGAAGGCGAGACGGCGGTCGGGTGTCCGCTTCCGCAGCATTGCCGACCGCTTCGGATGCGTGAGGACCGCCGCAACGTGGGCCGGCTCTTCCTTCTGGGCCTCGCCGGATGGTGCGGCAGGCATGGCGGCCATGGCTTCTCGCACTTCCCGCGGCAGCTCTTCCGGGATCGGATCGGCCTGCGCGATCATCGGTACCTCGGCGCGCTGGCTGGTGTCGAAGACGATTTTCTCCGGAAGGCTCCTCGCCGATTTTATCCGGATGATGGTCCTGTCGGGGTCGGCCACGGCGGCGGCTTCTACCGGAGCGGGCAGGTACCGATCCGCAGCGAAGAGCAACGCCAGCAGGAACCCGCCAACGAAGACGAAATAACGAATGATCGGCATGGATGGCCGCTCGGAAATGGGAAATCAAGGTATCGGCGGATGGGAGGCGGGCCGCTGCGATCAGCGACCCGCTAGAATGCTCAGTCGATCTCCTGGACGACCGTCCGGGTCGACGGATCGACCAGCATCACGCGCTCGCCCGAGTAGACATAGCGGTACTTCCTGAGCGAAGGACCCCAATCGGCGGGCACCGCCTCGAGCTCGACCTCGCGCGGGACGGGCTGGCCGACCACGATCTTCTGCTGCACCGGACGAACCTTGTGCTCGGTGACGTAGGTGCGGATCTTGGTGCGGTATTCCGGCTCGATCTGCACGGCGGCCGAGTGACCGGTGCCGGTGGTTGTGACGACCGTCGACTGCGCCATCGCGCCCGTCGAGATCAGCGCGGCCAGGGCCGTCGTCACTAGAAGATTGTTCATGTTGTTCTCCTCGCCGCCAGATGCGGCATGCGAGAACCCGCAGATGATGGCAAGGTTCCGGAAAGAGGCAGGAGAATTGCCATATTTTCCCGAACGTCGGAGGCGAGAGCGCGGGAAGTCGGCTCGGATCAAGGATTGGCTCGAGCCCCGAGAGCGTGGTCCGCCAGGCACTCGGTAAGGTCATCCCTTCTGCAGCACGGTCGAGAGCGCCGAGGCGTCATTCAATATCGAGAAGACCTCGCGCGAAGACAGATGCGCGGCGGCTTCCTCGAACGTCTCGCTGGCATCCACCTTGGCACGTCCGACCGCCAGGTTGGCGTCTACGGTATCGGGCCTGGCAGCGCGCGGTGGCGGCAACTGGGCGACATGAAAGGCCAGCAGCTCGGGGGCTTCGCGAAGCTCCGTGAGAGCGGGTTTGATGCCGACCTCCGCCGCCGCACTCAATTCGTTGGCCCGGCGCAGGATTGAAGGCGGCTCCCGGTCTTCAGGGGTGGCGAACAGTTTGCCGGACGACGGCCTGGCCGTCAGCGCCCCGATAGGAACAGCGAACAGCAGCCCGACGATCACCGGCGACATCCAGAGCAAAAGTGGCAACGAAACGGCGTAGGCGCTTGCGGCCATCGCAACGCCGCACAAGGTCGGGATGCCGTACTTCCGATAGAGCTCGCGGCGCTCCACAGTGCCGTCGTCTCGTCTTTGCGTCTGCCATCCGGCATCGCGGCCGGCCAGAATCTCGACGACCGCGATCGACTGAAAGATCATCATTACGGGCGCCATCAATGCAGAGATGACGATCTCCGCGAGAACTCCGGCCGAGGTCCGCAACGCGCCGCCGAATTGGCGCCTCACCGGGCTCCGCGTCCAAACGACGACCAGACTGAGCAGCTTCGGCAACAACAACAGTCCCATCGTGGCGACGAACACCCAAATAGCGAGCACGGGATCCTGGGCCGGCCAGGTCGGAAAGAGGGAGAAGCCCTTGGGAAAATACTCCGGGCGCACGAAGCGGGCCTGGAGCGAGATCAGCATCCCCAGCAGCAGGAATAGCAGCCACAGCGGCGCCGTTAGATAGGCCCCGATCCCCACCATGAAATGCAGGCGCGATACCCAATGGAGACCGCGAGCGGGCACCACGGCGAGATGCTGAAGATTGCCCTGACACCAGCGCCGGTCGCGCGCGGCGAAATCGAGCAGCGAAGGCGGCACCTCCTCAAAGCTTCCGCCGAGCGTCGGCAGCATGTAGATACCCCACCCCGCCCGCCGCATCAGCGCGGCCTCGACGAAATCGTGGCTGAGGATGTGCCCGCCGAACGGCTTGGGTCCCCGAAGCTGCGGCAGCGCCGCCGCTTCCGCGAACGCCTTCACGCGGATGATCGCGTTGTGGCCCCAATAGTTGCCTTCCGAGCCGTGCCACCAGGCCACGCCGGCGGCGATCATCGGCCCGTACAGCCGGCCCGCGAATTGCTGGACGCGGCTAAAAAAACTTCGCGCGTTGACCACCATCGGGAGCGTTTGGACGAGCCCCGCGGTCGGATTGGCCTCGATGGCATGGACCAACCGGACGATGGTCTGTCCGCTCATGAGACTGTCGGCGTCGAGCACGATCATGAAGTCGTAGACGGCGCCGAACCGCGTGATCCACTCGGAGATGTTGCCGGCTTTCCGCGCCGTGTTGTCGGCGCGGTGGCGATAGTACAGTCGCGGCGTCCCCACCGCCTGCCGTAGCGCGAGCAACGCTTTCTCCTCGGCGACCCAGATGTCCGGGTCGGTGCTGTCGCTCAGAACGTACCAGTCGAACAGCTCCCCGTGCGAGGTCGCCTCCAAGGATTCGATCATCGCGCGAAGCCGCGCCGTCAATCGGTGCGGGTCCTCGTTGTAGGTGGGAAGCAGCATGGCGGTGCGGCTCACGATCGCAGGCAGCTCCGCAACTACCGCGGTCGGATGGGTCAGCAGCACGAAGAACCCGGCGAGTGCGGAGGCAAACGAGAAAGCCACCCACGCGAGCAAAACGAGGAACAGCACCAGCACCATGGCTTCCAGTACGGTGACGCCGCCGACCTCCAGCACGCGATACATCTCGTAGCCGCCCGCGCCCGTGAGCGCCGCCGTCGCGAGCAGAATGAGGCCGCGGCGCCAAGCCATCGCGGAGCCCACCGCCGCAGGAACGCGGTCGGGGACCCGGGCCTTCCCGAGGTTGCCAGGAGCCATCGGAAGCGGCGTCTCGCGAGGCAGCAGGCGCTCCGTCGCGATATCGCCGGCGACCGGTCGCGTCGCCGTGGTCAGGGGGCCCATCGGTAGACCCAGACTTCCGACAAGGGCTTGTCACCCTCGGTCAGAAACGCGCGCAGCTCGATCGGCTCGCCTTTCACCTGGCACTGGAAGCTGAGCCGCCAGCCACCGGTGTAGGGATTGGGCTGCGTGACGATGTTCTTCACTTCGGACTTCTCCGCCGTCACCACGCCTTTCACGCCCGCGGGATCGATGCCCTTCAGGTTCTCACCGACCAGATCGAGGACGAAGAGGCGGGCATCCTCGCCCCGCGCCCCTATTCCGCTTCGCGTGAAGCGCGCCAGCGAATGCGGCTTCGGGCTATCCGGGCCCCAGTACAGCCGATAGGTGTAGTTGTGTTCGCCCTTGGCCTGCAGGGGGTTCTTCGGCCGCCAGAACGCGGCAATGTTGTCGTGAACCTCCTCCTTGGTCGGGATCTCGAATAGCGTGACCCCGCCCTCGCCCCAATCGCCGATGGGCTCCATCCAGAGACTTGGGCGTTTTTCGAAGCTGGACTCGATGTCCTGGTAGGCGAAGAAGCTTCGCTCCCGTTGCATCAAGCCGAAGCCGCGGGGATTGAGATCCTGAAAGGTGCTGATCTGCAGATCGCGCGGATTGCTGAGCGGGCGCCAAAGGCTTTCGCCCTTGCCGTTGAAGATCGCCAGGCCGTCGGAATCGTGGACCGACGGACGGAAGTCGTCGATGTCGTTGCGGTCGTTCGGGCCGTAGAAGAACATGCTGGTCATGGGCGCGAGACCGGCGCGCTGCATTTCGACGCGCGGATAGACCGACATTTCAACGTCGAACACCGTGGTTTCGCCCGGCCGGACGGTGAAGCGGTAGCTTGCCGCGCAGCTTTTGCTGTCGAGGAGAGCTTGGATGACCATCGAGGTTGCACCCGACGCCGGCCGCTCGAGCCAGAAGGCCTTGAAGAGCGGAAACTCCTCGCCCTTGGCTTCGCCGGTATCGATCGAGAGTCCGCGGGCGGAGAGCCCGTACGTCTGCCCCTTGGCCACAGCGCGGAAATAACTCGCGCCCAGGAATACGCAGACCTCGTCGTAATAGTCGGGACGGTTTATGGGCGCATGGATGCGGAAGCCTGTGAACCCGAGATCCGTCTCCTCGAACGCCGGGACCTTCTCTCCGAAAGAAAAGTCCGCCTTGCGGTACTTGATCTCGGCGACCTTTCCATCCGCGACCTCGAAGATATTCACCCTGTTCTTGTAAAAGAAGCCACGATGGAAGAACTGCGCTTCGAACGGAAGATTCTTGCCACGCCAAAGGGCCCGCTCAGGCAAAAAGCGGATCGAACGGTACTGGTCGTAGTCCAGGTCTTTCAACCCGGCCGGCAGCTTCTCGTCGGGCGCCTCGAACGGCTTGCTTGCGATCGCACGGGCAAGATCCCTCACCGTCGACGGGCCAAAGGTCTCGTCCGACGCAGCGGCGAAGCCGCTGCGCGAGGCGAGTAGCATCGCCGGCAGTAACGCCGACCCTTGAACAAGCTGGCGTCGGTTCACGTGTACTCCTCGCTACTGCTGCCGCGGCCAAGCAACGATCACCATGGCCCGTGGGTTCCACGGCCCGCGTATGGTCCCAGAGGTACATACTTCCAGCATCATTGGCCGAGGCTCTGCCCGTAGGCGTCGGTGGCTGAGAGACCGATTGCGCTCCCGCCCGCACCAAGTGGAGCACAACCATGCCTATTGCGCGCTTGCTCGCGGACATCACCATTGCGCCAGAATAGCGGAACGCTCTCGAGTTGGCCTTCAAGGCCGCTCTCCGAAAACTCGAACTCGTCGATCGCGAGGGCCCTTGTGCGCTGTCGTCGCAAGGAAGATGCTCGAACTTCATCAGCGCGGTGTGACCGATGCTGCCGCACTCTCCGATCTGACCATTCGAGAAATCGGTAGGCAGCGGTTCAACTCAGCGTCGGCTCGCTACGCGAATGCCCGGCGAGTACCTAACTCCCTTCGGTGCCGCAGCGATTAACTTGCCGCCTGCTCGGCGGCGCGGCGGGCCCGTCGTCCGGTCGTCTTCACACGCTCGTTCGCCGTTTTTTCCGCTTTGGCGCGCGATTCGCATTTCTCCCGCAGGTCTTCGATCTCTTCGTCCGTGAGATGCTCGATACCGACAAGGGAGTTTCGCGCCGTCCCGACGCGGATCAATTCGTCAAGCTTGACCTGCATGGCTGCGCTGTCGCGGTTCTGGGAATTCTGAATGAGGAAGACCATCAGGAAGGTGACGATGGTGGTGCCGGTGTTGATGACCAACTGCCACGTGTCCGAATAGCCGAACAACGGACCGGTGACTGCCCAGATGATGACCACCAGGGCCGCGAGCACGAAGGTCGACGCGCGCCCCGCAGCCTGCGAGGTGCGGGTAGCAAACTCGCCGAAGAAGCGGGCGGTGCCGCCTTCCGTTTTCTTCCGCCTATCACGCATGAGATCCTCCGATTTTGAGAGAACGGGCGAAGAGGTTCGCGGGTTCCCCGTAAGGCGCATCGACCACTAGCCTCAGTCGAAAGTATGAACGTCCGCAATGGGATCTGCGGAACTGGAGGGCAAACGTTCCGGTTGGATGCCCAGCATGGCTCGGATCGAAGACTACGCCTTGATCGGCGATTGTGAGACTGCGGGTCTGGTCGGGCGCGACGGGTCAATCGACTGGCTCTGCGTCCCCCGCTTCGATTCGGACAGCTGCTTCGCGAAGCTACTCGGCGATGAGCACAACGGATACTGGAAGATTTGCCCCGAGGCTCGCTCGAGCAGCGAACGACGCTACCGACCGGGCACCTTGATCCTCGAGACGACCTTTACGACCGACTGCGGCCGGGTCCGCCTCATCGATCTCATGCCGCCTAAGACGGATCTCTCGAAGGTCGTCAGAATCGTCGAAGGACTGGAGGGCGAGGTCGAGATGCGCAGCGAACTTGTCGCGCGCTTCGACTACGGGACCAGCGTACCTTGGGTCAGCCGCCTTGAGGACGGAGCGGTCAGCATGGTCGCGGGCGCGTCGATGCTACTGCTCAGGACCGCGGTGCCGATGCGCGGCGAAGCCATGAAAACTGTGGGCTCGTTCTCGGTCGCGCGCGGCGAGACCGTGGCTTTCGTGCTTTCCCATCAGATATCCTACCAGGATCCCGCCGCTCCCGAGGACCCTGCGTCTCTTCTGAAACAGGCAGAGGATTTCTGGCGCAATTGGTCCAGCCGCTGCAAGACGGCAGGGCCATATTCGGAGGCGGTCCAGCGATCCCTGATAACTCTCAAAGCGCTGACGTTCGGGCCGAGCGGCGGCATCGTCGCCGCCGCTACGACGTCGCTGCCGGAGCAGATCGGAGGCTCGAGAAATTGGGACTACCGCTTCTGCTGGGTACGTGACGCCACCTTGACGCTACTGGCCCTCGTGGGCGCGGGCTTCTTCGACGAAGCGCGCGCTTGGCGCGACTGGCTCGTCCGCGCCGTCGCGGGAAGTCCGCGGCAGCTCCAGATCATGTACGCGGTCACCGGCGAACGCAGGCTGACCGAGTGGGAAGTCCCGTGGCTCTCCGGATATGAGAACTCCAAGCCCGTCCGGATCGGAAACGCGGCGCACACCCAGCTTCAGCTCGACGTCTACGGCGAGCTGATGGACGCCCTATATCAGGCGCGCCGCGGCGGTCTCCGCGAGAACAAGCGCGCCTGGGCAGTACAATGCGCGCTGCTCGACCATCTCAAGAGCATCTGGAGCCAGCCGGACGAGGGCATATGGGAGGTCCGGGGCGGCGCGAAACACTTCACGTATTCCAAGATCATGGCGTGGGTCGCCTACGATCGGGCCATCAAGTCGGCTGCCGAGTTCGGCATGAAGGGCCGCGTCGAGGAGTGGGAAGCGCAACGAGCCGCGATCCACGACGAGGTGTGCCGGCGCGGCTACGACCTTGAGCGCAAAACCTTCGTCCAGGTCTACGGCGAGCCGCAACTCGACGCGAGCTTGCTGCTGATCCCGGCCGTGGGCTTTCTGCCACCCGAGGATCCTCGCGTGATCTCGACGATCCAGGCGATCGAACGGGAATTGCTCCAGGACGGTTTCGTCCGGCGTTACGATACGGGTGCGACGAAGGATGGTCTGCCGCCGGGGGAAGGCATGTTCCTGGCCTGCAGCTTCTGGCTGGCGGACGCCTACCATCTGATCGGCCGCGACGCCGAGGCCAAGGAATTGTTCGAGCGGCTTCTGGCGCTTCGCAACGACGTCGGCCTGCTATCGGAAGAATACGACATTTCGCGGCGGCGCTTGGTCGGAAACTTTCCGCAGGCCTTTTCTCACATAGCCCTCGTCAATACCGCCCACAACCTCACCCACCGCGAAAAACCCTCGGAGCACCGCGGTAGCAAGAGAGCCCTCCCCAGCGAGGGAGATGAAGCCGCGCGCTCCGACTAGGAGGTCCGCCATGACAGTGAATTCAACCGACCCGGCCGCTCCGGCAAGCCCGGGCGAGCGCTTGCGACCGCAGGCCCGCTTTCCCGTGACCCTGGAAGGGCAGCCTGCGCTGGTGACCGGCGCCAACTCAGGTATCGGCCGCGCGGTCGCGCTGGGGCTGGCCGCGGCCGGCGCCGACGTCGTCGTCAACTATGTCGTGGATCCCGTCTCAGCCGAAGAAGTCGTTCATGAAATCGAGGCCCGGGGCAGAAAAGCGATCGCAATCAAGGCGGACGTCGGCAACGAGGATGACGTCCGGTCGATGTTCGCCCGTGCCATCGATCATTTCGGCACGTTGCACATCGTGGTGAACAACGCCGGACTGCAGCGCGACGCGCCCCTCCATGAGATGACGATCGATCAGTGGAATAAGGTGATCGGCGTCAATCTCACCGGCCAGTTCCTATGTGCCCGGGAGGCAGTCCGCGAATTCAAAAGACGGGGCATCGTCGGTGACATCTCGGCCGCGGCCGGCAAGCTCGTCTGCATGAGTTCGGTCCATCAGGAGATTCCGTGGGCGGGCCACGCGAACTACGCGGCATCGAAAGGCGGCGTGATGCAGATGATGCGAAGCATCGCGCAGGAAGTCGCCCCCATCGGCATCCGCGTCAACGGCATCGCACCCGGCGCCATCCGGACGCCCATCAATCAGCGCGCCTGGGAGACGAGGGAAGCGTACGAAAGCCTGATGACGCTGGTGCCCTACAAGCGCATCGGAGAGCCGGACGACATCGCGCAGGCGGTCGCCTGGCTCGTCTCCGACGCCGCCGACTACGTCACCGGCGCCACCCTGTTCATCGACGGCGGCATGACCCTATTCCCCGGCTTCGCAAGCGGAGGCTAGGCAAAGCCTCAGGGTCATGATCCCAACGAGAACCGCTGGTCGCATCGCTTACGCAGCAATTGGAGGATCGAACTTTGGTAAATGGCGCACGGGCAATGGCTGCAGGTAAGATCGCGCGCAAGATGGCGAGCGCTCTGACATCGGTTCTGAAGCGCCGCTCGGCGGTGAAGAAGGCAAGTAAGACGCGGGAGAAGAGCGCAAGCCAGGTCTCGCCGCCCCCAGGTCGCGAAACATAGCTGGTGCTCCGATGCCGATCTGGTTGACCGCCGGCCTTTGGGGGCTGCTTGGTGCCTCATCGCTGCTCCTGGGAGCAGCCGTCGCATTCGTCCTCAGAATGCCTCGGTACGTTACCGCGGGGATCATGTCGTTCGGTTGCGGCGTGCTGATCTCGGCCGTGGCCTACGACCTGTTGGAGGACGGGTATCAGGAAGGCGGGATCTGGCCGATCGTCGCCGGTGCCGTTGCGGGCTCCGCAATGTATGCCCTTGCCGATTGGGCGGTCTCTCGAGCAGGCGCGCATTCACGTAAACGGTCCGGGGACCAGCAGGCGAACGCCGGCCAAGGCGGAGGGTTGGCGATCGCAATCGGGTCGCTCCTCGACGGGGTTCCGGAAAGCGTGGTTCTGGGGCTCGGGCTGTTGAGCGGGAAAGGCATCAGCCTCGCTATGCTGGCAGCTATCTTCCTGTCCAATTTCCCGGAAGGACTGTCCAGTGCGCTCGGCATGCGAACCGCGGGTCGCTCCCGGCTCTACATCTTTGGCCTTTGGGCAACGATCGCCGTCCTCTCCGGGCTTGCTGCTTCCGCGGGAGCGGCTTTCCTTGGCGGAGCTTCCCCTCAGGTCGTTGCTGCCGTGAGTGCCGTCGCTGCGGGCGCTCTCCTGACGATGGTGGTGAACACCATGGTGCCCGAAGCGGTCGAAGGCGAACAGAAGCTGGCCGGCTTGCTCGTTGTCGTCGGCCTCCTCGTCGCCTTTGCGCTCTCTAACTTAGGAGAGACTTAGAACGCCGGGCCGTGCGATGCAGAAGCAAGGCTGTTGTCGGACGGGCCCTGCGGGTCGCTCGCGACGTGAAGGGGAAAGCCTGGACTTCACCCTCTCCAGGACGACAAGCGACGATCGATTGGCGTCCTGAAGCGCCTCGAAATCGACTGAGAATGACACCCTGAATCGCGGAACGGGTGGTACACAGGGGTGGTCATGAATCCTTGTTTTCCGCGGATTTTCACACAATCGCGGCGAAGGGGGAAGAGAGTCCCACTGACGCCGAGATTTTCCGCGCCAGACTACGATTTCTGCGAAAACATACCGGGCGCGCGTGTCAAATACCACGACAAGGCGCCGCTTCACCCTTTCTCGAACGCGACAAGTTCAGCGTTGAGCTGATCCTCTGCAAACGGCTTTTGCAGGATTTTGCAATTTCGCCATTCTTCCTCGATCCCTGCTCCGTAGCCTGTCGTGAACAAGAATGGGACGTCCCTGGTCTGCAGCATCTCGGCCAGACCATAGCTGAATTCGCCGGCGAGGTTGACGTCCAAGAGGGCTACATCGAATCCGCCAGCGTCGATCAAGCTCGTTGCTTGTGGGACATTAGTCGCCTTGGCAACGACTTCGTGGCCCAGTTCTTCGGCCATGTCTTCTATCATCATGGCAATTAAGCTTTCGTCTTCCACCACCAGCAGCCGCAGCGGCATGTCGATCTCCAAAGGTGCATCTCAGGCAAGATAGAAAGGTTTTGCCGACCATGACCTAGCCGGCGCCCCGCAGACGAACGATTTTGGGATCGTCGAACTCGGCAAATGCTTCGTGGAGCCGGCGCGCCAACTCTTCCTCCTGAAACGGCTTCCTTATCAGCCTCGCGTGATGGATCTCTTCAAGAGCCTTGAGGTCGGCATAGCCGGTCGCAAAAAGAGTCGGAAGATGCGGTCGGAGTCCATGTGCCTTCTTGGCAACCTCCACGCCGCTCATCGCCGGCATGGCGTAGTCCACTATCAGAGCGTCAAATTGCTCCGGCCCGGCAAGGATATCCAAGGCGGCGGCGCCGCTACCCACGCTGACAACGGAGTACCCCAGCTCTTCGAGCATCACGCCGACCACCTCGCGAACGGCGCTGTCGTCGTCGACCAGAAGGATTGTCTTGGCGGAGGCCCGGCCTGACGCGGTCTCGCTTTTCGGCGTCTGCCCAGGGGCCTGGGAGACATTGGCGGCGCGAGGAAGATAGACGCTAACGCTGGTACCTTCCCCTGTAGCCGTCCTGATCTTCACGCCACCGCCGGACTGCTTGGCGAACCCGAATACTTGCGGCAATCCAAGGCCTGAACCTTTTCCGACCTCCTTTGTGGTGAAAAACGGCTCGAACACATGGTCGAGAACATGTGGAGGAATGCCGGTACCGGTGTCGCTCACCGTCAGGACCACGTAATCACCCGGAGGCGGGTCGGCCGGCCTGGCCGGCGGTTCTTTGACGACCGCCTGACTGGTTTCGACGGTCAGCGCGCCGCCGATCTCCATTGCGTCCCGCGCGTTGATGGCCAGATTGAGAATGATCAATTCGATCTGGGTCGGGTCAACGAGTGCTGGGGCTAGGTCGCTCTTCAACACGGTTTCGATCCGGATTGAGCCTTTCATCGTGCTCTGCAGAAGCTCGCTCATCCCGGTCACGGTTTCATTCAGGTCGACGGGCTTTGGCTCGAGCTTCTGGCGCCGCGAGAACGCCAGCAACTGGGCGGTAAGTGTGGCTCCTCGCTCAGCCGCGGTCCGCATGTATTGGAGGCGCGATCGGACGTCCTGCTCGCGCTCCGGCTTGTCGAACCGCTTCTCCACGAAAGCAATGTTGCCCAGGATGACCGTAAGAAGGTTGTTGAAATCGTGAGCGACCCCGGCGGTGAGCTGTCCGACGGCCTCGAGCCGCTGCATCTGCCGGAGGGTCTGTTCGACGCGCTCCCGCTCTTCGATCTGCCGGGCGAGTTCGGCGTTGCGTTCAGCCAGCGCGGTCGCTGCCGCTCTTTCGGCGGTGCAGTCGCGTCCAACGAGATAGATGGCTTCCTCATCCGGCGCTGCATTCCAGGTGACCCACCGCCATTCGCCGTTCGCATGGCGGATACGGCTTTCGAAGCGACCGACGGTGCGATCGCGGATCGTATCGGCAAGCTGTCGCTTCACCTCGGTGCGCTCTTCGGGGGGCAGCAACAGATCGAACATGCTCTCCGTAAGGGTGCCTTCGGCGTACCCGAGCATTGTGCTCCAAGCCGGGTTGAGGCGCCGCAATCGTCCCTCCCGTCCGATCACGGCGAACAGGTCTGGACTGAGCCGCCAAAGGCTGTCTCGCTCCGCGGTTCGTTCCGCGACGCGACGTTCCAGGTCGGTCGTGAGGTCTTCCAGATCCTTCTTCGCTCTGCGTTCCTCGGTGATGTCGCGCACGACCCCGACAAAGCGTTTGAATTCCTTCTCTTCGAACAATGCCTGACCGCGGGCGGCTATCCAACGCTCGCTGCCGGCGTCCGAGAAGATACGATATTCCGCACCGAACGTGCCATCGTGTTCGCGAGACCACTTCGTCGCCTGGCGGACAGCCTGATGAAGTCGGTCGCGGTCGTCCGGATGACAGGCGGCAAGATAGTCTCGATAACCCGGCGATTTCTGGACCGGCCAGCCGAGCATCGCCTTCGCGCTGGCGTCCCACTTGAGCTCTCTCGTCGCCGGATCATAGTCCCACAGGCCGAGCTTGGCCGCTTCCATCGCCAGACGCGCGCTGACTTCGCTGCGGGCCAAAGCATCTTGGATCTTCTTGGCCGATGCGCGCTGGCGGGCTTGTTCGAGCGCACGCTCTACCGCTGTCGACAGCCGTGTGAGATTCCGCTTCACCACGTAATCAGTGGCGCCCCGCTTGAGCGCGTTTGTGGCAAATTCCTCGCCAACGACTCCCGATACGAAGATGAAGGGAAGATCGGGCTGCAGAACCGTGGAGATGTTCAGTGCCGAGAGGCCGTCGAAATCGGGCAATGAATAGTCCGCCAGCACGATGTCATGGCCGCCGCCTTCCAAAGCCGCGACGAAATCCCGTCTGTTGTAGACGCGGTCGAGTGTGAAGCCCAATTGGGCCTTCGATAGATGCGCCGCCAGCAGTTCGGCATCGATCTCACTGTCTTCAAGCAGCAGAATGCGGATAGGCTCTTGCTTCATCATTGGGCCTCGTTGGTGAAGGGGCGGGGAGGCGGCTCGTTCAGCACGGCCCAAAACATTCCGAGATCCTGGATGGCTTCGAAGAAGGCGTTGAAGTCCACGGGCTTCACGACAAAGGCGTTGACGCCCAGTTCGTAGCTCTTCACCAGATCGCGCTCCTCTCTCGAGGAGGTCAGCATCACGACGGGGATCTGGCGCTGGTGGCGGTCATTCTTGACCTTTTCGAGAACCTGCAGCCCGTCGATTTTGGGAAGCTTTAGATCGAGCAGCACAACGGCCGGATCGCCGGGCGGCCTGCCTTCGAAGCTGCCTCTCGCGGCCAGGTAATCGAGCGCTTCGGCTCCGTCGCGAGCAATGACGATCTCGTTAGCCAACTGGCACTTCGCAAGCGCCGCCAGCGTCAGCTCGAGGTCTCGCGGGTTGTCTTCAACAAGCAGAATCGGTCTGAGGTCCGGCAATTAAGAGCTCCTCTTCTTCAAATCTTTGGGGCGCGGCAAGGTGAAAGTGAGGGAGGCGCCGGCCCCTACCTTGCCTTCGGCGCTAATTGAGCCGCCGTGGCGGTCGACGATGCGCTTGGCCAAGGCCAATCCGATGCCAGTCCCCTCGAATTCCTCGGCCCTATGAAGGCGCTGAAAGACGCCAAAAAGCTTGTCGACGTACTTCATCTCGAAGCCGACGCCGTTGTCAGCGACGATATAAGTCGTGCTGTTCGCGTCTTCGTGGCCTGAGATGGTGATGATGGCCGGGTCCCGCGGCGCCGTATACTTGATGGCGTTGTGAAGCAGGTTCTGAAGCACCTGACGAAGCATGGCGGGGTCGCCATAGCCTATTGGAAGCGCCCCTACCTGCCATTCGATGTTTCGCCCCTCGGTCTCCGTCCGCAACGAATGCCTCAATTCGTTGACAATCTTGGCGACATCGACGTTCGACTTGAGAAGCTGAGAGCGCCCGAGTTGGGAAAAATGCAAAAGGTCGTCGACGAGCCTTCCTGCCGAGATGGCGGCGCCCCTAATTGTTTCGATGTAGTGACGCGACTTTTGATCGAGCCCTTTCTCCTTGTCCGACAGAAGTTCTGCGAAACCGACGATGTGCCGGAAAGGGGCACGCAGATCGTGCGAAATCGAATAGGAAAACGACTCCAGCTCCTTGTTGGCGGCTTCCAGCCGGTCCGTGAGTTCAGCACGCTCCTCCGCAGCCTTCAGCACAAGAGTCTGAATCGACGCGCGGAAGCCGAGCGCGCTCTCCACTTCTGCCGAAGTCCACGGCTTCGACTGCTGACGGACAAGCTGTTTCCAAAGGTCGAAAGACTTGCGCGGATGAAGCCGGCCGGCCCCGCTCTCCATAGGCTTGTTGGGATCGCCTCCCCAAGCAACCGTCTTGACGACTTCGGGCCTGAACCAGATGATGTAATCGCCCCGGATCTGCGAGATGGAGACCGCCAGCACACCACTGGCTTTTTCGCTCAAGAACTCGCCGCCCGACCATATCGAAGCCAGCGAATTCGTTTCCAATACGTCGTGCCCGGCCTCGAAGAGCCACGTCGCCAGATCACGTATCTGGCGCTCGCTCGGCGTCTGACCGGTCGTCAGTATGCCGCCCTGCACGACAACTGCAGCGCCTTCCGCATCCACAAGCCGCAGCCATTCGTGCGGATTGTTTACCAGCCCGCGCTGAAACGAAGTCGCGACCGAAAGCTTGCTGAGCAGCGACGTCTCCACGCTCTTCAGCTCAAGGCGTTCCGCGGCACTGCTTGCCTTCAGGCGCGAGCCAATCTGCAGCGACACGACTTGAGCGAGGATGTCGCATGCGGTGCGGATCTGCGCGTTGACCATCCGAGAGGCGCGGCTATGCCCGGAGATGAGCCCCCACAACGCACCGTCGACGATGATTGACATCGACATCGACGACGCCGTCTCCATGTTGCGCATGTATTCGAGATGAACGGGCGAAACGCTGCGCAGCGCCACCTGCGACAGGTCAAGCGGCAGTCCGTTGAGGGGACTGATCGAGGGTTCGATCTCGACCGGATCGTAGCTGGCGTCAGGAATGAGCCGGATCCTGTTCAGGCGATAGAGCTCCCGCGCTTGAGCGGGAATATCGGATGCGGGAAATCGAAGGCCGAGGTAGGAAGGAAGAATTTTATTCGTGTCTTCGGCCAAAACCGTGCCGTCGCCGTTACCGTCGAAGCTGTAAAGGAGAACTCGATCAAAATGGGTGATTGCCCGCACCTCGCGGGCCACCTCCTCAGCGATGCTAATAATATCGTGGGCACCGGATATGCGGTCCAGAAAGTCCCGCAACCGCGGGTAAAGACCATCCAGCGTCGACTCGCCTGGCCGCGGCGGTGGTTCGAATTCCAACAAGAGTCCTTGGGGGCTGCGGTGGGCGGTGAGCTGAAGCTGCTGCGATCCGACTGCAACCAGGTAGAAAAGCGTGTTTTCGCCTCCCGACAACCACCCACGGATTTCCTCGCAAAGCGTGGTCGCTTCCTCATAAGCAGAGAGCAACGCGTCATTGCCGACATCGAACCCAAGCAGTCGGCGAGCGTTCGCGCTCTGTTGCAATATCTTCAGGGTTTCAGGTTCGACCACCAAAAGCGCGCCGTGAGGCTGAATTGCTCCCGGGATTTTAATGGGCTCTGCGGCACACTCTTCAAGATAGCCGTCATCCAACTCGGTCACTGGGTGATGCCTTCTTGACTCAGAGCTTATGGCAAGCAAATGCCGGTGGTCAGTAGACTTTTCTGGGATGCGGATTTGCGCATAGGGAACGGAATGAACTTAACCCAAGTTCCGGCATTTTGTTCCATGATGCGAAGGCGGGGCGAGATTTGCTCGCTATGACAAGTGTTTACTGTGGACTCTGACCCTTCGCGTCTCGCGCTCCGAACGTCGAGGGCAAGAAGAAATACAGTCGTACTCGCAGGCGAAAAGGCGCTGAGGCCAACGTCGGCGCTTCGCCGAGCTTCTGATGGTGCTTGAGCTGTTGCGCGCCTGTTCATCGAGAGCACGACTAACGCCGGCTAATGCAACTTACAGACAATCCGGCGAGATGGTCCAAACCGCCGTATGCTTGATCTCGGCGTCTTCTAGATCGCGGGTCACCGGTACGCGATAGTCGGCGAGTCGGACAAGCTTTGCCTTCGGAAGGAAAGTGCGCCCGGGATCGCCGATCAAGATAGTCGCACCGGCGCGCGCATGGTCGGCCAGAAATGCAAAGGCACGCGTCGCGGTGTCCCCCTCATAGAAAATGTCGCCCGCGAGGATGGTCTGCCATCGGCCGTTTGGTTGAGTGTCGAGCACGTCCTCGCCGCACGACGTGAGGTGGACCAGGTTGACCTCCGCATTGAGTTCGGCCGCCGCGATCGCGAAGGGGTCGATATCAGACACTGTCACCCCGACCGCGCCGGCCTTCATCGCCGCGATGCCGACGAGTCCAGAGCCAGAAGCGATGTCGAGCACGTGCCGGTCCCGCACGGTAACGGGGTGATCGAGCACGTAGCGAGCCAGCGCTTGACCGCCCGCCCAGGCAAAGGCCCAGAAGGGCGGGGGGAGACCGGCCTCGTTCAGCTCGTCCTCGGTCTGCTGCCAGATCGGCACCGATTCATCGGCGAGGAAGACCGCGATTTCCGGCACCAGCGGCACCGACCGCAGCCGGGTGTTGGCGCGGATGAAGGATTGCGGGTCGGCAATGGTCGTGGCTGTCAAGGCGGGCCGTCGCTGTCTTGGTCCCGTGATAACTAGCATAAACCGTCTCCCGCCGCGAAGGCGGGCTTAGGGCGGCCGCTAATCCGACTTCGCGAAGTGTCTCCGCCCCTCGCGAGAATCTCCTGTGATCCGATCCTACGATCCTCGACCGCCTCGAAAATGGCTTGGATTGAACGTCCGAAGCGCTAAACAGGTGGTACACAGCGGTGGCCACAAAAACCAACCGGCCCTTTTAGGAATCCTTGTTTTTCGGCGGTTCTCGCGCCTCCGGCGCTCTGGGGAAGAGAGTCCCACTCTCTCCGCCACGTCAAATTACGTGACAAAAATCCGCCAAGGGAAAGCAGCATCTTGGCCGAGTTTTCCCGGTCTGACGATTTAGGCCTGTTGAGCGGCGGATCTATGGGGCCTAGCCAAGTAATTGCAGCAATGATCAGCGTGCCGTAGTGCTCCTCTTCAGCGATGCAAACTGCTTTTTCAGGCGCGGCACTGCAAAGTCGGTGAAGGCGCGCACCTTTGGCACCGAGAGCCGGCCCTGCGGGCAGATCAAGTGCGCGGGCATTTGCGGATCCTCTTGGTCAGCCAGCACGATCTCAAGGTCGCCGCGTGCGAGGGGCTCCGCCACCTGGTACGAGTACATCCGCGCCACGCCGCGCCCCGCGACCGCGGAGGCTACTGCCGCATAGGTACTGTTGACGATGAGGCGAGGATTGAATTGGACGGTCCGCGGCGCTGACGACCCGGCCTGCGCTGCGAACGTCCAGGAATTGGGCAGATGCGCCATGGCTACGATCTGGTGCTTGGCGAGGTCACTTGGCTCGGCAATGCGTGGATGCTGCTTCAGATAGCGCGGCGCCGCCACGACGACACGGTTGATCTCGCCGACCCGCATGGCGATCATCGTCGAATCCACCAAAGGACCGATGCGAAGCGCGACGTCGACGCCCTCCTCAACCAGATTGACCGGTCGGTCGAACAGCAAGAGTTTTGCCGACACGGCCGGATAGGCGTCCAGAAACGCATCTAGAATAGGGCGCAAGACCATCTCGCCTGACACGACGGGAGCCGTGATCGTTAGAATGCCGCGCGGCGCTGCGCGGGCTGCGGTTGCGATGTCCTCGGCCTCCTCGAGCTCGGTGAGGACGCGGCGGCAGACCTCGACATAGCGCTCGCCATCCTCGCTCAGCTTGATCGATCGCGTGGTCCGGTGCAGCAGCTCGGCGCCGACACGCTCCTCCAGGAAAGCGATTGCACGGCTCACCGCGGCCGGGGAGCGGCCGAGTTTGCGCCCTGCCGCAGCCAAGCTTCCTTCGTCCACCGCAAGGACGAACACCTTCATCGCATCCAGCCGATCCATGCCTTCCTGCCGCACCATCACATTCCGGCGGCAGGCTAGGCGTTCGCCGCCGTCGCGACAACCACCTCGAGGCGCGGCCCCGCATTCGTTCGCCTGGCGAAAGAGTGTCTGCCGGGCTGCGGATATTCGCAAGCAAGCCGCCGCAGCGTAGCTGAGGAGGCAAGCCAGCCGGCGCTGGCGGAGCTTTCAACCAGCAACAGGAGCCTCTCATGGGTATCGAGCAGAAGGTCGCCATCATCACCGGTGCGTCGCAGGGTATTGGCGCAGCCCTGGTCCAGGGTTTTCGCAATCGCAACTACCGCGTCGTGGCGACGGCGCGCTCCATCAAGCCATCTGACGACGATGACGTCCTCGCCGTTGCCGGCGACATCGCCGATCGTTCCACCGCCGAACGCGCCGTCTCGCAGGCGATCGCCCGCTTCGGTCGGGTCGACACGCTGGTCAACAACGCCGGCATCTTCGTAGCAAAGCCGTTCACGCAATACACGGCCGAGGACTATGCGGCGGTGACGGGAACGAACGTCACCGGCTTCTTCAACATCACGCAGCTCGCGATCGCGGAGATGGAGAAGCAGGGCTCGGGTCACATTGTCCAGATCACCACGACCTTGGTCGATCAGGCCAACTCGAATGTGCCGTCGGTGCTGGCTTCGCTGAGCAAGGGTGGGTTGAACGCCGCGACCAGGTCGCTTGCGATCGAGTATGCCAGGCGCGGCATCCGTGTGAATGCCGTTTCGCCCGGGATCATCAAGTCGCCGATGCATCCGGTCGCGACACATGCGCAGCTCGACGCGTTGCATCCGGTCGGCCACATGGGCGAGATGTCCGACATCGTCGATGCGGTGCTCTACCTCGAGGGTGCCTCCTTTGTCACCGGCGAGATCCTGCATGTCGACGGCGGCCAGAGCGCAGGCCACTGAACGCGGAGCGGGACCATGCCAATCGTCACCATTCAAGTGACCCGCGAGGGGACGACGCCTGGAGCGGCGTCGCTCACGGCGGAGGAAAAAGCCGCGTTGATCAAGGGATCGAGCGAGCTCTTACGCGACGTGCTCGGCAAGCCGCTCGACTCCACCTTCGTGGTGATCGAGGAGGTCGACACCGACAATTGGGGCTGGGGCGGCCTGCCCGTGCCGGAATTCCGCCGCCGCCGCACCGCTCGGACGGACTGATCCGTTGCAGGAGGGTGACATGACCGACGCAGACACGAAGCAGCACATCAAGTCCCGGCTGCCGCCGCGGCCGGGATCCGACTCACGATCAACCTGGCGATACGCCGTGGCGGGCCTGTCGGCATCGCTGGTCGGCCTCGGACTCGCCCGTTTCTCCTACACGCCGCTGATCCCGGCATTGATTGCGGCAAAATGGTTTAGCGCGTCGGATGTCGTCTATCTCGGCGCGGCGAACTTGGCCGGCTATCTCGCCGGCGCGCTTGCAGCACGAGCTCTCGCGGCCCGAGTCGGTGCGGTCCGCGCCCTGCGGGCGATGATGTTGCTTGCCACGCTCTCGTTTCTTGCGAGCGCAACGTCGCTGTCGTTTACGTGGTTCTTCGGGTGGCGCTTCCTGTCCGGCCTGACTGGCGGCATCATCATGGTGCTGACGGCTTCCGTCATCCTGCCGCACACCTCGGCCGCCCGGCGCGGCATCGTCGGCGGGGTGATTTTCGCCGGTGTTGGCCTGGGAGTGGCTGCGTCGGGCACGCTGGTGCCGTTGCTGCTGCAGCAGGGCTTGGAGCAGAGCTGGTACGGTCTTGGCCTGCTCTCGGCGCTCCTCACGCTCGCGAGTTGGTGGAACTGGCCGGCCGAAGCCAAACCTGCTGCTACGCCGTCGCATCAAGCGAAGCACCACCGCGGTTCGCTGTCTGCGCGCGCGCTGTTGCTCCAATACGGTCTCAATGCGGTAGCCCTGGTGCCGCACATGGTTTTCATTGTCGATTTCGTGGCGCGTGGCCTCGGCCAGGGCATTGCCGCGGGCTCCCGCTATTGGGTGCTGTACGGTCTCGGCGCAGTCGTCGGCCCACTCGTCACCGGTCAGCTCGGCGACCGTTCGGGGTTCGGACCCGCTCTCCGCGCCGCGTTCCTGATCGAGACGGCTGCGGTGCTGCTGCCCACTGTCAGCACGGCGCCGCTGTCCCTGATCGTATCGAGCGTGGTCCTCGGCGGCTTCACGCCCGGTATCGTGCCCCTGGTCCTAGGACGGGTCCATGAGCTAGTGCCCCACTCGCTCGAGCACCAGCGCGGGATGTGGAGCCACGCCACGACCAGCTTTGCCCTATTCCAGGCGGCTGCAGCGTACGGTTTCTCGTGGATCTACGCCCAGGCCGGAGGCGATTATCTGGTCCTGTTCGGACTTGGCGGCGCCGCTCTGATGCTTGCATTGGCGATCGATCTCGGCGTCTCGCTCATGACCCGAGAGAAGTAGTCACTGGAACTCGGCCCGGCATGGGTCTTCCGTTTCGGCCGCCAGACCCTCGCCTTGCCGCGGCGATCCTCGCACCTAGGGCCGCCTCGCAGAAGCTAACGAGCCATAACAACGCATAACGAGCAAATGGCGGCCGTCCGTAGCAATGTGTTCGCAGGACAGCGGCAATCCAATGCCGAATGTACAGCGAGGATCTGCCCCGTGCGGATCCGCGAAAGGCTTCGGCTCGAACGTGCCGATGACATGCAACACATTAGGAGATCAAGAGATGAACAACAACCAGATCGTCGATTCCAGCTTCACCGCCATCATCAATGCGCCGATCGACCGGATCGACATTCCCGATTGGTGCTTCAATCTCTCCGAGCACGAGTATCAGGGCTGCTCCCCGGCGCATATCGCCGCGGGCTTCACGACCACGCCCGATGGCAAGCGCATGTCCATCAATGTCGAGATCATCGGCGGGAGCCTCATGGTTCAGCATTACGTCGAGACGCTCGGCCGGAGAGATCATTTGATCCTCGACTCGACATCGGACGTCTTCACGCCGAACGGTCGAACCACGATCCACGTGACCTGGGAGTTGAGCGTCAAGGAGATCGAACCCGGCAAATGTGAGTTCACTAACAGGGTCAAAACGCATGCCACGGACGAGTTCATGACGTTCATTGGCAAGCAGGGCATTCCGCTCGAGCTGTTCCGAGCGCAGCGCCAGCCCTTCTCGATCTCTCACAATCAGAGCGAAACGCCGCTGTTTGCGGCCAGCATCGAGCGGGCAGCTCTGCAGAACAACCGATAGCCAACCGGCGGGCTCGAGAGGAGAGATCCATGACGCAATTGTCCTACGAGAAGGAAATCACCGCTCTGCTGGTGGTCGATCCCTACAATGACTTCATCTCTGAGGGGGGCAAGATCTGGCCCCGTATCAAGGCCGTGGCCGAAAGGAACGACTGCGTTCCGCACATGATCCAGGTGCTGCATGCGGCCCGCGACGCCAGCGTCCGTGTCTTTTATGCCATGCACCACCGCTACCGGCCCGGCGATTATGCCTCCTGGAGATACGTTGCGCCAATTCAAAGGAGAGCCTGGAACAACAGGAGCTTCGAATTCGGCACCTGGGGTGGAGAGTTTCGCGCAGAGTTCGTCCCGGCGCCCGGCGAGATCGTGGCAAGCGAGCACTGGTGTTCCAGCGGCTTCAGCAACACCGACCTCGACCTGCAGCTCAAGCGGCATGGCATCCAACGCTTGATCGTCATAGGGCTGGTCGCTCACACCTGTATAGAGGCGACCGTGCGCTTCGCTGCCGAGCTCGGATACGACGTGACGGTCGTCAAGGACGCAGTTGCCGATTATTCCGACGACATGATGCGGGCCGCGCTGGAGATCAACATCCCGAACTACGCCAGCGCGATCGTAACCACGCAGGAAATCGTCGAGGCGTTGTCGGCAATGAATTCCGCAGCGTCAGCCGCGTGACCTTCCCGTCGCGCGCCCCCCCGTTCTGAATCGTCTTTCCTGACTGGAAGCGAGAAACTCAATGGCTCGACAGATTACCATCGACAAGCTGTCTTCCGGCCTCTGGACGGCGACCTTCAATAACCCGCCCATCAATCTGATAGATCCCGACACGATCGGCGAATTGCAGGACCTGCTTGCACAGCTCGAAAGCGATGCAGAGATAAAGGTCGTGGTGTTCCGAAGCGCGGACCCGGATTTCTTCCTGGCGCATTGGGATGTGCTCGCGGACAAGCGGACAGTCGCCGCCATGCCGCCGGGTCCCACGGGCATGCATCCATGGATCGATCTGCTCGTTCGGCTGTCACGTGCACCGGTTGCCTCCATCGCGGAGATTCGCGGGCGCGCCCGCGGGGCCGGAAGCGAATTCGTGCTGGCCTGCGACATGCGCTTCGCCAGCCGCGAGCGTGCAATTCTCGGGCAATTCGAAGTGGGCCTCGGTGCGGTGCCGGGCGGCAATCCCATGGCGAGGTTGGCCGGCCTGATGGGGCGGGGGCGTGGGCTGGAGGTGATCTTGGGCGCGGACGACTTCTCGGCGGAGCTTGCCGAACGCTATGGTTATGTCAACAGAGCCTTGCCGGACGAGGAGCTCTCTACCTTTGTTGAATCCTTTGCGCGTCGTCTCGCCTCGTTCGAGAAGCACGCGATCGTAGGTGCCAAGGCCTTGATGGATCAGGTCACTTTGCCGGCCGATGCGGTCTTCCCTCCTTCGTTATCGGCGTTCTTTGCGTCAGTGGCTCACCCTGGCACCCGGAAACGAGCGGCATCTCTCCTCGAGCGAGGACTGCAGCGCCGATCCGAAACCGAGATGCGGCTCGGCCAAGCGGTTGCTGAAGCGAACTCCTCGGAACGTGATTGATCTTCCCGATCGATCGACCGAGGACAGCTGGCCTTGCCATGCGCGGCACTGCCTTTTTCGATTTCGACGGGCGGTCGTATGGGCTCGTTGGTGCCGTTCGGTCGAACGCCGACAGGAAGCAGCGTGAGCGTGCGACATCGGCGCTGATTGAGCTCGAGATAGGTAGCTCAAGCCGGCAGTCGATGCGCGCGGATCCGTTGTGTTTCGGTCCGGCCCTGCCTATACTTTGGCTCACCGAAATCGCAGTCGAGGTTACGCAGTGCCGCGCGCTCGCCGTATCCTTGGCGACAAGGCGCGCACCCGGAATGAACTCTCCCAAGAGCAGCACACAGCCGGAAGGAGCGACCGGCTCCCCTCACAGCAACACCGGGGCAGGTAGGGATTTCGATCAGGTCACGTTCGGCCCCTTTTCTCTTCGATCACGAATCCTCGAAAAGGACGGGTTGCCAGTCAAGCTTGGCAGCCGGGCAACTGACATCCTGCGCCTGCTCGTGGATCGCGCCGGCGAAGTCGTGCCGAAGAGTGACATCCTCGCATATGTGTGGGCTGGCCTCGCGGTAGAAGAGATCAGCCTGCGCGTGCACGTTGCCGAACTCCGGAAAGCCCTGGGCGATGGGAAGGAGGGAGCCCGCTATATCACCAATATTCCGAGCCGAGGGTATTGCTTCGTCGCGCCCGTGCGACGGGTCGAACGCAGTTCGCCGCCGGCGGAGATCCCGCAGATCCAGGCCGGGGCGATAGACCCGCCGTCCGCACTTCCATATCGCCTCGACCGAATGGTCGGACGAGAGGACGTTCTGGCCGAGCTCTCGGCACGTCTGCTGAGCGAGCGCTTCGTCACTCTGAGGGGACCGGGCGGCATTGGAAAGACAACCGTTGCCATCGCGATCGCACATAAGATGTGGG
This sequence comes from Bradyrhizobium sp. CCBAU 53415, assembly GCF_028128735.1. Taxonomy (NCBI): domain Bacteria; kingdom Pseudomonadati; phylum Pseudomonadota; class Alphaproteobacteria; order Hyphomicrobiales; family Nitrobacteraceae; genus Bradyrhizobium; species Bradyrhizobium sp. CCBAU 53415. The sequence goes on along the minus strand of NZ_LBJF01000019.1, from coordinate 16,640 downwards.
AGGAGTTCGAGAGCAAAGTCCACTTTCTCGATCTTGGTCCTCTGAAGGATGGAACGCTCGTTGCCACCACGGTGGCCGCCGCTCTTGGCCTCGTCGTTCATCACGCCGATCCAACCGAAAGCATCATCAACTTTCTTCGCAGACGTCGCCTGCTTCTCGTGCTTGATAGCTGCGAACATGTGATTGAAGATGTCGCACGTCTGGCAGAGACGATTCACCGCGAGGCATCCGGCATCACCATTCTTGCGACCAGTCGCGAGTCGCTATTGGTGCAGGGAGAGCACATTTACGAACTCGTTCCGCTACCAAGCCCCCCGCAGGGCGCTCGGCTCAACGCCGGTGAGGTGCTGAGCTATCCGGCCGCGCGTCTTTTCGCCGAACGTGCCGCTGCTGCCGGCCACCGCTTGGATATCACCGATCAGGATGCGGAGGTTCTTGCCGATATTTGCAGCAAGCTTGACGGCATTGCGCTGGCGATCGAACTCGCTGCCGCACGCGTTGGCGTTTACGGCTTGCGAGAGATAGCAACATTGCTCGATGGCCGGCTCAAGCTCGAATGGCGAGGCCGACGGACGGCGCCGCCGCGACAACAGACGCTCGGCGCCACGCTTGACTGGAGTTTCGGTCTGATTGGCGAGGCCGAGAGGCTGGTCCTTCAGCGTCTCGCAATCTTTGCCGGGCCCTTCACGTTGCAGGACGCGATTGCCGTCGTGGTGGAAGAGGGGGAGCCTGTCGACGGCGCTGTCGACGCACTGGAGCAACTCGTAGCCAAGTCCCTGTTGTCGACGCAGCCGAGCCGCTTGTCGCGAATCTTCCGCCTGCTCGACGCCACCCGCGCCTATGCGCTCCAGAAGCTCGGTGAGAGCGGCCAAGTCCAGGACGTCGCGCGGCGTCACGCCGAACACATTCACCGCTCCCTCGAAGCGGGCATGGCCGATTCTGGCTCTGCAGATCGGATGTTGCCTGCGCTTGGCCGCGGCAGCCTGTTGGCAGACGCCCGCGCCGCGCTTCAATGGAGCTACGCTCACGACGGCGGTGATGAGCTTCGTGTTCCGCTCGCAGGCAGTTGCGCACGTCTGTTCGTCGAGCTCAACCTGCTTAATGAGGCGCGCATCTGGTCTGAGCGCGCGCTTGCCGTTCTCGACGACCGCCACCGCGGAGGCAAGTGGGAGCTGGAGCTTCAAGCCACGCTCGGTCATGCCTTCATGTTCACGGAACGCAATAGCGAGCGAGCCGAGGCCGCACTTCGACGCGGACTCGAGATCGCGGCCGAGATCGGAGACGACGCCAACACATTCAGGCTGTTGGCGCGATTGAACATGTTCTATCGCCGGACAGGCGACTATCGGCATCTGCTGCCGGTGGCACTTGAGGCCGAGCGCGTCGCTCGTCTGATCGGTGATGCGGCGGGCATCGCCGGCGCAAAGGCCCTCATCGGGGTATCCCATCATCTCGTCGGCAACCAGGCCGAGGCGCAGCTTCATTTGGACGAAGGCGTCCGCAACGACGCGGCGCTACGCGGGGCGCAACCCGGCCATTTTGCCTATTCCAGAACACCGCAGATACCGCTTGCTCGCGTGTTGTGGCTGCGCGGCTTTCCCGATCGAGCCGTGGAATGTGCTCGTCCACTGACGGGCGCCGGCGCGCCTCGGGATGTCGTCATGCACTGTATCGCGCTCTGCTGGTCCGCCTCGCTGTACGGGTGGATTGGAGACTGGACCGCGGTCGAGGCGATGGCCGGTCGGCTCGAGGCGCATGCCGGCCTGCATGGGCTCGCGCCCTACCAGGCGGTCGCGGCCGGTTTCCGGGCGCAGACGATGATCGCCGGCGGGGATTTGCGCGGCGGTGTCGAGTTGCTGAGAATCGCACTTCCGCGCCTGCATGCTGATCGCTACGAGCTCTACGCGTCCGCATTCGTTGCGGACCTGTCTTGGGGATTGGCAGAACTCGGGCAACCGTCCGATGGACTTGGAATACTGAACGAAGCGATCGCGCGCATCGAGCTTGCTGGCGGCGCCTTCGACATGCCGGAGCTCTTGCGCGTCCGGGCGGAACTGGAGCTGCGCAATGAGGATCTTCATGCCGCAGAATCAAGTCTCCGGTCGTCGGCTGCGTTGGCTGACCAGCAGGGCGCGCTCTCCTGGCGATTGCGGACTGATATGTCGATGGTGCGTCTGAGGCGCGAGCAGGGAACGCTAAGTCACCTGGAGGAGCTTGCCTCGACTTATGCGAAGTTCTCGGAAGGGTTTGAGACGGCTGATCTGAAGGCCGCTCGGCTCATGCTCGATTCGTCGCTCGTCTGACCGGTTGAGGGTCAGTCGAACCGCAAATCCCAGAGATCGATGGATATCATCAGCGTATCGAGCATCGGGGTCAGGGTCGTCTCGTCACGTAGATAGGTGCGCCGTCTCGTCGGGATCTTGATGCCGTCGACGTCGACGGGGTTGAACACGTACTCGGCGACGGGAAAATTCCCTGCTATTTCGACTCGATAATCATGGCGGCGGATGAGCAGGTCGGGACCGAAGTAGAAGTCCTGCTCGATGCTGTGGCTTGCGATCGCCGGCGAGAAGGTCGCCCGCAGCCCCCGCCACACCTCACTTCCCTCAAGGCATGGCTCGATCTCGTGCACTTCCGAAGCTTTCTCGGAAAGCAGGAACGGCGTAGTGAGGCCGGTCCAGAGGGCGCAGCTTTCGAAGTAAATTCGGTGCAGCGGATCCCAATGCGTCCGCATATCGTGCCGCGCGAATGAGGTGCGCGGGTCCTTTCGCTCAGCGACGACACGTTCGTCGGCGGCAACAATGGCGACCCGCTCGGGGCTGAACTCGCTGTGCTGGCCGTTTCTTCCAAACGGCTCAATGAGAGCCTGCTCACGGTGAAGGTCAATCCGCACGGTTCGCTGCAGATGATCCTGTTCGACGCCTTTCAGGACCCAAACGTCGCCGCCCGCCGCGATTGTGGCGGTGAGGCGCTTGCGGGCATTCCATCGGTTTAGGCCGCCATGAGCCTCGATTGCATTCGCCAGCAGCGCAATCATCCGTCGATTTTCCTTCGTGAGAACTACCCTGACAGGTATGCCCAAATGCGGATGATCGCTCGTTAAGCGTTGTTAAGTGGCGCTGCATAACCGAAGAAAACGCCGTAGAAACCCGGATCTCTCATCCAAGCAGCAGAGGTGCCGTCCAGCCGAACCTCGGATCGGCCAGGCGGTCGCGCTTCGATCAGACGTCGGCGGTAACGTCCATGATGGCAGCGGCAAATGCCTTAGGCGCCTCTTGCGGCAGGTTATGGCCCACGCCTCCCTTGATCGTGCGGTGAGAATACTTGCCTGAGAACATCTTGGCATAGGACGACGGATCGGGATGTGGAGCCCCGTTCGCGTCGCCCTCCATGGTAATGGTCGGGACACCAATGACAGGAGCCCGTGAAAGTAGCGCCTCATAACCATCATACTTTGCTTCGCCTGCGGCAAGGCCGAGACGCCAGCGGTAGTTGTGGATCACGATCGCAACGTGGTCCGGATTATCGAACGCCTCGGCGCTGCGCTCGAAAGTGGCCTCGTCGAAGCGCCACTGCGGGGACGCGAGCTGCCAGATCAGTTTCGAGAACTCCCGACGATACTTCTCGTAGCCTTCGCGACCACGCTCGGTCGCGAAGTAGAACTGATACCACCACTGAAGCTCTGCCTTAGGCGGCAAGGGCATTCTGCCGGCTTGCTGGCTGCCGATGAGATAGCCGCTTACCGAGACCATCGCCTTGCAGCGCTCCGGCCACAGCGCCGCGATGATGTTGGCAGTCCGCGCGCCCCAGTCGAAGCCGGCGATCGTGGCTTTGTCGATTTTGAGCGCTTCCATCACAGCGATGATGTCCGCCGCGATCGCCGATGGCTGCCCGTTCCGCATCGTCCCATCAGACAGGAAGCGCGTGGTGCCATAGCCACGCAAATAGGGCACGATCACGCGGTAGCCCGCGGAGGCGAGAATTGGCGCGACATCGACGAAGCTGTAGATGTCGTACGGCCAGCCGTGCAGCAGGATCACGGCTGGACCGTCGACCGGTCCTGCTTCGGCATAGCCGACGTTGAGCAGGCCGGCATCGACCTGCTTGAGCGACGGGAACGAAGTGTTGCCGCCTGCTTTGACGGCGGCAGCAGGCTTCGCAGGCTTGGCTACGGCTGTGCTTGACGCAAGCTGGGCTGCTGCGAGCATCGTCGCGGCGCCTGCGAAGAAGCGGCGGCGTTCGTGGTCAACATCATCTGACATGAGAGGCTCCTATCGTGGTTCCGTTGTTTTCAGCGCGGCCAGGATTGTGTTGTTCAGCCCTTCTGCCCCTCGAGCCGTGCAAGAAAGTCGCGGACCAAGGTGGCGATTTCGTCGGTCGCCTCATCCAATGCGAAGTGGCCGGCTTCCAGGATGTGGACGTCCGCAGTCGGGACATCGTCGCGATAGGCGCTCGCGCCGGCGACGGTGAAGGAGGGATCGTACTTGCCCCACATCACCAGGATCGGAGGTTGCCTCCTGCGCAGCCAATCCTGCCATTTCGGATAGGCAGCGACATTGGTCCGGTAGTCCAGGAACAACGTCGTCTGAATCTCGGGTTGGCCGGGACGCGTGAGGAAGGCGTATTCATCGCGCCAGGCGTCGGGTTCGTAGCGCTCGGGATGTGGACTTGAGCCGAGGTGACGCTGACGCGTCGCCTCGAGAGAGGTGAAGTTGGCCTTCAGCGCGTCTAGTTCATGTGCGGGATCGGCCCAATATTTGCGACGCGCTTCCCAGAGCTGGCTCAAGCCCTGCTCGTGTGCAACAGCGTTCTGGATAATCATGGCGCGAACACGTTCCGGATGGTCCAGCGCCATGCGGAAGCCTACCGGGCCACCATAGTCCTGCATCAGCAGAACGTAGCTGGTGAGACCGAGCCGGTTCGCGAGCTCGCCGATCACGCCCGCGATGTTGTCGAAGGTGTAGGTGAAGTCGGAGGGCGACGGCGCACTGCTGTTGCCGAAGCCAGGATAGTCGGGCGCGATCAGATGATATCGGTCCGCAAGCAGCGGCAACAACGGTTCCCACATCCGCGACGACGAAGGGAAGCCGTGCAGCAGGAGCACCGTCGGCGCGTCCGGCGGGCCGGCTTCGCGATAGAAAACCTTGAGGCCGCCGATATCGACCGTGTGATAGCTTATCGTACGGCGGCTCGACCGCAGATCGTGGGCCGAAGCCTGCACGGTCGCGCAAGCCAGGGCCGCTGAGAGGGCGAGGGTCGCTGGAATGCTCATGTCATCGCTCCGATGTCGCGAGCGCAATCTGCACCCGAAGCGGCCTGTTAGCTCGTTAAGTATTGTTAGGCGTTGAGAGCGAGACCCGGACCGCAGCTTTTTGCTTTAACGTGAGCAGCTTATGGCGGTGCCGCGGCAACTCGACAGCGCGCTCGACGATCGTAACAGAATTTCGCAACGTCTAACGAGCCAAACCCACGCTGTGCAGCCAGTATGACGCTCACGCCAGTTTCAACCAACGGGGAGGCTATCATGTCCGCCATCCACTCCATTCCGAACGGCAGCACCGTTCGATCTCAGTTCGTCTCTGCCCTTGGGGAGCAATCGCGGGATTGGGAGCTCGTGCTGCAGGAATCCCACCACCGCATGAAGAACACGCTGACACTGCTGGGCGCCTCGGTCCGCCGCGACTTCACCCGAGCCGGCAGTCGGGACGTCTCCGGGGCGGTGGATCGGTTCGAGCGGCGAATCTGTGCCTTTGGCAAGCTCTACCAACTGCTTTCGAACAGCGACGAGCCGTCCGTGTCCGTCGCAACCTTCTTTGAGAACCTCTGCGAAGCACTTTCGGCAGCGGTCCTGGAGCCCGCCGGCGTGCGGTGCGAGGCTTTGGTCGAAGGCGGCGTTCTCCCGGCATCACAATGTCATCGGCTTGCGCTGATGATCACCGAGCTGGTCACGAATGCGGCGAAACACGCCTTCCCGAGCAAGGCGGGAGCCTTGATCCGGATCGAGGTCGTCTGCCGAGATGGCACATGGATCTGCACGGTGGCAGACAACGGCATTGGTGCGACGGATCAGCTCCGGGGCACCGGCAGCCGTATCCTGGAAGGGCTTGCGCGCAGCATTCAGGCCCGCCTGAATGGCGAGGCGGGACAGGGTGGCACTCGGATCACCATCGAGATGCCGACGACCGCCTGAAGATGGACGGCTCTCACGAACGCTGCGCCATAACACTAAGAGCAAATTGGTAGTGCAACAGCGGGTTCGGCTTTCGGCCCGCCTTACATCGGGAGTTCGACATGGCAAAACTTGAAATTGATCGCGAGGCAGAGAAAAGGACCCCGGCATCGCATAGCGCTGATCTGAAGCTCGAAGTCGTCGTAATTCCGGTGTCCGACGTGGACCGCTCCAAGGCGTTCTACGAGCGTCTCGGCTGGCGACTGGATGCCGATTTCGCCTCCGGCGATGGATGGCGCGTGGTCCAGTTCACACCGCCGGGCTCTGCCTGCTCGGTGATCTTCGGCCGCAATGTTACGTCAGCATCGCCGGGCTCGGCACGCGGTTTGTACCTGATCGTATCAGATCTCATTGCCGCAAGGAATGAGCTGATCGAGCGCGGAATTGCTGTCAGCGAGGCTTTTCATGGCGGCGGCGATGTCCATATTGGCGCCGATGACCCCTATCTCTTCGGCAGCGTCCGGATCGGCGGCGTCGATCCGCAGCGCGGCAGCTACAGCTCGTTCGCCTCTTTCAGCGATCCTGACGGCAATGGCTGGTTCCTGCAGGAGGTGACCACGCGGCTGCCCGGGCGCATCGAGCGCGACGGCGCGACATTTGCCTCCATGGCCGACCTGGCTGCCGCGCTGCGTCGTGCGGCGGTAGCGCATGGCGAGCACGAGAAGCGCACTGGCTTGCACGACGAGAACTGGCCCGATTGGTACGCCGAGTACATCGCGCGCGAGCAGGCCGGTCAGTCCCTGTCGTCATAAAGGCAAGAGCATTTTCTGTCCACGGCGCACGACGGCTCGCTGTCGTGCGCCGTTTGGCGTTGGCTCGCCCGAAGCACCATCGCAGCGCGTCTGATTGTGCAGACTCGCAATGGCTAACGAGGCCTAACAACCGATAACTCGCCAAGCAGAGGGGGCTGCGTCAATCTCCATGCACGAAGCAACGACGGCCCGATATCGAGATCGGCCATCGCCACCGACCATAGCAAGGGAGATTCGCAATGACCACGCAGGCACGCGCCGACATCCTCAACCCCGACCGTCGTCAATTGTTGGGCCAGGCCGCGATGGCCGCCGTTGCCGCCGGCGTATCGAGCCTGCTGCCGCTGCATCCGGCGAAGGCGACCACGAGCGAGGCGATCCGCCCGTTCCGCGTCAACGTGCCCGAGGAGGACCTGCTCGATCTGCGCCGCCGCCTGGCAGCAACGCGCTGGCCGGATCGGGAGATCGTCAACGACCAGTCGCAAGGTGTGCCGCTGAGGACCGTGCAGGAGCTCGTGCGCTATTGGCAGAGCGATTACGACTGGCGCAGGATGGAGACGCGGCTAAACGCCCTGCCGCAATTCGTCACCGAGATCGACGGCGTCGACATCCATTTCATTCACGTCCGCTCGCGGCACGAACACGCGCTCCCGATGATCGTCACCCATGGGTGGCCAGGCTCGATCATCGAGCAGATCAAGATTATCGGTCCGCTCACCGATCCAGCCGCGCACGGCGGGCACGCCAGAGACGCGTTCGATCTGGTCATTCCCTCACTGCCCGGTCACGGCTTCTCCGGCAAGCCGACCACGCTCGGCTGGGATCCGCAGCGCATCGCGCGCGCCTGGATCGTGCTGATGAAGCGTCTCGGCTACACTCGCTACGTGGCGCAAGGCGGTGATTGGGGCAATGCGGTCACCGAACAGATGGCGCTGATCGCGCCGCCGGGGCTGCTCGGCATCCACACCAACATGCCAGCCACCGTCCCCGACGATATCGCCAAGGCACTCCAGCCGGGCGGAACGCGACCGGCGAACCTCTCGGCTGAGGAGCGCATCGCCTACGACCAACTCGACGATTTCTACAAGCACGGTCTCGGCTATGCGATCGAGATGTCCAACCGGCCGCAGACGCTTTACGGCTTGGTCGACTCGCCCGCGGGCCTCGCGTCCTGGATGCTCGACCATGATGCGCGCAGCGCCGCGATGATCTCGCGCGTCTTCGAAGGCAAGACGGAAGGCCTGTCGCGGGACGATGTGATCGACAACATCACGCTCTACTGGCTCACCAACACCGCGGTCTCGTCGGCGCGGCTCTATTGGGAGAACAAGCTGGTGTTCTTCGCGCCCAAGCATGTGAAGATCCCGGTCGCGGTCAGCGTTTTCCCAGACGAGATCTATGCCGCGCCGCGCAGCTGGGCCGAGAAAGCCTATCCCAGGCTGATGCATTACAACCGTCTCGACAAGGGCGGTCACTTCGCAGCCTGGGAGCAGCCCGCATTGTTCACCGCGGAGATGCGCACCGCATTCCGCCCGCTGCGCCAGTCGATCTGAAATCGGCCTAGATCAGGAGTGAGACCATGAACCGTCCCGAAAGCATCTTCGCGACCGACGAGATCCGCCTTGAACGCCGGCTGCCGACCTACTGGCGTGTCACCTTCGACATGCCGCCGGTCAATATCTTCGGACCGAAGCACCTTCCGCTGCTCAGCGACATTGTCACCGCGATCGAGACCGATCCGCAAGTGAAGGTGGTGGTGTTCGACAGCGCCGTCGAAGGATTCTTCATCACGCATTACAATTTCCTCGCGCCGCTGGAGGAATCGCTTGCCGTTCCGCCCGGACGGACGGGCCTGCAGTCACTGCCCGACACCTTGGTGCGGCTCAGCCGGGCGCCTGTTGTCTCCATCGCTTCGATCCGCGGCCGAGCGACCGGTGTCGGCAGCGAACTCGCGCTCGCCAGCGACATGCGCTTTGCCAGCCGCGAGAAGGCCATCCTGTCGCAATGGGAGGTCGGCGCCGGCCTCGTTCCGGGCGGAGGACCGATGGCACGATTGCCGCGCCTGATGGGCCGTGGCCGCGCGCTCGAGGTTCTACTGAGCGCGGACGACGTTCATGGGGACCTCGCCGAACGGTATGGCTATGTGAACCGGTCCTTGCCGGATGCCGAGCTCGACGGTTTCGTCGAGGCGCTCGCGATGCGTATCGCCACGTTCGACAAGGACGCCATCGCCGAGACCAAGCGCCTCGTCGATATCGCGAGCCTGCCGGCCGATGTCGAGATCAAGCCCGAGTGGGACGCGTTCCTGGCCGCTCTCGCACGCCCCGCAGCCCAGAGCCGCATTAAGGCGCTCATGGCGCGCGGCTTTCACCGTCCCGGCGACGTCGAGAATCGACTCGGTTTCCACGTCGGCCAGCTGGGCGAATGAATCAACGGCCCGCGCGCGACTGCGAGTCGTGCCGTTCTGCCGGAATACAAGGAGAATCATATGAGCTTCACGATCGATATAAACGGAATCCCTCGCAGCGTCGACGTCGATGGCGACACCCCGTTGCTCTGGTTGTTGCGCGACGTGCTCGGCATGACCGGTACGAAATTCGGCTGCGGCATGGCATTGTGCGGAGCGTGCACCGTCCATCTCGACGGCGCGGCAGTCCGGTCCTGCATCACCACTGTCGATAGCATCGGCGACGGCAAGGTCACCACGATTGAAGCGATCGGCGGGACTTCGGCAGGTGCGAAGATTCAGAGAGCCTGGCTCGAGCACGAAGTGCCGCAATGCGGCTATTGCCAGTCCGGCCAGATCATGTCGGCCTCGGCGCTGCTTGCTGACAAGCCTCATCCGACCGACGCGGATATCGATGATGCCATGAGCGGCAACATCTGCCGCTGTGGGACGTATGTCCGCATTCGCGAGGCGATTAAGCTTGCCGCCGGATCGCAGGTGAAGGAGCGTTGATCATGACATCGGATCGCACGGCGTCTCACGCCACTGTCGCGCTGTCCCGTCGCAGCTTTCTGGTGAAGACGGCCCTCGCCGGCGGCGGTCTGGTGCTGAGCCTGAGCTTGCCGCTTGGCGAGAGCAGAAGCTCCTCCGCCGGGACGTTCGAACCGAACGCCTTCATCCGGATCGGCCGTGACGGTCAGGTGGTCCTGACCATGCCGTATGTCGAAATGGGGCAAGGCACCTACACCTCCATTCCGATGCTGATCGCCGAAGAGCTGGAAGTCGGCCTCGGGCAGGTGCGGCTCGAACATGCGCCGCCTAACGAAAAGCTCTATGCCAACCCGCTGCTGGGTGTGCAGGCCACCGGCAATTCGAACGCGATACGCGGCGCCTGGAAGCCGTTGCGAGAAGCCGGCGCGACCGCGCGGATGATGCTGATCGAAGCAGCCGCGCGGCGCTGGGGCGTCGATGCGAAACGCTGCCGGGCCGAGGCAGGCGAGGTCATCCATACGCCGAGCGGGCGTCGCCTCAAGTACGGTGAGCTCGCCGCCGAGGCTGCGATGATCCCTCCGCCTGCCAGCGTGGTTCTGAAGAATGCGGATGAGTTCAAGCTGATCGGCACGCCGGCCCGGCGGCTCGACGTGTCGGGCAAGGTGAACGGCTCCGCCCTCTATGGAATTGACGCGCGGCCACCCGGGCTGAAGATCGCGACATTGGCTCAATCGCCGGTGTTTGGCGGCAGACTGAAGAAGGTGGATGACAGTGCGGCGATGGCCATCAAAGGCGTGCGCCAGATTGTCCGGCTCGACGATGCCGTTGCCGTGGTCGCGGATCACATGGGCGCAGCCAAGAAGGGTCTGGCGGCACTCAAGATCGAGTGGGAGGACGGGCGCCATGCTGGTCTCAGCACGCAGGACATAGCCCGCGAGCTCGAGGACGCCACTCTGAAGGCCGGTCCGGTTGCGCAAGACATCGGCGACGCTGCGAAAGCGTTGGCCGGCGCCGCGACCCGGGTCCAGGCAAGCTATCACCTGCCATTTCTGGCGCATGCAACGATGGAGCCGATGAACTGCACGGTCCACTTCCGCGGCAATGAGTGCGAGATCTGGGTCGGCACGCAGGCGATCGCAAGAGTCCAGGCGATGGCAGCGAAGGCAGCTGGCCTGCCGCCCGACAAGGTCACGGTTCACAATCATCTGATTGGCGGAGGTTTTGGACGCCGCCTTGAGGCCGATGGCGCGGTACGTGCGGTCGAGATCGCCAAGCAAGTCGATGGTCCCGTGAAGGTCGTGTGGACGCGCGAGGAGGACATCCAACACGACATGTACCGTCCCTATTGGGTTGACCGCATCGAAGCCGGTCTCGACGAGAGCGGTAGACCCGTGGCATGGACCAATCGTTTCGCCGGCTCCTCTGTGATCGCGCGGTGGCTTCCGCCCGCATTCCGGAACGGGCTCGATCCCGATACGACGGAAGGCGCAATCGACCTGGTCTATTCGCTTCCGAACTTCCATGTCGAATATGTTCGCGTCGAACCGCCGGGCATTCCGACGGCTTTCTGGCGCAGCGTCGGTCCCTCGCACAACGTATTCGTCACTGAGAGCTTCGTTGATGAATTGGCGGCGGCGGCCAAGCAGGATGCCGTCGCCTATCGCCGTGCGCTGCTGGACCACAATCCGCGTGCGAAGGCTGTGCTCGAACTCGCGGCGGAAAAGGCGGGATGGGGCACACCATTGCCCCAAGGGCGAGGCCGGGGCGTCGCCCTGCAAAATGTGTTCGGAAGCCACCTCGCGCAGGTTGCGGAGGTCGAGGTGGCCAAGGACGGATCGGTCCGCGTGCACCGCGTGGTGTGCGCCATGGACTGCGGCATCGTGGTCAATCCCGACACGGTGCAGGCACAGATCCAGAGCGGCGTCATGTTCGGCGTCACCGCGGCCCTGTACGGTGAGATCACGCTGAAAAGCGGTCGCGTCGAACAGGCTAATTTCGACACCTATCAGATGCTGCGCATCGATCAGGCGCCTTCCATCGAGGTCTACCTCGTGAAGTCCGCGGAGCCACCCGGCGGAATGGGTGAGGCGGGAACCTCGGGCATCGTCCCGGCCGTGGCGAACGCGGTTTTTGCAGCCACTGGCAGGCGATTGCGCAAAATGCCGATCGACCCCGACGCGCTCAAGACGTGAGTGCCTGATGCACATCTCGGCAAAGGAGACCAAAATGCATCAGCCTGATGAAGACAGGTTCCGAGCCATCCTGCCCGAGGATATCGCGTGGAAGCCGTTTCCAGCCTTTCCGCCGGGCGCGCGGCTGGCCGTCATGGTCGGCCATCCGGCTGAATCTGGTCCCTACGTCGTCCGAGTGAAAGTGCCGGGCGGCACGAAGTTGATGCCGCACAAGCATCCGGAGGATCGGATTTACACGGTGATGTCCGGCGTCTTCTACATAGGACTCGGCGAGACCTTCGACGGTGGCAAGGTTGAGGCCTATCCGCCGGGCACCGTCCTCGTGCTGCCCGGCGATACCTGGCATTTCCATTGGGCAAAGTCCGGCGAATACGTCACGCAGGTGTCCGCGATCGGCCCGCTTGGCCTCGAATATCGCAATAGGCACGATGACCCGCGCCTGCGTGCGGGAGAGAGCCTCGGCACGCAGTCAGGCTAATGCGCGTAAATGCCGGAGGACGGGCGGAGCGGGCCGGGTTTGTGCGGGTCCTTGAAAGTCTCGAAATCGCTCGAGGGCCCGATGGGCCGAACAAGTGGTACACGGCGGTGGTCACAAAATCCGACGGGACTTTTCTGGAATCCTTGTTTTCCGCGGTTTTTCGAGCAACCTGGCCGAGCGGGAAGAGAGTCCCACTCTCGTCGCCGCTTAAAAAGTCAAAAAGCCCTCGCAGCCGAACAGCGCGAAGACAGCGGTCACCCATAGCCCAGCTGTCGCGCACATGGCACATCGAAAGCGAAACGCAGCCGTATTTGGGAAGTGCACTTGCTCGGAGCTATGGTTCGGCATCACAGCACTCGGCCGGTGATCAGAACTGGGCTGCAAGCTCAGTGACGATGAGTGCCTAAGTCCCGCCCGGAGTCGGCTTTGCGTGAACGCTCGGCGCTGATCCACACATCAGACCCGTGCGCTTACGCGCTGGTTAGCTTCGGCAATAGCTGCATCGACATCTTTTATTAGGAAACGGATACCCGGCGTCATGTGGATCATGATCGCGTTTCCAGTACACGTTCGATCGCCGCCCGGGAATACCTCGTACGTGTTCCCGAAGATACCAATTCCGTGCCCAGCCTCCTGAATCTTTACTGACGTATCCCAGCACGAATATGTGCGCGGCTTACCCATTTATCTTTCCCTTATGGCTTGATTCCCGATCAGAATGGCTCGTCGAGAAGCGGCGGGCAAACCGCGGAGGGAAGCTAAGCCCTCAAGGTGCGTCAATCGGGAGTTGTCCCCGGAAAAATTTTAGATGAGTACGACGAAAGCACGCGGCCTGCTTCCGATGGAGGCGACACCCTTGATGCGTGCAGGCCCCGGAATAGGCATCGCGCCGGGCAGGGGTCAATGGAACATCTCGCCTGGGACGCCTTCGGACGCCTCGAAATCGCTCGAGAATTGACGGCCCGCCGGGCCGAAGCGGCGGTACGCGACCGTGGTCACGAAATCCGACTTGGCTTTTTGGGAATCCTGTTCCGAGGGTTTTCGCGCAATCGGGGCCTAAGAGGAAGAGAGTACCGCTCGGCCTGATCGACCGCCTCCGGATCGCTCTCGTCCAAGGCCGCCCTGAGGCCGACGGCCGCGAAGCCGACCGGCGGGTTGGCCAGGTGCGCGTCGCGGACCCTTACATGGGCGACGCCCCGCAGCGCGTGCAGATCTTGATGTGTCAGCGGCGTGGGTTTGACCCGAGCAGCGGGATTCGAACTCCCGGCGCCGAGGCGAGCCCACTCCGATTCAAGCGCAGCGCTAGCGGCGGTGCAGCGGGTCACGGCGGTGCGCCGGTCCGTGGTCTCAAGCGACCGCCAGACCTCCTTCCGGCCAACCAGGTGGCGGTAGCGGAGGGGGACCTTCTTCCGGATCCAGTAGAATTGCGAGGTCGGGCGTTTGACTGGCGTCGGCATCTTGATCGAGGGCATGGTGGAGCATCCCGGTGTAGCACCGGCGGCTCAAGAGGCCCTTGGATTGAAGGATAAACTTGAAACTAAGTGGTCCAGCAGCCCCGCAGGGGCGAGTCCCACTCTCTCCGCCGCTAGGCATTCCGCGGACTTGCACATTCGTTGGCCGGACGTGGCGCGCGGTGGTCTCGGGACTCGGGTCTCGAGTCCTTAGTCGCTGGGCCGTCAGGCGGCCGTGCGGCGAGCCGCCCTTTCGGCTTTGTCCGCAGCGATCTGCTGCGGCGAGCGCCGCGTCCGCTTGAGAGGCGCCGGCGGCCGATTCAAGGCTGGGACCTTGAACCTCGGGAAGAGGGCCAACTCCTTCGCAAGCACAGGCACCTTTCGCTTGCCGTATCGCGCCCCGGTCCCGCTCTTGCTTTCGTGACCGCACATGTAGTCGCACAACTCCGGCTTCATCTTCGTCCCGCGCACGATCTCGCGCCAGAGGTGGCGCCAGCCGTGGTTGGGCTGCACGTCGGTGATCTTGAGCGTATCGCGCACCCATTCTCCCAGCCGCTCGGCGACCTTGTGCCATTGCGGATTGGCTCCCTTTCCGCCGCGGGCGCGGACAGGATCGTAGAACAGCGGCTTGCCGAGCTTGCGGCGTGCTTCGACGTAGACCATGAACTTCTGGTCGAGCAGATGCTTGTGGACCGGCACGCGGCGCAGCCGCTTACCTTTCGTGATCTCGGGTCTCAGCACGAAGCACCAATGACCAAGAATCTGCTGGACGTCGGACGGCAAAAGCGAAGTGATCTCGTTCACGCGGGCGCCGGTGTAGGCGCAGATCCAGGGGACCCAACGTCTGGCCGCCCTCATCTCGGCGGAGGTCAGGTGCGATGGCGTGGCGACGGTCGCCGACAGGATCGTGAGCGCCTGCTCCGGATCGAATCCTCGCTCGTCGTCTTCCTTCCAGGCCTTGACACCCTCCACCTTGATCCCGGCGAAGGGATTGATCTCGAGCCGCAGCGCGTTGAGCATGTGGGTGGCCACCGACCGCGGCGCCGCAAGCCAGACGTCGCGGACGGCCTTGGGAGCGATGCCCTGGGAGATCATGTAGTCGCGCCAGCGGACCGCGTCCTGCGGCGTCACCCGCGCGAGGTCCCGGTGCTTGATCCATTCGATGAAGCGTTCGATGACGGGCCGCCAGCGCTTGGCCGTAGGCCCGTCGAGGCCGCCCTTGATCCGAGGCTGGCTGCAGTAGAGCTCGAAGGCCTCCATGATGTCGACCTTGGGCTTCGTCCTAGTCTTGGGCAGTTCGCCGAGTTTTGTGTTCTCCTTGTAGTCGCCCTTCGATGCGCGGAAGACGTCGCCGTAGGCGCCCTTCCTCGCTTCGGCGAGAAGGGGCTTCAGCTTTTCGACCTGAGCCTCGGCCGGCGACCCTCCGAGTTCACGGATCAGGACCTCGCGCGCCCAGCGATCCAGAGCCTCTTCGGCTCCCGGATCATCGTCGTTTTCCGTGAGGGCGAGCCACCTCAGGGCGCCGAATCCCGTGCCGGGCTCGGCGATGTGGGCATCGCGGATCCGGACGTGGGTCTCGCGCTGGATCGCGAACAGGTCCTGATGCGCCAAACCCGCCTTGGGGGCCTTCGGTCCCCGCTTCGCCTCCAGCGCCAGAAGTTCCCATTCGCGCTCCAGCTCGACGGAGGCGACCGCGATCCTGGCGTTGGCGGTCCGCCGGTCGGTAGTCTTCAGCGACTTCCAGACCTCCCCCCGGCCGACCAGGGCCCGGTAACGCGCCGGTACTTTCTTCCGGATCCAGTAGACGTTCTGCTCGCGGCCGTTCGCCTTTTTGGGCCGGAAGGGGGTGGGCATTTTCGTCGTTCCCATTGGTGGAGACCCTCGGTGTAGAACCGACGGCTCAAGGAACGCCCAAAAACACACATAAACTTGTATTTACCGGGTGTTTTCGCACACGTGGGGGAGAGTCCCTCCCTCTCCGCCATTCTCTCGAGTGTCCAGCCCGGACACATGGGTAACAGAACGTATCTGAGACATGGGTGACAACCTCGTGCCGAACGGGTTGTCGAGGTTTGCAGGTCAGTCCACGCCTTCATGGCGCCGGACCATTATTGCTCGGCACGCACATTCGCCGTCAACCCCGCGCGCCAAGGGGCGCGCCCCCTGCGGGGCTTCGAGGGTTGACGGCTCAGCGCGGCCAAGCAAGGGGCTGCCATGCCAAGAATGAGCAAGAGTGCCGATCTCAGTCAGAGAGAGGATGTCGTACCGGAGACATCGGTGACAGGCCTCGGACCGAACGGGTTGTCGAGGGGTTGCAAGGTCTTTTGCTCCAGGTCGAAGTATCCCAGGTCGTAGTGCATGAAGCTGACGAGCCAAATGCCGTCGTCGACTTCCTTGATGCCGAGCTTCTGTCCGGCCAGCACGATGGAGATGTTGATTTTCTTTCGATGCAGGCAAAGGCGGCCGCAGGATGTGATGACGACGTCGCGATCGTGGAAGGGATAGGACAGTTCGGGCAGGCCATCGTAGTGGCGCGCTGACGCGGTGTAGAGCTCGGCAGGGCACTTCATGTCGAGCGCCTCGTGGGGACGTTCGGTATT
>NZ_LBJF01000018.1:0-202871 GCF_028128735.1 Bradyrhizobium sp. CCBAU 53415 | reverse complement strand
CGGCACCGGGCGTGCGCGGCTTCCGCGACATCACGGCCGATGTCAACGATCTCGGCGGCGCTGCCGCGCAGGCCAGCCGCGCCGCGCGCCGCACCTATGCCAACGTGCCCTCGCCCTCGCCGGAATTCGACCGGCTGGAGCCGAGCCTGGAAAACCGCGCCGGCGAAGGCGAGACGCCCTACTCCTACGACGAGTCGGTCGAGGAGGCCGAGCGCTACACACCGCAGCCGTCGTCGCGTCCGCGCGTCGCCGCCGACCGCGATGCCAAGAAGCGTGTCCGCACCGGCTCTGCCTTTCCGTTCAAGAGCGCGATCGCGATCGGCATCGTGCTGATTCTGGCCGGTGCCGGCATCCTCTGGAGCAAACCTCTGCTCCAGATCGCGACCAACCTGTTCAAATCCTCGCCGACCCAGGTGGTGGAGGCGCCGAAGGATACGTCACAGCCGCAGACCAAGCCGAAGATCCCCGATCGCGTCGGCCAGCCCTCGGCCACCGACCAGCCGGTGGCGCCGGTGGCGCAGAAGGTCGTGCTCTATGACGAGGATCCGTCCGATCCGAAGGGCAAGCAATATGTCGGCTCGGTGGTATGGCGGCTCGAGCCCATCAAGGCCTCGGGCAACCAGAAGGCCGACGTTGCCGTGCGCGCGGACATCGAAATCCCCGAGCGCAAGTTCAAGATGACGATGTCGTTCCGTCGTAACACCGATTCCTCGCTGCCGGCGAGCCACACGGCGGAGCTGACCTTCATCCTGCCGCCGGATTTTCCGGGCGGCAGCGTCTCCAACGTGCCGGGCATCCTGATGAAGTCGAACGAGCAGGCGCGCGGCACGCCGCTCGCAGGCCTCGCGGTCAAGGTCACCGACGGCTTCTTCCTGGTCGGCCTCTCCAACGTCGATGCCGATCGCTCCCGCAACGTGCAACTCCTGAAGGAGCGCTCCTGGTTCGACGTGCCGCTGGTCTACGCCAACCAGCGCCGCGCCATCATCGCCATCGAGAAGGGCGCCCCCGGCGAGCGTGCCTTCAACGACGCGTTCGCCCAGTGGGGCGATTGAGCGCTTCTGTCATTCCGGGGCGCGCGGAGCGCGAACCCGAAACCCATTGAGCAGCACGTGACGTAGAGAAATGGATTTCCGGGCTCGACGCTACGCGTCGCCCCGGAATGACCCCAGCCTACTTCGCCGCCGCTTCCCGCTTGCGCGATGCCGCCGCGGCTGCATGCTCGCGGTCCATCACGGCGCGGCAGCCGGGGCTGACCTGCGACTTGTTCCGCACCATGCAGGCAGTGATCCGCGGGATATCGGGGATTTCACTGGAGCACAGCCGCATGGCGTCGCCCGAGCACATCTGCTGCGCTTCGGACGAGAAGGCGAGCCCGGGTGAGGTCTGGAGTGCGAGGCTGGTGATTGCGAAAGCGAAGAGCGAAGCGATCGTCTGATGGCGTATCATGCGAATGGGTCCCCGATTTCCCGTGGGCTTGAGCCACTTGGTTTTTGGGGCGCCGCACGCGGCTTGATCTGCCGCACGTCACAGCCTTCACGCCGGGAACTTTGGTCCCGCATGTGGTCGCTCGATTTCCTGATGCTCGAATCGAAAGTGCTGCGCCGCCCGAGCGAAGTATGCGCCATCGGCACGCGGCTGCAATGGTCAGTGCAAAGGAATTCGCAATTGTTGCACGCGAGTCACGTCGGGCGCGATCAGATCAGCCGATCGGAGGACGCGTTCGCTTGTTCCGCATCGTCCGCGCCGAGAGCGGCGGCGTGCTCCTCGACGGCGGTGACGCCCTTGGCCGTGAGCTCGAACAGATCGCCGTCCTTCATCACGTAGCCCTCGGCGATCAGCTGCCCAACCTTGCCCTGCCGGTCGTCGGCAAACGCAACGGATTGGCTGATGTCCCGCAGGATCGAGAGTTGTTCGTCGCGCAACATGGCATCACTCTCCATTCGCGGGGGACGGGTTCCGATCCTCACATGCCGTGGCTCCGAAAGACCTTGCTGCAAGCGCGCGACAGCCTGGCCCGGTTGGCTTGCAGACAGCTCTGCACGGCCATGTCATTGCCGAGTTCCTTGCGGCAGAAGCGCGAGGCGTCCCGCGAGCAGGCCCTCTGCTCCTGTGGCGTGCCCATATGGCCTTGCGCAAGAGCGGGCGAGTCGGACAGGTCGCTCAGGGTTGCCAGCGCGATCGTCGCCAGGAGAAATCTGCGGGCCATCGGCCGCTCCAATCCAGCCGGTAAATTCCGGTCCTGTCTGAACTCGTCGCCTTGCCACTTGTTCCCCCCAGGGCAGCGCCAGGGCCCCGCTGTTCAAGGTTCCCGTTGCGCTGCTATAACACTGGCGAAGTGTGAGGGCATTTGATGAAACGCTATCTGGTGTTTGCGCTGGTTGGCCCGTTCGTCGGCGGGTTCCTGCTGCTGCTGACGACGACCTACCAGTCCGGCTATTGGGCCCAGACCAATCTCGGCGAGGTCGGCAAGCTGTTCGCGGTGTTCTTCAAGACCCTGCAATACAGCTACCTGTTCGGCTTCCTGCCCTCGCTGATGCTCGGCGCGGTCGACGACATCCTGATCCACATCCGCCGGATCGGCCCGGGCTTGCGGATGCTCCTGGTCGGCCTGTTCGCCTTCGTTCTGGCGTCGCTCACCTACAGCTCGCGTGGGCCGGATTCGGGCGCGGTGCAGTTCATCCTGTATGGCCTCGTCGGATTCGTCCCGGCGGTGATCTCATCCTGGCTCGTGCACCGATATGTCGAGGAGCCGCAAGCAGCGGCGGCGCCAACCTGACGCGCGGCGTTCGATCGCGGCAGCAACCTCCGCCACGCTGGCGCGTTCACTGAAGGCCATGATCATGTCCGAGGACGACATCATTGCTCCGCGCAAATCTCGTTCCGGGGGCCGCTCGCGCGCGAGCTTCTCCGCGACGGAAGCCCGCGGGCCGATCATCGACCAGGACGGCCGCGAGATCAGGCCGGAAAGCCTGGAGCAGGGATTTCGCGAATTTGGCTTCGAATTCGGGCAAGCGAGCCCGTTCGGCAATCTGACGCGCGAGCAGCGGATCGCGCGTCTCGAAGCGATCGCAAAGCTGCTCGACGTCGCCTTCATCCTGCCCGGCACCAACATCCGCTATGGCATCGACGGGCTGATCGGCCTGATCCCCGTCATCGGCGACATCATCACCACGGCGATCTCGTTATGGCTGGTGCGCGAGGCCCGCGTGCTGGGCGCGCCCTGGTACATCACCGCGCGCATGCTCGGCAATGTCGCGCTCGACGGCGTGGTCGGCATCGTCCCGTTCGCGGGCGACGCCTTCGACGTGATGTTTCGTGCCAACATGCGCAACGTGCGTCTCTTGCGCCGCTGGCTCGACAAGCAGCCGCGGATGTAGTGTCTCTTTAATTTCTCCGCCTTGCTCTCGCATGTCCCGGACAAGGTGCGGCGCGTAAGCGCGGCGCCGCAGAGCCGGGACCCCCAGGAACCGCGGGGGATGTCGATCCGTGGGCCCCGGCTCTGCAGCGCACCGCTGAAGGAGCGCTGCGCCGCGTCCGGGGCACGAGAGTCGCAAACACAAAAGGCGCGACGACCTTTCGGCCATCGCGCCTTCTGCGCACATCGAACGGTCTTGCGAAAATCTTACGCCGCGTCGGCGTCGGTTTCGGCCGCCGGCGCGGGCCTGGGCCGACGGGGCAGCGGGAACGCTTCGCTCTCGTACAGCGAGCGGATGCCGTTCTGATCGAAGCGGGCTTCCTCGACCTGGAGATAGGCGCCGTTCAGCGAATCCGTCGGCAACTGCTCCATCGCGAACTGCACGGCCTCGGCTGCGGTGCCGAACCGGCGATAGGTGAAGCCCGCACGCTTCTTCTTGCGGATCGCGGCGGGGAAGAGTTCGGCGGAGGTGTTGAAGTTGAACGGACGCAGTGGACGCATGGTCAAAGACCTCGTGATCTTCTCTGGGGCTTTAAGCGCGTGGGGTTGGGGAGGGCAGGAGCCGCCATCAGGCGGGCCCGCCGCATGTCATTCTCGCCCTCTAATATAGGCCGATTTGACAGAATTGCGACCCCTGCGATGCGAGATAATGAATCCGCGCATGGCAGTTCCGCAGGCATCATAATCTGAGTAATTACAATAACTTAAATGGTTTATACTTTGCCAAGAAGCAGCAGCACGATCAGCACCACCAGCACGACCCCGCCGATGCCCATGCCGGAATGGCCCAGCCCATAGCCGTAGCCGCCGAACCGGCCGGACAGGCCGCCGAGCAGATAGATGATCACCAGGATGATCAGGATGGTCCCAAGCGTCATGGCGTCCTCCCTGGCGGCCGCCGAAATGCGATGATCGGCCGCACCGCCAGAGGAGAAAAGCACATCGCGCCCCCGGGTTCCACGAGGGAACCCGGCAGCGTGCGCTGTTTATTTCGGCTCCAGCTTCAGCGCCGCCGAGTTGATGCAGTAGCGCAGGCCGGTCGGCCCGGGGCCGTCGGGGAAGACATGACCGAGATGACCGCTGCATTTGGAGCAGAGCACCTCGGTGCGGATCATGCCGTGACTCGTATCCCGCTCCTCGTCGACATGGCTCTCGACCGCGGGCTGGGTGAAGCTCGGCCAGCCGCAACCGGAATCGAACTTGGCGTCGGACTCGAACAGCACATTGCCGCAGCCGGCGCAGACATAGGTGCCGGCGCGCTCGTCGTGCTCGTATTCGCCCGAGAAGGGGCGCTCGGTCGCCTTCTCGCGCAGCACGGCGTACTGCATCGGCGTCAGCTCGCGCCGCCACTGCTCTTCGCTCTTGATGACCTTGTCGTCCGTGATCTTCGTTTTGGTGTCGGGCATGGGTCTCCCGTTTGCTTGGTGATCTCGCGATCAGTTGGTGGCCTTGCCGGCACTCACCAGCGTCGGCTTCTCAATGTAGTTATCCGCGAACAGCTTTTTCAGGTTCTCGACCTTCGGGATGTCGTTATAGGCGATGTAGGGCTGGTTCGGGTGCAGCGTCAGATAATCCTGGTGATAGGCTTCCGCCGGATAGAACGCTTCCAGCGCGCCGACCTTGGTCACGATCGGCCTAGAGAACACCTTGGCGCCGTTGAGCTGGGCGATATAGGCCTCCGCCACCTTCTTCTGCTCGTCCGAGGTGGTGAAGATGGCCGAGCGATATTGCGTGCCGGTGTCCGGGCCCTGGCGGTTGAGCTGGGTCGGGTCGTGCACCACCGAGAAGTAGATCTGGAGGATCTTGCCGTAGGAGATCTTCTTCGGGTCGTACTTGATCTCGACCGACTCGGCATGGCCGGTCCGGCCGCTCGAGACCGTCTGGTAGTCGGCGGTCGCCTTGGTGCCGCCGGCATAGCCGGAGACCGCGTTGACGACGCCTGCGGTGTGCTGGAAGACGCCCTGCACGCCCCAGAAGCAGCCACCGGCGACCACCGCGGTCTGGATGCCGCTTGCGGGCGCCGCGTCCAATGCGGGGGCGGGGATCACGACCGCATCCTCCGCGGCCCGGGACGGCATCGTGAATGCCAGCGTCAGGGCGGTGGTTGCGGCGAGCAGGGAGGCGATGGCGGTTCGGCGCATGGTGGATCCTCTGGCAAGGGTGGGCAGTCTAAGGCAGGCCGGCCCGGGCGAATAGCCTCGCCGGCATTGTCGCTTCCGAAGATACGACTGCCCCGCCTCGCCGTTACAGGCGGCCAGACACGAGTTCGTGAGGGCGCCGGCAGCCGGCGCGCTCACACCAGCGTATTGAACCAGTCGAACGCCGTCGGAGATCCGTTCAGAACGGTGCTGTCGCCATAGAGGCTCGCCAGGAAGGTGCCGCGGTGGCTCGCGCCCTTGACCGGAACGCCGTCGGCGAAGTGCCCGCCGGCGACGACGGCTGGCTGCACCAGGCGCGGCGGCAAGGCCTCGTCGGCCAGTCCGTAGTAGAACTTGATCGGGGAATCGTAGTGCCAGAACGTCGTGCCATTGTCGCCCAGCTGGCGCATGAGCTTGCTGTTCGTGTCGCTGGTGAAGCGCTCGAAGAAGCCGTCGGTCAGGAAATCGCCGGCCGGAGGAATCCTCTTCGCGATCTCTCCATCGAGGCTGTAATCGGCCCAGTACTTTTCTGCAAAGGCCTGATATTGCGGCTTGATCGCGGTCTTGAACAGATCATTGAGCCCGTAATAGCGCCGATAACTGCCGAGCAGGACGATCATGCAAGGCGTGATCCAGGCTGGCGGCATCGGGTATGAGCTTTCCGAGGCGGGAAGATAGGCTCTCGGGTTCGCCCAGTAGTGAAAGCTGTCGGAGAGATTGTTGAACGGACTCTGTTTCGCGGTCGCCCGCACCTTGATTCCGCGGCGCTGCATTTCCTGCTTCAGCCATTGCGTGTTCAGGGCGCCTTGCGACCACCCGTTCAGGAACAGCGATGATTGGCGCAGACCGAGCTTGCGCAGTTCGAGCAGTCCCGCCTTCAGGATGTCGAGGCAGCATTGCACGGTCGCGCCCTTCACCGCATAGGCCTCGCCGCGGCCATTGCGATAGGGGCCTTTGCCGACGTAATCGGCCGCGATGACGGCGTATCCGTTCCCGGCAAAACGCTGGATGTTGAACAGGGTCTCAATCGAATCGACATTGTCGCGCAGCTCGTAATTCTCATCACTCAGCCGCAGCAGGTTCGATGGAACCTGATCGAATGACAGGATCGTCCCGTGCTGCCACGACAAGATCGGAAGAGCACCGCGCGCGCCCGCCGGGACGGCAAGCAGGCCGCTGACCTTGACGCGCTCTCCCGTTTCCGGAATCCGGGTGAAGGTGACGATGCGCCTCAGCTCCACGTCGTAGCGCGCCACATGCTTGTCGGCAAAGCTCGCCGGCAAGATATTGCCTTCGTTGAAGACGGTATAGAATTTCGCGGCCAGCGCATTGAGCCGCGCCTTCGAAACGCGCAGGGGCCCGCTTGAATTCGCGCGCAATGCCTGCGCCGGTGCCGCAAAGGCCATTCCTGGAGCCGTGGCCGACAGCGCGAGTGAACCGGACGCCGCGCACGCGGATTTCAGGAAGCCTCGACGGCTCACTGCAGGATCATCGAGCTGGGTGTCGACGCCATCAGGTTCTGTTGCGCGCGCAGTCATTACGTTCCGCTCCGATGCAGATCGCACGCTGATACACAGCAAAGCCTAGCGAACGATGAATGCTGATCGATGTTGTCGATCCCGGAAAGCGCATCCGGGCACTGCAGTTTCACACCACCACGCTCAGTCGTTTCGCCGCGCGCGTGATCCCGGTGTACAGCCACCGTGCCCTGGAGTCCTGAAACGCAAAGCTCTCGTCGAACAGCACGACATCGTCCCATTGCGAGCCCTGCGACTTGTGCACGGTCAGCACGTAGCCGTAGTCGAACTCGTCATAGGGCTTGCGCTGCTCCCACGCGATCTGCTCGATGCCGCCCTCGAAGCAATCGGCGCGCACCGAAACCTTCGTCACCTTGTGGCCGAAATCCTCGTCCGGCGACAGCCGCATGGACAAGATGCGCGATTTCGAGCGCGAGGTGTTGCGCGACTTCACGCGCCACAGGCCGCCGTTGAACAGGCCCTTCTTGCGGTTGTTGCGCAGGCACACCAGCTTGTCGCCGGCGACGGGAAAGGCGTCCTCGATGTTCTGCCGCTGCCGCACCCGCATGTTGTAGGCGCGGCGGGTGTTGTTGCGGCCGACCAGGACCTGGTCGGCGCCCATGACGCGGTCAGGGTCGAGCTCCTTCCGCGACACCACCTCGCTCTCGCCATGGCGGCCGATCTCGAGCTCGCGGCCCTCGCGGACGTCCATCGACATCCGCACGATCGGATCGTCCTGGGCCTGGCGGTGCACCTCGGTCAGCATTGCGTCGGGCTCGGTATTGGTGAAGAAGCCGCCGCCCTGGATCGGCGGCAGCTGCGCGGGATCGCCCAGCACGAGAAGCGGGCAATCGAACGACATCAGGTCGCGCCCCAATTCGGCGTCGACCATCGAGCATTCGTCGATCACGATCAGCTTGGCCTTGGAGGCGGGCGCGTCGTCCCACAGCTCGAAGCTCGGCTGCTCCTCGCCGGATTCGCGGGCGCGGTAGATCAGCGAATGGATAGTGGAGGCGCCGTCGCAGCCCTTGTTGCGCATGACCAGCGCAGCCTTGCCGGTGAAGGCGGCGAACTTGACCTCGCCGTCGACGCCATCTGCGATATGCCGCGCCAGTGTGGTCTTGCCGGTGCCGGCAAAGCCGAACAGGCGGAACACCGGCGGCGTGCCGTTGCGGCCCGGCTTGGCCTTGAGCCAGTCGCCGACGGCCTTCAGAGCGGCATCCTGATGCGGGGTGAAAGTGGCCATATCTGTCTTGAGGAAGGGCGAAACGAGGCGATTCGCCATCCCCCAAAACTAACCATTCGCCCCGCCGGTTCAAGCGGCGTAGACCGCCCTATTGCCAGCCGGGAACGCCGCGCATGTCGGGCAATTGGTGGGCGATGCCCTTGTGGCAGTCGATGCAGGTCTTTTCCTTGGTGAACAGGAAGCGCTGGTGCGCGACCGAGGCCCGCGGCGACTGCTTGGTGATGTCCATGGAATCGGCGCTGTGGCAGTTGCGGCATTCCAGCGAATCGTTGGCCTTGAAGCGCGCCCATTCATGCGCTGCCAATTCGAGCCGGTGATCGAGGAATTTCTCCCTCGTGTCGATCGTGCCGAAGATCTTGCCCCAGACCTCCTTGGAGGCCTGCATCTTGCGCGCGATCTTGTCGGTCCAGTTGTGCGGCACGTGGCAGTCCGGGCAGGTCGCGCGCACGCCGGAGCGGTTGGTGAAGTGGATGGTCGATTTCAGCTCGGCGTAGACGTTGTCCTTCATCTCGTGGCAGCCGGTGCAGAACTTCTCGGTGTTGGTCAGTTCCAGCGCGGTGTTGAAACCGCCCCAGAAGATCACGCCGGCAACGAAGCCGGCCAGTACCAGCGTGCCGAGGGCGAACACCGAGCTCGGTCGGGTCAGCACCCGCCAAAGCTCCAGCGCAAAGTCCCGGCTTCGCGCGATGAAGCCGCGCTTGGCCTTCATCTCGGCGTTTGGGTCATCGGCGGTCGTGGTCATCGCCGGCCACCGGGGCTGGCGCGCGACAGCAGCGTGTCGATGTCCGTGAAGTCGTTGCTGACAGGCGGATTGGCGGTGTTCTGCGGCACGTGGCATTCCGTGCAGAAGAAGCGTCGCGGTGAGATCGAGGCCAGGAACTGCCCGTCACGATCCATGAAATGCGTGATCGACACCATCGGCGCCTGCGATTCAGCCGTGCGCGCCCGCGCGTGGCAGGACAGGCACTTGTTGCCGTTGAGGTCGATCTGGTAGCCGTCGATCGTATGCGGGATGACGGGCGGCTGCTCGGGATAGTTGCGCACCTCCTTCTCGGAGGTGTTGCGGTTCGGCAGCATCGGCGGTGCCGGGCCCTCGTCGTTGAGCGGGGTCGCGCCGCGCAGGCCGGACGTCACGGTCTGGGCCGTCAGCGAACTCGTGCCCGCCGCGATCGCGAAGGCGAGCAGGATGATTCCAGATCGTTTCATCATGACATGTTCACCCGCTCGATACGCACTGCGCATTTCTTGAAGTCGGTTTGCAGCGAGATCGGATCGGTGGCGTCCAGCGTCACCTTGTTGATCAATTTGGATTCGTCGAACCACGGCACGAACACGAGGCCGCGCGGCGGCCGGTCGCGGCCGCGCGTCTCGACGCGGGCGCGGATGAAACCGCGGCGGGAGACCACTTTCACCTCGTCGCCGCGACGCAGCTTCATGTCCTGCGCGTCATCGGGATGCATGAAGCAGACGGCTTCGGGGAACGCCTTGTAAAGCTCGGGCACGCGGCGCGTCATGGTGCCGGAATGCCAATGCTCCAGCACGCGGCCGGTCGACAGCCAGTAGGGATACTCGTTGTCGGGCGATTCGGCGGGCGGCTCGTAGGGCAGAGCGAAGATGCGCGCCTTGCCGTCCGGGTAGCCGTAGAACTGCACCTCGGTCCCCTGCTTGACGTAGGGGTCGCTGCCCTCGCGGAAACGCCATCTGGTTTCCTGGCCGTTGACGACGGGCCAGCGCAGGCCGCGCTCGCGGTGATAGGTGTCGAACGGCGCGAGGTCGTGGCCATGGCCGCGACCGAACTGGGCATATTCCTCGAATAGGCCCTTGTGAACGTAGAAGCCGAACGCCTTCGACTCGTCGTTGAGATAGCCCTGCTCGATGTCGGTAACGGGAAATTTGTCGACCTGGCCGTTCCTGTAGAGCACGTCGAACAGCGTCTTGCCGCGAACTTCCGGCTTCTTGGCGATCAGCTCCGCGGGCCAGACCTCCTCGACCTTGAAGCGCTTGGAGAATTCCATGAGCTGCCAGAGATCCGACTTCGACTCGCCCGGCGCGGAGACGAGTTGGTGCCAGAACTGGGTGCGCCGCTCGGCATTGCCATAGGCGCCTTCCTTCTCCACCCACATCGCGGTCGGCAGGATCAGATCGGCGGCGAGGGCTGTCACCGAGGGATAGGCATCCGAGACCACGATGAAATTGTCGGGGTTGCGGAAGCCCGGATAGGTCTCCTCGTTGGCGTTGGGACCGGCCTGGAGGTTGTTGTTGACCTGCACCCAATAGGCGTTGATCAGGCCGTCCTTCAGCATCCGGCTCTGCAGCACCGCGTGGGCGCCGGGCTTGTCGGGAATCGTGCCTTCGGGCAGCTGCCAGATGTGCTCGGCGTGGTCGCGATGCGCCTTGTTGGTCACCACCATGTCGGCGGGCAGGCGGTGCGAGAAGGTGCCGACCTCGCGCGCGGTGCCGCAGGCCGAGGGTTGGCCGGTCAGCGAGAACGGGCTGTTGCCGGGCGAGGAGATCTTTCCGGTCAGGAGATGGATGTTGTAGACGAGATTGTTGCACCAGACGCCGCGGGTGTGCTGGTTGAAGCCCATGGTCCAGAACGAGACCACCTTGGTCTTGGGATCGGCGTAGAGCTCGGCGAGCGCCTCCAGCCGGTTCAGCGGCACGCCGGACATTTCGGCGGCCTTCTCCAGCGTGTACTCCGAGACGAACTTGACGAATTCGTCGTAGCTCATGTCGGTGGAGTCGTTGGCTTTCGCCGCGCCCGTCGCCTTCTTCTGCAGCGGATGTTCGGGCCTCAAACCATAACCAATGTCGGTCTGGCCGCGCCGGAAGATGGTGTGCGCGGCAACGAAGTCCTTGTTGACGCGGCCGGTCTTGATGATGTGGTTGGCGATGGCGTTGAGGATGTAGAGATCGGTCTGCGGCTTGAACACCATGCCGATGTCGGCGAGGTCGAACGAGCGGTGCTCGAAGGTGGAGAGCACGGCAACGCGGACATGCGGCGCGGACAGCCGGCGATCGGTCAGGCGCGTCCAGAGGATGGGGTGCATCTCCGCCATGTTGGAGCCCCACAGCACGAAGGCATCGGTGGCCTCGATGTCGTCATAGCAGCCCGGCGGCTCGTCGATGCCGAAGGTGCGCATCATGCCGGCAACGGCAGACGCCATGCAGTGCCGCGCATTGGGGTCGATGTTGTTTGTGCGGAAGCCGGCCTTGAACAGTTTCGAGGCGGCATAACCTTCCCAGATCGTCCACTGGCCCGAGCCGAACATGGCGACGCCGTTCGGCCCGCGCTTCTTGATCGCCTCCTTCCACTTCAGCTCCATGATGTCGAAGGCTTCGGTCCACGACACGGGCGTGAAGTCGCCGTTCTTGTCGTACTTGCCGTTCGCCTTGCGCAGCATCGGCTGCGTCAGGCGGTCGTGGCCGTACATGATCTTGGAGAGGAAGTAGCCCTTGACGCAGTTCAGGCCGCGATTGACCTCGGCCTTGATGTCGCCGTGCGTGGCGACGACGCGGTTGTCCTTGGTCGCGACCATCACCGAGCAGCCGGTGCCGCAGAAGCGGCAGGCGGCCTTGTCCCATTTCAATTCGCTTACCTCGCGCTCGGTGGCGAGGTTGGCGGCGAGCGCCGGCGCCGGGAGGCCGGCGGCAGCCGCTGCGATCGCAGCGGCCTCGAGCTTCAGCATCTGGCGGCGGTCGAGCTTTGGCGATGTCATGATGGCTCTTCCTGACTCAGGCGGTTTCGATGGCGTGGAAGACCAGCGCCGCGGAATAGACGTGCTGCAGCGACTGGATGGTGTTGAGCAGGGTGCCGAGGCTGCCGGCGTCGGGCGCTTCGGTGACGACGACGAGTTTTCCGCGTGGGTCGCGGCCGTGGATCTCGCAGCCGGGCAGCGACGTGATCCCGGCTTCGACCTCGGCGAGGCGCTCGGGGCGCGCCTGCACGATGATACTGGCGATCTCGGCGCCAGGCGGCGCGATGACGCGGTCGGCACTGAGCACCCGGCCGGTGATCAAGGCGCGACGGTTGAGTGTGGCGTGTGCCATGATGCCTGTCTTTCGCTGGTTGCGGATCAATGTGGGGAGGGCGGCGGGCCGGGAGGGCCGGCGAACATCTGGTAGATCCAGACGCCGAGACCGTAGGAGCCGACCGTTCCGACCGCGAGGACGGGCATCACGACCGCGGTCAGGAACAGGAATGCGAAGATCTCCATGCGCTTACGGCGCACGCGCGACATTGCGTCGTCAGGGGCCGACATATTCGGTCTCTTTGAATGGTATGGGGAATCGGGACGGCATCCGGGCCGTTGCCTTGCTGCACTTCTGGTGCAATCGGGCCGGTGCGGCGTTGATCTGGATCAAGCTGCCGGCCTGCACAGATGTCGCAGCGCTGCGTCGAGGCGGATGTGTGTCGCCACGCACGAGAGTGGATCATTCTCCCGCGCCGTGGAATTTCTGCTCCGTAGACAGCGGCGCCTCGCACATTAGGATGGCCTTAACGATAATAAGGCGGGAGAGCGACGCCATGAAGTTCGGCATCTTCTACGAGCTGCAATTGCCGCGGCCCTGGGTCGCCGGCGACGAGCTCAGGCTCTACCAGAACGCGCTCTCGCAGATGGAGCTCGCCGACAAGCTCGGCTACGACCATGCCTGGGTGGTCGAGCATCACTTCCTCGAGGAATATTCGCATTCGCCCTCGCCGGAATCCTTCCTCGCCGCGGCCAGCCAGCGCACGCAGAAGATCAGGCTCGGCCACGGCATTCTCCAGCTCACCACCAATCACCCGGCGCGCGTCGCCGAGCGTGTCGCGGTGCTGGACCTGCTCTCGAACGGCCGCTGCGAGTTCGGCATGGGCGAGAGCGCGTCGATCACCGAGCTCACCCCGTTCGGCCGCGACATGGAGACCAAGAAGGAGGTGTTCGAGGAGGCGGTCGCTGCGATCTTCCCGATGTTCAGGGACGCGGGCAGCGAACATCACGGCAGGTATTTCGACATCCCCCTGCGCAATGTCGTGCCGAAGCCGGTGCAGAAACCGCATCCGCCGCTGTGGATGGCCTGCTCGCAGCTGCCGACCATCGAACGCGCCGGCCGTCATGGTTTCGGTGCGCTCGGTTTCCAGTTCGTCAGCGCCGATGCCGCACACGCCTGGGTGCACGCCTATTACAACGCGATGACCAAGCGGCTGCACAAGCTCGCCGACTACGAGATCAACCCGAACATGGCGCTGGTCTCGTTCTTCATGTGCGCGAAGACGGACGAGGAGGCGCGTGAGCGCGCCGACGGCGCCACCTTCTTCCAGTTCGCGCTGCGCTTCTACGGCGCCTCGCAGAACCGCCAGCGTCCCGCGCCCTACACCGTCAACATGTGGGACGAGTACAACAAGTGGAAGCGCGACAATCCGGAAGCACAGGAGGCGGCCTTGCGCGGCGGCCTGATCGGCTCGCCCGAGACGATCCGAAAGAAGCTGAAGCGCTTCCAGTCTTCACACATCGACCAGGTCATCCTGCTCAACCAGGCCGGCAAGAACAGCCACGAGCACATCTGCGAATCGCTGGAGCTGTTCGCCCGCGAGGTGATGCCGGAGTTCCAGAACGACCCGGCACAGGCCGAATGGAAACGAGGCGTGATGAGCGGCGAGATCAAGCTGGAAGAGATCGATACCGAGGCCTTTACGGATCGCTATGGCAAGCTCGCGATCAACGTCGCCCCGGTGAAGGCGGCCGCGGAATAGATCGTTCGTCAGGTCATGTTGCTGACGCATTCTCTGTCTTAGTCGGTGACAACCTAAAACACTGCGTGGGAACCGCTCTGGTTCGCACAACGGTTCCATAGCCAAGGGGTTGGCTCGAATCCGCAAAAGACCGGTGCAAGCTTCATGAACGCTTCCGCGTTCGCTTGCGCATGTTTGCGGTGACGGGAACCGACGATCGAAAAAATCACAGGAGTTATGATGCCGTTCCGCTCGAGCGCCGCACTTTGCGGCGCCCTGGTTGCGCTTGCCGTGTCCGTTACCGTTGCGCGAGGTGAAACGCGTGGAGTTCACTCAAACGCCGTCGTCGATGCCGCCTCCGGGGATGCGGTCGTCGGCGCTGCATCCATGTACAATCCGTTCAAGCCCGGCAAGGAAGAGGGTGGTCCGCGTACGGCCTCCGGCGAGCGCTACGATCCCTCCGCCTGGACGGCTGCCATCAAGACGAGTCTGCGTGGGAAATTCGGTGGGGTTCAATTTGGTGAGAGGCCGAAATATGCCCTCGTCGAGGCCGTCGGCAAGAAGGTCATCGTCAAGATCAATGACGTCGGGCCACTCAGGCCCGGCCGCATCATCGACTTCAACGAGCGCACGATGCGCCATTTCGATCCAAGCCTCGAGCGCGGAGTCATCCATGATGTGAGAGTCAGCCCGCTTTCGGGGGACGATTGGACACTGGGGCCGGTGGGCTGAACATCCCGCGCGGATGAATGACAGCCGCACTCGTCGCTTGAACTGCTCGGATGATCGGAGGGCTGTGAGATCTCGGCCTTCCGCGGAAATCACCCGGCTGCTATCTTCCCGCAAAACAGGCTTGCGGAGGAAGCGATGCGGTCTCAGACGATGCCCACAAATCCGTCGGCGGGTGATGTCACGCTGGCTGTGCTCGCCATCGGCCGCTCCGACTTCCCGGAAGTCCTGATCGACCTGCTGCGTCGGCAGGCGGGTGTCGGCCATTGCATGGTGTTCGCGCTGAGCCGGGCCGGTGCCGCACACTGCCTGCTCGATGCCGGCAACATCCCGATCGGCGGCGATCTCGGCGCCGCCTACGCCGGCCAGTTCCACGAGTCCGATCCGAACCGCGATGCGCTGTTCGAGACCGAGGGCGATGCGCCGATCATGCTGCCGGCGTTCGCGCCGCGCATGTACGGCGCGCGCTACCGCAAGATCTTCTTCCAGGATTCCGGCATCGTCGACAAATGCGCGACCGCGATCTGGGTGGACGACACCTGCTTCTACGTCAACTTCTATCGCATCGCCGCGCAAGGCCGCTTCGGCGCCGCGCAGCGTGAGCGGCTCGAGGCAATCGCACCGGCGATCGCGGCGAGCGTCGCGCGGCACTTCCAAGAGGGCGCAACGCCAGATCAGTCCCTCGCTGCATTGTTCGCAACACGCGCGCCGCTCTCCGCGCTGACGCACGCGAGCAGGAGGTCTGCCGCCACATCCTCTCCGGCTTCAGCTCCGAGGCGATCTCGCAAGGACTCGGCATCAGCCTGCATTCGACCCTGACCTACCGCAAGCGCGCCTATGAACGACTGGGCATCTCCTCGCAGAATGAATTGTTCGCGATCGTGCTGCGGTTGCTCTGGGGGCCCCGTGGCCTGAACTGAGGGGACACCAAGTAACGGTCGCGCCGAGGCTGCTGATGCCAATGCCGAAGCTAAGGTCGGGCGGCTCTATCCCGCCCATGTAGACGATCAAGCCCCAAGGCCAAAACACTCGCTGCGGTCTTGACCGGCGTGTCCGGCGTCTGAGGACGTTCGTCCGGATCGAACGCGAGTCCGATAACGGCAGTTTGGTCTTCGGCCGTCCGCACGGGCCAAAAATCAAATCGCGAAGCCAGATTTGGATAGACGCCGCTAGGCATAACGGAACCAGTCTCCAGCGACGAGAGTGCTGCTTCCAATTCGGCCTGTTGAGGCTCTAGGCCCCCAACTTGCTTGATGGAAACCACGCTGCCTCGCCTGACAAGCATCACGACCGCGGGAACCCGGAAGAGCGTTGCTAGAGCCTGGGACGTGATTGAGAGGATCGCGTCCACATTATCGGCCGCCGCGACGTCCCGGCTGTAGCCTTGGAGGACAGCCGCCTGCTTCCGTAACAGCGCCGCTTCGGTCGCTCTCCGGCCGGAAGTGAACGCAACACCACTCGTTATGAGACCCACCACAAACAGCAGTCCAATTGCCCAGATATTCGCCGGGTCATCGACCGTCAGTGAGTAGCGAGGTTCAGTGAGAAAGAAATTGTAGGCCAGAGCACCAAGTATCGCCGAGCAGAGTGAAGGACCCAAGCCGAGCCCAACTCCCGCGATTATCACAGGGATCACAAATACCAAGGACAGGTTCGGTATGGACACTTGGCTGTCGACACCGATTGCCACCACCGCCGCGAGGGCAGTCATCGCAATCGAAGCAAGGTAGCGCACCCAATCCGATGCTAGCGGATCGGTATCTGTCTCCTGAATGATGTCCGACCGCAGCTTCGATCCAAAATCAACCACTGCTTCGACTCCACTGGGCACTTGAGGGGAGATTTGGTCCGCTGGCATATAAAATCGATAGTGCAAGGCGGCCGATGAAATAGGAATGTCATAAAGGTCGATGGCGGGCATTGCTGCTCACGCGGACTTTCGGACCCGTGCCGAGACAGCATCGTGCCACTTGCCGCCGCCGTCGACCGCCGCTTGTGACCCAAAGGCGACCTCGGCGGCTGCCGGCGCGGGACGCACAATTGGGCCGCCTCCTGCGTACATCCCCTTAGGGCATCGACCTGAATTCTTTGACGCTTCATCTCCTGCTATCCGTTATCAAGGAGTGGAGGCGAGCATGCGACTGGGATTAAAGCTCATCGCTCTTGTATTTATTCTTCTGCTGCCGAAGACTCACCTTTATCTGTCCGAGGCCCATCTATCTGATGCGCAAACCGCTTCAGAGCGCCGGATATCAAGCCCGGCAGCCCATTGGGATGTTAACTCGGCGGGGCATCTGACGGTCTCTGCGGCTCAAACCTCTAGCTGTGCAGCGAAGCCTGGACACGACGGCAGCGACACCGTGGCCATTCACGCCATGGAGGAGAGCCCGAAGGGGTCGTAAACATCTCGCGGCAAAGAATAGACCTGCGGAAGGGTGGATAGGGCTGAAGGTCAGCTTCTAGGCCCTTTTCGGACCTGACGGGCCCGGCTGATGAAGTCTGTTCTTGAGGGTAAAGCGGACTGCCCAATGGCGCACCCGGACTTCCGAATTTGTGAAGGTTCGCGGATGACGGCCCCATGATGGTGGCGCGGCGCACACTGGGGGTCGGCGTCTCCTTCAAGGGAGGAAACCGCGGTCGCCAGCTCGATTTCGAGCCCTAGTCCCAATCTTCATGTTGCTGAACAGGAGTTCGGCGTTAACCACGCCGAACGGTTCCAGTCTGAGCGACATCGCTTCGAAGTTTCTTAAATCTTGCTGGGTACCTCTCTTGGGCATGGCGACCTGGGGAAGGATATGAGCAAGCGGGCCAAGCGTAGGAAGGCAGAGACGCTCGCACTACCCATGGCGGCGAGAGTTGCAGTTGGCGCCGTGGCCGTCGCCGTCGCGGGGTACAGCTTGCTGTCTCGCCCGGCGAGCGTGCAACCGATCCGGAAGCCGTCCGCAGTCCAGGCCCAGGCATCGTCAACTCCGGTTTACGTGGCACCTCCGGTTCATGCATCCGCGCCGGCGCCGGCTCCGATTCCAGCCCCGGCGCCTCTGGTCGAACCACCAAAAGCCGCTGACGGTCCCGGAGCATTTGTCCGGCAGGTGGTTGACTACGCCAGTCATCAGACGCCGGGCACCGTGATCATCGATACCGGAAACACGTTCCTTTATTTCGTCCTGAACGACAGGCAGGCGATGCGCTACGGCATCGGTGTCGGCCGCGAAGGTTTCACATGGTCCGGTGAGCAGACCGTGGCCCGTAAGGCAGAATGGCCGGATTGGCATCCGCCTGCGGAGATGGTCTCGCGTCAGCCCTATCTGCCGCGGTTCATGGCCGGCGGTCCCGGCAACCCGCTCGGCGCCCGGGCGATGTATCTCGGTGAGACCGAATATAGAATTCACGGCACCAACAAGCCCGACACGATCGGCAAGCGGGTGTCGTCCGGCTGTATCCGGCTGACCAATGAAGACGTCGTGGACCTCTATGAGCGGGTGAAAGTCGGGGCGAAAGTGATCGTGCTTCCGGCCACCGCCGCCCGCAGGCCATCCCAGGGAGCGCCGCCCGAAGCCGCTTCCCGATCGCCGGACCCGGCATCGCCGTCGAACCGGCCCTCGGCGGCCAACGCGCAGATGCCGTCATCCGGGCCGAGGATCGCCGAGGTTCAGTAACCTCTATTCCTCTGCACTAGGTCTGCAACTGGCTGACGAATCGTCGCTCGCTGGCAGGCGCTTGGTCTGCTGTTGACTCGTGGCTGACCTTAGCTCAGAGCGCCGCGAGGTCCGCTTCCTGAAGGTGACCCGAACAGGGCGATGCGAGCGGGCCAAGGCAGCCTTTGACCCAACGCGGAAATTAACAATCTGGCACACGGGGTAGACGCATGTCCGTTGCAGCTAGGGTTAGCTCATTGTTAATTCCGTCGCGCTCACGTTGCATCGAGAGCACACTGCGCCTTGTTCCGCTTGGCACAATCTGCACGGTCGTTGACCGGACCGACGTGAGTCAACTATCGTAACAATTGCTGCATTCGCAACCCGCCATTCGCGGTGCGGCGAATCGCGAAGGGCTGAGACGTGATGCGCGAATGCATTGGGGCTGTGCTGGTTCGACCGCAATCGGGCCGCACGGAGAGGATCAGTCCGCACGAGACTCAGCCATCTTCCTCGCGCAAACGAACTGCATTCCACCGCTTGCTGGTGACGAGCGTCTCGGTGGCAGCGCTATCGGCGTTGTTCACGGGATCGGCGGCGGCCCAGGCATGGACCGGAGCCACCAGCAACGACTGGACGGTCGGCTCGAACTGGAACCCCGCGACGGTTCCGGCCGGCGGTGCGGTCACTATCGGCACGCCTGCAAACGTCGTCCTCGGCGTCACGAGTGGGGCGACGGGCACATCGGGTTCCATCACGGTAGGCGCCGTTGGTCCGAGTCCCATGACCAGTCTCATCATTCAAAATGGCGCCACGCTGACAAGCACGGGAATCGGCAGCATCCGCAATGGCGCCACTGCTACTGTGACGGGAGTCGGATCGCAGTGGATTGTCAGCAGCACACTCAGCCTCGCCGGCGCTGGCGAGACGCTCAATATCGAGAACGGCGGAACCGTCGTCGTTACAGGCCAGTTCGTATTCACCCCCGGTAGCAGCGGCACGCTCAACATCAGCGGCGGCACGCTGGAGGCGAGCGTCATCAGGTTTCTCAATGCGAGCGATCAGGCGAATTATGACAGTGCCGTTGTCCGCGCCCGGGCCGCTAATACCAGCTTCTTTGGCGGAACGATCGCCCAGAACAACATCGCCGCGGGCGGACTGATATTCGACAGCAACGGGTTCAACGACGGCGCACTCGGATTCAGCGGCGTCGGTGGCTTGACCAAGACCGGCGCCGGGACGTTCACGCTGACGGATAACAGCACCTATACTGGCGCAACGGTGGTCCAGGCCGGCACGCTGGCGCTGACGGGCACAGGCTCGATCGCCAGCTCCAGCCGCGTGGTGGCGAACGCGACCTTCGATATTTCCGGCGTGACGGGCGCCGGGACCAGCATTCAAAGCCTGGCCGGCACCGGCACCGTCAACCTCGGCGCCGAGACCTTGACGATCACGAATGCGAACGACGCCTTCGCAGGCGCGATCAACGGCACGGGCGGACTGGCTGTCACCGGCGGCACGCAGACGCTGTCGGGAGTCAACACCTACAATGGCGCGACCACGGTGGCCGGCGGCACGTTGCGCGCAGGCAGCGCGGGCGCGTTCAGCGCCGCGTCCGCCTATGTCGCCAGCGCCGGCGGAACGTTCGACCTGAACGGCTTCAATCAGACCATGGCCTCGCTCAGCAATGCCGGCATCGTGCGAACCGGGGGCGCGGGAGCGACCACGCTGACGGTCGCCGGCAACTACATCGGCAATGGCGGCACGCTTGTCCTCAACGCCGTGCTCGGCGGCGACAGCTCGGCCACCGACCGCATGGTGGTGCAGGGAGCTACCTCTGGCACATCGACCCTGCGGATCACCAATGTCGGCGGCGCCGGGGCGGAGACCGTCGAGGGCATCAAGGTGATCGACGTTGCCGGCGCCTCGAATGGCAGCTTCACTCTGCAGGGCGACTATGTGCTCAACGGCCAGCAGGCCGTCGTCGGCGGCGCCTATGCCTACACGCTGCAGAAGAACGGCATGGGCACGCCGACCGATGGCGACTGGTATCTGCGCTCGAGTCTCATCAATCCGCCGGCGTCGGCGCCAGCCGGGCCGCTGTACCAGCCCGGCGTTCCCCTCTACGAGAACTATGCGCAGGTGCTGCTCGGCATGAACCAGGCGCCGAGCCTGCAGCAGCGCGTCGGCAACCGCTACTGGGGCGGCAGCGAGGCGATGGCGCGCGCCGGCATCAACACGGCCGCGACGGCGGATGGTTCGTGGACGCAATCGGCGTTCTGGGGCCGCATCGAAGGCGGGCAGGCCGAGTTGCAGCCCTCGAACACCACGGGCTCGACCTACAACACAGACGAGTTCAAGGCGCAGACCGGTCTCGACGGCATTGCGCTCGACAACGACCGCGGCCGGTTGATCGTCGGTCTCACGGCGCAATATGGCCTGACGACGGCCTATATCAATTCGTTCTTCGGTAACGGCCGCATCCGTGCCGAGGGAACGGGCGTGGGAGCAACCGCGACCTGGTATGGCCATGACGGCTTCTATGTCGATGGCCAGGCGCAGACGATGTTCTACCGCAGCGACCTGTCTTCGGCGCTAGTGGGTAGCATGACGCATGGCAATGAAGGCTTTGGCTATGCGTTCAGCGTCGAAGGGGGCAAGCGGATTGCGGTCGGCAACGGCTTCTGGCTGACGCCGCAGGCGCAGCTTTCCTATGCGAAGGTCGACTTCGATGCCTTCGCCGATCGCTTCGGTGCGCTGGTCTCGCTCGGCAATGCCGACAGCCTGCTCGGCCGCGTCGGGCTGTCGCTCAATCATCAAAGGGTCTGGAACGACGGCTCGGGCATCGTGCGGTCCGACGTCTACGCGATCGGCAATCTGCATTACGAGTTCCTTAACGGCACCAGGATCGATGTCGCCGGCACAGGCTTCGCCAATGGCAACGACCGTCTGTGGGGCAGCATCGGTGGCGGTGGCACCTATAGCTGGGCCAATGGCCGCTACGCCGTTTTCGGCGAGATCACCTATCGCGCGAGCCTCGACAATCCCGACGAGAACCACAGCTACAAAGGCACCGCCGGCTTCCGCGTCGTCTGGTGATAATTGACCCTCTTCGCCTTTAGCCGTGACTCGTAAATCCGGGATTGGCCCATAGCTGGCTTAGCCGACCCTCTAACCGCCGTTGCTTTTCAGGGGCGGACCGGACCAGAGCCGCGGCCGATCTTCACTCCAGCCTGTGTGAAGCTTAGCGAACGTTCTCGCGTGCGTTTGTCGATGTCCGCTGTTGTGGGCCGTGCCGACCTCGCTATCGCGCTCGCGCCCCCGGCTTGTGAAGACACGCCTCCATGTCGTCCGTCCCTATCGCTGGGGACAGACGCCGGCGCCGCAGTGCGCTAGTCTGCCCTGAAGCACACGAGAATCAGGGGAGACCGCCTTGAGCACCGCGCCGCGCGTCGACGTCGATCCTGCTGCGTTCTGGGCCGATCCCTATCCGATGCTGGCGAAGATGCGGAAAGAAGCGCCGATCGCCTTCGTGCCGCAGCTCGGCTCGACGCTGCTGACGAGCCGCGACGACATCTCGATCTCCGAGAAGCAGATCGACGTGTTCTCCTCGCACCAGCCGGCCGGCCTGATGAACCGGCTGATGGGCCACAACATGATGCGCAAGGACGGCGAGGCGCATCAGGTCGAGCGCCGCGCCATGTTTCCGACGGTCTCTCCGAAGACCGTGAAGGCGCACTGGACCGCGCTTTTCCAGGCCCATGCCGACCGCATCATAGATCGCATCGAACCGGGGCGGATCGACTTGATGCGCGACTTCGCGCTGCCGTTCTCCGGCGAATGCCTGAAGTCGATCACCGGCCTCACCAATATCGGCTTTGAGGACATGGACGCGTGGTCGCAAGGCATGATCGAGGGCATCGCCAACTACGCCGGCGATCCTGAGGTCGAGGCGCGCTGTCACGCTGCGACATCGGGCATCGATGCCGCGATCGACGACATCCTGCCGGTGATGCGCAAGCATCCCGACCAGAGCATCCTCGGCGTGCTCCTCGCCTCCGGCATGCCGATGGAAAGCGTGCGCGCCAACGTCAAGCTCGCGATCTCGGGCGGCCAGAACGAGCCGCGCAAGGCGATCGCCGGCACGGTCTGGGCGCTGCTCACCCATCCCGACCAGCTCGATCTGGTCCTGCGCGGTGAGGTGTCCTGGCTGCAGGCCTTCGAGGAATATGCCCGCTGGATCTCGCCGATCGGCATGTCGCCGCGGCGCATCGCAAAGCCGTGGTCGATCCGCGACGTCGCCTTCGAAACCGACGAACGCGTGTTTCTGATGTTCGGCTCCGCCAATCGCGACGAGAAGCACTTCGAGCGCGCCGATGAGTTCGACGTCAGACGAGATACGTCCAGGAGCGTCGCCTTCGGCGCCGGTCCGCATTTCTGCGCCGGCGCCTTCGCCTCCCGCGCCATGATTGCCGACGTCGCGCTGCCGACATTGTTCGCCCGCGCGGGGCGCATCGAGATCGCCAATGACGAGCCGGTGCGGATCGGCGGCTGGGCCTTCCGCGGGCTGCTCAATCTGCCGGTGAAGTGGCAGCATTGATCCCGCGAGGATGTCGACCATTCCTCTTTGCCGCCATGATGCGAGGAGTCAAACGCCTCGGCCTCCCGCGTAAGCCATTGATTGGACTATCGTCGGCTACTGTGCATGGGGTTGTTTTCGACATTTCACGCTCCGGTCGGACCGAACCAGCGCGGCCCTCACATTCGCGCGCGGAAAGATTCCCCCTGCATTCGCTCCATCTGTTGAAAGATTAGTCATGCGCGCAGCACGCGCGGCAGTGCGCGCATCGCTATTTTCCCGGCCGTCTCGACACTTCCGGTCAGCCGCACCATCGTCCGGCAGTACCGGGGCCGTCCGATGCTTCGGTCCCTGGGCCACCTGTTGTCGGCGGATGATCGTACCTAAATACAGGGAACCCCCGCCTCGGGGAGCAATGCCATGAATATAGTGCCCCGCGATCTCATGACTGAAATCCCCGTCTCGTCCGCCGATTTTCGCGGCGCCATGCGCCATCTCACCGGCGGCGTCAGCGTCATCACCGCCGGACGGGGCAAGGACATCACCGGCATGACGGTCACCTCGGTCACCTCGCTGTCGGTCGAGCCGCCGACACTTCTGGTCAGCATCAACCGCGATGCCTCGTCCTTTCCGCTGATCCGCCGCCACGGCGCTCTCGGCGTGAACATCCTCAATGCCGACCAGCTCGATATCGCCGAGCGGTTTTCCGGCAAGGGCGGGCTGAAGGGCGCCGATCGT
This sequence comes from Bradyrhizobium sp. CCBAU 53415, assembly GCF_028128735.1. Classification (NCBI taxonomy): domain Bacteria; kingdom Pseudomonadati; phylum Pseudomonadota; class Alphaproteobacteria; order Hyphomicrobiales; family Nitrobacteraceae; genus Bradyrhizobium; species Bradyrhizobium sp. CCBAU 53415. The sequence goes on along the minus strand of NZ_LBJF01000018.1, from coordinate 179,161 downwards.
TTCAAAGGCGCCAAATGGGTGACGGCGGTGTCGGGCGTTCCGCTGCTGGTCGGCGCATTGTCCGCCTTCGACTGCGAGGTCGAGGAGATCGTCGAGCGTCACTCGCACGGCATCGTCATCGGCCGCGTCAGGGACATCAAGAGCTCGTCCCGTACCGCTGCATTGGCCTACTGGCACGGGCAGTATTTGGCGGTCGACCACGACGAAGACGCCGTAGGGCTCGCCGATGCCAGTCTTCCCGCGCGCGGCCGGCGCGGCGTTTGATCGTCGCCGGCAGGGCGGGGAGGGTGGCCTTTTTCGTCTCATCGCTCTAGAAGCGCCAAGGACCTCTCGTTTCGGGTCGGCAATGGAGTGGATCGATGAAGCGCATCGCGACCTTCGCCTTCTACGCCGTGGGTGCGCTGGCGATCGCCTATCTCGCGCTCTACGCCTATGCGATGTTCTCAGGCCGGCCGGTGATCATCCCCGGCGATCCCATCCACATCTTCCGCAAGCCGGATGCACCGAGTTATTCGTGAGACTAAACGGCCGTCATTCCGGGGCGCGCGCAAGCGCGAACCCGGAATCTCGAGATTCTCAGATGCGCAATTGTGCACCATAGTTCGATGCTTCGCATCGCTCCGGAATGCGTGATCACCCCCTTAAAATCGCCAGCGCCAGCGCCTGCGCGCGCGGCACGATGCTGTCGATATCGAGATATTCCTCCGGCGTGTGCGCGAGCCCTCCGACCGGCCCGAGGCCGCAGATGGTCGGCGTGCCGACCGCGGCGGTGAAGCCGGAATCGGCGCAGCCGCCGGAGAATTCGCCCTGCAGCGTGGTGAGGCCGACCTGGCGCGCGGCGGCCTGATAGCCTTCGAACAACGCCTTCGACTCCGCGCTCTGCACCACCGGCACGAACTCGCCCTTGATCGTCAGCGTCGCGCTCGTGCCCGGCACGCAGGACGTCGCGACGATCTTTTCGATCGCGGCCATCACCCTCTCACGATCCGCCGGATCGACGTAACGCAGGTCGATCTGGCCCTCGGCGTAGGGCGCCGTGGTGTTGACGGACTGGCCACCCGAGACGAGGCCGACATTGAGCGTGATGCCCTTGTCCAGATTGGTCAGCGCATGGATCTGCACGATCTTGTGCGCGAGCTCGCCGATCGCGCTGGCGCCCGCAGCGAAGTTCGCGCCGGAATGCGCGGCCTTGCCGGTGATGGCGAGATGCATGAAGATGCCGCCCTTGCGCCCGGTGACGACATTGCCGGTGGGACGGCCCGGCTCGGAATTGAACACCGCGCGCGCGGCGCGTCCCTCGCGCTCGATCACCGGGCGGGAAGAGGGCGAGCCGATCTCCTCGTCCGAGGTGATCAGCACCTTGATCGGATGCGGTGAGCCGCCGAACTTGTGGAAGGCGGTTGCGACGAACACGTTCATGACGAGGCCGGACTTCATGTCGGCGACACCCGGTCCATAGGCGCGGCCATCTCGAATCGTGAATGGACGCCGCTCGGTCTCGCCCTTGCCGAACACGGTGTCGCGATGCCCCATCAACAGCACCGGCTTCTCGTTGCTGCCCGGTTTTGCCACCTCGGCATGGATCGCATCGCCGAAGGTGGCGTTGGCCTCGCGCCGGCACGGAATGCCGTGCTCGGCAAAGTGCCGCTCGAACCGCGCACCGACCGCATCGACGCCTTCCTTGTCATAGGACCCGGAATCGATGTTCACGACGTCGCGGAGCAGATCAATCATCGCCTGCCGCTGCGACGCCAGCCAATCCGTGATTTGAGCTTCAGACATGTGGTCCCTCGCGTTGGTTCTCACGCGGGGTTATAGGGCGTTGTGCCGGCGGGACCTAGTCGCCGGATGCGGTGCGGCCATGTCCGCCCTCCAAAACAAAATGCCCGGGACCAGCCCGGGCATTCGCATTCTCGACCAGGCTGAGCCTTACGCCCCCATCATCGGCATCCGCGGATATTCGCCCGGCGTGCCCGCCGGGGGGATCGGGATGCCGCCGTCGGAATATTCGTTGAGCTTGTTGCGCAGCGTGCGGATCGAAATCCCCAGGATATTGGCGGCATGGGTTCGGTTGCCGAGGCAGTGCTTCAGCGTCTCCAGGATGAGGTCGCGCTCTACATCGGCGACGGTGCGCCCCACAAGCGCACGCGTCACCTGCTCGGCGGCCATGGTGGCATGCGCCACGACCGGCGCGGTCTTGGCGAGATCGAGGCGGTCGCCGTCCGGCGTGATGATCGCATCGGGACCGATCTCGTCGCCCTGGGCCATCAACACTGCGCGGTGGATGGTGTTTTCGAGCTCGCGGACGTTGCCCTGCCAGCGATTGGCGGAGAGCACGCGGCGGGCTTCCGCCGAGATCGGGCGCAGCGGCACGCCGTTGGCCTCGGCATATTTCTTCACGAAGTGCTGGGCGAGCTCCAGGATGTCGGCGGGGCGCTCGCGCAGCGGCGGAATCTTCAGATTGACGACGTTGAGGCGGAACAGGAGGTCTTCGCGGAACGTGCCTTCGCGCACGGCCTCGGCCAGGTTGCGGTTCGAGGTCGCGATGATGCGGATGTCGACCGGCACCGGCCTGGTACCGCCGACGCGATCGATCACGCGCTCCTGGATCGCGCGCAGCAGTTTCGACTGCAGGCGGACATCCATCTCGGAGATCTCGTCGAGCAGCAGCGTGCCGCCGGTCGCCTCCTCGAACTTGCCGATGCGGCGCGCGACCGCGCCGGTGAAGGCACCCTTCTCGTGGCCGAACAGCTCGGACTCCAGGAGGTGCTCGGGGATCGCGGCGCAGTTGATGGAGATGAAGGGACGCTTGGCGCGCGCCGAGCGGGTATGGACGTAGCGGGCCAGCACTTCCTTGCCCGTGCCGGATTCCCCGGTGATCATCACCGAGGCGTCCGAGCCGGCGATCTGCTGGGCCAGCTTGATCACCTTTGCCATCGCTTCGTCGCGATAGACCAGTTCGCGGGAATCGTTGGCGACCGCGGCGAGCACTGCGGCGATCAGTTCCGGATCCGGCGGCAGCGGGATGTATTCCTTCGCCCCCGCATGGATCGCGGCGACCGCGGCGCGGGCGTCGTTGGTGATGCCGCAGGCGACGATCGGGGCATGGATGTGCTCGGCCTCGAGCCGCAGCACGAGGTTGCGGATGTCGAGGGCGACGTCGACCAGCAGGAGGTCGGCGCCCTTGCCGCCGCGCAGCACGCGCATCGCCTGCTCGTGATCCTCGGCATGGGTCACGGTGGCGCCGTTCTCCATCGCGATCTTGGTGGCGGTGGTGAGCTGGCCCTTCAATGTGCCAACGATGAGAAGCCGCATGTCAGTCTCCTGTCCGTCTGCTCGCGCTGCCGCGCGTCATGTCCTCGTTCTAGCCGCGTTCGGCTTTGATGATTTCCGTCATGGTCACGCCGAGCTTGTCCTCGACCAGGACGACTTCGCCGCGGGCGACCAGCTTGTTGTTGACGTAGATGTCGATGGCTTCGCCGACGCGCCGGTCGAGTTCGAGCACGGTGCCCGGTCCGAGCTTCAGGAGCTCGCCGACGTCCATCTTCGAGCGGCCGAGCACGGCCGAGACCTGCACCGGCACGTCGAAGACCGCTTCGAGGTCGGCGGCGGCACGCGCCGCATATTCGTCCTCGTTGTAGCCGACGTCGGTGCCGGTGGGCGGCATCGGGCCGTTGAGATCGGGCAGCGGGACCTGTCCGTCAGTGTCGCTCATGGCTTAGCTCCCCCTGCGGGACGCGATATAGCGTCCGACCATGTCGTCGATCCTGGCCATGATGGCGCCGCGCTCCAGCACGACGCCGCCATCGGCCCATTCGATCCGGCAGTCGCCGGTGGCGATTTCGGGCTCGGCCAGGATCACCAGCCGGCCCTCGAAGCCGCTCTGCTTTGCGAGCCGCTCGATCTTTTCGCGCGCGGCATCGTAGAGAGCGTCGTTGATGCGGACGACGAGATGCGGCGTCGCGACCAGATGCGAGAAGCAGTCCTTGACCAGGGCGACGACCTCGCCGAGCGGCTCGGCGGCGACCAGGTCGGCGCACAGCTTGCGCGCCACCGCGACCGCGACCTCGACCGCCTCGGTCTCCATCTTTGTCTCGATGTTGCCGATGCCGGAAGCGACGCCCCGAATTGCGATGTTGATCTCCTCCATGGCGAGCGCGACGCGGCGGTCGCTCTCGGCCTTGGCCTCGCGCTGGCCGGCGGCAAAGCCCTCCTGGTAGGCGCGCGCCTCGGCTTCCGCGACCTTCTGGGCGATCTCGGCCGCCGTCGCGGCCTTCTCGCGCGTCGTCCGCTCGGGCGCCGCGAAGTCGGTATCGAACAGGAATTTTGCCGGAGCGGCCATCAGTACACCAGTTCGTCGTCGGCGCGGTTCTTGGTCAGCATGATCTCGCCCTTGGCGGCGAGGTCCTTGGCGAGATTGACCAGAAGCGCTTGCGCTTCGTCGACGTCGCGCAGGCGTACCGGGCCCATCGCCGCCATGTCGTCCTGGAGCATCTTGGCTGCGCGCGAGGACATGTTGCCGAAGAAGAAGTTGCGGACGTCCTCGTTGGCGCTCTTGAGCGCGACGCCGAGCTTGTCCTTGTCGACGTTGCGCATCAGGGTCTGGGCGGAGCCGGAATCGAGCTTCACGAGGTCGTCGAAGGTGAACATCAGCGCCTTGATGCGCTCGGCCGATTCACGGTTGTCCTCTTCCAGCGAAGTGATGAAGCGGGTTTCGGTCTGGCGGTCGAAATTGTTGAAGATTTCCGCCATCACCTCGTGAGCGTCGCGACGGCGGGTCTGCGACAGGTTGGACATGAATTCGGTGCGCAGCGTCTTCTCCACGCTCTCGATCACCTCCTTCTGCACCGCCTCCATCTTCAGCATGCGGTTGACGACGTCGAGCGCGAGCTCCTCGGGCAGGATGCCGAGCACGCGGGCGGCGTGCTCCGACTTCAGCTTCGACAGCACCACGGCGATGGTCTGCGGGTATTCGTTCTTGAGATAGTTGGCGAGAACCTCTTCCTGCACGTTGGAGAGCTTCTCCCACATGTTGCGCCCCGCCGGACCGCGGATCTCGTCCATGATGCCGTTGACGCGCTCCGGCGGCAGGTATTGCTGGAGCAGGCGCTCGGTGGCGTCGAAATTGCCCATCAGCGCGCCCGAGGCCGACATGCGCGAGACGAATTCGAGCAGCATGTCCTCGACCGTATCGACCTCGACGGTGCCGAGCGTCGACATCTCGAGCGAGAGCTGGCGCACTTCGTCGTCGTCGAGCAGGCCCCAGATCTTGCCGCCATATTGCTCGCCGAGCGCCAGCATCAGGATCGCGGCACGCTTCGGCCCGGCCAGACCGTCGGTCTTGGCGCCGCCGGCCCGGCTGCCGGCGCGCTGGCCGAGCGTGGAGATCACGCTGGTGATGTCGTTGGAGTTGGCGTTTTGCAGGGAGGCGGCCATGTCAGATCACTTCTTGATTCACTTTACTTGGCTTGGTCATTTCGCGGGTTCGGTCAGCCACTGGCGGATGATCGCGACGGTTTCGTTGGGGTTGCGCTCGGCCAGTTCGCCGACGCGATGAACGGACTGGGCGTGGACCTGGCCCTGAATGGTGGCGACGTCGATTGCGCTGGCTGCGCCGCTCGGCAGCAGCGGCTGGCCGGCGGCCGGCGCGGCCTCTTCCGAAGCGGCGGGGCCCGTCAGCACGCCGGAGATGGCGGCGGCGACCTCGTCGGAGGCGAGAATCCGCTTGACCAGCGGGCGGATCACCAGGAACAGCACGACCAGGCCGAGCAGCATCATCACGCCGAGCTCGACGAAGTACATGACGTCGTCCTTGGTGAACTGGAGCATGCCGAGGAAGCCCGAGGGCTCGCCGATCGGCGCGGTGGAAGGCGCGTCGGCAAAGCGCAGATTCACGACCTCGACCTGGTCGCCGCGCTTCTGGTCGAAGCCGATCGCCGAGCGCACCAGGGTGGCGATGCTTTCGAGCTGCTCCTTGGTACGGTCCTGATAGGCCAGCTCGCCCTTGTCGTTCTTGGTGTAGATGCCGTCGACCAGCACCGCGACCGAGATGCGGTTGACCCGGCCGGCTTCGGTCACCTCGGTCTTGGTGGTGCGGGAGATCTCGTAATTGTTGGTCTCTTCGGTCTTCTTGCTCTGATCCTTCGGGACGGCGGCGTTGTTCTGCTGGTTGCCGGGCAGCTCGTTGTTGACGGTGACCTGGCCGTTGTTGTCCGCGGTCATGCTCTGCTCTTCGCGGGTCTGGCTCGAGCGCAGCACGCGGCCTTCGGGGTCGAACTTGTCCGAGGTCTGGGTGACCTTGTTGAAGTCGAAATCGGCGGAGAGCTGGACGCGGGCGCGACCTGAACCGACCACGGAGGAGACGATGTCCTCGACCTGCTTGCGCAGCCGCTTTTCGAAGGCGATGCGGCGCTCGTCGCCGACCGCCTGCTCGGGATCGGTCGCAGCGCCGTCGGCGAGCAGCTGGCCGGCCTCGTCGACGATCGAGACCCGCTGCGGCTTCAGCCCGTTGACGGCGGAGGCGACGAGGTGGCGGATGGCGCGGATCTGCTGGGCTTCCAGCGTGCCGCGGACGCGCACCACGATCGAGGCCGACGGCTCCGGCGCCTCGCGCGCAAACAGCGGGCGCTCGGGCAGCACCAGATGGACGCGGGCGGCCTGGATGCGGTCGATGGCGCGGATGGTGCGGGCGAGCTCGCCTTCCAGCGCGCGGAGATGATTGATGTTCTGGACGAAGGAGGTGGTGCCGAGCGCGTCCGACTTGTCGAACACTTCATAGCCGACGCCGCCGCCCTTGGGCAGGCCGCCTTCGGCGAGCTTCATCCGCAGGCGCGTGACCTTGTCCTTGGGCACCATGATGATGGAGCCCTCGTTGCGGATTTCGAACTGGATGCCCTGGCGCTCCAGGTCCTTGATGATGCTCGAGGAATCCTCGACGCTGAGATCGGTGAACAGCGTCGTCATCTGCGGCGTGGTGACGCGCATGATGACGAAGGCGAAGAAGCCGATGAGCGCGGCGGTGACCGCGATCATGGCCCCGAACCGGGCGGCTCCGATGCTCTTCAGAAAGTCCGCAAGCCCTTGCAAGCAACCGCCCCAACAGATTCGGCTGCTTTCACCGGAAAGGCCGACTGGGCAATTATTGCCTAGGGGATGGTTTCGATATGGTTAACGGAAGTTAAGAGGTCGGACAAAAGTGCATCATGAAAAAAATCGGCCTCGCTGGGCGAGGCCGATTTTCGTCAAAAGCCGCAGATTTCCGGATCGCCTACTGGCGATATTGCTGGATGCGGGTGGTGCGAAGACCCGCCAGACCGTGCTGGTCGATGGAAAACTGCCAGGAGAGGAATTCGTCGACCGTCAGGGTATAACGGCTGCAGGCCTCCTCAAGGGAGAGAAGTCCGCCACGGACAGCGGCGACGACTTCGGCCTTGCGGCGGATGACCCAGCGTTTGGTGCCGGGTGCAGGCAGATCCGCGATCGTCAGCGGACTGCCGTCCGGCCCGATGACGTATTTTACCCTCGGGCGATGGGGTTCTGTCATGGCGTACTCACAAACTCTCAACCACTGAACTCACGTCCGTAACCGTACGCTCCGCGACTTAAAAATCCGCTAAGCCTAAGGCTTCAATACAATTCTCGTTGAAACTTGCGGGAACGCGGCCGCTTCGGCCGGCGGGAGACGCGATTCCGGCGGGCCAAGCGGGCAGAAGGTAAATACTTTACTAACGCAGAACGACTCTTGCGGGCTCGACGCGAGCCCCGAACTCTGATCCACCTCTCCCCGGTCTGAACACCCCGCTGGGGAGAGGCGCTCCGCCCTCAATAGGCGCTTGTCGCGATGATGCTCTTGACCTGGCTCAGCGTGTAGCTGGCGCCGTCGATGGTGAGCAGCGGCGGCGACTGGGTCAGGTCGACCGACGACACCACGCCCTGCACCTGCGCGGCGATGCCGACATTGTTGTTCGCGACGTCCTTGCCCGTGGCCGAGATCGTGTATTTGCCGTCGGGCCATTGCGTGCCGTCATTGCCCATGCCGTTCCAGGTGAAGGGAATGTCGGTGCCGGCGGAGGCGGTGTATTTGCCGTTAAACACGGTCTGGCCGCTGGAATTGGCGATGGAGATCTCGACGGTGGAGTCGGTCGGCACGTTGAGATGCCAGATCGCCGCCGAGTTCGTCATGCTCGTCGTCGAGCCGTCCACCAGAGCGGTCTTGCCGACGAAGCCCAGCGCCTGGGTCGCCTGCGTGGTCTGCTGGAGCGTGACGAGCTGGGCCAGCGAATCGTTGGTCTTGAGCTGCTGCTCGACGCCGGCGAACTGCACCAGCTGCTGGGTGAACTGGTTGGTGTCGAGCGGATCCAGCGGGTTCTGGTTCTGCAGCTGCGTCGTCAGCAGCGTCAGGAAGGTCTGGAAGTTGCCGGCGAGCGTCGACCCCGTGGTCGAGCTCATCGAGTTCGACGAGGAGGATTTCGGGATGTCGGTCGTTCCGGAGACGGGCGTCGGGGCGGTGGCGGCATTCGTGGTGGTCATCGTCGAATACTCCTCACACTCTGATGTCGACGCCGCTGCTCGATCCGAGCATGCGGCCGTAGCCGCGCCCGACGGGCGCGGCAGCAACGGTGTCGTCCTCGCTGATGATCAGCCGGCGGGCATTGCCGCCATTGTCGTTGTTCTGGCCGGAGTTCTGGCCCGATGAATTCTGGTCGCGCAGGCTGAAGGACAGCCCGTTGCTGCCGGTCTTGAAGCCGGCATCATCGAGCGCGCGCTGCAATTGCGGCGCGTCCTGACGCAGCATTTGCAGCGTCTCCGGCTTCTCCACCGTGAGATGCGAGGTGACCTGGCCGTTGCGGTCGACGTTGATGCGCACGTCGATGCGGCCGAGCTCGGCCGGATCGAGGCTGATGTCGAACCGGGACTTGCCGGCGCGTATCGCGGCCGCGATCTCGATCGGGATGCCGCTGATCGGCACGGCCGCATGAGTTGCCGCGGTCGCGGTCAGCGTCGCGGTCGATGCCGTCGCGGCCGAGGTGGTGTTGGTCAGCGGCGCCTGCACGGCGGAGGCGGCTTGCGCGCTGGTGTCGGTCGAGGCGGCGTTCGCCTGCGTCCCCGCATGAACCTGCGTTGCCGGCGCGCCAGAGGCCGCATCCGCGGTGCGCTCGGTGGCGACGGCCTTGGCGTCGGCTGCTCCGCCATCTCCTTGCGGCTTGGCGGCCTGCGGATGCGCGGCGGCGTCGAGGGTCGCTGCACCCGGGGCTTGCGTCGCGGCCGCGTTCGCCTTGCCGGTGTCCTGGCCGATATTCGAGATGTCGGTCTGGGTCTGCGTCGTGGCGGCATCCTTGAACGAGGTCTTCGGCGTGCCCTGACTGGCGGCGGCGATCAGTCCGCCATTGGCCTTCGCACCGGTCGCGGTCGCCTCGCTCGTGCCGGTCGCGGTCTCGCCGAGCGTCGTCGTGGTGTCGGCATCGACCTCGGCGCCGGCGGCCTTGGCGCTCTTGTCGCCGGCCGTGGCGGTATCGGTCCTGGTGCCGGCGATCTGCGCCGCAGTGGAGGCACTGGCGGCGAGACCTGCCGCGGCGATCGTCAGCGGCGAGGCGGCGGCATCGCCGGCCTGGCTCGCAGCCGCATTCGGATCGGCCGCCACGACGGGCGCGCCGACGATGACGCCGGGATCGGGCACGGCGGTCTGCGCCGCATCGGCCGGCGCGGCGGCAGCCGGATCGTCTGCGGCGCTGAGGGCGTCGGTCCCGTCGGACTTGTCGCCCTTGGTGTCGTCGGACTTGTCCGCCGATTTGGCGTCCGATGTCTCGGACTTGTCCTTGATCTTGCCGGCGTCCTTGGACGGATCGCTTGTCGCCTCGCTGTCGTCATTCTTCGCCGGCGCAGAGGTATCGGTGGCGTCGCTTGCCTTGCTCTGCGAGGGCTGGTCCGTGGAAGAGGTGTCGCGCCGACGCCGGTCGGACGCCGGGGACGATGATGCGGAATCGCTCCGGCGCGGCGCCGTGTCCTGGGCCTGCGCATTGTTGTTGATCGCCTGGGTGTTGCTGTCGACCAGCGAGCCGAAAGCCTCGTTCGCGGGCGTGTCCTTCGGGGCTTGCGACCGGGCAGGCTTCTGCTGCGCGCTCTGGACTTGCACGCTTGCCACGACATCTGACGTACGACCAACCACAGGCGACCCCTTGGAAGCAACTTCGGACAAGGGGTAGCAAGGAGCGGGCCAGCGCCCCTCTTTGTAAATTTATCCAATATAATCAATGCCTTGATGTTCCGAGGCCGCCGCCGGGCGGCCCGCCGCGGCCCCGCCATTTCTGCCGCCCCGGCAAGAATTGCCCCAAGCTGGCTGCCCGCGTGATTGCTTCACCGGAATGCCGCCTATATTAAAGAGGTTACTCTCAGCCGCTTTCGACTTGGGCAGTCGTGCTCTTCGGGAACCAGAGTTCCGGGGATCGCCGATGTCCCGCGAGAAGGCACAGCAATCGCGGATCGCGCTACGCCGCCGTCACAACGCTTTAAGGCCCATGCTCAACAGTCTGGATCTCGAAGGCCGTCCCGAGGACACCAGGGTCGTCGTCGCCATGTCGGGCGGCGTCGATTCCTCGACGACGGCTGCGCTCTTGAAGGCTGAAGGCTACGACGTGGTCGGCATCACGCTGCAGCTCTACGACCATGGCGCGGCCACCCACCGCAAGGGCGCCTGCTGTGCCGGCCAGGACATCCACGACGCGCGCGACGTCGCGGCCAAGCTCGGCATTCCCCACTATGTGCTCGACTACGAGGACCGCTTTCGCGAGTCCGTCATCGACAATTTCGCCGACTCCTATGCGCTTGGCGAGACGCCGGTGCCGTGCATCGAGTGCAACCGTTCGGTCAAGTTTCGCGACCTCCTGAAGACCGCCCGCGAGCTTGGCGCCCAGGCGCTCGCCACCGGCCATTACGTCGCCTCGCGCCGTCTCGACGACGGCTCGCGCGCGCTGGTCTGCGCGGCCGACGCCGACCGCGACCAGAGCTATTTCCTGTTCGCGACCACGCGCGAGCAGCTCGACTTCCTGCGCTTTCCGCTCGGCGACATGACCAAGCCCGAGACGCGCGAGCTGGCGCGCCGCTTCGGTCTTGCGGTCGCCGACAAGCACGACAGCCAGGACATCTGCTTCGTGCCGACGGGACGCTACACCGACATCATCACACGCCTGCGGCCGAACGCGATGGACCCCGGCGACATCGTCGATCTCGACGGACGTGTGCTCGGCCGGCACAACGGCATCGCCAATTTCACCGTGGGCCAGCGCCGCGGCCTCGGCATCGCCTCGGGCTCGCCGCTGTTCGTGGTGCGGCTGGATGCAGCGCACCGCCGCGTCGTCGTCGGCCCGCGCGATGCGCTGAAGATGCACCGCATCTCCTTGCGCGACGTCAACTGGATCGGCGGCGGCGACATCGACCGCGCCATCGGCGGCGGCCTCGAGATGTTCGTGCGCGTGCGCTCGACCCGCAGCCCCCAGCCGGCCTGGCTGCGCGGCGGCAATGGCCATTACGAGGTCGAGCTCGTCGCCGGCGAAGAGGGTGTCTCGCCCGGCCAGGCCTGCGTGTTCTACGACGCAGCCAGCGGCCAGGCCCGCGTGCTCGGCGGCGGCTTCATCCAGAGCGCAGCGGCGAAGGTTGGTGCGGCCGCATCGCGCCCGCTCGCGGAAGCCGTGCGCGGCTGAGGATGACGAGATCCAGCCCGGCTGTCGCCGCAACGACGGTGCGCCGCCTCTTCCGCTTGCGGAAGAGGCGCTAGACCAATTTCGGGGCTGGCTTCGATCTCACCAATGATCATTACTCTCTAGAGTTTCGCGTAAGGGCAGGGGGCATGGCAGCAGACATCTCGCGGGCCGGGGTCGAGAAGGCCTATGGCCGCTGGGCGCCGGTCTACGATCTCGTGTTCGGCAAGGTGTTCGACGCCGGAAGGCAGTCGACCATCGCCGAGGCCGACCGCATCGGCGGGCGGATCCTCGACGTCGGCGTCGGCACCGGGCTTTCGCTGTCGGACTATTCACGCACCACGAAGATCTGCGGCGTCGACATCTCGGAGCCGATGCTGCGCAAGGCGCAGGCGCGCGTGCGGAGCTTGCGCCTCTCCAACGTCGAAGTGCTCTCGGTGATGGATGCGAAGAACCTCGCTTTCCCCGACAAGTTCTTCGACGCGGTGGTGGCGCAATATGTCATCACCGCCGTGCCTGATCCCGAAGGCACGCTCGACGAGTTCGTGCGCGTGCTCAAGCCCGGCGGCGAGCTGATCCTCGTCAACCACATCGGCGCCGAGAGTGGCCCCCGAAAGCTGTTCGAGCTCGCCTTCGCGCCCATCGCCCGCCGCCTCGGCTGGCGCCCGGAATTCCCCTGGGCCCGCCTGGTGAACTGGGCCCTAAAACACGGCGGCGTCACGCTCACCGAGCGCCGCCCCATGCCGCCGATGGGCCATTTCTCGCTGATCCGCTACGTCAAATCGTGATCGCTAGCTGGGAACGCGCGCGGTGATCGGCGCGTTTCCCTTCCATGCGCACGACATCGACCATCATCCTGACCAGCCTCCTGATCGCCGCCTCCGGCAGCGCGATCGCGCAGGCCCCGCCCGCCCCGGCGACGCCGCCGCAAGCGACCGCGCCGCCATCCCCGCAACACGCCACCAACTGCACGCCGCAGGACCGGCCGGGCCGCTTACCGGACGGCACCACCACCGGTCAGTCCCGGGAACCGCTCGGCGACAAATTGGCCAAATCGGACGGCGTGCTCTGCCCACCCTCGGGCGTGGACCCCGACATGCACGCCCCGGCGCCGAGCACCGGCGGCACCATGCCCGTCATCCCGCCTCCCGGCAGCCCCGGCGGCGACCCCAGCGTGAGGCCGAAATAGGCGCGCTCTTCGCCCAAACGTCGTCATGCCCGGGCCTGTCCCGGGTATCCACGTTCTTTGGCCAGCGAATCAAGGCGTGGATGGCCGGGACAGGCCCGGCCATGACGGAATCAGCGGGAAGTTCCACTCAAAACAGCCATTTCGTCCTGCCGGCGGACGTGTCGCGCCGGCTTGTCCGCCGAAGCCGCTTGGCGAAGGCGGAAGCTTTCGCGAGAGCGGAAGCGAAGGCGGATTGACTTCCCGCCGCCCCCTTCCTTATATGCCGCGCGTTCGCGAGATCGGCCTTATTCGCCGCCGCGATCCCTGTGGCGGGGTAGCTCAGCTGGTTAGAGCACGGGAATCATAATCCTGGGGTCGGGGGTTCGAGTCCCTCCCCCGCTACCACCTTTCCCCACACTCCTTTGACCTGGTTTGGATAGGCCTTTTCCCCGAGGAGGGCGTTTAGCCGGCCTGCTATCTCCACGGCTACACCACCTGGGCGTCCTGGATCGCGGAACACAGTGACCGTTTCGACCAAGTCTCTGATGGCTTCTACGGCCTCTCCGTCGCCCGCACTGACACCTTTAGCCAGTGCTTCTTCAAGCCGACTAAGTTGCTCCTCATAGCGTTTGAGGATGGCCGGATGCAGCGCGACTTCTTTCGGGGCGGGTGGTTCACTCTGCAACTCCTCAGATATCCGCTTTCGTTCGGCATCCAAGGCAGTCGATTGCGGTCCGAGAATGGCTGGATCGCCATGTCCTTTCGCGATCGCATCCACCAGTCGTTCGATTTCCCGGTTTAATTGCCCAAGCCGCTGCTCAAGCCGCTGCCGTTTTGCATGTGATGTGGCTGCGAGGCGCTTCCGCTCGTCAAGATACGTGCGTACGTATTCTGAGATAACTTTCGGCGCGCGCAATTCGGCCTTTAGACCATTGAGGACCGCGCTCTCGACAGTGTCTAAATAAAAAGTTTTGGCGTCCGGACACGTGCCGCTCTCCGTTGCCGCCGAGCAGCGAATGCGAACACGCCCTGATTTGTCCCGCCCATTGGTTGCCATGCCCGATCCGCATGAGCCGCAACGGAGCAGGCCAGATAGCATCCGACGAGGCCGGCGTTGATGGCTGGGGTGGGTGTGACTGCGCTCCTCTTTGCGTTGCTGAGCAGCTGTGAATAGCTCTGGATTGACAATTGTAAGATGCGGCACTTCGGCCACCTGCCAGTCACTCTTAGGATTTGGTCGTGACAGGCGCTTTCCCGAGTCGGGATCTTTCACCATCCTGACTTTGTTCCAGACGAGGCGCCCTACATAAAGCTCGTTCTGCAGAATGCCGGCGCCCCTCTCGAGATTGCCATTGATAGTTGATGCATTCCATGCGCGCCCCCGCGGAGGTGATATCCTCTCCTTGTTGAGATCGTGCGCGATTTCGCGAGGCGTCCGACCGTCCACGTATTCCTGGAAGATGCGCCGGATCACTTGTGCCTCGGCCTCGACGATGACTCGTTCACCGCTCTTTCCGGGGACCGCGGCATATCCGTATGTTAGGCCACCTCCAGCCAAACCTCGCTTGACCCGGCCTGCTTGGCCACGCCGCACCTTGTGCGCGTTGTCCTCACGATAGAGTTGTCCGACAAGGCCGCGAAGACCGACCAGGACGGTGTTGACGACGCCTTCGTGGACCGCCCGGATCTCAATGCCGAGAAAAGATAGTCGCTTATGGATACCTGCGAGATCTTCCATGTCGCGAGAGAGGCGATCGAGCGCTTCGACGATCACTACGTCAAAGGATCTCTCCCGCGCTTGGTCCAACATCCGCAGAAGGCCTTCGCGTCCCATGACCGAGCCACCTGAACGAGCCCGATCTTCGTGGGTGCTGATAACCGTTAAGCCTTCGCGCTCTGCATAGCTTTGACAAAGTGAAAGCTGATCTTCAATCGAACGCTCGTTCTGAAGATCGGTTGAGAATCGAGCATAGATCGTCGCTCTCTTCCTTGTCTCTTCGATCGGCCAACTCTGTTTCATGATCTTCCCTCGCAGCCAGACGAGCAAGCACTCGCGCAAGGCGTAAGATCGCTTTGTCTGGATTCGTCTGCAAGGACAATTTGCGATGCGCGTCCCGCACGATCGAACCCTAGGTCATCGTGCCACTCAACGAGGTGCACGCACCTGCGCTGGCGCCATTCGACAAAATGTCGGCGTTGGTGATCATCCAGAGCATCATGCTTCGGCGGTGCCTAAATGGAACGCCGGCTATGAGCTCGTCGTGCGATTGGATGCCGCGGCGAAGAAAAAGGATGAAGCCCGGAAAAGGTAGCAGAACTGATCGCAAATAAGATCATCAAGATTGCGCAAAACGATGTCCGTAAGCCGGCGGAGATCGCGGCTCTTGCGATTAAAGAACTCGAACTCCCGTAAAGCGATCATCATGGCGGCGCCAGCCTTGTCCAAATTCGACCCGTTCGGCCTTTAGCGCATGCTCTCGGTGGTCAGGGGAGGGAAGCGCATTGTGGGTCTAGACGCAGGACCGGGCTAGCCAAGGATGGCTCGGGCAGTGGCTGCGCGACTGTCGGTATTGAGACAATGTCTGCAACTTGACGCCACACGCCGCGACGACGAAGTGCCTGCAGATCCTGGGAATTCACTTCGGCACGCGACTTGCTCTCTTTGCGGCATCATCACCAATCGAAGTGCGATGGTCTTCGGGACGGACACGGCGCGCGTCGCTGGTAGCGTCTGGTCCATCCCGATGGTTTGCTGCTGCGATAACTCAAGGACGCTCGGTTGTGGGCGGAGAAAATGCAGGAACGTGTTGGATGCGATCTGGAGTTCTTCTTTTGGGAGCCACGACAATTGCGCTCGTCGCAAGTGGTGCAGCGAATGCGGCAGACCTTGAGCCAGAACTGAAACTGCCCTCGGCGGTGTGGAACTGGTGGGGAGGTTATATTGGTGGGCACGTCGGCGGCGGGTACGGCCGAACCTCCTTCAGCAATCCCTACGGTCCGTCGATCTATGGCGATGTTGTCGATACCCCAGTTGTCTTCGGAGGTGGCCAGATCGGCTACAATTGGCAGAAAAACGGCTGGGTGTTTGGTGTCGAGCTCGATGCCAGTGGTGCTGCCTCAGACGGCACAAATACTTGCCTCGCCCCGTCCGGGTCTGTCGTGAGCGCAAACTGCAAGGTGGGTCCCAACGTCTTTGCCACTGGGACCGGCCGCATCGGCTACGCGTTTGGCCCGCTGGGCCGCACGCTGGCCTATCTCAAGGGAGGCGTGGCTTGGCAAAACAGCCGGAGCGACGTCGTCAATAACAAAAAGTTTGAATCCCCACAGGAGAAAACCCATTTCGACTATGGTCGCGTCGGTGGCACCATCGGGCTGGGCGTCGAGCAAGCGCTTACACCTGCATGGTCGCTCAAAGCTGAGTATGACTATCTGCATTTCGGCGGGCCGAGTGTCGCAACCCCTCCGACGGTGCAGAATCCGCCGTTCGCAATCATTCCGGCGAACACAACGAGCCTGTCCAGCAACTATCACGTCGGAAAGATCGGGTTGAACTACCATTTTGGCGCCGACTCATGGATGGTGCAATGGTCCGATGCGCCGCTGTACGCGAAAGCACCCGGCGCGCCGCCGGTTCCTTACACGGCCGGTTGGTCGTTCGAGGGCGGATCGCGGCTCTGGCTCAGCCGGGGACGATTCCAATGGGACCGCAGCGCGGCGCCCTATGGCGGCCTTGAAGATCCCAGCATCCTTATATCGAGGCTCACCTATCACGAACTAGACGGACTGTCCGGAGAGCTATTTGGCCGTGTCGACAGCCCGGAGGGAGTGTTCCTCAAGAGCAACGTTGGCACAGGGCGCTTCAATAAGGGAAAAGACAACGATGAAGATTGGGGCGACCCGCCCTATGTCAACATGATATCACGCCAGGCAAACGGCAGGTTCACCTATTACACAGCCGACGTCGGATACGACTTCCTGCGCGGCATCAACTACAAGGTTGGGGGATTTCTCGGCTGGACCTATTACGAACAGAGCTCCGACTCGAGAGGGTGTGTACAGATCACCAACCCGACGGCTACATGCTTGCCGCGGGGCGACGACAGGGTCGTTGGCAGCCAGAATGCCCAGTGGAATGCACCTCGTGTCGGCCTAAGCGCCGAAACCATGCTGACCGAGCGCTGGCGCTTAAACACAGATGTCGCCTACCTGCCCTGGACCGATTTCAAAGGGCGTGACAACCATCTCTTGCGCGATCAGACCTTGTTTGATGAACAAGGGGGCAATGGTGGTGGCGGCGTCCAGGTCGAAGGCGTGCTGTCCTACTTCTTTACAAGGAACTTCAGCGTCGGAATCGGTGGGCGCTATTGGGCTATGTGGGTTAAAAGGCGGGGCGACTCTACGTGCAGCAGCAGCGGCTGTGTCGATGACCCGCCCGCGTTCGCGAAGTACAGCATGGAGCGCTGGGGTACGTTCTTTGAGGCGTCCTATAGGTTTGATTGAAAAGATCACCCCTCCAGCCAAGCTCCAGGCGTCTTCGACACGAAGAAATTGAAATGGATCCGCGAAGCGCCACCGCTTGAACCGGTTTGTTAGTTCGAAACTGACCGCTCCTGATCCCTGTCTATCACTGCCAGAGACTCTGTCTGCTGCAGTTGCTGTGGCATGTGGTCAACGCGTCAGCGTTGTCCACTATGTCGACAGTCTTCGCGGCCTGCATCCGTTCGCGCCAGACCGCCATCGGCGTGCGATAGCCGTGCGCCTGATGAAGGCGGCGATTGACGTCGCTTCAGAAACGTCGACTGATACAGCTCCTTCACGCCTTCGACGTCCACGACCTCGGCGGTGGTCCGAGAGACGTGGCAAGAAGGTGCTCGCCTCCGAACACGCACAGCGCTGTTCGGTCGAGTGGAAGGATTCGCATGCCCGCCGTAAGGCCAACCGGCTCATTCACGATCCGATCGCCCTGATCGAGCGCGGCTATCTGAAACTTCTAGGCTGCCTGTGATCGGCCCCAATCCCGCAAAGCCATCGTCCCGATGAGTTAACCCGCGGCCGCTGGTAGCGCCCGGTCGCGGCGATGGGCGAAACAAACGTACGTCACTGGTTGGCTTTGATGGAATACATCGTGCGCTGCATCGCCGAGGCGCCCGGCCGTCTTGCTCCCGACCAGGGCGGCACCTCGAGCAGACGATCTGTATCCACTTGTTGAACGAATGGCCAACCGCGCCGATCTGGATTTAGAGAACCCCGGCAACCGGCTTGCCCCTCGCGCGGTCAGGCTTGCTGAACAATATATGGCCGATCATGCTATAGAGCTGCCCCCGATGACAGAAGTGGCACGCGCAGCCGGAACGAGCCTGAGAACCTTGACGACGGCGTTCAAAGAGATTTCGCGGTTATGCGCCGAGTGCATTCTTCGCGAGCAGCGACTGCAAGGCGTAGGCGCGATCTGTACGGTGCGGCTCCGCGACAGAGCGTGTCGGGTGTGGCCTATGCCTGGGGCTACATAAACCTAGGCGAGTTCGCGCGCGCTTACCGCGCACGATTTGCCGAGCGACCATCGGAAACGCTCAGGCGCCGTCGACTTGCCAGACCATCGTCAGCTTCGATCAAACGTGCTGATTTTCGCTTAGGCAGAGTCTCCGATCCAGCATCGGCAACTAGCTTGGCTAGACAGTTGAGGTTGAACGAGTTCGATTTCCCAACCAGCTGTACGCTCGCTCAACCACTAGAACGGGAGTTCACGCGTGAGTTGGAAGCAGTCTGGGCGCGCGCTCGGTTCCGGGCTAGCCAGGGGGCAAGATTGGCCCGGTATCTGGCCGCGCCCGCGCTTGCCGTTTGAGTTTAGCGACGTGACTCGACGCTGGCTGCTCTGGAGCCACAGCACTGGCCCTGCCACCCCCGTTCACAATAATTATGTATCGGGGCTAGGTTACTGTAAGCTGTCGATACTGCGCGGCTACTCACAAGACGAAAAGCGGCCCGTGTGGGGCGTTTCCAACCCCGCCGACGACGACAGTGCGCTCAATCTGTTCTGGGCAATCTCGCAGCCAAGCGAAGACAGCGCCTAGACTGTAAGGCGTTACGGCTTCACGCTCACCGGAGTTAGAGCCTGGACCTTCGATAAGATAAAAGCACCCATCATCTGTTCTGACCATGCGGTCTTGTATTTCGTGCCATTCGCGCGTTGTCGGGTTGATGTCATCAAACACACGCGTCGCAAAACAAAACGCTTCGGCGAGTTGCTGCGCTGTCGGTTTCCGTTTCGCTACGCGCAGATGCGCTAAGGGGTTAGCCTTTAGTGGCGCGACTTGTCGTCTGAACATATGCTCTTTTCCCTAGTCGGCTCACCCTCATACACTGCACAGCCGCGCCGATTCTATCGATGTAAGAAGCACTCTGCCGTCAGCCGGTAAGGCGTAAACACCGCGCTCAGTGATAAGCTGACTGCCTTGGAAAGTAGCGCGGATGCGACGCGGCGTCCCTTTATCGACCGGGGGATCTGGGATAAAGACGCTATCTCTGCCGCATCCGCGCTTCCGGGGAAGTTAGTGGCGGCGTGAGCCCTCCCTCTGGAGCAAGGAAAAGAACGGTGGTGCGTTTCACGCGCCGCTAACTTCTGTGGCGACCCTTTAGGGATGACCGAAGGCTAACCACAGCCGGCCTTCCCGCGAGGTTCGGTCACGGATACAGGTGGGTTTTAGCGATGAAACGGTCTTGAGTGGCCTACCCGAACTGGTAGGCAAGACTGAGCGACTTAACGCCGCTCGAAGTGGTGCTGCTGAGAAGCGGCACACCCTCTGCAACGTGGCGAATACCTGGAGCGAATGAAACCTGTAGCTCGACCGTATGATCGAGGAGGTGTTGGAGGGCTCAAATGTGCTTAGACACGTGCTCCATCGAGGCGAGCGGAACATGGTCTCGGCGATCAGGCCACGACCAGACGGGCCAATAGCCTGGGCTTTTAGCCGCCTAGTCGGTATGGCTCCCACCAATGCGCCTGGACATTGCGTAAAGCCGGCGTGACCGGAGGACGCGAAGCAGCTAGCCGCGCAGACCTTGCTCGCTTCGTTGCAAATTCAGTCTTTGGACATCTTTCTCTATGGGCGCCAGGATTCGGCAAGACCCACGCGGGCGACACACCCGCCGCCGCCCTCCGGAGAGCAACTTTCAGGTTTAACCTGAACAAACTCGGAAGCCCCTGCGCCATCAGGCGACTGTTTCGATGAGACAGGCGTTCGAACAAGCAAAGCGCAGCGCGCCGTGGCTGGTGATCTTGCAGGAGATCGATGCCTTTCGTCGGTGCGCGGACCCTTGTCTCACGACCAAAAGGTAGAGAAACTGACGGAGATCCTCCGGATGGCTTATACCGGTCGGTACAGTACAATCGTCTTGCCCTCGTAGCTGCTGAACGGATCGCAGGCCAGATATGAGTAGCGTCCGAGTAATTCGTGTTTTGCTCCGCCGTCGAGAAAAGTGAGGTGCGGTTGATGTGCGAGACGTCGCATCGCCGTGACCGGCTCGATCCATGGCAATTCGCGGACGTGCATCAGGCTTCCGAGACGACATCCGTCAAATTGTAATCGGCCCCGAACTGAAGCTCTCGCAGTAGTCGTACCCGTTCGACGGTTCTTTCTAGGGATCGTGCGCCTTATAGGTCGCGAGCTACAGCATCATTTTCACAACGACGTCGACGTCATTACCGAGCTGATCGGTCTTGCGGTTGCACGCGATGCCGGCGTGCATGCGGGATGGCGGAAAGAACCGAGAGTAGGTCGACAGATTTCGATCGATGTCGGTCTTGTTCTTGGCTGTGAATAGGACGATGTGGCGAATCATGGCTGGCTATGGCTCGTGCGAGATGAAGGCTGATCGCAGGGCTATCTTGGTGTCGTGCCAGTGACGACGCCGCATGGTGCTCTGCGATTGCATTGTGTCCCTCATAATGAGGCGGGAAAGGCGAGCCGCTCAATACTTTGAATGTGACGCGCAAGCAGATCGCAGGCGTGATCGATATTACGTGATCGTAGTGCTTGCAGAATCAACCGGTGATCCTGATTGGATCGCGGACGCCATCCGGCACTGCGCGCCATCGCGAACACCAGTCGCGAGTTTGCGAGTTGCAGTCCATCGAGGCAGGCGAGCAATCGAGGCATTGCGCAGGGCGCCACCAGTGCGTGGTGAAATGTGCGATTCGCGATCTCGAATTCCTGAATTGTCTCCGCGTTGTCTGCTTCGATCAGGGCCAGCTCAATCCGCGCCAGATGAGCCGCCGTGAGTTTCGGCGCGGCATTCCGCAGCGCGACCACTTCCAGCGCGGCACGCATCTCGGCGATCTCCTTCACCGACTTCGCGTCGAGCGATGCAACGCGTACGCCGCGGCGGGGGGCGGCAACAACGAGATGTTGTGCCTCCAGTTGCCGAAAAGCTTCCCGCACGGGGACGTGGCTCGAGTTGAATTCGCGCGCGATATGGTCCTGCCGCAGCGGTGCGTCTGGTTCTAGGGCGCCGCTGATAATGCGGTGCCCGATCGAATGCGCAATGCGTTGCGAAGTTGTCGCGTTCTCGCTCTCACTCATCATAGATTATCTATCGGAAAACACCGTGCATGGCAGCCAGACGTCAGTTAGCATACATCAACATGAAAGATCATAGATAATCCTCAAGATTATCTATAGTTGGCAGAGGAGGCTCGTGGCTCGGATGGTCCCAAGCGCGAAAACAAAACCGGACGACGGCTGCGACATTGAACCCGTTCGCCACGACTGGACCCTTGGGGAGGCGGAGGCGCTCTATAACGCGCCATTCTCCGACCTGATGTTCCGCGCCCAGGCCGTTCACCGCCGCCGCTTTGATCCCAATCATCTGGAGACCGCGAGTCTTCTCAGCATCAAGACTGGCGGCTGCCCAGAGGATTGCGGTTATTGCTCGCAGAGCGCGCACTATGACACGGGGCTGAAAGCGACGCGGCTGATGGACAAGGCGGATGTGATCGCAACCGCCGAGCGCGCGAAAGCGGCCGGCGCGGCGCGGTTCTGCATGGCGGCGGCGTGGCGCAGTCCAAAGGACCGCGACCTAGACCAGGTCTGCGAGATGGTCAGCGCGGTGAAGGGTCTCGGAATGGAAACCTGCGTGACACTCGGAATGCTGACCGCTCCTCAGGCGCAGCGTTTGCGTGAGGCCGGCCTCGACTTCTACAACCACAACGTCGATACCTCGCCCGAATTCTATGGCCAGATCATCACCACGCGGATACTGCAGGATCGGGTCGACACGCTCACTGAGGTGCGCGCGGCGGGCATCAAGGTCTGCAGCGGCGGCATCATCGGCATGGGGGAGCGCGTCGTGGACCGCCTCGGCATGCTGGTGCTGCTCGCCAATCTTCCGAGCCATCCGGATAGCGTGCCGATCAACCTTTGGAACGAGGTGAAGGGCGTGCCGGTCACGGAAACCGCGGAACGGCCCGATCCAATCTCCCTCGCGCGTGTCGTCGCGGTCGCACGCATCCTGATGCCGCAAAGCGTGGTGCGGCTGTCCGCCGGGCGGCAATACATGACCGATGAATTGCAGACGCTGTGCCTTCTCGCTGGCGCTAATTCGATATTTATCGGCGACGCGCTTCTGACCACGCGCAACCCGCAGCGCGAGCGAGACGTGGAGTTGCTTGGGCGGCTCGGCATCAAATCCAGCCTCGACCAGGCGCAGTCGGACAACCGGCAATCTGCGCCGGCTAATGATGCGTTCACAGTGACTGACGCCCAAAGCCGCGTCTGCCGCCCTCGAGAGACTCTTGAAGAATGTCAGGAAGAAGCGCGGCTTCGTGATTGGCGGCCGCCTGAGTGATTTGCGCAAGCACTCCCTTCTACACACGGGACTGATTGATGACTTCAACACGCGCAGACAAGGTGGCCACTTATCGCGCCGCCTTGCGGGCCCTAAACGAGCAGGACCGTCTGCGGCGCCTAGCACCGCGTTCGGGCATTGATTTTGGATCGAACGACTATCTCGCGCTGGCGAGTGCGCCGCGTATGAAGAAGGCTGTGGCGGCGGCGCTGGAAGCCGGCACTCCAATCGGGGCCGGCGGGTCACGACTCCTGCGCGGAAATTGCGACGAGCACGAACGTCTCGAAGCGGAGGCCGCGCACCTTTTCGGAGCCGAGACGGTGCTGTTTTTCAGCGCCGGATATGTGGCGAATTTTGCCATCCTGACGACGCTGCCTCAACGGGGCGATCTGCTGGTACTCGATTCGCTCGTGCACGCGAGCATTCGCGAAGGCGCACGGTCCGGACGAGCCGAGTATCGCGAAAGCGCTCACAACGATCCGATGTCGGTCGAAGGCACAATCCGCGACTGGCGCGCGAAAGGCGGGACGGGCCGTGTCTGGATGGTGGCTGAAAGTCTGTACAGTATGGACGGCGATTTCGCGCCGCTCAGGGAGCTTGTCGCAATCGCCGACAGGCATGATGCGTTCCTTTTGGTGGATGAAGCTCATGCCACTGGCGTGTACGGTGAGCGGGGAAAGGGGCTGACCGCCCCCTATGAAGGGCGCGAGAACCTGGTGGTCGTTCATACATGCGGCAAGGCCTTGGGCGCCGCCGGCGCCCTCGTCACCGCGAGCCGGGTGCTGCGCGACTTCATGGTCAACCGTTGCCGTCCATTCATTTTTGCAACGGCGCCGTCGCCCTTGCTGGCTGTTGCCGTGCAGGAGGCGCTATCAATCTTGAAGGAGGAACCGGAACGGCAACAACGCCTGGCCAGCTTGGTCGCCTTTACGCATCGGGAGATCCGCTTGCGCGGGGGCCGGAGTCCGTCCGCTTCCCAGATTGTCCCTTACATTGTCGGCGACAACGCGCGCGCCATGAAATTGGCATCGATGCTGCAGGCTCGCGGATTCGACGTTCGCGGAATCCGACCACCTACCGTGCCGGCGGGCACAGCTCGGCTGCGAATCTCCCTGACACTGAATGTCGGAGAGAATGATGTGCGTTCCTTGCTCGATGCCTTGATGGAAGAAACCGGAAGCGAGGCAAGATGGCTCGGCGATTCGTAGTCACCGGCACCGACACTGAGGTCGGCAAGACGATCTTTTGCGCAGGGGTCGTCGGTTTTCTTGATGCCTATTATTGGAAACCGATCCAGGCTGGTCTTCGAGGGGAGACCGATTCTGTGGTCGTTAAACGACTGGCCGAACTTCCCGACGATCGGATTGTGCCAGAGCGGTATCGTCTTGAAATGCCAGCGTCACCACATCTCGCAGCAGAAGTCGATCGGCTTCACATCGACGCCACCTCACTCAATGTGCCGGACACCGGGGATCGCCCGCTCGTGATCGAAGGGGCAGGCGGGCTAATGGTACCGCTCAATCGCAACGAACTCTATATCGACGTCTTTGCACGATGGCGGCTGCCAGTCATTCTCTGCGCGCGCACTGCCCTCGGTACCATCAATCATTCGCTGCTTTCGCTCGAGGCCTTGCACAATCGCAACATTGAGATTCGCGGTATCGTGTTCATCGGCGAAGAGAACGTCGACACCGAGAGCACCATTTGCAGGATCGGACAAGTGCGGAAGCTGGGCCGGCTCCCGTGCCTCGTTCCACTCACCGCTAACGAGCTTCGCGCGGCCTTCAAGGTTTCGTTCCATGGTGGCGATTTCGAATCATAATGTGCAAAGCAAAGTCGCGGATCTGGCATCCGTTTACCCAACATGCGCTGCAAGGCGAGATGATAAAAGTTTTGCGCGGCGAGGGTGCATATCTTTACACCGCGGATGACCGTCGCATCATCGACGCGATTGCGTCTTGGTGGGTTGTGACCCATGGCCATTGCCATCCTTACATCGTGAGTGCCATTCAGAAGCAGGCGGAAAAGCTCAACCAGATCATCTTCGCGGGCCACACTCATGAACCCGCCGAAGAGGTTGCCTCCCTGCTTTTGAAACTCGCGCCCCATGGCCTCGATTACGTCTTCTTCTCCGACAGCGGCTCGACCAGCGTGGAGGTCGCGCTGAAATTGGCGCTCGGCTATTGGCGCAACATCGGCGAGCCGCGCTCACGTATCGTCGTGATGCAGCATTCCTATCATGGTGACACGGTGGGCACGATGTCGGTCGGCGCGCGTGGTGTGTTCAATGCGGCCTACGAACCTCTGCTGTTCGACGTTACCTCAGTGCCGTTCCCGGCGCCGGGTCTTGAACAGGCTACGCTCGACGCGCTCGAGGCCGCGTGTCGCAACGAAAATCCGGCTGCCTTCATCGTCGAACCCCTGATCCTGGGTGCTGGCGGGATGCTTATGTATCCTGCTTGGGTCCTAAATGAAATGAAACGGATCTGTGAGGCCGCAGGCGTCCTATTCATTGCCGACGAGGTCATGACCGGCTGGGGGCGCACTGGAACATTGTTCGCTTGCGAGCAGGCTAGTGTCACGCCCGACATTGCCTGCTATTCCAAGGGCCTCACGGGTGGCTCTCTTCCTCTTGCGGTGACGCTCTGTCGCGCCGAGATTTTCGACGCACACTATTCGAAAGACCGAACCCGCACCTTCTTCCACTCCAGTTCTTACACGGCAAATCCGGTGGCGTGTGCCGCTGCCAAGGCGAACCTGGACCTCTGGTGCAACCATGAGACTTACGAGCGTGTGGCCTCCGTCGCAGCAATGCAGAAACAGAAAATCGAGCCATTTCGCGCGAACGCGCGCTTCGGGAATGTCCGTCAGACTGGTACTATCACAGCACTCGAGCTGAAGGTGTGCGACGAGGGCTACCTCGCCAATATCGGGCCGAGGCTGCAGGCGTTCTTTAGCGATCGAGATCTGCTGCTGCGCCCGCTTGGCAATACGATCTATGTCATGCCGCCGTATTGTGTCACGTCGGCGGACCTCGAGGAAATCTACGCCGCAATTAACGATGCAGCCGATGAGCTGGTTTAGAAGCAGGCCGGATGGCCGCCGATCGCCACAGCCTGTCGGCGAACCTGCCGAAGCCATTGGCCACGTCCGCATGGCCCAACCCAGCAGCCGCGAAAGTCTTCGTCTGGTGATTGCGCAACCAAAAGGAATTTCGTCCGTCGGCGGGCCGCTTTCGAGGCGTCGATTTCTTTTTTTCTTCCCCGGTTGACAATTTTCTTCCACGCTCCCTAGGACGTACTGGGTGCGCAAAGGCACAACGGTATTTAAATGAGAAAAGTACTCGCTGCTAAGCTGCACGGCATCCATGTCACGGAGGCCAATTTTCATTATCTCGATCCAGATCACTGTGACGAGGCGGGCATTCTACCGATGGAATTCGTGAAGATCTGGAACAAGAACTCCGGGGCACGAATCTCGACTCGTGTCATTCTCGGCGAACGCGGTTCACGTTGCTGTGTCCTCAATGGCGCCGCTGCGCGGACCTGCCAAGTCGGTGACCAACTCATTGTTTGCAGTTCGTCCCTCTTGGACGAGCAGCGAATTGTTGAGTTGAGGCCGAAGAGTCTCACTTTCGATCGCAGCAACCTGATTACTGATCGCCTGACATACTCGGTCACTTCGGACGCTGCGGGTCGCTATGGCTTCGAAATAGTGGGCGAGTTGGGTGACATCAAAGCCTTGCCACTTCGCTCAGCAGAATCGAACTGAGGTCGTCGACGCGATGGGATCCAAATGAGCCACGTTTCGGAGCAGCCGGTCGAGCGCATCACCATTCCCATGCTGCAGCGGTGGAAGGAGGACGGCCGGCGTCTCGTCATGACCACTGCCTACGACGCGGTTGCGGCGCGTATCGCGGATCGTTCCGTCGATATCATTCTCGTCGGTGACAGTGTCGGTAACGTTTGCCTTGGATTTGAAAACACGCTGCCTGTGAGCGTGGCGATGATGAACCATCATCTGGAGGCCGTTGCACGCAGCAAGCCTCGTGCTTTGCTCATTGCCGATATGCCGTTTCTTAGCTTCCACCTCAGCGCCGAGGAAACCATACGCAATGCCGGCGGATTCCTGCAGCGAGGCGCAGCCGCGGTGAAACTCGAGGGCGGCGGCAAGCGTATCGAGATGGTACGTGCCCTTGTCGATTGCGAGATTCCCGTGATGGGTCATCTGGGTCTTATGCCCCAGAGCGTCAATGTCATGGGCGGCTTCAAGGTGCAGGGCCGGAAAGCGGATGAAGCGCTGCGGTTGCTCGATGATGCTCATCGTCTGCAGGAGGCCGGCTGTTTCGCTTTGGTGTTGGAAGGCATTCCGGCCGAGCTTGCTGCTCGAGCAACCGATTCATTGACAATACCGACGATCGGAATCGGCGCCGGCGCGGACTGTTCAGGGCAGGTGCTCGTGTTTCACGACGTGCTGGGCCTGACCGAAAGTCGCCGCCCCAAATTCGTTCGCGTCTATGCAGAAGGCTTCCAGCAGTTGCATGATGCGCTTTCGCGCTGGGCCGCGGATGTCCGCAGTGGCGCATTCCCGGGCCCGCAAGAGTCCTATCGACTTCCTGAGGGCGTCGGCGAGGCAATTACCAACTGGGCGCCGTCCAAGCCAACCTGATGTAGAGCTCGACATGCAAACAATCACGACGGTCGCTGAGCTTCGCCGCAGTCTCGCAAAAGCCCGCAGTGCCGATCAACGGGTCGGATTCGTGCCGACAATGGGCTATCTCCACGACGGCCACCTGGCGCTGATCACGGCGAGCCAGGCGCAATGCGACGTCACCGTCGTCAGCATCTTCGTCAACCCCACTCAGTTCGGACCAAACGAGGATCTCAGCACCTACCCGCGCGACTTCTCGCGCGATGAGGGACTGTGCCGCGACGCCGGTGTTGCGATCCTCTTTGCGCCGGATGCACAGGAAGTCTATCCGAGCCATTTCGAGACCTTCATTGAACCGGGCGACCTCGCCAAATCTCTGTGCGGAGCCTTCAGGCCTGGACATTTTCGCGGTGTCGCGACTGTCGTATGCAAGTTGTTGAACATGGTGCAGCCCGACGTGGTGTTTTTTGGCCAGAAGGATTTTCAGCAATGCGCTGTCGTGCGTCGCATGGCGGTTGATCTCAATCTCCCGATCGAGATCGTCACCGTACCGACCGTTCGCGAACAAGATGGGCTCGCGATGAGCAGTCGCAACCGGTATCTCAGCAAGGAAGAACGTCAGCGGGCCCTTGCGATCAATCGTGGACTATCCGCCGCGCTCGATGAATTTCACTCAGGAGAGCGCAACGTAGAAAAGCTAATTGCGATCGCCAAGGGGCATTTGGAGGCAGTTGACCGACTGCAGTATCTTGAACTGGTGGACGGTGACACGCTCAACACCGCCGACAGTCCGCTGCGACGCCCCGCAGCGCTTTGTGCAGCAGCCTACGTTGGCTCGACCCGTCTGATCGACAACGTAATACTAGCATTGCCAATTCCGTAGCGCACTGCGTAGCCTCACTGTACGCAGCATATTGAGCTGCAAGAAGTGCTCAAGCCAACTTTTCCGACGGACGTGTCGACCTGTAGCAAGGGCGAACTCCGAGCCGACGTTGTTCAGCGAGTTAGCGGTGCTAGGGGAGCTTGCGGATTATTGTGGGACCAAGAACTTTGCGTCTGGCAACGTTACAAGTTTCGCGGGGCTGCGGCCAGCAACGGTTTCGACAAACCTTGGTATAGTGTTTTGCAGCCCATTCTATATTGCTCACTTACCTTTGTAGAGTTGAGCACGCGTTAGGTCGTTTGTACTTTCGATGTCGAACCTGGATCATTCGAGCGACGGGTCGTCGCGAAGCATGAAGTGACACCTTGCTAGAAGTCGTTGCGTTCCAATCAGGTGTGAGGACGAACATCTTGAGTCTGACCTTTGACCGGTTGCATGCAAAAAGACTAGAGGGCTTTGTTTTAAGAAGGTACCCGCTATTCCAGATCGGGATGAGTGATCAGAACAGCGCAACAAAGCTTCATTCAAGCGACGAAGATGCAGAAGGGGAGGATTTGGCAACTATCCTCAGCAACGTGTGAGCCCTTAGAGTAGCCGATAACGCTTCCCTCATGCTACGGCCTTTAGTGCAGTCGCCGCATTGATGATCGTTGCTGCAGCGCAAGTTGCTGGCGTATTTGCATCCCCCTCTGGAAATGCGAGTCGAGATGGCATTTACCGAGCTTTTCATCAAACGTCCGGTATTGTCTATCGTCGTCAGTCTCCTGATCTTGCTGATCGGCTTTCGCGCGGCCACCGTACTGCCGATCCGGCAATATCCCAAGCTATCTAATACGGTCGTCAATATCACGACTTCCTATCCTGGCGCCTCCGCCGACATGATCCAGGGGTTCATCACCACTCCCCTGGAGCAGGCAGTCGCTTCCGCCGAGGGCGTCGACTACATCAGTTCCTCATCGGTGCTCGGTACCTCGACGATCCAAGTCTACATCAAGCTGAATTTCGATCCCAACGAGGCGCTCACCGAGGTGCTCTCCAGGGTCAACTCGGTCAAATATTTAATCCCAAAGGAATCAAACGATCCGGTCGTCACTAAGTCGACCGGTCAGACCACCGCTGTCATGTATATCGCCTTCTCCAGCGAGGAGTTGACGGCCAGCGCGATCTCCGACTACCTCTCGCGCGTCGTGCAACCCGTTATGTCAACCGTCGATGGAGTAGCAGCGGCAGACATCCTGGGCGGCCAGAGTTTTGCGATGCGGCTATGGCTCGATCCTGCGAAAATGGCAGGGCACGGCGTGTCGCCGGCTGAAGTTTCGGCTGCAATCGCCGCTAACAACTTCCAGGCCGCGGCTGGCCAGACCAAGGGCAATTTCACTATCTCCGATGTCACCGCAAACACGGATCTGCGGAGTGTTGATGACTTCAAGCGCATGATCGTCAAAGCCAATGACGGCGGCTTTGTGCGCATGGAGGACATTGCCGTAGTCGAGCTTGCCGCGCAGACCACGGACGTCAGCGTCGCCATGAACGGCGAGCACGCGGTCTTTATCGGCGTTCAGGCGAGCCCGCAAGGCAATCCGCTAAACATAGTGCGAGGCGTTCGGGCGCTGTTTCCAGGCATGGAGCGTAACCTGCCGCCATCACTGAAGATGAAAGTGGCCTACGATTCCACCAAATTCATCCAATCATCGATCGATGAGGTGGAGAAGACGCTCATTGAGGCCGTGGTTGTCGTGGTGGTGGTGATCTTCCTATTTCTGGCCTCGCTGCGGTCGGTCATCATTCCTGTAGTCACTATTCCGTTGTCGCTCGTTGGTGTCTGCAGCATGATGCTGGCGCTGGGGTTTTCATTCAATCTCCTGACCCTTCTTGCCATGGTTCTCGCGATCGGTCTCGTGGTCGACGACGCGATCGTGGTGGTGGAGAATATTCATCGTCATTTAGAAGAAGGTGCGTCGCCTCTACAAGCTGCTACGAGGGGCGCGAGAGAGATCGTCGGCCCCGTTGTCTCCATGACGATTACCTTGGCTGCGGTATATGCCCCAATCGGATTTCTCGGCGGCCTCACCGGCGCGCTGTTCCGCGAGTTCGCGTTTACGCTAGCGGGAGCGGTGATCGTGTCGGGCGTGATCGCTTTGACGTTGTCGCCTATGATGTGCTCGCTCTTCCTGAAGCGCGCTGAGGAGGGGCGGGTCGCAAGATTTGTGAACCGCGGGTTCGGCGCCATGACACGATGGTACGGCCGCAAGCTCGACCGCTCGCTCGACTATCGTCCGACTACCGGGCTGTTTGCGCTGACCATGTTGGGCCTCGTCGGCTTTCTCTATATGCATACTTCCAAGGAACTCGCACCCGAGGAGGATCAAGGTATCGTATTCGCTCTAATCAAGGCGCCGAAATACGCCAATATCGACTACCTCGACTATTACGGTACCAAGCTTGAGAAAGCCTTCCAGAAGTTTTCCGAGACGGATTTGAGTTTCGTGCTCAATGGCGTTAGCGGCCAGCAGAGTGGCATGGCCGGCATGTTGCTCAAGCCATGGAACGAGCGCAAGCGATCATCGACCGCGCTAAAGTCCCTTGTCCAAGCCGAGCTGTCGAAGATCGAAGGCATTAACGCGTTTGCCTTTAGCTTGCCGCCGCTTCCGGGCGGCTCTGGCGGCCTACCAGTACAGATGGTGATCAATTCGACGCTCGGCTTCCAATCCGTCTACGAGCAGATGTCGAAGCTGAAGGATGCCGCGCGCAAGAGCGGTCTGTTCATGGTGAGCGACTCCGACCTTGAGTTCAACCAGCCGGTGGTACGAATTAAGGTTGATCGATCTAAGGCCAATGAGCTTGGCATCACGATGCAGACCATCGGTAACGCCCTCGCCACCTTACTTGGCGGAAACTACGTCAATCGCTTCAATTTGCAGGGCCGCTCCTACCAGGTGATCCCGCAGGTGCCACGTGAGCAACGCTTGGCGCCGCAAGCAATCGGGAGCTATTATGTGAAGACTGCGGCGGGCTCGATGCTCCCGCTGTCTACTGTAGTCTCCATCGAGACTGCGACCGATCCGAACGCGCTCACCCACTACAATCAGCTCAACTGCGCGACCTTTCAGGCCGTGCCGATGCCCGGCGTCACGATCGGTCAGGCTGTGGACTTCCTCGAAGCCGAGGCAAACAAACTGCCCGCAGGTTTCAGCCACGACTTTCTCGCCGACGCCCGCCAATATGTGCACGAGGGTAACCAACTGGCGATTACCTTTGCATTTGCAATCATCATCATCTTCTTGGTGCTTGCGGCGCAGTTCGAAAGTCTGCGCGATCCCCTCATCATCATGATCAGCGTGCCGATGGCAATCGTCGGCGCCTTGATCCCGCCATTCTTTGGCTGGGCGACTATGAACATCTACACCCAGGTCGGACTGTTGACGCTGGTCGGGTTGATTTCCAAGCACGGCATCCTGATGGTTGAGTTCGCCAATGAGCTGCAGCTCAAGGAGAGACTTGACCGTCGCTCGGCTATAGAGATGGCGGCGCGCGTCCGACTGCGTCCAATCTTGATGACTACGGCGGCAATGGTCACGGGCTTCATACCCTTGTTGACTGCAACGGGAGCGGGGGCCGCGAGCCGCTTCTCGATCGGGCTCGTGCTCGTCGCTGGCATGTCTGTCGGCACGCTGTTCACGCTCTTCGTGCTGCCGGCGGTCTATGTCGCGATCGCGTCCGATCACCGTGCCGATGCGAGCTCCGGCCGCGCGAAGATCGCCACCGAGCTCGACCTCACCGGCGCTGCTGATGCCCAGCTCGCCAAGCAATGACGATAAATTCAATCCAGGTTCGCTCAGTGTGGTGAGCGAAGGAGCCTGCGACCGCTTCACGCTCCGTTACGCATCGAGATCTTCACGCTCGTGGTGCCGAGTTTGGCGACCATCAGGTGCTCGGAAGAACACGTCGGTGATCCGCGGCTGCTCCGCTAAGGTGAATTGCACCGCACCTTCACGGCAGCGGAACGCCCAAGCGCGACCTTGCCGGGGAAGAGAATTGGTGCTCGCCGGATAAAAGGTGCGTTGCCATTTATCCCAAGGGCTCTTGAAGGAGAATTGTTTGCTTCCGTCTGACCGCGTTGCAATGCTAGCTGAAAAAGATGGCGCTGGACCGCTTCGGATTCGACGCGAGTTCAATTCCGTGCGAACGGGTCGTCAGGAGACCAAGAATCCATGACCGACGCAATTACGGCTTTCGACACGAGGACCATTGATCGACAAACCGAAAAACAGACTGACACGTATTGGCTGAGTGATCGTAGTCGGGTGCTGGGAAGTGCAGCACAGCTTCTGTTGTACGACCGAAGTCGAGAACAAGAGAAACTGCTGAACGCCCACGAAGGCTAATGCCATTGTGAAGGCGGGCGGAGCTGCTAAGCGAATGATCAGCATCTGGCGCAATCCTGATGACCAATGGCCGCGCTGTTTCCCCGACGCGTGACCCGATGCCCTCCGGAGTGGGAAAGTTAAGGAAATGCCTGAGTTTGATGCTGCTATGTGGTTTCTGGCCGCAACGACGTGTTTTGCGGCCTTTGTAAATGGAGCCATCGGCTACGGCTTTTCGTCGCTCACTGTACCCCTTGCGCTGGTTTTCTACACCAATCGCATTCTCAACCCCGCCATTGTCATCATCGAGGTCTTCGTCAACGTTTACGTCCTCCTCATCAATCTGAAGGGCGTGCGGGTGGTTTGGAGACGAGTGCTTCCTATTTTGCTTGGACTCTTGCCGGGCATTGCGCTCGGCGGCTATGCGTTGACCTCGCTCCAGCCGGGCTGGATCAAATTTGCCACCTACACGATCATTCTGCCCCTGATCCTGCTGCAAGCTGCGGGTTGGCGCCGCCCTATCGAAGCAAGCTGGCTGATCGGCCTGCCATTCGGGTGGATGCTGGGCATCCTCTA
Organism: Bradyrhizobium sp. CCBAU 53415; assembly: GCF_028128735.1. Taxonomy (NCBI): domain Bacteria; kingdom Pseudomonadati; phylum Pseudomonadota; class Alphaproteobacteria; order Hyphomicrobiales; family Nitrobacteraceae; genus Bradyrhizobium; species Bradyrhizobium sp. CCBAU 53415. The sequence goes on along the minus strand of NZ_LBJF01000018.1, from coordinate 145,984 downwards.
TTCAGTGACGACTATCTCCGGCCCTCCCTTAGCGATGCTGTTTAACAACCAGGGCTTGGTCAAACACGAATTTCGCGCCGGCCTAGCGCTGGTTCGCGTGGCGGAATCAAGCGTGACCGCCTTCGTCTATTATCAGCTCGGCTTGTTCATTTCCGAAAGCGGCAGCTTGCTCTATGTTTTTGTACCCAGTGTCATGCTTGGCATCCCGCTTGGGTCCCACGTCATTCGCCGGCTTGATCCGGAGATATTCCGACGCATCTGTATGAGCTTTGATGCGTGGATCGTGGGCTTCGGTTTGTCACGGGTGCTGATCGAGCTCGATCTAGTGCAGAGCGCCTGGGCTTATAGCGTGATGGCGGCGGCAATACTGATCGATCTCTGCCTGCTGTACTTGTTCCTTACCACGCACAGTCCGATTTGGTCAGAGCGACGGTCTCGGCGAACTGCGGATATAAGCGGTTGAACGATGCCGGCGGGCACCTGGCATCGAATGCGCGCGCGCCCTGGACCTGAGCGCTGATGCAGCAGTCGTGTCGGCCACCGAATTGTTGACCGACTGTACGCGCACGCATTTCCACAGGTCCGCATTCTAGTCTAAGCTGGCATCACTCAGCGAGAAAGCCGTGCCTAGGAGCGAAGTAGCAACAGGAATCCGGGCATTCACGGACTATGTCCGCAGGCCAAGCCACATACCGGCAGAAGACATCTTCAGTTTGGCGGTCTGATGTCGAAGCGATCTGTTCAAAAATGGACGCGCTTTCTGAGCAGCCTCTTTCGAGATTTTCGGACTTCGAGACGCTCAGGTGCAAGATCGGCAAAGATTTCCCTGCAATGCGACCGGCTTTACTCCACCGTGGGGTGGATGCCTTTTACGCTGCGGATCGTCCCCGAGTCCCGCGCCCAGCGGCTGCGACTGTCTCGCCTGGCAGACGTTGTCCTCTTCGAGAACGGTCTCAAAGCCTCCAATAGCACAGGCGAGGCGAATCCAATCTGCGCGGCCCGGATCGACGGTCTTGACGAGGTCGGCCCGTTCGAACTGGAGCGTGAACCAAGTATTCTCATACTGGTTGTGACCAGCGGTATCGACCCTTGGGCAACCACCGTTGACGTTGATCACTTGCCAGCCAGGCAACTTCAGCGCTTCGATCACAATGCGCCTAGTAGCCTGCAAGAAGCGCTTAGCGTCGCACCCGACTAGTGGTCTGTAGACAGCGAATTCCACGTCGAGCGGGCCGCCGCCTGCGCCAAGCGCGGCTGGCGCACCGTAGTAGGCGGTGTACACGCTGGTTGGCCACCGAACGGATGTCCGACTGGCATATCCTGCCGCGACCCCCGCAAGGCCATTCACCCGCCGCGCGGAAAGCCGCGGCGCAGGTTGCTCAGGAATAGGCCCGGCCAGGGTATCGCCGTAAGGGACGTAAGACGGAGCAACTGCGGAGTTGCCGTTTCGGTGAGAGGCATAAGCCCCTGCTGTGAAGGCTGCGGCCATGACAGTGACCGCGAGTGTTTTACGCATACTCATTCCATGCTGTACGGAGGAAGTACAACGCCTTACGGCTGGTGGAGCCTGCACCCGCCCGCCAACAGCCTTGCGGCTGCCGTTATCCGGCAAGGTGACTCGGCGTCAGAAGTGCGAAGCGCTGCACCTGCCACGCGCCGCTAACTTCCGAACGGTCATCCTCAAGCAACGCGGGCGCGACTCGGCGCTGTTCGGTTGCGTTGGATCAGACCACTGTCGCTGCCACGCCCGCACTACCAATCGAAGTCAGCAGAAACTAGACTCGGCGCTCAAAGCCCCCAGCTCGACCCTGGGGGAAGCGCTGTCCCTGCCACGCTCCGCTAACCTCAGCGAGGTTTTACGGGGACCAGCTGTCCAAAAGCTGACGAGCCGCCAGCGGCGCTCTGTGGCGCTGAAGACATCGATGAAGCGATGAGCGGGTCAAATGCGGGATCGTGGCCTGAAGAGCGTAGAGACAGTCGTCGAGCGGCAACAGCGTATGCTTGCGAAAGGCCACGATGATGGCTTCGTCCTCCACTGATGGAGAGGTGGACTTAGGCTCCTTGGGTCCTGTCTTCAGATCACTGACGGAGCCGCGCCTTTTCCACTTGGCGACCGTCTTGGGATTGATCCCGTAGCGCTTATGGGATTGATCCCGTGGCGCTTAGCCAGCGCTCTTAAGCTCTCTTGACTGTTTTGTATTGCTCGACGGACCGCCTCCGTCGTGGTGGCGCAGCCGTGTAAAATTGTCCCATTGCGCTTCCTTCGAATCGTGCGATAAGGATGCACCATCAAAGCCCAGGACTAAACATCTAGCGAACCTGAACCCGCGGTAGGCGCGATGCAGGCAAGCGGACGACGATCTGGCTGTCCGTGATGTCGAAGACTTCCTTGCGCTTTCTCACGTCATCGTACCGCAATTCGAACGTCACTCCCGATGCAGATGGGGCAAAGGGCTCAGGCGTAAGGCTGATCCACCCCTCCCCCAAATTCAGAATGATCGGTCGATCCGCCCGGAATCGGGCGTCGAGCAGCACCAAGTCCAATCGGAGAGACTGGAGCCGCACGTTGAGCCGTCGCCGCACGCCATCACGTGGCCAGATACGCAGGGTGTGAGCGAACGTCTCCATGATGCCACCGTGACAAACCTGCCCAAAGATGGGATCGTCGGCAACGATCGTCGCAGCAGCGCGGACCGCTCCACAAAATCCCAGGTCGATCTCGCACGAGTAATACCACGTTCCACGGTGATGCGGCTGACCTAGCCATGTGGTCCCGCTCGGCGCTGGCTCGAAGCCGCCACCGGCCGCGCCGTCATTCTCCTCGCCCGGATACCAATAGCCATGACCGGCCGACGCAGGGCCGCTGTTCAGCAAAGCCCACGCGCTGAGTTGTGACGCATAGCCGAGACGAAGGAGCGGATGCGGGTCGTCTGCATCGTTCAGCGCATGATCAAGCAGCGCCCAGCCACCCATCTGCGCCATGTAAGTCAGCGTATAGGCGTCGCCCGCAGTGCGGCGATAATCGCTGCCCAGGTAGTAATAGGCAGGTTCCAGCCAGCCACGGCAGAACAGATTTGCAGCGATCTGACGCTCCGCGAAGGCACGCGCTGCCGCCTTCGAAACCCCCATGGCGACAGGGTCGTCAAGGGCCGAGCGCGCCAGTGCCTGCGTTGATTCGAAGGCTGTGGAATCGAACGGATATTCCGACTTGAACAGGTCCGCCTTTGGATCGACGAAGGCGCGCACCTTACGCGCCCAGTGCGCCTCTAAGGTCGCTGCCTCGCGCGTCAAGCCCGCAGTCGTAAGCGCCGAAACCAGTTCGGGGATCACACATTCGTTGTAGAAGCCGGTGCGGTAGGCAGACCACATCACCACGCGCATCGGCACCGTGAACATGGCCAGCGCCGTACCGTAGGCGCGTACCAAATAATCCCGTGCGCTCTGGCGGGTGGGTATCGCGGGATGGTCACGCGCGATGCGGTGCATGGCCAAATACATCGCAAAGATGTGCGGATAGTCATAAGGCCGCCAGATATGCAGGCTGCCCTTTGGGCCGGGATCGCTGCTTTCCCTGTTCTGCTTCCAATCGGGTATGCCGTAGAGGCCGTAGGCGTATGCCTCCTGTGTGGTACGTTGCAGCCCGCCCCAGACGAACGTATCTATGTACCGATCCAGCGCCGCTACTTCCGCCACATCAGGATGCTCTGCATTCTTGGTCGCGAGGTAAGCGGGCTTGCTCAGCCCGGGATCGTCGCACGTCACCTCGTAGATGCGCCAGCCCTTGATCCGGTCATAATTGTCCGGGCCAAGCAGGACCTGCGTCTCCATATTCCACTCGCCAAACAAACCGTCGTACCATTTGGACGGGTCACGATGCTGCCGCTTCACGATGAAGGTGGCGCGCTTCTTCATCATCGTCTCGACGGGCTCGGTAGCGAAGAATTCAAGAAAGGTCTGGCGCGCACCCGGCTGGTGCAGGGTCAGCCGGTTCTCGCCCAATCGCGAAAAGCGAACCCGCCACAGTCGCCTGCCAGCCCGATCCGGCAAGCGTTGCACCACCGTGTCGCCGGTAAATTCCGCTTCGATTCGCTCCACCGGAATGGAGGACGCGAGCGCGATGTCGACATGCAGGTCGTTGGGAACCGTCATGCCCGGCATTACTTCCACGTCCACCAGACCGGCGTCCGCGATAGCCCTGCGCGCCGCCTCGTAATCGGCGACCCACTGGAAGCGGAGACGGTAACGCCGTTGCTCGGCCGGCGACAGGGACAGGGAATGGGTCGGCTGTCGCCAGCGAGTCCCGCCCGCCACTGCCTCGCCGGCGGCCGCCCCGCCCAAGATGTATGCGCACCACGTCCCACTGGCTTCGGCCGATTCCTTGTGGACATCCCAATATTCCAGTGACGTGTCCGCTTCCGGTAAGAGCATGAGGAAGGGACCGGTGCTGTTGCCGCGAATCCAGAAGATGTGCGATCCATGCCCCGAGACGAAGCTGTGCTTCAAAACAGCCACCGATGCCGGTTGCCCTGCCGGAAATTCGGTGTTCATCGGCATGGGCAAATAGAGGTCGCCAACCTCCACGCTCGCCATGCCGTCGTTCCGCAGCATGATCTCCCACGTCAATCCAGCCTCGTCGACTGCGAGGCGGGTCGTGAGAAGGACGCCGGCATCGCGGGCTGTTAGTTCAAGGGCCGCGCTATGCATCGGCTTCGTTGCATCAACGCCGGTTCGAAGCGTATGCCACTCGGATCCGGCACGCCGAACTCTAGCGTGAGCCGTCCCCAGCACGGCTCCAGGCAGGACATAATCCGTGTCATACGCATCGTTACGATAACGCAACGAGGTAATGCCCTCTTGTGTGCATCCAACGACGAAGGGAGAGTTGGCCGCCTTCAACACCATGGCAACCTTGCGCTGCGGCCGATTGGGTGTAGACACCGTAACTCCCCCGAACAACGCGCTACCCAAGAAGCTACTGCCCAACAGCATCGTACGACGCGTATACGTCCAGGCTTTAGACATGCCTTTGGTCTTCGTCATCAACCGTATCCGGTATCGCTACATACGGATGATCAAGGCGTGCCGTTTCCCTCCGTAAACGTCAACGCGACAAAGCGACATACGTTCTCAAGTACCCAGCGTTCGGTCGGCACCGCTTCGTCACCATCGGTCCTGACCGTGCCCTTGGACACCAGACCTTGCACGCATGGAGGCCAAGCTGCTCTGGGCCTGGTTGCCAATGGCAAAGACCCGCTCGACGACAAAGTCACGGCGCGCCTGCGGCGTCTATATAAGGACCATGATCCCAACTTCAACCCAATCACGCTGAAGCCACCAACGACGTCGATTATCCAATCCCCCTAGGCGATCGTCTTGCCATCCGCGCTCGCGCCGTCTCCGCAACCCCGACCAGTTCCGACGACGCGAGCGCTACCAGCAGAGCACGCGGATCAAGGGGCCCTTTTGGACGCCGATGGGGGTCCCATTCCCGTGTCGATTGACACTCAAAGGCGTCGCGGTTGATGGGGCCATCGAGCACCCAAGGACCGATGATGCCATGTGTGGCGAGAGCGGCTACAGGTTGTCGTTTTCCAGTGGCCGAGAGAGATGCTGACCCGCAGGCGTTCGCCGCGCCTGCAGCGAACATGTGCTCGCGCCATGTTGGTCGATGCCCAGGTCTCATAAATGAAGACAGACGATCCCGGTCGACCTTGTCCTGACTCGCGCGCCAAGCCTCGTGGCCCTTCAAAACGTCCGGACGGTCTTGCTCTGCGGCATGGGAGTCTTTTTTTACGCGTGATCTTGTGACGCTCGAAGAAGCGGCGGATCGTGCCATTGCCGAGCAATAGGCCTTGTTTGCTCAAGCTGTCCCGCAGTTCCTCAATGGTGATATCGGGGCGAGGTCTCGAGCACAGTCATGATCGTCGCCCGATGGGCATTGATCCGATGCGATTTACGATCGCCGCCTTGGGCCTTTGGCACCTTGCTCCCGCTCGCGCGTTCGTCAGCGGCTTACGCTCGCTGGGCTCACTCCAAAAGCTCGGCAGCCCGCCGTCCTGGAACGCCGACCTCAATACAGACGACCTTGTCCATTCCTAACTCTTGTTTCAGTAGATGGTCGCGGCCGCGCTCCTTCTTCAGCGCGCGCAGAGTAGTTCGTCAGCGACCGGTTATATCGGACGAACAGCGCTCGCTCAGCCTCAATCTTCGACAGATCGATCCAGTTATTCGATACCTGCTGCATTGAGCTGCTCCGCGATGCTTTGAAACAACGGCTCAGAGCCAGTGCCCTCGCGGCGCTCCTCCTCGTCATTCGCCAATCTGGCAGCTAGTATGCTTCGGCCATGCGCTTTATTCGCGCATCGGTCAAGCGCGACGGCGGCAGCGAAGACAGCCCCCGGCTTCATGCAGCTTCTTTCATCGCACTGGCGGTGGTCTTCTTCTTTTTCAGAAGCGTACGAACGCACTTATCCCAGCACACCATCCCGGCGCGCTTCTCTGGCATGTGGTTCCAGCGATCATAATTCTTGGAGCTGACGTCCTGCAGCGCGTGGTTCTGGAGGCGGTCTCGAATTTCTTTCGACACGTCCGCCTTGCCCGCGAGCATCTTGAATGTCCGCCGCAAGTCGCGGTTGGTCGCGTAGGGGATGACGCCGCGGTGGCGCTGCCGCTAGGCGAAACTGTAGAGTGTGCCGTGGCTGACCGGCTTGGACGGATCTTTCGCCGAAGGAAAGTACCAGCCGAATTCATTCGGCCTGATCGACTCGATGGGCTCGGCTGCGAGCAATGGGACCGGGACTGCGTGCGGCTGCAGTCGATGATCCGCTCGGCCGCGTCCCACTGATCGATGTGCAGGCGCGCGATCTCCTCGACGCGCTGGCCGGTCAGCATGATGAGCTGCACGGCGCGCGGATAGGAAGGATGGACAGGACTGCCGGGCATGCGAGCCAGCTATAAAGCTGAACGAATTCATGCTCGCTGAGCCAGCGTCTGCCCTGGACCTTCGGTTCGGTCGGGATGTCTGAAGCCGGATTGAAGGGAATCCGGAAGCGCCGGTAAGATGTGTTCCGATAGTCGTTGTCCGATTTCGTCCCCCAGCTAAAGGCAGCATGGATACCCAAAGCTCCTTGAAGCTGCTAGCTGCTTTGTTTGCTGTCTGGCGCAAGGGGTTGCTTTCCTCGACTGAAATATCCGCTATTCTTCGGGGACGGGGATTGGCCAAAAATCTTTGGCTGATGGCGAAAACGGTCGGTAGGCGTCGCGCATTGAGCCGCCCGGATCTCTTTGCGTATGGCGAATCCATGATTCGCCAGCCGCCGGCGCCCGTAGAGTTGCTGCGGGCGATGCAGGATTGGCATGTCCGCTGGGAAGGCGTCCAAATCTCGCTTGTCGAATATTATCGACGCCACTATCTGACGCCCGCGCTGCCATGAACATTCATTCGATCGAATTGGAGCGCGCCACCGGCAGTCCATTGATGTCCCGCTTCCACGCCCAGTACAGCATTGGGGAATTCACCGGATCTGCCGCCGTGACCTCGTTCCTCTCGGTACAGCTTGGCTTGCGTTTTTCGACGTTGGCCTGTTCGGTTTAATGACGATCGCGATTGTGTCGAGCGGGCCGGGGTTGCTCGCGACGGGCTCGAGACGGCAGGGACCATTGTTTGTTTTTGCCCCATCGCAGTGTGTTGCTAATAGCTGTGCTCGCGTCCAGCACCTTTCTTGTTGAAGGTGCAATGCTCGACTGGAGCGCTTTGCTTCTCGTTGAAAGAGACTTCTCGCGGAGACACACGGGGCATTGATCTGTATGCTCTTCTTAATCGTAACGAGCGCAGGGCGTCTCGGCTGGATGCCGTGGTGGCTGCGAATCGGCGACCGTGCCACATTGATGCTCGTGACTCTGCCCATCGTGACAGGCTTCTCGGCTGTCGTGGTCGTCCCGTTGCGTTGATTGCTATGGCGGGGTTACTGCTTATTGGATTGGGTATTTCAAATGTTGCACCCGTACTGCGTCGCCGCGCCGGCAACAGAAAGTGATGCCAGCAGGCGTTGCGATCGCGGTCATCCACGACAGCCGGCTACGCGGGTATACTCGTCGGCTCACCGGCATCGGGCTCGTCGCACACATGTTTGGCTTTCCCTTGTCGTTCGGGATATTAGTCTAGGTGAGCTCACGTGCATCGTTACGCTGCTGGCGAGGACGATGACAGATCATCACTAAGCCGTTGGTCGAGAGGAAAGGGACACCAGCACGCTTCCGGCTAATGATAGTCCACCGGTCGGCGTTTAGCGACTTAGAATCGATGAGCTCTGAACTTGATGGCAGCAGGTCTCGATCATGGCCATTCTCTTTTTCCTGAAACTCCGTTGGCCGTGTCGTAGTAGGATACACCGCGTCACTCGGGTCCTTGGCGTCAAACTGAGCGCGGTTGTTGACAACGAACGCTTGTCAACTGGGAAGCAAAATTGATTGTTACGTGAGGTCAGCTAGGCTGGACGTTCACCGCCGATTGATACATAGGATCGGCCCGTTATCGGAAACAGGCAGATCACTCGAGTGCCGTCCATCGCTGTCGGCGCGATACGCCCGGTATGCCAGCTGAATCCCGTCCTCGAGCGAGGTCGTGGCGCGCCAGCCGAGCCCGGCCAGCCGCCCGACGTCGAGCAGCTTGCGCGGCGTGCCGTCCGGGCGCGACGCGTCGAAGCTGATCTCACCGCGAAAACCGACGGCGGCCGCCACCATGAGTGCTAACTCGGCGATGCTGATGTCCTCGCCGGTACCAATATTGACCAATTCCGGCGAGGAATAGGTCTTCATCAGATGGATGCAGGCGTCGGCGAGATCGTCGACGTAGAGAAATTCGCGCCGCGGCGTGCCGGTGCCCCACACCACGACGTTGCCGCCGCCCGAAATCTTGGCCTCGTGGAAGCGGCGGATCAGCGCGGCGATGACGTGGCTGTATTCGGGGTGATAATTGTCGCCGGGGCCGTAGAGATTGGTCGGCATCACGCTGATGAAATCGGCGCCGTACTGGCTGCGATAGGCCTGGGCCATCTTGATGCCGGCGATCTTGGCGATGGCATAGGGTTCGTTGGTCGGCTCCAGCGGGCCGGTCAAGATCGAATCCTCTCGCAGCGGCTGCGGCGCCAGGCGCGGATAGATGCAGGAGGAGCCGAAAAACATCAGCTTCTCGCATCCATTGGCATGCGCCGACTGGATCACGTTGCTCGATATCGCCAGATTGTCGTGGAGAAATTCGGCGCGCAGCGTGTTGTTAGCGACAATGCCGCCAACCTTGGCGGCGGCGAGGAACACGGCTTGCGGCCGCTTCGCGGCAAACCAGGCATTCACCGCTGCCTGGTCACGCAGGTCGAGCTCGCTGCGCGACACCGTCAAGAGATCGGCCTGTTCGCGTGCCAGCCGGCGCAGCAGCGCCGCGCCGACCATGCCGCGATGGCCCGCAACGAAAACCGTCTTGCCCTTCAGTTCAAACGCCGTGCTTGCCATTGGCCGCGCCCTGCCTGGCTTCGACGAGATCGCTGGCGACCATTTCCTTCACCAGTTGCGAGAATGGCGTCTTCGGAGCCCAGCCGAGCTTCACGCGCGCCTTGCTGGCGTCGCCGATCAGGAGATCAACCTCGGTCGGACGGAAATAGGTCGGGTCGATCTGCACCAGGGTCTTGCCGGACGCCTTGTCCACGCCGATCTCCTCGACGCCCTTGCCGCGCCATTCGACGCTGCGCCCGACCTCGGCGAATGCCAGCTCGACGAACTCGCGGACCGACCGCGTCTCGCCGGTCGCGAGTACGAAGTCGCCGGGCTCGTCGACCTGCAGGATCCTGTGCATGCCCTCGACATAGTCGCGGGCATGGCCCCAGTCGCGCTTGGCGTCGAGATTGCCGAGATAGAGTGTGTTCTCGAGGCCGACCTCTATGCGGGCGACGGCACGGGTGATCTTGCGCGTCACGAAGGTCTCGCCGCGGGTCGGGCTCTCATGGTTGAACAGGATGCCGTTGCTGGCGAACATGCCATAGGCCTCACGGTAGTTCACGGTGATCCAGTAGCCATAAAGCTTGGCGACGCCATAGGGCGAGCGCGGATAGAATGGCGTGGTTTCCTTCTGCGGCACCTCTTGCACGAGCCCGTAAAGCTCCGAGGTCGAGGCCTGGTAGAACCGCGTCTCCTTTTCCCTGCCGAGGATGCGGATCGCTTCCAAAAGGCGCAGCACGCCGATTGCGTCGGCGTTGGCGGTGTATTCCGGGCTCTCGAAACTGACCTGGACGTGGCTCTGGGCGGCCAGGTTATAGATCTCGGTCGGCCGAATCTCCTGCACCAGCCGAATCAGATTGGTCGAATCCGTCATGTCGCCATAGTGCATCAGGAACGGCACGTTGCCGGCATGCGGATCCTGGTAGAGATGATCGACGCGCGCGGTGTTGAACGAGGACGACCGGCGCTTGATCCCGTGCACCGTGTAGCCGAGACCGAGCAAATACTCGGCGAGATAAGCGCCGTCCTGTCCGGTGACGCCGGTGATCAGCGCAACGCGCCGATTTGAGTCCTGAGCCGCCATGGTCTCTCTTAGTTGCGCCGGAAAGAACGCTCTGTAAAACGCTATCGCGAAGCCGTTTCTCGAGAAATCTAGATGCGCAAGCCCGCTCCACCGGCAATTGGAGGAAAGCGATCGTTAGCGTCAGTCATACACATTATGTAGGAATGCACACTATATACATTGATTTAAATTGGACTGGAGGGTGCCAACACATTGATGTTCAAAACATGAAAGCCGACTAACGCTCGCATCCTGGTTGATATCCGCGATGATCCTAAGTAGGCGAGATGGATGCAATCGCTGTCGCTAGCGCGGGGGCGCTTGTCCATGGCGTCATCTCCAATGGGATATAAGCAGAGGGTCTGTGTTCCCTATCTATCCTCAGGCATACGTAGGCATTCGCGTGGTCTCGTCATGGCTTGGGAGAGCGGCGAGCTGATCCGCAGTCGTCAATGCACTTGCCGGATGACGGATGCAAGCCAGCACACAGTCAAGCCTGCGCGTCAATTCGCAGTCTACAAAGCGCCCGTACTATTAACTTCCGGACAGAACACCCGGTCTTGGCGGTCGGCTCATCGACCGTGATCAGCGCCGTCGTCAATATCCAGCTCGCGGCAGGCAGCAGACGGTCGACGCAAGGCAAAATGAGAAAGAATAGCAAACATTGGTATAGATGCTCGAACGTTTCGATATCGAAAGTTTACGTTCGTACAGTAGAGCTTCGCTGCCAATTGTTTAGTTTCGACGAGCGTAACTTGCCTCGGTCCGAGTATGATGAGCCTCTTAAACCCGCGCCAGCAAAATATTTGCAGTAATGCAGGACAATTCACGCTAGAGCGGCTGCGCAAATATATCGGCACAAGACCATGTAGAAGCCTGGGCAGGTTTCCTATCTGCCCAATGGAGCGCAGCTGACACGGAACGTGAGCCTCTCGAAGAGTCAATGAGTGACACGCAAGGGCTCAGTTACTGCCACTCAAGCGTCGCGCGGTTCGCTGGCTCCGCTGTCACTTCCTTGGGAAGTTGAGTGGCAATCGTGAAATGGCTCACAGTGATGATGAGCCAAACAAGATGTCTATCGTTGGATAATTGGCCGCCGATCTGGTTGGAATGTCCTTAATCTATGGAGCTAGACGACTTGCGGATATGTCCTCGCAGCGGCGTTATGCGACGACGACAGCTATCGTCGCAACCGAGCAAGTCTGTTTGTGTCGGAATTGGATGTCGCACCACCGTTTAAGCGCGCCTGCATTCTGGCTCTCCTCAAACCGGTCAGGCTATTTGCAGCCGCATCCCAGTTTGGACTCGATGGGCAGCCAAAGGGGAAATGTAGCCTGGCGAAGCGATGATGGCTGAAAAGAGATCTAACTCACGCTTGTGAACGCGGCGGCGATACAGGCGGCCGCGACAAATCCCGAACTTGACACTGTTATCATCGGGCAAGCGAATTTAATAACGGGGTTCCCGCGAGGGGAACGTCGGGCTTCTTGAACTTGGGCAGCATTGATCGATATGTGTGGAATTGTCGGCATCTTGGGGCGTGGTCCGGTCGTTGGGCAGTTGGTCGCATCGCTCAAGCGATTGGAATATCGTGGCTACGACTCCGCAGGCCTCGCGACTCTCGAAGGTCCCCGTATCGAGCGGCGACGCGCTGAAGGTAAGCTGAGAAACCTTGAGGAGCGGCTGCGCTATTATCCGCCGTCGGGTCGTACCGGTATTGGTCACACCCGCTGGGCTACTCATGGAAAGCCGACCGAGCGAAACGCTCATCCGCATGCGACGGAAAATGTAGCGGTCGTTCATAACGGGATCATTGAGAATTTCAGCGAGCTGCGGGCCGAGCTGGAGCGGAATGGAGCCCTTTTTGACTCAGAGACGGACACCGAGGTGGTGGCACATCTCGTCGAATCTTATCTCAAGAATGGCTACTCGCCGCAGGATGCGGTACAAGCGTCGCTGCCGCGGCTGCGCGGTGCTTTCGCGCTGGCATTCCTTTTCAAGGCCCACGACGATCTTTTGATCGGTGCGCGCAAGGGGTCGCCCCTTGCGATCGGACATGGTAACGGTGAAATGTATCTAGGATCGGATGCGATCGCGCTCGCACCTTTGACCGACACCATTACCTATCTTGAAGACGGCGACTGGGCCGTGCTTACGCGCACGACGTGTGTGATTTATAGCGCGGACGGCTCCGTCGTGCAGCGGGAAACATCGAAATCTGGCGTATCGTCACTCCTTGTCGACAAAGCGAATTATCGCCACTTCATGGTCAAGGAAATCTACGAGCAGCCGTTAGTAGCCGGCAAGACATTGGCGCATTATCTCGACATGGCGGCCAAGCGCGTCGCCCTGCCGCTCACATTGCCGTTCGACTTTAAATCCATTCAGCGCATCTCAATTACTGCGTGCGGCACGGCGAGCTATGCCGGGCACATCGCCAAATACTGGTTCGAGCGGCTGGCGCGCTTGCCTGTCGAGATCGATGTAGCGTCCGAGTTCCGCTATCGGGAGGCGCCTCTGCGCCGGGATGATCTCGCCATCGTCATCTCGCAGTCGGGCGAAACCGCTGACACACTGGCTGCGTTGCGATACGCCAAGAGCCAGGGCGTGCACACGATATCTGTGGTCAACGTCCCGACCTCGACGATTGCGCGCGAGAGTGAATCCGTTCTGCCGACACTGGCGGGGCCAGAAATCGGCGTCGCCTCCACAAAGGCATTCATGTGCCAGCTGATGGTATTGGCGGCGCTGGCCGTCGCAGCAGGCAAAGAGCGCGGTAGGCTGTCTGAGATCGATGAATCGAAGCTCGTGTGTGAGCTTATCGAAGTACCGCGGTTGATTGCTGCGGCGCTGTTGATCGAGCCGCAGATCGAGAAGCTCGCGCGTTATATCGCCGACTCGAGGGGCGTGCTCTATCTCGGTCGGGGCACATCGGCCCCTCTGGCGTTGGAGGGCGCACTCAAGCTGAAGGAAATTTCTTATATCCTCGCAGAAGGTTATGCCGCCGGCGAGCTCAAGCACGGACCGATTGCACTGATAGATGATACCGTGCCTGTGGTGGTGATCGCGCCTTACGACGAGGTCTTCGAGAAGACCGTCTCGAACATGCAAGAAGTTGCCGCTCGGGGCGGCAAGATCATCCTGATCACGGATGCGAAGGGTGCTTTGGAAGCGACGGTGGACACACTCATGACCCTTGTGCTGCCGGAGATGGTCGCAAGCTTTGCGCCGATGGTCTATGCCATTCCGGTTCAGCTCTTGGCTTACCATACCGCCCTCGTAAGGGGCACGGACGTGGATCAGCCGCGCAATCTCGCAAAATCGGTGACTGTCGAATGAGGCCGCAGTGGTAGTATCTGAGCATTGAGCCCTCCGCGTCGAGGTGTTGGGCTTGCGTTTGGTCGGGTCGAGTTCGTGGAGACGGAACCGGACAAGTTCTCAATCTTGCTGTCTCCGAAGTTGCTCGTAGCTGCCGTATGATGCCGAAGCCGACGAGCAAGTCGGTGCAGACAGCTTCGGGCCGCTCCGTCGCCGCATATTCACTGGTAGCGCATACGCGCGACAACTTACTTTGCCAAATTGCCAGCATGCGCGCCCTGTCGGGCAAGTTGAGCATACGCTTCGCCCCCGGGACGATTGCCTAGGATCAGCAGTCCAGTTTCTCCCTTAGATCGCGCGTAGCAACGGCTCATTGAATCCGGTTGGGCCACACGCGCCGTGACACCTGCTGCGTGTCATCAAAAGAATTGTCGGAAACCGGACATTCCCGCGCAAGGTCGAGGGCTTAGAATCAATAGCAGATGGTTCGCCGCACCGGAAGGACGCGGCGCCTCCGGCTGTGTATGCGACAGGCGAGTACTCTTGGCCATTATCTGGCCCAGCGACAGCCGACCCGCTCGTATAGCAGGATCAACCAGCGTTGCGGCGACGCGGGATTTAGCACGACTGGCAAATCCGGTGGTGGGCCAGCGATCGCATCGGCCTCCTACCGCGGAGCCGCAGATCTGGTTGACAGAAGAACCGCTGCTCATTCTCGGCACGGGAATTGCTGTCCTGCTCCTCGAACGCAACTGCGTCAATGCATGTCTGGGAGTGCGGCGCCTTAAGGCAACCTCTCCATTTCTATCGTTTGAATGCTCGAAACGAGAATACGATTGTGCGGCCGCAAATCTCAGGGCCGCAACCCAGCAAGGCAACCGTGGTGAGGTGGCTTGCCTGGCTTGGCGTCCGTTCGCCACACTCCAAGGAGGCACGCGATGAATGATCGGAATGTGGCCGAAGTCGATCTTCACAACCTACAGGTCTCGGATCCGCTGATTGGGAAATGCCAGCAGCTGGTCAGGGAAGTGGCAATTCCCTACCAATGGGAGGTGCTGAACGATCGCGATCCCGAGGCGATACCGAGCCACGCGGTCGAGAATTTCCGCCTTGCCGCCGGACGTGCGAGGGGCGATTTCCATGGCACGGTTTTCCAGGACAGTGACGTCGCAAAATGGCTTGAGGCGGCTGCATGGTCGCTATGCCAAGCACCAAATCCAGACCTGGAGAAAGCCGCCGATGAGTTGATTGAATTGATTGCGGCGGCCCAATGCAGCGACGGCTATCTCAACACTTATTTCATACTGAACGCGCCTCAGGAGCGCTGGACCAACCTAGCGGAGTGCCACGAACTTTATTGTGCGGGCCACTTGATTGAAGCGGGTGTCGCGTTCTTTCAGGCGACAGGAAAACGGCGATTGCTGGAGGTCGTTAGCAGGCTTGCTGACCACATCGGCACAGTTTTTGGTCCGGAGCGCGATCAGTTACACGGCTACGATGGCCATCCAGAAATCGAACTTGCGTTGGCACGCCTCTACGAAGCGATAAAAGAGCAGCGATATCTTACGCTAGCCAATTATTTCGTGGAGCAACGTGGCACGGAGCCACACTTCTACGACATTGAGTACGAGAAGCGCCAGCAATCCTGCGTCCCCAAATCCGACGGCACGCCTTGGATGATAAAAAACAAAGCGTATAGCCAAGCGCACTTGCCGCTTTCGGAGCAGCGGATTGCAACCGGTCATGCGGTTCGTTTTGTATACCTCATGACGGCAGTAGCTCATCTCGCGCGTCTTCGCCAGAACGAGCAGCAACGCCAAACTTGCTTAGGGCTATGGCACAACATAGTCCAGCGCCAGATCTATATTACCGGAGCCATCGGCTCGCAAAGCGCCGGCGAAGCGTTCAGCAGCGATTACGATTTGCCAAATGATACCGCGTACGCGGAAAGTTGCGCGTCGATTGGCCTGATGATGTTCGCGCGCCGTATGCTGGAGATGGAACTGGACGGTCGATATGCCGACGTGATGGAGCGCGCGCTCTACAATACCGTTCTCGGCAGTATCGCGTTCGACGGGCGTCACTATTTCTATGTTAATCCGCTCGAAGTGTATCCCAAAACGCTGAGGTCTAATGGCATCTACAATCACGTCTCGCCGGTACGACGACGCTGGTTTGGCTGCGCATGCTGTCCACCGAACATCGCACGCCTTTTCACATCGATTGGTCATTACATCTACACGCCCTGCACCGACGCGCTCTATGTAAACCTCTACGTTGGTAATAGGGTGACAATATCCGTCGGCGGATATGCGTTGCGCTTACTCATGAGCGGGAGCTATCCCTGGAGAGACGAGGTGGAAATTGCCGTCGAATCTGCGCCGCCAATTGCCCACACGCTCGCCCTACGCCTGCCGGAATGGTGTAGCGCGCCGCAGGCGAGCCTGAACGGCGAGCCTGTCAATTGCGAGCCGCGCAAGGGCTATTTGCACATTCGCCGAACATGGCGGCAGGGAGATCGCGTCAAAGTATCGCTGCCGATGCCAGTGCGTCGCGTATACGGTCATCCACAACTTCGCAATTTGGCCGGCAAGGTGGCCATCCAGCGTGGCCCGTTAATTTATTGTCTAGAGGAAGCCGACAACGGGACCGAGTTACACAACGTTTGGCTTCATGCAGACACCCCGTTTTCCCTTATCGAAGGAACTGGTCTCTTTAACGGAAAGATTTTGCTGCAGGCCGATGGGTCGCGGTTGCAACACACGCATTCTGAAGCAGCGGCGCTTTATCAATACGACAAAGTGCCTGGACAGCTAGAACCGCAGCGGCTGACATTCATTCCGTGGTTCAGTTGGGCTAACCGCGGCGAAGGCGAAATGCGAATTTGGATAAATGAGCGTTGACGCCGAACGCGCGGATCGCGCTTCCATCGAGTCGAACTTAGATTGCGTTTCCGGCGCAGGCGATATCGTTGGTCAGAGTCTGGAAATCGGCCAAAACTATGGGCGGCGGCTCGTCCGGGAGCTCCACTGGAAGGCGCCACTGGTCGTTGAAGCTGATGCTCATCAACCCCAAACATTCGACGACCGAACTGTCAGGCGGCGATTGCTCCAAGATCGCCGTCACTATACCGATCCGTTGCTGAAGCAGACGCCAGTGTTCAGCGGCGGTCCCAGTCTCCAATTTCTCTTGAGGGAGATCAATCAGCAAGAGGAAGCGAATTTGGAAAGGTCGGGGCCTGAGGTCCCCGACGTAAACGACCACGACTTCGCGGATGTCGGCTGACAAGTGGCCGTATAGTGTCATAAAGCCAAGTCCATCTTGCTCAGCATGCCCTTCCTTCCCTGGATAATAGGTATGCGTCTCTTGAGACAGACTAGGTTCAAGTAAAGTTTCCTATCAACTTATGCGTGAGGCAATGCGTAACTGATTCCAATGTGCCAGTCCTGCGGCGGAGCACACCCGCGTAGTACCGTCGAGCTTTGCATATCGTGATCAGACCCTTAATGCACGCAGACGACGTGGCACAGACCTTGCTATTAGAGTGCAGCAACAGCGAACGAGTGCTGAGTGCACACAGATGCGAGACCACCGATGCTCTCCTTCCTTGAACCGATGTACCCCGCTCAGGAGATGAAACACTTCCTGCTTGTGACTTGGAGCGTCGTCGCGCCTAGCGCGGCGGCACCGACGTTCGCCGCGGATCTCGCTGGGAAGTCCCTATGCGACAAGCCGGTCGCGCCCGCGATCAGAGATCAGCTAGCAAAAAAATCGCCCAAGGTCGGGCACTAAGTGTTGGAGAGTAATATGCTGCTCGGCTTAGAATCCCCGGCTCCTCCGATCAAAGTGGAGAATTGGCTGCGTGGCCAGCCCCTCGCGAGCCTTCAGCCCGGAACCGTGTACGTCGTCGAATTCTGGGCAACTTGGTGCGGACCATGTGTGGCGGCGCTGCCCGATCTGGTGCAGTTGCAAGAGAAATACAAAAACAGCGGAATTGAGGTGCTCGGAGTCGCAGCTCATGAACGCGCTCAAACCGCGGAGGAGGCCCGAAACAAGTTGGACGCCTGGTTGACCGAAAAGGTGCCGAATCTCAATTACCGGATGGGGTTCGACTCCACAGGCGAAATGGAAAAGCTCTGGCTCGATCCCAGCTTTTCTGTCGGGATTCCTACCTCGTTCGTCGTCGACCGTGACGGCCGCATTGCCTTTGTCGGTTTCCCGACAGAACTCGATAACGTTTTACCGAAAATTCTGATCGGCAGCTGGCGGACCAGCGATGAAGCAAAAGCCGCCGAAACAGAGCGGATCGCCGAAAACGAGCGCGTAATGTGCGAATGGCGCGCGCAAGAAGCGCGGACTGAGCCGCTTTCGCCAAACTTACGCTAGCGATGGATGGGAGATTGGGCGAAGGCGCTTCCGGCCCTCGAAGAGGCGTCGCTCTAATGCCGGATGAGCTTAGCTTCCGCGTGCTCCATGCGGATCCGTTGCTCCGAAAAGATGCGCGTTTTGCAGACCGGTTTGCCGGTTACGAGTCAATTTGTTCGGGACGCGATCGACAAACAGTGCGAGCTGTGGATGGACGGGGGCGCTGCGCCAACTCTCTAATCCGGCGAATGACAACTCCCACTTCCCGTCTGCCGAGCGCCTTGCGATAGCAAAAGAGTTCTCCGAACACATTCTGGCGCTGAATCCTCCGGACGCTGTCCTTAGAGAAGGTAGGAATGAGCATGTTGATGAAAGCTTCCGCCCAGGTGAGGCAAACAGCATGCCGCTCTCTTGCCTAGACACTGCGTGTTTCGGCTGTTGATGCAGGTGCGTGCTCGACAAATGCATCTTCCTCGTTGCTTTCAACCAATCTCTAGATGCCGGCAATCATAGCGATTGAGGGTGCGTCATCTGTGCCCTGACCGACCTGACCGATCGTATACTGGCAGTGATGTCTCGCTGGTTCACCGTGTCCGAGTTCAAACACGCGGGGCGCATTGGCGTTCACTGCAATGTCATTTAGACGACATCTACATCTAAAGACCAAACCGACGCACATTGCGCCTCGCTGGCATGATTTCTGCTTCTGTTAAGTTCGACATGCGTGCGGTGTCCTCACAATGAGGACAGCTAACCAAGTCATGCATAAGCTCTGCGTCATGTATAAGATCGGTGCTTTTATGATCGCTCTCTTAGCTCAGCGGGAGGCGGCTGCCGTGAACGGGCCCAAAGGCAACACAGAAAACGAGGTCCTGCGTCCTTCCGATTACAATCGAGCGCTCACGATAAACGATCAGCATGCCAGACTGATGATCAATGCTCCGGAGGTACCGTTCTGGCTCGCAGATGGTGCGTCGTTCGCCTATCGATTGACGAGCAACGGCAAGCGCCAATTCATACTCGTGAATGTTGCCAACGGCAGAAAACAGGCAGCTTTCGATCATAAGAAGCTAGCTGCTGCGCTGAATCGCTTGGGCCACAAAGATTTTATTGCCGATAATCTGCCATTCGACCGTTTTGAGCTCGCTGACGATGGTGGCAGAATAACTTTTGAGATTGAGGATACAGCTTGGAGCTGCGAACTTATAAACTACGCTTGCTCGAGCGAGACAAAGCTTTCCGCAATCGACCAGCAGAGCCCGTACGATGATACGCCAACTGCGGAAAATGATCCTAAGAGAGCGAGCGTGTCGCCTGACGGGAAATGGCTCGCCTATACCAAGGATTACAATCTGTTCCTGCGCAGCAAGGAGGGCTCGAAGGACATTCCTTTGACTTGGGACGGATCTGAAGGCAACTACTACGCGTTTTCGACGCTGAGTTGGTCTCCAGACTCGCGTCGCCTCGCAGCTTACCGCTTCCGTCCGGGCCATAAACGGGAGGTTCATTACATCGAATCATCCCCAAGCGACCAGCGCCAACCGAGGCACTGGACGATTACCTACCCGAAGCCCGGCGATGCTCTGGCATTGCCGCGGCCGGTGCTTTTCGACGTCGGCGATCGTCGCGAGATCGCAATCGACAATGCGTTGTTCCCAAATCCCTATGACCTCTCTCCCATCCGATGGTGGAAGGACAGCCGCGGATTCACTTTCGAGTACAATGAGCGAGGCCATCAGCTTTACCGGCTCGCCGAGGTCGAGGCAGCCACAGGGACCGTTCGAACTCTGATCGACGAGCGCAGCAAGACGTTCATCGATTACCAGCCCCTAAGAATGGACCAGTCGAATACTGGCAAGACCTTCCGCTACGACGTTGAGGACGGGCGGGAGATCATCTGGGCCTCCGAACGCGATGGATACGAGCATCTGTACCTGTTCGATGGACACACTGGCCAGCTTAAAAACCAGATCACGCGTGGAGCTTGGGTAGTCCGTTCCGTTCACTACGTAGATCCTATCAAGCGCCGGATTTGGTTCAGTGCAAGCGGGATGAATAAAGGGGAAGATCCCTATTTCGTCCACGCCTACCGCATCAACTTCGATGGCACGGGACTGACGTCGCTCACGCCCGAAACGGCGAATCATCACGTCGAGTTCTCGCCAGACGGCCGCTACTATCTAGACTTCTGCTCACGCAGCGATCTCCCGCCGCGCCTAGTGTTGTACCGAACCATTGACAACTCGGAGCTCGCGGAAGTCGAGAGCGCCGATATTTCCGCGCTCGTAGCCGCTGGCTGGCAGCCGCCACTGACGTTCCATACAAAGGGCCGGGACGGCGAGACCGAAATATGGGGGATTATTCATCTCCCGATCAACTTCGACCGAAGCCGCCGATATCCGGTCATTGAAAAGATTTACGCCGGTCCGACCGGCTCTTTCGTTCCGAAGTCTTTCTCGCCTTTCGTGGAGCCGCTCACACAGCTTGGATTTGTCGTCGTTCAGATAGATGGAATGGGCACGAACAATCGGTCGCGTGCGTTTCACGACGTTGCCTGGAAAAACCTGAGAGATGCTGGCTTTCCCGATCGAATCCTTTGGCACAAGGCGGCGAGCGCGAAGTTTTCGTGGTACGATATCTCAAATGTCGGCATTTTTGGTGGTTCGGCCGGCGGTCAAAACGCTGTGAGCGCACTGCTCTTTCATCCCGATTTTTATAAGGTGGCCGTCGCCAATAGCGGTTGCTACGATAATCGTATGGACAAGATCTGGTGGAACGAACAGTGGATGGGATGGCCGGTCGGTATTGAATATTCGCAATCTTCCTCGGTCGACAACGCTCATAGACTGCAAGGTAAGTTGCTGCTCATCGTGGCCGAATTGGACCGCAATGTCGATCCATCCTCTACATTTCAACTAGCTGACCGGCTTATTCGAGCAGGAAAATACTTTGACATGCTTGTGGTGCCAGGTGCGGATCACGGAACGCCCGGGTCTTACAGTCTGCTCAAGCTCCTCGATTTTTTCGTTTTGAATATCCTCAGACAGACGCCGCCTAATTGGAATGACCCATCTATTCGCCAGCCAAAGAGCCAAGAGGCTCTGTCATCGTGCGAAGGGTCAACAGCTGAAGGCTGCCGAGACCGGCCAAACTGACTGGAGATAGAGGCGGCTGTGCCATAAGCATCGCATGTAGGCGGCGGTTGCCAATGGGAAATAGTATCGTTTGTCGAAGTAGCTGCTCTTCCAGCGACTTGACAGCCGTTCGGAAGGGGCCGTCAGTGACAAACTGATGCTGCCTGTCTCTCCTCGTCACGTTTCCATGGTCAGGTTGATGATGGCATCTAACGCCCCGTACGAACGAGTCGATCTCGCGCGCATGGCCACCAGAGAGCGGGACGTGAAGCTTCACGCTCGTTGACAGCCAGGCCGATGCTAAAATTTCGCCTCTCCTCTGGGCGCAGCGACTGAGTTATCCGGGCGCGAGTGCCATGGCCTACAAGATGGCAAAGAGGCAGGCGCGCTGTTTGGGCTCACGCCAAAGATATACCGATCGGGAGAAAAGGACATCATGGGCGGGATCACGCTGGGCAGCGACGAGATAGTGCGTACAGAATTGTTTGAAGCCGCCAACGTTCTACTATCGCACATCACGCGATTCTGAAAGCGTAGCGCTGGGGGAAGGACGTCGCCGAGCGGCGAGGCTCTAAGCGCGCAAAAGTCGCCTTGGCACGTAAGCTCGCAGTGATCTGATCTGCCACTGAGTATTCCTCCAGCAAACTCGTTTATTGGCGAAGGACATGTGCTCGCCGATGTAGACGAATTCTCCGCTTGCGCGCCGTGAAGGATCCGGTCGACGACGAATTGGTCCTTGTGGCCGGGATTGAGGCGTTGGTCGCCGGGCAGAGCATGGAGGAAGCCATCTCGCACGCTGACGCTTAGGCAGACGCGGGAGTTGACGCGTTTCTCATTCATTCGCGCAGGAGCGCCGCGGACGAGATCCTCGCGTTTGTGAAAGCCTGGGAGAACAGGTTGCCCGTTGGAATCGGACACCCGTCGCTGTATGTCGCAAGACAAGTATCGCCACATCGTCTTGCCGCAGGTGTTCCGGGTCGTCAGTCGCGAGTCTGCAGTCCAGCGGAAGAGATAAACGACCTCCACGTCGATACCCTTGGCGACAAGCGACGATGCCGCAGAAAATTGGATGCCAGGTCAGAACGGCCGGCTTGACTCCGGCCGTGGCAACGATCGAAATGCCCACGGGATCCGACAGCAGCGCAAGCTCGGAACTCGCATTCGTGTTCGTACCATGGACTTGGCTTCGACTCGATCATCCTCCTCTACGTTGCGCCTGCTACAGTCGCCGGTTACAGCGCGACGCACGGAATCGCCCAGATGGCGATGCCTTCACCCCACGTGGCAGACTGTTTTTGCGGTGATCGGGTCGTTGTTGCCGTCAGCATTGCGGCCTTCGTCCGCTTGACCGGAATGGCCGTAGCCAACCAGACAAACGCATCGCAGCGCGGCTGACGTGAGCACTGGGGCGGCCCGGCTGAAACTAACCAGACCGGATATCACGACGGCTTCGAAGCTTTATCGGCGCTCGCTGTGGACGCAGATACAATCAGAATCATGGAACGCTCCATTCTTCGGCCAATTGCGATATCTGCTTAATCTGCTCGCGTCGCGGGGCAAACTCCTCGACGCGCCGAATCTGAAAGCCCGCGCTGATCAGCGTATTTAGGATAGTGCGAAGCGTCCTGTGGTATTTCAGAACACCCTTGGCGAACCATCGGTCGACGTTCACCCTCGACGGAATATCGATTGGCCGGCCAAGTTTTGCGGCCCTCCTCGCCTCGCCCGGCTGGCCCGCGGCGGGGCATCGCCAAACTCAACAGCTGGCCGCGCAGACCTTCGCGAGCGGGTGCGCATGCCGGATCGATCCCGATCAGCGAGCGCGAGCCTGGCCCGCCTTGATGGGCCATCTTTGGTTGGTCTCCAATACGGTTTCGTCGATGTCTCCCCAGTCGGGGCAGATTGCGACGAGACGATCCAGCACCGTAGGATCCCGCTCGATCTGGCCGAGCTCCTGAGATATGAGGCGGCGCGGCGGAACTCCGGCGTCAGCAGGTCAATCATCGATCGACCCGATTTCTAATGGAGGAGCATTCTCGGACGTGCTCGCGGCCTCTCATCAAACCTGATGAATGCCATGGCACGAGCGTGCCGCCGTGTCGTTCGAAAGGAAGCCCTATGGCAAGCCAACGTGAGGGCGGCCACGTCAGGTTTTGGTAAGCCAGGCTCCCTATTAGGGCCGCTGGGCCTAACAAGCCTAAACTAGATGCGGAAATGTATGTCCGACGGGAGCACCAATCGCCATGTATAATCGGATCAATGGCTCGTCCTACTTCCAATCCTCTGACTTTGCCGAAACTGATGAGCAAATGGACGCAGACATCTTTGCGGATGCGTTCGCAAATATGCGCTTAGCCGAATCTGGTTCCAGTGGCAGTTCATCTTCGGCAACAAGACCGTATTCGCTCGTTTCAACCCCTCCCATAATAGAGTTCAAGGATCGTCAGTCATTCCGAAAAGCGGCGGACGCCTATCATGGCGACGAAATCATGTACATCGCCGACAACCCCCAAGAGTACTCCGATTTCGTGTCCGGCAAGGCAAGGCGAACTGCAGAAGTTGCCAAAGACTACGGGCGAACCCGAGATTCCGAGAATGCGCGATACTTCAGCTACCAATTGGGTAACAAGAGTGTCGGACTTCTAAGAACGGAAGGCGGCGACAGCATGACCGAGTTCGACGTCAAAAGGTGGAAGAAGCTATTTCCTGGACGCGACGGGACTACCTCTACTGTGGATCTTCAAGTCGTTCATCCGCTTGTCGAGAACGCTGGCGATATCCTGCTCGAGCACCAGCTTCGACTAGACGGAAAACAGCCGCTGCTTAATTTGCGTCCGGCTAATTCGGAAGCAAGAGCCCGTGCGGCAAAGATGGGATTCGTCGAGGTTGACGCCGACAACATGGTTCTCGACCCAGAGAAGTCAGACAAGTGGGTAAGGAATAGCGACGGCGAATGGCAGCGCAAAGGTACTGCTGCGCTGTATCTTTCCAAAGCTGACGACAGTGAAGGTAGTGATACCGAGATTTCAGCGAGCCCCTCAACATACGACTATGAGGATGATTTTATGTGACCATGGGATCACCGGTGATTTGGCCCGATGGAGTAGACCAATCTAGCCTGCTCCGGGCTTCCCTGTGTTTATCGCCTTTTCAGCTGAGAGTTCCTCTGAGTTGGCTCAGAATACTGCCCCCAGAGTGCTCCTTGGCCTAGCGGTTGCTGATTTGCGCCTTGGAAGTAGGGGCTCACTGCGCAAGGCAATTGCGACAATGCTCGCTGCGGCGAGGACCTGCATGGGGTGCCGCCAAAGTGCGCCCGGTGGCCGAGGGCCGGGCGTGCTGCGCCGAGCACGTTGGACGGCTTGGAGCCAGAAGTCTTCTACAGATGACGCCTACGAAGTAGTAAGGGCGTGGGCGCCCGCCGTGAGCCGGTGGGCAAGGAAATGCACAGCGAAGCGGCGCCAAAGACGGCCGGCATGCGTCAACGGACATAACGACGCCGTGAGCACGAGCATCGTGCAGAGCTCTTTCACCAGAAAAGCCTCAACACAAGACGCGAGGCGGTTGTCCTGGGCGAAGCTCCGTCATCATCGTCACTACAATCGGGCTGCGAACAGCCAACCTCTTGCTTTGTCGAGTGCTCTCAGCCAGCTCCGCTCTGCAATGGAATATATAACCTCGATCCAGACGAGTTAAGAAGTGCTTAGGGTCGTCGATTGCTTCGGGTGAGCATTACGTTGAACGTCGACCTGCAGAATGAGTCGAGCTGGCGTGCCATTCCGGCACTCGCAGCGATAAGGTTTTCTGCACCAGTGTATCCGCCCGGCGATAGTCGGTAAAGCATCGACAAGGCAACAATTGGCCTCTCACTCGCTTGATTTTAGAGCGAGTAGCGTGTTTGGCTGCGAAGAGGTTGATCGGTGGCGAGATCTACGCGTGAAGCGTTTGGATCGGACATCAACTCAAGCCGCAGGTTGATTGCATCAGATGCCGCCTCGGCCGTCATACGCGTTCAGTGCGGTGTCGAGGCACTCCATTAGTGCTTGTCCGGCAAAGGGTTTGGCGAGGAAGCCAATCGCTCCGGCCCCCAGCGCTGACGCGCGCACGCGGTCGTTGGGGAAAGCAGTTATGAAAATGAATGGTGCGTCGTAACCACGTGTCCGCATCTCTGCCAACAGCTCCAGGCCGCTCATAGCCGACATCTGCACATCGGTAATGACACAGGATGTCTCGTTCAATTGCGGGGACCTCAGGAGCTCCTCGGCCGACGCAAATATTTGGGCGATGTAGCCACGCGATTTCAAAAGATTCTCTGTCGCCGCACGAACTGAGGCGTCGTCGTCAACGACGGAAATCAAAGGCGTGGACAAGACGAGCCCTCCTGACGCGGGAATAGCGGCTGCAAGCATTAGCCACCTTCGGCGAAAAGTGGGCTCGAGTGATGAAATTGTAAAATCATACTTGGGTTTGTTCAGGACGATTGGCGCGAATTCCCAGCGTCTCAGTCATTCTGATCAAGTCGGCCAGCGACCGTGCACGCATCTTTTTCATGACGTGTCCCCGGTAGATCTTGACCGTAATCTCGGCGAGCCCAAGCTCGGCGGCTACCTGCTTGTTCATCAGGCCGGCAGCGACCAGTTTCATCACCGCCTGCTCGCGCGGGCTTAAGGTCTCAAATAGAGACTGCAGGTTCGCGACGGTCTGCTGAGCCTCCCGTCTTTTGCGATCGCGTTCGGTCGCCGCAACCACGGCATCAAGCAGTTCCTGATCGCGAAACGGTTTGCTGAGAAAATCGACCGCTCCTTCCTTCATGGCCCTCACGGTCATGGGAATGTCGCCATGGCCGGTAATGAAAATGATCGGAATATGTATGTTCAACCTCGCTAGCTCGGTCTGGTAGTCAAGGCCGCTCAAGCCTGGCAGCCGGACATCAAGAACGAGACAGCTAATAACGTCCGGAATTGTGCTCTGCAGCATTTCGCGGGCCGATCCGAATGCAATGACGTCTAACCCTACCGATTGAAAAAGGTTCATAAGCGAGCGACGCATGGAGATGTCATCCTCGACGACGAAGACGATCGCCTTTGTCGAGGCCTCGGCATTGCTGCCTTCACCTAGCGAGTCAAATCGTCCTGTCACGAGACGGCCTCCTTATGCAGCGGCAGGGCAAACTGGAAGGTCGCGCCCGGTCCATTTTTGTGGACCATTGACAGCCGCCCGCCGTGAGCTTCCACGATCGACCGGCAGATCGCAAGACCCATTCCAAGGCCACTCGATTTGGTGGTGAAGAAGGGATCCAAGACGCGGTCCGCGTCGTTCTCGGCGATGCCGATGCCGCAATCGGTCACGGCAAGCTGGACGTGCCCCAGACCGTCCTTTGATGATTGAATCAGCAGTTCGCGCGCCCGGTCTGTAACTGAGTCCATGGCTTCGATTCCGTTCATCACCAGATTGATGATCACCTGTTGTAGCTGAATCCGATCGCCGAGGATCGTAGGCAACGCTGCCGTCAACTCGGTTCGTAACGTCACTCGGTGGCTCACCAGCTCTCGTGTTACCAGCGCAATGACGTCTTTAACGACCTCATTGATATCGAGCGGCACCATCTCAATCTCGCCTTTCTTCGCGAGTGCGCGAATACGACGGATCACCTCGCTTGCCCGGATTGCGTCTTCGATGATCCACTCCACCGAAGAGCGCGCGGCGGAAATATTAGGAGCTTCGCGACCCATCCAACCTAGGCACGCATCGGCGTTGCTGATAATAGCGGCGAGTGGCTGGTTTATTTCGTGGGCGATGGAAGTCGTCAGCTCTCCTAACGTCGTTACACGCGTCACATGCGCAAGCTCCGCCTGTGCCTTTCGTAGTTCTTGTTCGGCTTGATCGGCGCGAATGGTAGCGGTGATGTCAGTGCTGACGCCACGGTAGCCGAGGAAATTGCCCTTTCCATCGAAGAAAGGCTTGCCACTCGTGCGGACGTAGATCGGAGATCCTGTCCGATTCACGGTACGGTAGACGAGATCCCGAAACGGAAGATGGGCCTCCAAGGTCGCCCGATGCTGACGCCACTTCTCGGGTTCCTCTTCGACGTCGCACGCAATGTCCCAGCGAAGCAAGCCCATCAATCCTGTCGCCAAAATTCCCGCAGCGCTGGTGTGCTCGGATAAGTGAGTGACCTGATGATCCGGCCCGGTCTCCCAGAGCCAGTCGGAAGCTGTTTCGGCGTAGTCGCGAAAGCGCTGTTCGCTTTCGCGCAGCGCGGCAAGTGTGTTCTCCAGGCGTTCCCTAGCTGCGTGTTGTTCGGTGACGTCCATATGTGTTCCGATCAGCTCGCTGACGTTACCATCGCTGCCGACCACCACGTGCGCAACGGAGTGTATGCGCCTTATCCCGCCATCTGGTAGAAGGATACGGAAATCATATTCGAACCGCTCCTCCTCGTGTTCAATCGCCTGGCGCTGCACCTCCTGTAGCCGCGGCAAGTCGTCCGGATGGATGCGCGATCGAATGGTCTCGATCGATACCGGCTCTTGTGGGCTAAAGCCAAACAGACGATCGACCTCGGCGGAGCGATACACGAAATCTAGACCGTAGACGTCCCAGGACCAGCTGCCCGTGTGACTGAGATGCTGGGCTTCGGCCAGATAGGCCTCGCTGCGGCGCAGCTGCTGTTCTGCTCGCCTCGCCGCCGTAATATCCGTAGCTGCCCCAACAAACTCGATGTCACCAGAGGCTGTCCTCGTCGCTCGTGCCTGCGCATGGATGTGCTTCACCGAGCCGTCCGGTAGCAGAAGCCGGTATTCGTGCTCGAAATCGCTCGGGTCTCGCATCGTGCGATCGATAATTTCTCTAACCGAAGCCCTATCATCTGGATGAGTGCGCTCAACGACGAGCTGCGGCCCCGGCGGCACTGTTTGAGGATCTAATTGGAAAATCCGAAATGTTTCCTTTGACCAGAAGGCCTCGCCCGTAGTGGGGTTCCAGCTGAAGCTCCCTGTGTGACTCAACTCCTGCGCCTGGGCCAAATGTGCTTCGCTCCGCTGCAGGGCAAGTTCGGTCCGCCTTCGCTCCGTGATATCTTCGCAGGCGATAAGGACAATGGGCTGCTCATCCGCCCAGAGCATGGCTTTGGCGTTTTCACGTACCCACAACACCGAGCCGTCCTTCCTGACTTTCTGGACGTCCCACGTGCGCGTTTGTCCGACATCCTCAAGGCATGTCCGAACGCATTCGCGAACGAACGCGCGATCCTCCTCGAGAAATACGTCCAGCACGGATCGACCGATCAGTTCAGCACGAGCATAGCCGAGTTGTGTCGCGCCGAGCGTATTGACGTTGAGGACAGTGCCGGCTTCATCCACCATGAAGTACATGGCCGGATTGTGCTCGAAGATTGCGCGCCAGCGTTTTTCGCGATCCTCCAAATCGGCCGCACTCCGCTGAAGCTTGGCCGCAACCACACGCGCAGCCTCTCTTTCCTGGCGGAGCTTTCCGATCAGGTGCGCTCCCACAATCGAGGCAATAAAAAATGCAACAACCACCGGCAGATCTTGGGGGTCATCGATTCGCAGGCTGAACGCCGGCGGCGCAAAGTAGTAAGCGAGAGCAGCGATGGCTAGGATGCAAAGCGCGGACGACGCGATGAAGCTGCCCATCAACGAAAACAGCAATATCACTAACAAATAGGCGAACGCCGTCGCGGCGAAATGCGCCTGAAGGTACAAGCAAGCCAGTGTTACCACGGCCAGCGCTATGCCGCCGAAGGTAAACTGAGGGGCCGAACGTTCTAAACTTCTGATTTGGCTACGCATTTTGATACCGTCCGGCCTGTTCTCCGGCGGGGGAGCTATAACATTTTAGGCAAAAATAGGGCAATCCTCGGCACCAGGCCCGCTGGTGAGCGGTTTCGAGATCGATTGCTTGCTGCTGAACTCAGCACGCGCCGAGAAAAAACGCATTACAGACATACGTATAGTTGTCCTAAACCTTTCAATATGGCGCGCCCACGCGCCAGCAATCGAAGCTGAGATATCTGCTGCCGATAACCTCCGGGCAAGCGCTCGAGGCTGCAGCCGATGGCAACCCCATCCCAGCGGCAAGAGGACGGCGGCTCAGTTCACCCAAGACCTTGAGGCGGAACAATCCGGCGCGCCTCGCCGAACCCGGAAAGAACAGGGACAGGCTGCCGGACCACTCATCTCGCCGGCACGATCGGTCATGCGGAAGAAAGCGCAATGGTCATGTGCCAAGACACGAAGGCGAAGTTACACGACTCCTTTGTATGCCCTATGCCCATTACGCCTAGGTGAGGAGGACTTGTCTCCGAGTGGTTAGCCGGAATCGAGCGCGCATAGCGACGCCGAACCGACACTGGCCGTCTGCGAGCCGCCACGGCTCCGTCGAAGTGCCATCTAATCCATGCTGATCACACCCATCACGATCTGATGCCGCAGCGCAGACCGTAAGAAGGGATGATGAGTTGCGTCGGTCGGGCGAGGCAAGCGCAGTGACCGCGCACATGCGATTATGGGCGGAGCAACACCTAGGTCCGTTAGGCTCGACACGTTCTGTCGCAGTCCTGTTATCTGGCACGGCAAAATTTCGCAGAAGCGTTCAGATGGCCGGGAGCTTGACGGCGAAAGACGCGCTTGAAAATGACTGTTAAAAAAGCTCCTACTCTTTTGCCCGCGTGCGGCATCTTTTCAGGCGCGGCCGCCGGGCGCGACGCGGAGCAAGCGCTGGGCACTGGAGATCGCGCGAGAAAGTTCCTGCTCGTGTCAAGTCGGCTGTGCGGTTTCGAACTGCGAGAAACGTGGCTGCGCTTGCATTCGACGCGTGTTCGAACGGCGGCGGTTAAGATCCGGGACCTACCTCATCGTGCTTTTACTGTCTAAGTGGTGGAAACGGTGGGCTGGTTGAGACGAGCCTGCAGCGTCTTGTGCTCGAGCTCGTCTTCCCACCAGGATACGAACACGGCGGCGATACCATTGCCGGTGATGTTAGTAAGGGCGCGCACCTCGCTCATGAACTTGTCGATCGAAAATACGATTGCCATGCCCGGCACCAGCGCCGGGTTGACCACCGACAGCGTCGCAGCGAGCGTGATAAAGCCCGCGCCGGTGACGCCGCTTGCTCCCTTCGACGTTAGCATTGCCACGAGCAGGATCGTGAGCTGCTGGCCAAAGGTGAGATCGACCCCGAGTGCCTGGGCAATGAACAATGTCGCAAGTGTCATATAGATATTGGTGCCGTCGAGGTTGAAGGAGTAGCCAGTTGGCACCACCAGGCCGACCACGGGCTTGGAGCAGCCCAGCCGTTCGAGCTTCTCCATCAACTGCGGCAGGGCGCTTTCAGAGGACGAAGTGCCGAGCACGATCAGAATCTCGTCCTTGATATAGACAATGAACTTGAATATTGAAAAGCCGACGAGGCGCGCGATCAGACCGAGCACCACCACCACAAATAGCGCCGCTGTCGCGTAAAACAGCGCAATCAGACCGATCAGATTGCCGAGTGCTGCCGGCCCAAACTTGCCGATCGTGAAGGCCATGGCGCCGAAGGCGCCGATCGGGGCCGCTTTCATTATGATAGCGATTACGCCGAACACAGCGTGCGCAACGTCGTCAATCATGGCGCGCAGGCGCTCCCCACGCTCTCCCAGCGCCATCAGCGAAAAGCCGAATAGGATCGCAAATAGGAGAACCTGTAGGACATCGCCGCGAGCGAAGGCGCCGACCACGGTATCGGGAATGATGTTGAGAAAGAAATCGACGGTCTTCGAGGCTTCCGCCTGCTTGACGTAATTGGCGACCGCCGCAGTATCCGGCTTGACCGCAAGGCCATGGCCGATTTGGACCACATTACCCATAACAAGGCCCAACAGCAAGGCAAAGCTGGAAACGATCTCGAAATAGACCAGCGCCTTGACGCCGACACGCCCGACTTTCTTCGCATCCTGAATATGCGCAATACCAGATGTGACGGTGCAGAAAATAATCGGCGCGATCACCATCTTGATGAGCTTGATAAACCCGTCACCGAGCGCCTTGACCCAGTCGTTGGTCGCGACGGACGGCCATAGGCAGCCGACTATGGCGCCAATCAAGATTGCGATCAGCACCTGGACGTAGAGAATCTTATACCAAGCTTGCGACGCGCGCGCGGGCGCCGCAGTTGCCATGGTGGTCATGACGCTTCCTTCCCGAATATACTCGAATGTGAGCCGCCGCGTCGTCGAGAGGCGACAGCGTCATACGAGACTCATCATTTTAGCCGTGTCCGATTGAAGACGGTTCCGAGAGCCGGTGCGTCGTTCCAAAGGCAGGCGTTCAGTTGTCCTTTCTCGTTAAGCAAGATATGCACCAGATGCCCAGTGCGCCCGATTGAGCAGTCACGGACAAACCGCCTGTCTCCCGCGGCATCGGTTTGAGTGCTGCCTTTGCAAGGTCGAACAAGAAGTTGCAGCGTGACAGCTTGATCGGCTGGGCGCATGAGCGGAGTCACGTCTCGGCCCGGAACCCTAGCGCGATCGATATGCGCCGATTGCTGAGATGGATGCAACAGCATGTGACATTAGTAAAATTGATAGTGTGGATTGTAGCCATCCGCGCGATGGAAGCCTGCTTTAGGAACTCGATTGCGCGGAAAAAATCTTTGATGGATGCACTGCGTTGTCGTTAGCGGCAAAGCTCCTTCGTGCACGGGGCATTGCTCTCCAGGCCTGTGCTAACGATGCGCATTGGGCAGGTTGGTCGAGAGGCGGCCTTCGCTCTCGGCCCCTCTCGCCTTTTTCCGCCTCGCAGAGGCATCGTGCGATGATTTCTCAGCTAGATCTTCGCGTTGCTGCCAAGCGGTAGTTTCTTGCGATCCGTTCCATTGCCAGCGCGGCGAGTGCGGCGTTTGAGCCATCGACGAATCGAACAGGCATCTCTCGGGGCGTCAAAATCTGCCGTTTCGTTGCGCGGCGTGTCGCTGTCTGCTCGGGAACAAAGATGCCAGAAATCTGACAGAGCGTTAGTTCACGCCACAGTGACGTTGGCGTCAATGCGAATCTCGCACGTTCAGCATAGAGCGCGCCACAGCTCGCACGCGGCACAGGAATTGCTGATGACGAACGAGGAGCTTCCGCCGTCAGATGGACGGAAGTGGCTCGGTCACAGGAGTTGCCGATGAGGCTTGCGATGCTGCCCTTGATCGCAGAAACGATGCGCGTGAATGTGGCGGCCGCCACGAAGTGCCGCGCGACGAAAGGGCGATCCGCCCCACATCCCGTGACGAGGCGGAGGTGCAGGCGATCACTGTGCCGACACGGCGACCTGCCCGCACTGTTGGCCTGACGCACATGGATGCCTTTTCGCCAGAGATTGCGCAATCCGTTGCGCTCACGATCGAGCTCGCCAGCGTGACGACCGTGATCCTCCTCGTGATTGGTGTGCCCCTCGCTTGGTGGCTAGCGCGCTCAAAGACTCTTTTGAGCGAGATGGTGGCGACGATGATGATCCTGCCGCTGGTGCTACCGCCGACGGCTCTCGGTTTTTGCGTACTCGTGTTGCTCGGCCCCAACGGACCGGGTGGCGTACTCGCCTCTTTCTGGGGCGAGAGCACGCTCGCTTTTACCTTCGCAGGAATCGTGGTCGGATCGGTCCTCTCGGCGCTGCCGTTGGTGGTGCAGCCGATCCGTAACGCCTTTGTTGCGATAGGCGATCGCCCGTTGGAAACTACGGGGTGCGTTTCGTCGTTGTATGCCTTCATTACCATCAGCGGGCCGCTGGCGCGACTGGAGTTTGTTAAAGCCGCCGTGGTTGGCTTTTCTCATACGATCGGCACATTCGGCGTCGTGATGATGATCGGCGGCAACATTCCTGGGCGCACTAAGGTGTTGTCAGCGTATGTCGTAGACTACGTCCAAGCATCGCGCTGGCGCGAGGCGAGTGTGGTTGCCGGCGGTATGGTGATATTCGCCTTTGCGGCAATCTTCACCTTAGCCCTCATCGACAGACACTGCGCCAGGAAGGGCCACATGAGCGCAAGCGCACCAAGCCGAATAGAACCGTCTTAGGCTTGCCGGCCGGACATATCCGATCAGGACCGAGCAGCAGTATTGCAAGCCGGGTCTATCCATCCTTGCGAGGCTAGAATGAATAAGCTTGTTATGGCCGCGGCGGCTGCTGGAATCGGCTTCAATTCAGTGCACCCCGCGCCTCTGCCCGAAGCGACGGCCGATGATGTCGGCGTTTCTCAGCAGCGCCTCGCCATGCTAGACGAGTTCTTCGCTCGCGAGGTCGCGAGTAAACGCGTGCCGGGCGCGGTGGTTGCAATCGCCAGAGACGGCAAGCTGACTCACTAAAGGCGTAGGGGCAACTCGATCCTGCAAAAGGAAGGTCGATGCGGCTCGATGCGATGTTCGCGCTTGCGTCTATGACCAAACCGATGGTGGCTGTTGCGGGGCTTATCCTCATGGAGCAAGGTCGCCTGCCTCTACAGGCCAAGCTTACGGATTACTACCCCGAATTCGCAAACATGAAGGTGGGAGTGCCACAGCATGACGGCTCATTAGAATTTCAAACGCAGAGTTCTCCGATCTATATCCACGATCTATATCGCCACACATCCGGGCTCACCTATGGCGCGCCCCCGACAGCTCAAACCAAGTGGCGCGTCTCTATCCCGATTTCGCCGCTCCGCCACTAAGGGGCGATAAGCAGGCGTTCATCGAAGCCATTACCAAGCTGCCGCTAGCGCACCAACCGGGGACGGAATTCGAATACGGCTTCTCGACCGATGTGCTGGGAGCTGTCGTGGAACAGGTCAGCGAACAGCGATTGGGCGACTATCTTGCCGGCAACGTGTGGAAGCCCATCGGAATACCACTTTCCATTTGTCGGGATCCCAACGCGAGCGCCTGGCGCATCCATTTCCAGACGATCCGCTGACGGGAAAGCCTCAAGACATCGAGCTCCTCGAAAGTCCAACGAAGTTTGACTGCGCGGGAGCCTGCGCATTTGCGACAGTCGGTGACTACGTACGCTTTGGACAAATGCTGCTCAACGGCGGGGAGCTCGAGGGGCAGCGCATTCTCGGTCCGAAGACGGTGCGCCACATGATCTCCAACCACCTCGGGCCAGAGATCAAAAATAAGGTCGCCGATGTGGAGGCGCACCGTGCCGGCTTCGGCTTCGGGCTCGGAGTGGCTGTACGCACAACCGAGGGTCTCTCGGCGGTTCCGGGCAATCCAGGTGAGTTCAGCTGGACCGGCGCCTACGGGACACAATTTTTCTGCGATCCAAAGGAGCGTCTGGTCGTGGTGGTTGGAACGGCGGCACCCGGAGAAATCCGGAAGTACTACCGCGAACAAGTCCAGTATATCGCCTATGCTGCAATAATCCGATAATTCGCCTTCCGTCGAAAGGCTCGATGAAATCGGTTTGGATAGCAGGCGGACAGTGTTGCTAGTACGGATCGATGTCGACAGAAAGTCGGTGCCGTCGCCTGCTATCCGCGTCGGCCGGATCGCGCCGGTGCTTCAAAAACGAGATCGCCTCCGCTATCGCGCAGAAACTCTCGCAGGCGAGTCTGGTGTCGCGATGCGCCAAAACGATCGCGCTTGCAACCGATTGGCTAGCGCGACTACGCTCGTAGATGATAGCTGAACGTCCTTGTCCACGATCCTGTAGCGATGCCGTGCGGCGAGCCGCTTTCAATAAGGCAGATCGGATTGATCAGACCTAAAAATTGAAGGTAGCGTGCGCATCGCGGCTCAATCCATTGCAGCTTTTCTTCGTCGCTCGACAGCCGCTTTGGTGCGGGCCGTTTGCGCAGTTGCAACTATGAGCGGCTTTAACGCCCCGTTGGTCGGCAATCGGCAAGTCTGATTGAAACCGGCGGCAGTGCGTTGCCCGTCAACTGCACCAATTCTATTGAACAATCGGCATGACGCCTAAGTGTTGTGGTCGTGCAAGAGCGTTATGACGTAGTCGCCGTGCAGTGGTGAACCATCGTGCTACTCTGTTGAAGTTCTCACATCGATGTCCAAAACCGGACACCATTAGCATGACAGATCAATGGCGCAGCTTGTGGCTCGCCGGCTGAGTGCGACAATCCGCAAATCCCGAAGCGGTGGCTTGGTATCTGTCAAGTGTTTCGCTTCGGTGGCCTGTTTCTTGCTGAACGTCAGCAATTCGTTACGGCCGACGACACTCACATGGAAGGCTTCATGGCTGGTGCAACGGAAACGTTCTACAGCGTGATCAGACGTCAGGGTATCACGCGTCGTAGTTTCCACAAATTCTGCAGTTTGACGGCCGCGAGCTTGGGACTTAGTCCGCTCGCCGCAAGCAGTATTGCCAGCGCCCTGGAAACCAAGCCGCGTGTGCCCGTCATCTGGCTGCACGGGCTCGAGTGTACCTGCTGCTCGGAAAGCTTTATCCGCTCGGCCCATCCCTTGATCAAGGACGCGCTGCTGTCGATGATTTCGCTCGACTATGACGATACGATCATGGCGGCGGCAGGACACCAGGCCGAAGCCATCCTGGAGGAAACACGTGCCAAGCACAAAGGCAGGTATGTGCTCGCCGTCGAAGGCAATCCGCCGCTGAACGAGGGTGGCATGTTCTGCATTGACGGCGGCAAGCCGTTCGTTGAAAAGCTCAGGTCCATGGCGGAAGAGTCCATGGCGATCATCGCTTGGGGCACGTGTGCGTCCTGGGGATGCGTGCAAGTGGCCAAGCCCAATCCGACTGGCGCGGCGCCGATCGATAAGGTGATCACCAACAAGCCGATCATCAAGGTGCCCGGGTGCCCGCCGATCGCAGAGGTCATGAGTGGCCTCGTGACTTTCATCACCACGTTCGGAAAGCTTCCGGAGCTCGATCGCCAAGGGCGTCCAAGTATGTTTTATTCCGAGCGCATTCACGACAAGTGCTATCGGCGTTCCCACTTCGACGCTGGCCAATTTGTCGAAGAGTGGGACGATAAGTATGCACGCAAGGGCTATTGCCTGTACAAGATGGGCTGCAAGGGACCAACCACCTACAATGCCTGTTCGGCCCTTCGGTGGAACGGTGGCGTTTCCTTTCCGATTCAATCCGGCCACGGCTGCTTCGGCTGCTCCGAAGACGGCTTCTGGGATAAAGGGTCATTTTACGACCGACTCACAACCATCAAGCAGTTCGGCATCGAGGAGAACGCCGACCAGATTGGCATGGCCGCTGCCGGCGTGGTTGGGCTAGCCGTCGCTGCCCATGCGGCGGTCACCGCCGTGAAGCGGTTCATTCACAAGCCGGATCGCGCAGCCCACGAAAGTAAACCGAGTTGAGGAGGGGGCGACGGTGGCCGTCCAGACGCCGAATGGGTTCAATCTCGATCGTTCCGGCAGGCGAATCGTCATCGATCCGCTGACGCGGATCGAAGGCCACCTGCGCATCGAAGCCAATCTCGATTCCGACAATGTGATCCGCAATGCGGTCTCAAGCGGAACGATGTGGCGTGGCATCGAAGTCATCCTGCGCGGGCGCGATCCGCGCGACGCCTGGGCATTCACCGAGCGGATTTGCGGGGTCTGCACCGGCACCCATGCGCTCACCTCCGTGCGCGCGGTTGAAAATGCGCTAGGAATTGCGATTCCGGAGAATGCCAATTCGATCCGCAACATCATGCAGCTGTGCCTGCTCGTGCATGATCACCTCGTACATTTCTATCACCTGCACGCGCTTGATTGGGTCGACGTGGTTTCCGCGCTCAAGGCCGATCCCAAGTCGACCTCCGCGCTGGCGCAGTCTATCTCGCCCTGGCCGCTGTCGTCCCCTGGCTATTTTAAGGATGTGCAGATCCGGCTCACCAAATTCTTCGGATCAGGGCAACACGGTCCGTTCAAGAATGGCTATTGGGGGCATCCGGCCTACAAGCTGCCACCGGAAGCCAACCTGATGGCTGTAGCACACTATCTGGAAGCGCTCGACTTCCAGAAGGAGATCGTCAAAATCCAAGCTATCTATGGTGGCAAGAACCCGCATCCGAACTGGCTGGTCGGCGGCGTGCCCTGCGCGATCAACATCGACGGAACTGGTGCGGTGGGTGCGATCAATATGGAGCGACTGAACATCGTGTCCTCGATCGTCGACCGTTCGATCGAGTTTATCGAACAGGTCTACCTGCCCGACATTGCCGCGATCTGCTCGTTCTATAAGGACTGGCTCCATGGCGGCGGACTTTCGAGCAAAAGCGTGATGTCCTATGGCGACATCCCCGAAAACGCAAATGACTGTTCCGCCAAAAGCTTCAAGCTGCCGCGCGGGGTCATTCTTGGTGGCAATCTCAAAGAGATACTGCCGATCGACCATGGTGATCCCGAGCAGATCCAGGAATTCGTCGTGCATTCATGGTATAAATACCCCAACGATTGCTGTGGACTGCATCCCTGGGACGGCATCACCGAGCCGAGTTTTGAACTTGGGCCAAAACTCAAAGGCAGCAAGACAGATATCAAGGAACTCGACGAAGGCGGCAAGTATTCCTGGATCAAAGCGCCGCGCTGGCGCGGCCACGCCGTGGAGGTCGGGCCGTTGGCGCGATACATTATCGGTTATGCGCAAGGCAAAGCCGAGTTCAAGGAGCCGGCCGAGAGACTGCTCAAGGGGCTCAATCTTCCCCTGACCGCGCTGTTCTCGACGCTCGGCCGTACTGCCGCGCGGGCGCTCGAATGCCAGTGGGCGGCGCATCAGATGCGTTATTTCCAGGATAAGCTGGTAATCCACATCAAGGCAGGCAATACGGCAACTGCCAATGTCAGCAGATGGAAGCCGGAAAGCTGGCGCAAGGAGGCCAAGGGCTACGGGTTCACTGAGGCGCCGCGCGGTGCACTCGGGCACTGGATCAAGATCAAGGACGCCAAGATCGACAATTATCAATGTGTCGTGCCGACGACGTGGAACGGATCTCCTCGCGATCCCAAGGGCAATATTGGCGCTTTTGAAGCCTCCCTGATCGGTACCCCGATGGCCGATCCGCAGCGTCCCCTGGAGATCTTGCGCACCATCCATTCCTTTGATCCGTGCTTGGCTTGCTCGACCCACCTGATGAGTCCTGACGGCCAAGAAATGGCTTCAGTCAGAGTTCGTTAGGGACATGCTGGACAAGGCTCGGAAGCTCCTTGCCGCCGTCGATGCGGCACCGACTGGACGCAGCATCCGCGATCGCGTCGCCTACGCGCCCGTGCGACTGTGGCATTGGGTCAATGCGGCGGCCATTCTGATGCTGAGTTTAACCGGCTATCTCATTGGAACTGGGACACCGGCGATGTGGGGAGAGGCAAGCGGCAATTTCCTGTTCGGCTACATCCGCTTTGCTCATTTCTCGGCGGGATATGTGCTCAGCGTCGGCTTTCTTCTGCGCATCTACTGGGCGTTAATGGGAAACGCGCATGCCATGCAGATCTTTTGGGTGCCGCTCTGGCGCAGGTGCTTTTGGCGCGAGGTGTACCACGAGATTCGCTGGTATGCGTTCCTTACAGTTGAGCCCGAGAGGCGCGTCGGGCACAAACGCCTTGCGCAGCTCGCAATGTTCTTCATGTTTACGCAGACGATCACGTTTGTGGTCGTCACAGGCTTTGCCCTTTATGGGCAGGGTGCCGGTACTGACAGCTGGCAGTACAAGCTGTTCGGCTGGGTATTTTCAATTTGGCCGAACAGTCAGGACGTTCATACCTGGCATCATCTCGGCCTGTGGGTGATTGCGACCTTTGCGCTGGTCCACATCTACGCGGTGATCCGGGAAAACACACCTCGCGCCGGAGCATCTCTTCTATGATATCGGGTGAGCGCGAGGTTTCGCGATTGACTGGGAAGGGGATGCGCAATCCAGAAAACAAGAAAAGGATCCTGGTGCTCGGCATCGGCAATATCCTGTGGGCCGATGAGGGATTCGGCGTGCGGGTGGTCGAGGAGTTTCATCGCCGCTACGCCATCGATGACAACGTCACCGTCCTCGATGGCGGCACGCAGGGGCTCTACCTCGTCAGTTTTCTTGTGCAGGCCGATTGCCTAATCGTGTTCGATGCCATCGACTATGGATTGTTACCCGGGCAGTTGAAGCTTGTGCGAGATGACGAAGTGCCAAAATTTACCGCGGCCAAGAAGGTGAGCCTGCATCAGACTGGGTTTCAGGAGGTCTTGAGTGCGGCCGACCTGCTTGGCCGCCGGCCGCGCGAGCTCGCTCTCATCGGCTGTCAGCCGCTGGACCTAGAGCATTGGGGCGGTCCGCTGACCGCGCCAGTACGCTTTCAGATTGCGCCTGCGATTGAACTGGCTTGCAAACTCCTGGCGCAGTGGGACTCGCCGGTAAAACCGCGGACCGCGCCGCTGCCTGCATCAGAACGGCTGTTGGCGAACAATATCGACCATGCAAATTATGAGATGAGGGCGCAGCCGATCTAGCGACCCGCGACTGACCATGTGCCTTGGCTTGCCAATGACGATTGTCGAGACCGACGGCATCACGGCGCTGTGCGAGTATGGCAATGAACAGCGGCGCGTCTCGGTCATGCTGCTCTCCGACGCCTCGGTAGGCGCCAAGGTGCTCGTTCATATCGACAGCGCGGTGCGGCTTTTGGACGAGGATGAAGCAAGGCTGATCTCGGAAGCACTTGACGGGCTTGAGGCCAGCCTCAACGGCCAGGGCTGCGATCGCTTCTTTGCGGACTTGATCGGTCATGAGCCGCAGTTGCCGGAGCACCTACGCTAGTAGTTCCGCTCGCCGGTTGCCCGACTACGCTTGCTCACGAATGAATTCCATCGCTCGTAACCTTTGCATGGAAGATGCAAGGCGCTCGGGCCGTTGTTTAGAGCGGGAGTCGCGGCCAGACGCTGATTGGCATGTGCCTTGCTAATACCCTGCTATCAGACCGAAGATAATCAGAAAGGCGTGTGATGAAGTTGCAGCCGGCGCAGCATGATCTGGCGCGGCCCGGTCCGTCCGAGGTGAAGAGCGTCAGCATCGATGCGCACCCGGCCGCGCACGCTCCCGTGAGGGCGGCCGTGATGCCGCTGTCGGCGGCCGATCCCCTATATTTGCTCCGGATCATTCAGCTCGCATTCGTCCTTCCTGAAATGGTCAAGGCGTTTCGGCAGCGCATGCTAGGCGCAGTGCCTGCGTGCGGCATTGGTGGCGAACTGGTGGGCCGGCTCGGCCTGCATGGCTTCTCGACGCCGATCCTTTGCCAGCGGCACGATACACTCCGACTGATCGGCAAGAGACCGGTCCGTCTGGTCACGATCGACCGCATCTTGGTACCGGTCGTTCGGCCACACGCCGGCAGCACTTGGGTTGGCAAGTGCATTGCCTCTCGATACACCAAACGGAACATCGCATCATGAAAACAGCGATCCGCGTTGTATTCGACGGCGCCGAGCGGGCCGCGAGCGAGCTTCCCACGGCCTCGGAAAGTCTCGATGTATTCCATAGCGGATTGACGAGTGCGCTCGCCAAGCGCGCCTGGCACGATGGCGACGAGCTTGCCCGAAACTATCCAAATGCCACCGCGCTGTTATCGAATGCCGCCGCTGCCGTTGGCTGCCAGAGAAGCGGCGCTCGGACGCAACTGTACGGACTCGCGCATCTCAACGATCCCGAGCGCAAGCTGATTGGCGAAGTGCTCGGAGAAGGTGAGGTCGCCGGCGTGGTTGCGCTGCCAGATGGCTCTTTGGCGCAAATCCGGGAGTCCGTGCTTGCCGGAATCTGGCGCGTGCGCATCGGGAGCGATCCGGCGCACGAATATGTTGAGGTCGGGGCGATTCCGCAGATTGTAGGGCGCGCCGCAACTGACCTGACGTCCGCCGACCTTGTGATCGGCGCGGCGCCGGACGGCGCGATGAACGTGCAACCGGTGCTGGCGGAAATACGCGAGCGTGCGCGTGTCTGGCGCTTTGGCATGCGCGCGCATGTCATCAATCTCACATTGCTGCCGATGAGCGTTATCGACCTGGCGTTCCTGCAGCAAAGCGTGGGCAACGGCCCGCTCCAACTCGTCGTCCGCGGCTACGGCACGTGCCGAGTGCAGGCGACCAGGATCAGGAACGTCTGGTCGGTGCAGTTCTTCAATTCTACGGACAACATCATCCTTGATACGCTTGAGGTCGGCGGCGTGCCGATTATTGCGTTGGCTGCCGACGAGGATTTCCAGGACTCTGCCGAACGCATGAAGGAAATTATCAAGGCGTACTTCACATGAAGAGCTTGGAGAACATTCGGCATCGAGTGGGATCCCGCAGACGGCGCGCGCACAGCGACCGCCGGCATATCTTGCGCGGGATGATGGCGGTGCGGTGCGCATGAGCCTCGCTGCCAGCAACAAAATCGATGTCACCGTATCGTTTGCTGCCGACGTAGTCGCCGCAGTTGAGATCCTGCCGCGAGTCCGGCCGCCGCTGGCGCGGCTGTTCGCCGGCAAACAGGCCTCGTCACTGCTCAACGTACTGCCGCGGCTCTTCTCGTTGTGTGCCGCTGCGCAGCAAACCGCACTGCTGTCCGCGATCGAGACGGCGCGCGACGAAGCGATCACGCGCACAACAAAACAGCATCGTATTGCGCTTATCGTTACCGAGCGCATAGCGGAATTGCTACGGGGCCTCTTTGTCGGATATCCTACGCAAGACATCGCCAGCGCGCGGGCAATCCGCTCCCTGATGCGGGGAATGTCAGAGCTTGTCGGCAGCGCACAGCCAGCGTGGGGCTCCGCTCAACGCGAAGCAACAGCGCGGATTGTGGCTGCGCTGGCCGCGCTCGGCATGCCGAATGAGGGGGGCGCGCTGAGGTCCGGTAGCCCATTGGCGCTTCGCATTGCAGCGCTTGATGAGATCGACCTGAAGCCAATTCCGGCGGAGCACTCGTTCCTGTCCGTTGCCGACGACCGCAACGTCATTAAACGGCTGCTGGTGGATGACGCGACATTTTGCTGTTGTCCCGATCTTGACGGACATGCACCCGAGACGGGTCCATGGGCGCGCCAAATGACGCGTGATCGGCTCTCGCCGAGCCCATCCGGCGCGGCCGAGCGGCTGAAGGCCAGAATTGCTGAAATCCTCCGGCTATGCGCTTGGCTCAAGGCCGGTGCTCAGATTGACTCGGCGGAGAATGGGATTATCGAAAGATATAAGCTAGGGCCCGGCCGTGCAGCGGCCGCGGTCGAATGCGCCAGGGGGCGTCTCTACCACGCGGTTGAGCTTGATCCTCAGGGCCGGATATCCCGCTTCGAATTTCTTGCGCCGACGGAGTGGAATTTCCACCGGCGCGGACCGCTTGTCCGCAGCCTGCAGGGCGCGGTGCTGACGGCTAGACGACGTCGGGATGCAGTCCATGCGGTGATTGCATCGCTCGATCCGTGCGTCGGGTTCGCCCTTAATTTTCGCGAAATTGGCGATGCATGAAATGGCGATTTGTCTTGGCATCGTTCAAATCATCGAGGAGGAGGCACGCCACCGATCGTTTTCGCGGGTGCGGAGCGTCTGTCTAGAGATGGGAGCGCTGAGTCATGCCGCGCCTGAAGCGATCAGGTTCTGCTTTGCTGTCGTTGCAACGCGGACCGTTGCCGAGGGCGCGATCCTTAATATCGTCGAACTGCCAGGCGTTGCCTGGTGCATGAGCTGTTCGAAGAGCGTCGAAATTGCACGGCGCGGTGAGTGCTGTCCTCGCTG
Source organism: Bradyrhizobium sp. CCBAU 53415 (assembly GCF_028128735.1). NCBI lineage: Bacteria > Pseudomonadati > Pseudomonadota > Alphaproteobacteria > Hyphomicrobiales > Nitrobacteraceae > Bradyrhizobium > Bradyrhizobium sp. CCBAU 53415. The sequence continues at coordinate 102,935 of NZ_LBJF01000018.1, read as the reverse complement.
CGGCAGCTATCAGTTGCAGGTAACCGCGGGCGAACAGATGCGCGTGAAAGAGCTGGAGATCGATTGATGTGTACCGTTTGCGGCTGCACCGAAGGGACGCCGTCGACCAAACGCGCCAAGGCGCATGATGCGGAGAGCCATGAGCGATACGATGCCGATGTGCAGGACGATTTCGATCGCCATTACGCCCATCCGCATGGCGGCCAAGGCCTGCAGCGTTCATACCATGCTCGCGATAGTCATAGTCACGATCATCGCTTTACCCATCACCAGGCTCATGGCGGGCAGGCGCTTCTGAGCGGCGGCGCCGGGCCGGCCGGCTTGAAGGTCGCGGGCATGAGCAGAGAGCGGGTCATTCAGATCGAGCGCGACATTCTTGGCAAGAATAACGGGATTGCGGCGGACAACCGCGCGCTCTTCGTAGCCGATGACCTGCTTGTATTTAATCTCGTGTCGAGTCCTGGTGCAGGTAAAACGACGCTGCTTGTCCGCGCCGTGTCCGAGCTCAAGCGCAGCCGCCCGGTCGGAGTCATCGAAGGCGACCAGCAGACCTCGAACGATGCCGAATGCATTCGGGCCGCTGGCGTGCCAGCCATTCAAGTCAACACCGGTAAGGGTTGCCATCTCGATGCTGCAATGATTGGCGAGGCTCATCGGCGCTTGCCGCTGCTCACTGGCGGTATTCTCTTCATCGAGAATGTCGGTAATCTGATCTGTCCCGCAGCCTTCGATCTTGGTGAGGCCTGCAAGATCGTAGTTTTGTCGATTACCGAAGGTGAAGACAAGCCGCTCAAATATCCTGATATGTTTGCCGCTTCTTCGCTCATGGTGATCAACAAGATTGATCTGGCCCCGCTGCTTGAGTTCGATTTGAGCAAGACCATCGAATACGCCAGACGCGTCAATCCAAAGATCGACGTGCTTGTAGTTTCGGCTCGTACTGGCGAGGGTTTTGGCGCGCTCTACGCCTGGATCGATAGACAGGCGGGGCATCAAAGGCGCGCAGTAGAGGACACAAGGCGATGAGCGCCGCAATCACCTGCGACCGCACACGGCTGCGCGTGCGCGTGAGTGGAGCCGTGCAAGGGGTCGGCTTTCGTCCTTATGTCTATGGACTCGCTATGCGGTACGGATTGGCGGGATTTGTCATCAATGGCCCCGAGGGCGTTACGATCGAGGTCGAGGGCCACCGGGCCTCGGAGTTTGTCGCCACGTTGCCGCTCGAGGCGCCGCCATTGGCACGCATCGACCACATCTGCGTTCGGGAGACTGCGGCGCTCGCGGCGAAAGACTTCTCGATCGGCGCGAGCGAAGGCGGCAAATTGTCAACGCAGATCGTCGCTGATGCCGCGACCTGCCAGCAATGCCTGAGTGAGCTGTTCGATCCAGAAAATCGGCATTACCTTTACCCCTTCATCAGTTGCTGCCATTGCGGCCCACGCTACACCATCGCCGAACGGCTTCCGTACGATCGCCGCAACACGGTGATGAGGGTTTTTAGGCTGTGCGCCGCCTGCGCGGCCGAATATGCCGATCCTGCGAGCCGCAGGTTTCATGCGGAGGCGATCGCGTGTCCGACATGCGGTCCGCAGCTCAGCCATGAGATCAGCACCATTGTCGCGGCAATCGCGGGGGGACAAATCGTGGCGATAAAGGGGCTGGGCGGATACCAGCTTCTTTGCGATGCGCGTAACCAGGACGCGGTGCAGCGTTTGCGCAGGAGAAAGCAGCGCCTTCAGAAGCCGTTCGCGGTTATGGTCGATTCCATAGAGCGCGTCAGTGAGATCGCGGAGGCGAACGCGCCCGAGCTTGCGCTGCTCGAATCCGTAGCACGTCCCATCGTCCTTCTACCTTCGCGCAACAATCTGGCGCCCGCCATAGCTCCTGGCTTATCACGTGTGGGTGTCATGCTGCCTGTAGTGCCGCTGCATCACCTCATCTTTCATGCGCTTTGCTCGGCAGGAGCATGTGCGGGGGCCGGCCCGGTCATCGTGGCCACCAGTGCCAATCTTTGCGGCGAACCGCTCCTGATCGACAACGCGCAGGCGCTGCGGCGGCTCAAGGGGATCGCCGACCTTGTCGTGACCCATGATCGCGATATCCTGACGCGTGCTGATGACTCCGTGGTGTCGGTGGTGGCTGGCCGGCCACAATTCATTCGTCGTGCCCGTGGCTATGTTCCCGAACCGATCAGGCTTGCAAAGTCTGTGCCCCCCGTGCTCGCGGTCGGCGGCGCACTGAAATCGACCGTCACTATCACGCGGGACAACCAAGCGTTCGTCTCCCAGCATATTGGCGATCTGGATACGGCCGAAGGCATTCGTGCGTTCGAGGAGACGATCCGACACCTCACATCGAGCCTTGACGTGGAGCCTGTCGTCGTCGCCCATGATCTGCATCCCGATATGGCTTCTACCCGGTTTGCGGAAGCAAATGGCTGCGCGCTGGTCGCCGTCCAGCATCACCACGCACACGCTGCCGCAGTGATCGCCGAGCATGGCCATGCGGAACCTGCGCTTGCCCTGGTGCTCGATGGCCATGGCTTTGGCTCCGAGGGCGGTAACTGGGGTGGCGAACTATTGTTGTGCGAAGGGCCGAGGTGCCGACGCATCGGGCACTTAGCGCCCCTGCAAATGCCTGGTGGAGATCGTGCAGCTCGCGAGCCGTGGCGCATGGCGAGCGCAGTATTACACGGGCTCGGCCGGGGTAATGAAATCGGGCCGCGCTTTGCGGCGCAACGCCAGGCTGGATGTTTGTCGGCCTTGCTCGATCAGCCGGGCGGGGCCACCACGACCAGTGCGGGCCGGATGTTCGACGCGGCAGCGGCGCTGCTGGGGATTGCGAGTTTACAGAGCTATGAGGGCGAAGCGGCGATGAAGCTCGAGGCGCTGGTGCGGCGGACTGCGATTCTCGAAGCCGGTTGGACGATCGACGCCGGCGTGCTGTCGCTTCGTCCGCTGTTTACGCGGTTGATTGCAGATGACATTGACGCCGTGGGCGGAGCCGGGCTGTTTCATGGCACCTTCGCCGCCGCCTGCGTTGACTGGGTCACGCGCTCTGCGCGGTCAACCGGCGTTAATACCGTCGTTCTGAGCGGCGGCTGCTTCCTGAACGGGGTGTTGGCGGATGAAATCCCGCGCGGTTGCAGCGCTGCCGGCCTTACCCCGCTGCTGCCGCGGCGGGTGCCGCCCAATGATGGCGGTTTGAGCCTTGGCCAGGCCTGGATTGCCGCTCTGCAGATTGCTCAACAGTCGTCAGCCAGGGGAGGAACAGCCTGATATGTGTCTTTCGATTCCGGCAAAGATTGCGAAAATTCTTCCCAACGACATGGCCATGGTGTCCATCGATGGCATCAGCTTGGAGATATCGATTGCTCTCATCGACGAGCTCGAGGTCGGCGATTGCGTCCTTGTCCATGTCGGCTATGCGCTGGCCAAGATCGATCCGACGGAAGCCAAGCGCACGCTGGAGCTCCTGCAGGAGCTAGGCAGCGCAGGGGAGCGCCGATCATGATATATGCCGACGAATTTCGCGACAAGGCCATCGCGCAGGGAATTGCGCGTGCGATTGGCGCCGAGGTCAGTTCGCAAAGAGCCTATCGGTTCATGGAATTTTGCGGCGGACACACTCATGCGATCTCCCGCTACGGCCTGGAGGATCTGCTGCCGCCGAACGTCCGCATGATCCACGGGCCCGGTTGTCCCGTCTGCGTTCTGCCCGCCAGCCGAATCGATATGGCGATCCGCCTCGTCGAGCGACCAGAGGTCACTCTGTGCGTCTACGGCGACCTGATGCGCGCGCCTGGGTCGCAAGGACAGTCCCTGTTGCGAGCCAAAGCGCTCGGCGCCGACATTCGGATGGTCTACTCGACGTTCGACGCTATCCGGCTCGCCGAACAGGCGCCGAGCCGCGAGGTGGTCTTCTTTGCCATCGGATTTGAAACCACGACGCCCCCGACGGCGGTGATGATCCGGATTGCGGAGAAGAAGCGGCTGAAGAGCCTCAGCGTGTTCTGCAACCACGTGCTTACACCTTCTGCGATGCACAGCATTCTCGATAACCCGAAGATCCGCAACACCGGCGGGGTCGCAATTGACGGCTTCATCGGGCCTGCACATGTCAGCACCATTATCGGTACGCAGCCTTACGAGCCCCTGGCGGAACAATTCGGCAAGCCGATCGTGATCGCGGGATTTGAACCACTCGACGTGATGTTGGCGATCCTGATGCTGGTGCGGCAGGTGAACGAAGACCGCAACGAGGTGGCGAACCAATACAGCCGTGCGGTGACGCGCGAAGGCAATCGGCGCGCCAAGGACGAGGTATCGCAGATATTCGAAGTGCGTGAGCAGTTTGAATGGCGTGGGCTCGGACTCGTACCCAACAGCGGACTGAAGCTGAAGCGGGCTTACGCGCAATTCGACGCCGAGACGCGTTTTGCGATCCACGACCTGCGTGTCGCAGACAATCCGGCGTGCGAGTGCTGCGCGATCCTGCGTGGGGCCAAGCGGCCGGTCGACTGTAAGCTGTTTGGAACCGTCTGCACGCCGGAAACTCCCATAGGGGCCTGCATGGTGTCATCGGAAGGCGCTTGTGCGGCGTATTGGACCTATGGCCGAGTTCGCGATGAACAGTTGAGGCGCACGTCATGAGCATAAAGGCCTATCAACGCAAGCTCGACGTCGAGAACGGACGCGTTGATCTTTCCCACGGATCCGGGGGCCGTGCCATGGCACAGCTGATCTCCGGCCTTTTTCACCAAGCCTTTGGTAATGAATGGCTCGCCCGCTGCAATGATCAGTCGGCGTTTGACGTTGCGGCAGGCAGGATGGTGATGACGACCGACGGCTATGTGGTCTCGCCGCTGTTCTTTCCCGGCGGCAATATCGGGTCACTGGCTGTGCACGGCACGATCAATGATGTCGCGATGTCCGGCGGGCGTCCCCTCTATCTGTCGGCCAGTTTTATCATCGAGGAGGGCTTCCGGTTTTCGGATCTGAAGGCGATCGCGGATTCGATGGGCGCGGCAGCGCGCGGGGCCGGCGTTCACATCATTGCCGGAGACACCAAGGTCGTCGAGCGCGGCAAGGCGGATGGTCTGTTCATCTCTACGACCGGGATCGGGATTGTGGCCGATGGGCTCGATCTCTCCGCCGACAAGGCAAGGGTCGGGGACCGTGTGCTGGTGTCCGGTAGCCTCGGCGATCATGGGGTGGCGATCATGTCAAAACGTCAGAACGTCTCTTTTCAAACCGAGGTCGTCTCGGATTCCGCAGCGTTGCATAATCTCGTAGCGGTCATGGTTGCCGCCGGCGGTAGCGGCATCCGGGTGATGCGCGACCCTACGCGCGGTGGGCTTGCCGCGACCCTCAACGAGATTGCGCATCAATCCAACCTCGGGTTCCGTCTGCAGGAAGCCTCCATTCCGGTGAAGCCCGCGGTTGCGGCTACCTGCGAACTCCTTGGACTCGATCCGATCCATGTCGCCAATGAGGGCAAGCTCGTTGCGATCGTCGCGCCTGATTTGGCCGATGCCGTGCTTGCAGCCATGAAGGCGCACCCGCTCGGGTCCGATGCAGCTGATATTGGCGAGGCGGTGGCTGACAATCGGAAATTTGTGCAGATGGCGACCGGTTTCGGCGGCCGACGAATCGTCGATTGGTTGTGGGGCGAACAATTGCCTCGGATCTGTTGAACACGCAGCGCATCGTCCAGTTTTTTGGAAACCAAATTTATGATCAATGGGCTATCAGCCATCAGCTCCTTTCTATGGGCAATCCTGCCCAACCGGCAGACTGCGACTTCGCTCTTTAAGAAGCTTCGGCGAGGCTGGATTTCGGTTGTTAGCTTTTCCACGAGCCGAGAACGCAATTCGAAACCATTCATCGCCATCGCGCAGTTTCGACGGTTAAGCTCAGCGAGCATGGTCACACGATCCGCTCGGCACCCGTGGGTTTGAAATCCTGCGAAGCCTGTCAAATATCGTTGAATTTCTGCGCCATTTTGACGGCTGCGTCGCAATATCGCTGCTCGCTTCCGATTAGAAAGGCGCTCCAGGCAGGGAGTTTTCAAATGAAGGTCGGAGTCCCCAAGGAAATCAAAGCGCACGAATATCGCGTGGGCCTTACCCCGGGAGCTGTCCGCGAATACGTGGCAGCGGGCCACCGCGTGATGATCGAGACCAATGCCGGCGCTGGCATTGGCGCAACCGATGACGATTATCGCAATGCTGGCGCAACGATTCTAACTTCCGCAGTTGAGGTATTCGCATCGAGCGAGATGATCGTAAAGGTTAAGGAGCCTCAGCCGTCTGAATGGTGTCAGCTGCGGGAAAATCAGATCCTGTTCACTTATCTGCATCTGGCCCCCGACCCGGATCAGGCCAAGGGCCTCCTGAAATCTGGATGCACCGCGATCGCCTATGAGACCGTAACTGATGCGCATGGTGGTCTTCCACTGCTGGCGCCGATGAGCGAGGTCGCGGGTAGGCTTGCGATCGAAGCGGCGGGTAGCGCCCTGAAGCGGAGTGCAGGCGGACGAGGGCTGTTGATCGGTGGGGTGCCCGGTGTTCAGCCGGCCCGATTCGTGGTGGTCGGAGGTGGCGTCGTTGGTACGCACGCGGCACGCATGGCGGTCGGTCTGGGCGCAGAGGTGACCATCATCGACCGTTCGATACTCCGGCTCCGCGAGTTGGACGAGCTATTCGAAGGGCGCGTTCGCACCAGGTTTTCGACCATAGACTCCGTGGAGGAAGAGGTATTTGCGGCGGATGTGGTGATTGGTGCGGTGCTCGTTCCAGGTGCGAGCGCGCCGAAGCTGGTCCGCCGGAGCATGCTGAGCTCGATGCGCAAGAGGGCGGTGCTCGTTGACGTCGCTATCGATCAGGGCGGCTGCTTTGAGACGTCGCACCCAACCACTCACGCTGATCCAACTTACGAAGTGGATGGCGTCATTCATTATTGCGTGGCCAATATGCCCGGCGCCGTGCCGTTGACCTCGAGCCAGGCACTGAATAACGCCACGCTGCCGTTTGGTTTGGCTCTGGCCAACAAGGGTTTTTCCGCCGTGCTCGAAAATCCGCATTTGCGCGCAGGCCTCAACGTCCATCGGGGCCGGCTAACTTACAAAGCGGTGGCCGAAAGCCTCGGACTGCCCTTCTCACCGATCGAACAGGCTGCGGCCTGATCCCAGAGGCCCCTATGGGCGTTTCCTCCGTGACTTAGGCCACCCTTCGGGGTGGCTTTTTTTTCGGCTCCATCGATCTGCTGACCGCCGCCGGCATTTATTTGGAACGCGGAGCGAAGCGGAGGATCACCAGACGAACGCCTGGCTTCAGTCGCCCGCACGATGCGAGACAATGTGCTTTCGCCCCATACAGCGCATATGAATGCCGGTTTTGGTAATCCAAGCAAATTGAGAATGCGTCCCACGGGCTCCAGGGGACCCGTGATCACCGCAGCAACTTTATCCGGCGCGATCGACGCGACCTTTTCTGACTGGCTGTGGAGACGCGGACCGGACCGGTGATCACTGCGCCGGTTGTTCATCGTGGTGATGTCGCCGAATCCGCCGCTGTCCCGGTGAGTGGAACCAACAAGATGCGGCTCGGGGTCGACCTGACACACCGGCGGAGAACTTTGTGAAGTCGCGCGGCGCTTCGATCGTAGCCGCGGTACGGCGGCCTCGGGAAGGATCGCAGATCGTTCCCCGAGGCTGGCGAACGCGGTTCACCTGATCGGCTGACTGCCGTGAGATCCACCATGCGTAAACCACGGCATCGAGATCAAGCTGCTGTCATGCCCGTTGTAAGATTTGCGACACCGTGTCGAGGCGGCAAGTTGCGCTATCGAAAATAGCCCAGACAAATCAAGCTTAAACTGTCTGGCACAAGACTTGAAGGCAAGAAACTGTCTCGCACCTTTTGCTCATGGAATCGCAGTGATGGCCTACAAGATAATCGCATCCCAGTGCACTGTCTGCGGTGCGTGTGAGTTCGAATGTCCCAATGCCGCGATCAGCCTGAAGAACGACATATATGTGATCAATCCGACCCAGTGTACCCAATGTGAGGGGCATTTTGACGCGCCGCAATGCGCCGTCGTTTGCCCGGTGCCCGATACCTGCGTGCCGGCATAGGTGGAGTAGCGATGAGAGGAGCTACAGCGCAAAACATGATGAAGACGCTATCGACAGCCGTCGCCTTTTGCATCCGTCTGCTGTTTCTCTCACTCCCTGGCCCCGAGTTGGCCGTGACTTGCGCGGTCTGCTCAGAGAGACTGCGGCGCAATCCTCGGCGGCGGGAGTTGTCGTTGCGCGAGCGGAGCGGGCAATGGTAGCTGTAGAAGAGACGGTCGAGCGCGTGAAGCGCATCGACGTCGACCAGTATCGTTATGGGTTTGAAACCCTGATCGAGTCCGACAAGGCCCCGAAGGGGCTGTCGGAAGACACCGTCCGCTTCATCTCCGCGAAGAAGAGTGAGCCGGCCTGGATGCTGGAATGGCGCCTGGAGGCCTATCGCCGCTGGCTGACCATGACCGAGCCGACCTGGGCGCGCGTCGAATATCCCAAGATCGACTTCCAGGACATCTACTATTACGCGGCGCCAAAGCCGAAGAAGACGGTCACCTCGCTCGACGAGATCGATCCGGAGATTCTCAAGACCTACGAGAAGCTCGGCATTCCCTTGCGGGAAGTCGCGATGCTCGAAGGCATCGAGCCGAAGGTCGGCGAGCAGGATCCGGCGCAGCGCAAGATCGCCGTCGATGCTGTGTTCGACTCGGTCTCGGTCGCGACCACCTTCAAGGCCGAGCTGAAAAAGGCCGGCGTGATCTTCATGCCGATCTCGGAAGCCATCCGCGAGCATCCCGAGCTGGTGCAGAAGTATCTCGGCTCCGTGGTGCCGACCTCGGACAATTTCTATGCGACGCTGAACTCGGCGGTGTTCTCCGACGGCTCGTTCGTCTACGTGCCGCCGGGCGTGCGCTGCCCGATGGAGCTGTCGACCTATTTCCGCATCAACGAGCGCAATACCGGCCAGTTCGAGCGCACGCTGATCATCGCCGACAAGGGCTCCTACGTCTCCTATCTCGAAGGCTGCACCGCACCGCAGCGCGAGGAGAACCAGCTTCATGCCGCCGTGGTCGAGCTCGTTGCGCTCGATGACGCCGAGATCAAGTATTCGACGGTGCAGAACTGGTATCCCGGCAACTCGGAAGGCAAGGGCGGCATCTACAATTTCGTCACCAAGCGTGGCGACTGCCGCGGCAATCACTCCAAGATCTCCTGGACCCAGGTCGAGACCGGCTCCGCCATCACCTGGAAATATCCGAGCTGCATTCTCCGCGGCGACAACTCCCGCGGCGAGTTCTATTCGATCGCGATTTCGAACGGCTTCCAGCAGGTCGATAGCGGCACCAAGATGATCCATCTCGGCAAGAACACGTCGAGCCGGATCATCTCCAAGGGCATCGCCGCCGGCAAGTCGCAGAACACCTATCGCGGTCTCGTCACCGCGCACCGGAAGGCAACCGGCGCGCGCAACTTCACCGCCTGCGATTCCCTGTTGATCGGCGACAAGTGCGGCGCGCACACCGTGCCGTATATCGAGGCGAAGAACTCGTCGGCGACGTTCGAGCATGAGGCGACGACCTCGAAGATCTCCGAGGACGTGCTGTTCTACTGCATCCAGCGCGGCCTGTCGCAAGAAGAGGCCGTGGGCCTCGTCGTCAGCGGCTACGTCAAGGACGTTCTGCAAAAACTGCCGATGGAGTTCGCAGTGGAGGCGCAGAAGCTAATCTCGATCTCACTCGATGGATCTGTCGGATAACCAAACCTCCCGCGAGCCCTCTCGAATGCGGCTCGCCAGATGACGCATTTCAGGGATCAGATCAGAATGGCGCTACTCGAAATCCGAGATTTGCAGGCTGGTGTCGAAGACCGCGAAATTATTCGCGGCCTCGATCTTACCGTCAATGCGGGTGAGGTGCACGCGATCATGGGGCCGAACGGCTCAGGCAAATCGACGCTCTCTCACGTCATTGCCGGCAAGCCCGGCTATCAGATCACCGGCGGACAAATCCTGTTCAGGGGCGAGCACCTGTTGCGGATGGAGCCAAATGAACGCGCCGCCAAAGGCGTGTTCTTGGCATTTCAGTATCCGGTCGAGATCCCCGGCGTGACCACCATGAACTTCCTGCGGGCGGCACTGAATGCCCAGCGCAAGGCGCGCGACCAACAGGAATTCTCCACCCCCGAATTTCTGAAAAGAGTCCGCGAGGTGGCCGGTTCGCTCAACATTCCCAAGGACATGATCAAACGTGGCGTCAATGTCGGCTTTTCCGGCGGCGAGAAGAAGCGCAACGAAATTTTGCAAATGGCGTTGTTCGAGCCGAGTCTGTGCATCCTGGACGAGATCGATTCTGGCCTCGATATCGACGCGCTGCGTATCGTCGCCGGCGGCATCAACGCCTTGCGTTCGCCGGAACGAGCGATGATCGTGATCACCCACTATCGGCGGCTTCTCGACCATATCGTGCCGGACATAGTGCACGTGATGTCGAAAGGGCGGGTCATGAAGAGCGGCGGCAAGGAACTCGCGCTGGAGCTTGAGGCTTGTGGCTACGCCCAATTCGAAGACGCGGCCTGACGGCTCTAGGGATTCCCCGATGAAGCAGGTTTCGGCCAAAGCCGACGCCGAACGCGCAATGGGCAATGTCTTCGCTGCGGCGCGTGGACGGCTGCCTGGTGCAGGCACTGTCCCCCAAATCCGGGCGAGGGCATTCGAGGTCTACAAGCGTGCCGGCCTCCCGCATCGGCGCATCGAGGATTGCAAATACACTGATCTGCGCGCCCTGATCGGCGAGGTGCTGCCACTCGCTCCGCGACCGGATGCGGAGGCGCTGTTGCGCGCAAAGGTGTCGGCCAAGCAAGTGGCTGCCGATCAGACGGTCAAACTGGTGTTAGTGGATGGCATATTCGCGCCGGAGCTATCCGATCTCGGCAGGCTGGAAAATGAAGTCGTTGTTCGGTCGCTGCGAGAGGTTCTGGAGAATTCGGCCACTGAGGCCATGGCCGGTCTGGTGCTGTCGACGACGAGCGATTCGGCAATCTCGCTCAATGCCGCAATGGCGACAGATGGCCTGGTGATTACGGTCGCCGATGGCAATGCGGTGAAGCGTCCAATTCAAATCGTTCACGTCGCAACCGGACTGTCGGTGTCCACCTTTACACGCTCCTATCTGCAGCTCGGTAAAGGAGCGCATGCGGCCATCGTGGAAAGTTTCGTCCCGGCTGAAGGGGCGAGCGGCTATCAAACCAACGATGCGATAATCGCCCTGGTTGGTGACGAGGCGAGCCTTTCGCATATCCGCGTGGCAGCCGATGCCTCTGACGCCGTGAACATCTCGTCGGCGATCATCGCAGTCGGCACCAGGGCTGAGCTCGACCTCTTCGGCATGACCTGCAGCGGCTCCATCAGCCGCTATCAGGGATTCATCACGCTGGCCGGCGAGGGAACCAAGCTCTCGGCGAATGGGGTTAATCTCATCAGGGACAAGCTGCACGCCGACACAACGATCGTGGTCGACCACGCGGTGCCACATTGCACCAGTCGGGAGAAGTTCCGCGCGGTCGTCGACGATTGCGGCCGCTCGGTGTTTCAGGGCCGAATCGTCGTTCGTCCCGCCGCCCGGAAGACGGACGCCACCCTGACGATGCGAGCGTTGCTCCTATCGGACCAGGCCGAGGCCGGCAATAAGCCCGAACTTGAAATATTGGCTGATGACGTGACCTGCGGCCACGGAGCGACATCGGGTGCGCTGGACGACACTCTCCTATTCTATCTGCGCGCTCGGGGGCTGTCCGAGAAGGATGCGCAGATGTTGCTGATTAAAGCGTTCCTTGGCGAGTCGATTGAGGAGATCACTTCCAAGAATCTGCGCGATTTTGTGACAGCGCAAGTTGAACACTGGCTGCAGGCGGGGCGATGAGCGCACATCCCGCCGTGAGCAATGGTAGTTACGAGGTCAACCGTCTGCGTACGGACTTTCCTGCACTCGCCATGACGGTGTACGGCAAGCCGCTTGTTTACCTCGATAACGCTGCATCCGCGCAAAAGCCCAACGCGGTGCTTGACCGTATGATGCAGGTGTACTCCAGCGAATACGCCAACGTTCATCGCGGCTTGCACTGCCTCGCTAACGCGGCGACCGAGGCGTATGAAGGCGCCCGTACCAAGGTGGCGCGGTTTGTGAACGCGCATTTAAGCGAAGAGATCATCTTCACCCGGAGCGCCACGGAGGCAATCAATCTGGTGGCCCAGACTTTTGGCCGTGAACGCATTACCCCGGGTGATGAGATCGTTCTCTCGATTATGGAACACCACTCCAACATTGTGCCATGGCACCTTCTCAGGGAACGACTCGGTGCAGTGATCAAATGGGCGCCAGTGGATGATGACGGAAACTTTTTGCTCGATGATTTTGAGCGACTGCTGACCCCGCGCACCAAGCTGGTTGCAATCACACAAATGTCGAACGTGCTCGGCACGGTGTTGCCGGTGAAAGACGTGGTGAGGATCGCGCATGCTCGTGGTATCCCGGTGCTGGTCGACGGCTCGCAAGGATGCGTCCATCTGAGCGCCGACGTCTGCGACATTGATTGCGATTTCTACGTCATGACGGGCCACAAACTCTATGGTCCGACTGGGATCGGTGTGCTTTACGGCAAGTCTGAGCATCTGGCCTCAATGCCGCCTTTCAATGGCGGCGGGGAGATGATCCGCGAGGTCTCGTGTTCCGGCGTCATTTATGGTGATCCGCCACACCGGTTCGAAGCGGGTACGCCGCCGATCGTCGAAGCCATCGGTTTAGGCGCGGCTATCGATTACATCAATTCAATAGGCAAGGTGCAGATCCGCAGGCACGAGAGCGTACTGCTCGCTTACGCGCAGCAGAGACTGGCGGACATCAACTTCGTGCGCATGATCGGGACCCCGGCCGAGAAGGGGCCGATCATTTCCTTTGATATGAAGGGTGCGCATGCCCATGATATTGCCACCGTGGTCGACCGCGCCGGTGTAGCCATGCGGGCGGGGGCCCACTGTGCGATGCCCCTGCTCAAGCGCTTCGGCGTACTGGCGACGTGCCGTGCGTCCCTCGGACTTTACAATACACGTGAAGAGATTGATGTGCTCGTGCGTGCGCTTATCAAGGCGCGGCAGCTGTTCTCGTGATTCGGCGAGCCCACGACGTCCAGGTAGCGAGGCAGCTCGCATTGCTGTCTGGAGGATGAGGTCATGCACCTCATTGTCATCGCAGCAGGTAAGCACCTGTAGGTCTCAGCAAGCATAGATATCGCAAGCCTGTGTCGGCTAGCCGGCCTTGCAGCCGGTCTTCCTGTACGGCCGCCTTCGGCGAACGCGATCGCACAGTACTGCGATCGCGGACACGCTCGAGAATGGGCGGGCAATTTCACCCATAACCAGCCCTTGTTCCATTTCGAACAGGGCCAAACCAAGAGTTCTCTGCCCAAAGCGTGATGTCGGGTTCGCAACAACACCCATCGTCACCGCACGAGGCGCGCTAAGCGATTTTGATTGCTTTGTTTTTTGTGCTCACGAGACGCTGGCATGCTGGTTGCAAAAGTCTTGGTCAAGAAGCCGCCCTCGCAACAGCTAACCTTTGAAGGACATCAGATGAGTCTCGCCACGACCCAGAGCATCGCAGAAATCAGGGCTCGCAACAAAGAGCTGATCGAGGAGGTGCTGAAGGTCTATCCGGAGAAAACCGCGAAACGGCGTGCCAAGCACCTCAACGTTCACCAAGCCGGCAAGTCAGACTGCGGGGTGAAGTCCAACGTCAAATCCATACCTGGCGTGATGACGATCAGGGGCTGCGCCTATGCAGGGTCAAAGGGGGTGGTCTGGGGACCGATCAAGGACATGGTCCATATCAGCCATGGCCCGGTCGGCTGCGGTCAGTATTCGTGGGGCTCGCGACGCAACTATTACGTTGGCACGACGGGCATCGATAGCTTCGTGACCTTGCAGTTCACCTCCGACTTCCAGGAAAAGGATATCGTATTCGGCGGCGACAAAAAGCTGGTCAAAATTCTTGACGAAATCCAGGAGCTGTTTCCACTTAACAACGGCATCACCATACAATCGGAATGCCCGATCGGACTGATCGGTGACGACATCGAGGCCGTGTCGAGAGCGAAATCCAAGGAATATGGCGGAAAGACCATCGTGCCGGTCCGTTGTGAGGGCTTTCGGGGCGTGTCGCAGTCACTTGGCCACCACATTGCCAACGACGCGGTGCGCGATTGGATTTTCGACCAGCTCGAGTCCGACGGCAAACCAAAGTTCGAGCCGACGCCGTACGATGTTGCGATCATCGGAGACTACAATATCGGCGGCGACGCCTGGTCATCCCGAATTCTGCTGGAGGAGATGGGCCTGCGAGTGATCGCGCAGTGGTCCGGCGACGGTTCACTGGCTGAGCTCGAGGCAACGCCGAAGGCAAAGCTCAACATTCTGCATTGCTACCGTTCCATGAACTACATCTCACGTCACATGGAAGAGAAGTTCGGTATTCCTTGGTGCGAGTACAACTTCTTCGGACCTTCAAAGATCGCAGAGTCGCTGCGCAAGATTGCGGGCTATTTCGACGACAAGATTAAGGAAGGCGCCGAGCGGGTGATTGAAAAGTACCAGCCGCTGGTGAACGCCGTGATCGCAAAATATCGCCCGCGCCTGGAGGGCAAGACGGTGATGCTGTACGTCGGCGGGCTACGTCCGCGTCATGTGATTGGCGCATACGAGGACCTCGGGATGGAAGTCATTGGCACCGGATACGAGTTCGGTCACAACGACGACTATCAGCGCACAGCTCAGCATTACGTAAAGGACAGCACGCTCATCTACGATGACGTCAATGGCTATGAGTTCGAGCGCTTCGTCGAAAAGCTCCAGCCTGACCTCGTCGGCTCGGGCATCAAGGAAAAATACGTTTTCCAAAAGATGGGTGTGCCGTTCCGGCAGATGCACTCCTGGGACTATTCGGGCCCATATCACGGCTATGACGGCTTTGCGATCTTCGCGCGCGACATGGACATGGCGATCAACTCGCCGGTCTGGAAGAAAACGAAGGCCCCCTGGAAGGAAGCTTCGAGGGCCAAGCTCCTGGCTGCAGAATAAAGCAACTCGTCTCGCTCACTGGGAAAGCCGGGGCGATACCAATCTCGATAGTGAAGGACTTCAACAATGGCGCAGAGTGCCGAACACGTGCTCGATCATCTCGAACTGTTCCGCGGTCCAGAATACCAGCAGATGCTGGCCAAGAAGAAGAGTTTCGAGAATCCGCGCGATCCCGCCGAGGTCGAACGTATCAAGGAATGGACGAAAACGGCCGAATATCGCGAAAAGAACTTTGCGCGGGAGGCGCTAGCGGTAAATCCGGCCAAGGCCTGCCAACCGCTTGGCGCCGTATTCGCGTCCGTTGGCTTTGAGCGCACGCTACCCTTCGTCCACGGCTCGCAAGGCTGCGTGGCCTATTACCGCAGTCATCTGTCGCGGCACTTCAAGGAACCTTCTTCCTGCGTTTCTTCGTCGATGACGGAAGACGCTGCCGTATTCGGCGGCCTGAACAACATGATCGACGGGCTCGCGAACAGCTACAACATGTACAAACCCAAGATGATTGCGGTCTCCACGACCTGCATGGCCGAGGTGATCGGCGATGACCTCAACGCTTTCATCAAGACGTCGAAAGAAAAAGGCTCGGTTCCGGCGGACTTCGACGTGCCGTTCGCGCACACGCCGGCGTTCGTCGGTAGCCACGTCACCGGTTATGACAATGCACTCAAGGGCATTCTGGAGCATTTTTGGGACGGCAAGGCCGGAACAGCGCCGAAGCTGGAGCGCAAGCCGAACGGGGCGATCAACATCATTGGTGGGTTCGATGGCTATACCGTCGGAAACCTTCGCGAGATCAAGCGCATCTTGGCGTTGATGGGTATCCAGCACACGATTCTCGCCGATAATTCTGAAGTCTTCGATACTCCGACAGACGGCGAATTCCGGATGTATGACGGTGGCACGACGCTGGAAGATGCCGCCAACGCGGTTCACGCCAAGGCGACAATCTCCATGCAGCAGTGGTGCACCGAAAAAACGCTGCCATTCGTGGCTGAGCATGGCCAGGACGTCGTATCCTTCAACTACCCGGTGGGCTTATCCGCAACGGATGACTTTATCATCGCGCTGTCACGCATCAGCGGCAAGGAGATTCCCGAGCAACTCGCGCGAGAACGTGGCCGTCTGGTCGACGCCATCGCTGACTCCAGCGCGCATATCCATGGCAAGAAGTTCGCGATCTATGGCGATCCGGATCTTTGCTATGGTTTGGCTGCGTTTCTGCTCGAACTCGGCGCCGAACCGACCCATGTGCTGTCCACCAACGGCAACAAGGCGTGGCACGAAAAAATGCAGGCACTGCTTGCAAGCTCGCCATTTGGGCAGGGCTGCCAAGCCTATCCAGGCCGAGACCTCTGGCACATGCGCTCACTCCTGTTCACCGAGCCGGTCGATTTTCTGATTGGCAACACCTATGGCAAGTATCTGGAGCGTGATACTGGAACGCCACTGATCCGCATCGGCTTTCCGGTTTTTGATCGGCATCACCATCACCGCTCCCCGCTATGGGGCTATCAGGGGGGCCTGAATGTGCTGGTGAAGATGCTGGACAAGATCTTCGACGAGATCGACAAGAAGACAAACGTTCTTGGCAAAACTGACTACAGCTTCGACATCATTCGTTGATGAGCGACCGTGGCGCGTGCCATCGCCCAAGCACTCGACGATGGCACAAGCACACGACGGTTGACCATGCAATTAGTTTGCGCTGAGAGGAAAAAAGGGATGAGTTCACTTGCGGCCACGGTCCAGAATATTTTCGACGAGCCGGGCTGCGCCAAGAACAGCAGTAAGTCGGAGGCTGAACGCAAGAAGGGCTGCACCAAACAGCTGCAGCCGGGTAGCGCTGCCGGCGGCTGTGCTTTCGATGGCGCCAAGGTTGCGCTGCAGCCGTTCACCGACGTCGCTCACTTAGTGCATGGTCCGATCGCCTGCGAAGGTAATTCCTGGGACAATCGCGGCGCGGCGTCGTCCGGCTCGAATCTGTGGCGCACCGCATTCACAACCGATTTGAGCGAAACCGATATTGTATTCGGAGGCGAGAAGCGGCTCTGCAAAGCGATCAAGGAGATCATCGACAAGTGCGACCCGCCCGCCATCTTCGTCTATCAAACCTGCATCCCGGCGATGATCGGCGACGACATCAACGCAGTTTGTAAGGCAGCATCTCATAGGTTCGCAAAGCCGGTGATCCCAATCAATTCCCCTGGCTTCGTCGGCTCGAAGAACCTCGGTAACAAGCTCGCCGGCGAGGCCTTGCTCGACTATGTGATCGGGACGCAAGAACCGGACTACACCACGCCGTACGATATCAACCTGATCGGGGAATACAACCTTTCCGGAGAGCTCTGGCAAGTGAAGCCATTGCTGGACGAGCTTGGAGTACGGATTCTCTCGTGCATCTCCGGCGATGGCAAATATCGCGAAGTCGCCTCATCTCATCGCGCGCGGGCGGCGATGTTGGTGTGCTCAAAGTCCATGATCAACGTCGCACGCAAGATGGGGCAACGCTACGGGATCCCATTCTTCGAGGGGTCGTTCTACGGTATTCAAGACTCGAGCGAATCGCTGCGGCAGCTTGCCCGCTTATTGGTTGAACGCGGCGCGCCGACAGATCTGCTCGGGCGCACCGAAGCGGTGATCGCGCGCGAGGAAGCGCGGGCCTGGGCTGCGATCGAGCCGTACAAGCCACGATTCGAAGGCAAAAAGGCCTTGTTGATTACCGGCGGCGTCAAGTCATGGTCGGTCGTTGCGGCACTCCAGGAAGCCGGGCTTGAGGTAGTCGGAACCAGTGTGAAGAAATCAACCAGGAAAGACAAGGAGCGCATCAAGGAGCTCATGGGGCAGGATGCCCACATGATCGAGGACATGACGCCGCGCGAAATGTACAAGATGTTGAAGGACGCAAAAGCGGACATCATGCTATCGGGCGGCAAGTCGCAGTTCGTCGCGCTGAAAGCGGCGATGCCCTGGCTCGATATCAACCAGGAGCGTTGCCATGCCTATATGGGCTATGTCGGAATGGTCAAGCTGGTGGAGGAGATCGATAAGTCGCTCTCCAGTCCGATGTGGGAGCAGCTACATCGACCGGCGCCATGGGAGGCATTGGCCAAGGCGATGGAGCAGATGCAATCGCCGGTAGCCGCGATCGCCTGCGATCCGGCGCTCGCCGAAACCGCGCGCCGCGCGAGGAAGATCTGCGTGTGTAACACGGTCGATCTTGGCACGATTGAGGATGCAATCTACGCGCACGGCCTGAGGAGCGTCGCAGCGGTCAGAGAGCATACCAACGCGGTCGGTGGCTGCTGCCAAAGACGCATCGAACGTATCTTGATGTCCGAGCCATCTGCCATGCGACAGGCCGCAGAATAGGGAGGCGTCATGGCCATCGTCACGGCGCCGACGAAAGCCTGCGCTGTCAACCCGCTGAAGATGAGTCAGCCGATCGGCGGCGCATTCGCCTTCATGGGGCTGCGCGGGGCGATGCCGCTTCTGCACGGCTCCCAGGGGTGCACATCCTTCGGGCTCACGCTCTTTGTCCGGCATTTCAAAGAGGCAGTACCGCTGCAGACCACCGCGATGAGCGAGGTCGCGACCGTACTCGGCGGCTATGAGAATCTCGAGCAGGCGATACTGAACATCTACAACCGTACCAAGCCAAAGATCATCGGAATCTGCTCGACCGGTGTCACCGAGACCAATGGCGACGATGTGGATGCCTACCTCAAGCTAATCCGGAGCAAGCATCCGCAGCTCGCAAAGTTGCCACTGGTGTATGTCTCGACGCCTGATTTCAAGGGCGCGTTCCAGGACGGCTGGGAGAAGGCTGTGGCGCGCATTGTAGAGGTCCTGGTGGAAGGGCCCAATGCCAATGGCCTGCGGGACCCATCGAAGGTGAATGTTCTGCCGGGATGTCACCTCACGCCCGGCGACCTTGATGAACTCCGTGTCATACTCGAGGATTTCGGGTTGTGCCCGTCCTTCCTCCCTGACCTGGCGGGATCGCTCGATGGGCATATCCCCGATGAGTTTACGCCAACGACCATCGGCGGCATCGGCGTCGACGAAATTGCGAGCATGGGCCGAGCCGGGTGGACGATTGCAATCGGCGCGCAGATGCAGCGAGCGGCAGAGGTCATGCAAGTCAAGACCGGCGTGCCTTTTCGTGTCTTCGAGCGGCTGTGTGGTCTCTGTCCGAACGACGAATTCATGACGTTCTTGAGCGAGATCAGCGGCCGCCCCATACCCTTGAAATATCGACGCCAGCGCGGTCAGCTCGCCGATGCAATGCTGGACGCGCACTTCCATATTGGCGGTCGCAAAGTTGCAATCGGAGCTGAGCCAGACCTCCTGTTCGATCTATCCGGCATGCTGCACGACATGGGCGCGCAGGTGACCGCGGCCGTGACGAGCACTCAGTCGGAGGTGATCGAGCGGATCAAGACCAAGGAGGTACTCATTGGCGATCTCGAGGATCTGGAATGGCTTGCTAAAACAAACCATTGCGACCTGCTGATCACGCATTCGCATGGCAGGCAAGCGGCGGCTCGGCTGAAAGTGCCGTTCTATCGTACGGGTTTTCCGATGTTCGATCGACTTGGCGCGGGGCACCAACTATCCGTGGGCTATCGTGGTACCCGCAATTTGATCTTCGATCTCGCCAATCTCGTGATCGCGCACCGCGAGGAGAACGATCGGCCTACGCCCGATAAATGGCGGACTGCGACCGGATCACCACGATGCTGGGGGTATCGCAGCTCCACCGGCGCAGCTGAGAGGTCGAGTGCATGAAGGTCGCGTTTGCCACTCAAGACCTGAGACGCGTCGATGCCCATTTTGGTTGGGCAAAGAATATCGCAATCTACGATGTCACGCCTGGCGGGCACGTGTTTCTCAAGGCGATTGAGTTTGAGGGCGATCTGAAGGAGGACGGCAACGACGACAAGTTGGCGCCGAAGATCGAGGCGATCAAGGATTGCGCAATTCTTTACGTCGCCGCCATTGGCGGTGCCGGGGCTGCCCGAGTGGTGGCCAACAAGATCCATCCTATTAAGGTGAACAAGCCAGAAAGCATTCTGGTGTTGCTCGAAAAACTCGAGCGCGTACTGAAGGGCACGCCACCTCCCTGGCTACGCAAGGCCATGGCAAAGGACCGACGGCGAACGTTCGAGTTCGACGAATGAGGTGATATGACCGCGAAAATAGAGCAGCAGGGCAGCGCCGTCGACGCGCCGTTCCTCATGGAGTTGATCAAGGTTTGGCGTGCTCAGGACACCAACGGAGCCTGGGAGGCGAAGAGCGATCTTGACCTGCTCGAACCCTATATCCTGGATAAGAAGAAGCGGCGCGCATTGCCGATCATCGGTGATCCTGATCCCGATACGCTGTGGCGGCTCAAGCTGTTCTTCGATGCGGTCGCGCTCTCGATCGAGAGGGAGACCGGCGCGATGACCCAACCGATTCTGGATCTGCATCATGAAGGCTTCGGCCGCATGGTGCTCATCTCAGGCCGGCTGATCGCCGTGAACAAGCAGCTGCGCGATGTGCATCGCTTTGGATTCGATAATTTGGTAAAGCTCGCGCAGGAGGGCGACAAATATGTCAGCGACGGTATCGAGCTGATTCGGAAATTTCCGGACGTGGCGAACTATTGGGGATACTCATGAGCGATCGTGAAACACTGAAGGCAGAACTAAAGAAACTGTCCGTCAAGGCGATACAGGCCAAGATGGATCTGCACGACCTTTCGGAAGAATTACCCATCAACTGGACCTCGATCATGGCGGTGGCGCGGAAGGCGCACAATGCCTATGCCGAACTCGAGCGCAAGAGCCGTGATCTGGAGGCGATGGAAAATACCTAAAGGAGGCCCGAGCCATGTCATTTACAACGCGCGATGGACGCGAATGGACGCCAGAATATCTGATCTCGATCAATAGCAAGAAGTGCATCGGCTGCGGCCGCTGTTTCAAGGTGTGCGGTCGAGATGTCATGACTTTGAAAGGAATCAACGAGGAAGGCGAACTTGTCGACCTCGACAATGACGAGGACGACGAGATCGAAAAGAAGATCATGGTTCTGAACGATCAGGGCGCCTGCATCGGCTGCGGTGCGTGCGCCAGGGTTTGCCCGGCGGACTGTCCCCCCCCCCCCCCCCCCCCCCCCCCCCCCCCCCCCCCCCCCCCCCCCCCTCTCTCTCTCTCTCTCTCTCTCTCTCTCTCTCTCTTTGTTGCGGCCAGCAGCAGGCGGAATATCGAGGGACCAGATGGTGATCAGGCAAACCCCCAACGGAAGCTCGCCCGGCGGGGTCGAATGGCCCCGATCTTTCACGGAACAGCAAGACAGAACTAGCGAGGATACTCGCGCATAGCCGCATAGGCTGATTAGTCGCTGGGCAAGCGATACCGACTGAGTGGCGCCCCGATTGCGAATCGCTCCCCTATCGCCGGGTGCACGTTCTCGCCAAGGCGTCCTCGCCGTCACGCCGGGCGAGTGATCGAGTTGCCTTCGTAGTCGTCATAGACTGCGGATTGCTGGTTCCCGATGCCTGCGGAGCCAATGGTGGCCATCTTTCCTGGAGCGTTCACGGTCGTGGGATCGCGTAAGGCCGCCGCGGTGCGGCGGGCGTGGACAATTGTCCGCCCGATGACTGCCGATCGCGTTGAAGCGCATTTGATGGGGCACCTGTGTCCTCCGCAATTCTCCGATGGGGACTGGATGGCGCTGCCAGTGCCATAGCGTACGCGAGTTCGTGGACGACGCGCTCGAAAAGCACCGAGCGGCAATTCTCCTCGCAAGCCGCCGATCCTCGATAGACGGCTGCATTGGTCAATGTGCTGGTCTAGTAGGGTGGCTCAATGGCGGCGGCAGTCCGAGGAGAGGGCCGTGGTGTAGATCTGCGCCGTTCGACGTCACATTCTCGGTGGATCAAGCACGTGATCACCCGCCGTCAGCCCACGATTGGTGACCAGCGGCTATGTGTGACTCGCGTGCGGATTGCAGCCGTCGCGTCGGAGTGCCGGCGGATGCTACGGTCAGGTTGTGGTCAGCTAGGTTGTATATTCTCGCCGCGAGCTTGCGCGGCACGAGCTCGATCGCGTGCAATTTTGCCGATAGGAGAGCGATCTGATGTACAACAGAATCGTTGGCTCATCCAGCCAGTCCACAAGCGCTAGCCAAGCTGATGAATGGGGAGAAGCGGGAGATAGCCCCCGCTTTGCGGAAACAATTGCAGGTATGGAGCCCGGTGGTTCGTCATCTGAAACGACAGCGCGATACTCTCTGGTCTCCGAACCGCCCATTAAAGAGATCAAGACCCGAGATGGCTTCATGAAAGAAGTAAAGAGATTCTTGGCCGATGACATCAGGCACATTGCCGAGCACCCAGAAGAGTACTCGGATTTCGTGTCCGAGAAAGCTGGGCGCGCGGCAACGGTTGCTGGAAGTTACGCCCACACCTACGATGATCCAGATAAGCCGGCGAAATTTTACGGGTATAAGTTGGGCGACGAAACTGTCGGGCTTTTACGAGTCGGAGGTCCCGCGCGGATTAAAGACGACAGCGGCCGTTTCAAGGAACAGTTTGGGCGCAACGATATCACGTCCGTGGTAGATCTTCGGGTTACTCATCCGCTGGTCGAGAACGCGGGCGATATCTTGCTGGAACATCAGCTGCGACAGGACCGCGATCATCCGTTGGTCTTGTCACGTCCTGCCGTAGAAGAGGTAGAGCCCCGTCTAGCGGAAATGGGTTTTGTTCACATGGGTCGTAACCACTGGGTGCTTGATCCTAACCAGCACCCCGAAGTGTGGGAGAAGAACGAGAACAACGAGTGGCAGCGGGTCGGCAAGCCTACGAAGTATCTTTCGAAAGCTGAGGGCAGCGGTATCGATAGTGAGGGCAGTGATCCCGAGGGAACGTTCGAGACGGATTCCTCAGACGATAACGCTTCATATTACTTGGAGCGCGAACTGCGTAAGGGGCTGCGCATGGACTAGGGTGGCTGTAACAGAAGCAGCGGGCCAGAAATAACGGACATTTCGCCGTTCCACGCGGGCGTAAAGGTCTTCGCCAAAAGGGGCGCACGCTTGCCGCGTGCGCCCCCTCGCTTACTGAAAGCGATCGCTCAACTTTCGGCGAAGGCACCTGCGATGTCGCGATGGGATACGCCCATCGCAGGGCATGTACCGGGCCTTCCGCAGCGTGCGATGAGCGAGCAGCAAAGACCAGCCACCCAGTTTAGCCCTCCGGAAAATGGTTCAGAAAGGCTGGAGCGCGAAAGCTATAGCTGCACAGCCAAGCATCGAAAGGGCAGCAAGGCTCAATGCTCGTGCGAATTGGTCTAACTGTGCACCCCCGCCAATGAGGTGTGCTGCAACAGTGAAGCTTGCGTTGTATTGCCGGAAACACGAGCCGTTCCGGCACTTGTACGGTTCTTGCACGGTTGATTGCACGGCGACAATGAAGAACGTCTTGCAATGTACGAGCGATGAATGCAGCCAGATGCGATCTATGCGGTTTGCGGCTTTAACGACATTGCGAGCCGCCAGGCCGTGGGATTCCATCTCATGGTCGTCGATGATGACGGCAATCGCCGCCCGTGGTCCATCATTGTGGTGCGCTGGGGCAAAAAGGTGCTTGGCTATGTCAATAAATGCCCGCACAACAGCGTCAATTTGGACTGGGAGCGGAACCAATTCCTCGATCCATACGGCATCCGACTGATGTGCGGCAAACACGGCTCTACCTTCGAACTCGGCACTGGGCGGTGCGTCGAAGGTCCGTGTAAGGGTAGAGCGCTCACGCCGATCGCGTTGACAGTTTTGGATGGAGATATCTGTGTCGTCGGCGCGCGCCTTGTTGAAGATGATGCGGCCCAGAAAGAATGAACCGCGCTTAGACTGGCCGGTTCTCGTTACGGTTTCTCACCGGATCCATCCTCTTCAGGCCGTCCTCGTAGGAGATCTCGTCGTAGACCAGATCGAGTTTCTTTGCCGCATCGAGCAGGTAATCGAGCTTGCCGCCCGCATCCAGCTTCTTGATGTCATCCTTATTAATCCCGACCAAGTCCATCATCTCCTTCCAAACTGTGGATTCATCGCACGGCAAGACGTGGAAGTTAATATCACCGAGCTTGATTCGGTATTTCGCCAGCAAATCTATGTTGTTGCAGAACATGAAGTAGCTGCCGTCTGGGCTTAAGGCACCGTCAAGGACGGTGGCGACGTCAGCAAGATACGCGAAAGAATGCAGGTAGCCGGCCAGCACCGGAATAGTGCGTTCTCCGTCCTGCGCGATCGTCAAAACCTGCTCGATCGAATAGTCCGGCGGCCGTTTCTCGTCCGCGACTTGAGTCTGGAATTTTAGTGCGACGTCGCCGCGAAAGCCGAACCGGCCCGGCTTGGTGGTCCCGGCTTTGAGTACGGCATTGAGCAGGCGGCCCTCCTTCTCAAGTCTGCCGAGTGCGGTGTTCTCGATTGCAGTCATTAAATTCGTCCTCGATCTAAGCTCTTTACCGACGCTTTGTCCGGTGCCAGATGTGATGCAAATTGCTTGCCGTCGCATGCGTAGCGGCCTTCGGCGTAGCCTAGAAAGAAAACGCGTCATTGGGCTGCGACCGCCTCAAGTAGCCTTGTCAGGAACCCGACACCGGTTCCAAAGCCAACAGGCGCGATCCGAAAAAGTGAGCATTCATCAAGCATTTGCACGCTGGCACGTGACTTGCCCTTGGCAGCTACATCCAAGCTAATGAGGGGTAAGCCGTGATCAACCTGACGGATCGCGCAGTGAATGCAATCAAGAGCGCGATTTCATCGTCAACGCACCCGACTGGCGGTCTGCGCGTTATGATCGAAGCAGGCGGCTGCAATGGATTCAAATACAAGATGAGTGTGGCCGAGGAATCGAAGGCTGACGATACCGTGATCGAATGCGACGGGCTGAAGGTGTTCGTCGATAACAAGAGCCGTGAGCATCTGGTCGGCACGACCATTGATTTCGTGATGGCACTGGAGAGCTCTGGCTTTACCTTTCATAACCCGAACGCCACCACGAACTGCTCCTGCGGAAAATCGTTCGGCTGAAGAAGAAATCGTTCAGCTGATGAAGAGGATCGAAGCATGCCGGCCGAACCAGAACAACTGAGGCAATCGTCGTCCACTACGACAGACCGAGATCGTCGCATTCGCGGCGCGCTCGAAGAGGTCCGACCCAATCTGCAACGCGTTCATGGCGACCGTCAGCTGATAGGTATCGATGGCAGCAGGATCATGGTCAGGCTGACCGGTGGCTGCACGCTGTGTAGGCTTTCGCGGGTGAGGCTGGAAGGCATTCAGGCGCGGCTCGTCGATAAACTCGGCGAATTGGTCCGCCTGCCCGTTGCTGCTGCAGGCAGGGCAATGGATTGAGCGAGAATCGAGTGCCGATTTACCTCGATAACAATGCAACGACCCGGACCGATCCATCCGTCGTGCAAGCCATGTTGCCGTTCTTCACCGAGCAATTCGGCAATGCCTCGTCGACGCATGTCTTTGGCGACGAGGTCGCAGTCGCTCTGAGGCAGGCCCGGCGTAGCTTGCGGGGCCTGCTAGGGAACGCATACGACCATGAAATCGTTTTCACCTCGGGAGGGACCGAGGCCAATAATGCCGCGATCCTCTCTGCGCTTGCAACGCAGGAAGACCGCGACGAGATTGTCACCACCTCCGTTGAGCACTCCTCCGTTCTTGCGCTAACCGAGCAATTGGCGACAAGAGGAGTCAAGACGCACATCGTACCCGTAGATGCCCGCGGCCGGCTCGACGTCGAGGCGTTTCGCTGCGCGCTCGGGTCACGCACAGCGATTGCCTCCGTTATGTGGGCCAACAACGAGACCGGAACGATGTTTCCTGTGGAGTTTCTGGCCGGGTTGACCCGTGAGGCGGGCGCGCTGTTTCACACCGATGCGGTCCAGGCCATCGGTAAGGAGCGCGTGAACCTAAAGGACAGTGCGATCGACATGCTGTCGCTATCCGCGCACAAACTGCACGGCCCCAAGGGGATCGGCGCGCTATATTTGCGCAAAGGGACAAAATTCCGGCCGCTGATCTGCGGCGGGTGGTCACAGGAACGAGGGCGCCGCGGCGGGACTGCGAATATTCCCGGCATTGTCGGCCTGGGAAAGGCTGCCGAGCTTGCGGCGGGGCGGCTCGAACCGGAGCGCGTTCGCATTGGCGCGTTGCGCGACCGCCTTGAGCAGGGAATTTTGCACAATGGCGAGTGCGTTGCGCTCGGCGATATCAGCAATCGCTTAGCGAACACGGCCAATATTGCCTTCGATCATCTCGAAGGCGAAGCCATCGCTCACCATCTCAATCGTGCGGGCATCGCTGTGTCGCTCGGATCAGCCTGCAACGCCGGCTCAATGCAGCCATCGCATGTTCTGCGTGCCATGCACGTGCCGGCGTGGCGGATGCGCGGCGCGGTGCGCTTTTCTCTGTCGCGTGAAACCTCCTTCGCGGAGGTCGATGAGGTCGTGTGCGCAGTGTCCGACATCGTGGCTCGCCTGCGCGCCACCTCCCGCGTCACCGTCAGGGAGTGACCTCGTGAAAATCATGATCCGCCGGTCTCCGGACGCAGGCCTATCGATCTATGTGCCAAAAAAGGATCTCGAAGAGCCAATCGTGGAATCCGAGTACGAGACCCTATGGGGCGGCTGGATCAAAGTAGCTAATGGCTGGGTGCTCGATTTGCCCGAGATGGCGAGCGACACACGGTTACCGATCACAATCAACGCAAAGAAACGCGGCGAGAACGGGGACGATCCGTGAAGGCGCCCCGGCAGATCGACTTTGTCGATGCGGCCGATGCAAAGGCCACTCTCGTGGACATCGCTGCCGGCCTGAGGGCCGGGAGCATTGTTCCCTATCTCAGTCCTGGTCTCGCCGAATTGTGCAGATCCGATGTGCCGACCACACCAGAGGCGTTGGCCGGCTTCTTCGCCAGCAAGGTTGCGCTGCCGCGGCGGGCAAGGGGAATGCTTGGGCGTCGGCGCAGCATATCGAGATCAGCAAACAGCAGTCCGCCGTGACGGCATTGATGACGCAGGCCTTCGCTCGGCCAGTTGAGCCGACGCGGTTGCACCATCATCTTGTGTCCCCGTCGCTGCCCGTCATAGTCGACGCCTAATAGATGCCGCCTTGCGCGCGGCGCTGGGTAAGCGCGATGGATGGGGCGAAGTGCAGGGTACCACCCGCGTCGGCATTGGCGAGAATCGCTGGTATCGATTTTACGATTCCGTTGGCCAAGAGGTCGACGGTGCCGTGGCCGGCAGCTGGGCGACGGTGCTGTACAAGCCGCATGGCAGCGTGCAGCCGGCCAACAACTTCCTTGTCTCCGACGCCGACTATGTCGAGGCGTTGACCGAAATCGACGTTCAGACGCCAATTCCAGACATCATCAAGGAAAGGCGAACCGGGCAGACTTTTCGCTTCATCGGCTGTCGCTTCAACGACCAGCTGTTGCGTAGCTGTGCGCGGCAGATCATCAAGCGCTCGGGCGCCACTCATTATGCGATCGTCGACCCGGACGTGCTGTCGCGCAACGAGCTCCGCATTCTACTCGAGCAAGGTCTGACACCGCTTGCGATTGGGCTCCCTTCCGCGGTTGAGATATTGCTCACCCATTAGCGGCGTCTGAAGCAGGATAGCCGAGGTGGTATCGGCCTGTAGTGAAAGGGCGCAACGGGGGAAAAGCCCGCTCAGATGGAACCGGGTTCTGCGCTAGCTTTAGCCGAAAATTAGCCCTGCCACGGAGCTCTGGGTGAGGAAGACGACGTACCTGTCGCATTTTTAACAAGCGCATCATTGCCGTTCTTACATGCGTCCGCACCGATGCGTCTCGCTAACCCTTTGACATAGGCCTGCAATCCAATTGTCTCTGCCATGGCATGTGAGTTGCTATTGCTCTTATCGAGGCTCGCTCACGGATGGTCCTGGGAAGCCGATGATGCCTGCAGGGAAGAACCAGAATGAACGCGGTCATGGAGCGCGGAAAATACGCCAAAGTTGCGCTGGATGACGGCACGACAATGCGGCCTGCGGCCGAGCATAGAGGCTGTCGCACTGTGGCCAAGGCGGGCCAAGCGGGCTGCGGGTCAGGGGCGGGCCATGGCGATCTGCCAGCCGAAATCTGGGAAAAGGTGAAGAACCATCCCTGCTACAGTGAAGAAGCACATCATCATTACGCCCGCATGCATGTCGCGGTCGCGCCTGCCTGCAACATCCAGTGCAATTACTGCAACCGAAAATACGACTGCGCCAACGAATCGCGTCCGGGGGTGGTGAGCGAGAAGCTCACCCCTGAGCAGGCGGTCACAAAAGTGCTCGCGGTCGCGACCACCATTCCGCAGATGACGGTGCTTGGCATCGCTGGTCCCGGCGATCCCCTGGCCAATCCAGAAAAGACGTTCAAGACATTCGAACTGATCGCTAACGCAGCGCCCGACATCAAGCTGTGTCTGTCGACCAACGGGCTGGCTCTGCCTGACTATATTGACACTATCGTCAGATCCAAAATCGACCACGTCACCATCACCATCAACATGGTGAACCCCGAAATCGGCGCCAAGATCTATCCGTGGATCTTCTTCAACCACAAGCGCTACACCGGCATTGACGCGGCAAGGATACTCGCCGATCGCCAGCTGCAAGGTCTCGAGATGCTTAGCGAACAGGGTATCCTGTGCAAGGTCAACTCGGTGATGATCCCAAACATCAACGACGACCACCTGGTCGAGGTCAACAAGGCGGTGAAGTCGCGCGGTGCCTTCCTTCACAATATCATGCCGCTGATCTCCGCGCCCGAGCACGGCACGGTATTTGGCCTCAACGGTCAGCGCGGACCGACGGCGCAAGAATTGAAGGCGCTACAAGATGCTTGTGAAGGGGAGATAAAAATGATGCGGCATTGTCGCCAGTGCCGCGCCGATGCGGTCGGTCTACTCGGGGAGGACCGCAGGGCAGAGTTCACCACCGATCAGGTCATGAAAATGGACGTCGAATATGACCTAGAGATGCGCAAGGCATATCAGGGCAGGGTAGAGCATGAGCGTGCCGCCAAAGTCGTGGCCGCCCAAAAGGAGCTTGCGGAATTTGCCGGAGAGATGAGCGCGATCACTCTTCTAGTGGCCATCGCAACCAAGGGCTCGGGGTTGATCAACGAGCACTTTGGGCATGCAAAGGAATTCCAGGTCTACGAACTTTCTACATCCGGCGCCAAATTCGTCGGCCACCGCCGCATGGACGTTTACTGCCAGGGCGGTTATGGCGAGGAGGACAGGCTTTCCGCCATCATGCGTAGCATCCATGACTGCCATGCGGTCTTCGTCTCCAGGATCGGCGGCTGCCCGAAAAGCAATCTGATCAAGGCGGGGATCGAGCCGGTCGATCAATACGCCCATGAGTTCATTCAGAAGTCGGCGATCGCATGGTTCAAATCCTATCTGGACAAGGTGAAACGCGGGGAGATTCAGCACGTGCAGCGCGCCGACGCCGCGATCCGGCAAGGATCTCTGATCTCTGCAGCGTAAGGGGGAATATGTGCCATTCAAGATCATCGCCTCGCAGTGTACGAGCTGCTCAGCCTGCGAACCCTTATGCCCAAACGTTGCTATCTCGGAGAAGGGGGGGAGCTTTGTCATTGAAGCGGCGAAATGCACCGAATGTGTTGGCTATTTCGACGAGCCGCAATGTGTCGCCGCCTGTCCGGTCGACAATACCTGCGTGGTTGACACCTCCTTGCCTCGCTACCAGGCGCCAGTCTAAAGCGTGAACCCCATGAACGGCATGCCAAGAGCTGGTGCTGAAAACGTACGCAAGGTTCGTGCTGCGCGTTGGCGGCGGAGCGTGCGCCGACGTTCGGTCCTCCATCACGGACGACGACTGCGCTGGATTGGCTTGCGATCGTGCTGTTACTGGTCGGCAGCACGGCCCTGGCGGACATTTCATTCTGCGCGGCGGTTCAAAAGGCGATTCTCGATTCCGAGAGCGGCCTTCCTACCAGCGCTGCCATCGTCGATGTGACTGATCACGCCGCGTGGGCATGAAGTGATGCAGGATGTCGCCTGCGGTGGGCGAGGCAGCTCCCTGCATCTCTACGAGGGAGCGAAGCATGAGGAGCTGTACATGAACAGCATTGTTCGCGACAGCGACGTAGTCGAGCTCAGCGACCCGCCTGTCTTCAGCTTTGGCCAAAAGCTGCGAGCCAATCGCACCATCCGCAATGATGGCACCTATCGCGGCAAGGAGATTGGCGACGTCTTAGTCAAGAAGGGGGAGGTGGGTTACGTTGTCTCGATCGGCACGTTCCTGCAGCAATTCTACATCTACGGCGTCGAGTTTCTGGAAAGCGGCTACCGCGTTGGCATGAAGCGCAAGGAACTAGAGCCGGTGGACGCCTGCGAGGAGATTGATGATCTGCCATTACCGGAGGGGTCATGACTCAGCCCGGCTTTCCGAAATATCGGCGGGGCCAGCGGGTCAAAACCGCAGTCGACCTCATCAACGACCACTCATTTCCCGATACGGAGCCCGAAGGAGTCTTGCTCGCCGCCGGAGCGACCGGCGAGATCATCAACGTCGCGATCCATACCGAAGCGAACGTGCCGATCTATATTGTCGATTTTGGTGAGCAGCTGCTCATCGGCTGTCTTGAAGAAGAAATCACAGTGCTTTGAATGGAGGCGTCGCCATGAATGCCGCGCTGATGAGAAAGGTAAAGGCCGGGCTGGTGCCTCACCCCAACGAGCTCGATCGCAAGCGGATCGAGCGCGGCTTGAGCTCGCGCAAGCGCTACCTCTACGTCTCGCCGAACGTGACGCCGGTGAGGGGCGGCTACCTCGTCGCGAGCCCCTGTTGCTCGCGCAACATCGACAAGGATGGCGCTCTCATCGATGTCGCACTGATTCTTTATGATGCCGTGAGCGGGATCTGGAAGATGTTTCGCAAGAACCACGCGCGAGGAAGCTGGGAATTTTACAGCCTTTACCATCGGTTGACTTCTGCAATCGACGAATTGAATGCGGATCCGGAGCGTCTGTTCTGGCAATGACGTCCCGCCTTTGACGAGTCATAGAGGAGCCGCGATGGCGCTCACCGCGAAGGAATTGATCGAAATCGAGCGGCTTCTTGCAGCCGATAGCTCCGAAATGGGTCCGTTTGTCGAGCTGCGGCGCCGCTTTCCGCAGCTTGCTTGGGTGCGCTGTGATGCGCCGGATGTGGCGGATCAGCCGTTTCGGCAGTTTCCGCGTTTCGATCTTCATCTGATCGATGGATCGGATCACTGCGTGCAGATTACGGCCGATCCGACGCGGGCGACCGGCATCGTATTGGCCAAAAGGAATGTTGGGCGGTGAGCACTGAACTAGCAGAGTATCGGCTTGATGGCGCGCACGCTGTGGAGGAGAATACATCGTTCATTCCACTGTCCGATCCCGATATCACCTTCGCCGAGCTCTCTGCCGTGGAAACGCTGCTGTGTTCGCGGCAAATCTCCAACGGGCGGATCACTGAAGCGTTTGAGCACGCTTTCGCCGCCTATCTTGGCCGCAAATATGCTGTTGCAGTCTCGAGTGGTACAATCGGGCTCCTGCTTGCGCTGAAGGCGCTCGGCATCGGCCCGGGGCAGGAAGTTATCGCCTCGCCCTACTCCTTTCGTGAAACCGCGCATGCCATCAGTCTCGCAGGCGCACGAGCGGTATTTGCAGATATCGACTACTGGTCGGGAGCATTAGTCCCAGCGAAGGCCGAAGAGTGCATCACGGCCGACACGCGGGCAATTGTCGCCGGAAATCCCAACGGTCATCCCGCGCCGTGGTCGGAACTGCGCGCGATCGCGCAGCGCCATCAGCTGCTGCTTCTGGAGGATTCCACCGAGGCGATCGGATCGAGCTACAAGGGTGAGCTCGTCGGCCGGTTTGGCGACCTCGCGGTGTTCGACTTTGCCCAGCCGATTGCCCTAACCTGTGGCGAAGGCGCAATGGTGGTGACCGACGATATCGACATTGCGGTTGGCTTGCGTCGCCATCGCGCCCATCGCCTGGACGAGCGCTCCTCCGTTGTTGTCGCTAGCACGGCACCTTACCAGGCCGGCATGAGCGATCTCACGGCTGCCTTGGGCCTAGCGCAGCTCAAGCGTCTCGATGAAATCCTGGAGCGGCGTCGGTTGGTCGAGCAGCTTTATAACGCGCATATGCAATCATTTGAGGGCATAAAGCCGCCTTATATTGGCCCCCATGTGACCGAGGTGAACTGGTTGCTTTATCTCGTTCATCTGGGGACACGCTTCACGCGATCGGGGCGCGACGCCATTATCGACGATCTGCGGGGCGCACGGGTCGAATCCGCTGCCTATAGCCAACCGCTGCACTTGCAACGCCACTACTTTGACTTCGGCTACCGCCGTGGCGATTTCCTGGTTACGGAAAAAATAGCCGATCGCGCTCTCGCGCTTCCGTTTCATACCCATCTTACGAACCAGCAGATCGAGTTTATCGTCGAAACCATGAAAGATGCGTCGATCAACGTGGGAGCGGGCGCAGCGATCTACTGAGATGCTCGTCATCCACGACACGGAAGAATGAAGGTTGAATGGCGATGATCGTAGGTTTTTTTAACGCGAGAGATGAGCAAACGGACCGAGCATACGTCGTTTTTGGCAGCGTTGCCTGGCGCAGATCGCGCTCAACACAAATGCGGGAGCACGCCGGATGCCGCTGGAGGCATGCACTCTCTGGAGGCCGCAAAATAAATGCTCCAAGCGACGGCGAAGAAGACCTGCTCGATAGTAGAGAAGGCGCCGCGTCCAAGGCGCGGCTTGAGGCTCACGCGCCAAGGTGCCCGAAACCAAGCACATCACAGTCGAGATCGTCGGTGTCCGCTCGGGATCTTTAGAGTTACCAAAACAGGGGATCGGTATGAACTCGCAACAAGTCATCATCCACGTCCGCTTCGGTCCGAACGGGAGGGTGATCCAAATCAGTGAACGCCCGGCGAAGCTCACGCCGAACCAATGGTTTGATGTCCTCAACGCCCGTGCCAGCCCGGCTTATCGGCCGCTCGCTCGTGGCCGTGGGATTTTTCGGCTGAGCCGGACTGCGATCGAAGCCCTCAAGCAGGAAACTGCGAGGCTGGGATGAGCGAACCGACAATCGGCAACCTGATGAGCGATCCGATCGAGGTTTTTGCCGTCTGTCCGGCCGATGCCATCGAGCGGAGTGGGGCCATGGGCCTTAGCCTGGCGCGGATCGATGATAGGAGCAGAGCCGGCCGTTTCCAATTATTGTGGTGCGCACCTTCGGCAACGACTATTTTGGTTACCTCAATCGTTGTCCGCGTGAGAGCGTCTGGCTCAACATCGACTCCGGTGCGGTTTGCTCGGCGGGCCGTTCCTTTCTCAGATGCGGCCGGCACGGTGCAAGATTCGAGATCGACACTGGCATGTGCATCGACGGCGCCTGCGATGGACAATCGCTTGAGCCGGTAGCGCTCGCCGTGATTGAAGGTGACGTCTGCCTGTGCGGCGTCAAGCTGCTGGAGGACGATCGGTTTGTCGCGAGGACAGCGACGAACCATGGATATCACGATCCATCCGGACTAACGGGCCTATCGCTTTGTTGTGCTCAAGCTGCCTGAAGCGCTTTGCCGTCGGATGAGGCCGTTGTACTCGTGAGGCAAACGACAGATCGGCGGCGGCGGAACGCAGCGGCCAGCTTCAGGGCAAAAAAGATGCCATGGGCTCGCGCCGGACGATGCGGCCAGCCGATCACGCCATGGCAGAACAGAGCGCTCGATTCACCGCGCCATCGTCGAGAATAAAGGCTCCTCGATAGGCGTCACGAGGGTCATGAAGATCGCTGCTCATTCCAAGATATGATAGCGCAAGAGCTGGGCAAAATAACCGAGGTTCTCGGTTATTCTGCGTACGAACTGCAGAAGATTGAAGTGGGAGGTTAAACGCTACGCGACGTTTGTCGGGTCCGAAACAGAAGAGAGCGACATTGTTGCAACCTCGGCAGTAATTGTGAGTCGCGCCGGGCAAAGCAAGGGATCGTTGCAGAAACGACCGTTGCGCATCTGGTGTGCAACTTGCTTTGGAGAAGTTGGATAGTGAGCAAGTGACGCGGGAGTTAAAAGATCGAAATGACGGGAGGCGAGGGTGGAATTGATCAAAGAGCTGCTCCGGACGCGACGGTATCTATCGCTGATCGTTAGCGGCGACCATCACTATGGCGCCCGCTCATTTCGTCTGCTTTCGCAAGCGCGAGTGGGAATCAGTAGCATCAATTGGTCGATGCGGCGTTCAATCGTAAGAGATTATGGGGCCGATGTGCGCGCACCTTGTCTCTTTCAGATGAAGCCCATTGATCACAGGATAGGCGCATGAACTCAGAGACCGAATTCGAGCTTCCTCAACTCTATAGGCATCATGTCTTTGCCTGCAACACGCAGCGTCCGCCAACTCATCCGCACGGCAGCTGTGGCGCCTCCGGTGCGCAAGCCCTGTGGGATCGAATGGGCAAGGCGATCGAAGCGCAAGGCCTCAACGATATTGGCTTCACGATGGCAGGCTGCCTTGGCTTTTGTAACTCTGGTCCCTTGATGGTCGTCTATCCCGATGGAGTGTGGTATCGCGCGACCACGCCTGATGACGTTGACGAAATCGTAAACTCCCACCTCAGGCAGGGCAAACGTGTCGACCGCCTTGTGATGGTGCTAAAGCGAAGCTAGAGGCTTCGCTTAGCGGCCACCTGCCCGCACTAGCAAGCATGGACGGCTTGTCGGTCCATGAGCTGGCCGCTCGGAGCTCGGGTCGTCTGAAGTTGAGCGGAGGCCTCACGCTCCGGGTCTGCGAACAGCAGGTCATCGACCTTGGCGCGGCGTGCCGCCTGTTTTCTCCGGCCCAATAGGCAAATGGCGCCTTTGCAACGCGCGACTAAACAAAGAATATCAACATATGCTGGGTCGATCTGCTTGTGAAGTCACTCCATGCCGCCTCCCCGCGTCTCGCGAGATGACGCGTCCTTGACGCATCATCTCGCTCCGTGCTTGCACTGCGGTGAGGTTAGGGGACGCGCTCGATGAGATCGCCGCGTCCGGTTTATCAAACGGAGTTTCCCTTACTGGTTCTAGCGTCAGAACTTGTAAGTGACGCCGCCGCTGACGAGCCATGGGTCGATATTGGCGCGCCCGGTGACGGCAATCGCATTGTTTACGGTTGCGGAGTACTCCGGCCGCAGCCACAGCTTCTTCACGTCAAAGTTGAGGCCCCAGTGACGATCAAGCATGTAATCGAAGCCGAATTGGACCGCCGCGCCGAATTGGTTGCTGATGCGCAAATCCGTCACGGCAAGTCCAGCGAGCGACGTATTGGCTGCCGATTGGTTGAAGAATGCGGTGTAGTTGATGCCCGCGCCGATATAGGGCTTGAGCGGCCCGAAATCGGTGAAGTGATATTGCAGGGTCAGTGTTGGCGGCAACAGCCAGGTTTTGCCGATATCAAGCCCAGTGAGCGCGCCATTGCCGCTGATGTGATGGCTGGATACGCCGAGAATGAGTTCGGCGGCGACGTTTTTGGTGAAGAAATAGGTGATGTCGAGCTCGGGTATGGGTTGATCGCTGATCGAAAGCCCAGAACTTGGTGAGGACAGCGAGGGCGTCCCGGCAACGTTGACCGAGCTGCCTGCGGTATCCGGCAATACGCCGAGCACGCGCAGGCGGATCATCCATGGATTGAAGGGTTCGATCGGAGGCGCTTTATAGTAGACCGGCGCCGCACCCAGATCCGCAGCCCGTACCGAGATGCTGGCCAACGAGGTCGCTAGCGCGAGGAGCGATGCCGTCGTCAAAACTGTCGTTGTTCTCATCGAATTCTCCATTCCAAAACTCGCGCGAGGAACCGCGCGAGATCGCTGTCACACATTGGGAATGGCGAAGGATTTGATGCCGATCAAAATGAGAGCGGCCGTAGCGCAATTATGCCGCTAAGTTGCATAAGGATCACGGCCACGAAGCGTGGTGGTCTGTTCTGATCGTGATTCAATTCAAGAGAGCCGAATCTCTTCAAGAAACTGCCTCTCGGCTTGGTGCTCTGATCCGATCCTGGCCGCGGAGGTCATGCGTGAGAAAGGCCGCAATTGCGGCATCCTCTCACACACTGCGTAGGCGAGAAGCGCGGCATTCGAGCGCAATATGGGCGATGCCGCTACGGAGCAGCCGCTCGAGGGTCCCCCCGGTTACTATCAGTGAAGGAAGCCGGAAGAGGCAAACGTCATTCTTTGCCTCGTTTGACGGCCTGCGGGTTCGCTCGGCCGTTTCCTCACGTCTGCGGACAACGCGTGCAGTTTGCTTCGTGCAAGCATCCCTCGAGATCATCTTGCGTCTTGCGGCCAAGCAGCGACAGCACGGGCCCATGATCGAGTCCGGCACATCGTGCCCCGTCTACGTCGATCAGCGGTCGTCGTATCAGGAGCGGATCGCCCACCATCAATGCGAGTGCGCTTGCCGCGTCGATAGTATCGGGATTGACTTCGCCTGACTTGATACGGGGTGCAGCTCGGTTGAACCAGGCTTCGACGGGCATGTTGCCGAAGAAGCTGCGCAATTCCTCCGCATCCCATGTCTCCTTCAAGATGTCTTGGGCGATCACGTCGTGGCCGGCGGACTTCAGCGCTTGAATCTGACGCGCGTTAGTGGCGCAGCCGGGCTTCTGATAAAAGATGATTGTCGTCACGACACACCTATGTAGGCGCGCTGAGCTGAACGATTGGCACGTCGCTGCTGCTTCCGGGAGCCCATTCGAATTTATTGCCGATCATCTCCAATGTCAGCGCACCAAGCGCCGTACCAACACTCGCTCGATGGTCCGCCAGGTTTCGAGACCGACCGGCCTAATCACTTCTGCTCAAATCGCCCGGCTTGCGGGAAGAGCAGCAAGTTCCGTTCCACACCTGAAAGCATTGGAACAGGTCCGGCCAAATCGGCTTTTCGCGTTGATGGGTGTGGTCGTTGTTAGTTTTCTGACAGTCGCGCAGATCCTGTCAGATCCAAAACAGCCAGGATCACTCACCGGCTGGTTGGTTTTTAGAAAACGTAATCAGAAGCTTAAGGAGCGCGGTCAAGCGTTGGCACGGCGGTTGCTAATAGACGGCAGCAACACTGAGTGAGGGCTGAGTGCACGCCGACGCGTACGGCGAGCGATGCGCTCCTTCCCTCGATCCCGTGTGCCCCCGTTTCTGAGAGAGAAACAAGCTCGCGCGCGAGAAGCGCAACTTTTGGCAAATCGGTTGATGGAGAGCAACATGTCTTCACTGAGACAAATCGCGTTCTACGGAAAGGGCGGCATCGGCAAGTCGACCACTTCGCAGAACACGCTGGCGGCGCTGGCCGAGATGGGTCAGAAAATTCTGATTGTAGGGTGCGACCCGAAAGCGGACTCAACCCGCCTGATTCTGCACGCCAAGGCGCAAGACACGATTTTGAGCCTTGCAGCGAGCGCCGGCAGCGTGGAGGACCTCGAGCTTGAGGACGTAATGAAGGTCGGCTACAAGGACATTCGCTGCGTGGAGTCCGGTGGTCCTGAGCCGGGTGTCGGCTGCGCCGGCCGCGGCGTCATCACCTCGATCAATTTCCTGGAGGAGAACGGCGCCTACGAGAACATTGACTATGTGTCATACGACGTGCTCGGCGACGTCGTTTGCGGTGGCTTTGCCATGCCAATCCGCGAGAACAAGGCGCAGGAAATCTATATCGTGATGTCCGGTGAAATGATGGCGATGTATGCCGCAAACAACATTTCGAAGGGCATCCTGAAATACGCGAACTCTGGTGGCGTGCGGCTGGGCGGTTTGATCTGCAACGAGCGGCAGACCGACAAGGAGCTGGAACTGGCGGAAGCGTTAGCCAAGAAGCTAGGCACTCAGCTCATCTACTTCGTGCCGCGCGACAACGTGGTGCAGCATGCCGAGTTACGCCGCATGACGGTGCTCGAATATGCACCCGATTCCAAGCAGGCCGATCACTATCGCAATCTTGCGACCAAGGTTCACAACAACGGCGGCAAAGGCATCATCCCGACCCCGATCTCCATGGACGAGCTCGAGGACATGCTGATGGAGCATGGCATTATGAAGCCCGTAGACGAATCCATCATCGGCAAGACCGCCGCCGAACTCGCGGCCTCGTAAAGGTCGCGAGTCGCGGCCTCGTGAAGGCGCGCGACGGATGCCGGTCTCCCTCACGCCCATCCGGGAGGCCGGCATTCTGATGATCGACCTTGACCAAAACCAGGATGCGGCGGGGCAAACCTGACCACTGTGGAAACCCGCAAAATTATGTCCGAAGCGCACTTCCTTCCGTTGATGGCTGCTCGTGCCGTTGATGCCAACAGCCAGATGCACAGGGGAATTGCAACCTACCGCCTGCTCACCGGTGTGCCTCCTGCAGATGCCGATATTGCCATTGACAGCAATCTCGATCGCCATGTCCTGGCGTCTATCCTGGCGGCTGCCACAATGGATGGTGGCTCCCTTCCCGAGAAGGCCGGCCTGTCCGGCCTTGAACTGGCGGCCTTGCTGGAACAGTACTTTCCCTCGCGTGAGATCAAGCTCGCGGAGCAGCTCTCGGCTTTCAAGTGCGAAGAGGACGACGAGATCGCAATGCTCCGCGATCTCTTGCTGAAGCAACGATCGACGGAAGGGGATATCGGCCGCTGGCTGGCTGCGATGATCGCGCGCCGTGCCAATGAGCCAGACCACCTGTGGGAAGCGCTCGGCTTGCGCAATCGTGGCGAACTCTCTCGGCTGCTGAGCCGCCATTTCGCGCCGCTCGCCGCGCGCAATGTCAATAATATGCGCTGGAAGCGCTTCTTCTACCGCATGCTTTGCGAGAATGAAGGCCTCGTGATGTGCACAACGCCCGTGTGCAATCAATGTGACGACTTCAACCTCTGCTTCGGCGAAGAAAGCGGTGAGAGCCGGATGGCCGAGCGCCGGCGCGATCTTCTGTTGCAGGCAGCTCGGCCGGTCGTTGCCGGCGACGGGCCATCTGAACTGCCACAAGCGTCCGCTATCGCCCTGTCATCCGAGAAAGCCTCGCCGGATTTGTTAAGCCGCGCGGGAGGTTGAGCGCGCGGCTGACGCCGTTTCGATGCGAGCGAGTGACCATGTGTCCAAGGCGGCGGCGGGCCCCAAGTGCTCCGCGACAATTCTCACATCCTGGCGAGCCGCAATTGCTAACGTTCGAACTCGGCGTAGCAACAGGCAAGGCGTCCGCTTCATGACCTGTCGCATTTGCGACAATTCATTTGCTGAAGAAGGTCGAGGACGGAAGCGGTAGAGTCGTCAATGGGTTGGCCGGGACGGCAGGCTGGCATGCTGGTTGCTGAAGCGTAGGTAGGTCAAACAATGAGGAGCTCTCGCGTGATTGCCGCCAGCACCGCCGCCAAATCGTCTTGGTCCGACCAGGTGCGCGCCAAGCCCACCGTGCTCAACGACACGACATTGCGCGACGGCGAGCAGGCACCTGGCGTTGCGTTCACCACAGAGGAAAAGCTGGCGATCGCGCAGGCGCTGGCGCGGGCCGGAGTCACGGAGATCGAGGCGGGAACGCCGGCGATTGGCAACGAGGAGATCGCCGCCATCCGCGCCATTGTCGAAGCAGATCTTCCGCTGACCACCATAGGCTGGTGCCGGATGCGGGAATCTGATGTCGACGCGGCGATCGAAGCAAAGGTCTCCATGATCAATATGTCGATCCCGACCTCCGATGTCCAGATCGCGGCCAAGCTAGGTGGTCATCGCGACCTGACGCTAGAACGGGTGAAGCGAGTGGTAGGCTATGCCTGTGAGCGCGGACTTGAGGTCGCCGTCGGTGGTGAGGACTCCTCCCGCGCCGACATTGATTTTCTCATCAGGCTGATGGCGACTGCAAAAGCCGCGGGCGCTCGTCGCTTTCGTATTGCAGATACGCTCAGTGTGCTCGATCCCGACGCAACCTACGCGCTGGTCGGAAATTTGCGTGCGACTACCGATCTCGAACTCGAATTTCACGGTCACGATGATCTAGGACTCGCAACCGCGAACACGCTCTCCGCCATCAGGGCTGGCGCGAGCCACGCCTCAGTGACCGTCATCGGGCTGGGCGAGCGGGCCGGAAATGCACCGCTCGAGGAAATCGCGGTCGCACTCAAGCAGCTCTACGGGCGCGAGACCGGCATCATACTCCATGAGCTCGACAACGTCGCCACGGTGGTAGCAGCCGCGGCCGCCCGTGCGATTCCTATGAACAAGGCGATCGTCGGACAGCATGTATTTACGCACGAATCCGGCATACATGTCGCTGGCCTTTTGAAGGATCAACGCACTTATCAATCGCTTGATCCCATTTTGCTTGGCCGCTGCAACCGCTTTGTGTTCGGCAAGCATTCCGGACTTGCGGCGATCACCGCGTTACTCGATGAACTGCAGCTCGTCGCCAGCGACGATCAAGCCAGGCAGATCCTGTCGCAAGTCCGCAAATATGCCATCGAGCACAAGCTGCCGGTCGAGCGCGAAACCGTGGCGGCGATCTGGCGCGACGTGTGCGGATGCTTGGCAAGCCACCCCACGTGAAAAGCCGTGTCCAGCAGCGTTTGCGTCGACCCTTCGCAAACCGACGCGCCGCAGGGACAGTGTCCGATGTCGCTGATGGCGCGAGCGGCGTCCAGCTTTCGCACGTCAGATCCCTTGACGCGATCTCACCTCCAGAGCTTACTTCCCGTTCCGCCATACATGCTGTGATCTCCTACCCAATGGCGAACCCTCTCCGGACGGCAAATCGGCGTCTTCTCGCGCGGCTGATTTCCGGTCCGGCGACCGTCCTGACGAGCGTCAACCTAGATCGTGGTTTGGCCATTGATCCCGGATCTTCATCGGGACTGGCGTCGTCACCGGCGGACCTGCCGATCTGGGCAGCGAAGTTGAGGGGACCGCTTTCCGGAGTGAGGCTTTGGCGATGCGCACCAGCTGTGCGTGGCATGACGGCAGCAGTTAACAGGCGCCACCCCATCTCATTGACCGTCCACAGCTAATCCGAAGGAGAATTTTCGATGATCAACTCATCCCCGGCAGCCGGTATCCTGGATCGGCTCAGCAAGGCCTCGTCGGCAGAGGATTTTTTTTCGCTGCTTGGCGTCGATTACGACCCTAGAATCGTGAATGTCGCGCGCCTTCACATCTTAAAGCGCATGGGACAATATTTTGCCAAAGAGCAATTTACTGGTGCCGCAGAGCCGGAAATCAGAGCTCGGTGCAAGGCGATGCTGGAGCAGGCCTATGCCGATTTCGTGGCATCGACACCGATCGACCAGCGAGTGTTCAAGGTTTTGAAGGATGCCATCGCAGACCGTAAGAAGGCCGCGGCCTTTGTCCCGTTGAGCGAGCTCAAGTGATCTCGCGCTCCACTGCAAGCAAGGTTTGCCCGACGCGCCGTGGCAACCCGATGTGGGGCCTTCGTCTTCATCCTGGTCAGCTCTCTGCAGCCGTGACCCGAGCGGCGCGTGTCGTATTCCCGACCCATGTCTGAACTGGTCGTGTCCACGGTATCAGCGGCTATTTCAAGTGTCTGCCAAACCAATAATTTCGACTGACTTCCAATGGTTTTTGCAACTGGTACGACACTTGCTGTTGTCCTGCCGATCCGATCATCGATGCCGACAGATGGTCGTCGTCCGAGATGAGATTGAAGGAAGACCCATGATGCTGCTTTTACTGCCCGCCGAGCGCTGCGCTATCATCTCGTGGCCTACGATCGCGCCAGGTCCGTTCGAAACGGTCTTTGACGCGATCGAAGTTCCGTATCGACGGTGACATGGTGGTCAATGGATAAGTTGCCTCTTCGCGCCACACCTGGAGAGGGTATGCACAGCGTCGTCCGCATCAAATCGGCCCCCGATTCCGCTCAGATTCGTATCCATCTCATGGCGGATAGCAACATGCGTCAGGAAGAGGGCCAACATGGGCCCATACGGGTTTTCGGTGCTGGAGGCTCGCCATGGATTGCGTGACAGGTGCGTTGCCGGGATCGCCCTCGTCGTCACCGTCAATGTGGAGCCGCTGGGCTGAGAATGAGGCGCAGGTATTGCGCGGCGAACCGATACGCCAACTCAGGCATGGAAGCGACCGGTCAGAATCACCGCGGCGCCCTGGCCGCCGCGGTGGCGCTCGTCGAACATGGCTCGCACGGGTCCAGTGTGGAAGACCTCTCCAAGTCCGGCCGCACCGGTACGTCTATCGCGACGACGCGTCTTTGTGCGGCCGGTCGGCCCAAGCAGACGGGGCAGAGCAGCCGGCCCCTTGCTGACCAAAAGTGATCTTCAGTTAACGAAGCTAAAAAGCAAACCTGTGGCGCGGGCGTGCCTATCTTTGAGGGGAATTTAGAGTATGAGCAATGTCACCAGAACGGCCATGCCGGCGGCGGCCGGCCGCGCAGCAGCCAAAAAAGAACTGCCGGAGCACTTTAAGGCGTACAAGCACGTCTGGGTCTTCGTCGAGCTGGAGCGCGGCCAGGTGCATCCGGTTTCGTGGGAGCTCATGGGTGCGGGGCGCAGGCTTGCCGACAGGCTAAAGGTGAATCTTGCCGCAGTCGTTATCGGTCCGGAGGGGCAGCACACACGTAACGCCGCGCTTGACGCCTTTTGCTATGGCGCCGATCTGGCCTATCTCGTGAGCGACAATGTTTTGTCGGATTACCGCAACGAATCCTATACCAAAGCGCTAACCGAACTCGTCAACACCTACAAGCCCGAGATCCTGCTGTTGGGGGCGACGACGCTCGGTCGCGATCTCGCAGGTTCCGTGGCGACGACCCTGTCGACGGGGCTCACTGCCGACTGCACCGCGCTGGACGTCGACGCCGATGGTTCGCTTGCGGCCACGCGTCCGACCTTTGGCGGCTCGCTGCTCTGCACGATCTATACCTTGAATTATCGTCCGCAGATGGCAACCGTCCGCCCGCGGGTCATGCCGATGCCTGAGCCCGTCGTACGCGATGCCGCTCGTATCATCGTCCATCCGCTCGGCCTTATCGAAGACGATATTGTCACAAAAGTATTGTCATTCCTACCCGACCGCGATGCAGAAACGTCCAATCTGGCCTATGCCGATGTCGTGGTTGCGGGCGGCCTGGGACTGGGATCGCCTGAGAACTTTCGGTTGGTGCGCGAACTCGCAACTCTGCTTGGCGCTGAATATGGCTGCTCGCGTCCTCTGGTACAAAAAGGGTGGGTTACATCTGACCGGCAAATCGGCCAGACGGGCAAAACCATCCGACCAAAGCTCTATATTGCCGCCGGCATTTCCGGCGCGATCCAGCACCGGGTTGGCGTGGAGGGCGCGGATCTGATCGTCGCCGTCAATACTGACAAGAACGCTCCGATCTTCGACTTTGCACATCTCGCGATCGTCAGTGACGCCATCCAACTGCTACCTGCGCTGACGGGCGCATTTCGCGCCCGGCTTTTGCCGAATTCGCGCGCCCGGATCGCGGTCTAGAGGAGATGATGATGATTGAAGAGAGATTCGATGCGATCGTGGTCGGAGCCGGTATGGCCGGCAACGCG
Organism: Bradyrhizobium sp. CCBAU 53415; assembly: GCF_028128735.1. Taxonomy (NCBI): domain Bacteria; kingdom Pseudomonadati; phylum Pseudomonadota; class Alphaproteobacteria; order Hyphomicrobiales; family Nitrobacteraceae; genus Bradyrhizobium; species Bradyrhizobium sp. CCBAU 53415. The sequence continues at coordinate 59,112 of NZ_LBJF01000018.1, read as the reverse complement.
GCGGCATTGACCATGGCCAAACGCGGCATGAAGGTGCTGCAGCTCGAGCGAGGTGAATATCCTGGATCGAAGAATGTGCAGGGCGCCATCCTCTATGCCGACATGATGGAAAAGCTGGTCCCCGAGTTTCGAGAGGAGGCGCCGCTCGAGCGTCACCTGATCGAGCAGCGGTTCTGGATGATGGACGATCGCTCCCATGTCGGCATGCATTACCGCTCGGACGACTTCAACGAGGAACGGCCGAACCGCTACACGATTATACGCGCGCAGTTTGACAAATGGTTCTCTTCCAAGGTGCGGGAGGCTGGCGCGACAGTGCTGTGCGAGACGACCGTCACCGAGCTCGCACGGGACGAGCGTGAAAGGATCGTCGGTGTTCGAACAGATCGCCGAGACGGCGAAATACATGCCGATGTCGTCGTGCTGGCCGAAGGGGTTAATGGCCTGCTCGGGACGCGCGCGGGCCTGCGCGCGCGGCCGACACCTGATAAAGTTGCGCTCGCGGTGAAGGAGATGCACTTCTTGCCTCGCGAAACTATCGAGGCGCGCTTCAATCTCAAGGGCGATGAAGGCGTCGTGATCGAGGCGGCCGGTACCATTTCCCGCGGCATGACCGGAATGGGTTTCATCTACGCCAACAAAGAGTGCATTTCGCTCGGCATCGGTTGTCTCGTCGCCGACTTCCAGCGCACCGGTCAGACACCCTACGGCCTGCTCGATCAATTCAAGAGGCATCCCTCTGTGGCGCCCCTGATAGCGGCGTCCGAAGTCAAGGAATATTCGGCGCATCTCATTCCTGAAGGCGGTTACAAATCGATCCCGCAGCTTTATGGGGAAGGCTGGGTCGTAGTGGGCGATGCGGCCCAACTCAACAATGCCATTCATCGTGAGGGCTCCAATCTCGCGATGACTTCCGGCCGTATCGCGGCCGAAGCGATAGGTCTGGTGAAATCGCGCGGCGAGCCGATGAATGCAACAAATCTTTCGATCTACAAGAAGATGCTGGACGATTCTTTCGTCATCAAAGATCTAAAGAAGTACAAGGATTTGCCGCCCCTGATGCATACCCATTCACAAAACTTCTTTCTCACCTATCCGCAGCTCATCTCCAAGGCGATGCAAAACTTTGTGCGCGTCGATGGTACGCCCAAGGCTGAGAAGGAGAAGGCTACCTTGAAATCCTTTGTCAAGGCGCGGTCATGGATAGGTCTGTTCGGCGATGCTTGTCGTTTTGCCCGGGCCTGGCGCTGACCACAACAGTGTGAAGTCCAACAATGGAAGGTCAAAGCATGAATGTCGAACCCCCAGTGCGGGTCGAAGACAAGCTGTATTACAACCGCTATCTTGTCGACGTCGGTCACCCTCACGTCAAGGTTCGTGCGCACACGACGCCATCGCCCCAGCTACTTGCACTTTTGAAAGCCTGCCCCGCGCGATGCTACGAGCTCAACGACGACGGCCAGGTCGAGATAACAGTTGACGGCTGCATCGAGTGCGGTACCTGCCGCGTGATAGCCGAGCCCACCGGCGACATCCAATGGAGCCATCCGCGCGGCGGATATGGAGTGCTGTTCAAGTTTGGGTGATGGTGGGACGAAGGGCCGTGGTGCGACCGACTTTAGGCGACAGGATCACACCGTATCTGTGGTGCATTCCGCGTCACTTGCACGGCGCCTGGAATTCGAGCAAGACACTCTTCATGGGAACGCCGCGCAAGACATGACTTGCAGATGCCCCGCTCGTCGGGAGCCACGAAGGACTGGTTGTGGGGTCACTGTGTGGCGCCACAACGCAGTCGATCGGATGGCAGAAGGATCAGCCCCTCGCCTGAGAGGGGTTGGGCCCAGCGGCCTCGATTGCGATCGCCACTGACTGCATGATCGCGGCAAAGCGCACGGCGGTCTGGATCGCTTCGGAATTGACGCCCGCGGCTCTCAGTGTCTTCTCATGGGCATCGATGCAGGCACCGCAGCCGTTTATGGCGGAGACCGCTAGCGACCACAGCTCGAAATCGGACGTGTCCACGCCGGGATTGCCGATCACGTTCATACGCAGCCGTGGCGGCATCGTCTTGTATTCCGGGTTGGAAACGAGGTGAGCGAAGCGGTAGTAGACGTTGTTCATTGCCATCAGGGAGGCTGCGGCTTTCGCTGCGGCGATCGCCACAGATGTCATCACAGCGGACGCAGCCGATTCCATCGTGGCAATCAGGGCTGCATTGCGGGTGGCAATCGCGCTCGCCAGCAGCAGCCCGTATTTTCGTTGCGGCGAAAGCGTCTCATCGGCCACCAAGGAGGTCAAGTTAAGCCTGACATCCTTAGCGAAATCGGGAATCCTGTCGCTTATTTGTTCGATCGACGACATGCTGCCTCAAACAACCTTCAAGGTTTCGCCGCCGATTTCGCGGTTGCAAGGACAGAGCTCGTCGGTTTGCAGCGCGTCCAAAACGCGGAGCGTGTCCTTAGGACTGCGCCCGACACTGAGATTGGTCGCATAGACGTGCTGGATCGTATTTTGGGGGTCGACAATGAAGGTGTAACGATAGGCAACCCCTTCGGGTGAACGCACGCCAAGACCATCGACGAGCGTTCCCTTTGTGTCGGCAAACTGCCAGATTGGTAGATTGTGCAGGTCGACATGTGAGCGCCGCCAAGCGAGCTTGCAGAACTCGTTGTCAGTCGAACCACCCAGTACAACCGCATCGCGGTCGGCGAATTCCTTGGAAAGCCGGGCAAACTCAGCGATCTCTGTCGGGCAGACGAAGGTAAAATCCTTGGGATAGAAGAAGATAATCTTCCATTGTTCTGGAAAGCTCGCTTCGGTCAGCGTCTCGAATGCACTCTGTCCTCCTTCTTCCTGCGCTTGAAAACCGGGCTTCACGCCTGTGATTTCGAACGGCGGCAACTGACTTCCAATTCCGAGCATGCTGTCCTCACAAATTTGCTTTTTGTAGATCGTGACTTCACTGTTGAAGCAAGCTATATGCCATCCGTTCTCAGGAGTGGATTCCAGCGGCTTTGATACAGGCATGCTCGCGGGCTTAGAGCGTCGATCAGCGCTAAGTTCTGAAAAATCTGTACCCAAGCGCTTCCCTGCAAAGCTTCAACTGGTTGACAGTCGTGAGCAGCGCATACAGAACTTATGAAAACAGCCTTGCTTTGCGCGACCGCCTGAGATGTTCGCCTGCAAGCGTCTGGTCAAAGCCCGTTCTGCGTCCTTCATCTCGCCATCAATGTGCCGAATGACTGTCGGCCTGCCGAGATCTAATGGAAATACTGAACCTAACGAAGGCGCGAGGTTTTTGTGGAATCTGGCGCAAACAAGAGCGGCTGTATCGCCGCGGCAACAGATTGCGCTAATAAGGCCGCAGATGCTCGCCGTTGCCAAACAAGGTGCGAGTAATCATAGCTACGGCGCTTCGTGCATAGAGGCGCTTGAAGCGGCGGTAGATCTCCATGCTCGAGGGGGTTTGCCGGATCCTGAAACGCGTTGAAGGCCAACCAGGCTCGCCGTCGGCGGCGATGGAGGCTTGAACTCTACGTAGCGTCAGGTTGTACAGTCTGGATCATACATGCGGCGATCACTCTGAAGCTTCATCATCACAAGGACCTCAATGTCTCAAGGTCTTAGGTGCATTGGGCATACGTTGGGAGTCCAGGCTGGGCTTTAGATGCGTGCCTCGACCCATTGATGCGAAGGGTCAGTAATATTCATTTCGAATATGGGGATACCGATAGGTGCAAGTGCCGCCAAAATCCTCCTTTTATGAGGGCTGCAATGCGGGAAACCCAGATATAATTCGGGCACAATTCTTTCGCCGCCTATTTCAGGACGGCCGCGCGGACCCAGCAACCGCCATTCGCGCTCGTAAGCCCAACTAGATTTTTTGTGAGAGAAAAGCTTGATGGCGGCCGACCTTCCATCACGCATCTCAGAGCGTAATATGGGAGGAGGTGCATTGCCATATGCAAGTCGCACAAGATGAACGACATCAAGAGTCCGGGCGATCAAGCGTTCCGCCAAGTATGCGACGCAAATCTCAGAATGTTGGCAGCGTAATGTGCCCACATTAGTTCGTTGTCGTTGGTGTCGCTAGAGCAACAAATTCCAATCGTTGGTTTGCTGCGGAGAACACCCTTAGTCCACCCCGTGGCGTCGATAAACTTCGGAACGTCTGGTTGGAAGAATCCTTATCGGATCGTTCAAACGCCGAAATTCGGACAACCATAGATACTGCTCTGTAATAGCAGAGATTTCACGTTTGATGGTCTCGTCTGTTATCGAACGGTACCGAAATAACAGCCGCGGCAATACCGGGAGCTCAAGTTGAGCCGTTGGAGAAATTCCGCCAATCCAAGCTCATGTTTATTTCCTCGCGCATTGGCAGTGAATCAATTTGTCACGGTTCGAGTCAGCCCCCAATTCAGGTAGTTTGATGTGGCACGAGGCGGGATTCTAAATCTCTCCATCGGAAATGGGAGAGTCCTGCAATGACGGGCGGGAGCATCGGCTCGCACAGCGCGCCAACGGCGAGTGACGCGGCTCCAAAGCCTATGAGCCCGTCGGAGCGGCTCGACGTGATTGACGCGCTGCGGGGCTTGGCCCTGTTCGGCGTGCTCGCCATGAACATCGTGTTCATATTTCGGGTTTCCATCTTCGCGCCGTTCTTGCCGAACGCGGAGCCGCTCGACCGGGCGGTGGCGGCTGTGCTGACGGTCGCCGTCGTCTCGAAGGCGCTTGCGCTATTCTCGCTGCTGTTCGGCGTGGGCCTTGCCATCCAATTCGAGCGGCTTGCCGGCGATGCACGACGCATGATCTTGCTCGTGCGCAGGCTGGTGGTGTTGCTGGCGATTGGCCTGGTGCACCTCTATTTGATCTGGGACGGCGACATTCTCGTCGAATATGCGCTAGCGGGCTTCGTGGTGCTGCCCTTCCTGGGCGGCGCGCGGTGGCTCATGGCGGGTGCAGCCCTGCTGCTCCTGGGGCTCTACGTGACCATGCCGCTGTTACCGCCGATCGTGCCGCCGCCGGATGACGCCGAGATGGCCGCTCTTGCCGCGGACGCGACGCGTGCCTACGGCACGGGCGGATTTTTCGATGTGCTCGCATTCCGGATCCGCGAGGTGCCGGCGATTTTTCCATTGCACGTCATGGGCTTTCCGCGCACTGTCGCGCTGTTCTTGGTCGGCGCCTTCGCGTGGCGCAGCGGGGTTTTGCGTCGGGCTTCGGCGAACCGGCGCCTGCTGTTCGTCGTCGCAACCTTTGGCATTCTTCTCGGCGGCGGATCGAGTCTCGCGGCAGCAGGACAAGAGCTCTTCGATTGGCCGTCGCTCGGGCGCGCGCTCTCTCCGCTGGAAGAGCTGGGGGCGGTCGTGTTGGCCCTGGGTTATGCGGCCGCAGTCATGGCCGCTGTGAACCTCTCGGGCGGGCGGAGGATGCTGGGCTGGGCCGCGCCGCTTGGCCGCATGGCGTTCACCAACTATCTGGCGCAATCTGTGATCTGCGGCTGGATTTTCTACGGCTATGGTCTAGGCCAATTTGGGCGCCTCGGCGTGGCCGCGACACTGGCGATCGGCATTTTCGTGTATGTCGCGCAGGTGGTGTTCAGCGCGTGGTGGCTGCGCCGCTATCGGTTCGGTCCTGTCGAGTGGCTCTGGCGCTCGTGCATGTATGGGGTACCGCAGCCGATGCGGGCAACGCTCAATTTAGCCATGATGCGCGCGACCATAGCAGATTGATGCGGGCCCCAGATACCCAAGCTGCGTTCTGCTTCAAGAGGAAGCCGCCCAAGCGGGTACGGCTGGTTCTGGGCCCTTCAGCGACCTCGGGAGATGTCCGCTTTTCCGCCGCTGTTGGGTGGGTGAGCGGACATCAGGCGGCCAGTCGCTTAATGAAGTACACGGCCTGGGCCCGTTCGGTCAGGCCGGCTTGCAGGAGCAGGCTGGGTCGAGCTCGACTTGGTCCCCCCAACTGCCGTCCTACTTCGACTTCCAACGCCGAAGGGCGAGCCAGCTCGGTCCTCAGACATCTGTCGCGGTCTCGGTTCTTTGGTTGCACACCGCGGGACATGCGTGACGATGCCCAGTCAGGGCCGGTGCTGAGCCCTGCCGGCAGACCCCCGTTCTTCATCGGGCCCTCAGGCATGCCGCAAGAGCTCGAGGATATAGGATATCTCGTTGGCGAGGATTGGCAGCATGGCTCACAGCCGGTGCCGGATTTCCTGCTCGATGTATTGGACAATAAAATGCTATTGCCGAGTTCGCGAATGGCACCGCAGCCGGTGTCCATCAACGGTGAGACCTACTCCATCACATTGGGTCCGCGAGGACGCCGCGACGCTCAGCTTATCCATCATCCAGGTCCATCCTCGGTTCCTAATGCCCAGGTCGGCGGTTCGGCTGCGAGTGCCTCTGCCGGCGACCGCATCGGGCGGGTGCTCGGAACCACGGACTGGCTGGGCGACGAGCATATCCAGCGGGACTACGAGCTCCTGTCGCAGGAGTTGTGGGCGAGCCATCCAAATCTCGCCGCCCGGACACAGCCGACTTCCTGTTCATGCCGGTGAATGATGCGACCCTACGACATCAATTGTCGCGCCTCCCATTGTTCGTTGCTGCTGGGGACCGCCGCGATCGCAACGGTCGCCCACCACTACGACTCCCCCCCCCGGGGACGCTATGACAGAGCCGCAGCAATGCTCGCAGCGCGCGTGGGAGCCGGAGACAACCTGCAAAACGCCGCCATACGCCAGCAGAGGAACGGCCACGATTGCGGTGTCTTTGTGCTCGACGGTACGCTGGCACTGGCCAGGCGGTTGGCGGGAAGACGGCAGGTAGACCTGAACCTTAGCAATCCCGTCGTCGACCGGCAGGCACTGCAGAACCGACCGAGAGATTGATGTCGGCGGCGCGCGCAGCTGGTTGAACTGCGACGTCTCGCCATTGAAGGTCCGCAATCGGCGCGTTCGCAAGGCATCACGGTGGCACAGAGCTTGGGAGCGGACGCCACAGCTAAGGCTGTTTTCGGAGGCGGCGAAGGAGTCTGATGGGCAATTTCGGGGCCGACGTGCTCGACAGTCTCACTGTCATCATCAAGCGGTCCGGTATCGTCGTCCCCAAATAACCGCAGCTGGGGCTGAAGGCCCCGCTGCGCCACCCGCGTTGAGATATCGCACCACCACTGCTCCAACGATTGACGATCACAAGGCAGCAGCGTGCCAACGCCCGCGGTGAAGGTTCGCCAGTCGGCAAGGCATTTCTTCGGAACGGCTGTCAGGACTGGTACGCCTCGGGTGATCGCGTCAACGAATTCGGCGCGCAGGCCCCGGCCAGCTGCTTCTTGTTTGGCGAATTTGTTTATCACGAGGAGATCGATCTTGATGAACCCCGCTCACAACGCCGTGAGACAAGCGGGGAATCTTCGATGCGTGCGCAATGCGAAGTGCCTGGGAAACGACAGCTGCGGCCTCGGCAAGCCCATTTGTGTCGAGATTACAAAACATAGCTCCGCTGCCGAGTGGCTGAGAAATCAAGATCTCTTGCCCCGTCGCAACGTCGATTGCGAGCATGACGTGCGTGCCATTTGTTGTGCGCCTCGAGTGTCGCTGCACGATGCCGCCGATGCGTACGCCTTGCTGCGCGATATCCTGAACGAAATCGGCGAGTAGCCTATCGACATCGTCTCTTGGACTGTAGAGAATTGCCCCCACGCTATTCGGATCTATCTCATCCAGATTGTCGATCACGGCCGGGATCCTGTTGCTGTGTTTCCCGTATCGGGGCATAGCTGTCGAACGTTCTCATGCGGATCGTGGCGGGCGTTGCAAGCACCGCTCGGCAGCCGCGAGCGGAACGGCGCGCGCGACCTCGGCGAATACGTCCGCTCCATTGCTGAGCCGTAGCGCATCAAAGGAGCGGCGCGTGATGCGCGCCAAAAGCGGCACGCCAGAACGGCCAGTTTCAAGAGCCAGAACCAAGGTGACCTCAGCCTCGTCGAACGGCAGAGAGGCTTTGATGCGTGCCGGAAATACGTTGAGGATAGAGCTTGCACGCGGGCGCTCACACGCAATGCTGACGTCGCCGGCTGCGATGCGGAGCCGCAGCTGCGCGCCCGGTCTAAGCGGCGCTCCAGGTATCAGAAGGCGTGCCCCCTTGAGGCGGAGCATGATCAGCCCATAGCGTCCATCATAGCCGCCGACCACGGTGTCAAGACAGACTGCCGCTTCGCCGCGCCTGGCAAGCGCCGGATCGCTCTGAACGACATTGAGCGGCCCGGCCGCAGTCACGACGCCATCTTTCATCATGACAAGATGATCGGCAAAACGCTCGATATCAGCGATGTCATGGCTGATGTAGATCATCGGCAATGGGAGCTTTTCGCGCAGGCGCTCGAGAAATGGCAGGATCTCGCATTTGGAGGAGCGGTCGAGCACAATGAGTGGATCGTCCAGCAAAAGCAGCCGCGGCTGGCCTAACAGCGCGCTGCCAAGCGCAAGTCGCTGTCGCTCGGCCGCGGAAAGATGTGATGGCGAACGCTCGAGCAGTGGCGCCAAGGCGAGCAATTCGACCACACCATCAAAATCGATCAGTGTCGGTGTCGATTTTGACGCGTTGTATAGAAGGGTGCGCCGTACAGACCAATGAGAAAAAAGAATTGGTAGCTGGAATACATACGCGACGGGACGCAGATGAGACGGTCGAAACGTCGCGTCATCCTGCCAAATCTCTCCATCGACCGCACAAAATCCGTTCGGCAGACGCTGCACACCAGCGATGCAGCGCGCGAGTGTGGTCTTGCCGCACCCGGGCGGACCAAAAATCGCTGTGACGCCTTTGGCTGGTAGGCTGAATTGCGCATCTAGCGGAATGTTTGCGATAGAGCCGTTGAAGGCAACCTCAATATAGCCCGTTTTTGCTTCTCTCATGAACCTGCGCTTGTGCTGTATCTTCCCATCCAAGTCACATGACCATGCCTTCGACAATCCAGTCTGTGCCGCTCCAGCGCGGCTCTGCTCGCGTGAGGGCATGAGGTGCGGCGGCGAACTGCAGAACGGTGTTAAGGCCAGAGGCTTCTTGAGCATCTCCGCGCCGCGAGATCGTGACAATCGGACGCTGCCCGGTGCGCTTGCCAATGAGACAAAGCGCCTTCTAGCAGCGCGAGGTTCTCAGCCTGCTTGGCCGAGCCGAGGGCTTCTGCTGAAGGTCCAAATGGCGCGGCTTGAGAGGTTTGACGGTAAAGATGTCGGCTCACGCCAGAGCTGAATACCGGCTCGGGGCCGGAAATCCGCATCAAGGATCCCATAGCGTTGGTAGCCGATTTGAAGTTTGCGCCGGTCGCCATAGTCATGGCCTCTGCATTCTCGGGTGCGAGCAGCATCAAAGCCAGATCGATCAGGATCAATCGGATAAGCCTCATTGGAACTCCGGCTCCGCCGTCGCAAATGGTTGATCCCTAACCAGCAATCCGCGTGCCGTTTCAAGGAATATCTGCGCGTCTAGCGGCAAGGGAGGCTTTGTATCGGTCTCCACCCGGCGTAAATCGCCGCATCTTATTGTAGGGCTTGGGACGCTCGCGTCACCAACCGCACATGCAGGAGCTACGAGATGGAAGCTGAGGATGATCCATCGCCTCTTGCATTGGAGATGGTGCTTTGGCGAACATGCGGCCCGTAAAACTCGTCAATGATGCACAACTCCATGCCCTCCGATTTGGCGAACCTTCCGATGTGCGCGGAGGAGAAGGTCGGCTGCCGGGCGCTTGGAAAAAAGCTGATGTGAGATGATATGCTGTGCCCACGAGCTACGGGAGAACGTCTTCCTGGCAGCACCGGTTGCGGGCGTATTTCAGGGCGCGCGGGCCTTGCTGGAACGCGAGGTGACCCAGGATTGAGCTGCCCAAGATGGATAATTTGACAGGCCCCTAAGGAATTCTTGCGTTAGCGACGAACGGGTTGGGGCTCGAGGCGCGCAATTTCGGCCTGCTAAATGCTCCAGCTTGGACCGCGATATCGCCTGATTTCGCTGCAGCAGCGCTATCTGCCTCGACGTAGCGTGTCGCTATCGTGAAGGCCTATTTGTCTAAGGAGGGCTTTGGGGTTGCAATGGTCCGTGTTGGCAGTATCGGGTAATCGATCTTTGGCAGCTGCCCGGTGAGCGAATTTAGAAACGCTACAATCTCGTCAGCTTCTTCATCGCTGAGCTTTGCGCCAAGCTGAACCTCACTCATCACGCCAACCGCTTGCTTAAGACTCCAAACCTGACCAGAATGGAAGTAGGGAGGGCGCAATGCGACGTTGCGCAACGGCGCCGAGCGGAAAACATACTCGTCTCCGAGATCCTTGGTGACGGCAAAACGACCCTTGTCCTCCCTCGGAAGCAGGCTTTCGGCTGGCCTTTCAATCAGGCCGAACGGGAAGTAATCCTGTCCACCGACGTTGATTCCGTTGTGGCAAGAGGAGCATCCCTTTGCGATGAATAGCTTTAGCCCGGCTTTCTGCTGATCAGTGAGAGCATATTCATTGCCCTCAAGGTACTGATCGAAGGGGGCGGCGGGAGTAATCAAGGTCGCCTCGAAAGCCTCGATGGCCTTGGCAAAATTGTCAAACGTAACGGGAGCCGCATCGTTGGGAAAAGCCTTACTGAACATAACGACATAATCGGTCATCGAATTCAATGTTCTGAGCACGGAATCGGGCGTCGCATTCATTTCGACGCTGGCCTGGACAGGGCCTGCGGCCTGCGCTTTAAGATCCGCCGCGCGCCCATCCCAGAACTGCGCCACGTTGAAGACCGCGTTATAGACTGTTGGCGCACGACGTGACCCCAGCTGCCAGCGATGACCAATCGACGTCGGGCCGGCATCTACCCCGCCCGTCCCAAGGTTATGACATGTTGTTGCAGCTAATAACCCCACTCGCCGATAGCCTCGGATCGAAAAACAAGGATTTGCCAAGTGTGACCTTTTCATGGGTGATAGGATTGTCCTTCACCGCTGGAACGATTGAGGGAATCGGCTTGAAAATCCGCTTGGCGGCGCTCATCAAATCCTCATTGGCGCCTGCTACTGGCGAAACCAGAATGGCTGCGGCCACAACACTTAACCTGCCGACCCTGGAAAGCTCGCGCACCGCTAATTTCCCCATGTGAAGTCTCGCTTTTCTCCTAGATCGTGACTGCTACAGGTCTTTCTGCGGACGGACGCGGACCGAGCGCTATGTTCGCGCTTCAACGAGGAATCGTGTCTTCCGTGTTCCGGTTAGGCTGCACCCAGGCTGACGCTCTGCCAGTGTTAGTAGCAACCGGCGTGCCAGCGGGGCTCAAGGTCGAAGCTGCTGAGCTGGTTTCAAGCAATTGCGCACCGTGAATAGCAGCAGGCCGCTTGAGGCTGTCGAATCGAGGTACCTGACAGTTGCGACAATCACCATCCAGCCACGGTATCCTGGCCTGTCGGTCCAAACCTGTGTGCTTCTCGGAAAACCATCGTACCGAACTCTTTGACTCCGCAGATCAAGGCCTGTTCGGAACGCGAACAAAACGAGCTGCGTCGACGCAGCTTGTTGCTGATCGTCTCGATGCGTGCCCTTTACGCCCGCAACCCCAACACTAGGCTGAGCGCCATCGACCAACATCGGGGACGTTCATCCCGGGCGGGGCAGCCGGTCAGGCGTCCAGTTGTCGGAAGTTCGTCCTACTGCCCCCAATGTGGGTATGCCCGTCTCAGAACGTATTCACACACTTGACGCTCAAAGTGCTTGAATCGACCGTGGCGTCAGGTTGTAGCCTTGCGAAGCAGAACGCCATATTGGGAGCCTGCATCGCCACACAAGCGCTAAACGGCCGATCTCTGTTGTATCTCGGTCTTCGCAAGCGAGACGATGATTCGGGAGCCCGTAATCATTGCGTCGGGCCCGCAAGAGCGAGACAGTGGCTGCCGAGGCGGCCCAATCCGGTAAACAGATTATGCTCGCGGGGCAGAGAACAATAGTGAAGGATATGCGGCTTAAGAGAGGTTTGGTGAATCAAGAGCGACGAATAGGCTGGACTTGCAATGCGCATCGCTGTGCAGCCGCCCTCGCCGCGATGGCGATCGCAACGACGTGGTGCACAGGACACGCTCGCGCGCGAGATCGGCGGGCCGAGGAAGTCTTGATGTCGTGCAAACCAGACGTGATCCGCTTCTGTGACCGCTTTACAGGGCGTAGCGACGTGGACGTGGCCATGTTTTGTCTTAGGGACAATTTCAAGAACTTGCGCGGCGAATGCCGCCGCATGATGCCGATCGCGGCGGAGAGAAAGGACGGACCGAGACGGCGTATCAACAGGCTTCCGGTCGTCCTCCGTCGAGAGTGAGGCGTCCGAGCGGCAGTTGCAGAAATCGAGCGACAGTGAGGTGTTCAGACTAACGGGCGCCGGAGTTTGGCCAAGTTGGTGGCCGAAAGTCGATCGGGCTTAAGCATCAGCCTGCCGAGCCGCAGTTCATCTGTCAGGGGGGCTGAGCTCCGTGAATGGATTGGCCTCGATCAGCGATCGATAGTGCGCCCACGATTGTTACGAGGTTTGCTCTGAACTTTTGTACTGCAGCAGTTGCGCTTTATTCTGCGCTGCAGCCATTCGCCGACTTTGAGGCCGTCGTGAGATTGCCATCGGCTCGCTGTAACTGGTCGGAAGGACAATCTGCGTAAACTGTGGTGGTTACGGCCGGACATCTGCAGCAATCCGTGCTGCCCATCAATCTATGACGTTGTGGTCGGCAATCAAGTATTTTCCGGCAGGTGGCTAAATCGGCTACAACTGGCAAATGATCGCTGGAATGTTAGCGTTGGAGGTATGTTCCATCGCGGTCTTCCTCAGATTTCTCAGCTTGGGATTAGCTGGTCTCGACTGCCGGGCTCAAGCTTCAGATAGAGCTAGGAAACCTCTTTTGTTAGCCGCCCATCGGCTTCCCGAAGGAACCGCTTGATGCCATCTCGATGGGCGCTTCAGGGGAATCGCTTCGCTCGATCGTGGTGCTCTTGGCCGAATACACCTTAGGGCTCAAGGTCAAAGGAAATGCCGTCGACAAGAGCCGTTCAAAGGCAGAAAGCTGTTCAAGCAGACGCTTCTCAACGGCCTTGCGCTCCGCGCCAGGTAGGTCCCTTTTAAGTAATCGACGGCAGCGCCAGATTTCGCTCCGCAGCCATCTGATCTCACTTAATGTATCATCAGTTGAAGTCATCACAGATGTAGTTCACTTCGTCCCTGGAGTATCAAGCATGGCGATCGTCATCGAGCGGCCATTCCTTGGCTCCGCATTCCTGCCGAATAATTGCATCCGAGGACTTGCGACTTCCCGCCTGTTCTTTCGGCGAGCACTCGATGTACGCAACTCTTATCAATCAATATCACCCTACACCGCGCGTGTGACGAGAAATCGCAGTAGATCCTCGCGTTTTCACAGCGCTGCGATCGTGTGCCTTGCACAATTCCTGCGCTCCACAGGATTGATCGGTGCGCGAACAAAAGCCGAGAAGCGGAGAGCAGTTAAATCCATGTCCGACACGCATTCGGCTCAAGCCTGTTCAGGCGCTGGGCGCGACCTGACTTGGGCAACAGCTCGCGACTCGGAACGTAGCGATGTCGAGCTCTAGCGGCCGAAGCGGCGTAAAGCGGTAGCGGCTTCATTGCGATCGCCTCCTCTCTGATGCTGGTTAGTCCCGCGCTGCTACCGGACATTCGCAATCGCTTACCCGATAAATAATTTAGGGGCGAGGTGGACCTCATCAACAACATGGGTAAGCCATGGGGGCGATTGTTTGAGAAAGGCGAGCCAGCCTGACTGCGGTCCCCGGCACGCGCCACCCAATCAAGCCGGGATTGGGATCTTGGCAATCCGAGGCAAATGTCGGCTAGACGCGGTGTCGAGCCAAATGAGCGTTCCAGGGACAATCATTGCTATCGGCATCCACTGTGCACAGTCGGCCTCAGAAGACCGATTTAATAGCTTGAATCTCACGCTGCGATAGGTTGTAGGCTTGCTGATGCGTAAACGATAAAGGCCCGCTTGGCAGGCGTTGATGGCGCATCGCAAATGGAGATTGAGGGGGGCGGTCTGCTGATTGCCAGTTTTCTCGCTTGCGGGCGATGGCCAGGAAAGCCATTTGCATCATCGGCACGGGGCGCGGGGCCAGCCATAGTCAAGTACGCTGACAAGTTGGAGTCGCGAGATGGCATGGATGATGCAATGATACAGGTAGCAGAATATGACTGAACCCAGCCGTAATCGCGTTTTTAGCCGTCCGGCGAAAGCGCGCTGGGTGAACAGCCCGCGCTCGCAAGCAAATACTCCAACGGAATAGACGGTTCATATCCAGCCAGAGGCGATGACCGGCAGCACTGATGGCCGCACAGAGCGCTGCGGTGACAGCTCGGAAGCATGTCCTTTCAAACCGGCCTCACGAGGGCGCTAGGCGAAAATCGATCGCGCCAGCGACATCGTTGAATTCTCAACGGTGGGGATCACGCGCGACAAGCAACTGCGCAACGTGGACTATTCGGTGTTCCAGCAAAAGGCGGTGTTGAGTTTCAATCTGACTTCTGCCGAGTTTCGAGGAAAGCATCCGCGCCGGAAGATCGTGGGGCTACCCACGACATGCAACGCGTTGAGCCGAAAGGCCGGAGGTCAGGCCGGCCAGGACGTTTGCCAGAGAATAGCTTCTCGAGTGTCGCAGCTTGACGACGTTCTGATTGGGAAGGTCGGAATTAGGGCCCTTTCCATATTTGCACCATCATTCGGTCGGTAATCCAAAAGAGCGGAATGCCGCTGTGGAGCTATCCGAATCGTGCAAGTCACGCAATCTGAAGCCGTGCGCCTGTGCTGAGGACAAGCGGTCCGAGCAGTTAGGTAAACGACCAAATAAATCTCTCGATAGCAGAGTTCAACGGGCATGAAGCTGCGACGTCGAAAGACGACTATCGGTCGCAGCGACACATCTAAGCGATGTGGTCGCCAAAGATTACAGAACTGAACAAAAAAAATCAGAAGGACTAGGTCTTGAGCCAGGCGGAGAATGACGTCGTCGAGCACATGCTCTCGTCATTGACGACCAGCGTGTTGCAGAATCGTATCGCGCCCTCCGACGAGCAGGTGATGCATCATTTTGGGTTAGCCTGCGAGAGAGTGGGGCTGATCGCGACGGAGGAGATAGCAATACGCATACTGAAACGTGTTTCACGCGAGATCAACAAGTCACAGTCGATGCTCGAGTTCATTGGTCGCGGCGCGGCTCGACTGCATTGAGCTCGACATATAAACTCTGTCGCACCAGTGCAGATGCAGCTGTCCGGCCACTCAGTCGAACGTGTACGGGTCAAGAGCCGTCTCATGGGCGCTTGCCTGTCGAGGTCTGCGACGGTAAGCCGAGGAGGAGGGCCGGTTCACGTGGCCGATGTCAAAAACGCGGGGAACTCGTTATCGGAGAAATTTAGCGAGCCCGTGTTGTTAACATTCGGGTGCGCGCCGCGTCTCGTAGCCAAGGGCGAGCGGCGTTAGGCGCGATGGGCTGCAAGCTTTTAAGCTCAGCTATTACATAAGCGTTTCAACGCAGGGAGAAGTGGGGCCGCCTCGCCGCAAGCGATAGCAAAGTTGCGGGCGCAAGCGCGCCGCTGCCGGCGTGCCGGCGTGCCGGCGCCAGTCGGCCCAGCTCGAAGTCATTCCGCCTGCGGAGCGCTGAGCCTAAGCTTGAGAAATTGATGGGGACCATCCCCCATTTTGTTGCTCCGCGGTTTGTCAGCTTATCGACAGCTAGCTCTCGTATCATGAACGTCGCCACTTGCTGGCAGGCGCCGCTCAATGGGCGCAGATCTGGCAGGCGAGACCGGGATGGACTCCAATATCAACCGATGCACGGACGAGACTTCGCCTGGGTTCGCTGCACCGTCTGCAGTTGCTCGGTGGCACTCGCAGCAGCGTATTTGCGCCAGTCGTGCGTGACGGCCCCGCTCTGTGATCGCACCTCATTGCAGTTAGCCGGTGGAGCGTCATCCATGGTGGAGGATTACCGGTTCTAAGATGCGCCGCCCCAGCGAGTTCGCTTCATTTTTGCTACCGAAAAGATGACATCGATGAATGCAGAACAGCTCGGCGCTGGTATTCCTTCCGCAACTTCCGATTCGGAAAGCTCCGAACCGGGCTCTCCGCCCGCATCGCAGTGGGGAGAGGCCTTGACGGACGTGCAGGCGTCCGCTGGCGAGGCGACTGCCTGGCAGGCGGAGGTGTTGACTGACTGGACTGCCGAAGGGCAGGGGCAAAATGAGGATCGGCAACAGGCGGTAAGTCGAACGAGGGCTTGGCGGCGCACGGGTGATCTCAATGAGCCGCTAGATCTGTCGTCTCTGTCCCTGACTGCCTTGTCTGCGCCCATTCTGGCCGGGTGCGCCGCCTGAATGTAGATGACAATCAGCTCAACAGCCTACCCGAGCTTCCACCTGGCCTGCGGCGGCTCTATGCCATCAGCAATGGGCTGACGGCGCCTGCCCGCAGAGCTGCCGCCGGGAGTGCGGCGGCTGAATGTCGACAACAATCAGCTGGCCAGCCTGCCCGAACGCCTTCCAGCAACGCTTCAGGAGTTGGACGCCAGCGGTAACCGTCTGACCCACCTGCCCGGGCTTCCAGCCGGGCTCCAGCGTCTGAACGTCGAGCACAATCCGCTGACGGACCTGCCCGAGCCTCTTCCGGCCGAGCTCGAATGGCTCAGCGCCAGCCACAACCGGCTGACCAGCCCCAGCTGCTATGGCTCGGCGCCAGCAACAATCAGCTGACCAGCGTGCCCGAGACCCTGCTGACGCAGCTAAGCCGCGACTCGAGCGTTAATCTGGAGAATAATCCGCTCGCCGATTGGGTGCAGGCCGGCCTGGCAACAGCGATGCGTGCCGGACACTATGCCGGCCCTTAGGTTTTCTTCTCAACCGCGGATGGAGCGATGGAAGTTCAGCCGCGGTCCCTGCAAGAGGTTGTCGCGGACTGGCTCGAGGGCGAGCCCACGGCAATGGCCACTTGGCAGCACTTCGCCCATGAAGCGGGGGCCGCGGACTATGCACGCTTCCTCGACAGGCTCCGGGGGCACCGTGAACTATGGCAACGAGGCGTTCCGCCAGGCGGTCGCCGAAGATTTGCGGCAGGCAGCCGTCAGGCCGCGTTTGCGCGAGCAGTATTTCGAGTTGGCTTCAGGAGCGAACGCGAGCTGCGAAGATCGCATTACCTTGGCGTGGAACGGCATGCAGACTGCACGCCTGAACGCTGATGTCGAGGAGGGCGTCTATGACGGGCGACTGGGCGAACTGCTCGAGCACGGCCGCGTCATGTTTCGCTTGGAAGCTCTGGACGGAATCGCGCGCGAGAGGGTCAACTCGCTTCGTCGTGCCAACCCCAACGCGGAAGTCGATGAGATCGAGGTCTACCTTGCCTACCAGACCCAGCTGCGGGATGCGCTGGAGCTGCGGCACATCGCTCCCGACATGCGCTTCATGAACGTCTCTCACGTGACCGAGGACGATGTGGCCAGGGCCGAGGCATCAGTGCTGAACCAGGAAGCGACGGAATTTCCGGACTATTTGGCAGCGCGCTGGCAACCATGGGAAAGTGTGATGCGGCCCATCGCACCCGAAGACTATGCTGAAATGCAGGAGCGGCTCGTCGACGCGATGGGCATACAGTTTCAAACCCGCTTGGATGGGCGACTGGCCGAGCATGGTCTGAGAGGCGATGCTGATGCCGAGCGGGTGCTCGGCGCCCAGATACGCAACGAGATCGCCCGCGAGATCAAAAGCGCGGTCATGCACCAGGTGCTCGCGAAACTCGGCCTTGAGCTATGAGCGTCCTCCGACGGAAGGGCCCGTCGATCCGCCCAGCCGCTCACAAGTCAAGACAACCATCGATCCTTCCGGGGACGGGATGTCTGCATGAGCCATTCGGCGAATCAGCTGCCATCAATTGCCAGTCGCGCGGTTCGTGCGCACGATCACGGTGGAGATGCGCGATCCAAGCGAAAATTCGTATACCGCAACTCATGCGTTCGCGCTGCGAACGCCATTAAGTCATTGGTCAACGATCACTCATAGGAGGAATAGATGGCGAGCAGACCGAACTCTCAAGTGGCCCTTGTGCAACGTAGGCTATCGATATCCGTCCCCCGCGATCGATAGGACCCTCGCAGCATCACACTCGAATCCAGATCGCGAAACATGTTGTAATTTCGCCGGATCCATTGATGCAGCTCGGTGGACCAGTCCTTCTCGTTGCGCAGATATCCAGTGAAGGAAAAGCTAAGCCGGTCTATATATCTCTTGAGGAACAGCGGAAGTGCGGGAATCCGAATCACCCGCTCGCCATCCATCGCTTCAGGTAATCCGCCGCGCAGAACGAATTCATTGTGGACGGTGACCAGCGACGCCGGCGGAATTCGCCGCCGCAGCATTTCATAACCGCGAAAGGAGATACGGTCTGCGCCCGCGACGTAGAGAATGATAGGGGCGACATAGCAGCGCGCCGTCTCCTTCATGAAGCCAATCTCCTCGCACATCTTGAAGAATTCATCGAAGGCGTGAAAGCCGAGATCAATCACCTTGGCTACCCGATCGTGGACGATAAGGGGGTCCATCAGCTGCATCTTGCCGTAAGTGTCGATCACATCCGCGGTTTCCGTGATGTTGGGGAGGTAGTCGAGCAATGACGGCTCTTTCAGGTTGACATCAAACGACAGCGCTGTGCCGTTTTTCAGCAGCAAGAACTCGCTCATGGCCCGAGCGATGAGGGTTTTACCGACCTGCGGGCTAGGAGAGCAGATGATGTAGACGGGGGTCGCTAACATAGCCAGCAGATCAATTTCGTTTCGTACGTGGGCCCGACTTGAGCTCGCCGAATATGCGACTACTTCTCGCCGGCCCGCGTGGCGGACTTGGCGCCGGCCAATTCCGTCAAGTTGATGCGATCAAATTCGCTCCAGACATTTGCCAGCCAGTGCCGGACATAGCCGCGCAGTACGAAGGAGTTGTTAGCGGGTTCATCGTTCCGCCCCTTGTTTGCGACGAAGTCTATGAATGGGACGGATGCGACTTCCACCTGCTCATAGGCCATCTCGTTAAGCTTCGGTATAACCAACTCGGTCGCATGTTTGATGCGGTGAAAATAGGAATTATATGTCGCTTGATCCCACTGGAAGAATTGAGTGTCGTTGATGAAGTTCTTGACGAGATAGTACTTCGCGCCGCTCATGAAGGTCGCGGTTTCAGCGATCTCGTCTAGCGAAGCGATGGATGATCCCAGGATATGGAACACGGCGAATGTTATCTGGCCAGACCGCGCCGACTCCAGAAATCCGATATCGCGCAAGGAAGCCAGCGCAGAGGACAGTAAGCCTGCGCGAGCATCAATGACAGTGACGGACAGCCCTGAGTTCAGGGTATCGAAGATCTTCATCTGGTCCGCCGTCGTCGTCATGTCAACGATCTCGGTGATCTCGGGATAAAAGCGCTTCAGCGTTCCCCGCGGCGACTCGGTGTCGAATGCGCGTGTTTGCACGTTATTGACGCTGAAGTAGTCCAGTAGCGTTCGTGATACGGTCGTTTTTCCGACTCCTCCCTTGTCCGCACCTACCACAATTACAACTGGCTTCACCATGGAAATCTCCTGAGACACTCGCTATTGCCGCGCGCAAACTGCGCAATCGGCGCGTCTCTGCTTTGGGTGCGAACATGGCAGAAAGAAGGGGCAATGAACTTTCGAAGCGAGAGCTCTGCAACCGATGAACATTTTCAACATCAAGCGAGTGACGTCTTTGGATCGCAACGACAATGCAGGCCGAGAATGGGGAGTAAATCACTTGTACTGGTGATCTGCGTGAGGTTTGTAAGCGGCCGGAATTCGCGCCGCCAAGAACCAACGGTCTGCCTGTGGTGATCGTTGCGATTGCTATAGGCTATCTATCGCCGCCGCTATTTAAATTGGCATGAAGGGACCGAATGTTACGTAGCGTCAGATTGCGAGCGCGGGGAAGCACAAACGAGGTGGGGCTACGCGGTCCGACCATGGTTTGGCAAATCATCAAAGGTCTGCTGGGATCAGATTGTCGTCTTTTCGGCAGACAAGTGCTGAGAGATGATCCTGAGCGATCGAGCTCTCACTCTGCTGAAGAATATCGAGATATGCGAGCGCTGAAACGGTTGCTGACGCAAATAGCAACCATGCATCTGTTCGCGCCGAGGCAAGATTATCGTGTCATTGAGAGCGAGATCGAAGGGTGAGCGGGGCGCCGCCCGACGGCGCAACATCGAGGCGAAGCGATCTCGAGGACGCTCCGTCAAAAAAAGCCGGCGTCGAGCGAATGAGACTGACGATCTTTGTCTTGGGCACAGAGTTCGCCGATGACGCTACATGGTGCGGGTCGAGAAGAATCTGCAAGGAATGACGATGGGCTGGCGCGTGTGCGCTCTCGCTGGGCCGCTTCCTTGGGTGCGGCGGACCTGTTTCCTCGCCCGAGTTGATTCGACGTGGGGACTTCGATGCGCAAAGGACCGTGCTCATAAGCTTCAGTGCGGCGGGCGCACGCTGGCGCGACTGCCCGCCCACACGACGATCTACAATCGGATCAATCGCTGGGTCAAGCGCCGCCATTGGCAACTGTTCTTGAAGCGCTCGCCCGCTGCGGGAGCGACAGCCTGACTTTGTCCATCGGCTCCGCCTCGATCGAAGCGCATCGGTCCGTTAGCGGCGGAAAGGGGAGCATAGAGATGCTGTCGGCCGTTCGCGCCGTGGGCGGACGACGATAATCCGCCCGCTAAGCGACCCTGATTGCAAACCTTACACGACGTCAGCTTGCCGACAGCTTCTATTAGCAATCCACAGCAATGAGAATCAACTACTACACCGCCCCCTCTGACGAGCAGAGTCTGGACCAGCAGCGCGATGCGCCGGCCGGCGCCGCTCGCGCGGATACGACCAAGTTTACGGCCGCTTTGGCGGCCCAGGCACCAGCCTCTTTCGCTATCGAGAGGAGAGGTGAGCAAGTGAGGCTGTACAGAGCGATCAGCAGTAGCGGCAACGTCCAGTGTGTTTCTTTGTTTCCGGATGCCGACGGACGCAATAAGGTGGGAAGTATGAGCTTGGCGCCAAGGGCCACACGTTGCGAATTCTCACCATAGAGAGTCACGGGCGATCCAGGTACAAAGGAATCGGGACTGCTATGCTGAATCCCTGACCCGAGTTGATTCGGCGTAGGGACTTCGATGCGCAAAGGATTGTTCGGGCTCAACGACAAGCAGTTGGCTCAGATCGAGCCGCATCTGCCAACGAATCTGACCGGCCCGTCGCGGGAAGACGATCGACGTATTATCAGCGGTATCGTTCACATGCTTCAGTGCGGCGCACGCTGGCGCGATTGCCCGCCCGACTATGGTCCCTACACGACGATCTAAAGGCGACTTCGATGAACTTGCGATGGGCCACAGACGAAGGATCGGCACGAGTCGTGCTGAAGGCGCGCAAGCACGCTGGCGCGGATCCGTTCGACATCGGCCGCGTCGAAACGCGGCGAGGTTAGCGCCATGCGCAAAAGATCGAAGGCCTCGTCCGCGTTGTCCTCGAGCGTGCGCAAGGAACCGCGGAAGTGATCATGGGTCGAGCGAAAACGCAGCTCAATCGCATTCGAGCCGCTCATGGAAGGTCTTGAAGTCAAGGTCGCCGGAACGTTCCTTGAGCAGGCCAGCAACCATGTGGCCTACGCCAGGTTTTTGAGAGGGGTCCTGAGTCGCGCCGCCGGTGAATGCAAATTCCATCGCGATCAACGGGACAGTGGAATCCTGCACGGACCAGGCTTCTATACCGCAAGACGAAACCAAGTGCTTGATCCTGGTCCGCGCAAGCGTCCTCGTGGCGGCAAGCGAATTTGGCGAAGCGAGCATCGCGATTGAGAGCGAGGCTCCCCCGAGGAGGATCCCACGTCGTGTGGCGTAGACTCTTTGATGAGATAGCCGGTCACCGATCGCTTCTTGTCGAGCCATTTCCGTACGGCCTCGTGCACCTGCTGTGCATCGACCGCGCGGATGCCGTCCGGCCAGCCTCGAATATCGTCGATGCACAGTCCCGTTGTCAGGCCGCGGCCATACCAGCGCGCGAGCATTTCATGATTGTCCTGGACGTAGGTTACTTGCGCGATCAGCCGCGTTTTGACCCGCTCGAGGTCTTCGGTGCTCGCAGGATTACGCCCAATGTCGGCAATTACCGCGTCGATGAAGCGCTCAATCTGGCTGAGTTTGACGCCGGGTTTTGGTATGGCCGAAATCTGGAATAGCGAGGGATCGAGTGCGGCAGAGTGGTAGCTCGCTCCGGCAGTGACCGCGAGCTGCTTCTCGAGCACCAGCGAGCGATAGAGATATGAGTTGACGCCGCCGCCCATCAACTGCTCTAGCACGTCAAGCACCGGACCCTCGCCGGCGGCCGCGGTGCGAGCCGACGGTACGAGGTAATAGCGGTGCAGGGCTGGCTGTTCGACGCGGGAATCGGCCAACGTCACTGTGCGCGGCGCGGCCGGCGTCGGCTCCTGCGGCCGCAGGCGCTCCAGGGGAATCGATGGTTGCGCGGGGATGCCGCCAAACCTCTCCTTCACCATCGAGCGGATTTCTTTGGGGGCGACGTCGCCGGCGACAATCAAGATCGCGTTGTTCGGTGCATAGAAGCGTTTGTAGAGGGTAAGCGCGTCCTCTCGGGTAAGCTTTTCGATTTCGTGGCGCCACCCGATAATGGGGCGACCGTAGGGGTGGTTGAGGTAAAGCGCCGCCATCATCTGCTCAGCAAGCCGTTCACCTGGATGGTTGGCGACGCGCTTATTGAACTCCTCCAGCACGACGTCGCGCTCGGACAGCACGTTCTCATCCTTGAGAATGAGATCGGTCATGCGGTCGGCTTCAAATTCCATCATCATGCCGAGGTGCTCGCGCGGCACGTGCTGGAAGTAGCTGGTGTAGTCGAATCCGGTGAAGGCGTTGTGATTGCCGCCGGCGCGCAGCACGGCCTTGGAGAATTCATTCGGCGGATGTTTGGAGGTGCCCTTGAACATCAGGTGTTCGAGGAAATGCGCAAGCCCCGATTTGCCAGGCGGCTCGTCGGCGGAACCCACCTTATACCATATCATCTGAGTCACGACGGGTGTGCGATGATCCGGGATCACGACCACCTGCAGGCCGTTCTGAAGCGTGAAGCTAGCTGGTCGAGCTGATCTGAACGTGTCGGAAAAGACGCCACCCTCTTCAGGAAGATATAAGTCAGTGCTATCATCCATACTATGCTCGACCGCCAGCGCGGTGGGCGTCGTCGAGTCGGAGGTACTAGCGGCGGTACCTCCCGCCTTGGCGGTGACCGAAATCCGGTTCTGCATGGCATCGCCTTTCGTTTCATACTGATCCACGTTTATGGCGGACAAATCCGACAAAGCGGGGAGCCGCACGTTATTTGCCAAACAGCAGAGCAAATGCCGGACCAGTGGCGTACTCACGGCCGCGCGCACGCCAACTGGACGCAAAACAGAACCGGCGCGTACTATTCTCTGGCCAAAGGTGAACCGTCGACATGTCGTGAACACGACATTGCGCACAACGCGTCAGGACAACTTGGCATCAACTGACAGAATAGAAAACTTGCAGAAAAGGTGGATTGAGCGGCGATATGACGCTGGCGCAACTTTCGGCAGGCTCGCTGTTACACATCTCACTCTACACGATGAATGGCTTGGTAATATTTCTCATGGTCGCGAGGCGAGAGTCGGCGAGCAGCTCCTTGGAATACACTGCGCCGAAGTAGTCGAGGACGAAGGTGCCTGAATAGCGTAGATTATCGGACGCGCGGATCAGGTTATCGAGGATTGTGCCGACTTGGCCAATGCGGTCGCGATAGCGCGCGCGGATAACGTTAACGGCGTTCATCGAGTGGACCGCCTCATCGGCAATTACCTCCCGCAGCCAATGATGGAACGTGTTGTTCCCGAGGGCGTCATAAAATGGCTTTTCTGCTGCATAGGCGCGGCAAGTGCACATTTCATCAAATGCAATCAGAACCATTAAGGAGAATTCGTCATTCACGTGTTCAACGATCGGACCAAAATCATGCGATCGAGCGTCCAAACTCTCCCGAAGATTCCTTTCGGATCCATTAGCGACAAGTTCAATGATCCGGATGAATCCGTCGGTGTGTCGCTCTTCGTCGATCGCCCAGGCGTTGAAGAATGCCGCAGCTTCATCGGAAGCAATAAGATTTCTCGCCACTAATTCTTGTTTCAAGTACCGCGCGTCATATTCCGTGTACAGATCAGGCCACAATTTGTCCCAACGCGCGCGTACAATCGGCGGCTCGGCGGCGAACATCGCTGGCGTAAGAGCATTGAATAGCTCTCTTGCATTCCACTTCCGCCGGACCGGCGTGATCATCTGAGTGCCCCTAATCGTGGTGCGAGCGCTCTGGCGCGGCATTATTAACCAAACGATCTGAAGGCAAATTACGACAGACAAAGCCGCGCCGTCGCCTATTCGCTTTGGGAGGTCGATTCTAAGCCAGAGACGTTCGACCTGAACTGAAGTGTCACCTGGAATGGGGCAGAAAGTCCTTGTGGCCGAGCGCCGCAAGTCCAAAGCACTACTCTCAACCGGTGGCCGAAGATGACGCGCCTGACTCCGAGAGTGCCGCCACGGCAGGGCTGTCAACTGTGAGGAGCGCTTAGTGTCAGCAGGATCCAGCGACGCCGTTGGTTCGGCCTACCGATCGGTCAGTCTGGACCGCGCAGAATTGGCCGTGTCATGTGGCAGGGGACCGAGGTTCGGGCGTAAGCTAGGCTCCAAGGGATGTTGATCTGCGTCCGAGTAGATCCCAAACCTCGGCTTCGCGGAAAGGTTGACAAGGGCTGGCCTCCGCTTGTCACATCACACTTGGAAGCCAAGCAGCATCACAGGTCACATGATTGATGTGCAAGCCGAGGTGTGCCCTCGCTCCTGTTCTTCATCGATGCGCTTTCCTGGCTGAATTCGTAGACCTCAGCAAACGCGGAGCAGCAGCGCCTTTTAACTGGCATGACCGCGTATGATGGAAGGCCTCCACTTGCGAAAAAGTTCATCGGCTGTCAGGCCGGCAAGAGTCTGCCAACCATTCAAGCCGTTCGCTCGTGCTGCTAACGGATAGAAAACTGTTATGCAGCAAGTTCTCGCCTGGGACAGCAGGGGACGTATCCGCACATGACCGGACTGGCCGTTATGGAAAACGTGCGCCGCTATCGCGCGATAGCGTCTCTGTGCCGGCAGGCTGCCGCATTTCGGCCAAGTCAAGGCAGCTCATTGCTGGCGCAAGCTGTAGAGTGGGAGGAGCGCGCGGTTGCGGAGCTCGAAAGATATTTTAACTGTTCGCCTGCATGTCTTCCTTGATAATACCGGACGATCCACAGATCCACCGTCTAACAATAGGTGAAGTTCAAGAGGATGACCCGGTTGCTCGATCCAACTCTCGCATGAAATCATGGGCAGCGTAGCGGTCGTGTACACCAGCCCGACGATCGAGCGGCCTGGGCTCTCGCCCGACCGCAAGATGGTGATCAGTTCTGCGCAATGCCTCCAGCGCCGTCGATAGTGACCAGGACCAGCGGCCGGCCATGCCAGGGTCGCAGTTGCATCGCTCGCAGCGCGTATCCGTCAGCAAGGACCACTGCCTCACAATCAGAGAAGCGCAATATTCAACCCTCCAGTCGACCGGCGAAGAGCCGCCTCGAGCAGATGTACCAAGCTGAGGTGGCTCGGATCGCGTCCGATAAAGCGTGATGGACTTCGAGGGCGCGCTTGCCAGCCAACGGCTGCGACGTCGCGCACGGAAGTAAAGCGCGGATCCCCTATTTGTACAGCGCAATCCCTCTCGTACGTCCTCAATCAAGGTCGTGCATGTCCAAGAGTATGAGTCGCTGTCGCAGCCATCGCTAAGGTCGATCTGGCCAGTCACTTCGGTCGTCTTCGTGTGGTCCCGTGCGCGCTACATGGTATTCGTCCTCGTGCGAATCCTTCCCGAGGTCCGCCGCACACTGCGGATGCTTGGCGTTGTCGCTACTGCTATCGACTGCGGCAAGATATAAGGGAGGTTTGCCTGCTCGCTGCCATCTTCCGTCTTTGTTCTTCTTCCATTTGTCTTCGTGCTTGGCGGGATCAAGCGATCAAGCACCATCATCGAGCCACTGACCTCAACAAAACCCAACGCTGCTGCGCGAGCCTTCGCTTCAGGATTGAATGAGTGAGAGAGGACGAGCGGTTCATCGCCGTCGAGCCTGAGCTGATATTCCAGCAGGATATCTGTGGGTTGAGCCTTTTGGGACACCGGATGCGAGTACTTCTGCGGATTCGCCGCAATATGCTCTATGTCGTCGCCATAATACTCCGCGAGCTTGTTCTCGAATAAAGACCTTGTGATCTCAACAACCGGCGGCTCGGAAATGAGGGAGTACGGCCGGGTTGCCGTCGACGATCGGCCAGGGGTGGAATTCGAAGGCGCCGAATTCACCCATTGCTCGCCCGCTGTCCCATTTCATCGAGCTCGGACGCGCGTTGGCGCATGGATAGATCAATGATTAGCTGAAACGTGTCAGATCGTTGTTCCCTATAGAGGGCGTCACTTCGGTGGACGCCCTTCCAGATCCCGCGCTCATAGTGATTATCGGCCATGGGCAAGCTGGTGGCTGTGCCTCGAGCATTTGCGATTCGCTCTTCTCGCTAGGCTATCTCGATCGGACCAAGGCGTTCCGGCGGTCAACCACTGCTGGTGGGTTGGCGTTCTCAGTCTGCGTCTTGCCTTCGAGGACGAGCGACAGTTTGAGATTGTTGCGCAACATCGGATTTGCGGGTTCGATCGCGAGACCTTGGCGGTATAGCGCTTGCGCTTCCCGATGGTGGCCCTGTTGATCGAGCACAACGCCCTTGGCATTCAATGCACGCAGGTTGCCGGGGGCTGCCAGCAAGACGCTATCGAGTACCTCAAGAGCCTCATCCGGAGATCTGCGGGCCAACAAGGTCCGCGCAAGAGGAATCGCCGCACCGACGTTGTCCGGTTGTTGCTTCAACGCATCGCGCAGTTGCTGCTCATCAGCATCCCGGCCGAGGGCGTGCGAGATGCGCTCGCGCATGGCGGGATCAACGGCTGCTGCCTCTAATGTGGAGGATTGCCGCGGCGAAACACCAGACATGTCCGTGGTCGCACAACCGGCGAGTGGCACGATAGCGAGCATCGCTAGCAGAGCTGGCCAGGAACCGGGACTAACGAACCGCAAGTACCGCCGGAACCGGATATCATTTGGATTCATAGGGCTACTCACGACGAGCTGCTGCGCAGCCTTAACTCGAGGCGGTTAGGAGCCCGCCCGGGGAAGGCGCCTTGTCCTTGGAAGCTGGAAGCCTGATGGATCCAATCGGTTGGACCGTGAAATCCGAGGCGAGATCCTGATAAGACAGAACGGGCAGGTCGAGCCCGTTGCGGGTGAGAAAGCCGCGTACGAAGCGCCGGACATCCATCGAGCCGAGAATGACGGGCTGGCTTTGGCTCTGTGCGATGGTCGAATGGATCTGACGGAATTGTGAAAGCAGCTTCTCGCTCTGCCAATCGTCCAGAACGAGATATGGTCCGACAGCGGTTTCGCGCACCGAACCGCGCACTATCTCTTCAGTCTCACGCTCAATGATAAAGGCGGCCACAACGCGGTGGGCATTGGCATAGCGAAAGCTGATCTGCCGCTTCAGCGTGGCACGAACATATTCAGTGAGCAGGACGGCGTTTTGCTCGCGTTCACTCCATTCTGCAAGGGCCTCCAGGAGGAGGCGAGTGTTGCGAATGGGTATCCCCTCATCGAGCAGGCGGCGCAGGACCTCTGCGATCCGAGGAATGGTGGCCGTACGAAGCACTTCCTTCACCAGATCGGCGTACTCCTGCTCCATTCGGGCAAGCAGTTGACGGGTCTCTTGAATGCCTACCAGGCGCTGTGCGTAGCGTGTCAATGTGGAATGGAGACGTAAAGCAAGAATTTCGACCGGACGGTGGTGTCCGATCCCGGCGGCTTTGAGCGCAGCTGCATGGCGTTCTTCGATCCATACGCTAGCCGTCTCCGGATCTTGCCTAAATGGGATGCCGCTTAGTTCAATGTTCGCAATATCATCGTTGAGCGCGAGTTGCGTCGGATCGATCACATCCCGTTCAACCGGCACGCTATCGACATCTATCCTGAACTGCGACTTGGACAGGTTCTGGTCAATCTGGGCCGGGATACGCGGAACCGTGATTCCAAGGTCTGCCGACACCGACGTTGAAACGCGCGCGATGCTTTGTTCCAACTCGTCTTTGTCGATTGAATGTGTCAGGTTCGGCGCAAGGAATAACGCAATCGGAAGTGCTTCCGCATGAGCGGCTTGCTTCTGTGCCTGTGCTGGAGCCGGTGCCGACGCGGTGACATTTGCGCCTGTCTTCGCGGCAGGCTTGTCGCCTTTCGCGCCGACCTTGACATAGCTTGCGGCAGCGAAAAGCACGGCCAAGATGACGAACGGGGGCAAGGGGAAGCCAGGAACGAGTCCCATTAACAACAAGACGCAGGCCGCCAGCCGAAGCGCTTGTGTGCTCGCCGTAAGTTGGCTGACAATATCGGCCCCAAGCTTGAGCTTGGAAGGCCCGTTGACCCGTGTGACGATGGTCGCGGCCGTAATCGACAGCAACAGTGCCGGAATCTGTGAAATGAGCGCATCACCTATCGTCAGCAGCGTATAGTGATGCATCGCGGCATCGAGCGACATACCCTTGGAGAGCAGGCCGATGCTGATTCCGCCCAGCATATTGATGCAGATGACGATCAACCCGGCGAGCGCGTCGCCTTTCACGAATTTCATGGCGCCATCCATTGCACCATGAAGTTGGCTTTCTTGCTCAAGTGCCGCGCGCCGGCGACGTGCTTCGTGTTGATCGATATGGTTGTTGCGCAGCTCCGCATCGATTGCCATCTGCTTGCCCGGAAGTGCATCGAGCGTGAAGCGCGCTGACACCTCTGCGACGCGCTCGGCGCCTTTGGCAAGGACCATGAACTGCACCATGGTCACGATCAGGAATATGACGATTCCGACAGCGATATTCCCCGAAATGACGAAGTCGCCAAAGGTGTGGATGATGCTGCCGGCGTCGCCCTCCGCAAGAATCAGGCGCGTTGTTGCGATGGTCAGCGCCAGACGAAAAACCGTCGAAATCAGAATGACGCCCGGCAGCGACGAAAAATCAAGCGGCGTGCTGAGATAGAGGGCAACCATCAGCAGCAATATGGCAAAGCCAAGGTTGAAGCTGATAAGCATGTCAATCACGATGATCGGGATCGGCATGATCATCATGCCGATCGCGAGAAGCAGCATCAGTGCGACCATGATATCCGGATGGGCCGGTGCGCGGGCGACGAGATTTCGTAGGTGCCTGGCCATGCAAAGCCTTATTGTTTGACCGGAGCCAGGCTGCCCCGCAAGGAAACATAGCGCTTGAAGGTGGCCTGCGCCTCGGCCATGCGGCCAGCCTGACGCAGAGCATGGCTGCGCAGCAGCAGCAATGGCAGACGCGACGATGGCTGATCATCAAGCATGTCCAGCCTGTCCAATACCGATAGCGCTTCCTCGCCGAGGCGCTCTGAGATGAGAGCATAGGTGAGGATGCGAAGCAGCTCGACGTCTTGAGAATGTTCGTGAACGACGAGCCGCAAGAGAGCCAGACCGTGTGCGCTCTGCCCGCACGCGAGGTGGACATAGGAAAGCGCGCAGAGCAAATCGCGCTCGGGCCCAGAGATCGGAACTACCCGATCGGTTTCGGAAACATTCGACGACTGGGTAGGTGTGAAGTGCTGCACTTCGTGCGGATCTGGCATTGCTAGCCTTGGATCAAGCTGTTGTGATTCTGCCGGAGCAGGATTAACCGCTGCAGCTCCAGCCGCAGAAGCGCGGCCCCTTCGCCTGCCACCGAGCCCTCTGGCGCGGCTGACAGCGCATCGACCAGACTCTCGAGGAGAAGGCCGTGTTGCTCTGGACGTACAACATGCGAATGACGCAGGCGGGGCGTGACGAAGGAGAGCAGGCTATGCGCGAGATTGGGGCCCTTCAGCCAGGCAAGTGCCGAACTCGTTTCGATCTTACCTGCGTGCTCGGTGGCATCAGTGGGATTGATCCGCGAGATTGGATCGATTGACTTGAGTTCGAGCGCGTTATCGATCGTGCTGGCAGCCAACCGCTCCTGCGCTTCGCGCTGTTGGACAACTGACGTGTGACCCTTGCCGTTTCCATGGACCTTGTCGATGCCGATGCTGCTGGCCTCAGGTGTGGCCGGGGCGATGACAGGTGCATGATGCTCGTTGTTAATTCCCTGAAAGGCGATGCCAGGCTCTACGGACCGCTGCGGCAGCCTAGTCATGAAACGTTCCTTCGTTGGCGCGGGCTAAAACTCTAATAAGACAAAGCCGCAAGCTGGCCATTGCGTGTCAGCAACACACGTCCGTCCTCGATCTCCTTTACGGTCCATCCATTGCTCAAGAGTGCACCCGCGAAGTACTTTTGACCAGCAATGACCAGATAAGGGTCGTTTCCGCGCCAAACTGCCTGGACGGCAATTGCGGGGGGCGCCTTCTCCTCCTTGATGGCGACCGCGCTGACGAGCGTATAAGCACCATTGCTTTGGACATCGAACCGCTGCTGGACTTCCCGCCATTTAGCGAGCGAGGCAGGCGTAATGGTGCCATCGGCGGTCACAACGCCCGGCCCAGAACCGACTTTGATACCGAGTAGGCCCGCTGCGTCAACTTCCCCTTGCAGCCGTTGAGCCGCTGCGTCGGTGGCCGGAACATCAGGGGCCGCGAGCGCGATTTTGGGGCCAATGTCCGTGGCGGGGGACGAGGTGCTCAGCGCTGCGACGCTGTCGAACTGAACAAGTCTCGTTGAAAGGGTGCCAACTGCGGCAGAGCTGATGAGGACCAAGGCGAGCGGGATAATCGGTACATGCCAGCGCCCGGTAGAGCCGCCTTGCTGAGTGCCTTCGATCGAGCAGCGAATAGACATCGCGCCCATATGGATGACGGCAGGAAGAGGGACAACAACGGTCTCATTTGGCGAAATAGGGCCGCGGCCCTCGATCGCGACGTCCGCGGCAAGGGCCTCGATCTCGATCGAGCTGACATGCCAGCTGACGCGAAGATGGTGCGGTTCGAGGCCTTGCTCGATGAAGACCAAATCAGCATCGAGGCTGCTGCCAATCAAGCAGGAGCCGCTCCCCGCTTTGCCGGTCAGCCCGGAATAACACCCCGACAACACTTCGAATAGCGGGGAAGCTGGTTCATTCACGATCGTCTCCTGAATGAAGAACGAGACCGTACGGCAAAGCCGTACGGTCTGTTGCTACTTCATAGATCATGCGGCCGGCAAAAGCGGGAGGATATAATTTCGTCCCGCTTCATCCGTTACTGCACCCGCTCATCGGCCACCTTCTTGACGGTCGAGAGCTCTGTCGAGACGACTCGAAGTTCTACATCCCTTTCAGCAGCCTTCGTGCTGCTGGCAGTCAGGGCGGCGAGCTGCCTGTTGAATGCCGCTTCTCCCGCAGCTTCAGCAGCGGCGGAACCCGCGGCTGCAGTGGCAGTACCAGCTGCGCCACCCGCCGTCGAGGTATGAGAAGCACCAACCTTAGCCATATTGTTTCTCCTGTTTATTTGAAGAATGCCGCGCCTTGCGGCTCCGATTTTCCCGACGCCGCAACATGCGAGGTCAGGAATCCTCCTCTGTCTCGGCCATGGCCTCGTCGAAACGACCCATTGCACTACTTACAAACTGGATAGCGACGGCGCCGAGAGCGACGTTGAACGCTTGCTGCATAGCAGCGGCTTGCGAGTCAGCGTCTGGACCAGACGCGCCGCCATTTACGGGAGCTCCTGCACCATGCGATTGGCCATGATCATCGTGCTCGCCAGGCGCCCGAGATCCCTTTTTGCCGCCGCCGGTCGCGTGGAGGTCAGAATCAAGGTGCCCAGCGGCGCTAGAGCCGGAAATGCGCATCGGGTTCTCCTACTTCAAAACTTCGTTCGTGCGGAGGAGGCAGTCTCCATTACGTCCATTATGGAAGCATTAGCTTTCGACAAGCTGACGAACCCCAGAAATACAATGAGCCGATCTCTTTGATGTTGCCTCTGCACAGGCCGCCTCATATTTCGGCTGTGTTCCGGCGAAAGCTGCAGATCAGAGCGTTGGTACAAGACCTCGCCTATGTGGCACTTGATCAGGCAAGCCGTTGTTCATCAAAGCGGAGCCTTGATAAGCGGAATGTAAGCGCCGGACGGATAAAATGGGCTTAAGCTTTGACGTGGCCCAATCTCGGGGCCCGCCCGGCCGGGAGCCTTCGCAGCTCGTTCGGCAATTTAGTTGCCTCGAACCAGGCAGCGATTTGTCTCGATCCTGCCCGGGCGGGGCTGCAGGTTAAAGTTGCTCATGCGAGTCAGCAACGAAGAGCGATCCTCCATTCCCGCTCGTAGCAGACCCATAAAAATGGACCACTTTCGTGGACAGCGATCAGGAGGCGCTGGAGACAAGGACCTTGAGCGTCACGTCCAATAATGTGCTCTCGATTCGACGACGTAAACCGGTCAGGTTTGCCGCTCCGTCCGGTTCCGTCGCGGGGTGAAGGCATCGACAAGTTCACCGTCCGCGACGGGTGGCGCAATCGGCCCGGCGAAATCTTCGCGGTGGCCCACGCGATGTGAGAACGTCGGTCGGGCGCTCGCGTGCAGCCGACAAATGCGCTGGCTTAGCTAGCGGCAAACACGCTCGTTGGTGTAAGCATCGAATATGCTTGCGCAACCTGCGCGGCGGGGGGCGACCCTACCGCGTGGTGGCCTCGCAAGTTAGCCTTTCGTCCAGCTTTATCCTGTGTCGATACCGCCGCCACGACTAGGCGTAGGCACCTGCAGCTTGCGTGCGCTCGGCTTCAATCCGTGTCTTGAGGTTATTCAGATAATCCTCCGCGTAGGACTGGGCCATCGACACCGGCAGGTTGATGCCGGCCGTCGCCGCTTCTTGAATTGCCTGCTTCACCAAGCCTTCTCGAATCGCTATCTTGATCTCGGGGCCGGCGATGCAGCCCACGGCCTGCGCCGCAAGACTGAGCCCGGCTTCCTCCAGCGCCTTCTTTATGTCGCCGCCGCTGATCGCGGTGTGCAGAAGATTTGCAGCTTGCGCCTCGGCCTCGATCACCATTGAAGCAAGATCGGCCAGTTCGCCCAGCCCTGGAATGAAGCCGAGTACACCAACGGCCGTCGCTGTCCAGTCGAGCACCTTCGAGCCTACCTTAAGCACGTCATTAAGTGCGTGCATGAGGGCGCCACCGTTCTTCTTGGGAGACTTGATGTCGGGCTGGTCTGCCACGCCAATCATCATGTCCGCGGTGGCCTCCTGTTCGGCCGGCGTTTGAGCGGCATGCGTCTTCAATTGCGGTGCGGCGCGGTTCGCACCAGACATGTTGTTGAAGAACTGGTTGAAATCGTTTCTGCTGATGTTTCCGGAATCAACCGTATGGCCGCCGCCGAAGTCGAAAAACTTGTGGTGGGTTTTGTAGCCAGTAATCGCGTTGTTCATCAACCCGAACAGCACAGGATCTGAGAGCAACTGGGAAGCCGCGCTTCGCACCTCGGGGGAAAGGCTCTTGTCGTCCACCATACTCACGAGCTTTTCCCGGGTCAGAACGCCATTTCCAAAGAAAGCGTCCTGGTTCTTGTTGATCGTGTTTAGTGTGCCAAGCTCGGGTCGAGTGAGACTCATCGATGACGAAGCAACTTGCAGGAAGTCCTCTTTGTGGACCCGATCTATTGAGCCGCCGTACAACTGCTTCCATTGATTCGGGTGGTCGATAAAATATTGAGCCGCCGCGAGAACCTGTGGGGGGCATTTGCCAATGTCGGCGTTGCCGTCCACGATGTGCCTGAAATCCGCAAGGCTCAAGTTCTTGGGCAGGTTATCGGAATAGCGGTAGAGTTCGCGCAAGGCATCGGTCAGGGTCATGACCGATGGCTCACCGTTCCCGGTACCGTCGGATGGCATGTAGTTCTGCTCGTAGGTCCGCGCCCGCTGCTCCTGGAACGCGGCAACTTGAGGGTGATGGTCGGAAAAGCCGCAGAGATCGCCCGCTTTGATCCTGCCGCCACAGCGGCCGTCGCCTTGCGAACCGATCGCATAGAAGAGCTCCGGGTCCTGTTGCAGTGCCTCGATCGCCGCCTTTAGATCCGGCGGTGTCGAGGAATCGTCGACCAAATCTCCCAGAGACTTCCAATCAAGCGGGCATTTGTCCTTGTGGCGGTTCAGCACAGAGACAATCTGCAGTTCCGCATTAGTCAGCGTGCCACCGTTCCAGGTGATCCTTGAGCTTTGTACGGGTGCTTCCGCAATGATTGGGCTGCTCGCAGCACCGGACGGCTGTGGGTCATCCTGATATGCATCTAATGCTGCCCTTATCTCTGGTGGCAGGATATTCCGCGCCTCCTGCGTGAGTTCCTCCGTCAGTTGCTTGGTTGATTCTGTGGGGGCCGGCTCCTGCGGTGCTGAATGATCGCTGGTCGTGTCTTTCGACGAGAGGCTGGCCAGCATCGCCTGAAAGCTGGAAAAGTCCTGCGCCGAAGAGGGCGGGGCGGGCATTCCGGAGAAAGCCACAGTTGAGTTGGCGGTTGGCGATAGGTCGACTGACATTACACGTCCTCCGATATAAGAGTGCACCACAAGACGGTCACTGGCGCGGCCCGAGATCGTGACGAACAAGGAGTGTTGATCGGCAGAGTTCAACAGGTCCTACCACTTGCATCCTGTTGCTCAGTGCGCCTTCAGCGCTCAGTTCCGCGACTATCCATGGGAACACCGCCGTCTAGATATTCACGCCGTATGGTAAGACGGACAAGCTTTCGAGAAGCTGACGGCGCTCAGACGATTTCAAGGTGATTGATGAAATAGTCTTGCCAGCAAGGGGCCTGCACGTATTTTAATGCCGGTGCCAGCTTCGTTTGGTTTGCGTTCGCCTGGCGTGGTGCCATGTCAGCGAGTTAAAGCTTTACGTCTGCCTATCCGGAGCATTCGTTGATTTGGTCCAACAATCTCGCAAGAGCTCCGGAACATCTTGAGATGGGCGCTGATTTCGCAGTAGCCACCCCCGCGCCTGCGCCAAAAAAATGCTGGCGCCCGCTGCGCATCCAGCATGGTCGGCTCAGATACCGGTCGTCGACTAGTCCTCGAAAAACTCCATCGTCAGACGCGTTGAGCGGACCCAGGTTGCACTGACAAACATCAAAGCTCGGACGCCCCGGCCTTTGTCCTTCTATTCGTCCTTGGCCGCCGCGCTCTTCGACCCTGCATCGATTCCACGTCGCGGGATCGGTACG
This sequence comes from Bradyrhizobium sp. CCBAU 53415, assembly GCF_028128735.1. NCBI lineage: Bacteria > Pseudomonadati > Pseudomonadota > Alphaproteobacteria > Hyphomicrobiales > Nitrobacteraceae > Bradyrhizobium > Bradyrhizobium sp. CCBAU 53415. The sequence continues at coordinate 23,663 of NZ_LBJF01000018.1, read as the reverse complement.
AGATAACAGTTGGATCACGCGGTTACGAAGGGCGGACGCAAACTGGCCCCAAGAGCAGGTTTAGCGACTTGTGAGACGAATAAGTCTTCTCCTCGCCATTCGGCCGTGCGAGGCACACCCGCGATGGCGAAAGTTGTTGTCCGGAGGTGCCTGCCTGACATCACACTGCAATTTCTCAGCATGTCGATCTAAGGAATGTGGCGGCTTTGGCGAGTAAAGACCAGTGGTCCTTGGCGGCACGTCCGGGAACTGGACCGCTCGCCGCCATCCAATGATGCCTCGGCACGTGACGGCGCGGCTCCCGGCTTCGGCCAAATCAGATGCTAGTTAGTTAGATTCGTCCGCTTCATGCGGTCCCGTCAGTTCCTGCTCAAAGTTCCTTGGATTGACCGCGCATGTCTGCTTATTTGCAGCCGTTAGCGGATGGGCGAATCTTCCGGGTCTGCAGGTTGGTCTTCCTCCGAGTCCTCAGGCCAAAAGGTCGGGTCTAGCGACGGTGTGAGACGAATGAAGTCCTCTTCTCTCCATTCGGCCGTATGAGGCACCCCGAGAATCGTGAAAACTGTCGGGTGGTCCTTGCTCGGCTTCACTCCGCTGCGCTCCAGCATGTCGATCTGAGCGCCTGTGGCTGTTTGACCAGTGAAGACCCAGTAATCCTTGGCGAGATCTCCGCCCAGCATACGGAACTCGGAAAGCTCCGGAGGTCCAGCTGCGGAAGACCCAGCTTGAGGCGATCCCGCTTGCAATGGCCGGGCATGGGAGGGGCCGGCGTGCGACGGCTCAGCCTGCAAAGGGGCGGTGCGCGACGGTCCAGCATGCGACGGCCCCGCTTGTGATGGCCCAGCGTATGGTGGCTCGGCATGCGACGGGCCGACATCCAGATTCTGCCATATCAAATCTTGATCGAAGAAAGGATGTTCCTCGATCGCCTGAGCGATGGTCTGCTGTGAGAGGTGTTGCGGGGAGTGTTCCGGCGCTGGCTCGGCGTCGACCGAACCGAGCGCATACAGATCATCCTGCCAACCCAAATCGGGCGAATAGGGATGCGCTAAATCCAGGTATGGCGGATAGAGGTGCCCACCACCCAAGTATGGAGAGTAGGAATGGCCAGCGTCCCGGTATGGTGAATAAGCTTCGCCCTGCAGCACTGGAGGGGCGACACCATGCGGCGAAGCGCCAGCCTGTGTACCGCTGAGCTGCCGCTCGAACTCGGTTGTACCTGTAGCCGTCCGCGGTGTGTCGGGCTCCGGGCTCGTATTCGCCGGGGCGACTGCATTGAAATCCACCCTTCCTCCTTTCAACTGATGGAGCGCATCGAGCTGTGCGAAGCCTCAGCTAGCTCAGAAGCACGCGTTCGCTCGCATTGATCTTTAATGCCTCGCGCCACGTTCAAAGATGGCGTTAACCACCTTTCCGTCGAGCATCCAGTACCTGATCCATATATCCGGGGCTACCACGACAAGGCAGCCGTCCCGACCTCGCAGGCTCATGCTTGCGGACCTTAGCTTTCGAGAAGCTGACGATCGGATGGATTTAGGCTGATGCCGATCGACCGACTTCGCTCGGAGCGGTCTCGCATCTTCAAGTATCACTTCTGGTCTGGACCGGCTTCGCGCAAAATGCCCTCCTGGTGCGGCGTATCGGAAGAACCCCCCAACCGCCCGTCCCGAAAGACCGTGCTCGAGGAGCCGCGAAACAACATCAAAACCGACTCACGCTGCGGCTTTTCGGCCGCGACGGGATTGTGCCGGGCCTGCACCTCCGCCACAAGGCCCTTAAGGGTCTGGTCCACCAGCGCAACAAATCGGGGTGGGCCAGAAGCAAGGATGAGGCCCTCTCCCGGAGCCGGTTTCACGATATAGCGCTCATCCGAGATGTTGAGCGCGTCGAGCGCGGACTTGAACGCATCGAAGCTGATCGGGTTCAACACAATCAACCGGCTTTGCGCCTCGTGGGCAGCGGAGATGTAAAGGACCAGCCCGTCGTAATACCACTGAAGATTGTAGAGGGCGGTCAAACGGTCAAGGAATTCTCGTGGCGGCAGGTCCGGCATTCGTCCGCGAATCCGGCCCCGCACCTCGGCGCTGACGTTGACCCTGATATTGAGATTGTTTCCGAACTCCTGTAGCGCCGCAGAAAGATCCTGATCGAGAACGGTGTAGCTATATGGGGCGGACGGCAGTGAAAGGGATGCGCCAAACGAGCGCATCATTCCGAGATAGACGAAAACGCCGACACAAAGAATCTTTTTCAAAATTTGTACGATTGTGGATCGCGCGAGCATTCCCGGACGCCTTTCGCTCATCATGAAGTTGGAATTTCATTCCAGCTTGGAAGCCAAACGTGATCTTTAGATGACGCAGTCAGCCCGATCTTCGTCAGGTTTTCGTCAGCTCGCCAGCTTATGAATTTCGTCGGTTCATCGGTCAAAACGCCTAGGTCCCATCGCACGAGCACAATGACTCATTCCATGTTGTTAGGCGCAACGCCGATCTCTCCCAATTCAGCCGACTGTCTTTCCAATGCCTGCTCGCCGGCAGCTCTTGGCGAGCAGGCGCGCTTTGAGCAGTCCCTGGTGCAAGTAGCTTCCAATCAGGCATCTGCTTCCCCGCTCGCGGATCGGCCCGCAGCGGCTCCGCCGATATTGGAGGTTCAGCGCACGAATGTGCTGGCAAATCCGCCGGGTGACCGAATCCTCCAAACCCTTTCGAGCATGTACCACGGCCGTGCCATTCCTCCGGCGATTGCGCCAGCTACCGTGACTAGCGTGCAGCCTGGACCGGCTACGCAGCCGCTTTTGCAGACGGACAACATCGGTGCACATGCGACTGTTAAACCGGTTGGAGCCGACTTCGATTCGATGATGACGAATCTGCGAGACGTATACAGAGACGTCATTCAGGTTTCCCTCGTCTCCAAGGGCACCAGCGCCGTCAGCTCGTCGCTAAATAAGCTGCTGTCGGCAGGCTGAGTGAGTCGATGACTGGCGTGATGAAAAGGAGTAGCTGCGGCGGCCGTCAATCGTGGCGGCGGTTTCGCATGTGTCTTGCTCTGCCCCTTCTCCTCCCGCTGATCGGCTGTAAGGCTGATCTCTACACCAAAATTCAGGAGCGCGAGGCCAATGAGATGCTCGCGCTTCTCCTTGGCAAGGGCGTTGATGCTGTCCGTGTTGTCGCCAAGGACGGAACCAGCACAATCCAGGTCGAGGAAAAGCAGCTCGCCTATTCGATCGACCTGCTAAATGTTGAGGGGCTGCCGCGCCAATCCTTCAAGAATCTCGGCGAGGTGTTCAAAGGATCGGGCCTCGTTGCCTCGCCGATCGAGGAGCGGGCACGTTACGTTTATGCTCTAAGCGAAGAATTGTCGCGCACGATCAGCGATATAGATGGCGTCCTTTCAGCACGTGTCCACGTCGTTCTGCCGAAGAACGACTTGTTGCGGCAAGATACGACCCCGTCCTCGGCCTCGGTTTTCATTCGCCATGGCTCTAACGCGAAACTCTCGGCCCTGTTGCCGCAGATCAAGATGCTCGTCGCAAACAGCATTGAAGGGCTGTCTTACGACAAGGTCGCGGTCGTCTTCGTGCCGGTCGAGCGCGCTCCGCTCGAGCAGTCGGCCGCGCCGGCAGCCGCTGCGCCTCAGTCAGCCAGAACCGGTTCAATGCCGTTACTTGCGCTTGCTGTGGGAGGCGCCGGAGCGGTATTCGGCATCGTATCTTACGTATTGCTGGGCCCGCGCATGCGTCAGGTTGGACAATCATCGCGCAAGCTGAGCATGTTCGGTAGACGCTCGAGTGTGCCTGCTGAGCAAGCGGCTGGCAAAAAGATGATTGCTGATGCGACATAGTCGGGACGCTCATGTCGGCATCGATGTCATCCACCGAACTCAATCGTTCGTTCACGCTCGCCGCCGATCGGCTGCGCGAGGTTGCTGCGTCGGTCCATCCCAGTCGTTTTGCTGGGCGTCTTGACCCGCTGCTTTCGCCTGCCACATTGGCTCGGCTACAGCAGAGTGCAAGGCTCCAGCCAAGACTGGCGGAACTGCTGCTGGGCAGCGAGGTGAAGGTGGGCAGCGCCGACTGGAACGAGGATCCTCTCCTCGGGCATGATCCGCGCCGGGTTGCGCTGCTCGCGGGCAGCATCTGGCATGCCCGCTCCATCCTCAAGCTGATTTCCAGGCACGATCTGTCAGTATTTGTCGAAATGATCGGGGCCGAAGCGCATGCTTTTGCAGTCCGACATTTATCCAGTGCCGTCGCAACGACCCCGATCGTCGATCCAGAGCAATTGTCGCGACAGATCGAATATGACGGGCATGCTTGTCTCGGCGCCTGGCTCGAAGAGGCTTCATCGCTTGATCGTATCCGCGTGCTTTTACGCTTGCCCATTGGGACGGCCGCGGAGAATCCAGCTGCTGAACACCGTAGCGCAGCAGGCCCGGTACTTTCCCAAGTCATGGCCCATTTGAGCACAGAGGCTGCCAGGGCATGACGGCCGATGCCCCAGCATCGCCCGCGGCCCCGCAGATTCGGCCTCTTGGACCGCTGATCCCATCTGCGCAGCTCGAGATCTGGCACGATGCCGTACGGGCGCGGGCCGCTGCCGAGCGGCATCTGCAGCGGGTACGCGGTTGGGCACGCCAGGCTTATGAGCGGGAACGGGCGCGGGGCCGCGCCGAGGGTGCAAAGGCGGGCGCAGAGGAAATGGCGCGGCTGATTGCGCAGGCTACTTGTGAACTGGCGCAGCGGAAGGCGGTTCTGGAGCGGGAATTGCCGCAGCTGGTCTTTGAGATCCTTAGCGATCTGCTTGGCGCGTTTGATCCGGGCGAGATACTGGTGCGCGGCGTTCGTCATGCCATCGAGCAAAGATATAAGAACACGGAAGTTTGCCTTCACGTATCCCCACTGAAAGCCGACCTGCTGGCCAGTGAGTTCAAGGACTATGACGGACTGGAGGGCCGGCCGAAGGTCAGGATTGAGGCGGATCCGGCGCTGAGCGCGGACCAATGTGTCTTGTGGAGCGAGTTTGGCAATGTCGATCTCGGGCTTGCCGCGCAGCTGCGCGCGCTGCGTCTCGGGTTCGGTTTGTCGCAGGAGGGTGAATCGTGACCGTGCAACGACCAACCCATGATGCCGCGGCCGCAGAAGGAACTGTCAAGGCCGCACTCTCATCCTTGAGATCTTCCGCCAAGCACATCGATACACGCGCCGTCCGCGGCCGGATCACGCGGGCAGTCGGCACGCTGCTGCACGCCGTCTTGCCGGAGGCGCGGGTCGGAGAACTATGCCTATTGCAGGATCCTCGCAGTGGATGGTCGCTCGAGGCCGAGGTGATCGGTCTGTTGCCGGACGGGGTGTTACTCACGCCGATTGGGGACATGGTGGGCTTATCCAATCGTGCGGAGGTGGTGACGACCGGGCGAATGCAGGAAGTGGCTGTCGGCCCCGATTTGCTCGGCCGCGTCATCGACAGTTTTGGCCGTCCGCTCGATGGCAAGGGCCCGATAAAAGCCGGCGAAACCCGCCCGCTGCGCGGCAGGGCACCCAATCCAATGAAACGGCGCGGGATTGAACAGCCCTTTCCGCTCGGCGTCCGTGTCCTGGATGGTCTTCTGACGTGTGGAGAAGGTCAGCGGATCGGAATCTATGGTGATGCGGGTTGCGGCAAGTCGACGCTGATGTCGCAAATCGTAAGAGGCGCTGCGGCCGACGTCACCATCGTTGCGCTGATCGGCGAACGTGGTCGAGAGGTACGTGAATTCATCGAACGTCATCTTGGCGAGGCCCTTCGCCGTTCCGTCGTTGTGGTGGAGACCTCCGACCGTTCGGCGATGGAGCGGGCCCAATGCGCCCACATGGCGACGGCGCTGGCCGAATATTTTCGTGATCAGGGCCTTCGCGTCGTTCTGATGATGGATTCTTTGACGCGCTTTAGCCGCGCCATGCGTGAAATCGGCCTTGCCGCAGGAGAGCCGCCGACCCGGCGCGGTTTTCCGCCCTCCGTTTTTGCGCTGTTGCCGGGCTTGTTAGAGCGCGCCGGCATGGGCGAGCATGGCTCCATCACGGCCTTCTACACCGTGCTTGTCGAAGGTGATGGCACGGGTGATCCAATAGCGGAAGAATCACGCGGCATCCTTGACGGCCACATTATTCTCTCGCGCGCGTTGGCCTCGCGAGAGCATTTTCCGGCTATCGATGTGCTGTCGAGCCGCAGCCGCGTCATGGATGCGATCGTGTCCGTGCCGCATCGCAAGGCGGCATCCTTCTTCCGTGATCTGCTCTCGCGCTACGCTGAGGCCGAGTTCTTGATCAAGGTCGGTGAATACAAGCAAGGCTCTGATCCGCTGACCGATCGGGCGATCGCCTCGATAGAGGAGCTGCGGGCCTTTTTGCGGCAGGGGCAGGGCGAGGCGTGCAGCTTTGAGGAGACGGTCGCATGGATATCGCGTCTGACCGCTTAAATCCCGTTCACGCCTCGAAGCTGCGGCTCGTCAAGGACATGCGGGAGCGAAGCGCCCTTCGTGAATTGTCCAACATGGAAGCCAAGCGCCACCTCGCGATTCAAGCTGTCCAACAAGCTTGCGAGCATCTTGCAAATGCCGAGGGGCGCCGCGCAAAGGTCGAGGCGGAGCTCTATCGGGAGATGCTAGCGGCCGATGCGATATCGGTCTGCGAACTGCAGCGACGCTATCATCTCATCATCGTTCGGCTCACAGACGAGATCGCAGCGGCGCAGCGAGTTCTTGACAAGGCCCGTGCTGCCCAAGAGCAAGCTGAGGCTGCGGTTCTTGATGCGCGGGCCGTTTGGACCAAGCGTTCAGCGGCGAGCCAGAAGTGGCGTGAGATCGACGGCGACGTTCAACGCATCACGAATGCTCATTTCGATGCCGCCGGCGAAATCGAAGCCGATGATGATGTCTTGCTCCGCTACCGGAGAGGCCCATCAGGGCGGACGGGAGGTGAGCCGACGTGATTGCAGATCCTCTTTCGCGCGAGCCAGGGGCCTGCGACGCGGAAGCCGCACCGGTGACATATGGGCCGGCTGAGCCCGCAGTCTTTATGCCGACGCTGACCCTCTCGCACACCGTGGCCTCGTGGCTCAACGAGATCGCAGCGTTGCGTGCGCCTCTGCAAGGCCGCCTCGGCGAGAAGCCGCTATCTGTGCGCGTGAGCCGAACCGTCTGGCAGGCGGAGCCGGCTACGACGTCGATGCTTGACTGCATCTTTGAAACGGCGGGTGAAACCTTCATCCTGTCCTTGCCCGGTCCGCTTGCGGAAGCACTGATTGAGACCGTGCAGAATGGCCTGACCATACCTTCCGAGCCGACGCGTTCGCTGATCCTGGAACTTGCGCTTGAACCCCTGCTTGCTCCAATTGAGCAACTGATGCAGCGCAATCTGAAGCTCGTTCGCTCCGGTGAAGCGCTGGGTGCGGGACCTTATCTTGAATTCGACGTCGCCTATGGTCCGCTTACCAGCAAGGCTCGCTTGCTTCTGTTCTCGTCTCTTGACGGTCTGGTTCCGCCGGCCTTCCGCGCCCTCGGCGAGCTTCTTGGCCGATCGCCGCGACAGGCGCTCAGGCAGTTTCCCGAGCTTCCGGTCATCGTTGCGGGCCAGATCGGTTCGCTTCGGGTCACGATCGGCCTTGTTCGTCAGGCACGAGAAGGCGACGCACTGCTGCCGGACTCGATTCCCTTGGCTCGCGGCCAGGTCATCCTCGCTGCGGACCGATTGTGGGCCCCTGCAGAGATTGCCGGCGACCGACTGGTCCTGCGCGGGCCGTTCCGACTGCAAGCCAACCCCCTGAAAAGTGAACATATGACGACACAACCCCAAGCGCAGCAGCTCCCCTCTGAGGCCGATATCGACAGTCTCGAGATCACGCTTGTCTTCGAATGCGGCCGCTGGCCCATGCCGCTGGGAACCTTGCGAACCATCAACGAAGGCCATGTGTTCGAGCTTGGCCGGCCGCTGGAGGGGACGGTCGATATCCTTGCCAACGGTAAACGTATCGGCCGCGGCGACATCGTACGGATCGGCGAGGAACTGGCCGTTAGATTACGCGGCAGGTTGGCGGTCAATGACTGAGATTCAACCGAGCATCCTCGCGCTTCTTGCGATCACCGTCGGCCTTGGCCTGCTGGCCTTCGCCGTCGTCACAATGACCGCCTTTATCAAGGTCTCGGTTGTTCTCTTCCTAGTGCGTAACGCGTTGGGGACTCAATCGATACCGCCGAACATCGTCCTTTACGGAGCGGCACTGATCCTGACCGTCTTCATCAGCGCTCCGGTCTTCGAGCAGACCTATAACCGACTTACCGATCCGCAACTCAGCTACCAAAGTTTCGATGACTGGGTGACAGCCGCCAAGGAGGGACAGGAGCCGCTGCGCGCCCATCTGAAGAAGTTCACCAATGAAGAGCAGCGCCGCTTCTTCCTATCATCGACCGAACATGTCTGGTCGGAGGAGATGCGCGGCAGCGCAACGGCAGATGATTTCGCGATTCTTGTGCCGTCGTTCCTGATTTCAGAGCTCAAGCGCGGCTTCGAAATCGGCTTTCTTCTCTACCTTCCCTTTATCACGATCGATCTGATCGTCACGACGATTTTGATGGCCATGGGCATGTCGATGGTGTCCCCGACGGTGATATCCGTCCCCTTCAAGCTCTTTTTGTTCGTCACTATCGACGGCTGGTCACGTCTCATGCACGGGCTGGTATTAAGCTACACGACGCCAGGAGGTTGACCATGAACGAAGCCAGCGTCCTTACGCACCTGAGTCAATCGCTCGTGCTCTTCATGATCTGGGTTCTGCCGCCGCTGCTCGCAGCTCTCATCTCCGGACTGATCATTGGCCTCATCCAGGCGGCAACTCAGCTCCAGGATCAAACCCTGCCACTAACGGTCAAGCTTCTGGTCGTCGTCGCCGTGCTCGCCGGGTTTTCTCCCGTGCTAAGCGCTCCACTCATCGAACAAGCCGAGCGCATCTTCAGCGAATTTCCTGCACTCACCGCAAGATATTAGCAGAGCTTGGATGGCTGGCCTGTCACCCGCAGAGGCGCAAGCTGTTGTTCAGGGCACGATCGAGCTCGTCGTCGCAACCGGCCTGAGTGCGGCCCGCGCCCTCGGCATCATGCTGGTGCTTCCCGTCTTCACCCGACCGCGTATCAGCGGCCTAGTTCGGGGAAGCCTGACGATTGCGATCGGCCTGCCGTGCCTCGCTCACATCAAGCTCGGCCTGCAGGCCCTAGACCCGAACACGCGCCTGGTCAGCGTGACCATGATTGGCCTGAAGGAGGTGTTCGTCGGTCTTGTGCTCGGCATCCTGCTCAGTATTCCGTTATGGAGCATACAGGCAGTCGGCGACATCATCGATACCCAACGAGGAATTTCTAGCCAAGTTGCGGGGGAGGATCCCGCGACGCACAGCCAAGCGTCCGGAACCGGGCTTTTTCTCGGTGTTACAGCAGTTACGATCTTCGTTTTGGTCGGCGGGCTGCAGACCATGGTGAGCGGCCTTTATCGCAGCTACATAGTGTGGCCTGTCTATCAGTTTCTGCCTGCCGTGACAGCGCAAGGGGCAATGGAATGTCTGGCCCTTCTCGATCGTATCATGATGACGACCTTGTTAGTCGCCGGCCCGGTGCTGGCCCTGCTGCTGCTGGTCGATATCTCGGTCATGATGCTCGGCCGTTTTGCATCTCAGCTCAAGCTGAACGATCTCTCCCCAATGATCAAGAATGTTGCATTCGGGGTCATCATGGTGAGCTACGCCGTCTATCTGCTTGAGTACGCCGGAGCTGAAATCCTGACCTCGAACAACATGCTCGAGTATCTGAAGAAGCTGTTAAAATGAGCGGCACGAGTGAGGAGAAAAAGCTTCCTCCGACGCCCAAGAAGCTGCGCGATGCGCGCAAGAAGGGACAAAGCGCGCGCAGCTCCGATCTAGTGAGCGGCGTCAGCGCCTGTGCGGGTTTCGGCTGCCTTTGGTGGCGAGCAGGTGCGATTGAAGACAAGTGGCAGGAAACGGTCCGACTGGTCGACAAATTGCAGGAACAGCCGTTCACGAGCGCGGTGCCACAAGCGCTCAGCGGCTTACTGGAACTTTCGATTGCAACTGTCGCGCCCTTGCTCGCCGCCGCCGTGGTGGCAGCCCTTCTGGCCAATATCCTGGTCAATGGCGGTTTCATGTTTGCTTCGGATCCACTCAAGCCGAAGCTTGAGAAACTGGATCCCATCAACGGCTTGAAACGCATCGCCTCTAAACGTTCGGCCATCGAGCTTGGCAAGACGCTGGCTAAAGTGGTTTTGCTTGGTGCGACCTTCTTTCTCATCGTGGCCGCTAGCTGGAAAGCGCTCGTGTACCTGCCGGTCTGCGGCATGGGCTGTTTTGGCTTCGTCTTCACCGAGGTTGAACTGCTGACCGGGATTGCCGCTGGAGCTTTTCTGGTCGCCGGATTGGCTGACTTACTAATCCAGCGCTGGTTATTTATGCAGGACATGCGCATGACGGAAACGGAGGCCAAGCGGGAGAACAAGGAACAGCAAGGCAATCCGCAGGTGAAGCGTGAACACCGGCGTCTGCGGCAAGAGTCGGCCAACGAGGCTCCGCTCGGCATCAGTCGGGCCACCTTGATCTTGCGGGGATCGACAACGTTGATTGGGCTGCGCTATGTTCGCGGCGAGACCGGCGTGCCGGTCGTGGTCTGCCGCGGCGAGGGCGAAGCTGCTTCACAGCTGCTTGGTGAGGCGCGCGCGCTGCGCCTCAGCATTGTGGATGACGATGTCCTGGCACGTCAGCTGCTCGGGAAAGCGAGGCTCGGCAACCCGGTTCCCTCGCAATATTTCGAGTCGGTCGCAAAGGCACTCTATGCCGCTGGGCTGGTCTAGATCATCCTGTCCTGACGCTGCGATCCGCAACGTGCGCTCGATGGAGGTGATTCTTGCGATTAAACAGATCCAGCCGCGTGGCCCATACCGCTTTGCTAGATACTCATCAGGTGCAATCCTGGCTTATGCAATTGCCGAGCCGTTACTGAGTATTGATGAACTTGTGTCATTCATGGCGTTCATCGATGTTAGTCTACTTGCGGCTTCTTCAAATGCATCACTGAAGAGTTTGGCGCGAAAAATTGTTTTGGATCGTTGTGGAATCTTGCGGTATGAATGTCGCGAGGTTGTGGAAGCGACACCGAACAATGGTCCGTCTCTGAGTTGCTTGAAAAGGCGCAGCAAATAGAAGCGTTAGCTCCAGATCACGATCTTTACAGTGACGTTTCGATGTATCAAAGGGCCGCGCAATGGTGAGCCATCCAGAAAACCGCCGAGTACTGGCTCGAGCCATTTCAATGGCCTTAATCGGGACTCTTGAGTAGACCCAACCTTTCTCCGCAGCCTCAGGGTTCGAAGGTTAGTCTCGAACCCCAAATATGCCACAACACAGCAAGCGGCTCGGTTTCCAAGTTGGGAAGCGGCTACGATTTAGACTTAATAGCATTGCGGCCTCAGTAGGAGCGTTTGCTGTAGCTATCGAGGCACCCTGTCATTGGCTGGATGACGCCTTCGCGCAACCGTCCGCAGGGCATCCGGCGATGGTAACGGCTACTGGAGTTGGTGGGTTTGTTGTCTCCCCGCCCTGAGCTAGTGGCTTTGACAGATGGGCCTCGCGCACAGGGTGCGCGCCGCGACAGGAGAAGCTCATGCGCTTGACCGCGCTGCGCCGTACCTTTATTGCAGCGATCCTGTTTGCCTGTGGGGGAGTTGGCAGCGCGGGGGCCGACGATTCGCCGCTGCCCATCCAAGTCATGACGCCGGCCGGCCAGAAGGCCGGCGCCGGCCAAACTCCTAATATGCCGTCGGCCGCCGAGCAGCATCGGCTGCCGCCGGACTCCAGCACCAGACAAACGCTTGAGCTTCCTGGCAGGACGCTCTCTTTCCTCGCGACGGCCGGCTCGATCCGTCTGTTCGACGACAAGGGCGAACCGCAGGCTGACATCGTCTATACGTCCTATCAGCTTGACGGCACCGATCGCGGCACCCGCCCGGTAACATTCTTCTTCAACGGCGGACCGGGCTCATCATCGGCCTGGCTGCAGCTCGGCAATGCCGGACCGTGGCGGTTACCGATCAATGCGGACGAGGTCACGCCATCGACCTTTCCGGAGGCGAGTCCAAACGCGGAAACTTGGCTCGATTTCACTGATCTAGTGTTTCTCGACCCCGTAGGTACCGGCTATAGCCGATTCGTGGGTAACGGCGATGATGTACGCAAGCGGCTCTATTCCGTTGACGGCGACGCCAATGCGCTCGCACTGGTGATCCGCCGCTGGCTCGAAAAGCATGACCGACTATTGTCGCCCAAGTACATCGCGGGCGAAAGCTATGGTGGCATTCGCGGCCCAAAGATTGTCCATCAGTTGCAGATGCGGCAGGGCATAGGCGTTAAGGGTCTCATCATGATCTCGCCAGCGTTCGACTCCAGCGTCCGCGCGGGTCTGTTGCGATACGTCGCGGCGCTGCCAAGCTATGCCGCGACCTTCCGTGAAGCTAAGGGGCCGGTCAAGCGAGCCGATCTCGCTGACGTGGAGGCTTATGCACGCGGCGAGTTTCTGGTCGATCTTATGAAAGGCCAGCAGGACAAGGAAGCGACCACGCGTCTGGCCGACAAGGTCGCGGCGCTGACCGGCATCGACCAAGCGGTCAGTCGTAGGCTTGCGGGCCGCGTCGAACTCGCCGAGTTCCGCCGTGAGTTCGATCGTAAGAACGGCAAGCTAATCGGCAATTATGATGCCTCGGTGCGTGGCCTCGATCCGTATCCGGACTCCGGTTTCCACCTTTCCGGCGATGCCTCGAGCGATACGCTGCTAGCGCCTCTGACTAGCGCCACTGTCGATCTCCTTACGCGCAAGCTTAACTGGCGGCCGGACGGCTCCTATGAGCTGGTCAACCGTTCGGTCGGGCAGGCTTGGGATTTCGGCCGCAGCCCTCCGGAGTCGGTTTCGCAGCTGCGCCAGATCTTTGCAACGGACCGAAAGTTGAAGCTGTTGGTCGGGCACGGCCTGTTTGACCTCGTCACGCCTTATCTCGGATCACAGATCGTGCTCGATCAATTGCCGCCATTTGCCTCGGCACCCCGCGTCAAACTTATAGTCTATCCGGGCGGCCACATGTTCTATTCACGAGACACCTCGCGCCAAGCTTTTCGTGCAGAGGTCGAAGCGATGATGAAGTAACGGCGATGGATTGCGCGTAAGGTCCGGTGCTAGGTGAGAACCGGCCAATGCGCCTTTCGGCCTTGTGTCCGATAATGGGTTCGATGCGCCGAGCGCCGGCGCAGCTCGTGCTATGACACCGAAATCGTCTGCTTCTGGGGAGATGCAGGCGCGCGGCGGCAGTTGCGCAACATGGCCGCCTCGTGGAAAACACCAGCAATCCGCAATGAGCCACCTGTGGCGAGCTGATACTGTAGCGGCAGCTTCGTTGCCGGATGTGCGCTGCAGTGCGCAGTCCATTTAGCTTCCGGCTATACATGATACAACCCAGGCGCGCCACGCGCCTGGGCAGCTTTTTGAGTATCTCGGTGCCTTCAACTTAGGGAGCTCACGGCGGCACAACCGCTAGATCTCCTGCAGCCTTGGCTGCATCCATCGTGGCCAGAAAAGGCTTTTGCCGCGTCGGTGCCGAACTCCTTCATCAACTCCACAGAACATCGTCATGAACGTCCAGGTCGCGGCCAGCTTGCGCCTACCGAGACCCCGAGGCTAAGCGCGATCTCCTCCCCTTTCACCCGGCTCCATTCCGCCTTCGGATCGCCCGTTCCAAATGGAGCTAAAGGCCGCCACTTTCCACTTTGAGGAAAGAGTTCCACTTTAGGCAATGCTCAATTTGGGCTTCTCGCGACCATGCTCAAGGTTAAACCCGGCCAACTTACAGCATCAACCGCGGATAGATCCCCACCCATTTTGGGGAGGTCTTCGCTACAGTTTCTTCGGATATGCTGCTCCGGTGACCATAGTTTTCCAAGACAGAGCGAAACAAACATGACTCAACGCGTGGATCTCGGACCTGGCATGGCAAGCATTAACAGCGCCAAGAAACTTACAAACCGTTCCGATCAGGGGCTTCTCAACGCCAGCGGCTAAAGAAATCCTTACGAGAATTACTCGTGCAACTAAGCGACTCGGACCTGCATTCCTTCCCACAATGGCAAGAGCGGCGGCGGATACACTTGACCTGGGCGTTTAAGTTTGACGACGGCTCGATAGGAACGTTCTCGCTCGATTGACTGGAGCTTCGACCCATCGACGCGCATGACGATGCACGAAAGCTCTCGCGCGATCCCCAAGCTTCGATTTTCCGTAGGTCGACGGGGCGCAGCATCGCGGCGTCCAGTCGCGTTGCCCTATCCCGACAATGGCCAATTGCTGCAGTGGTGCGCCGAGAGCCGTGAGGACACAAGAACATCAATGAGCGCTAAGAACATGCGATAACTGGAATGGTGGTTTCTCACCCAACACGTGTTTTGAAGGAAGCCTATGCAGGACCGCTCAATGGGAGACGAGGTGATGAGTCGCTGCCTGGTCTGAGCTCGACGCGCGACCCTCGCTAAGCTGCTCGTCGTGCCGGAACCCGGTTCAAAGGCAGCCATCGCCCGATGTTCGTGTCGAGCGCATGCGGTGACTTCTTCGGGCGTGCAATTTCACAAGCGTCCTCGTGTCATTTCTCTGAGTGGTTGCAGGCTGACGAAGCTTGTCGACGGTAAGAACGTCGAAGCTTCCTCTAGGACAGGCGGGGCGGCTTGCAGATGCCTCTTCTGGCCTGCAACGGCAGAAGCCGGCCAGGAAGATCTAGATCCAAGCATAGCCTACCAAGGAGCCTTGGTCCGAAGTGACCGTCAAGATCAGCCGTTTGAGACAGGCAGAGAGCTCGGGCCGACGATCCTGCTCCCATCAGAGGCCGTCGATGCCGTGCTCGCCCTTGCAATGCCGAGGCCAAACAGAGACCCGAAACGACATCATGACAGAAGAATTGGATATCAGTTTTGCGAACGCAAACGTTCGTGCAAGCACTATCTGCACAATTGTGCTCGGCTTTGCCGCCGATCCGTTGATGCGTTGGAGTTGGCCTGACCCAAGGCAATACCTTAGGAGCATGCCTCAGTTCATTGATGCCTGTGCCGGACGAGCATTTGCACATGGCACAGCCTACGTCGCGGGAGAGGTTCTTGGCGCGGCCCTGTGGCTGCCTCCCGACGTGCAGCAAGATGAGGAGGCTTTGGATGGAATTATGGCGCTATCCTTGCGCCCGGAGATCACTGAAGATATGGCACACTTGCGGAGGAGAATGGCCGAGCATCATCCTCGCGAGCCACATTGGTATCTGCCATTCATTGCTGTAGATCCGAACTGGGTCGGAAAAGGGGTTGGCACATTGTTGATGAGATACGCCCTTCAACAATGCGATGAGCAGGGCATAGCTGCCTACCTCGAAAGCTCGAACCCTGAAAATATTCCCTTTTACCAACGTCATGGCTTCAAGGTCGTTGGTGAGATACAACACGGTTCCTCGCCGCCGCTCACGCCAATGTTCCGTACGGCTTGTTGACCGGCAAGATGGGGATGCTTCGCACGCTTTAAAGTTTGCCGGAGCTATTCTTGCACGGACCCGGAACTGATGTCTAATTAAGCGCAGATTCCGCAAACAAAGGCCGGCCTGCCAGCTTTGCGGCTGTTTTCTATTATGCCCTCTAAGGCATTCCAGCGTGAGGGAGCTCCAGTCCTCAATCGGCACGGCGTTTGCTCTATTCAGACCGTAATCACCATAAGCAAGCCCTGATCTGGGAGAACTCGTTCCGCTTGTTGGCTCATGGCTCCGCAGGCTCAATCGGCAGTTGGTGAGCTGGTGGCCAGGCCTTTCGCAAGCAGCCGATCTTAGCGCGCCACGAGATCGATGTGAGTGAACGTGGCCGCCATCCACACAACGAGTGCATACCTCCAAAAGCAGACCGGCACGTCCGATAGGCGGAGTGAGTAGCCGTTTTCGAACTCGCCAGCAAAAAAGCAGTAACGGTCCAGGAATGTATTGCTCGGCGCCACCTGCGCCTGCTCAAACGACCTGGTCGATATTCATCGGAACCGCCATCAGGAGCTGAGATCGAAGAGGTGCGGTCGATTGGGCATGGTGCCAACAGTGACCCGCAGCACCATCTGGCTCGACTGGTTTCGGCGTTGAGCTCACACGACGAGTTGGTTGTAGCGCTCATACCTTCGCCTCCTCCGGTTAGGTCTAGTTGGCAATAACCTGACATGACTGCGTTCGATGAGGACGGCTTATGTCCGCGGGCAGACATTGAGGCGGCTCGCCCGATCTGCGCAAAGCATACGGAACCGTTTCTTCGCCAAAGTTGGCACGTCTGATGCTGAGAGCTGTGTGGAGTCAAATCCACTAAGTGGGGCCATTGCCACCGCGATGTCGCCGGCGCTTGACTTCATCGGACAAGGCGAATCGTATGCGCACGCATCGCTGATGCGCCCTTGCTGACGCCGCAAATGATGGCGTTGTTCATCGACGCCTATATCGGCAATGGGGATCCGGCATCACCGCCGGTGACCCGTTCGAAAGCGACTTGTCCGGATTGCCGCCGACTTTCGTTCATGTCGGCTCGTGGGAGCTGCCCCGGGATGACAGCATACAAATTGCCCAGAAGCTGCGCCGAGCCGGATCTATCGCTGCGCTCAAGGTCTGGGAAGGGATGTGCCATTCTTGGCAATTGTTCGCGCCGATGCTCGAGGAAGGCATGGCCTCTATTAGCGAAGCGGCGTCGTTCACGAAGATCCATCTGAAGGCGTGAGTGCTGGTCTTCGAAGTCCGCAAACGAGTGGTGCCGTTTGAAGCGTCCGTTCGTGCTTCGTATCAGTAGATGCTTGGAGGAATGAACAAGCATCAAGAACTGACTTGGCCGAGCCCATCAAGCCGATGACGTAGAAGCTTGATGAGGGTGCTAGCCGACGAGCTACAGCGCTGGCCATCGCGAAATTGCACGCCGTTGCTGCTCGTGGGAGGCTCTGCAAAGCGCCAGCGACTGGCCTGCCGCGCGACGATGTCGTTCGGATCGGCTGGCGCACAACACCGCTTTGCTCTCTCACCGCGTTTACCGATCGAAGGCTACTTTTAGAGCTTGGCCGGTTTCCCATGGAGGGTCCATGTTGACCGTTTCTTCAAAACCTCTTTGCAAGGAGGAGCCTTCAGGCCGAAGGCGTCCTCCGTCACCAGACCGCAATCATGCTGATTCGCCATGGTCCACTTTGGCACGAACATTCTTTCGACTAACAAAGCGCCGGAAATAAGTGCAAAGTGGGCGAGCAGCATCTCTGACCGCAGGATGCGTCGGAGCCCATTGCGGCCTCATTGGAACAGTAATGGCAGCCAGTGGGACCCACACTCGTTCGTGCGTTACCGGATCGCGTAACTGGGCGATCTTGTTCGTGCGGATGTCCAGCCACTCGAACGAACGACCATGGACGGCGACAAGTTGAGCCGGCCGCAGAGCAGCGAAATGATCCGGACAAGAGACCCTTATCATTCGAGCACAACCTGAGATTGATCTTGTGCAGTCGGTTTAAGATGATGCCGCCCACTTGTTCAACTGCAGGAAGGAGGGACTTGACACTCGGCAGGTGACCACACGACCTTCTCGCCGCTTCGATCGAATCTCTGTAGCCGATTTCTAACTGAATTCTTTGCCCACCTTGGCTTGTTTGCATGCTTGGCCCGCGACTCCGACCTTCGTCAATTCAGGCTTGACGATTTTGCAAACGGCGGGCCTCTTGCTATCAGCTGACCCCGCTACCTCTTTTGGAGCCGGGCTGGTTGCTTACGCGACGAGCCCCTTGGCCGCGCTCTGGCTGGTGTATCCTGCATCTGGTGATCTGAAATCCGAAAAATCGTGCACCGCGCCATTGGAATGCTATGGCGATTCCCAACGCCATCGCGCAACCGATGCTGCCGCCCTGCGGATGCTGTTATTGCCAGCAGAACCGTGAAAACGAAGGCGCTGCGGCAAGCGCCATCGATGCTAGCAATGATTCGGGATTCGCTGATACCCATTCAGCGAAACTAACAAGCAGCATAGTAGTACCAGCAAAGGAGGCAGACTGCCCTGCCGATCACGAGACCGGGAGTCGCCCAGCCTATTAGTGTGGCCCGAGCGGCCGCTGATCGGATTGAGCGCCAAGGCTAGCTAGCGCCTCCAGCTGCCCGGGCCGGCGCTTACGAGCTGATTGCGGGACAGCTACCTGCAAGTGATCCGTTCGAACGCACGCACAGGAGGGGTCAAGAGGGGGGCCGTAATTCGGGGCGAAGGTGAGCTGAAGACAGAGGCACACGGCGCGTGGCTCTCGCCAGGATATTGGGTACACGCGCCGTGTGCGTTCCGCAAAGTGCTCACTTGGAACGACATCCGCTACCCGCAGGATGTCTGTGCACTTCGGGCAGCAATGGCATAGCTGGGCTAGCTGACGAGAAGCTGACGACCATATCCTCGGCAGCCGCTCTTGCTTTTGATCTGGCAAAGACATTGAAGAGGGGTTTACTGTAGGAATTGGCCCATGAAGCGACGTGGAACGCCTCATGGCTTGCCCCGCTCGCGGTTTGGTAAAGCGCGCTCGATCACCCCGAGGTTTGCGGGGTATCATTGCCTTCCGTCCCATCATGTAGAGCACAGCTTTATGTAGGTCTCGGGTGGGTAGGCAATGTTGCGCGCACTGATGAGAATGCGTTCGTGGCGCGACCACCGCCTGATCATGTCCCGATTCCGAGCCGCTGGACCATGCCTAGCTACCACTGCCAATGTCCTTGGGGCCGTCGAGACTCTGATCGCTGGAAGCGCTGCACGTGTTCTGACGTCAAAACCTTTTGCACGTATCCCGCGATCTTGAACGGAGGCGAACCCGGCAAATCGAGCGGCTTGGTTACATCATCGCTCTTGAAGATTCGCCCTCCCACGTCAGGGAGGCGAAGTCTCCGGTGGGCGCACGAAGGCCATCAGGTCTTGACGCGGTTCATGTCTCAGCCTCACTCACAAACACTCTGGCGCGCAGCTCGAGGGGCTACATCAATTCGTTAGCATGATATGCTGATACTTAGAGAGCATATTGAAGAATCGGGCATTCGCATTTTGCGGCGACAAGCAGAAGCCAGGGCGAGAACAGCGCAGCCGAGTCGCGCAAATGGATCAAGTCAAGACCGGCGCTGACCGCCGATCCAAACGCGAGGCTGTACTGCAAGGGAAAAGGCAAGGCGACGAAAGGGTGCTTCATCGGGCACGGTCTGATGGAGAAACCGCTAATGCCTAATGGTCGACGCCTGCCTGACGTTGGCCGGTGGGCATGACGAACCGGTGGTCGCGCTGCACATGATCGCGTCGCGTGCCGACCGACAGCGATCACGCTTGGCGCCGACAATGGCTACGCCCCCCAAAAAGGTTAGTGAGCGAACTTCGCTCGATGAACGTGACGCCGCATATTGCGCAGAATACCAGCGGCCACAGCTCTGCTGTTAGGGGGGTGTCTCGACTTAAATGTCCCGAGTCAAGTTCGCAATGTCGCCATGGCGAAGAGGCCAACCTCAAAGCGATATGAGATATCTCATCAGCCTGCGGGGAGGAAACGCACGGCGGGAGCAGCAATACTCACCGCCATACACAAGCAAATACTGTCCGGCCACTTTGCAAGAGAACTGCTCTGTCTAATATTTTGCGGATAATAACACGCTCTTGGATCGAGAGACGGCTCGGCAATATGATTATGTTCACGAGGAATGCCTGCCACCTAAACCGCTACTGTGTAAGCGGTCTGATGCATCCAGATGGTAAACTCTCCTCCTCGAAGACTCGCACGAAGCCGGATGTCGTAACGACGATCAGTCATAAAGCGTGCAGTGGACTAGCTGACCGCCCTCCGGTCCGTCGTGCGCTGTAGCTGCCGCTGATCGTAAGCGCGCCGAACGGCTTTTGTCTGGGCCTGAACGCCTAGTGGCAAGCTGCCCTGGGGCCGCTTCCATTTGTGAATTGCCGCGCAGGTCTGTCAGCTTTCAGTAAGCTCGCCCGGATACAGAGCCGTTGAGGTTGGCGGGATGTGGCAGGGACAGTGCTATCTTACCAGAACGGTCGGCGCCGAGTCATGTTCCTCGCCAGCCCCTCATCAGCAGTGCGGATGCGGCAAGAACCTTGCCTTCAACTCAGCCCCCCGGCCGGTAAGGTCCGGACCGCGCCCGCACTGCTTCCAAGTTACGGGCTGATCCCCGTTCTAGTAGTTATGCCCGTTCTGCCAGCTATGACCTCCGGGTCAGCTTCTTCCGCTGATTTGAGGCTGGCTCTGCGGGAGCCAGCCGCGCGTGGCAGGGACAGCACTTTCGCGGGCTCGGCAGTGACAGCGTCTGTTCTAGGACAGGTAGCGGTGACTTGGCGACCAGTCTCGGATTGCTGGCGGTGCCGGCGCGGCGCGCCTCTATGCTGACGTCATAGGATAGGCAACACAGGCTGCCATTGTAACGGACGGTGTCACTCTCCAGTGCCGCGATGGTCGCCTTGCGGACTCCAAAACTCCCGCGGAGCTGTTGAGGTGTCACCTGGACTTTCTGGAGAAATTCTGGTCGAGGTCGTTCAGCGCGGCCTCGAAAATATTGGATCACCTCAAGCCACAGCCATCACCTGCGGGATTCACTAAGCTTGCAACAAGAGCCTGATTTTGAGGTTGCTTCTGAAATTCGCCGGAATACTGCCTCTCCGGCTACGACCGCTGTTGAGGGAGTGCGGAAGCACTCAATTTCATGATGAGGGTCGGGAATGGCTCCATCTTCGTGCACGGAGAACTTCAAGCATATCTCGCCAGTCTGAAGCGACCGTTGTCTTGAACCGGCGGCGCGCCACAGGTCCGTCGCGATCCGCTCGCAAGCAAGCTCCTCACGCGCGTCGCGGCGCAGGATCGGCGGAGCCGCCCTGAAAATTGACCCTCGAACCTCCAACGGACGCTGCGGACGTCCGCGATGTGCCTTTCGCATCCTGCGCACTCGTGCCGGATGCGCGCCAAGACACTGATCTTGCGAAAGACGAACAGCAGCGATCGTCCGAGCTAAGCCGCCTACCCCCAGCTCAAGCAAGTCAGGCAGCTGGAGCGGTTCGAGCGGATAACGGACGTTCGACGACCGTTTTGCGCGAGACACACGCTCGATGCGCCGAAATCCCGCGACCGATCAGATAGTCTGCTGAGCACCACGGGGCTCACCAACAATCAAGGTCGCACTAACGCGCAATGACAGAGTTGCGCCTGCATAGATTGGCTTTTCGCCTCGGCTGCGCTGGGCTGGCGTTGCTCGCAGGTATTGCCGTGACAAACGCTTTTAGCTGCAATCGGCGCGATGCGCTCGGCACGGCGCGGGTGCTCGCTGTAAATGCCGCACTCTTCCCGCGGGTGGGGCTGAAGAACTTTCCCGAGACGCTTCCTCTGGCGGACCATGAAGTCGTCCTCTCGTTCGATGACGGACCGCGGACGCCCAACACGGATAAGGTGCTGGCTGCGCTCGCACAGAAATGCGCGCGAGAACACCGCGCCGGTGAACTGCGAGCCCTGGTCGGTGTTGAAGATGTCCGGCTTGCCGTGGCGAGCGAGAGCGTCTTCCAGTTTCTCGACGCACAATGCAGCTTCCATCGTGATCGAGACGCGCCACGACAGCACCCGGAGGGTCGCCCAGTCGAGGACAACAGCCAGGTACACGAAGCCGCGCGCCATCGGGATGTAGGTGATGTCCATCGCCAAGACCTGGTTCGGGCGTGTGAACTCCATCCCGCGCAGCAGATACGGATGGATCTTGTGTCCAGGTTCAGCCGGTCGAGCCGATCGCATGATCGCGAGGTCGGCGGAAGGCACAGGACGTGGCAGATAATAGACACTGCCACGGCTGATCTTCAAAACTTTCGCCTGTTTCGTGATCGGCAGGTCGTGCTTACGGTCGATCATCGCTTTGCGCTCAGCAGGCCGGCTTTGCTGAGCGCGCCTTCGCGTTCTCCAGCCTGAGCTCCCCGATCTTGGCGTGCAGCGTTTTCACATCCACCCCGGGCTCGCTCGGTCTGTTGCCACCGCCAGGACTGCGGATTCCGCTCGATGTCGCCCAGGATTGAACGAACCCGCTACGCGGGAGTGGGGGCAAGCCTGGCCTCGGTCACGCCGAATGGCTCGCGCTGCTGCTCGAACGTGAAGCCTCGCTGCGCCACGACAAGCGGCTCGCCACCCGCCTGCGCTACGCCAAGCTGCGCCAGCAAGCGTGCGTCGAGGACATCGACTACCGCACCCCGCGCGGACCCGATCGCCCGCTGTTCGCCAAGCTTGTCGAGGGCCGCTGGATTGACGACCATGCCAACCTTCTGATCTGCGACCCGGTCGGCGTCGGCAAGAGCTGGCTCGCCTCGGCGCTCGGCCACAAGGCCTGCCGTGACAATCGCTCCGTGCTCTATCAACGTGTTCCGCGGCTGTTCGATGACCTCGCTCTCGCGCGCGGCGACGGCCGCCATCCGCGCCTATTGCGCGGGCTCGGCCGTGTCGATCTGCTGATCCTCGATGACTGGCGGCTTGAGCCGCTCGACGCCGGTGCCCGTCACGATCTCCTGGAAATCCTCGAAGATCGCTACGTCATCGTTCCACGATCGTCACCAGCCAGCTCCCCCTGGACCAGTCGCATGTGCTCATTGGAGATCCCACCTATGCCAAACGCCGTGCTCGATCGCCTCGTCCACAATGCCCATCGGCTCGACCTCACCGGCGAGAGCCTGCGCCGAACCCGGCAATCCGCCCGAAAGGCCTGAGCCCGTGACGCTGTGTGGACATGCCGCTTCGCTTGGACAACGCCAAGGCGTTGCCCACATGCCCACAGCAACCGCAACAGAAAACACAACAGGTTCAAGCCGCGATTCCAGTTGACCGCGCGGATCGCCCAGTGCCAGAGAACCTAGGCAGCCAGAACGCCTCGCCCCCGGGCGAGATCAAATCGGAAAGGTGGGCGACATCGTCTCGGAATCCCCGGGCGACTTCATATCGGTATGACCTGCCACTGCGAATTTCCTCCAGAAGGAGTTAGAGTCCGGCCCGAAGAAGGACGGACGGATGAAGCGAGCAAGGTTCACGGAAGAGCAGATTATCGCGGTATTGAAGGAGCATGAGGCTGGGGCGAAGACAGCCGACCTGGCTCGCAAGCACGGTGTTTCCGAGGCGACGATCTACAATTGGAAGGCCAAATTCGGCGGCATGGACGTTTCCGAAGCGAAGCGGCTGAGGGCCTTGGAAGAGGAGAACGCGAAGCTGAAGAAGCTTCTGGCCGAGCAGATGCTCGATGCGGCCGCACTTCGCGAGCTCCTTTCAAAAAAATGGTAGGGCCCGCCGCCAAGCGCGCTGCGGTCGCGCATCTGCAGGCCGTCATGAGCCTGTCGGAACGGCGGGCCTGCTCGATCGTGGAGGCGGATCGGAAGATGATCCGCTATCGCTCCAGCCGCCCGCCGGACGCAGTTCTGCGTGGCCGATTGCGCGATCTCGCCAACGAGCGGCGGCGTTTCGGCTATCGCCGGTTGTTCGTCCTGCTGCGGCGGGAGGGCGAGCCCTCGGGGATCAACCGGATCTAC
>NZ_LBJF01000017.1:0-165034 GCF_028128735.1 Bradyrhizobium sp. CCBAU 53415 | reverse complement strand
GGCGCATGGGACCTGCTCTCGATACCTTTGCCGCTGATGCCCATGGTACTAATCTTCTTGGGCTCGTATCTTCTTTGGAAATCGCTTTCGCCGCGTTAAGCGACGCCCTTCAATCAATCGCAGGGCTGACGAACGACGTTTGTCGGCATCGAGCAACGCGTTCGACAGCGCCACGCGATAAAAATGTTCGGCCTCAGGCGAGCGGGGCATGCGGATTACCGGCTGAATGCCGCGAAATAGATTCGACGCCCGGTCACGCGCCTTGTGATATTTGCACGACAGAAGCGCACATTGCTTGCGGGTGATGTGAAGTTCGATTTCGGTTGCGCCGCTGGCCTTAAGCAAGGCGTAGGCATCATTCAGCACGTAGGATGGGGTTGAGCTCTTGCGAAACCCATCACTCGTTGCGATCGCGCCACTGCGATCCGCGATTATTGAAGCAATCCTCAAAGGGCCGTAGAGCGAGCAGCGAATTGCCGGCGATGGGTTTCGCAAGAGCTCAACCCATCCTACGTGCTGGATCAAGGGAATGGTGATCCAGATCAGGGGTCCGGTCCCGCCGCGCGGCACAAGAGACCATGGACCGCAACATGCTCCTGCGGCATCTCGCGATGGCCAAGCGCCACGTTACGCTCGGTGAAAACCATCTTGCGAGACAAGAGGCCTTGCTTGCGGAGCTGGACCGCGATGGCCACGACACGACAGATACCTTGGCCATCCAGGAGACGATGCGGCACACACAGACCTTGCAAATGCAGGACCGCGACCGGCTATTGGCGCAGTTGGCGCTTTAGCCGAGCACCTCATATCTCTTCGTCCGCTTGCGTCTGCGAGCACTGGATTGCGTCACCCTGCCCGCTTCAGCGGCCCTGACGCGCCGACGAAGCTCCAACAGTTCACAATATGCGGCACGAAGCGGATCGTTGCAATCGAGCGTCGGCGGTCGCTTCGAAGAATTCGTCGTGCCGTAGGATGAGTATCTGATCATCTTGAACACGCTGCGTTTGATATGCGCAGAGCGTATCAAGCCATTCTTGTCGCGCAACGAAAGTCGCTTGTTAATGTTGACGTCGCGGGAAAACGTTAAATCGGGAACAGTGCGTTGCACGGATCGGATGGCCACTTCCAGTTAAGTGCACAGCCAACGTAGTTTGCGTCCACACCTCGATTGAAGAAGCAGGCCGCCTGGCCGCTTCGCCCTTCGACGCTATTCAAACGATCGCCGGCGCCGTCTCCGCCGCTATCCGCCTCGGCCGACGTTCGACGAGGCGTTGTTCAGCCAGCGCAGCGTTGCCTCGTCGCTCCAGCCTGGGACGGCAAAGCGAACCGGCGGAGTCACGTTCGCGCGGGGCCGGTCCACTGCATGATGGCGCGCGCGGGCATGATGCACCGGTGCGGCGTTTGCGGAGGTGCACAGGACGAGCAACAGACCCATGGCAAAAAGAGCTCGCATCACATCAACTCCAATCGAGCAATCGCCCACCGGTATTTGATGCGCCGATCGGCCCGCCACAATCGATCGCGCCTTCACAAGCAGGAGAGAGAAGCGCGGGCTCTTGCGTGCAAGCCAGTCCTCGATCGCCGCGGCCGGAGCTCGTGCAGCCTCGACAGCAAAAAGGTTACACGTCGGGCCTTCACAACTATCGTGCTTCCTGGAAATTTCTACCCCGGAGCCGTCTTGCAGCACCGACGCCCGCATCCCAACTCACCGTGTGGTCACATGAGCGGAGGAAGGAAAATGATGCGTGTATTGTCGGTGGCACTCCTCGCGGCGGCTTCGCTCACCCAGGCCAACGCAGAGGCGCAGACGAAAGGGTCCAACCCGTCCAACCCTGCGTGCAGCTATACGCTGGCGAGCAGCGGGGAAACCTATCAGGTCCCCGCGGGGCAGACTCTTTGCTGGCGCGTGCCCCCGCCTTCCGCGAAGACGTACACGCTCCTGCGTTGCGACCCGCCATTTCAGGAACTCAACCGGGTGCAAATGGGCGATGGTCGCTGCAACAAGTACGAGGAGCGGCAATAGACCGCAGCCGGACACCCCCTCCACGGGGGCGGCTCTGAGCCAGGCGAAGCCGTGCTCCCGTTCGCGCGGGCCCGCTTGGCGCGGACGCATCCCGAGTGCTTCGCTCGATGCGCCTTCAGCTTTCCGGAGCCGACGCCACAGCCGGCACACTCAGCGGAGCGCCTCCGACCGAAACGGGCCCCACGGGTTTCGATTGCCGCGCCATCCGTTTGCGCATCGCTGCGGACAGTCCATAGCGAGCATTCGCCCTCCGAATGGAGGACGTGACGTCCGACATCATCGCATTTTGCAGCGAATCGACCTTCGCGATCAGCGTGGACAGCTGCGAAGATATCTTCCTCACATCGACCCGTTCGTCCGTGATGCTCTGTCGCAGGGACAGGAGCAGCAATGAATCCTGCTGCAGCAGGGCTGCATTCTGCTGAGCTGAGTCATTGCTCTCCTTCAGCAGGGCAGCATGCTGCTGCTGGGCCGACTGAATGTCCTTCAAGGCAGTGACGACCGGATCCGATTTTTGCGCGGGCGCTTGCTGGCGCGGAAGCAGTTCAGCCAGGCTGCCGACATTCAGCGAGGGAAAATCGGACGGCAGCGTATAGATCGCCGCCGCGCCGTTGATGGCCAGGGCGCACACGGACAACGCCAGGACCGATTTCCGGCCGGAGCGCCTGGCAGGCACCGGAGCTTCCAGGGCTTCGGGTTCGTGCCCCGCTGCGGCGGCCGCAAGGGCCACGGCGTCGAGTTCTTCGGCGAAGCTTTGCGTTTCGAAAGTCGTGGTCATTTGCATTGACCCCAATGAGCGAGCAACAGGAAGCCGTCGCCGGAACGTCCTCGCGACGCCTCCTCTACGCAGCACCCATCTCCAACTGTCTAAAATTGTAGGCTTTTCGGATTAATTCCACGTTAGCGGCCGCTCCGGCGGACGCCCTCGGCGACCCCGGCCGATTACGGGGTCCGTGGGCAGCGGCTCACTCTGGACCGTCGAACAGGCGGCCCCGCAGCAGCCGCTTCGCGCCGACGGATTTTCCGAAGCTGGCATCATGCCACTGTTTTGCCCGACGGATCAACCGGCCTTTGCGCCGGATAAAGAAGGCATTGTGGCAGAGGCACTTGGCTACTGTGCATGGGGTTGTTTTCGCGTTTTTGGCTTCTCACCCCTCGTCCAGCAGTTCGAACAGCTCCTCCACCCGCTCGAACGGCGCGTCCTGCATCGGGCTGTGGTAGACGACGCGATCGCCGTCGCGTTGAAGTGACTTTCCCCGCGATTTCCGCAAGCGCCCCGGCAGGAACGTCGCTGCGGCCGCTTCGGGGCCGACGTCGAGCCGGATGATGCCTCTGCGCTTGCACTCGATCCTGAGCCGGGCTGCGGCGAAGAAGTCGCGCGCGACCTTCGGCAACGGTCCGAAGCGGCGGGAGGTCTCTTCCTCGAGGTCTTCGAGGTCGTCCTCGCCATTGCATCTTGCGGCGCGCGCATAGAGCTCGAGCCGCACCGGCTCGGACTGCACATAGGTCTCCGGGAGCATGTCTCCGACCGGCAGGTTCAGGTCGGGCACCCACACCGCGGCGCGCTCCTCATCGGCCTTCTCCGAGGCCATTTTCAGGAGGTGGCTGTAGAGTACGGGCCCGAACACCTGGACGTGGCCGGACTGCTGCTCCGAGAACAGGTCGCCCGCCCCCCTGAGATCGAGGTCGCGCTCGCTGATGGCAAAGCCGGCGCCCGGCCGGCTGAACTCCTCGAGCGCGGCCAGCCGCTTCGCGGACTGTCCGGATTCCGTCTCGGTCAACAGATGGGCGAAGGCGCGGATGCCGCTGCGGCCGACACGGCCGCGGAGCTGGTGCAGCTGGGCAAGGCCGAACTTCTCCGGCCAGCACACCACGATGGTGTTGGCGCGGGGAATGTCGAGGCCGCTCTCGACGATGTTGGTCGCGAGCAGGACGTCGGCTCCGCCCTCGACGAAGCTCATCATGCGGTCGTCGATCTCGTCGGCAGGCAGCTTGCCGTGCAGACAGACGATGCGCAGGTCCGGCGCCACCGCCTGCACCCGCGCCAGCATCGGATCGAGATCGTGGATGCGCGGACAGATCAGAAAGCTCTGGCCGTGGCGGCGCTGCTCGCGCAGCAGCGCCGAGGCAATCGCCGCATCCGACAGCGGCGCGATCCTTGTTGCGACCGGCAGCCGGTGCACCGGCGGCGAAGCAATCACGCTGAGGTCGCGGAAGCCGGCAAGGCCGGCGGCCAGCGTCCGCGGGATCGGCGTCGCGCTCATCATCAGCACGTGGACGTTCCTGGCGAGGCCGGCGAGCTTGGCCTTCTCGGCCGCGCCAAAATGCTGCTCCTCGTCGATGATGACGAGGCCGAGATCGTCGAACCTGACGTCCTTGCCGGTGAGCGCCTGCGTGCCGATCACGACCTTGATGCGGCCGCTGCGCAGTCCCTCCCTGGTCTCCCGCAGTTCCGCACCGGACGTCGCCCGCGACAGGTTGCCGACCTCGATGCCGAACGGCGCAAAGCGCTTCTGGAATGTCGCGACGTGCTGCCGGGCCAGCACCGTCGTCGGCACCGCGACCGCCACCTGTTTCCCCGACAGCACCACGGCCGCCGCCGCCCGCAGCGCCACCTCGGTCTTGCCAAAGCCAACGTCACCACAAATCACCCGGTCCATCGGATGGCCGGATGCAAGATCGTCCAGCACGTCGCTGATCGCCTTGGCTTGATCGCTCGTGGTGAAGTAAGGGAAACGCGCCACGAACTTCTCGTAGGCCGACCCCGGCGGCACCAGCTTTTCGGCGCGCCGCCGGCGGCGCTGGCTGATGTGCCTGGCCAGCACCTTGCCGGCGACCTGAATTTCGCGCTCGGCCGAAGTGCGGCGCGCCCACCATGTGCTGCCGTCCGCCTTGTCGAGCGCCAGCTTGCCGAGTTCGCCGGCGTAGGGCCACATCAAGGCGAGATCGGGCGGCGGCACCAGAACCGCGTTGTCGCCTGCGAACTTGAGGCGGATCATCTCCCGCATGGCGCCGCCGCCGGTGTTGACGGTCTGCAAGCCGTCGAGCACGCCAAGGCCGCGCTGGAGGTGGACGACCACCGTGCCCTGCTCGGGCACATCGGCATGGTCGAAGGCCGCGCTCCAGGCGCGCGCCATCGGCTGCGGATGATGCGCTCGGCTGCCGAGCACGTCGGACGCCGTCACCACGACCAGAGGCTTCTTCCCAGGCACCACGAAGCCGGCATCGAGATCGGCCGACAGCGCCGCCTCGCCGCCCCGTCCCCGCGCCGCCTGCTCCCAGTCCTCGCAGCGCTCCGCCTTGACGCCGCTCATGCGCTCCATCGCGCGCAGATCGTCCTCGTGCGCGGCGACGAGCATCAGCCGCGATCCGGCCCGGCGTGTCTCCTCGACGAAGGCACGCAGCGCCTTCCTCGATGATGTCAGCTTCGAAAACTCGGGGATGGGCTGGAACGACGCCGTCCGCGGCAGCACCTTCATGCCCTTGGAGAGCCGCTTCCAGTCGCGCCGTCCGAGATATTCGCGCTCACGCTCCGCCCGCGGCGCGGCCTCCTCGATCGTGCCCAGCCACGCGTCGGCGTGCAACGGCACCCCGGCGTCCGCGATCCATTTGGCGCCACCGCAATAGTCGAACAGGCTCGCGCGCCTGCCGCGCTTGCCGGCAAGGCCGAGCCGCTCCGACATGGGATCGACGAGCAGCTCCCTGGTCTCGAAGATGATGCTGTGCTCGTTCGGATCGAACGCCACGATCCGTCTGATCGCGCGGTCCGAATGCTCGATCCGGAATGGCCCCAGCGCGCCCGCCGGAAATATCTCGAAGGTCTGCCCGTGGAACAGCGCTCCGCCCGGATAGTCCGGCTCATCGTCGAGATCGTATCCCAGGGCCTCGAGGCAGGTCTCGAGGTCCCGCTCGGAGAACGTGCCGCCCACCTTCAAGCTCAGGCTCAGGCGCGACAGGCTCGCCGGTGGCGGCAGGCGCTCCATCACCGCTTCTGCCGTCGACACGAGAAACAGCGGTTTCTTGGATTTTGCGATCCGCCTCAGCACGGAGGCTCTGCGCCCCGCGAGCTCGTGCGATGGCTCCAGCTGATCGAACGGCAAGGTGTTCAGTCGCGGAAATACCAGGACCTCGCAGGACGGGTCGAGCGCGTGAATGACGCTGCCCAGCCGCTCCGCCCTGTTCTCGTTCTCGGCGAGAAAGACGAGACCGCTGCGTCCGGACTGCTTCCATTGTGCAAGCAGATGGAGAGCCATCATGCCGAGGGGCGACGAAGACGAGATCGTGGCGCGCTGCGATCCTTTGCTCTTCTTCGGCGCCTTCTTGGCCACCCGCGCCTTTTTGGAAAGCCTCACTTGAACCCGTTTCTGGTCTTAACCCGTCGCCAACTCAATGCGAGCCGCCTCATTCCGAATCGGCAGCTCGCCGCCATGCATATGGGATTTGCCCCGCGAACGCACCCCTCGTGGGCAACGTCCGGGAAGGCCGTCGCGATCCCGGCAGTCTCGCCATTGATCGCCCCGGCAGTTGGAACTGGCTCCGTTCCGACGCGTGAAATGCAACCCCGTGCTCTCGATGCGAAAGTCGATGCGATCGAGGCGCTCTACACGGTGGCAGGCACGAAAAAGCCCCAGCGCTTGGAGCCACGCTGGGGCGCTCGTTCAAAATGAAGCGGTTGAGCAATGACGCCTTCATAGCAGCGGTTTCGCCGCGCGCTTGTGAACTGGTTCACACGCTGCGCCAAACGACCTCAGTGCGAAGGCCCTGAGGTCGCCAACCTTTGTGGGGAAGGTTTTCTCGCGGCCCAGGGGCTTTGGGGGTTGGGGATGGGCCGGGAGCCAAGACTCTACGCGCGACGCGCAGAGTCGTTCCAAGCAAGTGGGCGGGAAGTCCGCCGGCGCGGTCGGCGCAATGTCGGCTCGATCCATCAGGAACGGGGTACCGCATCCTTCCGTTTTGGACTTGCGCAAGCAGCGCGCTAGGATGCCTCCTTTAACGGAGGCTCATTTGAAGCCATTCATTTTCATCGGCGCCATCGCGCTGCTTGCGATGGCCCCCGCCCACGCACAGACGCTGGTCGATCCCAACAAGGTCGCTCCCGAATACCGCGAGGCGGCCGAGAAGCGCCGGGCCGAGCAGTTGCGCCAGCGTGAATGCGCGCTGAAGGCGGATCTCGAGAAGGTGCTGCCCAGGGATCGCACCGCCTTTCTCAATCATTGCCTGGAGACGATAGCGGCCAAGCGATAACGGCCGACTGTTCCAACCGGCGTCTTGGCGCGATGCGCGATGCGCAATGCGCGCAAGGTCCGAAGGCAGATGCGGAAGGCCGAAGTCGTCAGGCTCGCTGCAGAGCCGCGGGCGGTCCGGTCGAGGTGCTCGATGGACGGATGCGATCGGCGGAGCGGCAGGACTGGCTCAGCTCCGCCGCCGCTTCCTCGGAAACAGCCGGTCGCGGATGTAGCGCGAGGTGGGCGTCAGGCGGATGCCGCGGGGCTTGTGCCAGGCGGCGCGGTCGATCTCCTTCTTGTCGCCGATCGCCAGCCTGCCCTTGGCGGACTTGGTAGTGAAGATTGCGTCGCTCATCTTGCGGCCGGAGCGCTTGTTCCTCGCCTTCACTTCCTTCCAGAGGCTGATCCTGCCGAGCTTGAGCTTGGGCAGCTCCTCCCTGATCTCCCGCCGCAGGCAGTCCTTCTCCGACTCGCGCGCACGCTTGCGGCCGCCCGGGAACATCCAGAGCCCGTCCGATCGCCGTCTGACCAACAATACCTTGCCGCGCCTGGCGGCAACCAGTTTGGAAGACTTCGCCATTGCTGCCGTCATCGAGAACAGAATCGATCCAATGGTAACTTGTCTAGTCAAATAGACAAGTTCGCGGCGCGCCTTGATCACAGGCCGCCAGTGCGTCGGGCCCTGGCGCGGCGCGATCGGCGGACCGCGCCGTTCGAGGCGCGAGATCAGTCCTTGCCCGCCTCCGCCTGATCTTCCGTCCTGATCCAGGCCATCATCATTTCCCAGGCCACCGACAGGATGATCGGCCCGATGAACAATCCGACGATGCCGTGGGCCAGCGTGCCGCCGATCACGCCGACGAAGATCACGATGGTTGGGGTGGTCAGGCCGCGCCCCATGACCAGCGGCTTCAGCATCGTGTCGATGAAGCCGACGAGGACGAGAAACACGGTGAGCAGCAGCGCGATGGTGACGTCCTTGGCGGTCCAGATCCAGATGATCACCGGCAGCAGCACGAGGAAGGCGCCGATCTGCACGATCGAGAGCAGCAGCACGATGAAGGCGAGAAGGCCCGCGCTCGGCACCGCCGCGAGCTTGAAGCCGATGCCGGCGAGCAGCGCCTGCACGATCGCGATGCCGATCACGCCCTGCGCCACGGCGCGGATGGTCGCGCCAGCGAGCGACAGGAAATGCTCGCTCTGCTCCGGCACGATGCGAAACAGGAAGCCGCGGCCGGCCGCGACCAGCCGCGGCCCGTGCGGAAACAGGAAGCCGGCCACGAACACGGAGACCAGAAACTGCAGCGTGCCGACGCCGGCGTCGCCCGCGAGCGAGAGCAGCGGGCCTGCCAGCGGCTGGAGATACGGCGCGACCTCACGCACCACCGCCCGGACGTTCTTGTAGGCCTGGTCCCAGAGCTCGTAGAGCCAGGGGCCGACGAGCGGCCACGATTTGAGCTGCTCCGGCGCTGACTGCAGCGCGAGGTCGCCGGTGCCGAGCTGGTGAGCCAGCTCGCGCACGCCGTCCACCGCGCTGATGCCGAGCCAGGTCGCCGGACCAATGACGATGCCGAGCGTGATCAGGGTCAGGATCGCTGCTGCGGTCTTGGGCCGGCCGCCGAGGATCTTGGCGACCCAGCTGAACGCCGGATAGAACGCCACCGCGAGCACGCCGCTCCAGGCCAGAATCGGCACGAACGGACGGATGATCAGGAAGGTCCAGATGATCAGCAGGGCGAGCAGGCCAAGCCGGATCACGAGCTGGATGACGTCCTCTCCCGTCAGGAGCTGACGGAGGCTTTTCACGGGCACAGCTTTCCTTGCGGCATGAACGCAACTTCCGGCGCTTGCGGGGCCTTGCCGTTATTGCCAGCAACGCTTCCGCCGTCAAGACGACTGGAACCGACCACGCCCGCGATCAGGAACCCATCAGGCCATTCCGCATTCCGAGACGACGACGCCCCTTCCCCGAGAGCTCGGTGCACGCGCGGGGATGCATCGTGGTATCCAATACTCCCTGCAGCCGGATGCCGCGCCAGGCTTTTGCCGCTATGCTTATGCGATCAGCGACAAAGTCCGTTCCGGACGGGCCCAAGGCAAGCCGCAACCGGCTTGGCTAACGCCCGTTAACCGGATTTCCCCGCGCCAGTTTACGCCGCTGCAAACGCTGGCGACTATCGTGGATGGAGGTCACCGAAACACATTCTGTGCAATGGCCAACAGCATCTGGACGATCGAAGAGTTCACCTGTGCGGGTTGCGGCATGAACTACACCGCGACCCGAGAGGAGCACAGCGAAGCCCATACCGGCAGCTTCAAATGCGGCATCTGCAGCGGCGTCGTGCACGCCTGGTCCGGCAGGCATCATTTCTTCGGCTGGCAAGCCGTGAAGACGAGGCCGCCCGTGTTCGGGAAGCGCTGGGCGGGCGTCGAGTGGTAAGCCGTCCGCGGCGTCGCACCGGGGATCGACCGAATTGCACCGGTGCCGTTTGGACTCCGTTCACCGGTCGCCGCTAGATCAGGACCGATCCTCCGCGTCGAACCCGATCATGGCCGACCTCAACGCCGTCCTCACCAGGCTCAACGACCGTCTGCTCCGCCTCGAGGGCGAGCTGTTCGTGCTGCGCTCGCTGGCGCGCGCGACGCTGACGGCGGGTGACGACCATGCGGCACGCATGCGCAAGCTGGTCGAGGCCGCGAAAGTCGCGCTCGACGACGAGGCCAGGCGCCCTCTCGACAAGCCGACACGCAAATATGTCGATGCGGCCACCGCACTGGTGGAGGAACTGCTGGTCGAGCCGACCCCGGCGCGGCCGCTATTCACGGTGATTGACGGCGGCCGGCGCGACTGAGCGATAGCGCGCCGGTACGGCGATCTGCTCGCGCCCGTACAGCCGGCGGTCTCCCGCGCACGACGTCGGCTTGCAGACCTCTCAGATCGCCGTGGAATTCTCCGCCTTGAGCCGGCTGAGCCCCGCCTCGATGATCGCGATCTCCTCGTCGATCTGGCCGATCGGCAGGCTGAAATCATAGCCAGACCTGCTCTTCAAATCGACCGCGAGCCGCTGCCTGTGCATCATCAGCTCGTCGAGCCCGCGGCGGTTTTTCAGACGCACATAGGCGTCCACGATGTGCTCGATAGCGCTCGGCATGAAATCTGTCCCGGCGAAAAGGCCCGGCGGCGCGCCCACGCCGGCGGACGTTTCCAGTGTCGCGGTACGCAATACAAATCCGCGACGGATTCGTCGATACGCCAAGCTGGTTGAGATCGTGTTACCGTCGGACGATTTCGTGATGTGTGGCATGAAAAGGCCGCCGGCGATCACGCCAGCGGCCAAAGCCGGGTTCGAAAATGCATGCGGGTTGAAATGTCGCCAGCCCCGGTCGGCGCATGTTATCAGCCGATCGGGGACATCTCTGCTAAAAACGAAACACGGGAACCACTTATCGGCCGCTTATCGTCCGACCGTGGCGGCGCGGCAACGCTGGTCCGTGACGCAGAGATGGGGGCGCCGGCGCCCGGCGCATTGTTGATAACCCTCGCAAACGCTGCTCGGGTGGTGACAGGGCGTGCGGACGTGTTATCCCGAGCATAACGCAGTTGCGAGACGGATCGGACACCCATGCGCATTACCCTCGTCGGCTCCCGCCATTTCGGCGTGACCACCCTGAACATGCTCCGGGAGCACAGTGTTTCGGTCGTCCGGGTCGTGGTTGCCGATGCCGAGGATCGTCTCGCCGCGACCGCAAGGGCCGCCGGCATCGAGGTCGTGGTCCAGGCCAATCCGAAGCTGGTCGTGGCTTCCGAGATCGCCCCCGACACCGATCTGATCATCACGGCGCACAGCCACGCCCGGATCGGCAAGGACGCGCTCGCCGCCGCCAGGTTCGGCGGGATCGGCTATCACCCCTCGCTGCTGCCGCGCCATCGCGGCAAGGCCGCCGTGGAATGGACCATCAAGGAAGGCGATCCGATCGCCGGCGGCACCATCTATCATCTCGCCGACCGCATGGACGCCGGCGCGATCGCCGCTCAGGACTGGTGCTTCGTCAAGAAGGGCGAGACCGCGCGGGAGCTTTGGGAGCGCGCGCTGGCGCCGCTCGGACTCAAGCTGCTGGCCGACGTGATCGACTACGTCAAGGTTCACAAGGCACTGCCCGCCAAAACTCAGGACGAGCAGTTCGCGACCTCGGCACCGAGTCTCTCCTGACGTTTACCCTTAACGTGAACCTGCGTTGATTCTGCTTCGAAAATCGGAGACGGAAACCCAAATAAACCATTGTGTTGACAGGAACAATTTTCGGTTTGGCATCGCAACAAATTTCCGTCACATTTCGTCCGAATAAGCGTCAGCATATCAGACAAATTCAAGGACGGAATTCATGCGTTTTGGTCGCATTGCGGTGTTTTGTGCCGCTTCAGTTTTCGCCGGCACCCTTGCTGTCCCCGCTTTTGCCCAGAGCCCCTATGACGGCAATTGGCATGTCACCATCGTGACCAAGAGCGGCTCGTGCGAGCCGACCGCAAGCTCCATGCTGACCGTTGCCGATGGCAAGATCACCGCGCCCGGCGCTAACGTTTCCGGCACCATCGGTAGCGGGGGACTTGTGAAAGTTTCGATCAATGGTGCATATGCCAACGGTCAACTCAACGGCAACGCCGGATCGGGGAAGTGGAATGGAGCATCAGCAGGCATACCGTGCAGCGGGCGCTGGGAAGCATCGCGCCAATAAACCAGCGCAGGTTCGTGCCGGGAACCGGCGGCTGCTGATCGCGGCCGCCGTCTTGCTTGCGGCCGCAGCGGCCAATTCCGAAAGCAAGGCGCAATCCGGTCCGTTCGCTCCGATGGCGGGAAGCTGGAGCGGCGGCGGCACTGTCAGCCTCGAGGACGGATCCACGGAGCGCATCCGTTGCCGGGCCAAATATGCTCCCATCGGCCCCACAATGGAAATGACGCTGACCTGCGCCAGCGACGCCTACAAGTTCATCCTCGCCGCCAACGTTCAGTCCTCGGGTCATGCCATTTCGGGAAGCTGGAGCGAGGCCAGCCGCAACATCTCCGGCTCGCTCCAGGGCCGCGGTGGCGGTGGAAACTTCGAGGTGGTCGCCTCCGCCGCCGGCTTCAACGCCGACATCGCGCTGAGGACGAGCGGCAACAGGCAGACCGTCACGATCCGCGCGGACAGCCAGTTCCGCGGCGCCAACATCTCGATGTCGCGCTAAGGTCGACCGCGGTTTGGACAATCGACCCGGCGGCTCCGCCGGGTCATTTTTATGTGTTCGGGACGAACGCCGTGACCTCGATCTCGACCTTGGCCCGATCGTCTACGAGGCCACCGATATAGAGCAGCGTCGAGGGCGGGAAATTGCGTCCCAGCGTTTCCTTCCAGGCCGCGCCGATGCCGGGACCGGCCGCTTCATATTCGCTGCGGCTGGTCAGATACCAGGTCAAGCGGACGATGTGTTCGGGGCCGGCGCCGGCCTCGCCCAGGATCTTGACGATGCGCTTCAGCGCAGTCGCGACCTGCCCCGCCATGTCCGGCGCGTAGCTGCCGGCCTCGTCGCCGCCGGTCTGGCCGGCCAGAACCACCCAGCGCCCGGGCCCGTCGACCACGACGCCATGGGAAAAGCCGCGCGGTTTTTTCCACTCGGCCGGCTGCAGGATGTGCATGAGCGAAGCTCTCCCGATCTTCTCGTTGTTTGGAGATGCCTAGCACGACATGCTGCATCGCTGCATCCGCAGATTTGACCGTTGCAAACGCCGGCGATGTCGCCGATACCGACCGTCCTTTCGGGTTTCCATCCTCCAGCATCCTGCCCCAATGAGCGTGACACCGTCCAAAACGATGGCTGCACTATGGATGGCGGGCTGGCTGTCGCTGATGCTGGTCATGGCGGTTGCCGGACGCGAGACCACGCGCGAACTGAATGTTTTCCAGATCATGGAAGTGAGGTCGCTGGTCGGCTTCCTATTGCTTTCGCCGATCATCTACCGCGCCGGCGGCCTGAAGGTGCTCAAGACATCGCGCCTGCCGCAGCATGTCGGGCGCAATCTGGTGCACTATGTCGCCCAGCTCGGCTGGTTCTTCGCGCTGACGCTGATTCCGATCGGCCAGGTGGTGGCGATCGAGTTTACGATGCCGATCTGGACGGCAATCCTCGCCGCAAGCTTCCTGTCCGAGCGGATGACGGCATGGAAGATCGCCGCCATCGTGCTCGGACTCATCGGGGTGATCGTCATCGTCCGGCCTGCGACCGGGCAGATCAACCCGGGCCAGCTCATCGCGCTCGGGGCCGCCATGGGATTTGGCATCTCGATGGCGCTGGTCAAATCGCTGACTCGCACCGAAAGCGCGCTCTCGATTCTGTTCTGGATGCTGGTGGTGCAATCGGTCGCGGGCTTCGTTCCGACGCTGTTCGTGTGGACCTGGCCATCGGCCTATGTCTGGGCCTGGGTCGGCGTGATCGCCGTCTGCGGCACATTTTCGCACTACTGCCTCGCCAGCGCGATGCGCTACGCCGACGCGACGATCGTGGTTCCGATGGACTTCCTGCGAGTTCCACTGACCGCGACCGCCGGCTGGCTGCTGTATTCCGAGCGGCTCGACGCCTGGACCGTGCTCGGCGCGGCGCTGATCCTGGGCGGCAATCTCCTGAACCTGAAGCCTGCCTCGCCGATTCCCGCTCGCGCGCAGTGAACCTCTCGCCGCCTGGCGCGACAAAACGAAGTGGCCGTGTGATTTGGATCACGTTGGAGGGGCACTTCATCGTGCACATTCGGCCACACAGCAGCGGGTTGATGCAACGGCCCCCCGTTTCGGTGGCGCGAAGTCGGGCACTTCGTGTAGGTTCGTCGCCAATTTGTTGCTGCCTGCAATTCGATTCTGGGGATTTCAGAATGCGCTATCTCACCTTCCTCGCTTCGCTGATGTGCATGGCGCTGTCGGTCAGCGCCGCGAAAGCCGACCGCCGCGTCGCCTTCGTCGTCGGCAACGGCTCCTACAAGAACGTCGCGCAATTGCCGAACCCGCCGATCGATGCCAAGGCGATGGCGGCAACGCTGCGCAATGTCGGCTTCGAGGTAATTGAAGGGTCCAATCTCAGCCGCGACCAGATGACGGAGAAGCTGCTCGACTTCGGCCGCAAGGCGCAGGGCTCGGACATCGCGCTGTTCTATTATGCCGGCCACGGCATCGCCGTCAGCGGCACCAACTACCTGTTGCCCGTCGACGCCGACATCAAGTCGGAGATGGACGTCAAGCTCGGCGCTGCCATCAACATCGACCTGACGCTCGAGCAAACCATGGGCGATGCCAAGGTCAAGCTCGTCTTCCTCGATGCCTGCCGCGACAATCCGTTCGCCGCCAAGATCAAGTCGAACTCGGCGACCCGCAGCGTCAACGTCCAGAGCGGTCTTGCCGAGATGAAGTCCGGCGAAGGCACGCTGATCGCCTTCGCCACCGGCCCCGGCCAGACCGCGCTCGATGGCCAGGAAGGTAACAACAGCCCGTTCACCCGTGCGCTGATCGACAACATCACCAAGCCCGGCGTCGAGATCCAACAGGCGATGACGTCCGTGCGCGCTCAGGTCAATGAAGAGACCCACAAGGGCCAGCTGCCCTGGGGCCATACCAACCTGATCGGCGCCGTCTATCTCAACCAGGCTCCGACGACCCAGGTCGCCAATGCGGCGCCGACGGCGGCCGGCAGCTTGCCGGCGGCGTCCGCCGGCAATTCGGACGGTGTCGAACTCGAATACTGGCGCTCGGTGAAGGAGTCGAACAAGCCAGAAGAGCTCAACGCCTACCTCACCGCCTATCCCAACGGCCAGTTCAAGGCGCTGGCGCTGGCGCGCCTCGCCGCGATCAAGAGCGGCCCCTCGACCGCGACCCGCACCCTCAACGCGGGCGTCGATCCGGCGACCTTCACCGACGAAGCCACCCAAGTCACCGAGGATCAAATCGGCCTCGACAAGAGCAAGCGCCGCGACGTGCAGCGCCGCCTGACGGCGCTCGGCTTCGACACCAAGCAGACCGGCACATTCAACGACGAGACGCGATCCGTGCTCAAGCGCTGGCAGACGGCGCGCGGCTATCCCGCATCAGGCTACCTCAACAAGCATCAGCACAAGGCTCTGCTCTCGGAGATCGTGGCTGCCCCGGCGACGGCGAGTGACACCAGCCAGAAGCCGGCCCGGCGCGCCGCCAGTGCCCCGCCCCCCAGCAGCGCGCCGGCACCCGCTCCTCATCGCAGCAGTCCCGGCGATGCTGCCGGCGCAGCCTTCGTGGGTGGCGTTGTCGGCGGCATGATGGGCGGCATGTTCCGGCGCTGATCGAAGCAAGATTGAAAATACAAAAGCCCGGC
This sequence comes from Bradyrhizobium sp. CCBAU 53415, assembly GCF_028128735.1. Taxonomy (NCBI): domain Bacteria; kingdom Pseudomonadati; phylum Pseudomonadota; class Alphaproteobacteria; order Hyphomicrobiales; family Nitrobacteraceae; genus Bradyrhizobium; species Bradyrhizobium sp. CCBAU 53415. The sequence goes on along the minus strand of NZ_LBJF01000017.1, from coordinate 149,421 downwards.
TCGCGCCGGGCTTTTTCGTATGTAATCCTCATGGTGAGGAGGCGCGAAGCGCCGTCTCCAACCATGAAGGCCCCGCTCTCGCAGCGGGGCCCCTTCCATCCTTGGAGACGCTTGTTGCGCAAGCTGCGATGAGGAGCCACACCGCGCGTAACGAGTGAGCCCTACTTCCCCGCCGCCTTGCGCAGTGCCTCGTTGATGCGGTCCTGCCAGCCCGGACCGCTCGCCTGGAAAAACTCCAGAACGTCCTGGTCGATGCGCAGCGTGACCTGCTCCTTGATGCCGGGAACTGCGTTCTGTTTGGGCGGTGCCGCAGCGACCTTCGCCGTCACCTTCTTGAACGCCGCCTCGGCTTCCGTCCTGGCATCGCCAAGCGTACGCGGCCGCCTCGGTTGATCCGCCATGTCCTAGATTCCTTCAAACAGAGCCGTCGAAAGATAGCGCTCGGAGAAGGACGGCACTATTGCCAGGATGGTTTTTCCCGCAGCTTCGGGACGCTTGCCGATCTGCAGCGCGGCCGCGATCGCCGCGCCCGAGGAGATGCCACCCGGAATGCCTTCATGCCGCGCCAGCGCGCGGGAGGTCTCGATCGCCGTGGTCGAGTTGATCTTCACGATCTCGTCGATCACCGAGCGGTCGAGGATGTCAGGCACGAAACCCGCGCCGATGCCCTGGATCTTGTGCGGTGTATGCTGTCCCCCTGACAGCACCGGACTCTCCTCCGGCTCGACCGCCACCACACGCAGCGAGGCCTTGCGTGGCTTGAGCACCTGGCCGACGCCGGTGATCGTGCCGCCGGTGCCGACGCCGGCCACGAAGAAATCGATGTTGCCGCCGGTGTCGTTCCAGATCTCCTCCGCGGTGGTGCGGCGGTGCACCTCGGGATTGGCGAGGTTCTTGAACTGCTGCGGCATCACCGAATTCGGCGTCGTCTTCAACAGCTCCTCGGCGGCCGCGATCGCGCCCTTCATGCCTTGCGCCGCCGGCGTCAGCACCAGTTCGGCGCCGAGGAAAGCCAGCATCTTGCGTCGCTCGATCGACATCGACTCCGGCATCACCAGCTTGAGCCGGTAGCCGCGCGAAGCCGCCACGAAGGCGAGCGCGATGCCGGTATTGCCGGAGGTCGGCTCGATCAGCACGGTGTCGGGCTTGACGATGCCTGCCTTTTCCATGGCGATGATCATCGCCGCACCGATGCGGTCCTTCACGCTCGCGGCAGGATTGAAATATTCAAGTTTTGCCAAAATGGTCGCGTTCACGCCGTGCATGCCGGGCAGCCGGCGCAAGCGCACGATGGGGGTGTTGCCGAAGGCATCGACGATCGAGTCGTAGATCCGGCCGCGGCCGGCTTGGTGCGCTGCACCCGTGGTGGACGATGCGTCCATGATGAACTCCCTGTGGCGGCGATCTGTACTTCAATCCCAACCGTTGCGCAGTTACAGACAGCTTGCGGCGACACGCAAGCGGCAATGCCGTACATGTTAAATACGCTGCATCGCAAAATCACGTGAGCGGTCGAATCAGAAAACCAACGTATTTGTGTCGCGACCTCGTCAACCGCTTCTGCTTATGTTAGACTTAGGTCTCAAAAACAGGGAGGTCACACGATGTCAGCAGTTGCTGAAGTGTTGTCGACCGTCGCGCTGAACCGCGATCCGCGTTGCAGCGAGTTGCCTACCTGTCCGGTCTGCGCCGACTCCATGGTCGCCGCCGAAGCGTCCGCCTACGTCTCGGACCGCGTGATCAGTTATCTCTGGACCTGCGACAATTGCGGCTACGGCTTCGTGACCAAGCACGCCCTGAAGCAACGCTTCATTTGCAACTGATCCAGATTGCAGCTGATCTAGCGTAGGGCGATGTCGCCCCTCGCCCAGTCCTCGCGCGTGCGCTGGTAGAACTCATCGAATTGTCCCTGCGCGATCGCAGCCCTGATGCCCTGCATCAGGAACTGGTAGTAGGCGACATTGATCTCGGACAGCAGCATCGCGCCCAGCGTCTCGCCCGCCTTGACGAGATGGTGCAGATAGGCGCGCGCATAGGCGCGCGCCGCAGGCCATGAGCTCTCTTCGTCGAGCGGCCGCGGATCGTCGGCATGACGCGCATTGCGCAAATTCACCTGGCCGAAGCGCGTGAAGGCGACGCCGTGCCGGCCGTTGCGGGTCGGCATCACGCAATCGAACATGTCGATGCCGCGCTTCACCGCTTCGAGGATGTCGTCGGGCGTGCCGACGCCCATCAGATAGCGCGGGCGCTCTCTCGGCAGCAATGGCGCGGTCTCGTCGATCATCGCCAGCATCACCGCTTGCGGCTCGCCGACGGCAAGGCCGCCGATCGCATAACCGTGGAAGCCGATCGCGACCAGGCCTCTAGCACTCGCATGACGAAGCTGCGGCACGTCGCCGCCCTGCACGATACCAAACAGCATGTAGCCGTCCGGCGCGCTCGAGAAGGCGCGCTTGCTGCGCTCGGCCCAGCGCAGCGACAATTGCATCGCGCGTTCGATGTCGGCGCGCTCGGCCGGCAGCCGCACGCATTCGTCCATCTGCATGGCGATATCGGAGCCGAGCAGCCGCTGCACCTCGATCGAGCGCTCCGGCGATAGTTCGACCTTGGCACCGTCGATATGCGAGCGGAAGGTCACGGCGTTCTCGCTGACCTTGCGCAGATCCGCCAGCGACATCACCTGGAAGCCGCCGGAGTCCGTCAGCATCGGTCCGTTCCAGCCGGTGAACCGCTGCAAGCCGCCGAGCGCCGCGATCCGCTCGGCGCTCGGACGCAGCATCAGGTGGTAGGTGTTGCCGAGCACGATGTCGGCGCCGGCATCGCGCACCTCGCGCCAGTGCATGCCCTTCATGGCACCGGCGGTTCCGACCGGCATGAAGGCCGGCGTCCGCACCACGCCGTGCGGCGTGGTCAGCCGCCCGGTGCGCGCGGCGCCATCCGTGGCGAGCAATTCAAAGTGATTGGGAAGGTCATTGTCGGGGGTCATGGCGGTGCTTATTGCGTGTCGGAGCAGGCCGATCAACCGCCAAGCCGCGCTCCGGCCGGTTTGTGCTTCAGACTGGGGCATCAACCGCGCCGGATCGATGCCCTTCACCCTTGTCAAACAAAACGAAACAGTGTAGTTTTTCTCGTTGGGGCTGGACGTGATGCCGCGGCGAATTTGCCGGCGGCGGTAGATGCGTGATCGCCAGCCACCGACAATGCCCACCCCTTCCTCGACCGACGCATCCGTCTCCGCGCGCGACTGGATCAGGCAGACAGCTGCCGGCCTGATCCAATTGCTGGTCCTGATGTGCAGCCTGGCGCTCGGCGCCTGCACGTCCCTGCCCCGCACGCCCTATACGGCCGCAGAAGCCAGCACATCGCGCGTGCTGGATATCGACGGCCTCAGGCGTTATGCCGACGAGCCCGTCACGAAATTCAGCTTCGAGAAGGACACCAGCACCGCGACCAAAACCTATCTGGCGCTCTCCGGCGGCGGTGCCGACGGCGCCTATGGCGTCGGCGTGCTCAACGGCTGGACCGCGGCCAGAACCCGCCCCACCTTCACCGTCGTCTCGGGCGTCAGCACCGGCGGCCTGATCGCGCCCTTTGCGTTCCTCGGCCCGCAGTATGACGACACGCTGAAGGAGGTCTACACCAGCGGCATCGCGGAGAGCCTCCTGAACGATCCCAGCATCATGCGCGTGCTGTTCGGATCCGGCCTGTTCGGCAACACGCGGCTGCGCGAGCTGGTCGCACGCTATGTCGGACCCGAGATCATGGCCCAGGTCGCGCGCGAGAATGCCAAAGGTCGCAAGCTGTTGGTGGTGACGACCGACCTTGACACCCAGCGCACTGCGATCTGGGACATGGGCAGGATCGCCGCGGTCGGAACGCCCGAGGCCCTGAAGCTGTTTCGCGACGTGATGGCGGCCTCGGCCAGCATTCCCCTGGTGTTTCCGCCGATCATGATCGATGCCGAAGGCGGGGGCCGCAAGTTCCAGGAGATGCACGTCGACGGCGGCGTGACGGCCCCGGTGCTGACATTGCCGGAAGCCCTGCTGTTCCAGAGCGGACGCCTGCCCGGCAATGCGAAGATGGACATCTACATCCTCGTCAATAAGAAGATCGAACGCAACTTCGAGCTCGTCTCCAACGGCACCATCGACGTTGCCTCACGCAGCCTGTCGGCGATCACCCAATCGCAGACGCGTTCGATCATCTTCTCGACCTACGATTTCGCCAGGCGCAACCGACTGGGCTTCCATCTCTCCTACATCGCGCGCGACTATCCGGCGCCACCGTCGGAAGGGTTCGACACCGCCTATATGCGGGCGCTCTATCAATACGGATATGACAAGGCCGCGTCCGGTCAGGCCTGGACCTCCACGGTGCCGTGAGCTCGCGTGGGGGAACGAGGCCCTGCCGAAATCGTTGACGATACCGCCCATTCGGCCAGATTCGCGATGACGCCTCGGCTCCTGCACGATATAGAGCGAATGACGACTGTCCGAAACGCGCAGGAATCATTGGGCATGGGATTGACTGCGACCAAGACGAGATCGGCAGCGCCGCGGCGCGAGGTGCCGAAATCGCGCGGCGGCCGGCCGACGAAGTCAGCCGCGATCGAGCGCGACCAGCGGCTGATCGAAGTCGCCACCCGCCTGTTCCTGGATCGCGGCTTCGATGCGACCTCGCTCGACGCGGTCGCGGAAGCCGCCCGGGTGAGCAAGCCCACGGTCTATTCCCGCTATGGCGACAAGCGCGGGCTGTTCGCGGCCGTGCTCCGGCGCGAAATCGAGCGCTGGCTCGCGCCCTTGTCGGCTGCGGCTGAAACGCAGCTCTCGAGCGGCTCCGACATTCCAGTCGAGCAGCGGCTGGTCGAGATCGGACGCGAGCTGCTGACCTTCACCTGCGGTCCCGACGCCGTCGCCTTCAGCCGCATGATGACGTCGCAGGCCATCAACTTCCCCGACGTCGCCAAGCTCGGCAAGGAGGAAGGCTGGCTCAAGGCCGTCGCCACCACCGCGCGCTTCTTCGACCATCTGGTGGCGCAAGGTGCGCTCGATGTCGAAGACACCACCATCGCAGCCGAGGTGTTCCTCGACGTCGTCGTCGGCCACACCCACCGCATGGCGACGTTCGGAACGGCGCTGGAACTGAAGGCCGCGGAAAAGCGCATGCGCGCGGCGATCAAGCTGTTCCTGGCCGGCGCGCTGGGGCCTGCCGACCGCGTCCGGAACGCTCCCAAAGTCACGCCGCGGCGCCGCTCCTCCCGCTGACAATTCCGTGAGCTTGCGATCTTTCCCCAAGCGGGCCGGCACGGCGTCATTGACCAAAATAAAACGATACGGTATGGTTTAGTTATAAGTCGATGCGGGCCGCTTTTTTCACCAGCCCCAAAGAGGTCCGCACCGCTTCGATCGTCACGGCAGGTCCAGCCCGCCGCGGCGTTCCGCGGCCGGCCTTTGCCCAAGGCCGGCCGCGAATTCTTTACGATCATCCGGCACACTCGCAGGCCGAAGGTTTCGAGCATGACGACAGCCAGACGATGGACCTCGCAACTGCTCGCGGCCGCCTTGCCCGCGCTGCTGCTCGCCGCACCGGCGCAGGCGGTCGTGACCACGGGCACGCCGACCGCGCTCCACAGCGACGCAGATGGTGATGCCGAGGCGGAGCGCCAGGCAGTCAGCCGCGAGATCGAACGCTTCCGCTCTTCGTCGATCACGATCGGCCAGGCCATGGCGATTGCGGAAGCCCGCCATGCCGGCGCCACGACGGCGGATGTGAGCTTCGACGGCGCCTCGGGCGTGCCGGTCTACCGGGTGAAGACCCTGCACAACGACCGGATCTGGCGCCACACCATCAATGCCGCGACCGGCGAGCTCGTCGGCGGCGAAGCCGCCCTGCCCCTCGCCGAGCTCGACCATGAAGACCGCAGCAATCTCGCAGCGCTCGGCGCGATCAGGCACCGCCTTGCCGATGCCGTGCGCGTCGCCGAGCGCGCAGCCGCCGGCAAGGCCATCAGTGGCGGCCTCGTGCGCGAGCGCGGCCGGCTCAATTTTGCGATCGTCGTGATCAGCGGCGACGAACTCAAGGAGGTCATCCTGGAGCCGCCGGGCGCCCGGGCCAGATAGCGGCGGGGTTCGCGCCCCGTCATCGGCCGGGGACGAAAAGCCATTGACGGCGGCAGGACTCTCCCGCATAAGTCGCCGCCATGTTCACGACCACCAAACGCACGACCAAAACCACCACGGCCCCAGGGGCCCAGGGAGGCGTGCGCGCGTAGGTCGTCGACTTGAACGCATCAGCTCTACCGAAGCCCCGCCCTCGATGGTCCGGGGCTTTTTTGTTGTCTAATTCGCAAATCTCAATGGAGGACAAAGTGAGTAACGATCCCGTCGTCGCTATTGTCGGCGTCACCGGTGCGGTAGGCGCCGAATTCATCGCCACCATGGACAAGCGCGGCTTTCGCGTCGGCAAGCTGAAGGCGCTGGCCAGCGCCCGCTCGGCCGGAAAGACGGTGTCGTTCCGCGGCCAGAACGTCGTCATCGAGGAGCTCAATGAACGCTCCTTCGAAGGCGTCGACATAGCCCTGTTCTCCGCAGGGGGCGGCATCTCCAGGAAGTATGCGCCGATCGCGGTCAAGGCCGGCGCGGTGGTGGTCGACAACTCCTCTGCCTTCCGCATGGATCCGAACGTGCCGCTGGTGATCCCCGAGATCAACGCCAACCGTATCCGCGACCACAAGGGCATCATCGCCAACCCCAATTGCGCTGCGATCACCGCGCTGGTGCCGCTCTGGCCGATTCACCGGCAGAACCGCATCAAGCGCGTCATCATTTCGACCTATCAGGCGGCCTCCGGCGCCGGCGCCGCCGCGATGGAAGAGCTGGTCGAGTCCACCCGCGCCAATCTCAACGGGCAGGTCTATACGCCCAAGGTGATGCCCCACCCCTACGCCTTCAACCTCTTCAACCACAACACGGCCGTCGACCCCGACACCGGCTACAACGACGAAGAGACCAAGGTCATCAAGGAAACCCGCAAGATCTTCGAGGACGAGACCATCGCGGTCGGCGTCACCTGCGTGCGCGTGCCGGTGCTGCGCGCCCATTGCGAAGCCATCACCTTCGAATGCGAGAGGCCGATCACCGAGGACCAGGTCCGCGCCATCATGGCCCGGGCGCCCGGCGTGAAGGTGGTCGACGACCGCGCCAGGAACTACTTCCCGATGCCGATCGACGCCTCGGGCCAGGACGACGTCCTGGTCGGCCGCATCCGCAAGGATCTCAGCGACGCTAGCGGCCATTCGATCTCGATGTTCGTGGCGGCCGATCAGCTGCTCAAGGGCGCGGCGCTGAATGCGGTGCAGATCGCCGAGCTCCTGCCCCAGCGCGTGATGGCGTGAGCCGACCTTCGGACAGGCGGCGTCAAGCGTCCGCCTGTCCCTCGAGCTCCTACGCCAATCCCTTCAATGCCTGTTTCATCGTGAGCCTGACGGGAACATCGACGAACACGGTGGCTGCGTACGCCACCGCCGCGACGATGGGTATCGCGACGAGCCCGACAAGGGCGGACTGGATCCCAAGCTGCAGCGCGCAGACCTCCACTGCATGGAACGTCACGACCTGCAGGACATAGATCCCGTAGGACAGCAGACCGAGGGTCTGCATGATGCTTGCCAAAGCGCCTTTCGGAGGATCGAAGCGCGCGCAGATCATGATGGCCAGCGGAAACACGACAAGGACCGAGACCAGGCTCAACGCGAGATCGAGACTTGCGGGAAAGCCCACTGCAAGAATGGCGGTGACGAGAGCAAACGCGCCGAGCGCGAATCCGGATCTTGCCGGCTGCAACCGTGCCGTTTCGTGAAACCGGTAGAGCAGCACGCCCGCAAAGAACGAGAATCCGACCCGGATCACACCGGCTCCGAACGTTTCCCAGGTCGGTCCGCCGCCGAGGACGCCGCGCTTCCCAACTTCGATGCCGAACCCTAGCCATCCCATCGCCGCGCAGACCACGAGCGCAACGGCGAAGCCGCTCACGAGCCGGATCAGGGATTTCGTGCCGAGCCGCGCTCCAAACACCGCAAACAGCAGATTGGCCGCAAGCTCAAAGAGCAGCGACCAGGCGGCGAAATTGAACGGGTACAGATCGGCATCGGGATAGGCAGCATTCGGGGTCGGGAGCATCAGCGCGCTGCACAGCAGACCGAGGGTCCTTTGCACCGAGTCCGGCACGCCGTCTGCAAGCTGGCCGAGCAGAAATGGCAGCGAGAGGATGAACGCCAGAGCATACAGCGGGTAGAGCCGCTGCACCCTGGCGAGCATGAACGACCGAACCGGCATTCCCTGGAGGAAGCGCTTTCGATAGGCGTGCTCCAGCACGAAGCCCGAGAGAACGAAAAAAAGGTCGACAGCCAGATAGCCGTTCCTCATCCATCCGGTCGGCCCCGGCGCGCCTTCCCAGAGGAACGGAGCATGGCGCAGGGCAACCATGATGGCCGCAACGCCGCGCAATCCGTCGAGCGCGACGAATGTTCGTTCCGCGAACGGGATTGTTGCGGTGTGCGCTGCCGGGATCGGCAAGTTTACCACTCCTTAACCGACCGCCGACGTCGATTGGCAGGCACGCCCCGCCAAAAAGGCCGGCATCGGCCAGGCGCCTCCATCGTTCGGCAGGACGTTAGGCCCAATTGCTTGCGAAACAGCAAAGATGCAGAAGCAGCGACAACGCACCGCCTTGGCCCGGGCTGCGGCCGCGCCCGATCTTGGATTTAAGCCTCGGCTGCCCGAAACAGCAGGCAGCCATCACCGTAGGAATAGAATCGGTAGCCCTGCGCGATGGCATGCGCGTAGGCCTGCTTCATCGTCGGTAGCCCCGAAAATGCCGACACCAGCATGAACAGCGTCGACTTCGGCAAATGGAAGTTGGTGAGCAGGATGTCCACGGCGCGGAAGCGATAGCCGGGGGTGATGAAGATCGAGGTTTCCGCGGCGAACGGCCGGATCGTGCCGTCCTGGCTGGCTGCGCTTTCGAGCAGACGCAATGACGTGGTGCCGACCGCGACGATGCGGCCGCCGTTCTTTCGCGCCGCGTTGAGCCGCTCGGCCGTCTCGGCCGAGATGGTGCCCCACTCGGCATGCATCTTGTGGCCTTCGGTATCGTCCGCCTTCACCGGCAGGAACGTCCCAGCCCCGACATGCAGCGTGACACGCTCGATGCCGACGCCGCGCTCGCGCAATGCCTGCTCCAGCGCCGGGGTGAAATGCAGCCCCGCAGTCGGAGCCGCCACCGCGCCTTCGTTGGCCGCGAACATGGTCTGGTAGTCCGCAAAATCCTGATCGTCGGGCGTGCGCTTCGAGGCGATGTAGGGCGGCAGCGGCGGACTGCCGAGATCGGCGATCGCCTGGTCCAGCGCCGGGCCGTGGAACGAGAACGACAGCGTCACCTCGCCCTCGCTGCCCTTGGCCTCGACCTCGGCATCGAGATGGCCGAGCAGGCAGACCTTGCCTTCATTGCCGAAGCGGATGCGGTCGCCGGCCGTGAGCTTCTTCGCCGGCTTCACCAGCGCCTGCCAGCGCGAGCCGTCGAGCCGCTTGATCAGCGTCGCCTCGATCTTCGGCTCGGTCTCGCGGCCGATGCGGCGGCCCTTCAGTTGCGCCGCGATCACCTTGGTGTCGTTGACGACGATCCGGTCGCCGGGCCTCAGGCATTGCGGCAGGTCGGCGATGGTCCGGTCGCGCAACGCGCCGTTCTCCACGACCAGCATCTTGGCGGAATCGCGCGGGCTCGCCGGGCGCAAGGCGATGCGCTCGGCGGGCAGATCGAAATCGAAGAGATCGGTGCGCATATCCAGAACTTGTCATCGCCCGCGCAGGCGGGCGATCCAGTACTCACGATCGTTGTCGTAGCCACCGCTGGTGGTTACTGGATGCCCCGCCTGCGCGGGGCATGACACCGGCGAAGCGTCATTCCTTGTCCGCGGCCATCCGCGCCTTGACGATCTTGTCGGGGTTCTGCACGGGCTCGCCGCGCTTGATCTTGTCGACGTTCTCCATGCCCTCGGTGACCTTGCCCCAGACCGTGTACTGGTTGTCGAGGAAGCGGGCATCGTCGAAGCAGATGAAGAACTGGCTGTCGCCGGAATCGGGGCTCGCGGCGCGGGCCATCGAGGCGGTGCCGCGCACATGCGGCTCCTTGTTGAACTCGGCCTTCAGCTTCTTGCCGGAGCCGCCGGTGCCGGTGCCATGCGGGCAGCCGGTCTGCGCCATGAAGCCCTCGATCACGCGGTGGAACACGATGCCGTCATAGAAGCCTTCGCGCACGAGCTCCTTGATGCGCGCGACGTGGCCGGGCGCGAGATCGGGCCGCATCTCGATGGTGACGGGGCCCTGCGTGGTCTCGAGGATCAGGGTGTTTTCGGTGACGCTCATGCTCGTCTCTCTTGCGTTAGGGGTGAAGTCTTCCGATTGCGGAACTGGATCGCGAATGGACGTCCCGCGGCGGCGCCGGCCATTGCATCGGTAAATGGCATCGGCGTGCAGCGTTGCAACGCCTCCATCACCGCGATCCGGTATTGCAGCCGGTCATTGTCGGAGGCCTCCGCGGATTCATAGGTAATCCTCGGATGGCCCAGAATGTTTCCGGCCCGGTTAAAGCTCACCACGACCGTGATGTCGACTGGGCGCGCCTTGGCCGGCGACGGCGGCCTCCAGCAGGTGCGCAGGTGCCGGAAGATGTCCTGGATCGTGTTGACCTGCGCGTCCTGCGCGGCCGTGCTGGAAACCCCGAGCAGCAGCATCGCGGCAACCAGCAGCAGCTTGCCACCGCGGCGCGCCATGGTCTCTCCTATTTGATGTCGGAGGCGACCTGAACCTTCACCATCTTGTCGGGATCGGTGACGGAGCCGCCTGGCGAGCCCGGGGGCGCCTTCTTCAGCTTGTCGACGACGTCCATGCCCTGCACGACCTCACCGATCACGGTGTACTGGCCGTCGAGGCTGCCGCCATCGGCGAACATGATGAAGAACTGCGAGTTGGCGCTGTCGACACTGTCGCCGCGTCGGGCCATGCCGACGATGCCGCGGGCGAAGTGCACCTTGGAGAATTCCTGCTTCAGGTTCGGATATTTCGAGCCGCCGGTGCCGTTGCCGTTCTGACCATCGCCCGTCTGCGCCATGAAGCCGTCCATGACGCGGTGGAACGGCACGTTGTTGTAGAACCCCTCGCGCGCGAGCTGCTTGATGCGCTCGGCATGCTGCGGCGCGATGTCGGTCCTGAGCTTGATGACGATGCGGCCCTTGGTGCTGTCGATGACGATGGCGTTGGCCTTGTCGAGGTTTGCCGGCAATTGCTGCGCCACCGCCGGCACCGCGAACAGAAGCGCGGCAAGAACTGCGAGAATTCGGATCATGACAACTCCGGTCAGGATGAGAAAGGAAGCGGGCCGTTATCCGGCGAATTTGGCCTTGAGCTGTGCCGCGACCTGCGGCGGGACAAAGGCCGAGACGTCCCCGCCCATGCCGGCGATCTGGCGCACCAAAGTGGCGGTGATCGGGCGGACCATGGGCGAGGCCGGCAGGAAGACCGTATGCACCTCGGGCGCCATGGCCTCGTTCATGCCGGCAAGCTGCATCTCGTAGTCGAGGTCGGTGCCGTCGCGCAGGCCCCGGATCATGATGGTGGCACCGTATTTGCGCGCCGAGGTGACCGACAGATCGTCGAAGGTGACGGCTTCGAGCACGCAGCCAGCCTGGGCTGCGAGCGGCCCGCAGACATCATGGAGCATCTTCAGCCGCTCCTCGGTCGAGAACAGCGGCTTCTTGCCGGGGTGCACCCCGATCGCGACGACAAGCCTGTCGCACAGGGAAACACTGTGCCGGACCACGTCCAGATGGCCGTTGGTGATGGGGTCGAAGGAACCGGGATAGAAGGCGATGCGCGGCATGCCTCCCTCCTACCGCGCCCGGCCCGGCCCGGCAAGCCGGGCGAGTTCCCTGGCCGATTCCGGCAAATTTCCGCGGGTCGTGGCGGCGACGGCCGGTTTGTTTCGTCCTAAGGGCCGCCACGAAACAAAACGGACAGCGAACGAAACCATTTTAGGTGCCGGCGAAGACGTCGCGAAACCGGGCATGGTTACCAATCCCACCAACGAATGACGGGCCGCACCACAAGGCGCTTGCGGCCGCATCACAGGGGACCGTCGATGATCAAGACTCTTTCAGCGATTGCCATCTCTGCATGCGTTGCCGCAGCCCTCACCCTCCTGCCCGGCTTTGCCCCGACCGTCGAAGCCAGCGTGCCGCAGCCGCTGGCCAAGAGCGACCGGCTCGATATCCGCAACATCGGAAAGGACTGCTCGCAACAGGCCTGGCCGAACTTCGAGGCCTCGTGCCTGCGCCGCGCCGGCACCAAGGCCAATGTCCACGAGGCGCGCCTGGTGACGGCAGACCGCACCCCATAGTCGAAATTGTCGCGACATCACTCCGCATTGTCCGCGCGGGACTTCGTCCGCGCGCGGTGCCCGTTCGTCTCTGCCCAAGCAGCATCGATGTGACCCAGCGGGCCGGGCGGCCCCTCCCGTAGCATGACCAGAAAGGCTTCATGACGGCGGTCGACATCCCGAAGGTCCGCCGGGGTCGAGAGGTTGCGCCGGGCGTCGCCGGCGACGAGGTCGGCGTGCACTTCAAGACACGTCAGACGTGCCGGATCGCGCTCGACACCGACGACTGCGGTAAGCACCTCCAGAATCCGGATCAGGATGGCCGCGTTGGCCGATGCGTTCTGCCGGATCATGTGAAACATCACATTGAGGAGACCGGCGCGCCCTGAAAAACGAAGTGTCCTGGTCTGACCAGCATCCTGATTGATGTGTTTTGCTCGGCCGCCCAGTCCGCGAGCCCCCACTCGTCCAGATGCTGCAGATATCCCTGCCTGGGATCGACAATAACCGTTCTGTCCTCGCAGAACCCGGCGGGAAGCTCCTGATCCCGACGCTGTTCGGTCGTCAGACGCCTTATCGCCGATTGGATTTCGTCGCTCACCAGTTCAATGACGGTGTCGACATTGATCCGGCCGGCCATCTGCCCGACAAAATACACAAGCATCGCCACGCAGACGAAAGCCAGAAGGATCGCGACGGTCAGCGAGAGGTGCGGGATGAATGCCCCCTCAGCCGCGGTACGCACGCTGCGCAGCACGATCATTGCGTAACAAAAGGTCCCCAGAAACACTCCGAGTGTGAACTGATTGCCGCGATCCTTGGTGAAATTTCGGAGCAACCGCGGCCCCATCTGGCCTGCTGCAGTGAGAGAGCCGCGATCATGATCGAGAACACCGTGCCAGCAACGCCGATAATCGACGAAGCGACGGTGCCGAGCAAGGTACGGGCCCCGGTCGCACCGCCGTTGTAGAACCACTCTTCCAGCATCCAGCCGGGAACGAGCCCGCTGCGATCAAGTCCGACCAGAGCGAGCGCGCCGAGCACTCCTGCAAGGACGAGCATGGCCGGAAACAGCCAGAACGCATCGGCCAATTCGTCAATCAGCCTGCGAAGTCGTGCGGTCATTATTCACCGAAGGGTCGGTACCGTACCAATGATGATGCTCGCCAGGCAGATTTCGGCGCGCCGCAGACGCGATTGATCGTGTCACTCGGTCACGACCACGTCGCCGGACATCGTCTGCTCCGAGGCAGCGCATGAGAACGACATCGGGGTCGATCGCATTTCACTTCGCAAATGCGATATTCTTGTTGTACCATGGCTAACCCCGCGCTTGATCCGGACGCGAGCGACGTTGCAGCCATCGAGTGATGTCCGGCGAATGCATCTTCGAACCGGTGGCGCCGCGTAGAACGGAGCCCAGCCACTTGTTTTCCCTCCTCGAGCTTGCAGCTATTCTTCTCACGCTTTCAGCGGCATTCGGCTGGCTCAATCACAAATTCATTCCTCTGCCGCACACGATCGGACTGCTCGTCATGAGCGTCGCGACCTCCGTCATATTGGTCATGATCGATGTCGCTTTTCCGAAACAGCATCTGTTCGAACCGCTGACCTCGGCGCTGCTGCAGATCGACTTCGCCTCCGTCGTCATGAACGGAATGCTGGGCTTCCTGTTGTTCGCCGGCGCCCTTCACGTCGATCTGGACAAGCTGCGCAGCCGCGCGATTCCGGTCGCCATCATGGCCGGTCTTGGCACTGTAGTCTCGACCGCCGCCATCGGTTTCGGAATCTGGGCGGCCGCCGGGTTGATCGGCCACCCCATGACCCTGGCCTGGGCGCTGGTGTTCGGCGCCTTGATCAGCCCGACCGATCCTGTCGCCGTGCTCGGCGTCCTGAAGAACGTGCAGGTGCCTGCCAGCCTTGAAGTCGAGATGCAGGGCGAGTCCCTGTTCAACGACGGCGTCGGCATCGTCCTGTTCGTCATCCTGCTGAGATTTGCCACAGGTAACGGCGAGGACACCGGTGGGTTTGCCATCCTCGAGCTTCTTCTGCTCGAAGCGGGCGGCGGCCTGCTGCTTGGTCTGATGACCGGCTACATTGCGTATCTGGCGATGCGGTGGATCGACGACTACCCGATCGAAGTGCTGATATCGCTTGCCCTGGTGACCGGCACATACGCGCTGGCGCAGCGGCTCCATGTCAGCGCCCCCCTGTCGGTGGTGGCGGCCGGACTCCTGATCGGCGATCGCGGTCCTCGCTACGCGATGAGCGAGCGAACCCGTAGCTACGTTTACGCGCTCTGGACCCTGATCGACGAGATCCTCAATTCAGTCCTGTTCCTGCTGATCGGACTTGAGGTGCTCGTGCTGCGCTTCGAACCATCGGCGCTGGTCGTGGCGCTCGCAACGATTCCGATTGCTCTCGTCGCGCGCCTGCTGGCCGTCGCCGCTCCGCCGCTCGCGTTTGCGTGGACCAACCTTCTGTCGCTACAGAACGTCCCGTTCCTCACCTGGGCGGGCGTGCGCGGCGGCATTTCGGTTGCGCTGGCGCTGTCCGTTCCCGACAGTCCGGACAAACCCATTATCCTCGCCGCCACCTATGCCGTCGTTCTCTTCAGCATCGTCATCCAGGGCTCCACCCTCGGACTCGTTGCAAGCAGGACGATCCCGGCGGAAGCCGGCTCGGACGCAGCGCCGGAGCCGAAATCCTGACAAAGCGCCGGCTGGCCCGACGCCGGCCTCGGCAAGCAAATTCCGCGCGAACGCAGCTTTCAGGCGAACGCGCCGCGGGGGGCGTCCGTGGACACAATCGGAGGGAGCGCCGCTGGGTCCGGTGCAGCGCCCGCTTAGTCTAGCTCCCGCCTTCGCCGTTCCCGTTCTCCGCCTCTTCCGTGATGTGCTCGACCGAAACGACGTGCTCGTCCTCGGCGGTGTCGAACACGATCACGCCTTGCGTCGAGCGGCCGGCGATGCGGATACCCTCGACCGGGCAGCGGATCAACTGGCCCTTGTCGGTGACCAGCATGATTTGATCAGCATCCTCGACGGGGAAGGATGCGACGAGGTTGCCGTTGCGGTTGTTGACGCTCATGGCGACGATGCCTTTGCCGCCGCGCCCCGTGGTGCGATACTCGTAGGACGAGGTCCGCTTGCCGTAGCCGTTGACGGAGACGGTCAGCACGACCTGCTCCTGCGCAGACATCTCGGCATAACGCTCCTGCGACAGCTGGAAGCTGCCGGAGATCTCCTCGGCCTCGGTATCGGCCGGCGCCTCGTCCGCCGCAGCTTCGCCCGCCACCGCACGGCGCATCTTCAGGTAGGCCGAGCGCTCGTCCGAGGTGGTCTCGACGTGGCGCAGGATCGCCAGAGAAATCACCTTGTCGGCGTCGGCGAGGGCGATGCCGCGCACACCCATCGAGGTGCGCCCGGTGAACACGCGCACGTCGGTGACGGGGAAGCGGATGCACTGGCCGCCGGCGGCGGTCAGCAGCACGTCGTCGCGCTCGGTGCAGATCTGCACGTCGACGATCGCCTCGTTGTCGTCGAGCTTCATGGCGATGATGCCGGAGCGGCGGACGTCGACGAAGTCGGACAGCTTGTTGCGACGGACGTTGCCGCCCGTGGTGGCGAACATCACGTCGAGCTCGCCCCAGGTCGATTCATCCTCCGGCAGCGGCATGATGGTGGTGATGCGCTCGCCCTGCTCCAGCGGCAGGATGTTGATCATCGCCTTGCCGCGCGCGTTCGGCGCGGCCATCGGCAGCCGCCAGACCTTTTCCTTGTAGACCTGGCCGCGCGAGGAGAAGAACAGCACCGGCGTATGCGTGGACGCCACGAACAGGCGGCTGACGAAATCCTCGTCGCGGGTCTGCATGCCGGAGCGGCCCTTGCCGCCGCGGCGTTGCGCCCGGTAGGCCGACAGCGGCACGCGCTTGACGTAGCCGGCGTGGGAGACGGTGACGACCATGTCCTCGCGCTGGATCAGGTCCTCGTCCTCGACCTCGCCCTCCTGCTCCATGATCACGGTGCGGCGCGGCGTGGCGAATTCGGCCTTCACCTCGGTGAGCTCGGTCTTGATGATGTCGAGGATGCGGGCGCGCGAGCGCAGGATCTCGAGATATTCGCCGATCTCGCCGGCGAGCTTTGCGAGCTCCTCGCCGATCTCGTCGCGGCCAAGCGCGGTGAGACGTGCGAGGCGCAGCTCCAGGATCGCCCTTGCCTGCTCCAGCGACAGGCGGATGGTGCCGTCTTCGCTGATGCGGTGACGGGGGTCGTCGATCAGCGTGATGATGTCCTCGACGTCGCGCGCGGGCCAGTCGCGCGTCATCAGCGTCTCGCGCGCGGCGGCCGGCGTCGGCGAGTGCCGGATCACCTTGATGATCTCGTCGATATTGGCGACCGCGATGGCGAGGCCGACCTGCTCATGCGCGCGCTCGCGCGCCTTGCGCAGCCTGTATTTGGTGCGGCGGGTGACGACCTGCTCCCGGAAGCCGACGAAGATCGTCAGCATGTCCTTCAGGGTCATCGTCTGCGGACGGCCGGAATCGAGCGCGACGGCGTTGACGCCGAAACTGGTCTGCAGCGGCGTGAACTTGTAGAGCTGGTTCAGCACCACGTCGGGCACCGCATCGCGCTTGAGCTCGACGACGACGCGGTAGCCGTCGCGGTCGGATTCGTCGCGAAGATCGGAGATGCCCTCGATCTTCTTCTCCTTGTAGAGCTCGGCGATGCGCTCGACCATCGTCGCCTTGTTCACCTGATAAGGGATCTCGGTGATGACGATCGCCTCGCGTTCCTTCCGGATCGTCTCGAAGGTGACCTTGCCGCGCATCACGATCGAACCGCGGCCGAGATGATAGGCGCTGCGGATGCCCTGGCGTCCGAGGATGATGCCGCCGGTCGGGAAATCCGGGCCCGGGATGATGTTGTTGAGCTCGTCGATGGTCAGCGACGGATTGTCGATCAGCGCCACGCAGGCGTCGATCACCTCGCCGAGATTGTGCGGCGGGATGTTGGTGGCCATGCCGACCGCGATGCCGCCGGCGCCGTTCACCAGCAGGTTCGGGAACCGTGCCGGCAGAACCACGGGCTCCCGCTCGGAGCCGTCGTAATTGTCCTGGAAGTCGACCGTGTCGTCGTCGATGTCTTCGAGCAGCTTCAGCGCGATCTTGGTCAGGCGCGACTCGGTGTAGCGCATCGCCGCGGCCGGATCGCCGTCGACCGAGCCGAAATTGCCCTGCCCGTCGATCAGCGGCGCGCGCATCGAGAAGTCCTGCGCCATGCGAACCAAGGCGTCGTAGATCGCCTGGTCGCCATGGGGATGGTACTTGCCCATGACCTCGCCGACGGCACCGGCGGACTTCTTGTGTTTCTTGTCCGGGGTGTCGCCGCGATTGTTCATCGCGAACAGGATGCGGCGGTGCACCGGCTTCAACCCGTCGCGCGCATCGGGCAGCGCACGCGCCACGATCACGCTCATGGCGTAATCGAGATAGGACTTCTTCATCTCCTCGTAGATGGAAACGGGGCGAATATCCGAGGGATGCGCCGGCTGGTCGCCGGGCTTGTTGTCGTCGTCAGCCAAGGGGGAATCCGGTGAGTTCTTGTCTGGGAATCATATAGCGCATCGGGGGTCGGATAACCACCCTCGCGGGAGGATCGAGAAGCGCTTTTTCCGCTTATTTTTCCAACGACTTACGGCTTCGGACAAGGTGCCTCGGGCAACCCCGGAAATGGCACCGCGGAACCGCCTCCGACACCCCGAAAACCGCGCCGCGCGGCGCGCCCCACCGGCCCGTTCGCAGCGCTCTGGAGCTGCGGAGTGCCGTCGTCTGAAATGTCGGGTCGATTGAATTCAAGCCGGACATGAAGCGGGCCCGGAAAACCCGAGCCCGCCCCGTCGACTAGCCAGAATTGCTGATACGACACGCCAGGCTCCATGCGCTCGGCGCGTCTCGACAGGCGCGATCCGCGTCCTCAGAACGGGATGTCGTCGTCCATGTCGCTGTTGCGGCCACCACCGGCGGCAACGGGACGACGCGGCGCGCTGCTGACCGGACCGGAGGAGCCGAAATCGCCGCCCGGCTCGTCGCCGAAGCTTCCGCCTCCTCCGCCGCCACCGCGGCCATCGAGCATGGTCAGCGTCGAGTTGAAGCCCTGGAGCACGACCTCGGTCGAATACTTCTCGACCCCGCTCTGGTCGGTCCATTTGCGAGTCTGCAGCGCGCCCTCGATGTAAACCTTGGCGCCCTTCTTCAGGTATTGCTCGGCGACCTTGCAGAGCCCTTCATTGAAGATCACGACGCGGTGCCACTCGGTCTTCTCCTTGCGCTCGCCGGTATTCTTGTCGCGCCAGGTCTCCGAGGTCGCGATACTCAAATTCGCGATCGGCCGCCCGTCCTGGGTGCGGCGGATTTCAGGATCCTTGCCGAGATTTCCAACCAGAATGACCTTGTTGACGCTTCCCGCCATCGCCGCTCTCCACTCCGAATGCCGCTGAATTTCAAAAGGGCGAGGCCCGCTGTCCGCGTTCCTCTGCGCCTGTTGAGGCGACCCTATACGCTTGCGGGCACCAATCAGCCCGCACCCCTCAGGGTTATCCCCACATATAGCATTCCCGTCGGCTCCGTTCCAGATTTGTTCTTCATGCCAAAAGGACAGAACAATTTGGCTTCAGGCCGATGGCAGGGGAACCCGGATGGAACCTTTCCGGGTTCCCGAGAAATACAAAAACCGCTTAACATTCATCAAGTTGCAGCCACCTCAATCGGCCGGCGAGTGTGGCATTTCGGAGACGGACTTTGCCCATTCCTTTGGCTATCGTTGCCTCGGAATTAGTTCATATGGGCGTCGCGCCTGATCAGCCGCTTTCGGAGACATCGAGAAGCGGACGAAACTGGGGAGACTGCAATGAATAAGATTCTGTTTGGTGCAATCAGTGCGATGGCGTTGGGGCTGGCGGCTCCTGCAAGTGCGGCGGATCTTGCCGCGCGTCCCTACACCAAGGCTCCCGCGCCGATGGTCGCCGCCATCTACGACTGGAGCGGCTTCTACATCGGCATCAACGGCGGTGGCGGCACAAGCCACAAGTGCTGGGACTTCGTGACTCCGGCAACCGGCGTTCTGGTCGGCGAGGGCTGCCACAACGCGACGGGCGGCACGGTCGGTGGCCAGGTCGGCTATCGCTGGCAGTCGACGAACTGGGTGTTCGGCTTCGAAGGACAGGGCAACTGGGCCGACTTTACCGGCGACAACATCAGCGCGGTGTCCGGCCTTCGCAACCAGTCCAAGATTGACTCTTTCGGTTTGATCACCGGACAGGTCGGCTACGCCTGGAACAACGTCTTGCTCTACGTGAAGGGCGGCGCCGCCGTCGTCGGTGATCGCTACCGGACCTACGATTTGGCGACCGGTCTCGAATTCGACCGGGCCAGCGAGACCCGTTGGGGCGGCACGGTGGGCGCGGGCGTCGAGTTCGGATTCGCCCCGAACTGGTCGGTCGGCTTCGAGTACGATCACATCTTCCTCGGCCACCGCACGGTCGACTTCACCGGATCCGGCAATTTTGCCGCGGCTCCGCTCGGTGCCTTCACTGCCTCCGATCGCATCAGCCAGGACGTCGATATCGGCCTTATCCGCGTGAACTATCGCTGGGGCGGCCCGTTGATCGCAAGATATTGATATCCGCTGATATTGTTTTGAGATCAAAGGCCGGCCTCGCGCCGGCCTTTGTTGTTCGGGCGCAGAATTGCCCGTGGCAATGAGTCAGTAACCATCACCTTTTGCGGCGTTGTGGCTTTTCGGAGACACAACTTGCGGCTTTGTTGGTGTAAGCATCGCGCCAGTTGGGCCGTTTGAGTCCGCTGCCCTTCCGGTCACGGAAGGCAACAACAGAAACTGGGACTGGGATTAAGTTAAAAATGAAGAAGGTTTTGTTGGCTTCGGCCTGTTTGTTCGCTCTCGCCGCTCCTGCCTCGGCGGCCGATCTCGCGGCGCGCCCCTACACCAAGGCTCCGGTCGCTCCGATTGCTGCGGTCTACAACTGGACCGGCTTCTACCTCGGTATCGTCGGCGGCGGCGCCTGGGAAGCCAGTTCGGGCGACCCGAAGATGCAGGGTGGCTTCGTCGGCGGCACCGCCGGCTATAACTGGCAGACCGGCAACGTCGTGTTCGGCATCGAGGCCGATGGTGCCTGGGCCGACGTCAGCGCCTCGGCGGCTGGCACCGTTTTCGTCGCCGGCGTCGGTGGCATCCCCGCTTCGGTGAGCTCCAAGACCGACGCGATGGGCACCGTGCGCGGCCGCATCGGCTGGGCTGTGAACAATGTGCTGCTGTACGGCACCGGTGGTTACGCCTGGATCGACAACAAGATCACCGCGACCCTGGGCGGCCTCTCGGCCTCCGACAGCCAGTTCCACTCGGGCTGGACCGTCGGCGCCGGCGTCGAGGCGTTCTTTGCTCCGCAGTGGTCGGTCAAGGGCGAGTACCTCTATCGCAGCCTCGGCGGCGAGACCTACTTCGGTGCCGTCAACACCGGCACGCTCAACCTCCACACCGTGCAGGTCGGCGTGAACTATCACTTCGGCGCCCCCGTGGTCGCCAAGTACTAAGCTACGCTTCAGCGCCTCAGCGTGACGAAAGGCCGGCCTCGCGCCGGCCTTTTTGTTTTGCGCATCTGGCTAGGGCTAAAGGTTTCTGCTGCCAGATGCCGCCAGCGCGCCAACAATCCGTTGACGATTCGCAAGTCGCACTGGAAATCTGCCGCCGTTCTTCCTACGTTCGCTGCCATACCCATCGGCGCCGTTCCCGGTTCCGGGCGAAGCGCGCCTTTTGCATTGGCGCGATCGCGCGTCTTTGGATTCCTTGAGGACCAGCGGGATGGACGAAGTGATCAAGGCGAAGCGCCAACAGCAGAACGCGGGCTCCAGCCTGCGCGCAATTACGATCCGTGGCGCGCGCGAGCACAACCTCAAGAATATCGACGTCGAGATCCCCCGCGACAAGCTGGTGGTGTTCACGGGCCTCTCCGGCTCCGGCAAATCCTCGCTCGCCTTCGACACCATCTATGCCGAGGGCCAGCGCCGCTACGTCGAATCGCTGTCGGCCTATGCGCGCCAGTTCCTGGAGATGATGCAGAAGCCCGACGTCGACCAGATCGACGGCCTGTCGCCGGCGATCTCGATCGAGCAGAAGACGACGTCGAAGAACCCGCGCTCCACCGTCGGCACCGTCACCGAGATCTACGACTACATGCGCCTGCTCTGGGCCCGCGTCGGCGTGCCCTATTCGCCGGCCACGGGCCTGCCGATCGAGAGCCAGACCGTCTCGCAGATGGTCGACCGCGTGCTGGCCCTGCCCGAAGGCACCCGCCTTTATCTGCTCGCGCCGGTCGTGCGCGGCCGCAAGGGCGAGTACCGCAAGGAACTCGCCGAATGGCTCAAGAAGGGCTTTCAGCGCGTCAAGATCGACGGCACCTTCCATGAGCTCGCGGAAGCGCCGACGCTGGACAAGAAATTTCCCCACGACATCGACGTCGTGGTCGACCGCATCGTGGTCCGCGCCGACATCGGCCAGCGCCTCGCCGAAAGCTTCGAGACCGCGCTGAAGCTCGCTGAAGGTCTTGCCGTCATCGAGTTCGCCGACGCGCCGGCGGCGCTTGCGGAAGAGAAAGAGAAAAAGAAGACCGCGAAGATCCACGACAAGAGCGGCCCCGAGCGCATCCTGTTCTCGGAAAAATTCGCCTGTCCGGTCTCCGGTTTCACCATCCCCGAGATCGAGCCGCGCCTGTTCTCGTTCAACAATCCCTATGGCGCCTGTCCCGCCTGCGGCGGCCTCGGCGTCGAGCAGCATGTCGACGAGGATCTCGTCATCCCCGACAAGGATCTGACATTGCGCAAGGGCGCGATCGCGCCCTGGGCCAAATCGTCATCGCCCTATTACGTGCAGACGCTGACCGCGCTCGGCAAGCACTACAAGTTCACGCTCGACACCAAGTGGAAGGATCTGCCGAAGAAGACGAAAGACGCGCTGCTCTATGGCTCAGGCGAGGACGAGATCAAGTTCTCCTACGAGGACGGGGTCCGCTCCTACGACACCAGGAAGCCGTTCGAGGGCGTCATCACCAACATCAACCGACGCTATCGCGAGACCGAGAGCGAGTGGGCGCGCGAGGAGCTGGCGAAATATTTCCACGACGTGCCCTGCGAAGCCTGCAAGGGTTTCCGGCTGAAGCCGGAAGCACTGTGCGTCAAGGTCGGGGCCAAGCATATCGGCGAGATCTCGGAGCTGTCGGTCAGAAAGGCCGGCGAATGGTTCGAGACCGTGATGGATGCGCTGAACGCGCAGCAGAAGGAGATCGCCGGCCGCATCCTGAAAGAGATCCGCGAGCGCCTCACCTTCCTGCTCGACGTCGGCCTCAACTACCTCACGCTGTCGCGCTCCTCCGGCACGCTGTCCGGCGGCGAGAGCCAGCGCATCCGCCTCGCCTCGCAGATCGGCTCGGGGCTGACGGGCGTGCTCTACGTGCTGGACGAGCCCTCGATCGGCCTGCACCAGCGCGACAATGCCCGCCTGCTCGATACGCTGAAGCGGCTTCGCGACCTCGGCAACACCGTGGTCGTGGTCGAGCATGACGAGGACGCCATCCGCCTCGCCGACTACGTGCTCGACATCGGCCCCGGCGCCGGCATGCATGGCGGCCACATCGTCGCCGAAGGCACGCCCGCCGAGATCATGCGCAACCCGAAATCGCTGACCGGCAAATACCTGACCGGCGAGCTTGAGGTCGAGGTGCCGGAGCGGCGTCCGCCGAACCATCGCCGCACCATCAAGGTGGTCAACGCTCGCGGCAATAACCTCAAGAACGTCACCGCGGAGATCCCGCTCGGCCTGTTCACCTGCGTCACCGGCGTCTCCGGCGGCGGCAAGTCGACGCTGCTGATCGACACGCTCTATCGCGCCATCGCCCGCAAGCTGAACAATGCCAGTGAAGGCGCCGCCCCGCACGACCGCATCGAGGGCCTCGAGCACATCGACAAGATCATCGACATCGACCAGTCGCCGATCGGCCGCACCCCGCGCTCGAACCCGGCGACCTACACCGGCGCCTTCACGCCGATCCGCGAATGGTTTGCGGGCCTGCCCGAGGCCAAGGCGCGGGGCTACGAGCCCGGCCGCTTCTCCTTCAACGTCAAGGGCGGCCGCTGCGAGGCCTGCCAGGGCGACGGCGTCATCAAGATCGAGATGCACTTCCTGCCCGACGTCTACGTCACCTGCGACGTCTGCAAGGGCAAGCGCTACAACCGCGAGACGCTGGAGGTCCTGTTCAAGGGCAAGTCCATCGCCGACGTGCTCGACATGACCGTCGAGGAAGCCGCCGAGTTCTTCAAGGCGGTGCCGCGCGTCCGCGAGACCTTTCAGACCCTGCACCGCGTCGGCCTCGACTACATCCATGTCGGCCAGCAGGCCACCACGCTCTCGGGCGGCGAAGCCCAGCGCGTCAAGCTGGCAAAAGAGCTGTCCAAGCGCGCCACCGGCCGCACGCTCTACATCCTGGACGAACCCACCACCGGCCTGCACTTCCACGACGTCAAGAAGCTGCTTGAGGTGCTGCACGAGTTGGTCGCGCAGGGCAACACCGTCGTCGTCATCGAGCACAATCTCGAAGTCATCAAGACGGCAGACTGGGTCATCGACCTCGGCCCCGAAGGCGGCGACGGCGGCGGCGAGATCGTCGCCTGGGGCCCGCCGGAGGACATCGCAAAGGCGCCGCGGAGCTATACGGGCAAGTTCCTGGAGCCGGTGCTGAGGAAGGCCAGGAAGCCGAAGCGGCGGAGCACGAGCGAGGCGGCGGAGTAGGCAGCCTTCGCTCCTACAGTCGAAGAAGCCACGATATCTGGTCACGACAAGCAGGCGGAAATACTACGCGGAGCGGATGATCCGGGAGGTTCGCGCGGACAGCGGCCTCGATCGATGGATCCTCGTGACCAAATAGGAAGGGTGGCTCGATCCTACTTGCCACGCTAACCACCGACAAATTCGATGACGGCCTCGCCCCTCGCGACGGCTTCGACTATCTGCGGCATGGCGCCGAGCAACTGGCGGATCAGCGTGCGATTGTCGATGTTACCCACCCGCACCCACAGCACGATCGGTCCCTGACTCTTTGCAACGCGCAGAAGCGAAAAGTCGCGATCCTTGTTGACGAGAACGGCCGATCGAGAAATGGCTTCGTTCCAGATCACCCCGTCGATCGCGTTTGCCATCCCGAACTCAGCCACATGAACCGCATCGTATCCAGCGCGACGCATGGCTTCCGCGAGTGCAGGTGGAAGCTGAGCATCGATCAAGTATGGCAAGCGCTATTTGGCCGCTATGATTGGGTGGTCGACCTGGCGGGCGGCATAGGCGAGCACAGCGTCGATATCGGCCTCTTCCAGATATGGATAATCTTCGAGGATGCTTTCCCGCGACTGTCCTGCGGACAGCAGTCCCAGGACGTCGGCAACCGTGATGCGCAGATCGCGAATGCACGGGCGTCCATGCATGCGTTGCGGATCGACGGTAATCCTTGCCAGCAGCTCCGACATCTGTCACCTCTGAACCTCAATATAGCATCTCCGATCACATCTGTCAGCGCGTCGCCGGCTGGGCCCGATGCGTGGGTCCGCCCGGTATTTCAATCTCCTCCATGCGCTACTCCCTCGCCATCTTCGATCTCGACGGCACGCTCGTCGACAGCTTTCCGTGGTTCCTGCGCACCATCAACGATGTCGCCGACCACTTCAATTTTCGTCGCGTGAAGGATGAGGACATCGACGAGCTTCGGCATGCGTCGAGCCGCGAAATCCTCTCCCGCCTCGAAGTGCCCCTGTGGAAGCTCCCCGCGATCGCGCGGCATGCGCGGCGGCTGAAGGCCGAGGCAGCCAGCGAGATCGCATTGTTCGCGGGCGTCGAGATGATGCTGCGGACGTTGGCTGACAACGGCGTTCAGCTCGCGCTGGTGACCTCCGACAGCGAGGCCAATGCGCGCGAGAAGCTCGGGGATGCCGCGTCGCTGATCGCGCATTTCGATTGCTCGGCGTCACTGTTCGGCAAGCCCGCGAAATTCCGCCGGGTTGTCAGGCGCGCAGGCGTCCAGCCCGAAAGTGTCATCGCGATCGGCGACGAGGTCCGCGACATCGAGGCGGCGCGGGCCGCGGGAATTGCCTGCGGGGCCGTGTGCTGGGGCTATGCGGCGCCGGCGGCGCTGCGGGCGCTGGGGCCGGATCATGTGTTCGAGCGGATGGACGAGATTAGGGCGACGCTTTGCCCGATGCCGTAGCCCGGATGAGCGCAGCGATATCCGGGAACGTCGGCGGATGAGGATGGCGCTGTCCCGGATGTCGCTTCGCTCATCGGGGCTACGATCGCTACGCCGCCCTACTCCGTCCTGCGCAAGAACGCCCCGAACGCGCGCGGGCCGTCGCCGGTCTTGATCTCGCTGATCACCTTCAGCTCAGCCGCGTCGATGACATCAAGCACGTTGCTCTCCCAGCAGGCGACGACGACGCGCTTGCCGTCGGCGGTCGCATTGATGCCTTCCGGATAGTCGCCGACATTGATGCGCTTGATCGGCTTCAAGCTCGCGAGGTCGAAGACGCTGACGGTGCCGCCATATTGGTCGGTGACGAAGCCGCGTCCTTGCGCCAGCGCCACAGCATAGGGGCGCATGCCGACCGGCACGCGGGCGACCTCGCGGCCTTCAGCGATGTCGATCACGTCGTCGTCGCGGTCGGCCGAGAGCAGCAGCTTGCCGTCGGGCGTCACCGCAAGCCCCGACGGCGAGGCGCCTACCGCAATGCTGGCCGTGACGCTGCGCGAGGCCGCATCGATCAGCCGCACCGCCGCCGCGTACCAGTCGGCGACATAGACTGACTTTCCGTCTGGCGCCACGGCGATGCCGAGCGGACCGCCGCCGACCTCGATGCGGCCCGCAACCTGGCGCGCAGCCGCGTCCACCACCGTCACCGCCTTGGCGTCGGGGCTCGTCACATAGGCAAAGCGTCCGTCGGCGCTGACAGCGACGCCCGCCGGCTTGCCGCCGATCGGGATGGTCGCAATGCTACGCAAATTGCCGAGATCCACGACCATCAGGTCGTCGCTGAGCTGGTTGGTGACGAACGCCTCCTCGGCAGCGGCGCGGCCGGGTCCGACGAGGCAAAGGCCGGCGGCGAGCGCCGCCAGTGCCAGCATCCGCACGGTCAGCTACCGCTCTCGATCTTCTTCTTGAGCGCCTCAAGGCCGGTCTTGTACAGCCCGCTCACCGCGGTCTTGGCGGCCTCGTCGCTCAGCTCCGGCGGCGGATCGTTGTTGGGATAGCCACGATAGAACGCGCCGGCCCATTCCAGCTTCGCCTTGCCGTCAGGCGCGGGCGACACCGTCAGCGTCGAGGAATAATTGGTCACCGGCAGCACCTTCACGTCGACCTTGGTGATGCGGTACGAATAGCTCATCATGTCGGGCTCGTATTTGTAGAGCTCCTCGTCGACGGTCGCGCCGCCCGTCAGCGTCAGTTGGCGTGTCGCGCCGATCTCGTTGCCCTTCTCGCCCGTGGTCTTGGTGACGGGCGGAAGCCAGCTCATGTCCTGAAAGTTGCGGATCGCGGCCCAGACCTTGTCCTGCGGCGCGTTGATCTCGATGGATTCCCGCACCTTCTGCCGCGTCGGTCCGTGGGCCCGGACTGGCTCAAAACCGGCCGTCAGAGCCATCCCCGCCACCGCCAGCGCCGCCACCCCGGCGATCGCCGTTCCGCTTCTCATCCGCATGTCGTTTCCTCACTCTTCAATCTGCGCGGCTTGAGGCGCGCTGAGGTCATCGTAACGCATTTTTGGAGGATGGGGAGACCCGTTCGTGGCACGGTTGTGGCGAGGCCGCGGCCTGCAATCCACACCAATCCTTGCGTTGCCCGACGGGCAAAACACCCCGGAGCAGGGTCAAGATGTCCACGCCGAAATAATTCGCTTTACTCGAATTCGGAATTGTCGCATGTTTCGGCCACCCCAACCCGGGCCGAGGGGCGGATCGCGATCGTCACGAACGCGGGATGGGACGTGGTGGACGCAGGCGGCGTCGGCGCGAAAGGTGATTGCAGGGCGGATCACTCCGTGAGCAGCTACCTGCGCGCACACGACCGGTGCAGCCTGCGTACGGCAAAATCGTGTGGTCCTGGCGCCCGGGGTCTGTGCGCCAAGGCTTGCGGTGACGTCGCGGCCCGACCGGGTTCGCACCGTCAGCCATCCGCAAGGCGACGGGGGCAATAGTGCATCGCTCCCCGGGGAGAGCACGACATAAGCCGTAAAACCGCTGCGCAGGGAAGGCCGGACGTTCAGGCTGCCCTGTATGCCGCTGTGCATCTGTTTCCAGCGCATTTGCGCACAGCGGACCGCGGGTGCCAGCCGGCGCCCGGCCATCCCTGCGCCCTCGGCACTTTCGAGGGTGATGACTGAGGCAAAGCTCGGACACAACGTGCCGCGAGAACGGGAAACCGCGCGTGCAATCAAGATTCGAACATGAATGGACTCGCTCTCGTGCCCCGGACGCAGCGCAGCGCCCCTTCGGCGGTGCGCTGCAGAGCCGGGGCCCATGCAGCGGCACGACGCGCGGACGCCTGGGTCCGGCTCTGCGCCGCAACGCTTCACGCGTTGCAGCTGGTCCGGGACACGAGAGTGGAAAAAGTTGCGCTCCACACTCCTCATTGCGAGGAGCCCCTTACGACGCGACAGAGAACGACCGCCAACGGCGCTATTACTCCGCCAGCGTGGCTTCCACAAATCCGCGCGGGTCGTCGCAAAACTCCCGCATCACCCGGTAATGATCGGTCTGCTCCAACGTGACAGGCTCAAGCCCGTACTTGCGGAGCCGCAGCAGCTGCGCGTTGGGATAGGCCATCAGCATCGGCGAATGGGTCGCCATGATCACCTGGCAGATGCGGGAGTCCTCCATGCGTCGCAGCAGCCTCAGGAATTCAATCTGCCGCGCCGGCGACAGCGCGGATTCCGGCTCGTCGAAGATGAAAATGCCCTGGCGCTGGCAGCGCTCCTCGAAGAAGCGGAGAAAACCCTCTCCATGGGAGTGGGACAGGAAATCGGGGCCGACCTGGCCGGCATCACGCGCAGCCTTGTCCAGATATCGCGCGACCGAGAAGAAGCTCTCCGCACGAAAGAACCAGCCATTGGTGATCTTCGGCAGCCAGCTTGCGCGCAGCGCCCTGGAGAGCTGGCCGCCCATCTTCTCGCGCGCTTCGGAATGATCGACCGGCATGTAACCCTTGCCGCCACCGGCATCGTCATAGCCGGCGAGCGCTGCGATCCCCTCGAGGATTGTCGACTTCCCGGTGCCGTTCTCTCCCACGATGATCGTGATGGCCGCGTCGAAGCTGAGCTCGAAATCATCGGGGAAGATGGGCAGGCAGAACGGATAGGCCTCGCGATCGTGAACTTGCGACGGATCGAGCCAGACCCGCTTCAAATACGGCGCAGGCAGGTTGATCGTTCGATTGCCTCTTCGTGCCATTGCCCGCCCCCCTGAAGTCTCTACCAGAACATACCAGGAACACGAGAATTGCAAAAGCGGTATCTGCACCCACTCGTCCAGGCCCAGCAGGCTAATCCACCACCTCCAGCACCAGCTCCATGGTCATCAGCACAGGATTGTCGCCGCGGATCAGACGGCCCTCCGCAATGCCGCCGGTGTAGTCGATCAAGGCAACGTCCAGCGCGGCTTTCAGCGCACCGGCGGGACCGGGCGCGATTGCACCGGCCGTGATCGCCAGTTCGGTGGCAAACGGCTCGGTGACGCCGCCATGGGCGAAACGCGCGCCGATGGTCGAGCCGACGCCGCCATGAATTTTCGCACGCGCAATGCCGTGTGCACGGCAGAAGCCTTCGAGGCAGAAGGCAAAGTCCTGATTGGGCCGCAGCCGCAGCGCGAAAGCGCGGCTCGTCGTGCGCGCGCCGATGCGCGCGGCCGACACCGGCCCGAACAGCTTGAAATTGGTCTCCGGATCGGGCTCGGCGGTAAACATCGCACCTTCAATGCCGAAGGCCTCGACCTCGAACGGTTCGGCAACAATGGTCTCATCCGGCATCATGTGGCCGCCGCTCGCCTTGCCATCCGCCTCGGTCCACAGCCCATGGCAATGAAAGAACGGCGCGCCGTCGCGCATGCCGAGCGTCATGCTGCCGAGCTTCGTGCGGGTCACGCCGCCGGGCCGGTAAGTGTCGCTGTAGAACGCGGCGTTCTCGCCGGTCTTCGACAGCGCGGGCATGACATAGGCGAACGGCCCAAGCGTGCCGCGCCGGAAATTCAGCACGCCGCCGGCAAAACCTTCCGCGGCCAAGCCGCGCCGCGCGGCTTCCAGCAGCGGCAGACCCGCTTGAAGCGTGAATGCGAAAGCGCGCCCCCTCGCCTCCACCCATTGAATGCGCTCAGGGACCGGCGCGCCCGGCTGCTTGATCCTGCGCATCACCTGCGCTCAGCCCGTCCTGGTCTTGTCGAGGTCGAGCAGCCCGCGCGCCTCGAGCTCGTCACGCACCATGCGCTTCGGCACCTTGCCGTAGCCGGATTTCGGCAGCGCCTCCCAGAAGAAGAACCGCTTGGGCATCTTGTAGCGCGGCACTTTCGGCGAGAGGAACGCCGCCATCTCGGCCTCGCTCACGGCGTTCGCGCCCTCGCGCGCGACGCAGACGGCAACGCCGACCTCGCCCCAGGTCGCATCGGGCACACCGAGCACGGCGACCTCGCCCACCGCGGGATGGGTCAGGATCTTCTCCTCGATCTCGCGCGGATAGATGTTGGAGCCGCCGGAGATGTACATGTCGGAGGCGCGTCCCGTGATGTAGACGAAACCCTCCTCGTCCATGTGGCCGAGATCGCCGGTGCGGAACCAGCCGTTGCGGAACGCCTTCGCATTGGCTTCGGGGTTATCGTAATAGCCGGCGAACACGGCAGGCCCGATCACGCAGATCTCGCCGCTCTGGTTGGCTTTGAGCTCCCGGCCCTCGTCGTCCTGGATCGAGACCTGCATGCCGGTGCGCTCGAAGCCGCAGGTGCCGATCTTCGCATGCGGGCCGTCCTCGGGATCGTGCAGCGCGGCCGGCAGCACGGTGATGTTGCCGGTGACCTCGCCAAGGCCGAAATACTGCACGATCACCCTGCCGAGCTTCTTCAGCGCAGCCTTCTGGTCTTCGCGATACATCGGCGCGCCCGCATAGATGACCTGGCGCAGCGAGGAATGATCGTATTTGTCGGCGGAGGGATGCTCGACCATCATCTTGAGGATCGTCGGCACCGTGAAGAGATTGCCGACGCGATGCGCCTCGATCAGGCGGAACGCCTCGTTGATGTCGAATTTTTCGGTCGGCAGCAGCACGGTGCATGCGCCACGCGCGGTCTGCATCAACTGGTGCACGCCGGCGCCGTGCGACAGCGGCGCCACCACCAGCGAGGCATCCTGCTCCGTCACCCCTGGTGTCAGGTCGGCGAGATGATTGGTGACGACGAATCCCATCTGGCCGTGGGTCAGCACGGCCGCCTTGGAGCGGCCGGTGGTGCCGGACGTGAAGAAGAACCAGCAGGGATCGTCGTGCTCGACAGCGACGTTCGCCACGTTCGCGCCGGCCTGCGATGCGATGGCATCGGCAACCGTCCACTCGCCGAACGCGGCCCTGCCATCGATGCTCCAGGTGAATTCCAGCGCGCCGCCGCTCACGACCGCAGCGTGCTCGGGAAAATCAACATGGCACAGAAACGCCTTGGCGCCGGAGGCCTGCGCGAGATAGCTGACCTCGTCCGGCATCAGGCGGAAATTGGTGGGCACCCAGACCGCGCCGAGCCGGAACGCGGCGAACATAGAGACGAACATCTCCTCGCCGTTCTTGGAATGGACGAGAATGCGGTCGCCCTTGACGATGCCACGCGCGGCAAGCGCTGCGGCCAGCGCCGAGACCTGCGCATCGATCTCGCGCCAGGTCCAGGATTTGTCTCCCCAGACGAAACCGGGACGCGCGCCATGCCGGCGCGCATTCTGGGTCAGCATGTGAGCGAGATTCATGACGCGGCGGGACATGCGCAGGGGCTGCATGGGGCTTCCTCTTCGACGACGGACAGCGCCCAGGCTGCCCGCTCATTGCAGCTCATTTATCGCCATCGCCAGCGCCCCTGCAAGGCCGGCTGCCGTGGACCTGCTGCCCTGCGCGTTCAGGGAATCTTAAATATGATTGGCGCAACCTCGGTTAGTTCTCGCGTACAGAGTACCGCATCATGGTCAAAGCGCCCGCCCTCCTGCTGTTGTCGTTGGCGCTGGCCGGATGCGCCATGGGGCCGCAGACGCATCTGGCCTCCGATCCCGCCTTCAAGCCTGCGCGCTATGCTTGGGATGGCGCCGGTCAGGATCCCAATCAGCCGCGCGCTTCGTCACAACCAACGCGGACCGCTGCCAGATCCGAGCGCAACAGGCCGCAAGCTGGCGTTCAGCCCTCTTCGAAGGAATGGTGGCAGGCGCAGGACGGCATCGAGGCCGAGCAGGACGCCAGGGTCAACCGCTCCCTGCTCATCTGCCACGGCTGCCTCCACCCGCAGCCTCAGGCCGAAGATTCCAGGCTCGCCAAAGCGAGCGATTGAACCGAACGACCTCAGCATCGGACAGCTGCCGACCCAACCGCGCGTTACGGCTTCGTACGCGCGGCTGGCAGCTGGAGGGGCAACGACATGAGCGACGTCATCGCCTGCCGAAATCTACGGCCTACTGTCCGTGCTTGAGCAAGTCCTGGTCGGTCATGTCCCAGTCCTGCCACAGCTGGAGTATGCCGAGCAGCACCACCACCGCACCGAGGCTCGTGTGATAGATGCGGAGAAAGCCCTCACCGGAATAGCCGATCACGTAAGGCGAGGCGATGAGCCACAGCCCGACCAGGATGGTCGCCACCTCTTCCCAGCGCTGCAAGGCCACATATTCGAGCTGGCTGATGCCAAACACGACCAGACCGATCGCGACCGTGTTCAGGATGACCGTCTGGTGTCCGGCGATCGCCTCCTCCTGGACGGGGAACCACGGCGAAGCCACGATCAGCGCGCCGACCAGCATCCCGCACCAGTCCTCCCATGTTCGATGAGTCTTCAAGAAACCAAAGTCCGACATCGTACCCTCCTGCAAAAGAGGCATACGTCTGCGGCCGGCGATCATGACACTCCGAATATCTGGCGACCCTGCCGGCCGGATTCGGGCGTATGTCCTTGCTAGGACGTGGGAACCGCCATGGGACATGCAAGGGCGGAGTCCGGAATTATTGACGCTGCGGCACCAGGCAGGTGCATTTGCAGCTGGCTTCCGTGCGGCGAGCTGCGTTGGCCGCGCCTTGCCAAAGGCGGGCTCGGCCCCCTAGATCAAAGGCTACGCTCCCTTCGGAAGGATCTGCCATGGCGGCATCGGTACGTGACAACAAGGACAGGAGCCGGTTCGAGCTCGATGTCGGCAGCGACATCGCTTTCGCCAACTACCGGCTGACGCCGTCCGCCGTCATCATCACCCACACCGAGACTCCGCGCGCGCTGCGCGGCCGTGGCATCGGGTCCGAGCTGGTCAAGGGCGCGCTGGACATGATCCGGCGCGACGGCAGGAAGGTGATCGCCGGCTGCGGCTTCGTCGTCGACTATCTCGCCAGGCATCCGGAGGATGCGGATCTGGTCGCCTGAAAGCGAAGGGACCCGCGAGATCGCGGGCCCCTGCGGCGCGACCAGGGGCGGGTCAGTGCTTGATCTCCGGCGGCAGCTTGCCGCCGTTGGCGGCGAGCTTTGACATCACCTGCTTGTGCAGCCAGACGTTCATGCTCGCCGAGTCGTTCATGTCGCCGCTGTAGCCCAGCTCCTTGGCGAGATCCTTGCGCGCAGCGAGGCTGGAATCGATGTCGAGCGCCTTCATGAGATCGACGATCGAGGTGCGCCATTCCAGCTTCTCGCCCTTATGTGCGGCCGCCGCCTTGTCGACGATCGCCGCCACATCGACGGCGGCCATGGGCGCGGCGGCCGGCGCCGAAGCGCCTGGCGCCCCTGCGGGCGCGCCGGGCGATGCTGCGCCACCGGCGGGCGCGGCGGTGGCCGGCTGGCTGCCGAAGATCGCGCTCATGATTTTCCCGAAAATGCTCATGTCTGCTCCCCGAAAAGGATCCGTTGGAAGGGCCTTATAGACGAAGTCACTGCGCTGTGCCCGCGAAGCTCCGCGAACGACCAGCATCAGCTTATCTGCGGCGAAATGACGACAGAATGACGTCGTTGTGGTTGCGCCGCGGCATCGAATTTCACCCAAGCGTGAGGGACAGGACTTGGACTTGGGAGTATGCTTGCCCTTCAGTTCGCGATGCCATCCGGAATTCGCGTCTGGTCGGGATCGCGAAATTTCAAAGAATGGCGGCCGCTTGCGCCGTTGCCGGCGTCGGACTCGGCCGCCCGGCAAGGGAGCTAGCGACCATGGCCACACTCTATCAGGGCAATGTCCCCGGGATGGCCCAGCCCTCGGATGCGGCTGGACCGGTGATCCGAACCATCCGACTGTCAGATTTGCAGGATGCGCTCAGGCGCGGCTGGGAAGACTTCAAGGCCGTTCCGAGCCACGCCATCATCCTCTGCGTGATCTACCCGGTGCTCGGCCTCGTGCTCGCCCGCGCGGTGATGGGCTATTCGGTGCTGCCGCTGTTGTTTCCGCTGGCTGCCGGCTTCGCGTTGATCGGGCCATTCGCGGCGCTGGGACTCTACGAGCTGTCCAGCCGGCGCGAACGCTATGAACCGGCCAGCGCCTGGGATGCCATGGAGGTGCTGCGCTCGCCTTCGTTCGGTGCGATGCTCGGCCTCGGCACGTTGCTGCTCGCCCTGTTCGTCACCTGGGTTGCGACCGCGCAGGCGATCTATATCGCGGCATTCGGCTACGAGGGCGTCACCGGCCTTTCGGACTTCATGACGCGCGTGCTGACCACGCAGCGAGGCTGGTGGCTGATCGCGGTCGGCTGCGGCACGGGCTTCCTGTTCGCGCTCGCCGCGCTCTGCATCAGCGTCGTGTCGTTCCCCTTGATGCTGGACCGTCATGCCGGCGCGTTCGAGTCGATGGTGACGTCGTTGCGCGTCGTCGCAAGAAACCCGGTGCCGATGGCGGCCTGGGGCGTGATCGTGGCGGTGCTGCTCGCGCTCGGGACCATACCGGCGTTCCTCGGCCTCGCCGTGGTGATCCCCCTGCTCGGTCATGCCACCTGGCACCTCTACCGCAAAGTGATCGCCTCGGAGCCCGGGGCACGGCCGGTACCGCCCCCGCCGCATCGTCCGCGCAAGCCCGCCGCCGACTTCCCGGCCAACCTCTTCCCGTGGCGAAATCGGACGGACGCCTGACGATATCGTGACATGCGATCCTGCCCCGGCTCGGGCAGGATCGCAGCTGGTGGGCGCCTTGCTTTGGCCGCGGTTCCAACTGAGATTGCGCCCGTCGGTCAGATCGCTTCTCAGATCGCTTCACGGAATTCATTTGCTCGAATGACCCCGACGATTTCCCGTCTCGCTGTCGCAGCCTTCACCCTTTCCGCGTTTATTCTGTCCGCCCAGCCAGCGGCGGCCGCCGTTGCTTGCGGGTCGGGCAATTTCGACGCTTGGCTCGCAGATTTCAAGACCGACGCCGCGGCGAAGGGCATCTCGCAGCAGGCCATCACCGCCGGGCTCGCCGGCGTGACGCTCGATCAGAGCGTGCTCAACCGCGACCGCTCGCAAAAGGTCTTCACCCAGTCCTTCGAGGAGTTTTCCGGCCGCATGGTGCCGCCACGCCTGGAGCGCGGCTCCAACAGGATGAAGCAATACGGCTCCGTGCTGTCGCGCATCGAGCAGGCCTACGGCGTGCCCGGCGAGGTCCTGGTCGCGATCTGGGGCCTGGAGACCGATTTCGGCGTCAACACCGGCAAGTTCGCCACCATCCGATCGCTGGCAACGCTCGCCTACGACTGCCGCCGCTCCGAGCAGTTTCGAGCCGAGCTGATGGATGCGCTGCGCATCGTCCAGCGCGGCGATCTCGCCCCAGCCGATATGAAGGGCGCCTGGGCCGGCGAGCTCGGCCAGACCCAGTTCATGCCGTCGTCCTGGATGAAATATGCCGTCGATTTCGACGGCAATGGCAAGCGCGATCTCCTGCATAACGCGCCGGACGTACTCGCCTCCACCGCCAACTATCTTGCCGGCTATGGCTGGCAGAAGGGCAAGGATTGGCAGCCCGGCAGTCCGAATTTTACGGTGCTGCAGCAGT
Source organism: Bradyrhizobium sp. CCBAU 53415 (assembly GCF_028128735.1). NCBI lineage: Bacteria > Pseudomonadati > Pseudomonadota > Alphaproteobacteria > Hyphomicrobiales > Nitrobacteraceae > Bradyrhizobium > Bradyrhizobium sp. CCBAU 53415. Next base: position 113,685 of record NZ_LBJF01000017.1, on the reverse strand, counting down.
GGAACAAGAGCGAGGTCTATTCCAAGACCGTCGCCTATTTCGCAACCCAGCTGGCACGCGCTCCTTAGACAACACTCGATAAAATTCACAGGGCCGACCGCCAGGCGACCGGCCCTCTCTTGGTCAGCGTTCACTTGCCCATGGCGGCGTGCGTCGCCTTGTTCAGGTGCGCGCCGCACGCACCCATCTTGCCGTTGAGCAGCGCGCCCTGCGCCGCCGCGATCTCCTTCTGCGCGACGAACTTGCTGTCGCCGTCGGCCATGTTCTCGATCGCGGTCTCCGTCTTCTCCAGATTGGCCCCGCTGCAGCCGCCCACGGCGTGCTTGGCGGCCTGGACCGGTGCGACCGCGAACGCGGCGGCGGCAATTGCGATAACCCCGAGTAACTTCGTCATGATGTTACTTTCCCTTCTCTTGTTCTTGGGCCAGACCCGGCGACATTGCTGGAATCTGTGTCATGACTTTCCTCCGGATGCGGCAACTTGCCGCAATAAATTCTCCGCGAGAATTGCGTGATATTGCACGCCGCGCAGAGCCGCATGCGCTTGGTCGTCAGGGGACGCACGTATGCCGTGTATGCACCGCATCAAATGGGGCGGTGATTGGCCCCAGACTTATGGCGGCGCATGCACCAGGGTGCGCCGATGCCAATCCTGTCGGGCAGCGCCCGCGAATCGTAGCCTGCGCGGACGGATGACGGATCAAATACTGTAATTTATATTCACTTCTATATCTTACGTTTCATGCGATCCATGCATGCGGGACTTGGGCTTACAAGCTAACGCATCGTGTTGCGGATTATGAGGACGCAACCCATTTCAATCTCATCGGGAACCGCAAACGCCTGTTATAAACCCGTGATTTCACGGTATTTTATTGCAGAAGACGGTCAGCTCCGCTCAACTCCTGGGCAAGACCGCCAAGAGGTTAATCACCCCTTACCTGCGCTATGCGCGCTTCGCTTAGCTGCATCGCAACATCGGAACTTTCGCACTGCACCACTCTCACCTATATTCATTTCAACGATGAGGCCCGGACAAGGGCTGAATCGAACTACAGGAGACTACCAATGCTGCTCTCGCTCATCCGCATGATCCAGGCCTTCCGGGACTATCAGCGCAATGTTGCCGAGCTGTCCCAGCTCAGCGATCGCGAACTGGCCGATATCGGCCTCGATCGCTCGGACATCCCGCGCGTTGCCGCCGGCCAGTATCAGGGCTGATATCATTCAGCCCTTCACCGGAACGGACCGATAGCGCCCGCCTCGTGCGGGCGTTGTCGTTTCTGATGGCAGAAAACTCGATCTCGGCGATTCCACTCTCCGTGGAAAAGCGCTACCTGTCCGCCCCATGACAGGACCCCAATCCAACATCGTCCACGTGATCGGCGCCGGCCTCGCCGGTTCCGAAGCTGCCTGGCAAGTGGCGAAATCGGGCGTGCCCGTGGTGCTGCACGAGATGCGGCCGGACCGCACGACCGAGGCGCACCGCACCGACGGGCTCGCCGAGCTCGTATGCTCCAATTCGTTCCGCTCGGACGATGCCGCCAACAACGCCGTCGGCCTCTTGCATGCGGAGATGCGCCGGCTCGACTCGCTGATCATGCGCGCGGCCGATGCCAACCAGGTGCCCGCCGGAGGCGCACTCGCGGTCGACCGCGACGGCTTCTCCGCGGCCGTGACCAGGGCCCTCAACGACCATCCCCTCATCGAGATCGCCCGCGGCGAAGTCGATGGCCTGCCGCCGGCCCACTGGAGCAACGTCATCGTTGCCACCGGCCCCCTCACCTCGGCGCCGCTCGCCGATGCGATCCGCGCGCTGACCGACGAGAACGCCCTCGCCTTCTTCGACGCGATCGCGCCGATCGTGCACCGCGAGTCCATCGACATGTCGGTGGCCTGGTTCCAGTCGCGCTACGACAAGGTCGGCCCCGGCGGCAACGGCGCCGATTACATCAACTGCCCGATGACCAAGGAGCAGTATGACGGCTTCGTCGCCGCGCTGATGTCAGGCGAGAAGACCGAGTTCAAGGAGTGGGAGACCAACACGCCCTATTTCGACGGCTGTCTGCCGATCGAGGTGATGGCGGAGCGCGGCCCCGAGACGCTGCGCCATGGTCCCATGAAGCCCGTCGGCCTCACCAATCCGCACGATCCCGCCACGAAGGCCTATGCGATCGTGCAGCTCCGTCAGGACAACAAGCTCGGCACGCTCTACAACATCGTCGGCTTCCAGACGAAATTGAAGTATGGCGAGCAGCAGCGCATCTTCCGCACCATTCCAGGGCTGGAAAAGGCGGAGTTCGCCCGTCTCGGCGGCCTGCATCGCAACACCTTCCTGAACTCGCCAAAGCTGCTCGACGGCCAGTTGCGCCTGCGCGCGCAGCCGCGGCTGCGCTTCGCCGGTCAGATGACCGGCTGCGAAGGCTACGTGGAATCCGCCAGCGTCGGCTTGATCGCCGGTCTCTACGCCGCCGCGGACGCGCGCGGCGAGACGCTTGCAAGTCCGCCGAACACGACCGCGCTTGGATCGCTGCTCGGCCACATCACCGGCGGCCATATCGAGACGATCGAACCGGGCACGCGCTCGTTCCAGCCGATGAACATCAATTTCGGCCTGTTCCCGCCGCTCGCAAACGTGCCGACCAAGAAGCCCGACGGCACGCGGTTGCGCGGCAACGAGAAGACGGTGGCCAAGAAGCAGGCGATGAGCGCACGGGCGCTCGCCGATCTCGACCGCTGGATCGCCGATCACCTGCGCATTGCCGCTGCCGCGTGAGTTTTCGATGAGCCTCCCCAAGGACGATGCCGCGGAGCTGTCGGCGCGCTGGACCGAAGGCGTGCTGCTCAAGCGCGACGTGTTCTCGACCGTCGAGCGCGGCCGCTTCCGCAACGAGGGCGGCGAGACCGACGCGGTGCTGCGCCGGCTCGACGAGGTGCCATGGTGGTCGTTTCTGCTCGCACGCCATCTGTTCGCCCGCGAGAAGCACGCGCTGGTGCGCGCCAAGGGCCTCAACGTCGGTCCCGAGCTGCTGTGGGCCGGACGCCGCGCTCTGGTGCGCGGCTTCGTCGACGGCGTCGCGCTGCATCTGGCAAAGCCCCATGGCGATCTCGCCTATTTCCGCTCGGCCAAGACCGCGCTGCGCCGGCTGCGCCGTGCCGGTATCTGCCACAACGATCTCGCCAAGGAGCAGAACTGGCTGGTCGGCCGCGACGGCCGGGCCTATGTGACCGACTTCCAGCTTGCGGCCTGCTTTGCCCGGCGCGGCCGGCTCTATCGCATCCTCGCCTATGAAGACCTGCGGCACCTGCTGAAGCACAAGCGCTCCTACGCGCCGGAGGCGCTGACGCCGCGGGAGCGGAAGATCCTGGCGAAGAAGTCGCTCGCCGCGAGCCTGTGGCTCGCCACCGGCAAGAAGGTCTATCGCGCCATCACCCGCGGCCTGTTCAACTTCACCGACCGCGAGGGCGGCGGCCGGCGGCTCGTCAATGACGCGCCGGTGCTCGCCGAACTGATCCGCCGGAATCCCGCCGTGCGCGATACCGCCATCGTCGCCTTTGCCGACCGCCGCTCCGGCGTCGGGCTCTACGCCTTCGTCGAGGCCGATCAGGCCGCGCTCGAAGGCCAGCTCCGCAGCGAGCTTGCCGCGGCCAAGGGACCGAAGCCGCCCGAGCACATCCAGGTCGTGCACGCCCTGCCACGCACCACCAGCGGCAAGCCGCGCACCGAGGTGCTGCAACTGGTCGCCATGAACCAGCTCGACCTGATCGAGCCCATGATGAAGAACGAGCAGGACCGTGCCTTCCTCAAGGATATCCTGGAGCAGCGCAAGAACCTGCGCGACCGCTTCAATTTCGAGGCGAACCTGCCGGCGAGCTAGTGTGGCGGTCCGTGCCTTGAAGCCTCCACATTGGCGATAGAGAAGCGGTCGGATCATTCGGGCTTGGCGGGATCATGGGGACTCGGGGGACGATGATGCATCGTGTGGTTGGCGGCCTGATCGCCGGCTTCCTGCTGCTGACGGCTGTGCCAGCCATGGCCGAATCTCCGGCCGAGCTTATCTCCAGCTTCCGTCTCAAGCACGGTGAGGTCCGCGTCGTCCGCGATGCCACCCTCGACCGCATCGCCATGGACCAGGCCCGCGCCATGGCGGCGAAGGATGATCTCAGTCACGACGCGCTCGGGCCCTTCAACCGTCGCGTCGCGCCGGCGGGCGCGGGCCGCGCCGCCGAGAACATCGCCTACGGCTACGACAATTTCGAGAAGACGCTGGGACAGTGGATCGACTCGTCCGGGCACCGCAAGAACCTGCTGCTGCACAACGCCTCCCGCGTCGGCATCGCCAGCGCCAGGAATGCCAGCGGCAAGCGCACCTATTGGGCCATGGTGATCGCCGGCGATTACGAGAAGGGCAAGGGTAAGGGCAAGAAGGACAAGGAGCCGCTGGTTGCCGTGAAGCGCGAGGCGGCGCCCGCAACCAAGCCCAGATCCAGCGCCTGCACAATCAAGCTGCTCAGCCTCTGCATCTGAGCCAAGACTGCGCCGTCTTGCTCGCAGTCCTCGACGCGTCTAATTCATGCACGAAGATCGCGAGAAGCGGAGGCGTAAGTGATCGACCTCGACCGGATACGTGCCGACACACCAGCCACCAGCCGGCTCGCATACCTGCACAATGCGGGTGCGGCTCTGATGCCGGCGCCGGTCGTCGCGGCAGTGAAGGGACATATCGACCTGGAAAGCGAAATTGGCGGCTATGCCGCCGCCGACCGTGAATCCGATCGGCTCGACGCGGTGTATGGCTCGGTGGCGCGTCTGCTCAATGCCGCACCTGACGAGATCGCCCTGGTGGAGAACGCGACGGTTGCCTGGCAGATGGCGTTCTACGCGCTTCCCTTCCGCAAGGGCGACCGCATCCTGACGGCCGAGGCCGAATACGCTGCCAACTATGTCGCCTTTCTTCAGGTCGCGAAGCGAACCGGCGCGACGATCGATGTCGTGCCGAGCGATGCCAGCGGCGAACTCGACGTGCACGCGCTCGAACGCATGATCGATGAGCGCACAAAGCTGATCGCCATCACCTGGGTTCCGACCAATGGCGGGCTGGTCAATCCGGCAGCGGCGATCGGCAAGATCGCCCGGGCACATGGTATTCCCTATCTGCTCGACGCCTGTCAGGCGGTCGGCCAGATGGCCGTCGACGTCGAGGCGGTCGGCTGCGACATGCTGTCGGCCACGGGGCGAAAGTTCTTGCGCGGCCCGCGCGGCACGGGCTTTCTCTACGTCCGCCGGGCTCTACTGCAACAGCTCGAACCACCGATGATCGACCATTTCGCCGCGCCCTGGGTCTCGCGGGATGAATATCGGCTCCGCGACGATGCGCGCCGTTTCGAGACCTGGGAGAACAATTATGCGGCCCGGCTCGGGCTCGGCGCTGCCGTCGATTATGCACTCGATATCGGAATGGGTCCCATCGAGCAGCAGTGCCGTCTGCTGGCGGACCGCCTTCGGGACGGCCTTGCGTCCGTCCGCGGCCTCGCCATTCGCGACCTCGGCCGCGCGCCGGGCGCCATCGTCAGCTTCACGATGGACGGGTATGAGGCGGACGCCATCGTGGGCAGCGCCGCTACCGCCGGCATCACGATCGGCGCGTCGGACCCATCAAGTACCCGCATCGATGCCGAGCTCCGCTCGCTGCCGCCGCTCGTGCGGGCATCCCCGCACTATTACAATACCGAAGCCGAGATCGATCGGCTGATCGGTCACCTCGCGGCTCTGGCGTCGCGATAGCGGCATGCCCGCGCACCGCTCAGGTGCAGCGCGCGCTCAGTCCGGATGCGCTCAGTCTCGCCATTACCTCGTCGAGATGCGCGCTGTCGCGGGTCTCGATGACCAGCTGCAGCAGCGTCGCCTTGGCCGGAAGATCTGAGAAGGTTCGCTGATGCGAGACCTCGATGATGTTGGCGCCGGCTTCGGCCAGCAGTGCGGCCACGGCGGCAAGCTGCCCAGGGCGATCAGGAATATCGAGCGACAATTGCGTCAGCCGTCCCTCGCGCGCCAACTCGCGGGTGAGGACGGAGGCAATCAGCCGCGTGTCGATATTGCCTCCGCTCAGCACCAGGCCGACCTTCTGGCCGGCAAACCGGGACGGATCGGACATCAGCGCGGCGAGGCCCGCGGCGCCGGCGCCCTCGACCACGGTCTTCTCGATCGAGATCAGGGTGGCGACCGCGCGCTCGAGCTCGGCTTCATTGACCAGCGCGATGTCGTCGACCAGGCGGCGGACGATTTCGGTGGTGATCTTCCCCGGCGATTTCACCGCGATGCCTTCGGCGAGCGTGTCGCCGCGCACAGGCAAATTGCCGTCATGGATCGCGTTGTACATTGAGGGATACAGCCAGGCCTCGACGCCCAGGATCCGCAGCGACGGCTTGATCGACTTCGCGGCAATGGCAATGCCGCTGATCAGCCCGCCGCCGCCGATCGGAACGACCAGCGTGTCGAGATCCGGTACCGCCTTGAGCATTTCCAGCCCGATCGTGCCCTGCCCCGCGATGACAAGCGGATCGTCGTAAGGGTGGACGAAGATCATGCTGCGCGCTTCACCGTGGCTGCGCGCGAAGGCGGCCGCCTCTTCCAGCGTCGCGCCCGTGACCACCACCTCGGCGCCGTGGTGCCTGGTGTTCTCGATCTTCACCATGGGCGTGCCGATCGGCATGACGATGGTGGCGGGAATGCCGAGCCGCTTGGCGTGGTAGGCGACGCCTTGCGCGTGGTTGCCCGCGGACATTGCGATCACCCCCCGCGCGCGCTCTTCCGGCGTCAGCGCAGTGAGCCGGTTGAGCGCGCCGCGCTCCTTGAACGAGGAAGTGAATTGGAGGTTCTCGAATTTGAGCCAGATGTCGCAGCCGCAGATACTGCTCAGCGTGCGGCTATGGCTGCAGGGTGTCTGGACGACGGCGCCCCTGATCGTCTCGGCCGCGGCATGAATGTCACCCGGCGCGACCGGAAAGCCGCTCAGATCGGACATGCTTTGGGACAAATCGGCCATGGGACAGCATAGAGCATTTGGCCGGCCCAGGCGATAAGCCAGCCTCTATTTGGTAAATTCACGCAATCGCGAGGCGCGCCACAGCGTCCAGAGCGTGCGCAGCCGCGACGACGGCTGCAACGCAAACGGATTGCGTCCCGGACGCGACAGGCGCTTGAGATCGGCGCGCGCCTGGCTCAGCGGCAGAAACGCCGGCCGCACGGACGGCGCCACCTGCGCCAGCAGCGACGAAGCTGCCGTCATATGCTGCCTGGCTTCTCCCGCAAGCTGCTCCAGCACGGCATGGAGATTTGGTGTCTCCTTGCCGGCGAAGACGTCCTCCATGCTGCAATCGTGCCTCGCCATCACCTGCTGCGGCAGGAACAATTGCCGATGCGCGGCATCGCGCGGCAGATTGGCGATGACCTGCACGATGCCCTGCGCCAGCCCGGCATGGCGGGCGAGATGCTCGACCGCCTCCGACGGCGGTCCCAAAACCTGCGCCGCCAGACCGAACAACGCCGACGAGGTTGCGGCCAGATACCCCTCCAGCGCGGCCATGGTCGGCATCGGGTCGTTGTAGAGATCGAACTGGTGCTCCTCGGCAAGCAGCGACAGCGGCTCGACCGGCAGTTCGAAATCGCGGATCGCGCAGAGCAGCTCGGCCGCGACCGGATTGCCCTCGGCGCTGCCATGGACATGGCCCGACAGCATGTCCGTCCACCATTGCAGGCGGATCTCGCCGGGCAAGGGTTGGCTCACGTGGTCGCGGACGCGGACGATCTCGACGTTGAACGCATATAGCGCCAGCAGCGCGCGGCGCTCGGCGGCTGGCGCGAACAGGGTCGCGGCGAAGCGCGGAAAGTCATGGCTGCGCACGAGATCGGCGCAGAACGCAACGGAGTCGGGCGGCGGCGCAGGGCTGCTCATGGCACTGCGATCAGCGCAGCGGCAACCCGCCGCCGTTCGCCGATCATGATGTTGTAGGTCCGTACGGCGGGCCCGGTCTGCATCGTGTCCAGCACCACCCTCACCGCCTTGAGCGCCTGACGCAGCTCCGGGGGCGGCAGCCAAGGCCCGGTTCCGGTGCCGACCAGGAGCGTGTCGATGCTGTTGGCGGCCGCGAAGACCCGATCCAGCGAATAGCGGTCGATCTTCGCGGGGTCCGTCACGTCCCAGGCCCAGATCGCGTCGGGCAGGAAGAGCAACGAGCCGCGATGCGACATGCCGGCAAAGGCGAAGCCGCCCTTGCCATAGGCATCGATCGGCGCCGAGCGCGGGAAATGCGGAGCATTGGGATCGCCGGCCATGAGCTTCGTCCGAATTGGCTTACTGCCCTCGCAAACGCCTGCGACGGCACGAGGTTCGGATCATGCCTTGCTTTTCTTCGCCGGCGTAGCGGTATCGGGCGCATCTTCGCGGTGCTCGCCGACACCGAGATAGATCAGGATCGGGGCCGCAATGAAGATCGAGGTGTAGGTGCCGACCAGCACCACGCCGAACATCATGACCGCGGTGAAGCTGTGGATCGCGTGACCGCCGAACAACAACAGCGCGAGCAGCGCCAGCGTCACCGTGAAGTGAGTGATGATCGAGCGCGAGAGCGTCGAGTTGATGGACTCGTTGAGCAGCTGCGGCATCGGCATCTTCTTGTAGCGCCGCAGCATTTCACGGATACGGTCGTAGATGACGACGGTGTCGTTGAGTGAATAGCCGAGAATGGTCAGAAGCGCGGCGATGCTGGTCAGGTCGAAATCGACCTGGCTGATCGACATGAATCCGATGGTCAGCACGATGTCATGCACGTTGGCGATCATGGCCCCGAGCGCGAACTGCCATTCGAAGCGGAACCAGAGATAGATCAGGATGCCGACGATCGCGAGCATCAGGCCGAGCATGCCGTAGGCCAGGAGCTCACCTGCGACGCGCGGACCGAGCACCTCGGTGCGCTGAATGTCGACGCTGTCGCCGAGCGCGCCACGAAGTTTCTGCAGGGCCGCCTGCTGCGCGGCGTCGCCACCCGGCTGCTCCGCAACACGGATCAGGACGTTCTCGGGGCCGCCGAACTGCTGCAGCTGGACTTCGCCCAGACCCAGCGCATCGAGCTTGGTGCGCATCGCCGCGATGTCGGCGGTGCCGGACTTCGCCTTCACCTCCAGCAGCGTGCCGCCCTTGAAGTCGATGCCGAGGTTCAGGCCATGGGTGAAGAACAGCGTGATCGCGACGATCGACAGCGCCGCCGAGATCGGAAAGCTGATGCGGCGGAATCGCGTGAAGTCGAAATGCGTGTTGTCCGGAACAATGCGCAGCGACGGCAGCAGGCCGAGGGCCGAAACCACGGTGAGAATGGCAATGAGGACGCCGAGCCCGATGAGAACGGTGTGAGTCACGATCAGGCTCCTAGATCGGCACGCTCTGCGGCCGCTTCCACCGCACCCACCCGGCGACGATCAGCCGGGTCATGGTGAAGGCGGTGAACACCGTGGTGATGATGCCGATGCCGAGCGTCACGGCAAAGCCGCGCACCGGGCCGGTGCCGATGTAGAACAGCACCGCGGCGGCAATGAAGGTGGTGATGTTGGAATCGAGGATGGTCGCGAGCGCCCGCTTGAAGCCGGCGTCGATCGCCGAGATCGCGTTGCGGCCGCCGCGCAGCTCCTCGCGGATGCGCTCGTAGATCAGCACGTTGGAGTCGACCGCGATGCCGACGGTGAGCACGATGCCGGCGATGCCGGGCAACGTCAGCGTGGCGTTGAGCAGCGACAACAGGCCGAAGATCATGGCGACGTTGATGGCCACCGCGACGTTGGCGAACACCCCGAACAGGCGGTAGGTCAACAGCATGAAGACGATGACGAGGATCGAGCCGACATAGGCCGCAAGCTCGCCCTTCTCGATCGAATCCTGGCCGAGGCCCGGACCGACGGTGCGCTCCTCGACCACCGTGAGCGGCGCCGGCAGCGCGCCGGCACGCAGGAGGATCGCGAGATCGTTGGCCGATTGCACCGTGAAATTGCCGGAGATCTGGCCCTGGCCGCCGGTGATCGGCTCACGAATGACTGGCGCCGAGATCACCTTGTTGTCGAGCACGATCGCGAACGGCAGCCCCACGTTCTCTTGCGTCGCCTGCGCAAACTTGCGCGCACCCGACGTGTTGAACTTGAAGCTGACGACCGGCTCGCCCGTACGCTGGTCGAAGCTCGCCTGGGCGTCGGTCAGGTCGCCGCCGGCGACCAGCACCTGTTTCTTGACCACGTAAGGCGTGGGCGGCGGCGATGCGCTCATCAGCAGCTCGGATTCCGGCGGCAACCTGCCCTGCTGCGCCTGATCCGGCGGCACGGAGGTGTCGACCATGCGGAATTCCATCTTCGCGGTCTTGCCCAGCAGTTCCTTCAGGCGCGTCGGGTCCTGGAGACCCGGGACCTGCACCAGAATGCGGTCGTTGCCCTGGCGCTGGATGACGGGCTCGACGGTGCCGAGTTCGTTGACGCGGCGTTCGACGATCTGGATCGATTGCTCGATGGTCTTGCGCATGCGGTCGAGCATCGCGGCCTGCGGAATGCTCAGGCGGATCACCCCGCCGCCGGCATCAGCCACATCGAGGTCGCGCTGACCGCTCGATCCCATCAGCCCGCCGAGTGGCTGGGACAATTCGCGCAGCTTGGCGAGCGCCGGCTGCGCGTCGGCTTCCTTGGTGATGCGAACCTCGACCGCATCATTGCGCACGGTGACGCCGCCGGTGAAGCCGATCTTGGCATCGCGCAGCGTCCGGCGAACGTCGTCGCGAACCTGGTCGAGTCGCTCCTTCTTCACGTAGCTGGAATCGACCTCGAGCAGCAGATAGGAGCCGCCCTGGAGGTCGAGGCCGAGCACGAGCCGGCGCTGCGCCCAGGCGGGCCAGGTCTTGACCTGCGCCTCGGGGAAGAAGTTGGGGACCGCGCAGAGGCACACGATCAGCGCCGTCAGGATAATCCCCAGCGCCTTCCACCGCGTGAAATACAACATCGACTGGACCTGTCAGATCGGGAGACTTGCAGGAGACTTATAGAGACTCGCGCGAGCGCTCACTTCGCCGCGGTGTCGTCCTTGGCGCTTTCCTTCGAGCTTTCTTTCGCAGGCTCGCCCTTGGCTCGCACGCCGGAGATCATCTGGCGCATCTGCCGCACGCGCACGCCGTCAGAAATCTCGAACTCGATCTGGTCGTCGTCGACGACCTTGGTGACCTTGCCAACGAGACCGCCCGAGGTCACGACGGTGTCGCCGCGGCGGATGTTCTTCACGAGCTCGGCGTGGTCGCGGACCTTCTTCTGCTGCGGACGCAGAATCAGGAAGTACATGATCACGAAGATCAGGGCGAACGGCAGCAGCGACATCAACATGCTGTTGGTGTCGCCGGCGCCCGCGGCCTGGGCATACGCAGGGGTAATCAGCATTCGGACGATCCTCGTGAGAACGGGAGAAAGCCGGTCAGGCCCTCGAAGGCGACCGGTTCGGTCAAATTCGCGCGGACTATAGCGGCCATTGCCCCAATTGCAACGCTGCCAGACTGTCCTTTTGGATCACCTTGCGGCGCGCCGTCAGGCCCGATAAGGCTGCATTCTCAGGAACTTCGGACATGCCAAAAAAACCAAGCAAAAGCCCGGCCGGCAAAGGCCGCCACACCCCTGCCAGGAAGCCCGCCAGCGTCGCGGCAAAACGCCCCACGGCGGCCCCCAAGGCCGTCGCCAAGCCAGCCCCGGACCTCTCCCAGGAGCGCATCGTCCGCGCGCTGGAGACGATCGCGGCGCACCTCTCCGCCCAGGGCAGGCCGGCCGTCGAGCGCGAGTCGTTCGAACGGGCGGATGCCTATGTCTGGCATCCCGACGGGCGCCTTGCGGCCGTGCCGCGGGTCAGCCGCGTCGAGCTGTTCCTGCTGAAGGGCGTCGACCGGATGCGCGACATCCTGATGGAGAACACCGAGCGCTTCGCCGATGGCCTGCCGGCCAACAATGCGCTGCTCTGGGGCGCACGCGGCATGGGCAAGTCGTCGCTGGTGAAGGCGGCGCATGCCAGCATCAACGCGGAGCGCAAACCGGCCGACAAGCTCAAGCTGATCGAGATCCACCGCGAGGACATCGAGAGCCTGCCGGCGCTGATGGAGCAGCTGCGGGCCTCGTCCTTCAGCTTCATCGTGTTCTGCGACGACCTCTCCTTCGACGGCAACGACGCGTCCTACAAGTCGCTCAAGGCCGTGCTCGAAGGCGGCATCGAAGGCCGGCCCGAGAACGTCATTCTCTACGCCACCTCCAATCGCCGCCATCTGCTGGCGCGCGAGATGATCGAGAACGAGCGGTCGACCGCGATCAATCCGGGCGAAGCGGTCGAGGAGAAGGTTTCGCTGTCGGATCGGTTCGGCCTCTGGCTCGGCTTCCACCGCTGCAGCCAGGACGAATATCTCGCCATGGTGCGCGGCTATTGCAGCCATTTCGGCATCAAGGTCGACGACGAGGCGCTGGAGCGCGAGGCACTGGAATGGTCCACGACCCGCGGCTCCCGCTCGGGCCGCGTCGCCTGGCAGTTCGTGCAGGAACTGGCGGGGCGGCTCGGCGTGAAGCTGACGGCGAAGTAGCGGACGGTCTTGCCTCACCCACAACTGTCATTCCCCGCCTTGTGCGCAATTGCGCACTGGAGCGGGGAATCCAGTACGCCGCGGCTTGGCGGCTAAACAACCGATGTCTCTGGAATGCTGGATCGTCCGCCCAGTGCGCAATTGTGCACAAGGCGGACGATGGCAGCGTGTTTTGGCGGGGGTGAGCCCGACCGAAGCGGCTCGCCTCACGCTCCGTTCAGGAATTGGAGCGGGTCAACCGGGGTCGATCCCTTACGGATCTCGAAGTGGAGCTGCGGCGACGCCACCTCCCCGGATTGACCCGACTTGGCAATGACCTGGCCGCGCTTGATGGTATCACCGCGCTTCACCAACAGCTCACTCGCATGGGCATATGCGGTGACGTAGCCGTTGGAGTGCCGAACCAGGACGAGATTGCCGTAACCTTTCAGCTCGTTGCCGGAATAGGCGACGACGCCGTCTTCTGCCGCCTTGACCGGCGTCCCCTCCGGCACAGCGAGGTTGATGCCGTCATTGGACTTGCCGTTGGTCTTGGCGCCGTAGCTCGTGACCACCTTGCCGCGGACGGGCCAACGGAAGGTCGGCAGCGCGCCGGTGGCCTCCGCGGCCTTCGCCGGCGTCTCGGCGGGCTTGTCTTCGACATTGGCCGTCGCCTGGGCCAGGCGCGCACTCTGCGCCGGCGCGGCGGCCGCCATCTTGGTGGCGGGCGCGGGAGCGGCCGCGACGGGCTGGAGCGTCCCAGCAACGTGCGCGGCTGCGACCGGAGCCGCAGGCGCCGAGACAGCAGCAGTCCTGGCACCGGGCACGGTCAGCTTGGTGCCGAGCTTGAGTTTTGCAGACGGATCGAGGCCGTTGGCGCGGGCAAGTTCAGCCGTCGGGATATGGTTCTTCCGGGCAATGCTGGCGAGCGTATCGCCGCGATTGACGAAATGGGTGCCCGACGGCGCAGCCATGGTGGCAACCGGCTTCGCAGCAGGAGCTGCCGCGACCGGAGCCGGCGCTGGCGCAGCGGCCGTCGCCGGATGCGGGATGATCAGCTGCTGGCCGGGCGAGAGCGCGCGCGGGCCCTTGTAGCCATTGGCGGCAAGGATCGCCTGCGGCGTGACGTGATAGCGCTTGGCGAGCACGTCGAGCGTATCGCTGGTGCCGACGATGATCTTGGTCCCGCCGGCCGGCTGAGCGACCGCGACCGAGCGCGACGGCACGGCGGCCGTGGTCTCCAGATGCGGCTGCGCCGGAGGCGCGTAGGAGCCGACGCCGCGCCCGCCACCGGACACGCCGCCACCTCCAGCAACGGGATAGGATTGCGGCGCGGACACTGCCGGCGGCGGCAAGGGCTGCGACTGATAATGACCGGGCTGCGTCTGCGGCCGCGCATATTGCGGCAGCTCACGCTGCGGGGGTGACGCCTGCTGCACCGATCCCGTGGATTCCGAGGCGAAGGGATTGGAGAAGTTCGACTGGGACAGCCGCGACGACATGTCGGCGCTGCACCCTGCAAAGCTGAAGGAGATCAGCGCCAGCACCGCGACCTGCGGCACGCGGCGCGAGTAAAGCAACTCGGCGACAGCGGACATGGTTACTCACTCGTACGCAACAGAACTGGTGTTTTAAGTAAACACGCACCGAGTAAATAACGGCTTAACCCTCTCAATAAGACGTTGGCGGCACAGCCGATCCGGGATTCTACAGCTCCCGCGCCACGCCGGGCAGTGCCGGCACGAAGCGCACCTCGACGAGTTCCTTGCGCTCGATCCCGGTTTCGCGGCGGGTCAGGCGGGTCAGCGTCTGGACGCCCTGGAGCGGACCGACGGGGGCGATCAGGATGCCCCCGACCTCCAGCCGCTCGACCAGGTTCTCCGGAATCTGCTCCACCGCCGCGGTGACGATGATGCGATCGAACGAACCGATATTGGGAGGCAGACTGAGACCGTCGCCGAGCATCACCTCGACGTTGTGACAATCGAGCTTTTCGAGTCGGGCGCGTGCCGTGTCGGCCAGCTTGCGATAGCGCTCGACGGTCAACACCTGGCCGGCGAGCCGCGACAGCACGGCAGCCTGGTAGCCGGAGCCGGTGCCGATTTCGAGCACCCGGTGCTGCTTCTGGAGCTGGAGCTGCTCGGTCATGTAGGCGACCACGAACGGCTGGCTGATGGTCTGCCCACAGGCGATCGGCAGCGCGCTGTCACGATAGGCGCCGTCGCGATCGGTCTCGTCGACGAACAGCTCGCGCGGCACCGCCTCCATGGTCCGCAGCACGGCCTGATCGCTGATGCCCCGACGCCTCAGCGTCAGCTGAAACATCATCTTCTCCGGCGGATGCTGATGGGACGTCATTGCTGCTGTTGCTCATCTCGTCTGGCGGGTCCCCGTACTGCATCGCAAGAACCCGAGACGAGAATCTTGTTCCGGCTCAGGAACTCATGATAGCCTTTCGGCATAGCATTTGACCACAACGGGCTTTCAAAGCGCTAAGCCTCTTGCGGATTTGCGTTCGCCGAAACGCGCATTGCGTCGCTCATCGTTATCTGCAAACGTTCGCGAGTATGGGCAAGGACTCACCTATGACTCCGACAGGGCTTTCGGGCCGCTCTGTTTTCCTCGTCGAGGACGAGGTCATGATCAGAATGATGGTCGCGGACATGCTGGAGGAACTCGGCTACAAGGTTGCCGCCGAAGCGGGCGATATCACCGAGGCCATGCGGCTCGCGCAATCCACCCAGTTCGATCTCGCCATTCTCGACGTCAACGTCAACGGCAAGGTCATTTCGCCGGTGGCCGATGTCATCATGGCGAAGGGCCGCCCGTTCATCTTCGCCACCGGTTACGGCTCCTCCGGCCTGCCCGAACAGTATCGCGACCGGCCGGCGCTCCAAAAACCGTTTCAGCTGGACGCGCTCGGCAAGACCATCGAAGCCGCCCTTCGCGGCGGCTAACCGCTATTCAGCGTCGCGGTCAGCTCTTCCGAAAAAGCTTCGTTGGTGCGGTCGAGCCTGAGCGGCGTGACGGAAACGTAGCGCTCGCGCAGCGCCGCGAGATCGGTGCCGTCGGCAGGCGTATCCATCATCGCGGTGCGCTCGAAGCCGACCCAGAAATAGGGATTGCCGCGGCCGTCCCGGCGCTCGTCGATCCTGAGGAAACCGAGATTGCGCTTGCCTTGGCGCGTGACGCGGATGCCCAGCACTTCCTCCGGCGCGCAGGACGGGAAGTTGACGTTGATGACAGTGTCCTTCGGGACGCCGGCGGCGATCACCTTGCGCAGGATGTCCGGCCCGAATTTGCGCGCGGTGTCCCATGGCGGCCGTTCGCGGGTCTCGACGCTGAACTCCTGCGACAGTGCGAAGGACGGCAGGCCAAGGATGGTGCCCTCCAGCGCGCCGGCAATGGTGCCGGAATAGACGACGTCCTCGGCGACGTTGCGGCCCTTGTTGACGCCGGACAGCACGACATCAGGCAGCTTGGCACCCAGGATGTGGCGGGCCCCCATGATGACGCAGTCCGTCGGCGTGCCGCGCACGGCAAAGTGCCGCGGGCCCACCTCGCGCAGGCGCAAGGGATCGTTCAGCGACAGCGAATGCGACACGCCGGACTGGTCGAGCTCGGGCGCCACCACCCAGACGTCGTCCGACAAGGCGCGCGCGATCTCCTCCACGACCTTGAGGCCGGGAGCGTGGATGCCGTCGTCATTGGTGCAGAGAATGCGCATCGGAAGATCGATTCCTGAAAGCCGGTCTGAGCCGTCTTATCCGGCCAGGGCCGATCAGGCAAACCGGACGATTGCGGTCCGGCGGCAGGTTCCCGGCCTGGTCGTGCCAGCGGCGAATGCGCCATTGCAGCAGGAGGCGCGCGAGGCGGCCTTCCGCGCGGTCACCTTGTCGCCGCCCATTGCTGTCGGCCGCCCCAGAAGATGTCGCGGTGCAAGGCCATGAACGGTGGGTTCGCGTTGGCGGGCCGGCAGGATAGCCGGCCTTCGGGTCCGCGCGACCCTACGCGCGCGCGATCACCTTCAGCCCGCCCATATAGGGCTGGAGCACGTCGGGGACCGCGATCGAGCCGTCCTCCTGCTGATAGGTCTCCATCACGGCGATCAGCGCGCGGCCGACCGCGGTGCCGGAGCCGTTCAGCGTGTGCACGAAACGCGGCTTGCCGTCGGGGCCGCGCGAGCGCGCATCCATGCGCCGGGCCTGGAAGTCGCCGCAGACCGAGCAGCTCGAGATCTCGCGGAACATGCCGCCGTCGCCCTGCCCGGGCATCCAGACCTCGATGTCATAGGTTTTTTGCGACGAGAAACCCATATCCCCTGCGCAGAGCGTCATGACGCGGTAATGCAGGTCGAGCTTCTGCAACACCTGCTCGGCGCAGGACAACATCCGCTCCAGCTCGTCCCTGCTCGCTTCCGGCGTCGTGATCGAGACCAGCTCGACCTTGGTGAACTGGTGCTGGCGGATCATGCCGCGCGTGTCGCGCCCGGCCGCGCCCGCCTCGGCGCGGAAGCACGGCGTCAGCGCGGTGAGCCGCATCGGCAATTGCTTCTCGTCGAGGATGGATTCGCGCGCGAGATTGGTGAGCGAGACTTCGGCCGTGGGGATCAAGCCGAGGCGCTCGGTCTTCAGCCGCTCATGGTCGGGCGCAGCCAACAGCTCGCCCTTGATCGCCCAGAACTGGTCGTCCTCGAATTTCGGCAATTGCCCGGTGCCGAACATCACCTCGTTGCGCACCAGCAGCGGCGGGTTGATCTCGGTGTAGCCGTGCTCGGTCGTGTGCAGATCGAGCATGAACTGGCCGATGGCGCGTTCCAGCCGCGCCAGACCCTTCTTCAGCACGACGAAGCGCGCGCCGGAGAGTTTGGCCGCCGCCTCGAAATCCATGTAGCCAAGCGCGGTGCCGAGATCGTCATGCAGCTTCGGCGCAAAGCTGTAGTTGCGCTTGTTGCCGAACAAATGGTGCTGGACGTTGCCGTGCTCGTCGATGCCATCAGGCACTTCGTCGAACGGAATGTTCGGGATTGCGGATAGCTCTTTCGTCAACTCCTCGTCGGCGGCCTTCGCGGCCGCTTCGAGCTCCGGCATCGTGGTCTTCAGCTCGGCGACTTCGGCCATGAGCTTCGCCGCACGCGCCTCGTCCTTGGCTTTCTTGGCGTCACCGATTTCCTTCGAGGCCGCGTTGCGTCGAGCCTGCGCCTGCTCGGAGGCGAGGATCGCCGCGCGCCGCCTCTCGTCGATCGCGAGCAGCGAGGCCGACAGCGGCTTCAGGCCACGCCGAGCGAGGCCGGCGTCGAAGGCTTGCGGATTGTCGCGGATCGATTTGATGTCGTGCATGGCCGTGGTCCTGGGTCAGCGCGCAAATCGTCAACGTTTATGCTGACATCTTCCATTGGCGCGCCTTCCCCTAGCACTCCGTCATCGCCCGCGAAAGCGGGCGATCCCGTATTCCAGAGACGGCAGTGATTCCACGAGAGGCCGCGGCGTACTGGATTCCCCGCTTTCGCGGGGAATGACGGCGGAGGTCGGGATGCCCTACTCCGCCGGATTGGCCGGCGTCGACACGTCAGTGCCTGTCGAGGCCTGCGCGGCGGCGGCCTTCTTCTCCACCATCGCCACCGCGATGATCGAGCCCTCGTAGAGCGCCAGCAAGGGAATCGCCAGCGAGCACTGGCTGAGGATGTCCGGCGGCGTCAGCACGGCCGCGATGACGAAAGCAATCACGATGAAATAGCGGCGCTTCTCGCGCAGCATTTTCGAGGTGACGATGCCGACGCGGCCGAGCAGCGTCAGGATCACCGGAAGCTGGAAGGCGATGCCGAAGGCGAAGATCAGCGACATCATCAGCGACAGATATTCGCCGACCTTGGGCAACAGCTGGATCTGCGCGGTCTCGTCGCTGCCGGCCTGCTGCATGCCGAGCGAGAAGCGGACCAGCATCGGCAGCACGACGAAATAGACCAGCGCCGCGCCCAGCAAGAAGAAGAGCGGGGTCGCGACCAGATAAGGCAGGAAGGCCTGCTTCTCATGCTTGTAGAGCCCGGGCGCGACGAACTTGTAGATCTGCGTCGCTATGATCGGGAACGAGATGAAGCCGGCGCCGAACAGCGCGAGCTTGAGCTGCGTGATGAAATATTCCAGCAGCGCCGTGTAGATGAACTTGGAGTTCTCGGCCCCAGCGACCCACACGAACGGCCAGACCAGCACATTGTAGATCTGCTTGGCGAAGAAGAAGCAGAAGATGAAGGCAATGCCAAAGCCGAGCAGCGCCTTGATCAGCCGCGAGCGCAGCTCGATCAAATGGTCCATCAGCGGGGCTTTGCTGGCCTCGATATCGACGTCGGTCATGACGCTTTGGCGTCCTTGATCGCCTCGGATGGCGCGGTGTCCTGCGCAACCGGGGCCTGTTCGACCTCACGGGTGATCGCTAGCGGCTCGTTCGCAGCGGCATGCGCCTCGGCTTCCATGAAGGTCGCAGGCGTCGGCGTCTCCGGCGTCGTGGGCGTAACGGGCGGATCGACGGGGGTGGCCGCAGGCGTCTCGGCCGGCTTGTCCAGCGCATCGACGCGAAGCGCGTCGCTGACGTCCTTCTGGAGCGAGGTCAACGGATTGTTGCTGGTAAAGCCGGTGGCGGCTTCCCTGACCTCGTCAAAGCTCTTCTTGAGGTCGGCCATCTCGGCCTCGCGCATCGCTTCCTGGAACTGCCCCTGGAACTCGGCAGCCATCTTGCGAGCCTTGCCCATCCACTGCCCGACCATGCGCAAAACGCCCGGCAGCTCTTTCGGGCCGATAGCGATCAGGGCCACGACCCCGATGAGGACCAGTTCACTCCACCCGATGTCGAACATGAGGTCTTCCGTTCACGCCAGCCGGAGCCGGCCCAATCCTTGCGCGCAGGATCGGGGCCACTATGCTACCCGTGTCTCGCGTGCTCTCTGGCTCAGACGGCCTTGCTGCCGACGTCGGACCGTGCCGCGGTCGGCGCAGCATTGTGCTCGATCGACTTCGCCGGCTCGGGCTTCTCGGCAGGCTTGTCGTCGTCCTGCATGCCCTTCTTGAACGCCTTGATGCCCTGCGCCACGTCGCCCATCAGATCCGAAATCTTGCCGCGGCCGAACAGCAGCAGGACCACTGCGATCACCAAGATCCAGTGCCAAATGCTGAGTGAACCCATCCTGCAACCCTCCAAACGCATGTGGCCGGGGACCCGGCCGATCTTTACCGAAACCTAGGCTTGGCGGGTGTCAAAAACAAGGACCAAGGCAGCGCCAATTCGCTGTCGGCACTACGCAATCTTGCTAGTGTTAACCGGTCGCAGGGCCCGTAAGCGGACGGGCGTCACTCCTCGGTGCCGGCCTCGCCGCCGCCCTCATTGCCGCCCTCCGACGTCTCTTGGGACGTTTCGGGCTCGACCGCAGGCGCCAGCGCGAGATCGAGGTCATCGCCCGGTTCCAGCGGATCCTCGTCCTCGCGCAGAGCGGGGTCATCGGACGGCGTCGGCACGCTAAATCCGGTGGGCAGGCGCGAATCCAGGAGGCCCGTGCCCTTCAACTCTTCCAGGCCCGGCAGGTCGCCGAGCTGTTCCAGGGTGAATTGCGACAGGAATTCCTCGGTGGTTCCGAAGGTCAACGGACGGCCGGGCGTCTTGCGCCGGCCACGCGGCTTGATCCAGCCGGTCTCCAGGAGCACGTCGAGCGTGCCCTTCGAGGTGACGACACCGCGGATCTCCTCGATCTCGGCACGCGTCACCGGCTGGTGATAGGCGATGATCGCGAGCACCTCGATCGCGGCGCGCGACAGACGGCGGGTCTCGGTGCTCTCCCGCGTCATCAGCCAGGCGAGATCGCCGGCCGTGCGGAACGTCCACTTGTTGGCGACGCGGACGAGGTTGACGCCGCGCGAGGCATAATCCGCCTGCAACTGCTCGAGCGCGGCCTTGACGTCGACGCCCTCGGGCATGCGCTTGGCCAGCGTCGCGGTATCAAGCGGTTCACTGGAGGCGAACAGCAGCGCTTCCAGCAGCCGCAATTCCTCGGGACGCGCCTGGGATTCGTTCTCCATCGGCTCGGCCTCTTCTACCCGCACTTCAGCCAGGCTTGCCATGGCAGATTCTCCTTCTTGCACTTAAGCGACCGGCGCATCGGGCGCGGGAGCTGCGTCCGGGACCGGTTTTGGGCGCCCCTTCCGGAAATAGATCGGCGCAAACGCCTCTTTCTGGTTCAGCTCGAGCTGACCTTCGCGCACCAGCTCGAGCGCGGCGGCGAAGCTCGAGGCGAACACCGTTGCCCGCTGTGTCGGATCGGCGACATGCCGGATCAGGAAGTCGTCGAGCACGCCCCAATCGTCCTGCTCGGTGATGCTGCCGACCAGCCGCTCCAGCGTGGCGCGCGCTTCCGCAAGCGACCACACCGTGCGCTTGGCGAGGTGCACGCTCGCCAGCACGCGCGACTGGCGCTGCGCGGCATAAGCGGTGAGCAGGTCGTACAGCGTCGCGGTGTATTTCGGATGCTTGATCTCGGCGATCTGCTCGGGCTCGCCGCGGGGGAAGATGTCGCGCTGCAATTGCGGCCTGTTCATGAGCCGATTGGCGGCTTCGCGAATGGCTTCCAGCCGCCGCAGGCGGTTGGCCAGTGCCGTCGCCATCTGCTCCGCGCTCGGACCTTCCGCACTCGGCGGCTCCGGCAGCAGCAGCCGCGACTTCAGGAAGGCAAGCCAAGCCGCCATCACCAGGTAGTCGGCCGCAAGCTCCAGCCGGATCTTCCGCGCGGCCTCGATGAAGTGGAGGTACTGGTCGGCCAGCGCGAGGATCGAAATCTTGGCGAGATCGACCTTCTGCTGCCGCGCCAGCGCGAGCAAGAGGTCGAGCGGCCCTTCATAGCCCTCGACGTCCACCACCAACGCCGGCTCACCCTCGGCGAGCTCTGCGGGCCGCCCGGTTTCAAACGATAGGATTTCTGCGGTCATGCCGATGCCGTGTTTGCCCGTGCGATCAATGCGTCCAGTTCCGCGCGCGCGGCCGCCCGGTCGAACGGCTGCGGCGCCTTGCGTGCGGCGAGCGCGGCTTTCGCCCGCTCCAATGCCCTGCCCGACAATTCAGGCGTCTGGCCGGCGACGTCGCGCATCTCCTCGATGTTGCCATTGCAATGCAGGGCCATGTCGCAGCCGGCCGCGAAGATGGCGCGGGTCCGCTCGGCGATATTCCCCGACAGCGCGTTCATCGACACGTCATCACTCATTAACAAACCCTGGAACCCGATTGCGCCGCGAATCACGTCAGCAATCATTGTCGCAGATGTCGTCGCCGGATGGGCGGGGTCGACCGCGCTAAACACAACATGTGCAGTCATGGCCATCGGCAGGTCCGAAAGCGGCTTGAACGCGGCGAAGTCGGTCCGTTCCAGCTCGTCCCGGGGCGTGTCGACCGTCGGCAGCTTGAAATGGGTATCGGCGGTGGCCCGACCATGACCGGGAATGTGCTTGAGAACCGGCAGCACGCCGCCCTGCTCCAGGCCCTCGGTGACCGCACGGGCAATCGCCGCGACCTTTCCCGGCTCGGTGCCGTAGGCCCGGTTTCCGATGACAGCGTCGGCGCCCGGCACGGGCACATCAGCCAGCGGCAGGCAATCCACGGAGATGCCGAGATCGGCAAGATCGGCTGCAATCAGACGGGCGCTCAGGCGCGCCGCGGTCAGCCCGAGTGCCGAATCAGTGTCGTACAAATTCGAGAATACGGTCCCCGGCGGATAGACCGGCCAGTGCGGCGGGCCAAGCCGCTGCACCCGTCCGCCTTCCTGATCGATCAGGACAGGAGCATCGGAAGCATTGGCAACCGCCCGCAATTCCGCAACCAGCGCAGTAACTTGCGCCGGCGTCGCGACGTTGCGCTTGAAGAGAATGAAGCCCCATGGGCGTTCGGCACGGATAAACTCCCGCTCGGCGGCGGTCAGTTCCGTTCCGGATACGCCGGTAATGAAGGCCCGCGTGCTCATAACGGCCGATTAACCCTGCCCCGCGAGGGGGTCAAGGAAACGGCCGTTAATTCCTCTGGACGAAGCAGGCGGACAAGCCTGCAGACTTCAGGCTGTTGCAGGTGTGCGTCGCCTCCTCCGCCGAGCCAAAGGGCCCAGCGAAGGCACGGTAGACGATCCCCTTGCCCTTGTCGGTGAGGTCGACGCGCTTGATCACCGGCGAGCGGGAGCCGAGCACGCTACCATACTTGCTCTGAAGCACGCGGTACGACGCAGCGGCGCTCTCCTCGCTCTGCTGCGAGGAGACCTGCACGATATAGCCGCCACCGCCACTGCTGGCGGGCGCCAGCTGAGTCGGAGTGGTCGCAGCCATCCGCTGCGGCGGTTCGGCCGCCGGAACCGATTGCGGCGCCAGCGACATCGGCTGATTGGCGCTGGCATTGGCCGAGGTCGGCGGATTGTGCGACGTGGCAGGCGCAACGGGCTTCGCTGCAGCAGCCGTCGACCTGGCGGCAGCGGCAGATTGCGGCGTGGCGCTATCGGTCTGGTCGCCCTTCACGGCGACGGTCCGTATCGGGCGCGGCGAATTGCTCGGCAGGGTCCCGTTGCTCGGGACCGGACCCGCGCTTGGCGAGGGAATCGCGGATGGCGAGACGCTCGCCACCGACGGCGGGTTCGCATTCTGGTTCAGCGGCGGGAATACGACTCGGGGACCGCCCGCCTTGGCATTGACATCGACGGGCGCCTCCTCGCGAGGCACGATCTTCTCGGTGCCGTCACCGGTGACCATGCGGTCCGGCACCTTGGCCGCGGAGTCCGTCGGCGCCGGCACGATTTTGGTCGGCGTGTTGTCGGCCTTGATGATCGGCGGTTCGCCGCTGCGGGGCGAGCCGATATAGGTCTTGTAGGCGAAGGCCGCACCGGTGCCGACCACGGCAAGCGCCAGGATCGCCGCGACCGTCATCATGCCGCCGCGCTGCTTCTTCGGCTCGTCGAGCTCGTCCTCGGGGTAGTCGCTTTGGTAGGCGTAAGGATCATCCGGATAGGCCGGCTCGCGCTGATAGTCCTGCGCGCCTGTCTCCAGCCGGCCGTAGAGCGCATCGTCGTAGCGCGACGGATCGGGCTGCGCGTACGGCTCCTGATAGGCCTGCTCCTGGTAGGCCTGACCGTGCTGCTGGTAGGCCTGATCCTGATCGGCCTGATCTTGATACCCGTGATCCTGATAGGCCTGCGGCCGATAAACATCAGGCTCGGGCACGGCGGGGTTGGCCGGATAGCGATGCAACGGATGAACCGGGGCTACGGAGACGGGATAATTGGGTTCCGGCGCCGGTGCCGGCTGCGGCTGCACGTTGGCGCGGCGCATCCATGAGGGCGGCCCCGGCGGCGGGGCCCGCTCGGCATAGTCCTGCTGATCATCGTCCCGGCGATAATCGTCTTCATGATAGCTCTGGGCGGGCGTCGCCGGCGGACGCGCAGTCGGTCGCCCCTGTGCTGCAAACGGATCGGTCTGTCCGATCAGACGGGCGAGCTCGGCCAAGGGATCACTTTCCCCCTTCCCATGCTGATCGCCACCGCGACCAAAGTCATCGGAGGGAAACGGTCTGTCCTGATATCGTTCGGCCATCGTGATGATGCGTCCCTTCGGGAAAGCCGCGCGCCCCTCGACCAAGGCACGGCCTTCGACCCACAAGGCTTTCAACCAAATCTAAGCGATCCGGCTTCTGCCGGTTACCCCCCAATACCCTTAGGCAGTTCGCCCCAAACTACCGCATCTCGTCCGGGGCATGGACGCCGAGGATGGCGAGGCCCGATGCCAGGACCGAGACGACGCCCTGGACCATCGCCAGCCGCGCCTTTGTAAGATCTGCATCATTATTGATAATGAAGCGTAAATAGGGCAAATCGCGCCCCTTCGTCCAAAGTGCATGAAATTCGCTGGCTAAATCATAGAGATAAAAGGCAATTCGGTGCGGCTCGTGGGCCGTGGCGGCGGCCTCGACCATGCGCGGATATATTGCGAGGCGCTTGAGAAGATCGAGCTCGACCGGGTCCGACAGCCGCTCGACCGCCGACTCACCGAGCCAGGCGATCCGCTTGCCGGTATCCTCAGGCAGTTCCGGGAACACTTCGGCCCGTGCATTGCGGAAGATCGAGTGGCCGCGCGCGTGACCGTATTGGACGTAGAACACCGGGTTGTCGCGCGACTGTTCCATGACCTTGGCAAGGTCGAAGTCGAGCACCGCGTCGTTCTTGCGGTAGAGCATCATGAATCGGACGGCGTCCTGGCCGACCTCATCCACCACTTCACGCAGGGTGACGAAGTCCCCGCTCCGCTTGGACATTTTCACCGGCTCGCCGTTGCGCAAGAGCTTCACGAGCTGCACGATCTTGACGTCGAGCGATCCCTTGCCGGATGTCATCGCCTTCACTGCCGCCTGCATGCGCTTGATGTAGCCGCCATGATCGGCGCCCCAGACGTCGATCATCTCGGCGAAGCCGCGGTCGAACTTGTTCTTGTGATAGGCGATGTCGGAGGCGAAGTAGGTATAGGAATTGTCCGACTTGATCAGCGGACGATCGACGTCGTCGCCGTAAGCCGTGGCCTTGAACAGCAGTTGCTCGCGGTCTTCCCAATCCTCGACCGGCGCGCCCTTCGGCGGCGGCAAACGGCCTTCATAGATGTCGCCCTTGGCGCGCAGGAAATCGATGGTCTCGGCGACCTTGTTGTTGCCCCCCTCGATCAGCGAGCGCTCGGAGAAGAACACGTCGTGGCGGATGTTGAGGGCGGCGAGATCGTCCTTGATCTCGTCCATCATCATCGCGATCGCCTTGGCGCGCACCGCCGGCAGCCATTGCGCCTCGGTCATCGCGAGAAGCTTGTCGCCGTGCTCCTTCGCAAGCGCCGCGCCGACCGGCTTCAGATAGTCACCGGGATAGAGGCCCTCCGGGATCGCACCGATGTTCTCGCCGAGCGCTTCGCGATACCTCAGAAAGGCCGAGCGCGCGAGCACGTCGACCTGTGCGCCCGCGTCGTTGATGTAGTATTCGCGGGTGACGTCGTGGCCGGCGAACTGGAGCAGGCCCGCCAGCGCGTCGCCGAACACGGCACCACGGCAATGCCCGACATGCATTGGCCCGGTTGGATTGGCCGAGACGTACTCGACATTGACCTTGGAGCCGCCGCGCAGGCGGCCATAATCGGCGCCCTCGCGCAACACGGTCCGCAGCGCCTCGGCCCAGGCGGCTGGCTTCAGTGTCAGGTTGATGAAGCCGGGACCGGCGACGTCGACCTTGGCGATCAGCGCGTCGGCGCGAAGCCGCTCGGCGATCTGCTCGGCGAGCTCGCGGGGCTTTGCCCTTGCCTCTTTCGCAAGCACCATGGCGGCGTTGGTCGCCATGTCACCATGGGAGGCATCGCGCGGCGGCTCGACCACCACGCGCGAGAAATCGACGCCCTCGGGCCATTTGGCTTCCACCGCGAGCGCGCGGCAGGCAGCATGTACGCGCGCGAGCACGTCGGCGAACAGATGCAGGGATGAGGATGTGTCGGGCATGGCCGCCGCCTAACGCAAATCCGGGGTCGAGTCAAAAAGCCGCTGGTGCTCGGTCAGGGCGAAACGATCCGTCATTCCGGCAATGAAATTGCCGATCCGGCGCGCCCGGTCGCCTTCATTGTCCGCCTCCACCCCCAGCAGCCATTCCGGCGGCAGCTCGCCGGGGGATTTCCGGTATTTTGCGAACAGGTCGAACAGGATCTGCTCCGCCTCCCCCATCACCCGCATCACCCGCTTGTGGCGGTACATGTGCTGGTACAGGAAGGTCTTGATGGCGGCCTCTTCCTCCGCGACTTCGGCGGGGAACGCGATCAGCGCCCGGCTCTGCTGGCGCACATCCTGGGCCGATTGCGGCTTGGTGGCCGCGAGGTTCTTCTGTGTCTCTGCAAATACCGCACCGATCAGGTGCGAGATCAGCTCGCGCACCAGTTCGGCGCCGCGGCGCACGTCTTCGAGATCGGGATAGTGCGCAGTGATTCCGGCGATGATCTCCGCGGTCAGCGGCATCACCTTGAGATCGTCGAGGTGGAACAGGCCGGCGCGGAGGCCGTCGTCGATGTCGTGGGCGTCATAGGCGATGTCGTCGGCGAGCGCGGCGACCTGTGCCTCCAGTGAGGCGAAGCTCCATAGTTCAAGGTCATAGGTCTTGATGTAGTCGGCGATGCCGACGGGAATGCCGTGCTCGCGATAGCGCCCGACCGGCGCGCCGCTGCGGTCGGTCAGCGGGCCGTTGTGCTTGACGATGCCCTCCAGCGATTCCCAGGTCAGGTTGAGCCCGTCAAACTCGGGATAGCGGTGCTCGAGCGAAGCGACGACGCGGAGCGTCTGGGCATTGTGGTCGAAGCCGCCGAATTCCGTCAGGCAGGCGTCCAACGCCCGCTCGCCGGCATGCCCGAACGGCGGATGGCCGAGATCGTGGGCGAGCGCCAATGTCTCGGTGAGGTCCTCGTCCAGCCCGAGCTGCCGGGCCAGCGCCCGGGCGATCTGCGCCACCTCCAGCGAATGCGTCAGCCGGGTGCGGTAGTGGTCCCCCTCGTGGAACACGAACACCTGGGTCTTGTACTTCAACCGGCGAAACGCGGTGGAATGGATCACCCGGTCGCAATCCCGCCGGAACGGGCTGCGAGTCCGGCTCGGGGGTTCGGCGACCAGCCGGCCGCGGCTGCGATCGGGGTCGCAGGCATAGGGCGCGCGGGGGGCTGCCATTCCGACGGACACGGCGAATTTAGTCCCTATCCATTTGATTCTGCGTATGGTGGCACTTAACTATGCTTGGCGCGGGATACCAAATGAATTGGGCAAGACCCCTGTGTGACTGCGGGACGATCGGAGACCAGTGATGACGACTGCCGTGACCATCAGCGACCGGGCCGCACGCCGGATTGGGGAGATCCTCAAGGGCGAAGGTTCCGGCGCGATGCTGCGCATCTCCGTCGAGGGCGGCGGCTGCTCCGGTTTCCAGTACAAGTTCGACATCGATCGTGCGCGAACCGACGACGATCTCGTGATCGAGCAGGACAACGCGGTGGTGCTGGTCGATTCCGCCTCGCAGCCGTTCCTGGCGGGTTCGCAGGTCGATTTCGTCGATGACCTGATCGGCGCCTCGTTCCGCGTCAACAATCCCAATGCGACCGCGTCCTGCGGCTGCGGGACCAGCTTCTCGGTCTGACCCGCTTACGCGCCCGTTATCTGCCTTTCCTCGTCCGTCCACGCGACATCGACCGGCATCAGCTCCGGCTGGAGCGGCGCGCCCTCAGACGTGACGTGGCCGTCAAGCGCGCGCAGGAGTGCCGCAACCAGCGCCGGCTTTCGCAGTGGCTTGGCGAGGAAGTCCGACATGCCGGCCTCGCGGCAGATCCTGACGTCCTCGGGGAAGGCGTTGGCGGTGAGCGCGACGATCGGCAGGGCTGCGAAGCGCCCGCCTTGTGCGCGGATCGCGCGGGTGGCGGCAAGTCCGTCCATATCGGGCATGCGCACGTCCATCAGTACGACATCATAATTGCCCTCGGATGCTGCCGCGACGGCCTCGGCGCCGTCGGCGACGACGCGCAGCTCGACGTCGAAGGATCCCAACATCTTGCTCACGACCATGCGGTTGACGGCATCGTCCTCGGCGACCAGCACCTTCAGCGGCCGGTCGAGGCCGGCGATACGGGCCTTGAGATCGTCGACCTCGTCGCGGCCGCCTGCCTGATCGGACGCCTGCGCCTCGCTCCAGGGCAGCACCAGCGTGAAGCGGAAGGTCGAGCCTTCGCCCGGCGTCGAGGTGACGCCGATGGTGCCGCCCATCTGCTCGACGATGCGCCGCGAGATCGCAAGGCCGAGGCCGGTGCCGCCGAAGCGGCGGCTGATCGAGGCATCGGCCTGGGCGAAGTCGCTGAACAGCAGGCCGAGCTTTTCCGGCGCGATGCCGATTCCACTGTCGGTCACTGTCCATTCGACGGTCGCCAGCAGGTCGCGTCGCGCCCGGCAGGTGGCCGAAATCGTCACCTCGCCTTCATCGGTGAACTTCACCGCATTGGACGCGAGGTTGAGCAGCACCTGGCGGATGCGTGCGACGTCGCCGCGCAGCGTCGGCGGCAGGTTCGGATCGAGCTCGACCTTGACCGTCAGCCCCATGTTCTTGGCGCTCGCGCGAACAACGGTCGCGACAGCCTCGACCAAAGCCTGCGGGGCGAAGTCGATCACCTCGAAGGTGAAGCGCCCGGCTTCGAGCTTGGACAGGTCGAGAATGTCATTGAGGATCCGCTGGAGATTGTCGCCGGACTCGCGGATCGTGGTGACGGCTTCGCGCTGTTCCGGATCGAGTTCGGTTTCGAGCAGCATGCTGGCAAGCCCGAGCACGCCGTTCATCGGCGTGCGGATCTCGTGACTCATCACCGCCAGGAAGTCGGACTTGGCGCGGCTCTCGGCCTCGGCCTTTTCTGCGCGCCAACGCTCGGTCACGTCGCGCCCGAAGCCGCGATAACCGAGGAACTGTCCCTCGCGATCATAGGCCGGCTTCGCCGTCAGCGACCACAGCCGCGCCTCGCCGCCGGCAACGACCTTGAGATTCATCTCGTGCAACGGCTCGTTCTGCTCCATCAAGCCGACAACGTCGTAGGCTGCGCTCTTGTCCTCCGGGCAGAGCATGTCGAGCACGTCGGCGAAATACGATCCCTTCAATAGCGGAAGCGGCAGTTGCGCGACGTCCGCGAAGCGTTGCGGCACGTCGATCAGATGCCCATCGGCATCGGTCTGCCACAGCCAGTCACTGGCGTTCTCCTGAAAGTCCTTTAGCAGCAGCGAGATGATCTCGGTCTGGCGCTCGAGCTCGAGCCGCGCCTTGAGATTGCCGAGGAACAGATTGCCCTGCGAGACGATATTGCGCGCCATGAAGAATGCTAACAGCAGCAGGAACACCGAGGTCACCAGATACGTCCCGGTGCCGCATAGCAGCAGCGCGCCGGCGCAGGCGACGGTCATGGTGGCGAGATAGACGAGGCCGGCACGCGGAAACGCCGAGAGCGTGAAGGCGCCGCCCGACATCATGCCGACCATCAGGCAGGCCAGGATGAGCTGGCTGGTCGGCTCGGTGCGGCTGAACAGGGCGAGCGGCAGCGTGCCCCAGATCGCGGCGAGGAAGAATGCCTGCCGCAGCATCTGCCGCGCCGCGCGCGGCGAAGCCTCCTGCGGCGGGTTCTGATGCGACCGCTGCCAGGAGCGCACCGCGAGCGAGGCGGTGACGGCAAGCGTCAGACCCCAGATCGCGAGGAAGTCGTTCCAGCCCCTGCCCCAGAACAGGATCAGCACGATGGCGACGTTCAGCATCGTGACCGCCATCGTCACCGGGATCAGCCGGGTCACCGCGTCGATCTGCTTGGCGCGGATGCGACTGATCTCGCGCTCGCTGAGATCGGTAGTCAGGCCGTCCTCGATCTCGAAGCCGCCGAGCCAATACAGGAACGCACCGATCAGGCCGTCACGCGGCTCAGTTCGCTTCATCGACTTGTCCGGCCATCCCATCCGCGGAACCTTTTGACCATCAATGGCCCGCCGCCTGCTTAGGCCGGGTTAATTTTGTGGGAGATTTTGCGGCCTCCTTGACGGGCGCGTTTGCAGTTTGTTCTAACCATGGCCCCCGCCCGGAGCCGTCGATATGTCCATCAGAGTAGCCACCTGGAACGTGAACTCGGTCCGGCAGCGAATTGATCTCCTTCTGACCTGGTTGAAGGAGTGCCAGCCCGACATCGTCTGCCTCCAGGAGATCAAATGCGTCGACGAGGCCTTTCCGCGGCTGGAGATCGAGGCGCTGGGCTACAACGTCGTCACCCATGGGCAGAAGACGTTCAACGGCGTCGCCCTGCTCTCGAAGCTGCGATTCGACGAGACCAAGTCGGGGCTTGCCGGCGACGACGAGGATACGCATGCCCGCTTCCTCGAGGGCGTGGTCACGCTCAAGCGCGGGGTGCTGCGCATCGCCTGCCTTTACCTGCCCAATGGCAACCCGGTCGGGACCGACAAATATCCCTACAAGCTCAAATGGATGTCCAGGCTTCTCGAGTATTCGAAGGAACGCCTCAAGGCTGAGGAGCCGCTGATTCTCGCGGGCGACTTCAACGTCATCCCGCATGCCCGCGACGTGCACAATCCGGCCGCCTGGACCGAGGACGCCCTGTTCAAGACGGAGACGCGCGAGAGCTTCCAGTCCCTGCTCGGCCTCGGCCTGACCGACGCCTTGCGCGCCGTCACCGACGAGCCCGGGCTTTACACCTTCTGGGACTACCAGGCCGGGGCCTGGCAGAAGAACCAGGGCCTGCGGATCGACCATCTGCTGCTGTCGCCACAGGCCAGCGACCGGCTCGCCAATGTCGGCATCGACAGCTATGTGCGCGGCTGGGAGAAGCCGTCGGACCACGTGCCGGTGTGGGCGGATCTGGATCTGGAGGCGGCGTGAGCCATCAGCGCCGTCATTCCGGGGCGGCTCGAAGCATCGCCCCCGAACGACTGCGCGGAGTGATTACTCCCTACGGCCCTGCACCCATTGCTCCAGCATTTGCAGGCACATGGCGCGGTCGTCGTCGGAGGCCTTGGCGAAGGCGCGGTTGTAGCTTTCCTTGATCCAGATCTCCTCGGCACCGGCGCTGTCGCGCGCCAGGGTCAGCCACATCAGGCCACGCGCGGCCTGCCGCGGCAGGCGGTCGCCGTTGAACAGCATCTGGCCGAGCAGCGCCTGGGCCTGATGCTGCCCCTTCTGCGCGGCGAGACCGAGCCAGCGCGCACCGTACCGGAAGTCCTCGCGCGAGGCGTCCGGGGTCTTCAGGTACAGACGGGCGAGGTCATACTGCGCGTCCGCGTTGCCGAAATAGGATGCGGCATAGGAGAACATCTCCCGCGCACGGTCCGGATCGGCCTTGATCTTCGAATTGGGAATGCCGGCCAGATAGTAGCGGCCGAGCGCGACGAAGGCGTTGGCCACGATCTGCGCCTGCGGCGCCGACGGGCTGTCCTCGGCATGCGCGTTGGCAATCCGGCTGAAATATTCGAAGGCACGCAAATCGTCCTGGGCGACGCCGTCGCCATTGGCGTACATGCGGCCAAGCTTCCACTGCGCGATGGGGTGGCCGCCCTCCGCGGCATATTGCAGTGCGCTGAGCGAGGTTTCCTGGCCTGCGACTGCCGGCGGAACCTTGGTGCGCACCGCACCCGCGGCGCCCGGCAAGGTGGTCACGACAGGGATGGTCGCGTCCTTCGGGTTGACCGGAGCACCGTCGAAGGCGAGCGCCGGCGCGGCCAGCGCAGCCGCCCCCAACACAAACGCAACTATGGCACGCCTAGATATCCGCATAGCACTGTTTCTCGTGCGCGCCGCCCGGATGGGTCACTGCCCCCCCGACCGCTGGTCCAACCTGCTGAGCATATTTCCAGAGCGCACCCGACGTGTGGTTAGTCGCGCGAGCGCTCCATTTGGTCTTGCGCTGGGCGAGCTCGGCGTCGCTCAATTTTACGTTAAGGGTACCGGCGACCGCGTCGATCTCGATGACGTCGCCGTCCTCAAGCAGCCCGATCGGGCCGCCGACGGCGGCTTCCGGCCCGACATGGCCGATGCAGAAGCCGCGGGTGGCGCCGGAGAAGCGGCCGTCGGTGATGAGCGCGATCTTGCCGCCCATGCCCTGGCCGGTCAGCGCCGCTGTGGTCTGGAGCATTTCCCGCATGCCGGGGCCGCCCTTGGGGCCCTCGTAGCGGATCACGATGACTTCGCCTTCGCGATAGGTACGCTTCTGGACCGCCTCGAAAGCATCCTCCTCCCGGTCGAAGCACCTGGCCGGACCGGTAAACTTGAGGTTGGACATTCCCGCGACTTTCACGATCGCACCTTCTGGCGCCAAATTGCCCTTCAGACCGACCACACCGCCTGTCGCGGTGATGGGCTTGTCTGCCGGGTGCACCACGTCCTGGTGCGGATTCCACTTCACGCTCTTGAGGTTTTCGGCGATCGTGCGGCCCGTGACGGTAAGGCAATCACCGTGCAGGAAGCCGTTGTCGAGCAGCGTCTTCATCAGAAGCGGTATGCCACCTACTTCAAACATGTCTTTGGCGACATAACGGCCGCCCGGCTTCAAATCCGCGACATATGGTGTCTTTTTGAAGATTTCGGCAACATCGAACAGGTCGAACTTGATGCCGACCTCATGCGCGATCGCCGGCAGGTGCAGCGCAGCATTGGTCGAGCCGCCGGAGGCCGCGACCACGGCAGCCGCGTTCTCGAGCGCCTTGCGGGTGACGATGTCGCGCGGCCGGATGTTGGACGCGATCAGGTCCATCACCTTCTCGCCCGCGGTCATGCAGAAGGCGTCGCGGATTTCGTAGGGTGCCGGGGCACCGGCCGAGTACGGCAGCGCGAGGCCGATCGCCTCGGAGACGGTCGCCATGGTGTTGGCAGTGAATTGCGCGCCGCAGGCGCCCGCCGAGGGGCAGGCCACGCGCTCGATCTCGTCGAGGTCCTCGTCCGACATGGCGCCGACCGAGTGCTTGCCGACGGCCTCGAACATGTCCTGCACGGTGACCTGCTGCCCGCGGAAATTGCCGGGCAGGATCGAGCCGCCATAGATGAAGATCGAGGGCACGTTGAGGCGAACCATCGCCATCATCATGCCCGGCAGCGACTTGTCGCAGCCGGCAAGGCCGACCAGCGCGTCATAGGCGTGGCCGCGCACGGTCAGCTCGACGGAATCGGCGATGCATTCGCGCGACGGCAGCGAGGAGCGCATGCCGTCATGGCCCATGGCGATGCCGTCGGTCACGGTGATGGTGCAGAATTCGCGCGGCGTGCCGCCGGCCGATGCTACGCCCTTCTTGACCGCCTGGGCTTGGCGCATCAGCGCTATGTTGCAGGGAGCGGCCTCGTTCCAGCAGGACGCGACGCCGACGAAGGGCTGGTGGATCTGCTCGGTGGTCAGACCCATGGCGTAGAAGTAGGATCGATGCGGCGCACGTGCAGGGCCTTCCGTCACGTGACGGCTCGGCAGCCTCTGCTTGTCGGTCCTTGCGTTCATCGCAACCAGTTTCCCCGGTCAACCCTTTCAGACCCGAAAAATCAGAGCCAAGATTTGAATCGACCTTGGGATTTTCTCGTCGCCTTCGAAGACAGCCACTGCCCCTTAAAACATGAGCATGATTTTATTCATGTTCGGGTGTGGCCAAAAAGCGGCGACGCGGCGAACCGCCGGTGATGTGGGTCAAATCCGGACCGACTGTTGCAGGGACGGCACAATCGTGGCTCAGAAGACACGGGCTGACCTACCAAGATACCCTCCTGGGGATCGCCACCCACAACCTCTGATTTTACGACACCAGCCACGCTCCCCACTTGGTCGCGAAAACGGCGCGACCGCTCGACTGAGTCGGCGCCGCCCTGCTGCTCGAGCTCGACATCAAACACCGTTACACCAGGCCCTATCGGCCGCAAACCAATGGCAAGGTCGAACGCTTCTGGCGGACCCTCGATGACGATGTCATCGACCTTCGACAGCCTCGACCACATCGCCAACGAACTCTTCGAGCAACTCTTCTACTACAACAATCACAGACCCCATCAGGCCTTGGCAGGACAAACTCCCCAGGCTGGCTCCGCGATTTCTCGCGCCGCGAAGCTCGTGGACGGCCACGATGTGGAGCTCTCGCAACGCGATCGGCCGGTCGCGAGATTCGAGGCGCAGTTTGCGCCTGCCTGCCAGGCCACAACAACCGAACCGGTGAACTCATGTCCACTTCAGAGGTCCGCGACAGAATCATTGAACCGATGATCGCGCTCGCAGGTTGCTCACCAGGGCAGCGCATCGTCGTGGTCGGCGCGAAGAGCATGGAATCGATGATGGACCTGCAGAAGCGACGACTGCCGCTAAGCGCCGTCGATGCGGCGATGGATTGGCTCGACGGCTTCCTCGGGCCGCGCGCCGTGCTGGTGATCTGGCTCGACGCGCAGAGGCCGCAAGCGAAGGACGATCTTCGCGCGGCGGCGGTGAAGCGTGGCTTCGTCGTCTTGCAAGGCGCCGAACATGCGTGCGGCAGCGCCCTGCTCGCAAGAGGCGGCGTAGACACTGCCGGTCACGGAAGGCAGGAGCAGTGGCATGGCTTGATCCTGCCTTGGTCCGCCCCCTTGGAGACGCTCAAATGTCGAAGTCGAAGATGCGACGCGCAGTCATTCGCGAATGGATGGCGCGCGCGCCGCCTACGTCCGTCCCCGCGGGCGCTGGGCCTGAGCCCAGGCGACGGCGACATCGCGCGGCGGAATGTCGATGCGCCTGATCGGCGTCAGTTCGCCGGAGGCCGAGACGATCGCGGTCTCTTCGTGGCGGCAGCGCGCGCAGATGAAACGGACCTCGTGCGGGGATGCCGACCAGCTCGAACGTTTCACGTTGGCGGCCATCGGCCAGGCATCGCAATGCGAGCACGACACCAGGAACCGGCCGGGATCGAGCATACCCATTTCATCGGACTCCGCGTCTTGCCCAGTCCTTCCAATGATCAATCCATGTGAATAGTTCCGGTGCCCGAACACCGCCAGCCTCCTGCCTTGATGCGCCGGCGGGTTTGCGCGCGCCGCCATCGACCTTCACAAGAATCAGGAACTCAGCGAGCCCCCTTGAGTGTGCAGGAGGTCGTGCAGGTGACGGTGGTGCCGCGATCGCACGATTTGCAGGCGCTGACGCACTGGTTCATGTCGCGTGGATTGTAGCTGTAGTTTCGCATCGGACAGCTCGACATCGTCGAGCCGGTGATGTCCTGCTCCTGATCGCAGGCCGCCGTCATGAGCGCGAACAAGATCACTGCAACGAGGCGCATGGGATTGCCCTGTCAGGCCTGGCAAAACGACACGCGCGAGGTGCGCTGCATTGCAACGAACCCCGGCCTTCCCACCACGGGCCGCCGCCCATCAGCGACGCCCGCGTGCTTCTAGAATTAGAATGCGCGCCAGAAGTTAAGAACGGATTGCAGCCGGCCTCAGGCCGCGGCCCTGGCCGCGATCGCCTGCCGAATATCCAACGACAGCTGACGGTACTGCTCCCCGAGTTTCAGATAGAACTCGCGCTTGGTGCTGTCGGTGGCGAGCTTGGCGATCAGCTCGCATTCGGCGGTGAGTGTCTCGAACCGTTCCAGCCTGTCTTGAAGTTCTGTCATCGGCGTGTCCCCATCAAACGCCACAAGGACAGCGAACCTAAACCCGCGAAATAGGTCACGGCGAACATCGTTATCGGGTAGCATCAATTTTTCCGCGGCAGCCTATTTCTGCTCCAGCCGCCAGGCGCCGTCCCAGCCGGCCTGCGGCGGATCGGCCGCGAACTGCGCGATGCGGTCGAGCATCGTGCGCGAAGGGCCGTCGCCGGGGATCGCCTCGAGCGCCGCGTTGAAGGCGGCGCGGGCGTCATCGAAGCGTTGGGCACGATAGGCGGCGAGACCTTCGACGTAGTGCGTGCGCAGGCTCGCTTGCGCATCGGTGAGCGCGCCCGGTCTCGCCATCACCTCGAAAATCGCCTGCGGCGCGCTTTGGCCCGCGACCGCGAGGCGATCGATCTCACGCAGTTCGAGCTGCGAGCCGATCGCATCCGCAGTCGCCTGCGAGATCAGGATGCGGGTGCCGTAGATCTTGTTGACGGCCTCCAGCCGCGAGGCGAGGTTCACGGCGTCGCCCATCACGGTGAAGCTCATCATCAGCTCGGAGCCGATGCTGCCGGTCAGGACCTCGCCGGTGGCGATGCCGATCCGCAGATCGCACAGTGCGGGCATGGCGCGGATACCGAGCAGATCGGGCAGCTGCTTCTGCAGCGCGGGCACCTGGTCGACCATCTCGACGGCGGCAAGCCCGGCGAGCAGCGCCTGCTCGTCCTCTTCGATGAACGGCGGCCCCCAATAGGACATGATAGCGTCGCCGATGTATTTGTCGATGACGCCGCGATTGTTCCTGACGGGTGCGGACATCACGGTGAAATAGTGGTTCATCACCTTGACGAGGCCGCGCGGCGTCATGCCCTCGCTCATCGAGGTGAAGCCGCTCATGTCGCAGAACATGATGGTCATCACCCGGCGCTCACCGTCGATCGCGACCTCCGGCCGGTCGATCAACCCCTGCACCACCTTGGGATCGATGTAGCGGCCAAAGGTCTCGCGGATGCGCTCGTTGTGCCGCAACTGCTCGATCATGCGGTTGAAGGCCGCGGCGAGCTCGCCGATCTCGTCCTGCGTCGAGACGGTGATGGGCTTGTCGAACCGGCCCGCCTCGACCTCGCGGGTGCCGGCGAGCAACAGCCGTACCGGACGCGTGATGCCGCTGGACACCAGCAGCGCAAAGGCAAATCCGACGATCGCCGCGAGCAACGTCACGACACCCGAAATGATGATCGCCTGATGCTGGCGGCCGATCACCTGCGACGTCGAGAAGAAGACCTGCGTCAGCATGTCGGACCGGATCGCATCGACCTTCCGGTTGAACTGGTCGCGCAGCACGTCGATGTGTTCCAGCGTGCCGCGGGCCTCGGTCATCTGCCTGGCGTCGACCTGCTTTAGGAGCTTCGCATGGTCCTCGCTCAGGTCGCGGCGCAGCTCGACGACGGCGGTCTCGATGCGGATATCGATCCGTCCCAGCGCGGCATTGTCGGAATACGTCCTGGGATCGTCGATGATCGCGTTGATCAGCTTGCGCGAGGCCTCGGCGTCCTCCTCGATCTTGCGGTCCGACTCCTCGAATTCGCGAAGGCGCGCCGCATACGCCTCCTCGTCCGACGGCGCCTCCATCCGGGTCATGACCATCCGCCGCAGCGCCAGGCCTCGCTCCAGCGAGTGAATGTTGGCACGCGCCAGATGGCTGTAGGCCGGGATGTAGCGGTTGGTCAGCTCGTCGAGCAGGACGCCGACTTGGCTGGACATCACCATCGACAGGATCGAGGTGACCAACATCAAGACGATCAATCCGAGGGCGATACCGACGATCTTGCGCCGGATCGACTGGTTGAAAATCGGCATGGGGTGCGGAGGCAAAGGGCTAAAGGACGAAGCAAGGGAACTCCATACACCGGACTGGCTGCGGGAACACGCGCAATCTGGCCTCCTGGGCGCCCTGCACCATGCGCAACCGCCGCGCGGGTCCGCATGTTAACAAAAGGTTAAACAGGCTGCCCTTTTCTCCTTTGCGGAAGTTCCCTCATCGCATCCGTATTTTGCCGCATTGTTGCGACAGCGTATCGAATGCGCCACGATGCCTCGGCATCGTTCGGTGCTTTGATTCTCAAGCCGCATGTCGTCGCGGACCTTGGTTTGTAGTGGTTTCGCAGGGGGACCATCCAATGAACCAGTGCCTACGCTCGCTCGCGTGTGTCGTTGCCGTGGCCGCGGTGGCCCTCCTTCCCACCGAACTGGCGGCGAAGAGCAGTCACAAATCATCCGCTCCGAAGAAGACGCACGAGGCGAAGGCCGGCAAGCACCGCCATGCCTCCACCGGCAAGGCGCGGCACGGCAAACACGCCGAGGCCAAGCGCAGATCGAAGAAGACGGTCGACCAGCCCTCGGACAAGCCGGCACCGCCGCCGCTGACCGGCGACCTCGCCGCGCTGAGGGACGCCATCGATCTCGCGCGCAAGGGCAGGACGGGTGACGCGAGCGCGGCGCGCGACCGCATCGCTGATCCTGCCGGACAGAAGCTCGCCGACTGGTACATGCTGCGCCATTCCGATAGCACGGCGAACTTCAAGCGCTACGCCGCCTTCCTCGCCGCCAATCCGGACTGGCCGAGCAGTGCCCTGCTCCGCCGGCGCGCCGAGGCGCGGCTGTGGCAGGAAAAGGCCGACGCCGCCACCGTGCACAAGTTCACGATGGACCGGCCGACCAGCGCCAAGGGCAAGTTTGCGCTCGCCCGCGTCCTGCTCGCTGACGGCGAGACCGACAGGGCCGCCCGGCTCGTGCGCGAAGCCTGGCGCGCCGACGAACTGTCCGAGCGCAGCGAAGAGGATTCCTACGAAGTTTTTCACGATCTTCTGTCCGCCGACGATCACCGCGCGCGCATGGACAAGCGCCTCGGCGTCAAGGATTATGCGGGCGCGAGGCGCGCGGCCAAACGGCTCGGCGAGGATGCGCTCGCGATCGTGAAGGCCTGCGCCGCGGTCACCGGCAAGGCGAGCAAGGCCAAGGACGATCTCGATGACGTCCCCGCTGACGCCCGCCGCGATCTCGGCTACGTGCTGTGCCGCGCGCAATGGCACCTGCAGAAGGACCGCATCGACGACGCCGCCGAGGTCATCCTGGCCGCCGCGCCCGACACCATGGCGGCCCAGGACACGGATGCCTGGTGGCGCGAGCGTCGTCTGCTCGCGCGCAAGCTGCTCGACCAGGGCAAGTTCAAGACCGCCTATGACGTGGTGCGTACCGCCGCGGTGCCGGAAAAGGAAGTCTATCGCGTCGACTATCACTTCATGTGCGGCTGGATCGCGCTGCGCTTTCTCGACGATCCCAAGACGGCGATGATGCACTTCGCCGCAATCGACGAGGGCTCGGCCAATCCGATCGCGCTGTCGCGGGCCCATTACTGGCGCGGACGCGCCGCCGAAGCCATGGGCGCAATGGCCGATGCGCGCATGAGCTATCGGGCTGCGGCGCGCTATCAGACCGCCTATTACGGCCAGCTCGCCCGCGCAAAGCTCGGCCTCGACCGGATCGAGCTGCGTCCGCCCGCGCCCGTGCTGGTCGCCGCCGATACGCCGCCGGCGGACGAGCGCGTGCGCGCCGCCGACATGCTCTACGGCATCGGCGAGCGCGATATCGTGTTCTACTACGCCGAGGATTTCGCCAAGGAGAGCACCGACGTCGCGGCGCTCGAAGCGCTCGGCGAGCTGGCCGGCCGGCGCAACGATGCGCGCGTGATGCTGGAGGTCGGCAAGACGGCGCTGGCGCGCGGGCTCGCGCTCGACCAGTACGCCTTTCCGACCATCGGCATCCCCGAGCACAAGCAGGTCGCGCCCGCGATCGAGACCAGCGTGATCTATTCGGTGGCGCGCACCGAAAGCTCGTTCGACCAGCGCGACAAGTCGCCGGCCAATGCGGTCGGGCTCATGCAGGTGACACCCGAGGCCGGCCGCGACACCGCAAAACGCTTCGGCCTGACTTACGACTGGGACAGGATGGTCTCCGATCCCGTCTACAACACGCAGATGGGCGCGGCCGAGCTCAGTGCGCTCTTGTCGGAATACCGCGGCAACCAGATCATGACCTTCGCCGGCTACAATGCCGGCCGCGGCCGCGTGCGCGAATGGGTGCAGGCGCGCGGCGATCCCAGGGATCCCAATGTCGATCCGGTCGACTGGGTCGAGCGCATCCCGCTGTCGGAGACGCGCAACTACGTCCAGCGTGTGATGGAGAACGTGCTGGTCTACCGCGCGCGCTTCGAGGATAGCGGTACGATCGCCGGCAAGAGCGATCGGCGCGTCGTCACGCACGAGGCCGGTGCAACGGCACCGGTGGCGGCCGCAGCGCCCACTCCCTAGTCGACATCGCCGGGGCTGGACACGGCGCCTGCCAGGTTACGTCGCTGCGGCTTCCACGCGAGTGCCGTCGCGCGGCTAGGTGTCACCTCCTTCCATCGTGATCGGATCGCGACCGGCCAAATATGCGCCGGTCAAGGCTCTTGCGAAGGTCCAGGCGTGGGTCGTGCAACTCCAGCAAAAGACGGCACTCAGGACCGCGAACATCTCGACCAAGCGAGCGACCTCGACGTTCCCGACGGCCGGCTCGTTGCGCCCAGGCGCCGACCACGGCATCAACAGCGTCACGAGCTCACCGCGCCGGTAGCAATCGTAGTCGCAGTAACGGCGCTGTGTCCGCACATGCCGGACGTAGCCGGACCGGATCGACCGCGAGCATGTGCTGCACGTGGTCGTGCACAACGGGGGCTCGTGGTTGACCAGGACGAATTTCATGAAGCCGCCCTCACGCGATCTTTCGCGAGCGTCTCGCAGAACAGCGCGTAGCACTGATGGTCGCAGTAGGGCAGGCGGGTGGAGATCTCGCGGAGATAGCTGCCGCTGATCGGCTCGCAGCACTGCATGCACCAGGCCTGCCGGAACGGAGTCCGGCCGTTCACCAGCACGAACGCGAATCTCATGTGGCACCTCCCAGGGCGAAGCAGTAGACGCTATCCAACGGAGAGAGTGCGGGCGGCGGAGCGCAAAGATGGTTGCGGCCGTCCGGATTATCCCTGTTTCGCTCCACCTTTTGCGGTGGGACCGGAATGTATCTGCCGTCCTCCCGGCGCCGGGCATAGATCTGACCGTCGATGTATTTGATATCGGTCGGATAGCAGTCAGCACTGTTGCAACAACTGAGGCCCGGATTGTCCGGCATGTGCCAGGTCGAATAGAATTTTTCGTGCAGCGCCTGGTCCTGGGGTGGGTGCTGGCGATGTACGGCACCGTGTCCCGTCTCCTGTGCCTGGACCGTCGCAGTCGAGCCGAGGAGAACCATCGAGCACAGCAGCTTGCATGAACGGTTCAATGTACGGGCTCCCGGATCAGACCCTCGGAACGACGTCAGCTCTCCAATTCGGCCTCACGCGACCTGAGCCCGGAACAACCACCGGCGGTCGCGTTCGCGGCGCGTGCGGAAGCGATCGACACACTTCCTGGAGCAGAGCGCGGTGCGCCAGGAATAGTGGCGGATCAGACCAAACTTGCCGCCACACACCGCACAGCCATTGACTGAAGAGCAACGTTCGGACTCGGATGGGCCACGCTCAGGAAGTACCGATGTCTCGCACATTGTTGTCTCCCTCTGTTGCTCGCGCTTTGCCAGTTCGTTCCCTTCGACCTCATTCGGGACACTCCCGATTGGTCATGAGGCTATTCCCCCGGGCACGCGACGCTCAATTGTACGGAGGTAAATGACCGATATGACTAGGAATGGAGGAGCTATACCTAGGTTTGTCCCGTACTCGCCCGGGGGCTCCCGCGCTGGCTCATTTTCAACGAGACGGCGCACGACGCTCCGGCTGCACGGTCACCGTGAAGAGCTTGCCGGCATGGCGTACTTGATGCGCCGCGCCGGACAGGGCGGCAGCGTTCGATTCAGAGGCGAACGGCCGGAATTGCTCCTCTCGCGGCAACGTGCTCTACTCGCATTCACGGCGAGAGCGCCGTGAGCATCTGCGATGAAGCCTGGCCGGGCAGCGACGTTCGGGAAGTCAGCCGCGCAATTCCTCGCCGGTTGCGTAAGGCAAACCGTCGCCGCCAAGCCGCGCAACGAGCTCGATGGCGCCGACTTGCTCGAGACGGTCAAGCAGTGGCAGCAAGTCTTCGAGCACACTCCGGTCATGTACTTCATGGTCGATCCGGCCGGAACCGTGATCAACGTGAACACGTTCGGCGCCGCGCAACTGGGCTACACTGCGGCGGAACTGATCGGCCGATCGGTGCTGGATGTCTTCTTCGAGCAAGATCGCGACTTCGTCCGCGCGTGTGTCGCGCTGTGCCTCGAGACCGTCGATCAGTCCCACACCTGGGAGATCCGGAAGATACGCAAGGACGGCTCGGTGCTATGGGTGCGCGAGAATGCCAAGTCCATGCTGCGGGCCGACGGCGGACCAATCGTCCTGGTAGCCTGCGAGAACATCACCGAGCGCAAGGAAGCGGAGAATGCGCTGCGACAGAGCGAGGCCTATCTCGCCCAGGCGCAAGAACTGAGCCACACCGGCAGTTTCGGCTGGAAGGCCGCAACCCGCGAGATCACCTGGTCCAAGGAGACCTATCGCATCTTCCAGTGCGACGAGGAAACCAGGCCAAAGATCCCGTTCATGCTCCAGCGGATCCATCCGGACGACCGGCTCGCGGTGCAACAGACGACGGGTCGGGCCGCCCGAGAGGGAAAGGACTACGATCACGAATACCGACTCCTGATGCCCGACGGCTCGATCAAGTACGTCCGAGCGGTGGCCCGGGCCATGCGAGATTCCAGCGGTTGCGTGGAGTTCGTCGGATCCGTGACCGACATCACGGCGGCCAAGGAAGCGGAGCGCAGGCTGCGTGCGAGCGAGCAGCGCTTCCGCGACTATGCCGAAACCGCCTCGGACTGGTTCTGGGAAACCGGGCCAGACCATCGCGTCACCCAGATATCGGAGCACTCCGATACCATCACCGCCCCCGCCGGCCTGATCGGACTCACGCGTTGGGACATCGCTCCTGATGCCGATCTCGAACCCGAGAAATGGCGACAACATCGGGCGGCGCTCGACGCCCACGTCCCGTTCCGCGACCTGGTGTATCGCAGCAAGGATCGCAACGGGCAGCCGATCTACGTCCGAACCAGCGGCAAGCCCTTCTTCGACGCCGACGGTGCTTTTCTGGGCTATCGTGGCGTCTGCACCGACGTAACCGCGGCCATCCGGGCCAATCAGGCCGAAGACGCGCTGCGCAAGGCCCAGGCCGAGCTCGCCCATGTGACGCGTGTCACGACCCTGGGTGAGCTGACCGCGTCCATTGCCCACGAAATCAATCAGCCGCTCGCCGCCGTGATCGCAAACGCCGACGCCTGCCTCGCCTGGCTGCAGCGCAGTCCGCCCGATCTCACAGCGGCCCGCCGCTCCGTGGAGTGGATCATCGAGGACGGCACGCGTGCCAGCGACGTGATCCGTCGCGTTCGGGCGCTCGCCAAGCGGTCCGACATCGAGATGGTTCCGCTCGACGCCAGCGTGGTCGTGCGGGAGGCCGTCGCGCTCGTTCAGCGCGAGATGGCCAGCCACGCCGTGTCGGTGCGAATGGAGCTGTCGTCGGCACTGCCGAAAATTTTCGGCGATCGAATCCAGTTGCAACAGGTCCTGATCAACCTGATCATGAACGGGATCGAGGCCATGGAAGACGTCCATGATCGCCCGCGCGAGCTGGCGATCTGTTCGGCGGCGAGCGGCGATGGCGCGGTGCTGGTGAGCGTTTCCGACTGCGGGGTCGGCATCAGTGAACAGGCGATAGACCGCCTGTTCATGCCCTTCTTCACCACGAAGTCCTCGGGCATGGGCATGGGACTGTCGATCTGTCGATCCATCATCGAGGCCCATGGCGGACGGCTTCTCGTCGCACCCAACCAGGAGCGCGGCGCGACTTTTCGGATCACTTTGCCCTTCCATCGAGAGGAAACATCGTGACCGAGCGCGCGGAGCTTTCGCCGCCGCAGGAGGACGGTGATCAGCCAGTCGTCTTCATCGTCGACGACGACGCGTCCATGCGCCGTGCGCTCACCAATCTGTTCGAGTCGGTCGGCCTCAAGGTCGAAGCATTCGGCTCGGCACCGCAGCTCCTCCAGGCCAAGCCGCCGGAAGTCCCCAGTTGCCTGGTGCTCGACATCCGCCTGCCCGGAGCCAGCGGCCTTGACCTGCAGTCGGATCTTGCCA
Organism: Bradyrhizobium sp. CCBAU 53415; assembly: GCF_028128735.1. Taxonomy (NCBI): domain Bacteria; kingdom Pseudomonadati; phylum Pseudomonadota; class Alphaproteobacteria; order Hyphomicrobiales; family Nitrobacteraceae; genus Bradyrhizobium; species Bradyrhizobium sp. CCBAU 53415. Next base: position 69,647 of record NZ_LBJF01000017.1, on the reverse strand, counting down.
AGGCGAATATCCACACGCCTATCATCTTCATTACCGGTCACGGTGATATTCCCATGACGGTACGGGCCATGAAGAGCGGCGCGATTGACTTCCTGACCAAGCCGGTCCGCGACCAGGACATCCTGGACGCAGTCCAGGCCGCGATCGAGCGAGACCGCAAGCGCCGCGACCTCAACAGGACGGTCTCGACCGTGAGATCACGCTTCGAGTCACTGTCCGCGCGGGAGCGAGACGTGTTGTCACTGGTCACGGCCGGCCTGATGAACAAGCAAGTGGCCGCCCAGCTCGGATTGGCGGAAATCACCGTCAAGATCTATCGCGGCCAGATCATGCGGAAAATGGGCGCGAAGTCGCTGGCCGATCTGGTGCGGATGAGCGAGGCGCTCGGGATCGGGCCCAACAAGCCCGACGCACAAACCTAAGTATGAGTTTCCAATCGTGGCTGGCAGGTCCATCTTGCCGGTTTATGTGTAGCCGTGGCGACGGCAAGCGTAATCCCGGGTGAGGAGCGGACGTCTTGTCAGTGGCCTCGGTCATTTCGGTGCTTGACGATGACCCCTACGTACGGGCTGCGATCAACAACCTCCTGGAGTCGCGCGGATACATCGTCCACACGTTCGCCTCGGCCGAGGAGTTCCTGAGGTCGACCGATTCGAACGACACCTCGTGCGTGATCGCCGACGTGCAGATGCCGCTGATGACCGGAATCGATCTGTTGACCCAGATGCGCGGGCATGGTTCGGCAACGCCGTTCATCTTCATCACGGCCTTCCCGGATGAGAGCGTACGTGTGCGTGCGCTCAAAGCCGGGGCAATCTGTTTTCTCGGCAAGCCGTTCGCCGCCTCGGATCTGATGCAATGCCTGGACCGCGCGCTGGCAGCAGGTCACGAAACCATGCAGTGAGCGCCCGGAGGCCGGGAGGCGGAACGGTGGCAGCGACCGGGATCAATCCCGCTTCTCGCGAGGGTTTCCCGCGAGACGGCCTCCCGTTCGCGGCCCGCTCAGAATGAGCCGCCGAACCTGACGACACACCGCGAGGCGTGCGCCGCCCGCTTCAATCCACTTTGATGTTCGCCGCTTTGATCATGGGCCACCATTTGGCGATCTCGGCCTTCTGACGGGTGCCAAGCGCTTCGGGCGTGAGCTGATCCTTGGGTGTCATCTCCAGCCCCTGGCTTTCGAGCTGCTTCCTCACCGCCGGATCATTCAGCGCCTCCACGGCCGCGGCGTTGAGCTTGGTCACGATCTCTTTGGGAGTCCCCTTCGGCACCCACATGCCGGACCACAGTGTCATTTTGAAGCCCTTGAGGCCCGCCTCCTCCGCGGTCGGAATGTTGGGCGCCGAGGCCAGGCGCTTGTCGTCGGTGATGGCGTAGGCGCGGATGGTGCCGGCGCGGACCTGGTTGATCGAGTTGGAGGTCTGGTCGACGATGAGGTCGATCTGGCCGGCGATGAGGTCGTTCAGCGCGGGCGCGGTGCCGCGATACGGCACGTATTGCAGCTTGATCCCGGAGACGTTCTCGAGATAGACGCCGGCGATGTGGCTGCCGGAGCCTGCACCCGCGGTGCCTGCGGTCGGCGGCGAGGTGCGCGATTTCAGCCACTCGATGAGCTCCTTGAGCGAGGTCGCGGGCACCGCGTTCTTGCTGACGATGATCATCGGATTGCTCGGCAGCAACACCACCGGCTCGAGGTCGGCGACCAGGTCGTATTTGAGCTTGTAGACGGCACCGTTGGCAACGTGAGTGCCGAGATGGCCGAACGAGATGGTGTAGCCGTCAGGCAGCGACTGCACGGCGCGGCCGACGCCGATCGAACCGCCCGCGCCGGTGACATTCTCGATCACCACAGGCTGACCAAGTGAAACGCGCATGCGCTCCGCGAGCACCCGCGCCATTGCATCCGACGGCCCGCCGGCCGCGAATGGCACGATGATGGTGATGGGATGGGATGGAAAATCATCGGCGCGCGCGGCGCCGGTGAACGCGAGAATAGCAAACAGCGCAGCCCAAACGGTCTTCGTCATTGTCTTCTCCCCAGCGATGTCGATATTGTTTTTTGCTCTTCCCGCGTACGGGAAGAGGAATCGTCCGTGGCGTGTTGCCGCGCTAGAACCGCGAATAGTCGATCGGCTTGTGGCGGTCGAGCGTGCGGGTGACCGGCGGCAGCGGGTATTTCAGGCCGGTTGCGCAGTTGAACAGCATGACGCGATCACCCTTCGAGACGCGGCCGTCGGCGAGGCTCTCCTTGTAGGCAGCATAGGTGGCGGCACCCTCTGGGCACAACAGCAGTCCCTCCTCGCGCGCGACCTCGTTCAGCGCGGCCGAGATCTTGTCGTCGTCAACCGCGATGGCAAAGCCCTTGCTCTCGCGCACCGCACGCAGGATCAGGAAATCGCCGATCGCCTGCGGCACGCGGATGCCCGACGCAATGGTGTGGGCATCTTCCCAGCGCGTGGCATGCTCGGTGCCGGCGTCATAGGCGCGCACCATCGGCGCGCAGCCCGAGGCCTGCACCGCGACCATGCGCGGGCGCTTCGAGCCGATGAAGCCGATCTTCTCGAGCTCGTCGAAAGCCTTCCACATGCCAATCAGGCCGGTGCCGCCGCCGGTCGGATAGAAGATCACGTCGGGCACGTCCCAGCCGAGTTGCTCGGCGAGCTCGAGGCCCATCGTCTTCTTGCCCTCGATGCGGTACGGCTCCTTCAAGGTCGAGGTATCGAACCAGCCGACCTTTGCCTTGCCCTCGCCGACGATCTTGCCGCAATCGTCGATATAGCCGTTGACGCGGTAGACGGTTGCGCCCTGCAGCTCGATTTCGCTGACATTCACCTCCGGCGTATCGGCCGGACAGAAGATCGTGGTCTTGATGCCGCAGGCCGTCGCGTAGGCCGCCAGCGCCGCGCCGGCATTGCCGTTGGTCGGCATCGCCATGTGCTTGATGCCGAGCGCCTTGCCCATCGACACCGCCATCACCAGCCCACGCGCCTTGAACGAGCCGGTCGGCAGCCGCCCCTCGTCCTTCACGATGATCTCGCCGCCGCCGAGCTTTGCGCCGAGCTTCGGCAGCCGGATCAGCGGCGTCGTGACTTCGCCGAGCGAGACGATGTCCTTGCATTTGCGCACCGGCAGCAACTCGCGATAGCGCCACATGTCGCCGGGACGCTGTGCGAGTGCGTCCTTGGTCAGCGCCTTCTTCACGCCGGCGAGGTCGTAGCGGACAAGAAGCGGCTTTCCGGCCTTGGAGAGGTTGTGGACCTGGTCGGCGGCGTAACGATCGCCTTCCATCGCGCATTCGAGATGGGTGACGAAGGTCGGACGTTCAATGGTGAGGTTGTCGTTGTCGTGCATGGGGGGATTTCCTTCTCGTCTTGCAAACAGGTCTCTCTGCTCGTCATTGCGAGCGAAGCGAAGCAATCCAGATTCTTTCCGCAGAGACAGTCTGGATTGCTTCGCTCGCAATGACGATGGCGGGCAGCGCACTCGCCGATCAAATATTCAATACCCTTCCATATGCATCCAGCACGGCTTCCTTCATCATCTCCGACAGGGTCGGATGCGGGAAGACCGTATGCATCAGCTCCTCTTCGGTGGTCTCCAGGTTCATGGCGACGACGTAGCCCTGGATCAGCTCGGTGACCTCCGCGCCGACCATGTGGGCGCCGAGGAGCTGACCGGTCTTCTTGTCGAAAATCACCTTGACGAGGCCCTGGTCCTCACCGAGCGCGATGGCCTTCCCGTTGCCGACGAAGGGGAAACGGCCGACGCGGATCTCACGGCCATTCTCTTTCGCCCGGGCTTCCGTCAAGCCGACGGACGCGACCTGCGGATGGCAATAGGTGCAGCCCGGGATCATGTTCTTGTCCATGGGGTGCGGGTTGAGGCCCTTGATCGCCTCGACGCAGATCACGCCTTCATGTTCGGCCTTATGGGCGAGCATCGGAGGGCCGGCCACGTCGCCGATGGCGTAGATGCCGGGAACATTGGTCTTGCCGTGGCCGTCGACCACGATGATGCCGCGGTCGGTCTTCACGCCCAGCTTTTCGAGGCCGAGATTCTCGATATTGCCGACGACGCCGACCGCAGAGATCACGCGCTCGAACTCGGTGGTGACGGGCTTGCCCTTGCCGTCGTCGATGGTGGCGACGACGCTGTCGGCCTTCTTCTCCAGCTTTGTGACCTTGGTCGAGGACATGATCTTGATGCCCTGCTTCTCGAAGCGCTTGCGTGCAAGGCCGGCGATCTCGGCGTCCTCGACGGGCAGGATCTGCGGCAGCACCTCGACGACGGTGACGTCGGAGCCCATGGTGTGGAAGAACGAGGCGAACTCGATACCGATCGCGCCGGAGCCGACCACCAGCAGCGATTTCGGCATCCGCTCCGGCACCATCGCCTCGAAATAGGTCCAGATCAGCTTCTTGTCGGGCTCGAGGCCGGGCAGCACGCGCGGTCGGGCGCCGGTCGCAACGATGATGTGCTTGGCCTGATAGGTCCCCTCGCCCAGCGATCCCTTGGGCGCCTCGACGTCGGACTTCTTCACCGTGACCTTGCCCGGCGCGTCGATCGAAGCAGCGCCCCAGATCACGCTGACCTTGTTCTTCTTCATCAGGAAGCCGACGCCGTCGTTCAGCCGCTTGGAGACGCCGCGCGAGCGCTGCACCACGGCCTTCGGATCGAACGAGACCTTCTCCGCCGACAGGCCGTAATCCTTGGCGTGCTGCATGTAGTGGTAGATCTCGGCCGAGCGCAGCAGCGCCTTGGTCGGGATGCAGCCCCAGTTAAGGCAGATGCCGCCGAGATAGGATTTTTCGACGATCGCCGTCCTGAAGCCGAGCTGCGCGGCACGGATCGCGGTGACGTAACCGCCTGGACCGGAGCCGATGATGATGACGTCGAAGGATGTGTCGGCCATGCTGTATGCTCGTTCCCATCGTTCAACCGGCTCGAATGTTACGGCTCGTCATTGCGAGGAGCTCTTGCGACGAAGCAATCCAGTCTGCCGGTCACGTCCTGGATTGCTTCGCTTCGCTCGCAACGACGACGCAAATTCGCCGCGTCAGACCATCATCATCACGGGGTTTTCGATCAGCTGCTTGAATGCGCCGATCAGCTCGGCGCCGAGCGCGCCGTCGATGGCGCGGTGATCGCAGGACAGGGTCACGCTCATCATATGCGCGATCTCGATCTTGCCGCCGCGCACCACGGGACGTTCCTCGCTGGTGCCGACCGCGAGGATGGTCGCATGCGGCGGATTGATCACGGCGGTGAAGTGATTGATGCCGTACATGCCGAGGTTGGAGACGGCCGTTGTGCCGCCCTGATATTCCTCGGGCTTCAATTTGCGGGAACGCGCGCGCGCGGCAAAATCCTTCATCTCCTTGGAGATGGTGGAGAGCGTCTTGGTCTCGGCTTTGCGGATGATCGGCGTGATCAGGCCGCCCGGCATCGCGACCGCAACGCCGACATCGGAATGGTGGTGCTTGACCATGCCGCTTTCAGTCCAGCTCACGTTGCAGTTCGGGATCTTCTGCAGCGCCACCGCCATCGCCTTGATGACGAAGTCGTTGACCGAGATCTTGTAGAGCGGCTTCTTCTCCTTGTCCTTCGGCGCTGCGGCGTTGATCTCCTCGCGGGCAGTGAGCAACTTGCCGATATCGCAGTCGATGGTGAGATAGAAGTGCGGGACGTTCTGGATCGACGCGGTCAAACGTTGGGCAATCGTGCGGCGCATGCCGTCATGCGGCACGATGTCGTAGGATCCGGGCTCGAACAGCGACAGGATCTGCTTGTCCGACATGGTCGGCGCGATCGCGGGCGCGCCTGACGGTGCCGCGGCGGGCGCTTTCAGACCCTTGCCGGACTTGGCCTGCTCGACGTCGCGCGCGACCACGCGGCCGTGCGGTCCGGTGCCGGTGACCATGCCGACATCGATGCCGGCTTCCTTGGCGAGACGCCGCGCCAGCGGCGATGAGAACACACGGCCCCCATGACCATTGGCCTGCGCGGCCGGAGTTGCGGGCTGCGGCGCGGGTGCAGCCGCGGGCGGCGGCGCGGCCTTGGGCGCGGCGGGCGTGGGCGCGGGCGCCGGAGCAGCAGCGGGAGCCTCGGCAGCCTTCGGCGGCGCAGCCGAAGCGCCGGGCTTGGCGCTGCCTGCGGCCTTCACGTCCTCGCCTTCGCCGGCCAGCACCGCAATGACGTCGTTGACCGGGACGTCCTGCGTCCCCTCGGGCACCAGGATCCTGGCGATCGTGCCCTCGTCGATGGCCTCGACCTCCATGGTCGCCTTGTCGGTCTCGATCTCGGCGATGACGTCGCCGGATTTGACCTTGTCGCCTTCCTTCTTCAGCCACTTGGCGAGGTTGCCCTTCTCCATCGTCGGCGAGAGAGCGGGCATCAGGATGTTGATGGGCATGCTGACCTCAAGAAGAACTTTGCAAAACGTCGTCTTTCGACAGCGAAGACGAACGGACCAGGTTTAGTTGCCGATGTCGCCCTGCCACAGGCGCTCATTGGCAGGGATGGAACGCCAATTCTTCATCATCGTGATGGAGCGGTCGTCGGCAAGGTCGATCCAGGGGATGCCGAACTTGTCGAGGATGTCCTTGGAGCCCTCGAAGGTGACGGATTCGCCGATCACCACCAGCTTGACCTTGAACAGCCCGAGCGCGCCCGCGCACATCGAGCATGGCGACAATGTGGTGTACATGACGGTGTCGTGGAACGAGATCGCACCCGCTTCGCGCAGGCAGCTCATCTCGCCGTGCAGGATCGGGTTGTTCTCCTGCACGCGGTTGTTGTGGCCACGGGCGATGATCTTGTTGTCGCGCGTCAGCACGGCGCCGATCGGCAGCCCGCCTTGCGCGATCGAGGCCTCCGCCTCGCGGATCGCTTCCAGCATGAAATCGTGATGATAGGACTCGATCGCCATGGTCAGTGCCCCTTGCCGCGCGGCGTCGTGGTGCCGGTGTCGGTGGGACGCTCGATCTCGGCCTGGAACATGTCGAGGATCCGGTTCAGGGCGTCCTCCTCGGTATATTCGCTCTCGCGCGCATAGGCGCGCGCGGCATGACGGGCGAGATCGACGAGCAGGAGGCCCCACATGTCGGGCTCCTCGAAGGCGCGCTGGAACGCCATCGACAGCCCGCCGTCCAGCACGAACACGCGCAGGATCTCGACCGCGTCGTCGCGGCTCATGACGTCGGGCGGAAGTGGCTGCTCCTTGGGGCCCGCCATGATCTACCTGTAGCAGACGGCTTTGGCGGCCTCGACGACTTCCGCCGCGGAAGGCAGTGCGAGCTTCTCCAGGTTCGCGGCATAGGGCATCGGGACGTCCTTGCCGGAGACGCGCGCGACCGGCGCATCGAGATAATCGAAGGCGTTCTCCATGATGCGTGCGGCGATCTCGGCGCCGACGCCGCTCTGCGCCCAGCCCTCCTCCACCGTCACCGCACGGCCGGTCTTCTTGACCGAGTTGACGATGGTCTCGGTGTCCATCGGCCGCAGCGTGCGCAGGTCGATCACCTCGGCCTCGATGCCGTCCTTGGCGAGCTCGTCGGCGGCCTTGAGCGCATAGGTCATGCCGTTCGACCAGGAGATGATGGTGACATGGCCGCCGGAACGAACGATGCGCGCCTTGCCGATTGGAATCACGAAATCGTCGAGCTTGGGTACTTCGCCGGTGTGACCGTAGAGCACCTCGTTCTCGAGGAAGATCACCGGATTGGGATCGCGGATCGCCGCCTTCAGAAGGCCCTTGGCATCCGCCGCCGAATACGGCGCGACCACCTTGAGGCCCGGAATGTGCGAGTACCAGGACGAGTAATCCTGGCTGTGCTGGGCAGCGACGCGCGCAGCGGCGCCGTTCGGCCCGCGGAATACGATCGAGCACCCCATCTGACCGCCGGACATGTAGAGCGTCTTGGCCGCGGAGTTGATGATCTGGTCGATCGCCTGCATGGCGAAGTTGAAGGTCATGAATTCGACGATCGGCTTCAGGCCGGTCATTGCGGCGCCGACGCCGACGCCGGCAAAGCCGTGCTCGGTGATCGGGGTATCGATGACACGCTTGGCGCCGAACTCCTGGAGCAGACCCTGCGTCACCTTGTAGGCGCCCTGATATTCGGCGACCTCTTCGCCCATGACGAACACATCGGCGTCGCGGCGCATCTCTTCGGCCATGGCGTCGCGCAGCGCTTCGCGGATGGTCTGCGTCACCATCTCGGTGCCGGCGGGCACATCCGGATCCGGCTCGGCAACGGCCTGCGGGGCGGCCGGCGCGGCCTTCGGCTGCGGCGCCTCGGCCGCAGCGGGCGGCGCTGACTCCGCGGCTTTCTCCTGCTTGGCCGGCGCGGACGCCTTGCCGAGATCGGCGGCGCTCTCGCCGTCGGCGAGAATCGTGGCGATCGGCGTGTTCACCGCAACGTCGGCGGTGCCTTCGGGGATCAGGATCTTGCCGAGCGTCCCCTCATCGGTCGCCTCGACCTCCATGGTCGCCTTGTCGGTCTCGATCTCGGCGATGACGTCGCCGGACTTGATCGGCTCGCCCTCTTTCTTCAGCCATTTGGCGAGGTTGCCCTTCTCCATCGTGGGCGACAGCGCGGGCATCAGCACTTGAATTGGCATATCTTCTCCAAACGAAAGCTTGCGCGCGTTCAGCGGTAAACGTCGGTCCAGAGCTCGGCGGGATCCGGCTCGGGATCGTGCTGGGCGAAATCGGCGGACGCGTTGACGATGTCGCGCACCTCGGCATCGATCGCCTTCAGATCCTGCTCGCTGACCTTCGCCGCCAGGAGACGGTTGCGCACCTGCTCGATCGGATCCTGGTCGTGGCGGACCTTCTCGACCTCCTCGCGCGTGCGATATTTTGCTGGGTCGGACATCGAGTGCCCGCGATAGCGATAGGTCTGCATCTCCAGGATGAAGGGACCCTTGCCGGCGCGGCACCAGGCCGCCGCCTCCTCGCCCGCCGCCTTCACGGCGCGGACGTCCATGCCGTCGACCTGCTTGCCCGGGATGTTGAAGGACACGCCGCGCCTGGAGAAATCCTGCTGCGCCGAGGCGCGCGAGACCGCGGTGCCCATGGCGTAGCGGTTGTTCTCGATGACGTAGATCACCGGCAGCTTCCAGAGCTCCGCCATGTTGAAGCTCTCATAGACCTGCCCCTGGTTGGCCGCGCCGTCACCGAAATAGGTGACGCTGACATTGCCGTTGCCGCGATAGTGATTGGCGAAGGCGAGACCGGTGCCGAGCGAGACCTGGGCGCCGACGATGCCGTGGCCGCCGTAGAACTGCTTCTCCTTGCTGAACATGTGCATGGAGCCGCCCTTGCCCTTGGAGTAGCCGCCACGGCGGCCCGTGAGCTCGGCCATGACGCCGTTGGCATCCATGCCGGTGGCGAGCATGTGGCCGTGATCGCGATAGCCGGTGATGACTTGGTCGCCCTGCTTCAGCGCCATCTGCATGCCGACCACCACGGCCTCCTGGCCGATATAGAGATGGCAGAAGCCGCCGATCGCGCCCATGCCGTAGAGCTGGCCGGCCTTTTCCTCGAACCGACGGATCAGGAGCATGTCGCGGAGCGCCTTGAGCTCCTGCTCCCTGGTGAATTCCGGAGGCGAACCGCCGTCGGTCTTGTCCTGTGGAGGGCTTGCGGCGGCTTTCTTGGGTGCGGCCATAGGAATTCCGGGTCAGAGAAAACTTTCGCCCTCTCTAACCCAAGTCAACCGCGCGCGAAAGCACCGCGGCGGCATGACACGCCTTTCATTATGCCGCACTGCAACGTGATCGAAATATTGCAAAATCTTTGGCGCTGATCGGGCAACAAATCTATGCGCGCCATGGGGTGCGCGCGGATCAAGAGCCTGCGAGCCTGCCGGTCAAAAAACGCGTCCCACGAATGGGACGCTGCAGCTTCCGCGACGTCATGGCCGGGCTCGTCCCGGCCATCCACGCCTTGCCCCGCGGTACGGAGGACGTGGATGCCCGGGACAAGCCCGGGCATGACGACCTCCTGAGCGGGATATCCCTCATCAGAAGAAGCCGAGCTTCTTCGGGCTGTAGCTGACCAGGAGGTTCTTGGTCTGCTGATAGTGATCGAGCATCATCTTGTGGGTCTCGCGCCCGACACCGGACTGCTTGTAACCGCCGAAGGCCGCATGCGCGGGATAGGCGTGATAGCAGTTGGTCCAGACCCGACCGGCCTGGATCTCCCGGCCGAAGCGGTAGCAGCGATTGGCGTCGCGGCTCCAGACGCCGGCACCCAAGCCGTAGAGCGTGTCGTTGGCGATCGCGAGCGCTTCCTCGTCGTTCCTGAAGGTCGTGACCGAGACGACGGGACCGAAGATCTCCTCCTGGAAGATTCGCATCTTGTTGTTGCCCTCGAACACGGTCGGCTGGACGTAAAAGCCGCCGGCGAGATCGCCCGCGAGCTGGGCGCGTCCCCCGCCGGCCAGCACCCTGGCGCCCTCCTGCTTGCCGATGTCGATATAGGAGAGGATCTTGGACAGCTGCTCGCCGGATGCCTGGGCGCCGATCATGGTCGTGGGATCGCGAGGATCGCCCTGCTTGATCGCGGCGACACGCTTCAGCGCCCGCTCCATGAAGCGGTCATAGATATCCGCGTGAACCAGCGCCCGGCTCGGACAGGTGCAGACCTCGCCCTGGTTCAGCGCGAACATGACGAAGCCTTCGATCGCCTTGTCGAAGAAGTCATCGTCTTCGGCGATAACGTCCTTGAAGAAGATGTTCGGCGACTTGCCGCCGAGCTCGAGCGTGACCGGAATGAGGTTCTGGCTGGCGTACTGCATGATCAGCCGGCCCGTCGTGGTCTCGCCGGTGAACGCGATCTTGGCGATGCGCGGGCTGGACGCCAGCGGCTTGCCGGCCTCGATGCCAAAGCCGTTGACGATGTTGAGGACGCCCGGCGGCAGGATGTCGGCGATGATCTCGGCCCACACCATGATCGAGGCCGGGGTCTGCTCGGCGGGCTTGAGCACGACGCAATTGCCGGCGGCGAGCGCCGGCGCGAGCTTCCAGCAGGCCATCAGCAGCGGAAAGTTCCAGGGAATGATCTGGCCGACCACGCCGAGCGGCTCGTGGAAATGATAGGCGATGGTGTCGTGGTCGATCTCGCCGATCGAGCCCTCCTGGGCCCGGACGACGCCCGCGAAATAGCGGAAGTGATCGATCGCGAGCGGCAGGTCGGCGGCGCGGGTCTCGCGGATCGGCTTGCCGTTGTCCCAGGTTTCGGCAATCGCAAGCCGCTCCAGGTTCTCCTCCATGCGGTCGGCGATCCGGTTCAGGATCGCGGCGCGCTCGGCGACGCTGGTGCGGCCCCAGGCGGCCTTGGCGGCATGGGCCGCGTCGAGGGCGGCCTCGACGTCCTGCGCGTCGGACCGCGCGATCCTGCAGACGATCTGTCCGGTCACGGGCGAAGCATTGTCGAAATACTTGCCGGAGACCGGCGCCACGAACTTGCCGCCGATGAAATTGTCATAGCGTTCGGCGAAGGGGACTTTGGCGACGCTGAGGAATTCCACCTTGTTCATTGATCACTCCCGATGTTTGCTGTTTGCGCTTGTCGTCGTGTGTTCACGACTTGCGCGGACGATGATGCGGGAGGCGATTTCTGTCAGCCCTGACGGGAGCGATGGTGGGGCGGACCTGTCGCAGTTCTGCGACAGTCGCGGGCGAGGCAACACCGTCGTGTCCCGGACGCGCTGCAACGCTCTTCGCGTTGCGGCGCAGAGCCGGGACCCATATGTGGCCGAGAACGAGATCGCGGAGACATGGGCCCCGGCTCAGCAGCGCACCACGTCGCAAGGGCGACGCACTGCGCTGCGTCCGGGGCACGAGATGGGGGTTTGAGTAAACAGCCCGGCTCAGTGGTTCAGCTCGAACCGCTTGAGCTTTCTGTGCAGCGTGGCGCGACTGACGCCGAGGGCCTTGGCGGCTGCCGAGACGTTGCCGCCGGCGCGGAGCAGTGCCCGCTGCAACACCGCGCGCTGGCCGCCGGCAAGATGATCGCGCGCGACATCGCCGCCGAGAAGGTCGGCGGCGGGCAACGGCTGCAAGGCCCGGCCGGGCGCGATTCCGAGCGCCACCCGGGCGGAGCGGGTCGCGCCGATCACGAGATCGTCCGCATCGACCGCAACGAGGCCGCCGCAACTTCCGTCCGCAGCTTGCGTCAGGACGATGCGGGCATGGGCAAAAGCCTTTCGGAACAGGTCGGCCTCGATACGCCTGGCCGCCTCGCCCGCCGCAAGCGCGATCAGGCTGGCGAAGGCATCGGTGCGGTCGGCGCGGCAGGAGGAGACGTCGAGCACACCCGCGAGCGCCGCCTCATGGTCGTAGATCGGAACGGCGGTGCAGCTCAGAAGCGTATTGCGGGCAAAGAAATGCTGGTCGCGATCGATCGTCAGCGAGCGTTGCTCGACGAGGCAGGTGCCGATGCCGTTGGTGCCCTCGTACTCCTCGCTCCAGAGCGCACCGGTCCACAAGCCCCAGGACTGAAACGTCGCATCGTCCGCCACCGTGCCGCGGCGATCGACCGGCACGCCATCGCCGTCGGCAAGCAGCACGCAGCAGCCCGCGGCGCCGACGGCCTGATAGAGCCGGTCCATCGCGCCCTGCGCGGCGGCCAGAAGCGGCGCGATGCGCTCGCGTGCCTGCTGCAGTTCGGCTTCCGTCAGGCGCATCGGCGCAGTGCGGCCGCCGGGATCGAGATGATGCAATCTGGAGGAACGACGCCACGAGGCCACGAGCGCGGACCGAGCCGCCTGGCCTGACGCGATGGCGGCCTCGACACGGGCCGCGTGATGCCCGGGCATTGACCCATTCATCACAGTTTCCTCCGGATGACAGATTAGAAGGTACCAGCGCCACCCGTTTGATCTCCGTCAACTTCAGCGCGCGCCACCGAAGCCATGAGCCCGCCGCGGCACCGCCGTCAAGGCAACCGGAGGGTTCCGGACTTACGACCTTCGCAGGAGCGAAGCGCACAATGGTCGGATTTCGGCAGCGGCTTTCGTGTCGGTTTCGAAAGCTGCGGAAAACGCTACTTCGCCGGGATCATCCGAACGAGGTCGCGCGGATTGACATAGTCGAGCTGGAAGCGCGCCCGCTCGTCCAGCATGTCGGGGTCGATCTTCTCGGACCGCAGCAGCGACACCCGCTGCTCGCTCCTGGCGCGCTCACGCTTGAGCTGGGCCAGTTCGCTGGTCAGCGCGATGATCTCCTGGTCGAGTTCCTGGCGGGCGTTGAGGCCGTATTTGCCGGTATAGGCGTTGACGCCGAAATAGCCGACGATCGCCGCCGCCATCGCATAGAGGGCAAGGCCAGTCAGGATCGATTTCAGGCGGGCGCGTGAGACCATCCTGGGAAGATGGGACAGGTTGGTTAAGGGAGTGCTAATCGCACTCTGCCCCCCAGACATGGAAGCGTGATAGACGGCGCTCTGTCTCCCCAGCCGTCATGCTCGGCCTTGTGCCGGGCATCCACGTCCTTCGTCGCCGCAAGCAAGAACGTGGATGGCCGGGACAAGCCCGGCCATCACGGAGAGTGCCTCAGGCCTGATTTTTCGCCACATGCGCGGCGAAAGCATCGACGTATTGCTGCAGCACCGTCTTGAGGGAGTCCTTGGTCAGGTTGCCGTCCGCGTCGAAGGCATCGCCGACGCTGCTGAGGTAAATTTCCGGCTGCTGGAGAACCGGACCGGAAATGCCCGGCAGGATGTTCTGCAGATGCTTGGCCGCGCTGACCCCGCCGAGCAGCCCCGGCGAGTTGGAGATGATGCCCACCGGCTTGCCGAGGAACGAGCTCTTGCCATAGGGCCGCGAGGCAACGTCGATGGCGTTCTTGAGGACGCCCGGGATCGAGCGGTTGTATTCGGGCGTGACGAACAGGACGCCGTTCGACTTCTGGAGCTTCTCGCGGAAGGCGAGCCAGTCCGCGGGCGGCGCGCCCTCGAGGTCCTGGTTGAAGAACGAGATGCCCGCCGGCGTGACGACCTCGAGCTTGAGCGAGCCAGGCGCGAGCTTGGCGAGCGCATTGGCGATCTTCAGCGAGAAGCTTTCCTTGCGCAGGCTGCCGGCGATCGCGACGATGTTGTAGGCCATGAGGTGTCCTTGAACCTTGAGAGGAAGTGCCTGATGGCACTTAAGCGATCCGGACTATTTGATGCAAGTGCATGGACCGGTCCGATTTGGAAACGCTGCGTTTCGCGAAAGCAGACGGTCGCCCAAACCAATCGGGCCGCCAGGCGGCGGCCCGATCTTTCGCGCAAACGTCCAACTCGGATCAGATCGTCGGATTCCACGCCAACGGGATCAGGCGATATTTGGCGCCATCCTTTTCGACATGGCCGACCGAGGGGAAGGAGAAGTGGAAGCCGATCACGGTCGCCTTCTCCGTTGCCGCCATGTCGTAGAACTTGTGGCGCGTCGCCTGCGCCATCGCGGCATCGTTGTCGAACATCACGTGCCAGTCCGGATTGCGCAGGAAGAACTCCGGGATGTTGGTGACGTCGGACTGGATCAGCACCTTGGCATCGCCAGAGGCGACCGCGAACGAGGTGTGCCCCGGCGTGTGGCCGGGTGTCGCGATCGAGGTGATGCCGGGCGCGACCTCCTTGCCCCACTCGTACTTCGTCACCTTGGACTCGAGGCCTGCGAAGGTCTTCTTCACGTTGGCGAAGTAGTTCTTCATCATCGGATTGGACTCGGCCTTGGCCGTGTTGTCCGCGCTGGTCCAGAACTCCCAGTCCTTGCCGGGCACCATGATCTCCGCGTTGGGGAATGCGAGCGCGCCGTCGGCGAGGCGGATGCCGTTGGTGTGATCGGGATGCAGATGCGAGAGCAGCACGATGTCGATGTTCTTCGGATCGACGCCGGCGGCCTGGAGGTTCTGCAGCGTACGACCGACCGCGCCCTTGCTCGGCTCGAGATTGGCGACGCCGTTACCGGTATCGATCAGCACAAGCTTGGAGCCGGTGTTGATGAGTTGCGGATTGAACGGCACGGTGACCATGCCTTTCGGCATGTAGGCCGCCTCGCCCGCGGCCAGCGCCTCGTCCTTCGGTATGTTGACGACGAACTTGTCCGGCATCGGGAAGGTGCGCGCACCGTCGTTGATCGAGGTGCACTCGTAGCTGCCGACCTTGTAGCGGTAGAAGCCCGGCGCCTGCGTCCCAGCCGGCGGCACTGAGGCATTGGCAGCAGTCGGCCCGAAGCCGGTTACGGCAGCCGCACCGAGGGCGGCGGCACCTGTGAGCAAATGACGGCGATTGAGATCAGTCATGGAGAGGTCCCCTTCTGAGCGCCCGCGGTTTTTCTGCCCGCAATGGCGGCGGAATAATCTCCCGCTTTGCTCAGAAGGCAAGACCCTCCTTCAGTGACGTGCCGTCGCACATCGCGATTATTTATTTGGATTGATGAGGAATTTTTCGCCGGTGGCGCGTTTGGCGTACACCGCGATGTTGGCGGGATCGAGCACCTCGGCCAGCGATACCACCTTGGTGTAGTGGCTGGCGAAGGTGGTCTTCAGCTCCGACGCCACGCGCTGGCGCAGGCGGCCGATCTCGGCCGGGCCGATGTTCTGCAGGAACGGCGTCAGCAGCCAGCCCCCCACGCCCCAGCTCAGGCCGAACGAACGGTTCAGCTCCGTCGGCCGCGTGTCGAGGCTGCCATAGATGTAGACCTGCTTGTACACGTTGGAGCCGTAGCGGCTGTATTCCTTCGCGGTCTTGTTGGCCGCAATTTCCATGGCCGTCAGAATCTGGCCTGCCAGCTTGCCACCACCGATCGCATCGAAAGCGATGGTGGCGCCGGTCTCGACCAGCGCGTCGGTAAGGTCGTCCATGAAGCTCGGCGCGCTGGAATCCACGACGTGCTTGGCGCCGATCTTGTGCAGGATGTCGGCCTGTTCCTTGCTGCGCACGATGTTGACGAGACCGATCCCGTCCTTGATGCAGATCTTGTTGAGCATCTGGCCGAGATTGGAGGCAGCGGCGGTGTGCACGAGCGCCTTGTGGTTCTCCCGTCGCATCGTCTCGGTCATGCCGAGCGCGGTCAGCGGATTGACGAACCAGGACGCGCCGTCGGCGGCCGTCGTGCCCGCCGGCAGCTCCATGACGTCGCGGACCTTGAGCACGCGATACTGCGTGTACATCGCGCCGCCGATCATCGACACCGTCTTGCCCATCAGCGCTTTTGCCGCGTCCGACGATCCGGTCCGGATCACCGTGCCGGCGCCCTCATTGCCGACCGGCAACGACTGATCGAACCTGGCCGCCATCATCCGCATCGCCGCCTCCGGCATCGTCGCGGTGATGACCGGCATCTCCTTGGTGCCGGAGGCCTTGGCGGCCGACATGTCGGCCGCTCCGATCAGGAGCCCGAGGTCGGACGGATTGATCGGCGTCGCCTCGGCGCGAACCACGACCTCATCGTCGGCCGGCTCCGGCGTCGGGACATTCACCAGGGACAATTCCAGCTCGCCGCTCTTCTTCAGCAGCGAGCGCAGCTGCAGTCCGGTCTTGTCGTCGCTCATGTCGATCCTCCCCTGTCCGTCTTTGCGCGGACCGAAGCTCCGGCCTACGCCAGCGCCTTCAATGCCGCCTTGCCGCCGTAGAGCGCCTGCTTGCCGAGCTGCTGCTCGATGCGCAGGAGCTGGTTGTATTTGGCGGTGCGGTCGGACCGCGCAAGGGAGCCGGTCTTGATCTGACCGCAATTGGTGGCGACGGCGAGATCGGCGATGGTGGAATCCTCGGTCTCGCCGGAGCGGTGCGACATCACCGAGGTGTAGCCGGCCTTGTGCGCCATCTCGACGGCCGCCAGCGTCTCGGTCAGCGTTCCGATCTGGTTGACCTTGATCAGGATCGAGTTGGCGCGGCCTGCCTTGATGCCGTCAGCAAGGCGCTTGACGTTGGTGACGAAGAGGTCGTCGCCGACCAGCTGGCACTTCTTGCCGATGAGGTCGGTGAGCTCCTTCCAGCCGTCCATGTCGTCTTCCGACATGCCGTCCTCGATGGTCACGATCGGATAGCGCGAGACCAGGTCTGCAAGATACTTCGCCTGCTCGGAGATCGAGCGGGTCTTGCCCTCGCCTTCATAGACGTATTTGCCGTCCTTGAAGAACTCGGTCGAGGCGCAATCGAGGCCGAGCACGATGTCGGTGCCCGCCTTGAAACCGGCCTTGCCGATCGCGTTCATGACGAAGTCGAGCGCGGCATCGGCCGACGGCAGGTTCGGGGCGAAGCCGCCCTCGTCGCCGACATTGGTGTTGTGGCCGGCCTTCTTCAGCTCCGACTTCAGCGTGTGGAAGACTTCGGCGCCGTAGCGCAGGCCCTCGGCGAAGGACGACGCGCCGACGGGCAGGATCATGAACTCCTGGAAGTCGATCGGGTTGTCGGCGTGCACGCCGCCATTGATGATGTTCATCATCGGCACCGGCAGGAGGCGCGCCGAGGTGCCGCCGACATAGCGGTAGAGCGGCATGTCGAGCGAGTTCGCGGCCGCCTTGGCGCAGGCGAGCGAGACGCCGAGGATGGCGTTGGCCCCGAGCCGGCTCTTGTTCGCCGTGCCGTCGAGGTCGATCATGATCTGGTCGATCTGGGCCTGCTGCTCGGCGTCGAGGCCGCTCAGGGCCTCGAAGATCTCGCCGTTGACGGCGCCGACCGCCTTGGTGACGCCCTTGCCGAGATAGCGGGCCTTGTCGCCATCACGCAGTTCCACCGCCTCGTGGGCGCCGGTCGAGGCCCCCGACGGCACCGCGGCGCGGCCGAGCGCGCCGTCCTCCAGCACGACATCGACCTCGACGGTGGGATTGCCCCGGCTGTCGAGAATTTCGCGGCCGATGATGTCGATGATGGCGGTCATGGGAGCCTCATTTCGAGAAACAAAGGGGGCAGTTGGCGGTGCTTCTACCGCAATGCATCGAAGTGGAAAAGGCCGGGTGACGGCCGCCGGATGATTGGCTAAGAGGGCCGCTCGGAGGCGCCTCATGTCGAAAAAGCCCAGCAAATCGAAGAACTCAAGCCTGGACCCGGCTGGCCTGCAGCTTGGCCACGCGGTGGAATGGCCGGACGCGCCCGACAAGGCCCAGCTCGACCGCGTGCCCAATCCGCAGAAGGGCACCGACTATCTGGTGCGGTTCACCGTGCCGGAATTCACCTCGCTCTGCCCGGTCACCGGCCAGCCGGATTTCGCGCATCTGATGATCGACTACGCGCCGGGTGCGTGGCTGCTGGAATCGAAGTCGCTGAAACTCTATATCGCGAGCTTCCGCAACCACGGCGCCTTCCACGAGGACTGCACCGTGATGATCGGCAAGCGCATCGCCTCCGAGATCAAGCCGAAATGGCTGCGCATCGGCGGCTATTGGTATCCGCGCGGCGGTATCCCGATCGACGTGTTCTGGCAGACCGGCCGCGTGCCGAAAGGCCTGTGGGTGCCGGAGCAAGGGGTCGCGCCCTATCGCGGACGGGGTTAGTTAGCACCCCGGGCGCGCCGTGCCCGACCGGAAGCCCTGCCGGGGCAGACGGGCTGCCTGATCGCACGGCTGGATGGCCCATCGCAGGCGCGCGACACGCGAGTAGATTGACGATTCACGAGCTCACCGGCTGGCCCCTCGCATGTCCACCTCGAGACCTGGAGGCGCGCGCTCGCCGAAGCGTGAGCGATAGGCCTGAAGATTCTCCATCACGCGCTGTACGTAGATGCGCGTCTCGGTGAAAGGGATACGCTCGACCCAGTCGATCACATCGACGCTCGGATCGCGAGGATCGCCGTAGCGCGCGATCCATTGCTTGACCCGCCCACGCCCAGCATTGTAGCCGACCAGGGCGAGGACGTGGTTCCCGTCATACGTCTTGAGAAGATCAGCGAGCTCCGCCGATCCGAGTTGCACGTTATAGGCGGGATCGGTGCGCAGCCGCGCGGGATCGAACGCGATGCCCAGCCGGCGGGCGATCGTGCGGCCAGCCGCGGGTGTCACCTGCATCAATCCCGAGGCCTTTGCCGCAGATTGCGCACGCCTGTCGAAGGCGCTCTCCGCTCGCGCCACCGCGTAGACCAGACTTGCAGCCGCCTTCGGGCCGACGGAATCGTAATTGGGCACACCGAAATTGGGAAACGCATACCGTTCGAGCGCAAGGCCGCGCGCCAGCGCGCTCTTGCCGATGGTGAGCGTGGCGCGCGCATCCCGCTTCCTGGCGGCCACCTCGGCCATGAACGCCAGCAAGCCAACGTCGGCGGTGCGTCCGACGTCAGCGACGAGCGGGATCACCAGATCGTCGTTGCCGGTCGCGTAGAGCAGTTCGATCGCGCGGACGAGATCGTTTTTCGACAATCTTGCGCGTTCTCTTGCACCAGGGCCCGGCGCTTGCGGCAGCGAAATTTCGCGACGCCCCAGTCGGGCGCTGGCCAACTGGCCATAATAGGCGGCTGCGCGCTTTGAGGCCGCGGCATAGTAGTCGTGCGCCTTCTTGCCGTGGCCGCCCGCTTCCGCGGCCCGTCCGAGCCAGTACGCTGCGCGCGCCAGCGACGTCGGATGGGTCGTGATCGCAGGGATGTGCGCGAAGTGCTGTGCGGCCAGATCGGGGTCGTTCAGAAAACGCAGCGCAATCCAACCCGCCGTAAACGATCGATCGACGCGGAGGCTCTCCCTGGAAGGGGAAGCGGCATCGCGAGCGATTCGGTAAGCGGCCTGCGCCCTGCCGGCGTCGAGCAGTCGGCGCACCAGGATGCGGCGCTCGACCCACCATGCATCGGCATGATCGGAAATGGATGTGCGAGAGCCGGCCGACAGCAGCATTTGCGCAGCCTCCGCAATGCGGTCGTTGCGACGAAGCCACTGGATGCGGGTGAAGAGGAAGGCGGGATCGGCGCCCGCAGTCACGGATGCCGCATCGAGCAGGGCCCCGCTGGTCTTGGCGCTTCGGATGACGGCTGCCCGCGCCTTCACGATCGCGCGGTCGGCGGAGGTGAGACGGTTCGCCGCACGCATGGCCCCGCTGATATCGTCTGCGAAAAGACGGGAATCCATGCGGGTCCTGTGATCGGCAGCAGTGAGGAGGTGGCCGAACCGTGCGAGCACCTGCGCCTCGGACTCCGCGGTGAGATTGCCTTCGTGCCAGGCGGACCGGACGTATTTTCGGGCTGCGGCTTGATCGCCACGCTTCGACAAGGCTCCCGCAAGCGCGAGCTTGCCCAACGGCCCCAACGGTTCCTGCCGGGAGAAGAAGGTCAGAACGGTTTCGGGGTCGCGCCGCTCGAACCAGAGCCTGGCTTCCGCCCGTCTTCGAAACAGATCGTGGCTAGGCCAGGACGGATTGGTGCGCACGAACGAAGCGTAACGCTCGAAGACGATCGCATCGTCATTGGAACGCAGGATGACCCACTCCACCAGATTTCGGCTTGCACGATCCCCAATTCGATCGCTGCGTTCCATCGCCAGCTCCGCCCTCCCCTGACGGGCCAGACGGATCGTCTCCTTCAAACTGCCGAGGCCTGCAGACGACGGCGTATGAGCGAGAACGGAGCTCGACCTCGCGGACTGGCCACGCGACTTCGCGCCAACAGCCCTGGAACTCGGCGCCGCCTTGCTCGATGAAAGAAGCTCAGTGATCGCATCGGGCGCATCAGCACGTCCTTTCGGAGCGCCGACTGCCGCCGAACCGGCAACCAGCAGCGCCACACCCGCCAA
Source organism: Bradyrhizobium sp. CCBAU 53415 (assembly GCF_028128735.1). Taxonomy (NCBI): domain Bacteria; kingdom Pseudomonadati; phylum Pseudomonadota; class Alphaproteobacteria; order Hyphomicrobiales; family Nitrobacteraceae; genus Bradyrhizobium; species Bradyrhizobium sp. CCBAU 53415. Next base: position 48,947 of record NZ_LBJF01000017.1, on the reverse strand, counting down.
GGACAGGGTGCGGATGAAGCAAGGGCAACGCGTCTGCGGCATGAAGAGCTGCTTGAAAAGTGAGGAGCCGTGCGCGATCGACTTCAATGTCGAACGACGGCAAAAGCTTGGCGCGTCTGCCAGGATGGTTAACCAAAGCGCCCGACTGTTTTGGTTTCGTTGCGCGCTTGGTCCTCTACCGTACAAAACTCGATCTAAATGCGTCCGCGCACGGTGTATCGAATTTTTTCGCGCGAGCGGTGAGCTCTCATTTGAACGTCCGGGATCTCACGCTGGGACTTTCAATGATCGAAAGCCTCGCAACATCACGAGTGGAAAGACCGGCACTTGAACGCGTCAAGACGATTTGAAATCTCGACATGGCAGCGTGCGCTGCGAAGCTCGATGCGGGCCGTCACAATTCTCGTGCCGACCTTGCTTGGCGGTTCACTCGGCTCCGCGTCCGGCTCCGAGCTTGGCGACCGGAGCGGCCTTCCGCTACCCCGCTTCGTCTCGGTCAAGAGCAAGCCGGCCAATGTCCGCGTCGGGCCAGGCGTCGACTATCCGCTGCGATGGACGTTCGTTCGCCGTCATCTGCCCGTCGAGATCCTCGCGGAGTTCGGCAATTGGCGACGCATTCGCGATGCCGATGGCGAAGAGGGCTGGATTCTGGCGGCGTTGCTGTCCGGTCGGAGAACCGCCTTGATCGCTCCCTGGTCAGCCGCCAAGCCGGTGCGGCTTCTGAATCGTTCCAGGCAGAACGCGAGGGTCAATGCGGTCGTCGAGCCGCGCGTTCTCGTCAGGGTGGAGACGTGCACCGGCACGTGGTGCTACGTGCGAGCTCAGACCTTCTCGGGTTACGTCCGGCAGTCCAGACTGTGGGGCGTCTATCCCGGCGAAGTATTTTGAAGAACCGGCAGGATCACGCGATCGATCGTGCGCCGCCGTTGCACGGAAGCAATTGTCAGCGCGCATCCGCCGGAGCCCGCTGCCTGAGCAGCCGGGCGCAGGCGAAGCCGAGCACCACCATGATCACCGCACTCGCGAACAGGGTCGGCATCTTGCCGGCATGTTGGAGCCCGGCACCATAGGCGAGCGGTCCGACGGTCTGCCCCATGAAGAAGAAGAACGAATGCAGCGACAGCGCGGTGGCGCGCGCCTCGACCGAGAGCTCGCTGGCAAACACCTGAAGACAGCCATGGGCGATGTAGAAGCCCCATCCCATCACGATGAGGTTGAGCGCCTGCACTTCCCAGCGCGGACCGAACGCGACGGCAACGAGCTGTGAGGCGACCAGGGTCATGCCTGCGATCATCATGCCCTTGACGCCGAGCCACGGCAGCAGCCGCGACACCGTCAGCGTGTAGAACAGGCCACCCACCGCAAAGCCTGCGATGACGAGGCCCGCGATCGACAGCGAGGTCTGGCCGAGATCGAACAGGAACGAGGCGATGTAGGGAAACAGGCCGAGCACGCAGCAGCCTTCGATGAACACTGCCGAGTAGCAGACATAGGCATTCGGATTGGTGAAGATGGTGCGGTAGCCGGCCTTCAGCGCCGAGAGGCTCGTCTTTGGCGGATGCTTGACCTTGGCGCCGCGAAAGCCGGCCGCGACCGCGATCGACGCCACGATCACGAGCCCGCCGAGCACCGCGAGCACGCCGCGCCAGCCGAGGAAATCGCCGATCAGGCCCGAGGCCGAAGCACCGAGCAGATTGCCGGTCATGGCGCCGGCCAGCGTGCGGCTGATCGCGACCTGCCGCTTCTCGGGCCCGACGAGATCGCTGGTCAGGCTGAGCGCCACCGGGAACACACCGCCCGAGCCGATGCCGGCGAGGATACGGGTGGCAAACAGGACCGAGAACGAGGTCGAGAATGCGCCCAGGATGTTGGCAAGGCCAAGCAGCGCGAGGCAGCCGATCATCAGCCGCGTCTTGCCGAACAGATCGGCCGCAGCGCCGATGATCGGCTGGATGATCGAGAAGGTAAAGGCGAACACCGCGGCAAAGCCCGCAGCGGTGGCGATGCTGACGCCGAAATCCTCGGCGACATGCGGCAGCACCGGATCGAGCGCGCGCGCCGACAGGGCTGCGGCGAAGCTGGCGCCGGAGATGACGTAAAGCGCTGCCGGCAAGCCGTGATCGTGCGGCCGCGCCTCGCCTTGCTGCATCAGCGCGGACCGGTCTTGACTGTTTCTTTGGCGAGCGCGTCGAACGCCATCAGTCTGGCGATCAGCCCCTCGAATTCGCGCAGTGGCACCATGTTGGGCCCATCCGACGGCGCATGATCGGGATCAGGATGGGTCTCGATGAAGACGCCGGCAACGCCGACCGCAACGGCGGCGCGCGCCAGCACCGGCACGAACTCGCGCTCGCCGCCCGAGGAGGTCCCCTTCCCGCCCGGCTGCTGCACGGAATGGGTGGCGTCGAAGATAACGGGTGCGCCGGTGGTGCGCGCCAGGATCGGCAGCGCGCGCATATCGGAGACCAGCGTGTTGTAGCCGAAGGACACACCGCGTTCGGTGACGAGCACGTTGGGATTGCTGGCGCCGGTGATCTTGGTCACGACGTTCGCCATGTCCCAAGGCGCCAGGAACTGGCCCTTCTTGACGTTCACGACCTTCCCGGTTGCGGCCGCGGCAAGAAGGAGGTCAGTCTGCCGGCACAGGAACGCAGGGATCTGCAAGATGTCCACCGCCTGCGCCACCTCGGCGCATTGCGTGGCTTCGTGCACGTCGGTCAGCACGGGAAGGCCAAGCGAGGAGCGGATTTCCGCGAAGATCGGCAGCGACTGAGCGAGGCCAAGCCCGCGCGCCGCCGAAGCGCTGGTGCGGTTGGCCTTGTCGAAGGAGGACTTGTAGACGAGGCCGACGTTCAGCCGCGCGGCAATCTCCTTGAGTGCGGAGGCGACCTCCAGCGCGTGCTGACGGCTTTCGAGCTGGCACGGTCCGGCAATGATCGAGATCGGCAGGTCATTGCCGAATTTGACCGTGCCGATGGTGACGACCGGCGCCGCTGACGTCGAAGAGCTCAAGACAAATCCCTCGTTTCGGCGCGACCATAGCCGCGATGAGGGGCGGATCAACCCTATTTGGCGCGGCCATTCGAATATCAGGGTTGCGCCGGGGGTTCCCGGCGCCGCCCCTGCACGGCAGATTCCTACTTCACCGCAGAGAAGGCAGTCGGCGTCAGGAGCTGGCTGACGATATTGCCGACGATCTGGCCGTCGGCTTCCGACTTCGCCCGCGCCTCGAGCCAGTCCGGGTCCGTCATGAACGCGCCCCACTTCTTCTCGCGCTCGGCGAGCGAGTCCCAGGCCAGAAAATAGGTCAGCTCCTGGTTGGATTCACCGATCAGCGTTGTGAAGAATCCGGCCTGCTTGATGCCGTGCTTCTCCCAGATCTTCAGCGTGGCGGTTTCGAACCGCTTCAAGAGCGCCGGCAAGCGGCCGGGCACGCAGCGATAGACGCGCATTTCGTAGATCATTCATGTTCCTCCCTGAACAGGTCCGGCGGTTATAGCGGCTGGTCACGACAGTGTCTCGGGCCCTGCCCGTCCGCCCCCGTAGCGTTCCGCGCATGGCTGGACAGCTTCCGGCACTGCGCCGCGCCGGGCTCCCGCAATGCTGCCGCAATGATCGGGCCGCTAGAAAGACGCAGTTGCGGTTCAGGTGCCTGTCACATGCGGATTTTGCTGGTCGAGGATGAAGCGGAGATGGCCGGCGCGTTGGCCTCGGCGCTGAAGCGCTACGACATGGTGGTGGACCATGCTCCGACGCTCGCCGAGGCGGAGGAGGCCATTTCCGCCGACGTCCATGCCGCCGTCCTGCTCGACCGCCAACTTCCTGACGGCGATGGCCTCGCCCTGATCCCGAAGCTCCGCGCCCGCGCCGACGGCGTGCCGATCATCGTCCTGACTGCGCGCGGGGAGCTCGCCGACCGCATCGCCGGGCTCGACGGCGGGGCCGACGACTACCTGGCAAAACCGTTTGCCGTCGAGGAGCTGCTGGCGCGGCTGCGCGCCGTGCTGCGGCGCCCGGCCGGCCTCTCCCCCGAAATCATCCGCGCCGGCCGCCTCGCCTTCGATGTCGGCCATCGCGAGGCCAGCATCGACGGCCAGCCGTTCGAGCTGCCGCGCCGCGAGCTCCTGGTGCTTGAAGCCTTGGTTCGTCGCATGGGCCGAACCGTGCTGCGCTCGGCGCTGGAAGAGGCGGTCTACAATTTCGACGACGAGATCCAGTCGAACGCGCTCGACACGCATGTCTCGAGGCTCCGACGAAAGCTCGCGGAAGCCGATGCGGGGATCGAGATCCACGGCATTCGCGGCGTTGGCTATCTCCTCAAGAAGTTGCCATGAGCAAGCACCACGATCCCTATTGCTTGCGCTCGCGGCTGAGCTGGCGCCTGCTCTCGCTTCAGGCCGCGATCCTGGTCGCGCTGGTTGCGATCGTGCTCGCCGGGCTTTGCGCCTCCGGCTTCATGCTGGCCGAGAGGGACGAGGACCGCGTGATCGATGTCGTCCAGCGCGCGCTCACGCGCGACGCGCAAGGCGCATTGGCCTTGCGGCCGACGGCCGAGCTGAAACAGCTGCGGAGTGAGACGCCGGACCTCTGGTTCCTGGTGCGCGACCGGCAGGCTCGTTCGCTCAGCGAAGGCACCGTGCCGGCCGAATTCGCCGCGATCGGCGGTGGCCTTGACCAGGTCAGCCAGGCGCGGCTCGGCTGGCAGCTGTTCGGGGACGATCCGCGCAAGCCGGCGGCGCGGATGAAGCGGGTCGACACCGATGCGGGCAACGTGCAGGTCATCACGGCGACACAAGGACGCCTGACCGGCGCCAAGGCACTGTTCACGACATCCCTTGCGTTCCTCGGCATCACCCTGCCCGGCCTGCTCCTGATGGGAACGGCGACCTTCATCGCGACGCCAATGATCGTGCGGCGCGCTTTCAGGGGGCTGGATTCCGCGGCGGACGAGGCGCGGCGCATCGATATCCATCAGCGCGGCGCGCGGCTCCCGATAGAACGGATTCCGCTGGAGGTCGTGCCGCTCGTGACCGCGATCAACGACGCGCTGGCGCGGCTCGACCAGGGCTATGCCCGCCACAAGCGCTTCGTCGCGGACGCCGCACATGAGCTGCGCACGCCGATCGCAATCCTGAACACACGCCTGGAGTCACTTGCCCCCGGGCCGGACAAGACCCGCCTGCTGGAGGATGCCGCACGGCTCGCGACGCTTGCCGACCAGCTGCTCGACATGCAACGGCTCGACCGTTGCGACCATCCCTTCACGAGCGTCGATCTCGCCGCCGTTGCGCAAAGCGTCGCCGCCGACCTCGCGCCGCTGGCGATCGCCGCCGGCTACGAGCTGGCGCTCGATGCGCCGTCGACACCGGTCGAGACGATCGGCGATGCGGCGGCGCTGGAGCGTGCCCTCACCAATCTCGTGCAGAATGCGATCCAGCACGGCCCTCGCCGCGGCACGATCGGGATACGCGTCGTCAGGCCTGCAAATATCGAGGTCACGGATGAAGGCGCCGGAATTCCCGCCGATCAGCGCGAACAGATCTTCGAGCCGTTCTACCGGCTGGCGCCGCTCGATCGCGGCGCCGGCCTCGGCCTCAACATGGTGCGCGAGATCGTGCAGCTGCATGGCGGCCACGTTTCGGTGGTGGACGGGCCGGAGGGCGGCGGCTGTTTCCGGATCACGCTGCCGCCGGTCCGACAGGATTGACTCAATCTGCATCCGCGTCCGACAGCGCAATGCTGTCGCAATGCGCCTCCGCAACACTGCATCCGTCTCACCTCTGATCTCGGGAGGTGCAAACCAAGATGCCGGAGTGCGCATGCCCAACGATTTCCTTTCCTTCTTCCTGTCCTGGATGTCGTCCCCGCGTCGGGTCGGTGCGGTCGCACCATCGGGTGCGGCGCTGGCCGATCTCATCACGCGCGAGATCAGCGCGACGACGGGTCCGATCCTCGAGCTCGGGCCCGGCACCGGCGCGTTCACCTACAAGCTGCTCAAACGCGGCGTCCGGCCGCAGGATCTCACGCTGATCGAATACGGCTCCGACTTCATGAAGCTCCTGCAACTGCGCTTTCCCGGCGCGCGCGTGCTGTGGATGGATGCAGGCCGGCTTGCGACCGAGCGGCTCTATGACGGCGCCCCCGTCGGCGCGGTGGTGAGCGGGCTGCCGCTGCTCAACATGTCGAGGCGCAAGGTCATCTCGATCCTCAGCGGCGCGTTCAGCTATGTCCGTCCAGGTGGCGCCTTCTACCAGTTTACCTATGGCATGAGCTGCCCGGTGCCGCGGCCCGTGCTCGACCGGCTGGGCCTGCGTGCAAAGCTCGTGGATCGCGCCTTGCTGAACGTGCCGCCCGCCGCCGTCTACAGGCTGACGCGGCGACCACAGATGAAGCTGATCACGGGATCGCTTGCGCCCAAACCATCAGCGCGGGCCGCGTTGGAGCCGATGTATCACGCGCGCGACTCCTCCGCCGCGCGCTGAGCCGTCAGACCAGCCGGCTCTGCTTCGCCGCCGCCGCAATGAACGAGGCGAACAGCGGATGCGGCTCGAACGGCCGCGACTTCAGCTCGGGGTGGAACTGGACGCCGATGAACCAGGGATGGTCCTCGTACTCGACGATCTCGGGCAGCACGCCGTCGGGCGAGAGCCCCGAGAACTTCAAGCCATGCTGCTCGAGGCGGTCCTTGTAGGCGGTGTTGACCTCGTAGCGGTGACGGTGGCGCTCGGAAATCTCGGTGGCGCCGCCGTAGACCTGCGACACGCGGCTGCCGCGATTGAGCGCGGCGGGATACGCCCCGAGCCGCATCGTGCCGCCGAGGTCGCCGGCCTGCGAACGCTTCTCGAGCTCGTTGCCGCGCAGCCACTCCGTCATCAGGCCGACCAGCGGCTCCTTGGTCGGGCCGAACTCGGTGGAGTTGGCATCCTCGATGCCGACGAGATTTCGCGCCGCCTCGATCACCGCCATCTGCATGCCGAAGCAGATGCCGAAATACGGCACGTCGCGCTCGCGCGCGAACTGCGCCGCCCTGATCTTGCCTTCGGCACCGCGCTGGCCGAAACCGCCGGGCACCAGGATGCCGTTGACGTGCTCGAGGAACGGCGCCGGATCTTCCTTCTCGAAGATCTCGCTCTCGATCCAGTCGAGATTGACCCTCACCTTGTTGGCGATGCCGCCATGCGAGAGCGCCTCGATCAGCGACTTGTACGCATCCTTCATGCCGGTGTACTTGCCGACGATGGCGATGGTGACGTTGCCCTCGGGGTTGCGGATGCGCTCGTTGATCTCCTGCCAGCTGCGCAGCTCCGGCGGAATCCGCGAGGCGATGCCGAAGGCGGCGAGCACTTCGTCGTCGAGGCCCGCATTGTGATAGGCCTCGGGGACCGCGTAGATGTTGTCGACGTCGCGCGCCTCGATCACGGCGCTTTCGCGCACGTTGCAGAACAGCCCGAGCTTGCGCCGCTCTTCCTTCGGGATCTCGCGGTCGGTGCGGCAGAGCAGGATGTCCGGCTGGATGCCGATCGAGCGCAGCTCCTTCACCGAATGCTGCGTCGGCTTGGTCTTGAGCTCGCCGGCGCTCGGAATGTAGGGCAGCAGCGTCAGATGGATGTAGACGGCATGATCGCGCGGCAGCTCGTTCTTGAGCTGGCGGATCGCCTCGAAGAACGGCAGCCCCTCGATGTCGCCGACGGTGCCGCCGATCTCGACCAGCACGAAGTCGTAATCGTCGTTGCCGTCGAGGACGAATTCCTTGATCGCGTTGGTGACGTGCGGAACCACCTGGATGGTCGCGCCGAGATAATCGCCGCGGCGCTCCTTGGAGATGATGTCCTGGTAGATGCGCCCGGTGGTGATGTTGTCGGCCTTGGTCGCAGGCCTGCCGGTGAAGCGCTCGTAGTGACCGAGATCGAGATCGGTCTCCGCGCCGTCATCGGTCACGAACACTTCGCCGTGCTGATACGGCGACATCGTTCCGGGATCGAGGTTGAGATAGGGATCGAGCTTGCGGAGGCGGACCTTGTAGCCCCGGGCCTGCAACAGGGCACCGAGTGCCGCTGAGGCCAGTCCCTTGCCGAGCGAAGAAACCACGCCGCCGGTGATGAATATGTACCGCGCCATGGGACTTAACCTCTAATCCCTCGAATTCGATTCGCCAAAGCGATTCGTATTCCGCCCCGAAAGATTTTGCGGGCCTGTGGGTGAGCCAGAACTAAGAGTGGTGACAGTGCCTTGATGGGGATTGTTGACGCAGGACGGTAGCAGCCGCCCTGCATGGCCCCCCTGCTTTATTGCGAGCGCGGTACCTGTGGGCCGCTCGGAGCCGGCGCCTGCTGCTGCTCGTCCGCCTTCTTCAGCGAATCCAGGATGCCGCCCGAGGTCGGCGGCGCGATCGGCGACCCGCCGGCCGGCTGGGTCTGCGACGGCTGGCCGATGATCGACGACGGCTTGCGGTCGTAGCCGGCGTACCAGGACAGGAACAGGCTGGTGAGGAAGAAGCCGACGGCCAGGATCGCGGTGGTCCGCGTCAGAAGGTTCGCAGTGCCGCGGCTCGACATGAAGCCGGCGCCCCCGCCCATGCCGAGCCCGCCGCCTTCCGACTTCTGGAGCAGGACGGTGCCGATCATGACGGCGACGATCATGAGGTGGATGACGATGACAACGGTCTGCATGATATCCTTCCGTCACAAGCGGACGGCGCCTGACGGCGGCCGATCGCGCTTCGCGGTTTTCCTGAAGTTGCGCGGTGTTACACGATCGGGAGGGGTATTGCCACCCCCGATCGGATCCGAACCCAACGGTTTGAACGAGCCGGGCAGCGCTTAGTTAGGACAGCCTTTGGCGATCGCAAGGAAATCGGCCGCTTTCAGGCTGGCGCCACCAACCAGCGCGCCGTTGACGTTTTTCACCGCCATCAGTTCGGCCGCATTCGAGGGCTTGACCGATCCGCCATAGAGGATGCGCATTCTGGCACCCTCGGCTTTGAACCGGGAGGTCAGGAGTTCCCGGATAAAGCCATGAATTTGCTCGACATCCTTGGCTGTCGGCGTCAGCCCGGTGCCGATCGCCCAGACCGGCTCGTAGGCCACGACCAGCTTGGCTGCGGTGGAACCGTCTGGCAGCGAACCGTCGAGCTGGCCGCGCAGGACGTCCAGGGTTTGGCCGCCATCGCGCTGGCCCTGCGTCTCGCCGATGCAGACGATCGCCGTCGCCCCGGCGCGCCAGGCGGCCTCGGCCTTGTGCCGAACCAGAGCATCGCCCTCGCCGTGATCAGCGCGGCGCTCGGAATGGCCGACGATGATGGCGGTTGCGCCCGCATCCACCAGCATTTCGGCGGCGACATCGCCGGTATGGGCGCCGGAGGCCTTGGGATGGCAGTCCTGGGCTCCCACCGCGACCTTCTTGCCCCGCGCCTTGTCGGCGAAGGCGGCGACCAGGGTCGCTGGCGGGCAAACCAGCAGGTCGGCTTTGCCGGCCACGTCTGCCGCACCGTTGAGCATGGCGTCGAATTCGGCAGCCTGGGCCTTCAGCCCATTCATTTTCCAGTTGCCCGCAATCAGCGGTCGGATGGCGTCGGTCATGTCGAGGTCCAGCAAAATGAGGTGTGTGGATGCGCTAGCAGAGCCGTCGCGGCAGTTCCAGATTCTTGTTTTGACGCGTTTTCGTGACGCGAACCGGGGTCCACTTCGCTGGAAAACGCTTTGGGGCTTTCAACCGCAGCTTCGAAGGGCCACGCGAGGCGAGGTTGCGGGGGGAAAGCCGCCACTTTATGATGATCTATCAATTTGGTGACGCGCTTTTGCGGAATCTGCATTAAGACGCGCTCCGTTCCCCTCCTGACCAAACAAGTTGGACCAAATGCTTCGAGGAATGCGCAAGGCCTCATCAAACTGGCTCGGCAAAACCATTATGGCCGTGGTGATGGGCGTGTTGATCATCAGTTTCGGCATTTGGGGCATCGCCGACATCTTCCGCGGCTTCGGGCAATCCACGGTGGCCAAGGTCGGCAGCACCGAGATTTCGCTCAACGAGTTCCGCCAGATCTATACCGACCGCCTGCAACAGATCAGCCGCCAGTTCGGCCGCCCGCTGACGCCCGACCAGGCGCGCGCCTTCGGCCTCGACCGCCAGGTGCTCCAGCAGACGATTGCGGAAGCAGCGCTGGACGAAGAGGCGCGCCGGCTCGGGCTCGGCCAGTCCGACGACCAGATCCGCCAGCTCATCATGAACGATCCCAACTTCAAGGGCGTCGGCGGCAATTTCGATGCGAACCGCTTCCAGGCCATGATCCGCAATTTCGGCTACACCGAGCAGCGATACGTTGCCGAGCAGCGCAAGGTGTCGCTGCGCCGCCAGATCACCGGCACGATCGGCGCCGGCGTGGAGCCGTCGAAGGCGATGATCGACGTGCTGACGCGCTTCCAGAACGAGCAGCGCACCATCGAATTCATCAGGCTCGACGCAGCCCAAGCCGGCCAGATCGATCCGCCCTCTCCCGAAGCCCTCGCCACCTATTTCGAGGATCACAAGGTCCAGTTCCGCGCGCCTGAATATCGCAAGATCGCATTCGTCGTGGTCTCGCCGGAAGAGATCGGCAAATGGACCGAGGTCTCAGACGAGGACGCCAGGAAGGTGTTCGAGCAGCGCAAGGACCGGCTCGACACCCCGGAGAAGCGCCAGATCCACCAGATCGTGTTCCCGAATGCCGCGGAGGCGCAGGCCGCGCGCGAACGGCTCGCCGGCGGGCTGTCATTCGAGGATCTCGGCAAGGAGCGCGGACTGAGTGCCTCCGACGTCGATCTTGGCCTCGTGACCAAGTCTTCGCTCGATCCCGCGGTCGGCGCCGCCGCCTTCGCTCTTCCCGTCGGTGAGATCAGCCAGCCGATCCAGGGCGCTCTCGGCACATCGATCGTCAGGGTCGACAAGATCGAGCCGGGCAAAGAGGCGGACTACGCCAGCCTGGCCGGCGACATCAAGCGCGAGATCGCCACCGAGCGCGCGCGCGTCAAGGTGGCCGACCTCCGCGACAAGATGGAGGACGAGCGCGGCGGCGGCGCCAGCGTGATCGACGCGGCGCAGAAGCTCGGCCTCACCGCCGTGACCATCGACGCCGTCGACCGTTCCGGCCGCGCCCCGAACGGCCAGCCGGTCGCCAACATTCCGCAGGGCCTCGACGTGGTATCGCAGGCTTTCAACACCGACGTCGGCGTCGACAACGACGCAATCTCGTTCAAGGGCGGCTATGTCTGGTACGACGTGCTTGCCATCACGCCCTCGCGCGACCGCAATCTCGACGAGGTCCGCGACCAGGTCGAGGCGCGCTGGCGCCAGGACCAGATCGCGGCCAAGCTGAAGGCCAAGGCGACGGAGATGGTGCAGAAGCTCGAAGCAGGCGGCAAGCTCGCTGACGAGGCCGCTGCGATCAGCGCCAAGGTCGAGACCGCGGCGGGCTTCAAGCGCGACGACTCGCCCGCCGGCGTGCCCGCCGCCGTCGTGTCGGCCGCCTTCCGCACCGCCAAGGACGGCGTCGGACAAACGGCCGTGAGCGGCGGCAGCGAAGTGATCGTCTTCCGCGTCACCGATATCATCGATCCCGCGGTCGACATGGCCTCCGACGCGGTCAAGAAGCTGAAGGAAAGCCTCGTCCGGGCCCAGACCGAGGAGCAGGTCGCCTCCTACGTCAACAAGCTTGAAACCGACATCGGGACCACCATTAATCAGGCCGCCTTCGCGCAGGTGACCGGCGCGAACCAGTGAGTTGAAAGCACGCGATGGACGACCTGAAATCGATCATTGGAAAAGTGGCGACCGGCGCCAGCCTGTCGCGTGACGAAGCCGCTTCCGCCTTCGACGCCATGATGTCGGGCGAAGCCACGCCCTCGCAGATGGGCGGCCTCCTGATGGCGCTGCGCGTGCGCGGCGAGACCGTGGACGAGATCACTGGCGCGGTTTCGGCGATGCGCTCCAAGATGCTGACCGTGACGGCGCCGCCTGACGCCGTCGACATCGTCGGCACCGGCGGCGACGGCTCCGGCTCGGTCAACGTCTCGACCTGCGCCTCCTTCATCGTCTCTGGCGCCGGTGTGCCAGTCGCCAAGCATGGCAACCGCGCGCTGTCGTCGCGCTCGGGCGCGGCCGACGTGCTGGCATCGCTCGGGGTGAAGATCGATCTGAAGCCGGAGCAGGTCGGGCGCTGCGTGCGCGAATGCGGAATCGGCTTCATGTTCGCCCCCGCCCACCATCCCGCCATGAAGAACGTCGGCCCGACCCGGGTCGAGCTTGCCACGCGCACGATCTTCAACCTGCTTGGCCCCCTGTCCAACCCGGCCGGCGTGAAGCGGCAGATGGTCGGCGTGTTCTCGAGGCAATGGGTGCAACCGCTGGCGCAGGTGCTGAAGAACCTCGGCTCGGAATCCGCCTGGGTCGTGCACGGCTCCGATGGGCTCGACGAGATCACCCTCACCGGTCCGACCTTCGTCTCCGCGCTCCACAAGGGCGAGATCCGGAATTTCGAGGTGACGCCTGAGGAGGCCGGACTGTCGCGTTGCGAGGCTGGCGCGCTCAGGGGCGGTGACGCCGATGCCAATGCGATCGCGCTGCAAAGCGTGCTCGACGGCAAGCCGAGTCCCTACCGCGATGTGGCGCTGATCAACGCCGCCGCCGCGCTGGTCGTGGCCGGCCGCGCCAAGGACCTCAAGGAGGGCGTTGCGATCGGCATCCGCTCAATCGACAGCGGCGCGGCCAACGCCAAGCTGAAGCACCTGGTCTCAGTCTCCAACAGCTGAATTGCGCATGTCCGACGTCCTGACCAAGATCGAGACCTATAAGCGCGAGGAGATCGCGGCGGCGAAGCGGATGCGTCCGCTCTCCGCCGTCGAGGCGCAAGCCAAGGCGGCTTCCGCGCCGCGCGGTTTCCTGCGCGCGATCAAGAGCAAGCTTGCCAATGGCGACTATGCACTGATCGCGGAGGTCAAGAAGGCCTCGCCGTCGAAGGGTCTCATTCGCGCCGATTTCGACCCGCCGGCACTCGCAAGAGCCTATGAGGCGGGCGGCGCGGCATGTCTGTCGGTGCTGACCGACACGCCCTCATTCCAGGGCCATCTCGACTTCATGGTCGCGGCGCGGGCGGCGACTTCGCTGCCTGTGCTGCGCAAGGACTTCATGTTCGACACCTATCAGGTGGTCGAGGCGCGCGCGCACGGCGCCGACTGCATCCTGATCATCATGGCGGCGCTCGATGATGCCACCGCGAGCGATATCGAAGACGCTGCCATCGCCCATGGCATGGACGTGCTGATCGAGATACATGACCGCGCCGAGCTCGACCGCGCGCTGAAGCTGCGGTCGCAGATGATCGGCGTCAACAACCGCAACCTGCGCACCTTCGAGACCACGCTTGCGACCAGCGAGGCCTTGGCGCCGCTGATCCCTGGGGATCGGCTGATGGTCGGCGAGAGCGGCATCTTTACGCCCGACGATCTCGCCCGGCTCGAGCGCGTCGGCATGTCGACATTCCTGGTCGGCGAGAGCCTGATGCGGCAGGCCGACGTCACTGCGGCGACGCGCGCGCTGCTCGCACGCAAGACGACGGCGCGCGCGACGGGCACGCGCTGACATGGCGCGCAAGCCAGCCAATCCGAAGCCAGCCAGGACGAAGACGGCCAAATCAAACGCCGGCCCCGCCCTCACCCATATCGGCGCCTCCGGCGAGGCGCGGATGGTCGACGTCTCGGACAAGCCCGCGACCGAGCGGCTTGCGGTCGCGGAAGGCCGCGTCGTCATGACCAAGGCAACGCTCGACCTGATCGTGTCCGGCAACGCCAGGAAGGGCGACGTGCTCGGCACCGCGCGCATCGCCGGCATCATGGCCGCCAAGCGCACCTCCGAGCTGATCCCGCTCTGCCATCCGCTCGCGCTGTCGAAGGTGACGGTCGAGATCGAGCCCGACGCGAAACTGCCGGGCTGCCTCGTTCGCGCCAGCGTGAAGGTGACGGGCCCGACCGGCGTCGAGATGGAGGCCCTCACGGCCGTCTCGGTCGCCTGCCTCACCATCTACGACATGATCAAGGCGGTCGAGCGCGGCGTGCGCATCGAAGCCATCCATCTGGTCGAGAAGCTCGGCGGCAAGTCCGGCCATTATCGCGCCTGAAGCGCGCTTGCCGTAACGACCCACCTCTCCCGCCGCGCGCATCGATTGCCTTTGCATGCGACCATTCACGCTTCGTTAACCGCGCTTCCTAACTTTACCTCCACACCGCCCCCGTAAACCAACGGGTGTTCTCCGGGTCATGAATTGATCCTGACGTGTGCGCGGCAATGATCCAGCATGAAGATGAAATTCGGCAGTCGTCTCTTTGACCAAGTCGTCGTGCGCAGCGGGCCGATCCGCTGGCTGGTGGTGGGCGGAACGCTGCTGATCGCTGCCATCGCCATCGGTTCGGTCCTTATGGCGCAGAATTTCCGCGAGCGGGCGCTGCGCAACTCCGCCCGCGAGCTGGAAAATACCGCGCTACTGCTCGCCCACCATTTCGATCAGCAATTGCAGGATTTCGCGGTCATCCAGAAGGACTTCGTCGACCACGTCCGCGCGACGGGAATCGCGACCGTGGAGGACTATCGCAAGCACCTCTCGGGCGAAGACGTCCACCGGATGTTGCGCTCGAAGATCGAGGCCTTACCCTATATCGGCGGCGTCAACATCATCGACGCCGAAGGCAATCTGATCAATTCGTCGGCGGCATGGCCGGCTCCGAAAGTAAACGTCGCCGATCGCGCCTACTTCCGCACCTTCAAATACGATCCCTATTCGCCCGATGTGCTGATCGAGCCGCTGCACAGCCGCATCTCCGGCGCCTGGACGATCCTGATCGTGCGCAGGATCCTGGGGCCGAACGGCGAATTCCTGGGTGTCGTCGGGCGCGGCATCGAGCCGACCAGCTTCGAGAAATTCTTCGCCTCGGTCGCGCTTGGTGAAGGCGCGACCATCTCCATGCTGCATCGCGACGGTACGCTGCTCGCGCGCTATCCCCATTCCAACGCGTTGATGGGCCGGAACTTCAAGACCGGATCGTTCGCGCATCAGAGGGTTTTCGGCCTCGATCGCTTCGCCGGCCGTTTCGCGAGCCCCGTCGACGGCGAGGACCGGCTGATCTCCTCGCGTGCCCTGCCCCACTTCCCGATCCTGATGATGGCCACCATGACACGCGCGGCGGCTCTGACGGACTGGCGCGAGCAGATCGGCATCCTGCTATCGGTCGCCGCCTCTTCCGCGCTCGCCATCGCGGGCGTGCTGATCGCGATCGTCCGCAAGCTGCTGGAGCAGCACCGCCTTTCGCGCGAACGGCTGACGCTGGAAAAGCAGCGGCTCGACCGCGCCGTCAACAACATGTCGCAAGGCCTCTTGCTGTTCGACGCCGAGCGGCGGCTCGTGATCTGCAACCAGCGTTACATCGAGATGTACGGACTCTCGGCCGAGATCGTGAAGCCCGGCTCCAGCTTCCACGACATCATCGCCCATCGCAAGGCAACCGGCTCGTTCACTGGCGACGTCGATGCCTACGTCGCGCTCGTGCTGAAGGACGTCCATGTGCGCAATTCCATGGTGGTCGATACCTCCGATGGCCGCTCGATCCACATCCTCAACGAACCGCTCGCGGATGGCGGCTGGGTCGCGACCCATGAAGACATCACGGAGCGCCGTCGCATCGAGGAGCGCATCATCCATCTCGCCCATTACGATGCCCTGACGGACCTACCCAACCGCACCATGTTCCACGAGCGTCTGCGCGAAGAGCTGGCCGCGGTCGGCGACGACGAACAGATCGCAGTGCACTACATCGACATCGACGAGTTCAAGGGCGTCAACGACGCGCTCGGCCATCTCGTCGGCGACGAGCTGTTGAAATCGGTAGCGGCGAACCTCCGCCGCTGTGCGGGCCCGGCGGACTTCGTGGCGCGCCTCGGCGGCGACGAATTCGCCATCGTACAGAGCGCGGTGACGTCGCTGGACCAGGTCAACGAGCTCGTCGCGCGGGTCTTCGAAGCCATCCGTACGCCGTTCGACTGCATGGGCCATCATCTCGCCACCGATGCCAGCATCGGCATTGCGCTCGTGCCGGAACACGGCACGGTGCTGGACCAGATCCTCAAGAACGCGGACATGGCGATGTACGCGGCCAAGTCTGCCGGACGCCGCACCTACCGCTTCTTCGAGCCGGAAATGGACGCCAAGGTCCGCGAGCGCCGCCAGCTCGAGAGCGACCTGCGCCATGCCATTGCCCAAGGGGGTCTCGAAGGCGGGCTCGAGGTCTATTACCAGCCCTGCCTCGGCCTGAAGGACGACCGCATCACCGGCTGCGAGGCACTGGTGCGCTGGCGCCATCCGGAGCGCGGCATGGTCTCGCCGGCCGAGTTCATCCCGATCGCCGAAGACACCGGCCTGATCAACGAGATTGGCGAATGGGTGCTGGCGACCGCCTGCCGGGACGCGGCCGCCTGGCCCGACGACATCCGCCTCGCCGTCAACGTCTCCCCGATCCAGTTCAAGAGCGGCACGCTGGCGCTGAAGATCATGGCGGCGCTCGCCGCGTCGAACCTGCCGGCGAGCCGGCTCGAGCTCGAGATCACCGAAGCGGTGCTGATCCGCGACGACGATGCCGCGCTCGCGATCCTGCACCAGCTCCGTGCCATCGGCGTGCGCATCGCGCTCGACGATTTCGGCACCGGCTATTCGTCGCTGAGCTATCTGCACCGCTTCCCGTTCGACAAGATCAAGATCGACCGCTGTTTCGTCGACGACATCGCCCGTCCCGACGGCTCCGCCAGCATCGTTCAGGCCGTCGTCAACCTGGCAGCCTCCCGCCACATGACCACCACGGCCGAGGGCGTCGAGACCGAGGAGCAGCAGCGCCTGCTTCGCACGCTCGGCTGCTCCGAGATGCAGGGCTATCTGTTCAGCGCCGCAAAGCCCGCCGACAAGATGCTGGAGCTGTTCGCGCTGCATCGCAGCCGGCTCGCCCAGCGCAAAGGCAGCGAGAGCCGCCGACGCGAGGCCGGCTAGGTCCTTCTCGGAGGCCGAGCCTCCAAGACTTGACGATGGCCGGCGCCCCAATTATTTCCACATGCGCAGCCGCGTGAGACGCCGCTGCCGTAGGCGTTACCGTCATCCAACGCGTCCTTTGTCGAGAGGATCCCGGCTGGGAGATCTCGATTCACGAGACGCCACGGTTATGCCTTCACTCGCGCGGTTGCGACAGCTCATCCCTTCAAGACGTCCGGCACGGCTCGCCCGCGCCTGGATGTTGGCTGTCTTGGCGGCTGTCGCCGCCGGGATTTTCAGGCTTGCCGTGGCCCTCAACTCCATTGAGAGGCAACTATGAAGATGACTGGCAACACAATCCTCGTCACCGGCGGAACCAGCGGCATCGGCCGCGCCCTGGCCGAGGCTTTCCACGACCGCGGCAATCGCGTCATCGTCACCGGACGACGGCAGACCCTGCTCGATCAGATCACCGCTGAACGTCCCGACGTGATCGGTCTTCCACTCGATCTCGAAGATCCCGCAAGCCTGCCACGCCTCTCGGCTGAGATGCGCGAACGCTTCCCCGAACTAAACGTGCTGATCGCCAACGCCGGCATCTCGCGGGCGGAGGACATGACTGCGGAAAATTGGGGCACAGCCGACGCGGAAGCTATCGTCGAGACCAACATTCTCGGCGTTCTGCGGGCGACGGCCGCGTTCCTGCCGATTCTCAAATCGCAACCGAGCGCAACCATCATCGCGACCAGCTCGAACCTCGCTTTCGTGCCGCGCGCCGACTTCCCGACCTACTGCGCCAGCAAGGCGTTCCTGCATTCCTGGCTGCAGTCGCTGCGGCACCAGTTGCGCAAGATCCCGATCGAGGTGCTGGAGCTTGCGCCACCCTATGTGCAGACCGAACTCACCGGCGCGCAGCAGGCGAGCGACGCGCGCGCCATGCCGCTTCCTGCCTATGCCACCGAGGTCATGCAGTTGCTGGAGTTGCGGGTTCATCCCCGCGACGAGGTGCTGGTCGAGCGCGACCGCGCCCGCCGCTGGGCCGAGCGCGACGGCCGCTACGAGGCGACCTTTGCCCTCATGAATCCGAGTTGAGACAGGTCCCCAAACGAATTCGCCCGGGAGCGGTCATCCGCTCCCGGGCGATCATATCCGAAGGTCGCAAGACCTAGTTCGGCACCGCCGCCTTCGGCGCAGGCTTGGCCGCAACCGCATTCGCGGTTACGCCATGGAGGAAGTCGAAGGCCGCATGCAGGGCCTTGTCGTCCTCCTCCTTCGGCGGGACATAGGATTGCGATCCGGTCTGCTCGGTGCCGTCGGCGGCCGACAGATGCCCGCGCATCTGGGATTCCGCCATGGTGTCCATCCGGCCTTTCAGCTCCGGCGGCACATCCTGAAGGATCTCGATGTCGGGTGCGATGCCCTTGGCCTGGATCGAGCGGCCCGACGGCGTGTAGTAGCGCGCCGTGGTCAGCGCCAGCGCGCCATTGCCCGCGCCGAGCGGAATGATGGTCTGCACCGAGCCCTTGCCGAACGAGCGCGTGCCGATCAGCGTCGCGCGCTTGTGGTCATGCAGCGCGCCGGAGACGATCTCCGAGGCCGAGGCCGAGCCGCCGTTGATCAGCACAACGAGCGGCTTGCCCTTGGTGAGATCGCCGCCATGCGCGGTGAAGCGCTGGGTCTCTTCCGGATTGCGGCCGCGGGTCGAGACGACCTCGCCGCGCTGCAGGAAGGCGCTCGACACCGACACGGCCTGATCGAGCAGGCCGCCCGGATTGTTGCGCAGATCGAGCACGTAGCCGGTGAGCTTCTCCTGCGGGACCTGCTTGGAGATCGAGGCGATCGCCTTCTTCAGCCCGTCGGTGGTCTGCTCGTTGAAGGAGGTGACGCGGATATAGCCGATGTCGCCGTTCTCGACGTGGAAGCGCACGGGGCGCACATGGATGATCTCGCGCGTGATCGCGACGTCGAGCGGCGCGTCCGCGCCCTTGCGCACGATGGTGAGCTTGGTCTTGGTATCGACAGGGCCCTTCATCTTGTTGACCGCCTGCTCGAGCGTCATGCCCTGCACGGCCTCGCCGTCGATCTTGCTGATGAGGTCGCCGGACATGAGGCCGGCCTTCGACGCCGGGGTGTCGTCGATCGGCGAAACCACCTTGACGAGGCCATCCTCCATCGTGACCTCGATGCCGAGGCCGCCGAACTCGCCGGAGGTCGTCTCCTGCATCTCGGTCCACGCCTTGGCGTTCATGTAGCGCGAGTGCGGGTCGAGCGAGGTCACCATGCCGGTGATCGCGCCCTCGATCAGCTTGGCGTTGTCCGGCTTCTCGACATAGCTGGCCTTGACCCGCTCGAACACCGCGCCGAACAAATTGAGCTGGGAATAGGCATCATCCGCGCTCGCCGCCGCCCGCGCCGCCCATACTCCGCCGTGCGGGCTCGCTACCAGAAGGGTCAGACACGCTCCGGTGAGCGCGCCAAGGGGGAACAGCAGGGTTTTCCGCATGGATGAGGTAGCCTTTTGCTTGGCGGTTCTCTTGGGGGCTGGGGCACGCCATGCAAATGGCGATCCAGCCCATTTCTCACAATACCATTCCGGTTTCTTCAAGGCCGGGATGCCACGCCGGCGGGCATACCGAAAAATCCCTTCGCCCTGGCCTAAACTTTTGGCAACGTTCCGAAACTGTTTCGCGCAAAGCGGAAACCGGCCGGGCCGACACGCCTCGCAGCTATGCGATTTTAGGATGGTTTTGGAGGGCCGGACGCGATAGGCGATGACGACAAGACTTCAAATTCTCGGGAGGACAACAATGAACGAAGCGCCCCGCATCCGGTCGGAACGGAACGTCGAACTCGGCGCAAGCAACGAGCCGTTCCAGAATCTGCACGAGTTCATCCGGAAGGCGCGCGCCAACCTCAACCAGAATGCCTGGGACTACATCGTCGGCGCGGCCGAGACCGAGACCACGATGCGCCGCAACCGCATGGCGCTGGACGAGATCGCCTTCCGCCCGCGCGTGCTGCGCGATGTTCGCAAGGTAGATGGTTCCGTCGAGCAGCTCGGCCGCAGGATGCGCCTTCCGGTGGTGCTCGCCCCGGTAGGTGCCCTCGAGATATTCGATCCGAATGGCGCGGCAAGCGTGGCGCGCGCCGCCGGCACTTTCGGGGCGGCACACATGCTGAGCTCGGTGTCCGAGCCAGGGCTGGAGAAGACCGCCGAGGCCGCCCCCGACGCGTTGCGGCTCTATCAGCTCTATGTCCGCGGCGACGATGCCTTCGTCGCCGACGTCGTCAGCCGGGCCGAGAAGAACGCCTATGCCGCCTTCTGCCTGACCGTCGACACCGCCCATTACAGCCGTCGTGAACGTGACATCGCCAAGCGCTACGTCCGCGAGAGCCGCCTGCGCGCCACCGGAGGCGATTTCCAGAAGGGCCTGGAGTGGCGGACCGTGAAGATGATCAAGGACAGGTTCAGAATACCGCTGATCCTCAAGGGCATTGCCACCGCAGAGGACGCGCTGATCGCGCTCGACCACGGCGTCGAATGGATCTACGTCTCCAACCATGGCGGCCGCCAGCTCGACCACGGCCGCGGCGCCATGCATGTGCTGCCGGAGATCGTCGAGGCCGTGAAGGGCCGCGCCAAGATCATGGTCGACGGCGGCTTCGGCCGCGGCACCGATATCGTCAAGGCGATCGCGGCGGGCGCGGATCTCGTCGGCATCGGCCGGCTGCAATGCTGGGCACTGGCGGCGGCAGGCGAAGCCGGCGTCGCACGGATGCTGGAGCTGCTGGAGGACGAGGTGCTGCGCTGCCTCGGCCTGCTGGGCGCCACCTCATTCGCCGAGATCGACAAGTCCTGCCTGCATCCGGCGACCGCCACCAACGCGCCGAGCGTGTTCAGCGCGTTCCCGCTGTTCGACCATGAGCCCTATCGCTACTGACTTGCCGATACCGAAGTGAAAGGGACGCAATGACATCGCTCTCTCCCGGCAGCGCGGATGCGCTCCTGTTCGACCTCGGGCGCGTGGTGCTCGACATCGACTTCTCCAAGGCGATCGCCTGCTGGGCGGGACATGCGGGCTGCGAGCCCGA
The DNA here is from genome assembly GCF_028128735.1 of Bradyrhizobium sp. CCBAU 53415. NCBI lineage: Bacteria > Pseudomonadati > Pseudomonadota > Alphaproteobacteria > Hyphomicrobiales > Nitrobacteraceae > Bradyrhizobium > Bradyrhizobium sp. CCBAU 53415. The sequence continues at coordinate 27,820 of NZ_LBJF01000017.1, read as the reverse complement.
GGCGATCGTCGCGCGCTATGTGCGTGACGAGGCCTACCGGCTGCACGAGATGGGCAAGATCAGCGACGAGGATTATTTCGCCTCGCTGCGTGCTTCGCTCGGAATCGGCATCTCGGACGCGCAGTTCCTGGAAGGCTGGAATGCGATCTTCGCCGGCGAGATGCCCGACATCGCCGAGCTGTTGCCGCGTGCGGCAAGGCAGATGCCGCTCTATGCGTTCTCCAACACCAATCGGCCGCACGTGGACTATTTCTCGAAGGAATATGCCGGCGTGCTCGGCCATTTCCGCGATCTGTATCTGTCGTCCAGCATCGGCCTGCGCAAACCGGATGCGGAGGCCTTCGACCATGTCGTGGCGGCGATCGGCGTGCCGGCGGAGCGCATCGTATTCTTCGATGATCTCGCCGAGAACATCGAGGGCGCGCGGGCACGCGGTCTGAACGCCGTGCACGTGACGTCACCCGGCGACGTCGGGAACGCATTGAAGGCACTGGGCATCTGAGGCGAACCGGTCGCCGCGAGAGTCCGCCGCCCGGTTTCCGGAGCTAAATTTGCGTAAGAAGAGGAACCCAAGCACTCCGTGCATTTTTGTACGGAGTTCCGGGAACGGAATACCGCCCTCCGGACTCTTGAGTCTGTTGGGATTTCTACATCGGACTCATCGACGTGCTGGGCAAAACCTATCTGACCAAGCAAGCCTCTCTCCTGCTTGAATTCGCCAGAACCACCTCGGATTCTGACCTTTCCGCCAAGCTGATCAGCAAGGCCGCCGACCTGAAATCCCGGGCCGATCCGCTGCCCGACAAGGATCAAGGTCCCCAAGCTCCCGACGTCGCCTGGGACGTCGGTCCGGACGATCCGACCGCGAGTTGACCGATGCTGGCCGTGGCGCTCGTGCTCGCCATCGTCGCCCTCGTGCCGGTCTGTCTCGCCTTCCGGATCATGCCCCGTCGGACTTGAGCTCCCGCCTCCACGACGGAAATCACGCAGGATAAATCGTCTTGCGTGCTGCTTTGCCTCGTGCCCGCACTCGGCTAGAACTCCCGCCACCCATTTGCAGGAGTTTCCGCCCGTGGCCCTCATGCCGGTTTCTGACGCGCTTGCCGCGGTGCTGGCCGGCGCCGAGCCGCTGGCTGAAGAGATGGTCTCCCTCGATGAGGCCTACCATCGCGTGCTCGCGCGCGACGTCGCGGCGCGGCGCACGCAGCCCCCGGAAGCCATGTCGGCGATGGACGGTTATGCCGTGCGTGCGGCCGACGCGGCAACGATCGATTCAGGGCTGACGGTCATCGGTGAGGTCGCGGCGGGCCGTCCGTTCGCGGGAAGGATTGGCCCCGGCGAAGCCGTTCGGATCTTCACCGGTGGCGTCATTCCCGATGGTGCCGATGCGGTCGTGATCCAGGAGGATACGGTTGCCGAGGGCAAGCGCATCACGATCAGGGAAGCCGCGATTCCCGGTCGGCACATTCGTCCCGCCGGCGTCGACTTCTCTGAAGGCGACGTGCTCCTGCGCAAGGGTACCCGTCTCACCGAGCGCGATCTCGCGCTCGCGGCTGCGATGAATTACCCGCAGCTCGCCGTCTGCCGCCGTCCGAAGGTCGCGATCCTCGCGACCGGCGACGAACTGGTGTTGCCGGGCACCACGCCCGGCCGCGGCCAGATCGTCTATTCCAATGGCTATGCCCTGCACGCGCTCGCCCGCAGCGAGGGCGCCGAGACCATCGACCTCGGCGTTGCCGCCGATACGCTGGAGGCCACTTCCGCCGGCATCCGCCGCGCCCGCGACAGCGGCGCCGACATCCTGATCACGACCGGAGGTGCGTCGGTCGGCGACCACGATCTGGTCCAGCAGGCGCTCGAGGGCGAAGGCATCGCGATGGCGTTCTGGAAGATCGCGATCCGGCCCGGCAAGCCGATGATGCACGGACGGCTCGGCGCCATGCGCGTGATCGGCCTGCCCGGCAATCCCGTGTCATCATACGTGTGTGCCTTCCTGTTCATGGTGCCGCTGATTCGCGCCCTGTCGGGCCGTTCGGTGATTCATCATCACCGCGAGCGCGCCGTGCTGGGCCGCGATCTCGGCGCCAACGACCAGCGCGAGGACTATCTGCGTGCGCGCCTCGAGACAGGCGGCGACGGCACGCTCGTCGCCCTTCCCGTCAGCCATCAGGACTCCTCTCTGCTTGCGAATCTCGCTGCGGCACAGGCACTTCTCGTACGCGCACCGTTCGCGCCGAAGGCCGAGGCCGGCACGCCTTGCGAGGTGCTGCGGCTCCCCCTTTAAGTCGCGCGGCCACACGCGGTCCGCGAACTTCGTCGCGTTCACGCTAAATTAAGCAGTTGCGGAACACATATCGAACATATAGTGTCCGTTCATGATTTGTTTCGAGGATGTAGCGGCTTATCGCTGATTTCATCGTCTCGGAATCGAACGACATCAACCGGGGGACTTTGGTCGAGATGTTGACACGCAAACAATACGAGCTTCTGCGGTTCATCAGCGAACGTCTGAAGGAAAGCGGCGTGCCGCCGTCCTTCGACGAGATGAAGGATGCGCTCGATCTGCGCTCGAAGTCGGGCATCCATCGCCTGATCACTGCGCTCGAGGAGCGCGGCTTCATCCGCCGCCTGCCCAACCGCGCCCGTGCCATCGAGGTGATCAAGCTGCCCGAGCTCCAGGCCGCCGCCGGCAATCGCCGCGGCTTCACGCCGAGCGTCATCGAGGGCAATCTCGGCAAGGTGCGCGCAACCTCCAGCCCGCCTGCGGACGAGGGCGAACGTCCCGTCGCGGTGCCCGTGATGGGCCGCATCGCGGCCGGCACGCCGATCGAGGCGTTGCAGACCCGCAGCCACACCATCAGCGTGCCGCCCGACATGCTCGGCTCGGGCGAGCACTACGCGCTCGAAGTGCGCGGCGATTCGATGGTCGAGGCCGGCATCCTCGACGGCGACATGGCGCTGATCCAGCGCAACGAGAGCGCCGATACCGGCGACATCGTGGTGGCGCTGATCGACGACGAGGAGGCCACGCTCAAGCGCTTCCGCCGCCGCGGCGCCTCGATCGCGCTAGAGCCCGCCAATGCCGCCTATGAGGTCCGCATCCTTCCGCCGAACCGCGTGAAGATCCAGGGCAAGCTGATCGGGCTTTACCGGAAGTACTGACCGGTCCGGCGGCCGCCCGACACCGATTGGAGCGGATCGTATCCGCTCCGGCTGGATGGTCATTCCGGTTCTGCTCAGATTATCCGGCCCCTCTTCCGGCGCTGCATCCTCGGCACGCCGCTCGAAGCAACATGGCTTCGCGGCCTGAAAGTTCGAGCCGGCGCCATGCGCCAGATCCTTCATGGACAATCGTTGCAGCGCTGATCGCAGCATCAGCGCTGCAAGCCGTTGCCACACAATGACACCGCCATGTGCGCAATGAAGCGGCGGTCAGCGAGCATATCCGCAACGCGCGCGGTGCATCGCGCAGCCTCAGCAATCGAGCTGGCAATAGCGAGTCGGTCGGCACCCGCGGGGCGCCGAGATGCGCCGTCGAATGCGCAGGAGTGAGCTTTGTTCCTATCGAAACCAGGAAAGATAATGTGATCGCGGCTTGCGAGGCCCAGCCGCAGATTTGCCTACAACCAAGCAGAGCGTCGTATACTTTCACCTTGATAGAGGCCTGTGCCTCCAAAGGAGGTGCGGGTTGCTATCTTCGCATGAGGAGCACCCGATGTGTGACTACAGCCTGCATGCCGTCGCGACTCGCCCCGCCGAAGTCGGCGAGACGATCGTCACGACAACCTTCCGCGGAACTTCGACCCGCGGCTTCGCCTCCGAAGCCGATCTGTCCGTCGCGGTCTGCCTGCTGCCGGGAACGGAGCTCGCTTTCGCCGACAATGTCCGTTACGACAACCGCTGGATCTGGACGCGCACCGTCAACTCCCGCGTCGGCAAGTTCGGCAAGGTCGATCCGCACATTCCCGATCGCCATCATGACGCGATCGAATTCCCCGACGGCAAATACGTGCTGGTGACACAGCTGGTCGAAGGCCAGCGCGCGACCGTGCTGCAATTGCCGGTGACCCAGCCGGTTGGCGAGCGTGAGCACAAGCCGCAGACCGTCGCCGGCACGCGGCCCACGATCACGCGCCTGCCGATCGGCTGACGTCGTCGCCCCCGGCTCATCGGTCGAGGGCCAGGATTGAAATGCCATCGCCGGCCGAGGCCGGCGAGATGGCATGGTTTGCGTCCAACGGAATCCCATCCCCCTGTCCTCAATCGTCAGCCTGCAAGTCGGTCTCGGATGGCGTTGCGTCCCGGTTGCGGGGCGCCGCGGCCCTCGGCGCAAGGTCGCCGCTGAAATCGCCCTCGCCGGCGCCGGCCGGCAGCCAAGGGCGGCTCGTGCCTCTGGCCCTCACCGCCTGAACCGAGAAGCCGTCACCGCGCTGCGTCAGAGCCAGCGCGCCCTGACTGGCGAGACGCGGCCGATCGACCACCATCGCCGCGCAATCGGGCGGCGCAGGCCGCGCCGTCACCACCAGCGCGGCGCGGCTGCAATCATCGATCAGCGCGTCGATGCGCAGGGAAAGCGCGACCAGCCGTCCGTCCGCGAGCGGCGTCACGCAGCCGGACTCGTCACATGACACACCGCTCGCCAACGAGGCGTTGCCGGCATCGCGCGGATCGGCATCGGCGGCCAGCCACTCCCTCAGCAGGAAGCCATCCTTGCTCGCGCGGATCACATGCAGGCGCCCATCCCCGCCGCGGACCGCGACGCTCGCGCCGTCCCCGGCAATCAGGATATCGGGCTGCCGCACCGACAGTCCCCAGAGGATCGCTGCCAGCAGCACCAGGGCACCGGACCAGCGCAAGGGCGTGCGCAACAGACCCATCACGATGATCCCGAGGCTCGCCGCGATCAGCGGCGCGATCCCGAACGCCGGAATGCGGCCGACTGCGCCCGGCAGAGCCGCCACCCAGCGCGAGACCGCGACCATCCAATCAATGCCGATCCCCATCAGCCACCAGAACGCGCCGTCGAGCCCGAATGGCGCCGCGAGCAGCCCCAACAGCCCGGCCGGCATCACCAGCGCCGAGACCACCGGCATCGCGCCGAGATTGGCGAGCACGCCGTATGGCGTCACGCGGTGGAAGTGGAAGGCGGCATAGGGCGTGGTCGCTAGCCCCGCGATCAACGAGGCCAGGAACAGCATCGCGATCTCGCGGCCGCCCCACAGCGCGATCCGCGCCGTTGCGGAATGATCGGGCGATGCAAGCAGGTTAGGCATGCCGATCTGCACCAGCGCCACCAGCCCGAGCGTTGCGGAGAATGACATCTGAAAACTCGGATGAACCAGCGCCTCGGGCGCGACTGCGAGCACGATCAGCGCGGCCACTGCCAGCGTCCGGAACGTGATGGCGCGGCGATCGACCATGACGGCGATCAGCACAACCGCCGTCATGAAGAACGATCGTTGCGTTGCGACCTCCGCGCCCGAGAGCAGCAGGTAGAATGCAGCCGCAACCAGCGCCGCGGCCGCCGACCATTTCTTGATGGCAAAGCCGGCCGCCAGTCCCGGGATCAAGGCCAGCAGCGCGCGCACCGCGAAGAACACGACACCGGCGACGACCGCCATGTGATAGCCGGAGATCGACAGCACATGGCCGAGCCCCGAGATGAACATCGCATCGTTGACGGGCGCGGCGATCGCATCGCGCCGTCCGGTGAGCAGCGCTGTCGCGATCGCGCGATTGTCGCCTTCGAGCGTCGCACGGATGCGCGCGTCGATCGCATCGCGCAGCCCCTGCATGAACGCAGCATAGCGCAGCCGCAGGCCCGCAGCATCGGGCGGCACAGAAGCCGTGATCGCGCCCATCACGAAGCCGGAAGCGCCGATGCCCTGGAAGAACATGTCCCGGGAGAAATCGTAGCTGCCGGGGCGCACCGGCGAGATCGGCGGCATCAGCCGCGCCTTCAACTGCACGAAGCTGCCGACCTCGGGCGCAGTGCCCTTGCGCACCGAAAGGCGCACGCGCTCGAGCCTGATGTCGCTGCGCTGCGCCTCCATCGCGCTGACGCGCAGCACGAAACGATCGGTGCGCTCGCGGATGTCGCGCGCTTCCACGAAGCCGGACAGCGACACCGAATAGAGCGGCTTGGCCAGCACCGCATGGGCGATGCGCGCCGTCTTCCAGGTCGCCACGGCAAAGCCGGCCGCGAGCGCCGCGATCATGATCGCCGGCGCGAACAGCCGGCTCCTCCGCAGCAGGACCGCACCCAGCATGAGCGCGACCGCCGTTGCGGCAACGACCCACAGCACCGGCTCGTGGTCGGCCGCAAAGTAGAGTGCGATCCCGCCGCCGAAAGCGACGGGCACCCAGGGCAACAACCGGCCGGGGCCGGCCTCGGCGCACGCCCATTCGCGCAGCGTTTCGACGATTGCCGGCCAAACGTCGAAGCCGGTCGGCGCGAAGCCACCGGCCGGCGCGGCACGGCCGACCGGCCACGTCCCGGCGACTCCCTGGGAACGGACTGGCCGGCCCGGCTCTGCCATTTCCTGCACCTTACGATACGCGACGGGTGCAGAGGCTACCGGACCGTGCGGCTGCGCGAATAGCGGTACAGATCAGGAACGAGCTCGGACGAGCCCTACTTTTCCTCTTCCATGGTCACGGCCACCGATGCCTTGGCCGAGAGACGGACCTTGTTGCCCTCGACGTCGGCGACGAGTCCCTTGTCGATGAAATGATGATGACCCTTGTGGCTGCCCTCGCCGCTGTCCTTCCTGGTCAGCTTGATGCGGTTGCCTTCGACACGGTCGACGGTGCCGACATGCACGCCATCAGCGCCGATGACTTCCATATGCTCTGTGATGTTCTGCATGGTGGGGTCCTTGGTTGGAACCACCTCAACGCGCGGAGAGAGCTTCGGTTCGTATTTTGATGTCATTCCGGGGCGCGCCACCTGGCGCGAGCCCGGAATGACGGAAAGCGGTCGGTAAAGCCCGATCGCTAAATCAGCGGCGCTTGCGACGAAGCGTGATGATTGACGATCTTCCAGTCGCCGTCCTCGCGGACGAGGACCCAGCTCATCTTGACGACGAGATCGTCCCGCTCGCCGGCGAGATCGAACGAGATGGTCGCGGCCATGTTGATCAGGTCAGGCCCGGCCTGCGCTGCGTTGACCTCGGAAAAGGACGCGCTCGGCTTGCGCCATCGCGGCAGCCCGTTGAAATAGTCGGCGACGCCGTCCCTGCCCCGATAGAGTCTTGGATTCGAGCCGAAGAAGAACGCGTTCCTTGCATAGAGCGACGACAGCGCAGCCGCGTCGAGCGTCGCGAATCCGGCGCACCATTTCGCGATGACGGCGGAAACGATGGCATCGGCTTCGTTGCTCATTGCGGATCAACCTTTCGCGACTTCCTTCGCGAACGTGTCGCGCAGGCCGATGGTGCGCGAGAACACCGGCTTGCCGGGCGTCGAATCCTTGTCGCGCACGAAGTAGCCCTGGCGCTCGAACTGCATCGGCTCGGTGGAATTGCTCTCCGCGACCGATGCCTCGATGCGCGCATCGGACAGGATCTCCAGCGAATTCGGATTGAGGTCGGCCGCGAAGTTCGAGGCGTCCGGGCTCGGGTTGGAGAACAGCTGGTTGTAGATGCGGATTTCGGCCGGCTTCGAGGTCGCCGCCGGCAGCCAGTGCATGGTCGCCTTGACCTTGCGGCCGTCGGGCGCGTTGCCGCCCTTGGTCGCGGGGTCGAACGTGCAGCGCAGCTCCACCACCTCGCCCTTATCGTTCTTGATCACGCCGGTGCACTTGACGAAATAGGCGTAGCGCAGCCGTACCTCGTTGCCTGGCGACAGGCGGAAGAATTTCTTCGGCGGGTTCTCCATGAAGTCGTCCTGCTCGATATAGAGCTCGCGGCCGAACGCGATCTTGCGCGTGCCGGCGCTAGCGTCGTCGGGATGGTTGATCGCCTCGAGCTCCTCGACCTGCCCTTCCGGATAGTTCTCGATCACGACCTTCAGCGGCTTCAACACCGCCATGCGCCGCTGCGCCGTGCGGTTGAGCTCCTCACGGATGCAGAATTCGAGCATGCCGACATCGACCACGCTGTTGGCCTTGGCGACGCCGATGCGCTTGACGAACTCGCGAAGGGCGGCCGGCGGCACGCCGCGGCGGCGCATGCCCGCCATGGTCGGCATGCGCGGATCGTCCCAGCCCGCGACATGGCCGTCGCGGACGAGCTGGGTCAGCACGCGCTTGGACAGCAGCGTGTAGGTCAGGTTCAGCCGCGCGAATTCGTACTGGTGCGGCTTGGATGGCACCGGCAGCTTCTCGATGAACCAGTCATAGAGCGGCCGGTGGTCCTCGAACTCCAGCGTGCAGATCGAATGCGTGATGCCCTCGATCGCATCCGACTGGCCGTGCGCATAATCGTAGCTCGGATAGATGCACCACGCGTTGCCGGTGCGCGGATGGTGCGCATGCAGGATGCGGTACAGCACGGGGTCGCGCAAATTGATGTTGCCGGCGGCCATGTCGATCCTTGCCCGCAGCACGCGCGCGCCGTTTGGAAACTCGCCGGCCTTCATGCGGCGGAACAGGTCGAGGTTCTCCTCCACGCTGCGGTCGCGGAACGGCGAGTTCCTGCCGGGCTCGGTCAGCGTGCCGCGCGAGAGGCGGATCTCCTCCTGGGTCTGGTCGTCGACATAGGCGAGCCCGTCGCGGATCAGCTGTTCCGCCCATGCGTACAGGCGGTCGAAATAGTCCGAGGCGAAGAACAGGTTCTTGCCCCAGTCGAAGCCGAGCCAGCGCACGTCGGCCTGAATGGAATCGATATATTCCTGCTCTTCCTTGACCGGATTGGTGTCGTCGAAGCGCAGATGGCAGCGGCCCGGAAACTCCTGGGCGATGCCGAAGTTGAGAGCGATCGACTTGGCGTGGCCGATATGCAGGTAGCCGTTCGGCTCCGGCGGGAACCGGGTCACGATCTCCCTGTACTTGCCCTGATCGAGGTCGGCCTGAATGATGTCACGAATGAAATCGCGCCCAACCTCAGCTGCCACCGGTTCTGTCATCACCAAAATCCTGTAGGGAAATCAGCGGTCCTTCTGCCAAATTCGCGTGGCCGCGCCAAGAGCTTAAGCGAGGCCCGCCAGGTCCGCGGTCGGGCTTTAGTTATGTCCCGTTCCTGCTATACACCACCGCCTCCAATGCATAGGCCCTGCCAAGAATGTCCGATTCCGTCGTCACCCGCTTCGCTCCCTCGCCGACCGGCTTCCTCCATATCGGGGGCGCCCGCACGGCGCTGTTCAATTGGCTCTACGCGAAGAAGCACGGTGGCAAGATGCTGCTCCGGATCGAGGACACCGACCGGGAGCGTTCAACGGAGGCCGCGATCGGCGCCATCCTCGACGGATTGAAGTGGCTCGAGCTCGGCTGGGACGGCGAGGTCATCTACCAGTTCGCCCGCGCCGCCCGCCACCGCGAGGTCGCCGAGCAGCTGCTGGCCGCCGGCAAGGCCTATCGCTGCTACGCCACGGCCGAGGAGCTCGCCGCCATGCGCGAGAAGGCGCGCGCGGAGGGGCGCACCCGCCTCTATGACGGCATGTGGCGCGACCGCGATCCCGCGACCGCCCCAAACGACGTGAAGCCCACCATCCGCCTGCGCGCGCCGCAGACCGGCGAGACCGTGATCGAGGACCAGGTCCAGGGCCGCGTGGTCTGGCAGAACGAGAACCTCGACGATCTCGTCCTGCTGCGCGGCGACGGCAACCCAACCTATATGCTCGCCGTGGTGGTCGACGACCACGACATGGGCGTCACCCATGTGATCCGGGGCGACGACCATCTGATCAACGCCGCGCGCCAGAAGCAGATCTATGATGCGATGGGCTGGGCGCTGCCGAGCATGTCCCACATCCCGCTGATCCACGGCCCGGACGGCTCGAAACTGTCGAAGCGCCATGGCGCGCTCGGCGTCGATGCCTACCGCGCCATGGGGTACCTGCCGGCCGCGCTGCGCAACTACTTGGTCCGGCTCGGCTGGAGCCACGGCGACCAGGAGATCTTCTCGACCGAGGAGATGATCGCGGCGTTCGACCTCGCCAGCGTCGGCCGCGCCGCCGCCCGCTTCGATTTCGCCAAGCTGGAAAATCTCAACGGCCACTACATCCGCCACACCGACGATGGATCGCTCGTGAGGATGTTCGAGCACGTGCTCGACCACGTCGTGCCGAGCCGCGACGAGATCAAGGCCAAGTTAAACGACACGACACGTGCACAACTTCTCAAGGCCATGCCGGCCTTGAAGGAGCGCGCCAAGACGCTGATCGAGCTGATCGATGCCGCCCATTTCATCTTCGCCGACCGGCCACTGGAGCTCGATCCCAAGGCGCGAGCATTGCTGACACAAGAGAACCGCAAGCTGATCGGCCAGCTTCATTCCGCGCTGGAGAAAGTCGAGACGTGGAACGGCACCACCACCGAAGCCGCGCTGCGCGCCTTTGCCGAGGAAAATAGTCTCAAGCTCGGCGCCGTCGCCCAGCCCTTGAGGGCCGCGCTCACCGGACGGACCACCTCGCCTGGTATATTTGAGGTTTTGGACGTCCTTGGGCGCCAGGAAAGCCTGGGCCGGCTTAAAGATCAGTCTACGACGTAAGTCGACCATGCGTGCGGCGATCTTGCAGCGCACATAGCAATAATATACCCATCTCCCCCGTACATTCTGGAACATCCGGCCTGCCCCTGATCTCCCTGGGGGCCTCCGGCTTCGGCCCGTTTCACCACACATCGGGGACTACGATGGACGCAAAACCAAGCAACAAGACCGCCACGCTGACGGTAGGAAACAAGAATTACGAGCTTCCGATCCTCAGCGGCAGCGTCGGGCCCGATGTCATCGATATCGGCAAGCTCTACGGCCAGTCCGGCCTGTTCACCTATGATCCGGGCTTCACCTCGACCGCGAGCTGCCAGTCCAAGATCACCTATATCGACGGCGACGCGGGCGTGCTGGAATACCGCGGCTACCCGATCGAGCAGCTCGCCGAGCACGGCGACTTCCTGGAGACCTGCTATCTCCTGCTCTACGGGAACCTGCCGACCGCCGCGCAGAAGAGGGATTTCGACCACCGCGTGACGCATCACACGATGGTGCACGAGCAGATGGCCCGCTTCTTCCAGGGCTTCCGCCGCGATGCCCATCCGATGGCGATCATGGTTGCGGCCGTCGGCGCACTCGCCGCGTTCTATCACGACAGCACCGACATCAACGATCCGAAGCAGCGCATGATCGCGTCCATGCGCATGATCGCGAAGATCCCGACGCTGGCGGCGATGGCCTACAAGTACACCGTCGGCCAGCCCTTCATCTATCCGAAGAACTCGCTGGGCTTTGCCGAGAACTTCCTGAACATGTGCTTCGCGGTGCCCTGCGAGGACTACAAGGTGAGCCCCGTGCTCGCCGATGCGCTCGAGAAGATCTTCATCCTGCACGCCGACCACGAGCAGAACGCCTCGACCTCGACGGTGCGCATCGCCGGCTCCTCCGGCGCCAACCCGTTCGCCTGCATCGCGGCGGGCATCGCCTGCCTCTGGGGCCCCGCGCATGGCGGCGCCAACGAAGCCGCGCTGAACATGCTCTACGACATCGGCACGGTCGACAAGATCCCCGAGTTCATCGCCAAGGTGAAGGACAAGAACTCCGAAGTCCGCCTGATGGGCTTTGGGCACCGCGTCTACAAGAACTACGATCCGCGCGCCAAGATCATGCAGAAGATGTGTCACGCCGTGCTCAAGGAGACCGGCCATGGCAACGATCCGATGCTGAACGTGGCAATGGAGCTCGAGAAGATCGCGCTCAGCGACCAGTACTTCATCGACCGCAAGCTCTACCCGAACGTCGACTTCTATTCGGGCATCACGCTGAAGGCGATGGGCTTCCCGGTCTCGATGTTCACCGTGCTGTTCGCGGTCGCCCGCACCGTTGGCTGGATCAGCCAGTGGAGCGAGATGATCGAGGATCCGCATCAGAAGATCGGCCGCCCGCGCCAGCTCTACACCGGCGTCGCCAAGCGCGACTACGTGCCGATCGGCGATCGCAAGTAAGCTCGGCCATCACGGCTTTCGAAACGGCGCCATCTCATGATGGCGCCGTTTTTGTTTGCGGGATCCGCAGGATGGGCTGATCCGTTTACCGCCTGCCCTTGCGCATCGTGTCCAGCACGACGTCGGCGGCGAGCACGCTCGGTGACTTGTTGCCGGTCGACATGATCTGATCGAGCCGGGCAAAGGCCTCGACCTGCTGCCGTCGCAGCGGCGAATCCGTCAGCACATCGTGAAGCGCGGGCGCCAGCTTCTCCGGCGTGCAGTCCTCCTGCAGGAACTCCGGAATGACGTCCCTGCCGATCACGAGATTGGCAAGGATCACCGAGGAGACGCGGATCGCGCGGCGCAGGATGAAGGCCTCGATCGCGCCGACACGATAGGCCGTCACCATCGGAATGCCCGACAGCGCGAGCTCGAGCGTCACCGTGCCGGATTTGGCCAGCGCCGCATGGGCAATGCGGAAGGCGGCGCGCTTCTCGTTCTCGCCGATCACGATTTGAGGTTTGACCGGCCAATGCGCGATGCCTTCGCGGATGGTGGTTTCAAGGTGCGGCATGGTCGCCAGCATCGGCTCGAAGGCGCGCCCATCCGCCTTCAACCGGCCGAGTGCCGCGCCGAACACATCGAGGTGATGCCGGATTTCGCTGCGACGACTGCCGGGCAGCACCAGGAGCACCGGCGGCTGGCCGGCGCGGCGCGCCTGCTCCTCCGCATTCGGCCGCAGCGACGACAATTGCTCGATCAGGGGATGGCCGACATAGCTGCATGGCGGCCCGCCGAGCTTGCGGTATTCCTCCGGCTCGAACGGCAGCAGGCCGAGCACATGGTCGACATAGCCAAGCATCGTCCGCGCCCGGCCCGGCCGCCACGCCCAGAGCTGGGGCGAGACGTAATCGACGACCGGGATCGCGGAGTTCTTCGCGCGCACGCGGCGGGCGACGCGATGGGTGAAGTCCGGGCTGTCGATGATGACGAGCGCGTCCGGCGCGGCCTCGGTCACGGCGTCAGCCGTCCTCCGGATCAATCGCAGGATCTTCGGCAATTGCTGCACCACCGCGGCAAAGCCGACGATCGACAGCTCCTCGATCGGAAACAGCGACTCGAGGCCCTCGCTTGCCATGGTGCGGCCGCCGACACCCACGAACTGCACACCGTCGCCGAGGCGCTGGCGCAACACCTTCATCAGGGCGCTGCCGAGCCGGTCGCCGGATTCCTCCGTGGCGATCAGGAAGATCTTGCGCTTGGGATCGCGACCCTGCATCACGCCGGCAGGCCGATGACGAACAGATATCTTGCGTCGGCAAGCGCGATCATCGCTTGCGGCTCCGCGGCGATGGTGTTGCCGGCGATGACCGCGATGCCGGCAAGGCCGGCGGCCGCGACGCCCTCGATCGTGCGCGGGCCGATGGTCGGCAGGTCGAAGCGCAGGTCCTGGCCGCTCTTCGGCGCCTTCACCAGCACGCCGCGTCCCGTGGCGGCGCGGATGCGGCCCTCCTCACGCAGCCGCGCGACGCGGGCGAGCAGCGCGTCGGTGCCCTCGATGTCCTCGACCGCGACCACATGGCCGTCGATCACCACCGCGGCCTGGCCGATGTCGAACGGACCTAGCGCGGTCAGCACCGCGCGCCCGCGCTCGATGTCGGCCTTGCTGGTATCGCTGGGCCAGGCCCGACTGATGCACCCCTCGGGCATCAGCAGATCCGGCGCGACATCCCTGATGCCGACCATACGAAAGCCGTCCTGCTCGAGGATGCGGCCGACACCGGACAACAGATGATCGTCGCCGCCGCGAAAGGCGCGGATGACGTTGCCGAGCAGGCGCAGCGTCTTCATGTCGAACCGGATCTCGGACAGCGAGGGCCGCACCAAGGTGCCGATGAAGATCAGGTCGCGGCAGCCCTCCTCGCGAAACAGCCGCATCGCCCGGCCGAGCTGGCCGACCGAGATCCAGCGATGGCGGAATTTCTCCACCCGCGCCGGATCGCAGGCCCCGCGCAGCGGAAACAGCACCGGCGTGATGCCGTGCGCGGCGAGCGACTCGGCGACCGCGAACGGCATGGCCCCGCCGCCGGCGACGATGCCGACCGGCGACGAAACCTGCGAAGCCGCCGATGTCATGCCCGCGGCCATCCCGTACTCACGTCGCGATGGCGGGAAGACAGAGCGGGCGCTTGCCCTTGCCGATGAAGTCGAGGATTTCGGCGATCGCGGGATCTTCGCTTGCGAGCGGCCTGGATGCCTCCAACCGCTCGGCAAAGGTGCCGGGGCCGTGGAAGAGTTTTTGGTAGAACCCACGCACGGTCGCAAGCCGCTGCTTGGTGAACTTGCGGCGCTTCATGCCGATCAAGTTGAGGCCTTCCAGCACGGCGTACTGGCCGTTGACCAAGCCGAACGGGATGACGTCGTCACGCACGCCGCAGACCCCGCCAACCATCACATAAGGGCCGATGCGCGTGAACTGATGCACGGCGGACAGGCCGCCGATGTAGACGGCATCACCAATCTCGCAATGGCCGCCGAGCGTCGCCGAGGTCGCGAAGATCACGTCGTTGCCGACCATGCAATCATGGCCGACATGGCTGTTGTTCATGAAATAGCCGCCGTTGCCGACGCGCGTCAGCCCGCCACCCTTGATCGTGCCGACGTTCATCGTCGCACCTTCCCGGATGGTGCAGCCAGAACCGATCTCGAGCCGGGTCGGCTCACCCTTGTAGCTGAGATCCTGCGGGGCGCCGCCGAGCACGACGAACGGCGAGATCACGCAGCCGTCGCCGAGCGAGGTATGGCCGATGACGGTGACATGCCCGATCAGCCTGCAATTCGCGCCGATCACGACATTCGGGCCGATGATGCAATAGGGTCCGATCTCGGTGCCCTCGCCGATCACGGCGCCGTCCGCGACCCGTGCGGTGGGATCAATCTTGCTCATCAAGCCAATCTTACTCGTCAAGAAGGTCTGGTTATGTATTGAAGTCGCTTGGTTTTCGGGTGGTTAGCGCGACTATGCCCGATCTGTCCAGTGACGTATCATCTCGACGTGTTTCAAGTGTCGGATGAAGCGGCCCTGCCGGCCCATCAACAAGTTCATACGGAGCTTCAACGATCGTGGTCAGGGCCCTGGTCCTTCTGCTTGCACAGCTCGCCGGTACACCGATCGTGTCCGAGACGGTCGAGGCCGGCGAACACCGCTTCGTCGATCTCGAGCCATTCGAATGCCGCGACATCACCCGCAGCACAGTGCTTCAACGGGTCTGTTATGATCGCGCGCAGCAGGACCTGCTTGTCGCGAACAACGGCGCCTATGAGCGCTATTGCGGCGTGACGGCTGACACGGTCGAACGCCTCCTGGGCGCTCCCTCCATGGGCCAGTTCTTCAACCGGAATATCAGGCGCGAGGCGACCTCAGGGCGCTACGCGTGCCGGACGCGCGAGCCGCTCCAGAGGAGTTGATCCCGCTCAGTCCGTCAGCATGGCGCCGACATCGGCCTCCGCAACCACCTGGCCGTTGACCTTGGCGTCGCCGTGAAACCACCACATGGCCTTGCGGCGCCCGAGCGAGCGCATGTGATATTCGATGGTGTCGCCGGGCAGCACGGGCTTGCGGAACTTGCACTTGTCGATGGTGAGGAAATAGACCGCGCGCGGCTTCTCGGTGCCCTCGACCGACTTGATGCCGATCACGCCCGCGGTCTGCGCCATCGCCTCGATCATCATGACGCCGGGATAGACCGGGCGCTCGGGGAAATGTCCCTGGAAGGCCGGCTCGTTGAAGGTGACGTTCTTGATGCCGATGCCGCTGTAATCGGCGCGGATGTTGATCACGCGGTCGATGAGCAGCATCGGAAAACGGTGCGGCAGGGTCTGGAGGATTGCGTTGATATCCACCAACTCGAACTTAACAGGTGATTCCTCCGTCATTCCCGTCCCTCGTCCTTCGGATCGGCCTTGCTGTCGCGTACCAAGCGCTCCACTGCGATGATTTCCTTGAACCATTGTTTGGTCGGCTTGGCGAAATGCCCGCCCCAGCGGCCGCCCGGCGGGATGTCGTCCTTGACCGCGCTCATGGCGGTGACCTGAGCCCCATCGCCGATCTTGAGGTGATTGTTGATGCCAACCTTCGCTCCGAGCGCCACGTTGTCGCCGATGGTCAGGCTGCCGGCGAGGCCGATCTGGGCTGCCAGCAGGCAATGCCGGCCGATCGTCACATTGTGGCCGATCTGGACCTGATTGTCGATTTTGGTCCCCTCGCCGATCACGGTGTCCCGCAACGACCCGCGGTCGATCGTCGTGTTGGCGCCGACCTCGACGTCGTTCTGGATCAGCACGCGTCCGGTCTGCGGCACCTTCAGATGGCCCTCGGGGCCGAAGAAGATGAAGCCGTAGCCGTCCTGGCCGATCGAGCAGCCGGGATGGATCAGCACGTTGTTGCCGATCAGGGCGCACTGGATCGCCGTACGGGCGCCGACATTGCAGTCCCGGCCGATCTTGACGCCGGGGCCGATCACCGCTCCGACGCCGATCACGGTCCCGCTGCCGATCTCGACGTCCGGGCCGATCACGGCCAGGGGATCGACGATCACGCCGTCCTCGAGCCGGGCCGAGGGATCGATGATCGCCGAGGGCGCGATACCATCATTGCCGACCCAGGATTGCGGCCTCAGCGCGTCCCCGTGCCATTCCCGCGCGATCCTGACGAAGGCGCGGAACGGCTGCGCCACCCGCAGCACGGCCACATGCGCGGGCACCGCGGCCTCGAAGCGCGGACTGACCAGGCAAGCGCCCGCCCTGGTTGCCTTGAGCTGGTCGGCATATTTGAGGTTGTCGAAGAATGCCAGATGCATCGGGCCGGCTTCGTCGAGCGACGCCAGGCCCGTGATGACATGGCCGCCCCTCGCGGGGTCGACCAGTTGCGCCTTGGTCAGCGTGGCGATATCGCCCAACGCTGTGGCAGGCGGCTTTGTGAAGAAGATCGGCTGCGCCATTCCACCCCGTCGCGGTCCGGCTTCGGCATGAAGCGGTCGGGCCGCATCATGCCTCATGTCTTGGATTGGCACGATCCCTTTTCGGAAACCGGCTCCAGTGATCCGGATCGTGCCGTGCTGGTCGAACTAGAACGTGGTGCCGCCGCCGAACCGGAATTCCTGCACGCGATCGTACTTGCCCTTGGTGAGCGGCACGGCGTAGTCGAACCGCAGCGGACCGAACGGCGACTGCCAGATCAGGCCGACACCGACCGACGTGCGGACCACCTTGCTGTCATCAAACACGAGACCGGTGCAGGTGCCCGCTGATGACGGATTGATCGTCGACGGGATACAGCCGGGCGCATTGACCTCGTTGGTCGTGGTCCAACTCGTCGGTCCCTGGTAGTCGTAAAGGCCACCGGCATCGGCATAGACCGCACCCTTCAGACCCACTTCCTTCGGCAGGAACCAGAACGGCATCTGCAGTTCGAGCGAGGCGCCCCAGTACTTGGTGCCGCCGAGCGCGTCCTGGGTACCAAAGGGATTCAGGTCGCGCGGGCCGATGCCGTTCGGGGCAAAGCCGCGAACGAGGTTCGGGCCCATCTGGAAGTGGTCGAGCATGCGCAGATCGCTGCCCACCTTGGTCAGAATACCGCCCTGGAGACGGACGATGCCGACAATGTCCGACACCAGCGGAGCGTAGTACTTTCCGTCCGCCACGGTCTTCAGATAGGAGACGTCGCCGCCAACGCCGGCAAAATCCTGCCGGAAGTCGATGAGCAGACCGTCGGTGGGGTTCTTGTTGTTGTCCAGCGTGTTGTAGGTCAGCGTATAGCCAAGCGCCGAGGTCAGGGTCTTGCCGTTGGCAAGCTCCTTGCGCACCGGCAGCGAGGCTTCGCCGTCGCTGTAGCAGCCAAGACCGTTGGTCGAGCTCAGGTCGATCGGCGGGACCTGCGAGGCAGCAAAGGCCGGGCTCGGGTTGAACGCCGAGGAGCCAACGACGTTATTACAGTTCGCCAGGTAGCTCGGCAGCGTGATTTCCTGCTGGTAGATCGAGTAGCGCAGCTGGAGCGCCAGATCTTCACGCAAGGAGAAGCCGAGGCGCGGCGAGAAGCCGAGCGTCTTGGTGCCGTAGGAGATGTAGCTGTTGGACAGCTGCTGGCGCTGATAGAGGTCGAGGCCGAGCGCGACGCGGTAGTCGAGCAGATACGGCTCGACGAACGACAGCGAGTAGCCGCGGGCGTACTGGCCATAGGTCACCGACGCCTTGGCGAACAGGCCGCGGCCGAGCAGATTGCGCTCGGAGACCGACACTTCGGCCAGCGCGCCGTCGGTGGTGGAGTAACCGCCCGAGATCGAGAAGTCGCCGGTCGATTTCTCTTCCATGTCGACATTCAGGATGACGCGGTCGCTCGACGAGCCCGGCTCGGTCGTGATCTTCACGCTCTTGAAATAGTCGAGGTTCTTCAGGCGCCGCTCGGCACGATCGACCAGCGCGCGGTTGTAGGCATCTCCTTCCGAGATGTCGAACTCGCGGCGGATCACGTAGTCGCGCGTGCGGGTGTTGCCGCGCAGGTTGATGCGCTCGATATAGGTGCGCGGGCCCTCGTCGATGTTGAAAACGACGGACACCGTGTGTGCTTCAAAATTACGGTCGCCACCGGGCCGGACCACGGCGAAGGCATAGCCGCGGCGCGAGGCTTCGATCTGCATCTCCTCGACCGACTTCTCGACCGATTCGACGTTATAGAGCGAGCCGACATTGACGCGCGAATAGGCGCGCATCGAGGATGGATCGAAGTTCGGAATGCTGGAGCGGAAGTCGACCGCGCCGACGCGGTACTGCGCGCCTTCCTCGATCTTGAAGGTGACGTTGAAGCCCTTCTTCTCCGGGTCGTATTCGGTGAGCGCGGCCACGACCTGGACGTCGGCGAAGCCGTGCTTGAGGTAGAAGCGCCGGATCAGATCGCGGTCGGCTTCGACGCGATCGGGATCATAGATGTCGCCGCTGGCGAGGAAGCTCAGCAGGTTCGATTCGCGCGTCTTGATGACGTCCCTAAGGCGGTACGACGAGAATGCGTTGTTGCCGACGAACTCGATCGACTTGACGCCGGTCTTGGCGCCCTCCTCGATCGTGAAGATCAGGTCGACGCGATTGTTCGGCTGCTCGATGATCTCGGGCGTGACGCGCACGTCATAGCGGCCGGACCGGCGATAGATTTCAGCGATTCGCAGCGTGTCGGACTGCACCATGGCGCGGGAGAAGGTGCCGCGCGCCTTGGACTGGACTTCGGCGGTGAGTTGCTCGTCCTTGATCTTCTTGTTGCCCTCGAAGGCGAGGCGCCCGATCACCGGATTTTCCACCACGGAGACGATGATCTGGCCGCCGGGCCCGCGGTTGATCCTCACGTCCTGGAACAGGCCGGTCTCGATCAATGCCTTGAGGCCGTCGTCGATGGCGCCCTGATCCAGGCGGCCGCCCGGACCCGGCTTGAAATAGGAGCGGATCGTCTCCACCTCGACCCGACGATTTCCTTCGACGGAAATCGACTGGACGGTCTGAGCGAGCGCAGACGAAGACATGAAAGCAGCCCCAACCGGGGCAACCACCGGCGCGCCGAACATGATCAGGGTTGCGAGCAAGCCCCCCCGGAGTCGCAGTCCAAACTTCATCGCGCAACGCGCCCTTATCATTCCCTGCCAGACCCAACCCCAACGCCGGTCCGGAGATTCCCCAAGTTCAGGCCGCTTGTAGCCAATTTCGCCGACGCCGCAAACGGCCGAAAGCGCCGTAATTTCAATTTCATTCCAGGACGTTGCTCAACAGCAACGCCACAAAAAAGCCCCTATCAGGAAGCTGCCATCCGCAGAATGTCGTTGTAGGTCGCAAACACCATCAACATCAGCACCAAGCCCAGTCCGATTCGGAACCCCATCTCCTGAGTCCGCTCGGACAAGGGCCGGCCGCGGACCACCTCGGCCGCATAGAACATAAGGTGGCCACCATCGAGCAGCGGGATCGGGAACAGGTTCAACAGGCCGATCGAGACCGACAGCACCGCGCAGAGATTGATCACGAACTGGAACCCGGCGCTGGCCGCCTGCCCCGACATCTTCGCGATTCCCAGGACGCCGCTGACCTCGTTCGGATTGCCCTGTCCGACGAACAGCGAGCCCAGGAACTTGAAGGTGCTGGTGATGATGAACCAGACCTGCTCGACCCCGATCTTGAGCGCTTCACCGACGCCGACCGGCGCGGTCGAGGCCTCCCCGGCCTGCGACTTGTGCTCGATGCCGAGCACGCCGAGACGATGGCTGTTGCCGAACGGATCCTTGCGCTCGAGCAGCGCCGGGGTTGCGGTCAGCGAGACCACGGCGCCGTCGCGCTTCACCTGGAACACAAGCGCCGAACCCGCGTTCATCGCAACGATTCGCTGCATGTCGGCAAAGCTCTCGATCGGCTTGCCGTCGATCCGGACGACGACGTCCCCGATCTTGAAGCCGGCCGCAGCCGCCGCGCCATCGGCGACGACGCCGTCGACACGCGCGATCGTGCTCGGCTTGCCGTAGTAGAGGGCCATGCCGGCGAAGATCAGCGCGCCCAGAATGAAATTGGCGATCGGTCCTGCCGCGACGATGGCGGCGCGCGGGCCGACCTTCTTGTGGTGGAAGCTGCCGGCGCGCTCTTCGGCCGTCATGGCCGCGAGGCTCTGGGCCGACGGAGTCGAGGCCTCGCTCTCGTCGCCGAAGAACTTGACGTAGCCGCCGAGCGGGATTGCCGAGATCTTCCAGCGGGTGCCATGGCGGTCGTTGAAGCCGACCAGCTCAGGTCCGAAGCCGAGCGAGAAGGTCAACACGCGAACGCCCGCCCACCGCGCGACCAGGAAATGGCCGAGCTCGTGAAAGAACACGACGATGGTCAGGACGAACAGGAAGGGGACTGCGTAGCCGAGGAGCCCATGGCTCAACGTATTGAAACTATGGACTAAAAAGTCGATCATCGATTTCCCTCACCCAGCGCCGCAAGGCCCTGGCCCCAACCAGCTAGGATGCCTTTAAGGCAATTTGAGGCAATAGGGCGGCAGCTCTATTTCGCGCAACATGGTCAACGGAAATTGCGTCATCGGCGGACGTCAGGGGCGCCTGGTTCCCGCCGCGGATCCAGTCGTCCAGTGTTGCTTCCACCAGCCGCGCAATCGCGCCGAACCGGATCTTGCCGGCGATGAACGCGGCGACCGCAACCTCGTTGGCGGCGTTGTAGACGGTGGTCGCCCCCTTCCCGGTCCGGAGCGAATCGTAAGCCAGCCGGAGGCCGGGGAAGCGCTCGAAATCCGGCGCCTCGAAAGTCAGCTGGCCGATCTTGGCGAGGTCCAGCTTGGCCGCCGGCCCCTTGATGCGGTCGGGCCAACCGAGGCAATGCGCGATCGGCGTCCTCATGTCGGGCGCGCCGAGCTGGGCCACCACCGAGCAGTCGGAAAACTCGACCATGCCGTGGATGATCGACTGCGGGTGAACGAGCACGTCGATCTCGTCGGGCGCGAGCGCGAACAGATAGGACGCTTCGATCACTTCGAGCCCCTTGTTCATCATCGAGGCGGAATCGATCGTGATCTTCTGGCCCATGCTCCAGTTCGGATGCTTCAGGGCCTGCTCGAGCGTGGCCTGCTCGATGTCGGCGGGCTTCCAGGTCCGGAACGGACCGCCCGAGGCCGTGATGATGACGCGGACGAGTTCGTCGCGATTGCCTGAGCTCAGCGCCTGGAACAGCGCATTGTGCTCGGAATCGGCCGGCAGGATGCAGGCGCCCGCCTTTGCCGCGCGCTGCATGAAGAAATCGCCGGCGCAGACCAGGCACTCCTTGTTGGCGAGCGCGACATGGGCGCCGCGATCGACCGCCGCCAGCGCCGGCTTCAGTCCGGCGGCTCCGCTGACCGCCGCCATCACCCAGTCGGCGGGACGCGCGCCGGCCTCGATCACCGCGCTCTCGCCGGCGCCGCATTCGGTGCCGGTGCCCGCCAGCGCGGCCTTGAGCTCGGCGAGCTTGGAGGTGTCGGCGATCGCGACATAGCGCGCCGAGAATTCCCTGGCGAGCTTCGCCAGCGCTGCGACATTGCCGTTCGCCGTCAGCGCCTCGACGCGGTAGCGCTCGGGCGAGGCGCGCAGCAGGTCCATCGTGCTGTCGCCGATCGAGCCGGTGGCACCGAGAACCGTGACGCTGCGGACGTCGGACGCCGCAAGCCTGTTGTTACGCAATGGGACCGCGCTCATATCCTCACCAAACCATAAGACCGCTTCCAGCGCTATGCACACCGTGGCGGAGAAAGCCGATAATCCATGCCGCCAGGATGGCGGCGACGAAACCGTCCAGGCGGTCCATAAGCCCGCCATGGCCGGGAATTAAGTGACTGGAATCCTTGACACCGAAGCGCCGCTTCACTGCGGATTCGAAGAGATCGCCGAGTTGCGACACCACCGACAGGACTGCACTGACGAGCAGCAGTGGAACCGCCTTTCCGATCCCGCAGGCGGCAAAGCCGGCTGCAACCGCAAGGCTCGCCCCGAAGCCGCCGAGCGCTCCGGACCAGGTCTTTTTCGGGCTCACGCGCGGCCATAATTTCGGACCGCCGATGCTGCGGCCGGCAAAATAGCCGCCGATGTCGGTCGCCCACACCACGAGCAGCACGAACATCAGCGCGGAGAAGCCGTTGACGAGATCCTTCCGCACCAGGATCGAGGCCAGCAGCGCCACCGATGCATAGGCAAAGCCCGTCGCCGCCCAGACGAACTTGCCTCGCGCGATCAGCATCACGATCGCGCCGCCGATCAAGCCGGTGATGACGGCGGTCCTGAGGGCACCGAAGGTCACGCAGAATCCCATGATGGCGATGACGATGGTCCCCGCCCCCGTCAGCGCGACTGAGCTCGCGCCCACCACCATCAGCCATTCGGCGAACAGTCCGATCGACACCAGGGTGACGAGAAGCGCCCAAAGCCAGCCGCCGGCGTAGGCGAGCGCAATGGCGAGCGGCGCCAGCACCAGGGCTGCGAGGATTCGCATCATGAGATTGCTCGGAGCAGGCGCCGAGCCCGCCGGTGCGGCGTCGGGTTCGCTCACGAGGCGGTTTTCGCGACCAGGCCGCCGAAACGGCGCTCGCGCCGGGCAAACTCGGCGATCGCGCTTTCCAGCGCCGCCTTGTCGAAGTCGGGCCAGTGGATCGGCACGAACACGAGCTCGCTATAGGCGGCCTGCCACATCAGGAAATTTGACAGGCGCTGCTCGCCGCTGGTGCGAATGATGAGATCGGGATCGGGAATGTCGGGCGCGTCGAGATGCGCGCCCAGTGTCTCGGCGTCGATCGTGGCGGGATCGCGCCTGCCTTCGGCGACCTCGCGGGCGAGCTTCTGCGCTGCTTTCGCGATCTCCTGCCGCGAGCCGTAGTTGAAAGCGACGACGAGCGTCAGGCGCGCGTTGTCGCGTGTCAGCTCCTCGGCCTCGTTGAGGAGCGTGCAGATGTCGTTATCGAGCCCCTCGCGCTCGCCGATGATGCGAACCTTGACGCCGTCGCGGTGCAGGCTCGCCAGATCGTTGCGGATGAAGCGCCGCAGCAGGCCGAACAGGTCGCCGATCTCGCTCGCCGGGCGCGACCAGTTCTCCGAAGAGAACGAGAAGATGGTGAGATAGCGAATGCCGAGTTCGTGCGAGGCGCGCACCACGCGGCGCAGCGCGTCCACGCCGCGGCGATGCCCTTCCGCACGCGGCAAGCCGCGCGCGGCCGCCCAACGCCCGTTGCCATCCATGATGATGGCGACATGCGCAGGCGCCTCGGACCGGTCGGGTCCTTCCGTTGCTGGCGCGGCGGCGTTGGACATGAAGGCGATGCCTTAAACGGTGAGGATTTCTTTTTCCTTGGCGGCCAGCAACTGGTCGATCTCGGCGATGGTGCCGTCGGTCGCCTTCTGCACCTCGTCGGCGTGACGCTTCTGATCGTCCTCCGACATCTCGTGATTCTTCTCGAGCTTCTTGAGCACGTCGAGACCGTCGCGACGGACGTGGCGCGCGGCGACCTTGGCGGCTTCGGCGTATTTGTGCGCGACCTTCACCAGCTCCTTGCGCCGCTCCTCGTTGAGCTCGGGGATGCGCAGGCGCAGCACCTGGCCCTCGGTCGCCGGCGACAGGCCGAGATTGGAATCGACGATCGCCTTCTCCACCGGCTTGACCATCGACTTGTCCCAGACCTGCACCGAGATCAGCCGCGGCTCCGGCACGCTGACGGTGGCGAGCTGGTTCAACGGCATGTGGCTGCCATAGGCCTCGACCTGAACCGGATCGAGCATCGAGGCGGAGGCGCGGCCGGTGCGCAGGCCGCCGAGTTCGTGCTTGAGGGACTGGACGGCGCCCTGCATGCGGCGCTTCACTTCGTTGAGGTCGAAATTACCCGTGGCCATCACGTTTCTCCTTCAAAATCCCGGCGGCCGCTCCGCGCCCTTCCCTCAGGGCGCGCCCGACGAGCCGTCAGCCGGCGACGATGGTTCCATGGCCGACGCCACGCAGAATCGCGCCGATCGACCCCGGCTCCGCGATCGAGAATACGATGATAGGCAACGATGTCTCGCGGGCAAGCGCGAAGGCGGTCGCATCCATCACCTTGTAGCCGCCCTCGATCGCCTGCGAATGCGTCAGACGGTCGAACCGCGTGGCGGTCGGATCGGTCTTCGGGTCGGCCGAGTAGACGCCGTCGACATTGGTCGCCTTCAGGACCGCCTGCGCCCCGATCTCGGCGGCACGCAGCACCGCGGTCGTGTCGGTGGTGAAGTACGGATTGCCCGTCCCGCCGCCAAGCAGCACGATCCGGCCCTCGGCCAGGTATTTGTGTGCCGCGGTGCGGGTGAACAGCTCGGAAATCTCGGGCATGACGAAGGCCGACAGCGTCCGTGCCGGCGTGCCCTTGCGCTCGATCGCCGCTTCCAGCGCGAGGCAGTTCATCATAGTGGCGAGCATGCCCATGGTGTCGCCGGTCGTGCGCGACACCCCGCGGGAGGAGACTTCGACGCCGCGGACCATGTTGCCGCCGCCGATCACGACCGCAACCTCGGTGCCGAGATGGCGGGCCGCGATCAGATCGTCCGCAACCCGGTCGACGGTCGGCTGATCGATGCCAAAGCCTTGCTGTCCCGCGAGATATTCGCCGGACAGCTTGATCACGACGCGACGATAGACCGGATCAGTCATGAGCACTTTCCTTGTCCGGGCGCCGCTTCCGGCGGCACGCCGGAAGGAACGTTCCGGCGCTTATTTCTTGCCGCTGGCCGCGGCGACCTCGGCCGCGAAGTCGCTTTCCTGCTTCTCGATTCCCTCGCCGAGAGCATAGCGCACAAAGCCCGCGATCTTCACAGCGCCGCCGACCTTGCCCTCGGCCTCCTTCACCGCCTGCGCCACAGACTTGCCAGTGTCGTGGATGAAGGCCTGCTCGAGCAGGCAGACTTCCTTGTAGTAGGTCTTGAGGCCGGACTCGACGATCTTCTCGATCACGTTCTCGGGCTTGCCCTGCTGACGGTACTTGTCGGCGAGCACGTCCTTCTCGCGCTTGACCACGGCCGGATCGAGGCCGGACGGATCGAGCGCCAGCGGGTTGGCGGCCGCGACATGCATCGCGATCTGACGGCCCAGCACGGCGAGCTCGTCGGCCTTGCCCGGTGATTCCAGCGCCACGATCACGCCCATCTTGCCGGCGCCGTCGATAACGGCGCCGTGGACGTAATGCGACACCACGCCCTGGCTGACTTCGAGCTGGGCGGCACGGCGCAGCGTCATGTTCTCGCCGATGGTGGCGATGGCATCATTGATCGCGGTTTCGATCGTGACGTCGCCGACCTTGGCGGCCTTGATCTTCTCGACGTCGGCGCCGGCGTCGAACGCGACCTGGGCGATCATCTTGACCAGGCCCTGGAACTGGCCGTTGCGCGCGACGAAGTCGGTCTCGGAATTGACCTCGACCACGACGCCCTTGGTGCCCTTGGTGAGTGCGCCGATCAGGCCCTCGGCCGCGACGCGGCCCGACTTCTTGGCGGCCTTGGACAGTCCCTTCTTGCGCAGCCAGTCCTGCGCGGCTTCCATGTTGCCGTCGTTTTCGGTCAGCGCGGCCTTGCAGTCCATCATGCCTGCGCCGGTCGACTCGCGCAGATCCTTGACCATCGCAGCTGTGATCGTTGCCATCGTTGAAAATCCTTTGTGCCTGCCGGTTTGCCGCGGCGTGGCATCGAAGCGCCCCGCCGCGGTCCATCTCAGGAATTCGCGTCAACTGAAATGGTGGCCGGATCCTATCCGGCCAACCCATCGCTCTTTTTGACTATTCCGCTTCCGCGGTCAGCGCCTTGGCCTTGGCCACCCAGGCGTCCGCGCGGCTCGGAAGACCGACTTCTTCGCCGATCGTGTGCGCGGTGTCGTGGTCGAGCTCGGCGAGCTGCCAGTAGTGGAAGATGCCGAGGTCGTTGAACTTCTTCTCGATCGCGCCCGACACGCCCGGGAGCTTCTTGAGGTCGTCGGCGGTGCCGCGAGGGCCCGCAAGGCCCTGGAAGCCGCTCGACGATGCGGCCGGCAGCTCTTCGGCCAGCGGCTTGGCCGAGGCGCCGATGTCGATGCCCGAATCGCCCTGCGCACGCGAGATGCCGTCGATCGCCGCACGCGCGATGAGGTCGCAATACAGAGAGATGGCGCGGCCGGCGTCGTCATTACCGGGCACCACATAGGTGATGCCCTTGGGGTCCGAATTGGTGTCGACGATCGCGGCGACCGGGATGTTGAGCCGCTGGGCTTCCTGGATCGCGATGTCTTCCTTGTTGGTGTCGATCACGAAGATCAGGTCGGGCAGACCGCCCATGTCCTTGATGCCGCCGAGCGAGCGGTCGAGCTTGTCGCGCTCGCGCTGAAGCGTCAGGCGCTCCTTCTTCGTGTACGAATTGGCTTCACCGCCTGCAAGCACGTCGTCGAGGTGACGCAGGCGCTTGATCGAGGCGGAGATCGTCTTCCAGTTGGTCAGCGTGCCGCCGAGCCAGCGCGAATTGACGAAATATTGCGCGCAGCGCTTGGCCGCGTCCGCGACGCCGTCCTGCGCCTGGCGCTTGGTGCCGACGAACAGGATGCGGCCGCCCTTGGCAACCGTGTCGCTGACGGCCTGGAGAGCCTGGTGCAGCATCGGCACGGTCTGGGCGAGATCGACGATGTGGATGTTGTTGCGGGTGCCGAAAATGAACGGAGCCATTTTCGGATTCCAGCGGTGCGACTGGTGACCAAAGTGCACGCCAGCTTCGAGCAGCTGACGCATGGTGAAATCGGGTAGCGCCATCGTTCTAATTCTCCGGTTGGTTCCTCCGGAAACGTGTGAGCAAAACGGAGCGTTCTCGCCCCGGCTGCCACCGGACGGCCTTGTGAGCCATGTTTCCGTGTGAGATGGCGCGCTATATAGCGCCATTTCGGCCAGAAGCAAGGAAATAAGGGGCCGTCAGGGACGCCGGCAAGCTCCCGTCGCTTGCCGAGTTCCCTGCCCTCGAGCCTCCTAGCACTTCGGCTGGCCCGGCGGGCAGCTCTTTGGTGGTGGGCTGGCCGGCCGCGGAGGCGCATGCGGCGCAGCAGCCATCGGCGGCGGCGCGGGCCGCGCGACCGGAGGTGGCGGCGGCGCAGGCCGTGCCATCGGAGGCGGCGCAGGACGCGCCATCGCAGGCGGAGGCGGCGCCGGTCGAGCAACGGGCGGTGGTGGCGTGG
>NZ_LBJF01000016.1:0-143737 GCF_028128735.1 Bradyrhizobium sp. CCBAU 53415 | reverse complement strand
TAATCTCCAGCGTCCCCACTCGTCGCTGAAATACCTAATCCCCGCGGCCTACGCCGCCCACCTCACCGCAACGGACGATCGGCTGCGCAACCCCGACCAGCTCCGCCGATCGTCCGTTGCTCCACCCGCGCCACTTGGCGTACAAAACCCCGAGACTCTAACTGCCGCTGGATGAAAATGCAGTGGCAGGTCAGGTACACCCGGGCGACTTCGTCGGAATCCGCAGACCAAATACCTCGGCCGCCGCTTCCTGAAGCTGGGATTTCCACTGCGTGATCTGGTTCGGGTGCACGTCGAATGCTCAGCCAGCTGGGCCAGCGTCATCTCGCCCTTGATCGCGGCCAGCGCCACCTTGGCTTTGAATGCCGGCGCGTGGTGCCGGCGGGTTCGTCTGCTCATCGTCTCTCTTGATTCGCGGGACAATCTTGCTCGCCGTCAGGCAGAAACTCCACTTATCGCCCTGTCCAGATTTCCGAAGCCGGCTCTGTATGCAGCCGGACGCCGTCGAAACGTCTACCTGACACAGTGGCGCGCGTACTATCGCCATGTCGCAGCGCGCTACGTTGCGGGCGCGATGTCATGGACCGAAGCGCACAATGCACATGGTCTCGTGTTACCGAGACCATGCGCTCAAGATCGAAATGCTCGGACTGGACAAGGCCCGCGACCGGCACGGACATGGCTGGTAATCCGTGCTCGATGCTCGCGCCATTTCTTAGCGTCGAAGAGGCCCGGCGCTTGGCTTGAGGTGTGATCTCTTCAATCAAACTTATAGGAGGCCTGAAAGAACGTACCCCACCGTTCCATGCTGAACCTTGCAAACGCAGGTGGCGCTCCGGCGCAGTCACTGTCGCTACCCTTGCAGATTACCTCGCCACGCTTCTTAGTCCATATTGCCCAATAGCGGCCGCCGACGCCGACGCTGAAGTTCTTGGTGAAGAAGTAGGACAGCACGCCTTCAACCTGGACGCCGCCGCCACCATTGCCCCGCTGTTCAGCGAAGGTGGTCTCGTCGCGCAAAAGATGATTGTCGCGCCCTTTGAAATCGGTCCAGGGCAGGTAGGCGACATCGGTGTTTAAGCGCCAGTGCTCAGAGAGCATGGTTTCGGCGCTTAGGCCGACACGAGGTGCATTCCACTGAGTATTCTGGCTGCCGATGATAGTGTCTGGGCTCGCCGGACAAGTGTAGCGGGGGTTGGCAATCTGCGTGCATCCGATCGTGTCGGAATTCTGTTCGTAGTAGGTCCAGCCGATAAATCCACCGAGCTTGTAGTTGGCGCTGCGCAGGAGATCGTAACCTACGTCTGCGGTAAAATAGGTGAACCTTCCGTTTCGTTGCCTTGATGCGTTGTTGATATAGGAGAGTCCCCGATCGGCGAGCCAATCTTCATTGTTTATGTTTCCCTTGTCAAAGCGCCCAAGGCCGATGTTGCCCTTCAGGAATACTCCCCATGGGCTGTCGACACGGCCAAATAGCTCTCCGGAAAGTCCGTCGAGTCCGTGATAGGTGAGCCTCGATACAAGAATGCTGGGGTCTAGAGGCCAGCCATAGGGCACTGCGCTGTTGTCCCATTGAAAACGTCCGCGGCTGAGCCAGAGCCGCGATCCGCCTTCGAAGGACCAACCCGTGTAAGCAATCGGCGGCGCGCCGGCGGGTGCTTTCGCGTATAGCGGCGCACCGGACCATTGCGCCGTCCACGGGTCGGCGCCAAAATGGTAGTTCAATCCAATCTTTCCGATGTGATAGTTGCTGGACAGGCTGGTTGTGTTCGCCGGAAGAATCGCCAAAGGCGGATCTTGCAGGGTGGCAGGAGTCGCGACACTCGGCCCGCCGAAATGCAGATAGTCGTACTCAGCTGTAACCGACCATGCGGGCGTAAGCGCTTGCTCGACGCCCAGCCCGATGATGCTGCCGATGCGACCGTAGCCGAAATGGGTTTTCTCCTGTGGCAATAGGCCCCACTCGTAGTTATTGACGACGTCACCCTGATTGTTTTGCCAAGCCACGCCTCCCTTGAGATAGGCCAGTGTGCCACCCGACGCGCCAAACGTGTAACCGACACGACCGGTCGCGGTGGCAAAGACGTTCGGACCTGCCTTGCAGCTTGCGCTCACGACAAACCCGGAGGCGGCGAGGCAGGTATTTGTGCCGTCGGAGCCAGCACTGCTGGCCTCGAATTCGACGCCAAAGATCCAGTCGTTCTTCTGCCAATTATAGCCGATCTGGCCACCTGCAAGGAACGCCGGCGTATCGACGATGCCGCCATAGATTGACGGACCGTACGGATTGCTGAAGGAGGTTCGGCCGTACCCGCCGCCGACGTGCCCCCCAATATAACCTCCGGACCAGTTCCACACCGCCGCGGGCAGTTTCACTTTTGGCTCAAGGTCTGCAGCATTGGCTGCACCGGTTGCGACAAGCGCAATTGTCGTGGCTCCCAAAAGACGAACTCCAGATCGCATTCAACACTTCCCTGCATTTTCTCGGTCCACAACCGGGTGCCCTTAAGTTACCGCCGCAGTAAACCTCGGGGCGGACCAGATGCTAACAGCGACACGCGCCGAGTCCGTCCCGAAGATCATCGCACTGCGATTGGTGATGATGCCGCAAAGAGAGCAAGTCGCGTGCCGAAGTAAATTCGCAGGCTTTGCAGGCACTTCGTCGCGGCGTGTATCGTCAAGTTGCTGACATTGTCTCAATACCGACAGCCGCGCGGCCAATGCCCAGCAATACTTGGCTAGCGCGGTGTCATGGGCCGAAGCGCACGATGCGCCGGTCTCGCTTTGGCTACCGGAAGCCTTGCTGCCTCGACAGATGGAAAGACAGTGCGCAAGGGGCTGCGTCGCTTCGAAGATATTTGAGATAGATCTGCGCTCCTGAGCGCTCTAATCGAGAGCGCTCTTCATTTGAAGCCGCTCTAGTCTTCAGACGATATCCTTGCCCCTGCAGGTTGGGATCGAGGCTCTCACGGGTCGCTCGGGCGATCACACGTTCTGGGTCACTCCACAGAGTATCGGCGCTGGCGTGTTTTCGGGGATAGATTGCGGCCCCTCTATACCAGCTCATCGGCTGCATCATTTATTGCGGTGTAGATTTCGTCGAGGTCTGCCGCCGTGACGCAAGACGGGGCAGGACGTAGATCGTATTCCCAAGCGGGCGCAGCAGTAAATTTCGAAAAGCCTCGGACCGATATTGGCGAGATATCCTTCGTCAGCGACTAAGTGCTGTGATTCCAGGTCAACCGCGCGGCCTGTTTGCTGACGCGGAGAACGCTTTGCGCGGCCGTGGTCTCGTAGAACGCGTATCGTTGGGCGAACGCAGCGCCGGTCAGGTCGTGGAGATCCGGCGCCTCCTCCGGCGAGAAAAGCGTCAACGGGCCGTCTTGTTCGACGCGCTGCTGAACAAGTGGGGCACTCAGTTCGCGGTGTTCATGTCGTGGGTCCGCCGGCGGTCGTCGCTGGTGTTCTTGCGCAGGTCGAGCAACTCCTCGATGTCAATGTGCAACGTCTTAAAATAGGCGCATGTCGCAGCAGCGCGTTCGTCAGCGTGGTCTTGCCGGTTGAGGTGCCGCCGGCGACCAGAATGTTCTTGCGGGCGGCGACGGCTTCGCGGAGCACGCCTGGCTGCCCGCCGTCATGATGCCGGCCCCGGCGTAGTCATCCAAAGTGAAGACAGCGACGGCGGGCTTGCGGATCGCAAAGGCCGGCGCCGCAACGATGGGCGGAGGAAGCCCCTCGAACCTCTCCCCCGTCTCGGGAAGCTCGGCCGAGACGGGGGCCTTTCGGCATGCACCTCGGCACCGACGTGGTGTGCGACCAGGCGCACGATCCGTTCGCCATCGGCGGCGGACATCGTGCGGCCGCTATCCTGCAGGCCGCCGGACAGGCGATCGATCCAGAGCCGACCGTCGGGGTTGAGCATCACCTCGACGATCGCGGTCCTCAAGGAAAGTCGCGATTGCCGGACCAAGCGCGGTGCGCAGCATGCGCGCGCCACGCGAGAACGCTTCCGAATGGAGTGAAGTGTCCGCCACGATCGTCCCCCGGAAAGCCAATCGCGGCAAGCGTTTAGCGACGGGAATGGATAGAAAAGCCAGGAAATAGGTTAGTTCAACAAGTATTCAGCCGTCGTAGGGACCGGGCGTAGAGCAGAGGCTCTCGTGATCCAACCGGAACTACCCACGCTGACATCGTTCTCTCGCGGTCGAGGCGCATTGGGTCACGCGGTGCGATTGCTCCCGGGAACGTCGTCCTTCAAGGTTCATCCAGATTTTCACCTTGCCTCTTGCTGGGGTGTTCTTTCGATCAAGATTTCAACATTGCCGCCGGCGCCTGATAGATGCCGCGCCTTGACGAGCAAGGCCTAGATGATGCGCGCAATCTTGTTGGCGAGTGCCACGGATGCCACCATGATCGGTCGTGTTTGTAGGCCGAATCCAGAGCGGGCATTCAAGCCTCGTCAAGCAACTTGATGATCAAGGTCGCACCAACGATCAGCAACGTCAGAAGTCGCCGATTCCCGCCCTTTGATATCGTCCCAAGCCGCTGTGTTTGGATACCGACAACGAAAACCTCGTCCCGCGTAGTGGGCCGATTGTCAGTTCGGCAACAAAATGTCACCAAGTGGACGATACGTAAGTTCAGAAAAAGCGAAAAATCAGCGGTCTTCAATTCGGCACGCCGCTTGCCTTGTTCACGGCGTCGGCACCGATCGCTAGTGAGTCCGTGATGGATGATTTGGCGACATTGAGCAAAGGCACGGAGACTCGCTGTGTCGCGAACTGACGTAGAGCGATTCATCAACGATCTGGGGAACGAGGGTAGTCTGCTTGAACGCGTAAAACCAAGTGCTACCGGCCTTGCATCGATTGTCGCGATCGGAAAGAACCTCGGCTACAGCTTCACACTTGATGAAGCTAAAAGTTGCATCCGAGCTCGACAGAAGTTGACGACTAAACGGCTCGCCGGTGGCACTTTTTATTCGAGTGATACGATCTCGACCGGCGCTGTGCAGGCCGTTGCGGAGGTGGCCACGAGCGGCGCGCAACCCGCGCAAGCGGCCTCTGACCGCGCCACGGCAGTTGAGCCCATTGCAGTTGTTGTGGTTGTTATTGTTGCGGTCGCGGCCGAGATCTGACATGCCTTCGCCATGACCGCATCGGCTGGTTGCTCAAGGAGGCGATGAAGTGCGATGAGAACATGAAGTAAGCTTCGTCAAATGACACACGCTGCCGCCGAGCACTACCGACAGATTTTTGACCGGCGCACTCCGGAGCAACTGCGCACGCTGTCGCACGTCAAGCGCTTCATGGAGCGGTTAGTCGGTGACGTGGAGTTCCGCAGGGCGCTTGCGGAGGCAATCGCCACCCCTCGAGCGGTAACAGAGCGCTACGGCATCAAAGTGGATCCAATGGAGGTGCTGCCGCTCTGGCGCGGTGGCTACCAACAATACCGCTTCAAGCCGGAGTCTGCGCCGTGGCCACTGGCTGTGATGTGGGATGAGTATCTCCGCGAGATGATGCGTCATCGCGACCTCTTGCGCGACGAAGGCGAGATGTCAACGATCAATCCTCGCTTTCATGCTTGGCGCGAGCGGCAAATCCGGCGCTGCAATGACCAATTGGGCGTGTCGGCGGCGTCGCTCACGCACCCCATCATCGCTTTCGAGCTAAGCGAAGGCTGCACCGTCGGTTGTTGGTTCTGTGGCCTCTCGGCCGATCGCTTCAAAGGCTATTACGACTATAGCAAAGAGCATGCGGCGCTTTGGCGGGGCGTGCTTGGTGTCGCGAGCGAAATGTTTGGTTCGGCAGTCCGCACGGGCTTCTGCTACTGGGCCACAGATCCTATGGACAACCCACACTACGACCGCTTTCTGTTCGACTACTATCAGATTACGGGCGCGTTACCGCAAACAACAACGGCAGCCCCACTCAAGGATCAGGCACTCACCGGGCGCGTGCTCGGGCTCTTCAATCTATATCGCACGACGACGAATCGGTTCTCCGTGCTGAGCACGGCACATCTCAACCAGATTCACGCGGCGTTTTCGCCTGAGGAGTTGCTAGGAGTCGAACTCATCCTGCAGGGCAATGAGGCGCTGACGGCAAAGGCCATGGCCGGGCGCGCACGCGAGCGGAAGGAGAAGCTCAAGGGCGCTAACAAGGACGGTGCAATCGCCTTTCTGGAACGCAATCACACGACGATCGCCTGTGTTTCCGGCTTCCTCGTAAATATGCGGCAGGGGCGTTTACTACTGGTGACGCCGGTGCCGGGTAGCGACCGCTGGCCCCTCGGGTACCGCATCCTTGGCGAACGCTTCTTCAGCACGCCCGACGGGTTCCGGGGCGGGCTGCAGAGCATGATCGAACAGCATATGCTCGAGAGCCCAGCCCATGATCTGCCACTCCGCTTCCGCAGGGACCTAAAATACAAGGCAGGGAGCCGGTACTTTCATCTTCGCTCACGCAACATGGAACACCGCGTGCTCGACGACATCGCCCCGATTTCCGTTGGCCGTTTGATCGCGGACGGCAACTGCACAATGTCGGAGCTGGTTATTCAGGTCGCAGCTGACGGAACAACCCTCCTTGGGGTCGCCGACTTGCTCGATCAGTTGTACATGGCCGGGCTGATCGAAGAAGACCTCGACGACCGCTTCATCTGCCAGACCGGTGACTGAACGACGAGCCGCATCGAAGGAGTCAAACACGCGGGCTCCGGCACGGGCGCAGATGGTGCCGATTCGCATTGAGGTACTACTTAGCCTCAAGCAACGGCAGCATCCCACCATCCAGCAGTGCTGAGCGCGGTGACAAGCCGCTCCGCATCCACGGTCCGTGGCTTCGCGGCGTGCACAACCGACATTACCACAGAAGCCCAGCGGGCTTCCGCGCTTGCGGCTTCGAGCGAAGCCCTCATTTGCGTGCGTCAGCGGTGCACGACTGGGACGCACGCTGTTAAGTCAAGAATGGCTTGCCCCGCCCAGTGGTCAATCAAATGGTTCTGCCAGACGACAATGCCGCTGGTTCCGGAGAGGTCGTGGCTTTTCGTGGCGCGCCACTGCAACTTGCACTGGCGGTGATCCCTGGTATCGGACCACGACGCACCTGAAACTTTGATAGGTCCATGTGAATGACGACGTTAATCCGTTCATCGATGATGAAATACAGCGAGTCGCACTCGAGCGTGGCGCCGCTCAATATCAAGAGCGGAGCCGCGTGTAGGCAATTATTCACCGCTCGGCTCCAGCACTCTCTGCTTGTTCATGCCGTCCAGTCGTCGGGCAACGAAGTGACGCGGAAATCGTGGCTCAAAGCGGGCTGCTCACTGGCCGAATTAGCCGACTTCGTGTTCACGGCTCCAGTCAGGAGTCGCGCAGGAGTTCACTTTGCCGTCCGGCGCATGAGACTATGGCAGGGCGAACGCACCTGTGCGCACATCATGAATAACGTGGTATGATTATGAGTATCGATGTGCCAATCGTCCTAGTCAACATGCCTGTGTCGGCAGTCGAAAGGCCGTCGCTGGCGCTTGGTCTGCTGAAATCAGCGCTGACCCAGGCTGGACTGCAATCCACCATAGCATATGCCAACATCTGGTTTTTAGAATACATAGGCATCGCCGACTATGGACCTCTTGAGAATTGCCCTCCAGAGGAGGCACTGGTTGATTGGCTGTTCGCGGGCATTGCATTTCCCGACTTCGAACCCGAACAAAACGCCTTCCTCGACCTCTATTTCGAGCGCAACCCGATACCCGCAGGCAAAGATATGGCTGAGCGTCGCGCGAATTTCCTCAGGCTGCGCTCGCTTATCGGCGGCTTTATCGACTGGACGGCTGACAAGATACTGGAGAAGCGGCCGGCTATGGTCGGGTGCAGCTCGACCTTCACCCAGCATGTCCCCTCGCTCGCGTTGCTGCGCCGGCTGAGCGAGCGCTCACCTGATCTTGTCACCCTCATGGGTGGAGCAAACTGCGAGTCGGTAATGGGGCGGAGCACTCACGCGCGTTTCCCATGGGTCAACTATGTCGTGTCGGGCGAGGCCGACGCACTGATAGGCCCGCTGTGTTGGGACATCCTCAATCGCGGCAGAGACATTCCGCCTGCTGACCTGCCATTTGGCGTTTTCGGTCCGACGCATCGCGAGGCCGGCTATCCCGCGGCGTCGACGCGCGACTTAGTGCCGCGCGCAGTGATCGAGAACATGCGTGACCTGCCGCTGCCCGATTTCTCGGACTATTTTGCGGAGGTCGAGGCATCGCTCTACGCCGATCGCATCCATGCCGGGCTGCCGATGGAGTTCTCTCGCGGCTGCTGGTGGGGAGAGCGCAGTCATTGCATGTTTTGCGGGCTGAACGGCGGATCGATGACCTACCGCCAGAAATCCGCGGGGCAGGCTACAGCGGAGATGATTGAGATGTCGGCGCGCTACGGCTCGTCGCGCATCGAAGCTGTAGACAATATTATGGCCATTGACTACCTTGAAAAGGCGCTGCCTTACCTCACCGCGCTACCCGAGAAGCTCGCGATCTTCTTTGAGGTCAAAGCCAACCTGAGGCGCCACGAAGTGGAGAAGCTGGCTGCTGCCGGCGTCCGCTGGATTCAACCGGGTATTGAGAGCCTGGATACTCGTGTTTTGAAGCTGATGCGCAAAGGAACGACCTCAGCGCACAATGTTCAGCTCTTGAAGTGGTGCCGTCAGTACGGCGTGCGGGTCAGTTGGAGCTTATTGTGGGGCTTTCCCGGCGAGAGTGATGCATGGTATGCGGAAATGGCCTCTTGGTTGCCGTTGCTGCATCATCTGCAGCCGGGACCTGCGGTACGCTTGCGATACCAGCGCTACAGCCCCTATCATTACACAGCCGAGAAACATGGACTGAAGCTGCTCCCGGCCGCCCCCTATCGCTACGTGTATCCGCTGTCGGAGCGCGATCTCTCGGATCAGGTATACTACTTCGAAGACAGCGAAGACGACGATGTCGGCGGCCATTTCACAGCGCGCGACGCCAACCGCCGCCCGGGGCTAAATGCCGTCGCCAAGGGCATCGATGCCTGGCTGAAAGCCTGGTGCGGGCCGACTTTCTCTATGCTGTCGATGCAGGACAACGGCGACGAAATCATAGTCGAGGACACGCGAGCCATAGCAGTCGAGCGCGTACACCGCGTCAGAGGCCTCGAGCGAGAAATTCTTCTGGCCGCGGACGAAGGCTCGCCTGAAGCCCGCCTGCGCGAACGGCCGGGCGTGGCGAATGTAATACAGGGCGAGATTGAGGCGGCGATAGCTGACATGATCGCCCGCAAGCTGATCGTTCGGCTTGATGCGCGGCTGGTTGGACTCGCGTTATGGCATCCATACACGCCAATCCTTCCCCCGACTGCGTTCCCCGGTGGCTATCTCGACCGACGCTCCACGCCAGTGGACCCCCCGCGCGAATAAGGAAAACTGCGGTGTGCACTTCGCAGGGCCACACCCGTCGCCTGTCTCCTTTGCTTGGCGCTCGCGCCAGTCTTGTCGCATTGTTCGCCCGCGTCGTTGAGCACAATCAACGGCGCCGAGCCCCAAGCTCCAACATATATGGTTTGAGATATTTGGCCGAAGCGGCGGCGATAATCGCGCCAACCTAGTGGAGCCGATGAAGTTAATGCGGCGTACGGTGGGATGGTCAACGATCGCCCCAACGACGGGGCCAGCGTCGGCGCGTGCGTTCGCGAGAAATGACCACTCCGGCGGGACGGCCCGCCGCCACTTTGATGCAAGCAGGTGACAATCAGATTTCCGAGTGGTCGTTCCAACATCGTCGAATTCCGCGCCGCGTTCGACAGCTATGCGCTGCGAACTGCATCGCTCGATCCTCGTAGACTACTTCATTGGGCGAAAACGAGAAATCGCAACGAACCTCAAATCTTTGACACAGGTTGCAGCTGCCAAAGCGTCGTGTAGTTTATCGGTCGCTCGAACGTTGCGCCTTTGGCGACATATGGCTTGCCCGCGTCCAGCATCGGCTGGAATCGATCCAACTGCTTCGCCGCGTCCAGATCGACCCATAGACTTACATTTGGGAGCGACGATGTCGTCTCGACTGCACCGATATAAAATGCAGGCAACCCGAGCATCGTTTCGATGCCGGGGCGAAGCACCTTCTCGTCCTCGATCGTCATTTGCCGGATTTCCAAATCTATCCGGCGGACATCGAAGAATAGAGACCCTTACGATTCACTGCATTGGGAATTTCCCTCCCTTAAGCTGTAAAAGGATATGATGAACGGTCCACGATTGCTATGCCGACGCGTAGCTTCAGTGTGGTCGGATTTGGGTCACGGGCTGCCTTCCTGAATGCAGTAGCTCCAGGGCCGCTGTATCCCAGGTAGCTGCCGGATCTTGAACGATCGTGGGGCTCGTGATTGTGCTGCACGCTGCGTAAGACCCTTTCGATCCCGGCGCTATGTCCCCAATGCTAGGCGCTGCCGTACGAGGCGACGTGTGCCCAATGTCCAAGAGCTGCGATCGACACTCTTCCACCCATTTTACCCCCTTTTGCGTAAGCGGTTTAGATGGCTCAAAGCTTTGCGGCTTCTACAGCATGAGAGCATCGATCGTAGACGTCGTCCGCCTGTGCAATCCGTTCGAGAGTTTGTGAGCCATGCATGCGGATTGACAAAATTCATCTTCACCTGTCTGCAGAAGCGTGACGATGGCCGCCTAGGGTCCGGACGCCCCGATGGCTGTGCGCACGTGCATTTTGATCCCGGAGGAGTCGTTTAACATTTTGGTGTAAACCGTTAGACCGTCAGATTTAGTTGCCTGGTCGCCCGAGAAATGGATGGTGGCCAGCGAGCAATTTCGACTATCACCTTTCTTTTTGTTGTTTGCTCCGTCGCCTGCGCTTTGACGCTCTCGGAAACCCGTCTTGCGGAGTTGCACAAAGAGTCCCATTGCAAGCCTTCTCACCCTTGTAGTTGGCCAGCGCTTCGACCAACAGCGACATGATGTGCTGTTTCAGTTCGTCGGGGATAGGCTCAGGACCGCCTAGCGAGTTCAACGCCACCTCGACCAATTCGATTGCGCGATCCTTGTTGCCGCTCTCGTAATAATACTGAGCGACCGCCCCATAGGACAGGTACTTGAAGTTACCGTCCCGTTGCGGAGGATTCAGCGCCAGAATGTGTTCGGATAAGTCTTTGCCCATCGCAAGGCGCTCGGCAGACGGGAAGTGGGAGTTGTCATTCGCCGGATTGAAGAGTTGGCGCAGCGCCCCTTCCATCCACAGCTCATCGTTCTTGTCGATCGCGTCGCGAGCGAATTGCCTCATAACCGGCAAGCCGGTCTGCAAGTTGCGCAGTTTGTGAAGCAACAGATCCGCATGGAGCACGCGGTAGTTGAGCTCGTCCGGCATCACCGCGACGGCCTCTTCGACCGCCGAAACCGCCTTTGCCCAATCCTCCGCCTTCATCGCCGGTGAAAGCTTAGCGAGAATCGGCTCAGTCAACGCCCGCTTGCGCTTCATTTCGCGCATTTCGCGTCGTCCGCTGTCGATCCGCTCTGTATCGGCGGCTTTAGCTTCATCGCTGGTCCGCCAGCTGCCGTTAAGAACTTTCGGCAAGACGTCATCGAGCTGCATCGGAGAACCGATAAAGGCGATGCGGCCGTCACGGTCAACGACGAACGAGGTGGGAATCCCGACAGAAAAGCTGGAGTCCATCCAAAGCTTGCTCATTTCGCCTGTGGAGTCGAACCCGATCCGATAGTTCAAGTTCGAGAACTTGTCGGTCAACCACGCGTCCAACGTTGTTCGGGCCTCGTCCGCCGTTGGAGCTTGTTCGTAAGCTGCGACGCCGAGCAGCTCAAGTCCGCTGTCTTTGTATTTCTCTTGCAGCTGTACTAGATGAGGCATCACTGCCGCACATGGTCCGCACCAAGTTGCCCAAAATTCGACGATGTACACGTTCCCGGGCTGGAAGCTCGTGAGGGGCTCCCCGCGCAGCCAGTTCTCCACCTTGATCGGAGGAACTGGGGACTCCATGCACAGCACCATGTTGCTCTCCAAAACTATTGCCACTCGTTGCGCGACTTTGTGCGCTATCCTGTCTCTCTCAGACACGGAGCACACGGGTTCAACAGAAGGAGAGCATCACTC
This sequence comes from Bradyrhizobium sp. CCBAU 53415, assembly GCF_028128735.1. Classification (NCBI taxonomy): domain Bacteria; kingdom Pseudomonadati; phylum Pseudomonadota; class Alphaproteobacteria; order Hyphomicrobiales; family Nitrobacteraceae; genus Bradyrhizobium; species Bradyrhizobium sp. CCBAU 53415. Next base: position 131,602 of record NZ_LBJF01000016.1, on the reverse strand, counting down.
GTTTTGCGCATCTGGCGTGCGCTCAGCCCTCACCGTGTTTCTGCATCCCAATAGCAACAGGCGTGCCAGATCGGTCAGCACGCATCAAGCGCCTGGCTACGCTTTGAAAACTCCAAGGCGCCCCAAACGCAGCCGGTGTTTTGAACCTGACGGACTGTGCCCCCTGTCGGAACTTGGACACGAATCGCGCGCTTCGCGCCACCAGAAAAGCTAGTTTGTGAGCCACCGAATGGAGCCTGCTGACCCTTTTCCCCGCCAGGCAGGATGAGAGGAGAGCTCAATGCAGATCCGAATCGAAATAACCAAGGCAGAGGACCCGCGACGGGTTCGCGGTCGATGACGGCGGAATCATTCGCGAGGCACTGGAGCGCGAGCCGCGGATCGGTGCGCCTCAAAAACGCCAGTGCTCGCCATTGCGTCAAGCGTTTCCTGCACCACAAACTGGTACTCCGATCAAGTTTGCTGTTCAGCCGCGTGGATCGCGGCAGTTTTCGCGGATGTTCGAACAAGGGTGCCCCCTGAAGCGAGCGGCCCGCTGGTCGTAGACATGCCAGAGAACAACGGTGTGCTGAGCGGTTGGAGGTGGCGTTTGATTCGAAACTGGACCACCGAGAATCAAGAAAATCGTGCTGGGCACGGCAGCCCTCATCGCGCAAGGACGGACTAAGCTAACTTGCTCGAACTTGACTGCGAATGCTTGCAGACCGTTTGGGAAGCGCCCGACCGCCAAGCCCGCTAATGTTCATCAAAGTCCATCTCCGATGCAGGCGACAATGTGTTCGCTATGGTGGTGAAATCTGCTGTCCCGTTTTTCTGAATACGCACAAGCATCTATTCTGCGCCCGGACAGATCAGCGAGGGCGAATAGGTTCGGTTCTTGGGTCAGGACCTCCCTCGTCCGCGAAGCTTTCGAGCGCTGATGGCACGGTCGTTGCTATTGAGATGCAACGATATCTTGTGAAGTCGCGTGCATCAGACTCCCAGGCCAAACCATGCTTTTGTTGGTTTAGACCGATGTGCTCTTTGCAGAGCATCGAGCGGGCGGCAGCTGCCGTACTCGCTTCATAGGGCATTCCATTGATCGGATGGGACGACGATGAGGCAAGCCAGCTGCCGAGCGCGGTATCGAACGCGAGACTGGAAATGAGTGGCCCCCTAGCCATAACGGCGCGACGCCAAACGACCGACGTGGACGCAACGATCGCTGATCTGCGGTCATGCGAACACCCGCACGATATGGAAGCTTGCGATATGCTCTTGCACATTCCCCTGGCGTGCTGTCGCTACGCCTAAGTCACGCTCCTGGACACGCCTCATCGTAGGCTCTGTCGCTTCCGCCGTCAGCGCCGATAGCATCGGACAGACGACGTCCGGTTACGCTTTTCCTGCAGCCTCCAGAATGATTGATGACGTGCTTTCTAGAGCACGCGCACGCCACGTGGAATTTCTGGACGAGATCGAGTGGTGCGGGTGAACAAGATCGGCCAACCGTTCTTGATCAGAGCAAAACCAATCGCTGCCGCCATGTGGCCGGCAATGAGGGGCGGCTCGATCGTGACACACAGAGCCGCACCATTTCGCGGCGTGGTGACGACGCTCAAGCGCAAGATGTGCACAGTGAGTCCGGACACGGCCAAACCCGCCTATCGGAGCGGCTGCACATTCCGTGCTGTCGTTCCCGACACGTCCGGCGCTACCGTGCCTGCTCCATCTTCTCCGTTGCTCTTGTTGAGCGGGGCGGAGGTAGCGTAGTTGGCAAGAGGAATGGCGGCGCGATCGCCATTACTCGTGATGACAGACCGATTGTCAAGCAAGTCGAGCGGATCGTTCACCATGACTGCCAGGTTGTTTCTGGTCGAGCAGCCAAGCGTCGAGTCGAATGAATTGTCGTTCACGGCAGGTCCCACGATCAAAAGCGACGGACAGATCGGAATATGGGCTTCAAAGGTAATCGCCTCGATCCTCACGCCGGAACGGGGCGGTAAATCGACGGGGGAAGCGGACAGGCGGATGTTATAAGGAGCAACGCCCATGGCGCGGGCCTCGTGCGCCACCTGGGCAATGAGCCTGGGTGAGCCCGCGACATCCACATGGAGTGCATCCCGCCGGCCGCCACTGACGTTCGCGATAAAGCTCCGCAGCTGATGCTTTTCGGAGCCACGAAGGCCCTGCAGGAACAAGACACGTTTTTTTTGCTCGATCTGTATTGCTTGTTCAGCCGGCCCGTGATGGATTGAGGCACTATTTGCACAGCCACCCAATGTTGCCCCAATAACGATCAAGTGACACAAATATCGCAAGGTCATTTGACGATCCTCATTCGATGATAAAGCCGGCGCTGCCGGTCAGTCCTGGTGCGCTGGCACGAGGCAAATCGCGGTCTCGCGGCGGCCGGGCCACCGTGTTTGTCAAAATCCGCCCCGCATCTGAGGGCGGTGCGATGCGGTCCGTTGGCGCACTCATCTTGTTCGGGTTCGATCCGGGGCGCACGATGTAGGGCGTGACAATAATGACCAGCTCGGTTTCACGTTTTTGAAATGATGAGGAACGAAAAAGCGCACCCAGAATCGGCACATCGCCGAGCCAGGGAAACTCGCCGATATCAGTGTTGAAGTTGCGCCTGATAAGGCCGCCGATTGCAAAGCTCTGACCGCTGGCGAGTTCGACCACTGTGCTCGCCCGCCGAGTCGAGAGGGCAGGAACCGCCATGCCGTTGATTTTGACTTCGCCTTCGCTCGACAATTCGCTGACTTCGGGCTTCACACGGACATTGATTTGATTGTTGCTGAGCACGGTCGGGACGAATTCCAGGCTCACGCCGAACTGCCGGAATTGGACCGAAACCTGTCGATTATCCTGCATGACCGGAATCGGAAATTCGCCGCCGGCGAGAAAGCTTGCGGCTTCGCCGGACATCGCCGTCAGATTCGGCTCAGCCAGGATTGAGGCGAGGTGCTCGCTCGCGAGAGCGTCCAGAACAGCGCTGAGGTTGGCATTGCCGGCGCTAAACCCGATCCCGATCGTGCCGCCGCCGCCAGCCGCGCCGGATCCGCCCCCTTTGCCGGTGACAAGGAAAGCGCCGTTTGGGCTGGAGGCGGTGAAGTTGATATTGAGGTCCTTTACGGCGCTGCGGGAGACTTCAGCCACCCGTACGCTGAGATTCACCTGCAATGAGCCGGCGACCTGGATCTTGTTGACAACCAGCGCGCCCGCCCCAAGAAACTGCTCAGTGACCTTCCTGGCGGTCTCGACGACATCGGCATTGGGCGCCGTACCGCTAAGGATCGCGCCGCGTGGGGTATAGCTGACTTGAATCGGATAATCGCCGACCTCGGCCTTCAGCGCCGCCCGCAGATCCTCGATCGGTTGGGTAACGATAACACGCAGCTCAGCGAGAGCCTCTCCATTGTCGTTCAGGGCGAACAGGCTCGTCCGTCCGGACTTTTTGCCAAACACGAAAATCGTGGTATTCGACGGCGCCTGATAGTCGGCAATCGCCGGGTCGGCAATAAAAATGCTCGCAGCCGGCCCGGTCAGATGAACTGTCTTGCCCTGTGAGGAGGTAAGGTTGAGCGTGCCGGTGGTGCTGCCTGGCGCCGCACGTGGCGCTTCTCCTTTGCCATCCCGCTTTGTCTGAGCTGTGGCAGCAAGCGGAAATAGCAGAGCGACTGCGCACAGGACGTAGCAGAGGCGGGGAAAAGCGGCATAATGCGAGCCGCTGGCAACCATCGACGGCTCATCAGCGCCGGCGGCATTGTTAACGACGTTCAAGGGAGTGTTGCTTTCAAGTTCGATCGGCTAGGCAGCCGATGCTGCGCCAATGAGTTCAAGGGTGTAACCGACACCGCGCGCGGTCTTGATCCTGAGCGTTGCACCCGCCTGGCTCAAATGCGTGCGTAAGCGATAAATCCCGACTTCCAGCGCATTGGTCGAGACCTCGTCGTCAAATGCATACAAGCTGTCTTCGAGCGATGCGCGGGGCACCGTACGGCCGGCGCGGTTGAGCAGATGTTCAAGAATGCACACTTCGCGGCGCGCAATTCTGAGGATTCGACCACCGACCGAGACTTGTCGCGCGATCGGATCGAAATGCAGATTCCCGAATGTCACGACCGGCGCCGTCATTTGCGTTGACCGTCGCAAAATAGCCCGCATGCGAGCAATGAGTTCGTCGATAGACACGGGCTTGGGCAGAAAATCATCCGCGCCCGCATTGAAAATCGCAATCCGCCGTCTGAGATCATTGAGACTGCTCATCATCACGGCCGGCATTGACCGTCCCTCGCGCCGAAGCTGCTTCAGCCAGTCCAATCCGTCTCCATCGGGCAAATCCGATTCGAGCAGGACCATGTGGTAGTTCGCGCAATCGAGCGCGGCCGCCGCCTCATCCAGCGTGCGTGTCACGTCGACGGCGAAGCCGCAACTTAAGAGCGCTTCCTTCACGTCGCGGGCAAAGTCCGCATGATGATCAACCAGGAGAATTCGCATTTCATCGCCTCTCGTCCATCCACGCCAACACCTGAGCGCGTCACGATTGACCATGGGGCTCGATGGAACTGAGAGGCGGCTGGATTGGTGTGAATTTAAACAGCCCGCAACGAAAGGGCAGAACATGTTGACACACGATCAATATCTGCGGGTCCATTGTCATCGGATGGACTGCGGACGGCTTACGGCGTCGGCGCCGCTCAACGTGCGCCGCATGCCAGCAAGAGATCTGATTTTGTTTAAAAGGCCGAAGGCCGCCCCAGCCCGCTGACGCGTCTGCGGGCCGATCACACCCGTTCCTGCATGCTCTGAGCCGACGCCTGCGGTGCGAATTGCGCCAAGCCGCGCAATCGAAACCAAAGCGCGAGAGACGATCGGATTTGTGGCTGAACAGATGAGCGAAACCGACATTTGGAAACTTCCCAATTGGTCTTGGTCTGCGGTCAGTCTTGCTGGGCTGTTGAGCCTGTCGTGTCGTGAAGTCACGACAATGCAAGTCTTTCCGCATTCGAAGACACATCACGCGAGCATCCGGCCAATGGCTTCACAGACCGAGATGCACGACGAAACGATCAATGCCCCTTTCGGCTGGAAGAACATCCTCTCGTTCGCCAATCGTTCGCACGCAAGGTGTCAACCTTTTGAGGCTCCGTCGCGCCCGAGGTCGCCTCGTCCGCCGCAGCCCAGCGAAAGCTTTGAACGATGCAATCGAGATCCACGGTGTGGTCATCGCGCATGGATCCAGGTAGCTACACCAGCAACATTTCGTCTCACTTGGTGCACGGCACCAGAATGATCGGATCTCGACCTTGGAGCTGGCGTGTGCCCAGCAAAAACCAGATAGCGACCACCAGCGTTCTGCTCGAGCGCCGTATCTTGATTCACTTGCGAGGGGATCGGCGCTGCGTCCTTCGATCTGCACATAGGCGATGTAGGACGTTCGCCCCAAAGAGGAGCAGTCCAGGAGCGTGACGGGGCGGAGCGGCTGAGCATTGTGCTTTTGAGACGTTCGCAATTCTTGCTACCTGTCAGGAAGTGTTCACGCGAGCGGGTTCTGTGTCGCGGGGTTGTCGGAAATCCTACAATCTGACGCTAGGTGAGATTCAAGTGCTTTTGAGCGCTGGGCGTAGCAGTGCCCTCGAACTCGCAAGCATTCTGAAGCGATGACGACACGTCCGAAAGCAGACTATCGACCTGCGCGTAACGCTCGTCCCTTTTGTCAGTGTCATGAGCGCTTCGTCGGTCCAATCAGGGCGTAGCGTGAGCCAAAGCCGATGGCAGTGTGTGAAGGCAGTCGTCTTTGCGAGGCCTTAAGGTGTGACCTCACGGTCGTCCGATCGACCTCATGCGTGCCAATTTAGCAAGGAGACGGTGGCGAGCCGCGTGATGCCTCTATGTGAGCCGCGGGAGCTAACCTCTGGGATACAGACGCCCGAGCGCACGAGCCGATTTGACCGGCAAGGGACTGAACAAGGAATCGGTTGCCAAACGACATTCTTGAATGCTGCCTCCATAGATCACGATCGACTATGGGGCTTTTAGGCAAGGTCGGCAAAATCGATTGTTTTGATGGAACGCATCCAGGTCGCGAATAGGCCATTGTGCGACGGTGCGGCTTGCCGCTGAACGAGGCTCCATTGACTTGATCCTTGATGCGATCGCACCCGAGCTCTTTTGTTTGATCGCGCGGTAGCAGGTCGAGCTGCCGAAGGGATCGATGCTCCGCCTCAGTGGCTCACGTCATCCGAGTTTCCCACCAAATATGTCGGCGGCGATCGGATCGATGCGGGCGAGGCCGCAGCACTCCAGTGAGAGCCGTGGAAGAGCGAACAATGGTGCGAGTGTGTCCTCCTCCACAGCGTCGGATACGTCTTGGGATGTGGGGGCGCCTTCGTCTCTTGCGCAGGTCAGGAATGGGTTGATCTGAACATTATTCGCGGAACCCTTATCGTTGTTCGTGAAGCGGCGCCGCTGAGACGGACCGTTCCTTAGGGTGTCGTCCTGGCTAACATCAAGGAACCTGCGAGAATGGCGCGGTCGCCCGTTGTCTAATTCGAAAAGCGGTGGCAAACGCTCTCGTCAGCATCACTCAATCACCGAGGCAGATGCTTGAGACGGATCGCAAGTCACTGCTCGGCAACTATTCCTTAGTGGCAGCTTTACTTTCAACAGCCCCTGCCTTTTCCAGCTCAACTTCCTTCTGGATGGCGGCCAGGGAATTGCCGATCTTGCTGACAATTCTGGCCAGGTCAGCTTCTGCGACGCCGAGCCGCCTCCTAACGGATCTCACCTGCTGTGCGTCCGCTAGATCGAGCGTCGTGCGGATCGGATGTCTCGGTTTGGAACGCAGCACTATGAAACTCCCACGCCCTCCATCGGGGCCAATGTTCTAGCTCAATCAAAAACGCGTAGAAGGCACAGGCAGAATATGACACCATATCAGGATCTGAAGATCGCGATGCCAGCCGTCAAGGAGGCGAGCGCAATCGCCCCAAAGGCTGCGCTCGTTGAAGAAAGGCCGCTGTTGAGCGGCCAAATGGACGTCCGCTTACCAGCGAAGGTGGTTCCTCCAGCCATAGTGGTGGCCGCGGCCTCTGCTCCAACCGTAGTGATGCCCACGGCCGCCGCGGTGCCCCCACCCGTGGCCGCCGCCATGACCGTGTCCACCTTTGACTTCGATCGCAGTTGAGGCAGACCCGCCAATTGCATCCGGAGTCGCAACAGGCATCGCCGAGACCGACGTCGTACAAGCTATGGCGACAGCGCACGTCAGATGGCTAAGCCCGCAAATCCATTTCATGTAAGTGTGCCTCCGTGTAGGCCATCGCGTCCGTCGCGACCGGCGCTAAGCCAAACAGTCCAATTGGGAAAAGGTTGCAACGCTGTCGCGACGGTGTTGACGCGGGGCTGCTTCAAGGCGGGGCTTGGCGCAGGATGCCAAGTCATCCGCTGCGAAGGAGCGGTTCGAAAACCCTCTTGCTAAGAGCGCCGAGCGACGCATCCACGAGCAATCCGTCGGGCGGGGATTGCACGACGAGACCGTAGAAACTGTCGACACCCGGATTTGTCGCCCTTCTAGGGCTGAAGATACCGTCCTATTACGACTCTAGACTGGTCAGCGCCGCGCTGGACATCGCTCGGATCTCATCGACAACAAACAACGGTTATTAGGATCGTCCCCGCATCCGATCGACGCTGAAGGAGCGCGCCGACCGCATCCGCAGCAAAATCCAAATAGGGCGCATCAAAACGCTGGTCCTCGTTCGTCTCGCCGTAACCCATGACGAAAGTACCGACAGGCTCGTCTACTCGACCGAAAACGGGTCGCGAGTACAAGGATTTTATGCCGTGGGACAAGCAGGTCCTGATGAAAAGATCGCTAAAGCGATTTTCCTTCGCCACGTCATGAATGGTGATGATCTGTTTTTCATTCATGGCTGCCGTACAGCAACCCACGTATGGTGGCCCCATTTGAAGATCCCTTATGGCTTCCTGAAACGTAGGTAGCAGATTGGGGAGAACGGAGCGCTCAAGCTTCGAATGACCCGCGCTCGCGTTGCAAACGCCGGTTCTACATCCGGGGACTAATGCCTCCGCTCGGCCGTCTCGCGGAAGGAAACGTAGCGGCGTGCTGATCGAAGGGGCTACTATTCGAGCTGTGAACCATGTTGGCAGGCAGGCACACCCACCACAGAACGCGACGTCAGCGGCCCGTGAAAGGCACCACGCGTTGCAGGATCAGCGGTCTACGTTGGGGACCCATTCCTCCGCGGTTGCGTCCCAGTAATGGGTGTCGTCGAATTGCTTCCAGATTGGCTGCCTTTTCTTCCTTTCGACGTCCTGCCGGTTGGCCTTTGTGTGGACGACAAGCGCCACAGCCATCATTACCCATTCGCGAAGGCTATGTCGGGGGTTCCATTTGACAGATGCGAGCATTGTGAGTCTCCGTCAAGTAAGAACTGTTGTTCACACTAGCCCCCGCCAAGAACGAAGAAACGTAATCTACTTCGCAGGCAGATCGCGTCTTCAACTTAGGCGCCGGTGATCATGGCGCAGCGAACGCAAGCAAAGCGTCGGCTTGCCCTTCGTGTTCATCCTCAAGGGCAGCGGGGGCCCTGGGTTGGGATTCATGGTAAGGGAGCCGCAGGCGGCTCGAAAAGCCAGGCCACCTTCCATTGCAAAGGAGCAGATCGAGGCCGACAACCCGTTGGCGCGCGGGCGAGCTGCGATTTGCTCGGCAGCGCACCTGCAAGTGTCTTTTCCGTCGCTAGATGGAATGGGCCGGGAATAGAAGCAGAAATGGCCGCAACAATAGGCTCTCTCACCGACGTCGCCGCAATCGTGATCGTTACCACAGATATGACAATTACAAGCAGATGGTTCACAACGCGTTTTGAAAAATGCTTCGTCATGAGTTGAGCCCTCACAACCGAAATGACGTACTTAGGGCAGTTCGCTTCAATTCAGCGCGCCGCAACCAATCTCGTGCTGTCTATCTGTCCTGCCAACTCTATCCTGATCAGCCGATCGTAAATCGGCTTCTAGGCCTTCAGGAGTTTGTCGGACAATCAGAAGCTGGTTCCGCATTTCAGTGAGGCGGGCGCGGCAGTATTCGCGATAAAGCAGGTCGAATATGGCGGGCATGGTTGCCCCCGTCGTTTTGAATATGGCTGTAGAATTTTCGCCACGAGTGTTCGGACGATATTGGCCCGTTGATCGCTCCCCGACCGCCTGTTCGCACCTAAAGCGTGATGGCATTAGGTTCGATAGCCTGAATTTTTGAGGTAGTTGGCGCACTCCTCGGAGGTGAAGGCATCGAGTGCATGGCCGATTGCGGCGCAGACCGCGTCGACGGTTCGTGCGGCAGCTTTGCGGAGCAGGTGCTTGAGCTTGGCAAAGACCTGTTCGATCGGGTTCAGATCGGGCGAGTATTTTGGCAGGAAGAAGAGTTTGGCGCCGACCGAACGGATGAGCTGGCGAACTGCTTTGCTCCTGTGGCTGCCGAGGTTATCCAAGATGACGATGTCGCCGGGGCGAAGGACGGGCAGAAGAACCTTCTCGACGTAGGTGCGAAAGCTCACGCCATCGATCGGCCCCTCGATGAACCATGGCGCATCGATCCGGTCATGGCGCAGGGCCGCCAGGAAGGTCATGGTCTTCCAGCGTCCGTTGGGGACCTTGGCGTGAAGTCTGTGTCCGCGCGGCGCCCATCCCCGCAAGGGCGCCATATCGGTCCTGGTCCAGGTCTCGTCGATGAAGACCAGCCGCTCAGCTTCGACGCGACCTTGATACTTTGTCCACTGGGCTCGCCGCCGCGCCACCTCGGGTCGATCGCGTTCGCCAGCCGCCACGCTTTTTTTTGAAGCTGAGCTTCTCGGCATGCACGAAGTCCCACACCGAGTGGTAGTCGACCTTCAGGCCGCGACCGGCAAGCTCGGCAACGAGACCGCGTATGGTGAAATCGCCGTCCCTGATCCGCTGCGACAGCCAGACCGCATGCTCTCCCGAAACCGCCTTCGGCTTGTGACCGCCCATCTGGCCAGGCTCAACGCTGCCGGTCTCCTCGACCCGCTGCATCCAGCCGATGGCAGTGCTGATCGCCACCCCAAACTGCTTGGCGGCCCGATTGCGCGACATCCCGCCCTCGATCGCGGACACCACACGCTTACGAAGATCCAGAGAATAAGGCTTCCCCATCCATGCTGGCCTCCTATCCAGCCAGCATGGTGAATCAGAAATACACTGATTTGGGAATCCCAAATCGATTCAACCTAACCCCATCCCGCTTTAGCGTTCGAATTGACGATTCGCTGACTTGGTTGTCGGCACAAAAACAACACAGCCAGTGATACTTATATCACCCTTCTGTTTCGGCAATACTTCGTCAAACAACTCAAGATCGCTGCTGCGCGAATAAAAATCCAACTACAGCGTGAAATGACTTACCACTAGCTGCGAGCATGGTTGGATGCAACGCCGACCGAGACGTCGTGCCAAAGCAGAAGCTGCCAACGCTGCCAGTCCCTTAATGGCCGCAGGACGCAATCTGTCAACCACCGGACCGCATCAAGAACGGATCCACGGAGATAGCTAATCGGTCCGCAAGCTGCATTTCAACCCGTGAACGGCTTCTTCATGTGCAAGTAATCCGGATTAAACTCACCAAGCCGTTGGAGCTCGCGCCAGTTCAGAACGATCAACTCGCCCTCGCGGAAATCCATGCTGCCGGATGAACGCAATTGTTGAAGAGAGCGGTTGATCGATGCGATTGCCATGGCAAGCGTCTCTCCAAGCTGGGGCAACGTCAATGGGATCGAGCACCTGTTTCCCTTGTTGAGCTGGGAGAGGCGTGCCCGATAGAATACTTCGCAGAACAAGTGCGCCATTCGGGTCGGCCTTGGTCTCGCGCTGTTGTTCGTGATTGCTTCCCGGAAGATCGCGGCGTCCAGCAGAGTTTCTCTCCAGATGGCGATACCCAGCGAGGGGCGTCGTTCGAACGCACCCAATATTTGTTTGTGCGGTATGAAGGCCACGCGCGCAGGACCAATTGAGCAAAGCGCATGGTCCATTCTTTCGATGAACAATCCCTGTGCATCGGGCAGATCGCCCGACATGTGAAAGGACAAGTATTGTCGACGGCCGCCTTTCAGGAGGTGATAGCGGCCGACCATTCCCGACACCACCAGAACCGCGTGCTTCGGATGGTCTCCCTGACGAATAAAGTCCTCATCGGGCGAGAGCTCTTTGGTCATCAACGAGAAATTGCAGATCTCCGCAATATCGTCACTCCGGAGCCGGGAGTGCTCTTTCAAGTTCCGTATTAGTGTCTCATGGGAAGGGTCCATAGCTTTCCAGATTATCTTCGAGACCCGTATCACCTGGTACGACCGTGCGCTCCTCGCCGGTTAAACTCCAAATGTCTCTCGAAGTTTCAATGGTTGAGCCGTCAACCAGGAGGGTCATCTACGGGGATGAGGTCGCCAGTTGCGCTCCCCCAGCATTAAGACAGGGAGCAGCACCTTGGCCATCAACTCGCTCATTTCCGCGAATATCAACTTGACCCCAGAGCAGCGGCACGTTCTTGAACTCGCCTTCAACCGCACGCTACGCAAGCTTAACCTGGTGGATCGCAACGATCCGATTTGCGAGATAGTCGCCCGCAAAGTCATTGAGATTGAAGCTACCGGCGTTACCAACGCGGTCGCGATCTCCGAGATCGCCTTTAGGCAGCTTCACCCTTCATAATCGGGCCCGCTCTGGGGCACAAGCAGTGATACTCTGGACGTCAGAAGAGTTCCGGTCGGCCCTCAGGAGCCGACATTCGCCTTATGAGTACACGTCCTAACACTACTTTGGCAGATTTTCGCTTTTACCGCGTTTTTTAGGATTCCCGAATCGGTTTTTCAATGATTCATGGGTGGTCGGCTCTCGGAGGGCTGACCATGGCGGAGTGGGAAGACGAACTCGAACGCTGGCTGAAGCCGTTCCTGGATCGGTTGGGTCATAGGACCCGGCGGCGGATGTGTCCATTGTACGTTGCGGGATTGATCGGTCCCGGCGACCGCAAAAGCGTTCAGCCAATGGCGGAGCGCCTTGCCGCGGGCAACTACGATCAGTTGCACCATTTCATTGCCGACGGTGTCTGGGACGCGACTCCGCTGGAATCTGAACTGTTAAATCAGGCCGACCGGCTTGTCGGCGGCATGACGCGGTGCTCGTTATTGACGACACGGCAATGCCGAAGAAGGGCGAACGCTCGGTTGGCGTCGCGCCTCAATATGCGTCCTCTCTTGGCAAAACGGCAAATTGCCAAACGCTGGTGTCGCTGACCCTTGCGCGCGGCGAAGTGCCGGTAATGGTCGCGCTGCGTCTCTTTCTGCCCGAAAGCTGGACGAGCAATGTGTCTCGTTTGAAGCGTGCTCGCGTGCCGATCGAACACCGAACGGCACGATCCAAGCCGGAAATTGCTTTGGCCGAGGTTGACCGAGCGATGGCAGCCAACGTGCGCTTTGGATGCGTGCTGGCGGATGCAGGATACGGGCTTAGCGCACCGTTTCGACAAGGGCTAACAGAACGCGGCCTGGCCTGGGCCGTCGGCATCCCTCGGCATCTCAAGGTGTATCCGGTTGATGTACAGCTCATTTGGCCGATTACCAAAGTCCGCGGGAAGCCACGAAAGCACCACGTACCAGATGTCTTATCGATTGCGGCAGAACAAATGCTGGCCAGCGCCAAATGGAAAACCGTGAGTTGGCGCAGCGGAACAAAAGGTCGTCTGACAGCCCGATTTGCTGCTGTCCGTGTCCGCACCGCCGACGGCCCTCCGCAGCGGATTTGGGATAAAGGTCAGCAGCATCTCCCGGGCGACGAAGCTTGGCTGATTGGCGAGCAACGTGCCTCAGGGGAGAAGAAATACTATCTCGCCAACCTCCCAGCGGCGACGGATCTGCGCACACTGGCCGCCACCATCAAGGCGCGATGGATTTGTGAGCAGGCGCATCAGCAGTTGAAGGAGGAGCTTGGACTTGATCACTTCGAAGGGCGATCATGGCAAGGTCTTCATCGCCACGCCCTGATGACCATGATTGCCTACGCCTTCCTGCAACATCGTCGCCTCGCACACGCGGGGCGGAAAAAAAAGAATCAACGGGCCTCCGCCTCAGCCAACCATGCCCGCCGTACGTCACGCCATCGTCGATCTCATTCTTCGACCGCCGTCTCAGCACTGCCCATATTGCCGGAAACAAATCCCTGAAAAACAGCGGCCCAAATACAATCTGCCAAAGTAGTGCTAACTAAATCGTCAGTCTCCAATCTCCCCCTTGTAAGGATTGTCTTCGCTGGCGATTCGGTAATTCTCCAAATCGCCGCCCAGGAACAAGCGCTCGGTCTCGGCGGTTGGCGTTCTGCCCAGTGAGCACATCAAATCCACGTCCGCATCGATGTTGTCCTGATCCTCCACATTCATTCCAAGGCCAATACTGCTCAGTACGTCGTCGGGCGTCCAGATCGCGGACTTCGGTACGGCGTAGGTGTGCAGCGTGTTCGCATTGTTGGCGATCGCTCTCGCCCAGTGGTCACGCGAAATGGTGAGTTTTGAAGGGTCTTCGACCAATGACACGAATGGAGAAGCCGTCTTACCGCGCATATGCCATCCAGCCTGGCGCGCTCGGTCCAAGGGATATCGCTCCAAAGGATCTCCAATGGAAGAATGATCCCGCGCCGTGTTACGGACATGTGATATTGCACATGTGCTGGCTTCAGCGCGCGGTTTGCAATCGCTGTCCTGGTTCTGCAAACGATGCAGCTTGAGATATGCCGATCCCGCTACATTGTCGAAAATCCGGTCCCGGTCGACACTGTCGTCTCCCGCTGGCGCCCATCGTGCTGATTGCCGTTCGGCCAGTGCTATTTCGTTCTTGAGCGCTTCAAGCGTGGCGCCCGTTAGCGTTGCGGCAAGCTGGGCGCGCGCGCTGACAAATGATGCGGCTGGATAGTGACTGATTTCCGGCACCGCCTCATTCGGCGCACTGGATGACTCAGCAGGATCCGGTGTTTGGTGAACCGAATGCAGGCCATGTAGCTGGTCCTCAAATTCTACTTGGTCGGCCGACAGCCGCACCGGTGAGCCGGCTTGTTCTAACTGGTGCGGCTGCGACAGCGCATCGTGACCGTCAGCTGAGGCCCCTGCGGCATTCCGTGGATCGATGTTCATCCGTTTCCCCTCGCAAAGTAAGTTGTTGGTGTCCCTTTCTATGCAAAGACAGCTTTCGAGAAGCTGACGGGGGCGGAAAGGATGCTGTTTGTTTTAGATGGGGATTGGCGGATCTAATGAGCCGAGCTCAGCCGGACCCAAGCCGCAAGTTGGCGCTGCATTGCGCCATCTAAAAGTGTATTTCGAGGGAGTCTTAAGCTCAGCTGCCTTGACTGCACGGACTTGTTACTGCGACGCAAGGTTCGTGCCAGCCTAAGTCCGGACCTGTCGTTCAGGCGGCAGTATCGGCGCCGTTATAGCTTCTAATGGCTCTGCTCGATGAATCATTTCGCACGATGACGCTCGCGAGGAGGCGGCTTCAGCAAACCTGACCTACGATGTTGTGACGTCGGAATAGCCATCACAGCCACTTGCGTCTGATTGTGACTGATTGTCTTTGTTCGAAGTGCGACGGCGTTTGATGTCTGTAATCCGCCAAGCGGCTTGCGACAACCGGTCTTGTGACGCTGCGCTTACGCGACCTGTGGTTCCTATAGAGGAAGAAGAGCATATGAACTTAACTGGCAGAACCCTGTTGATCCTGTTGTACGTTCTTTCTGCGACAACCGTGAGCACGGTGGCTAGAGCCGATGAGACCTCGCCGAAATACGCCGAGGTGCTCAATGCCCTGCAGACGGGCAAGAACGTGAAACTCATGTTGGATATGAACCGCTGTACCACCACCGAGGGCGGCAAGCCCGGGCCTGCGACCCAGGCCGGGTTGGTCATCAATGCCTTCAGGGTGACCGCCCAGAACGGTATCAGCTTTGCCAATGCGCACCAAACGGTGGATAGCTCTGGACATGCCGTGACCGAATACATTCGTCACAGCCTCAGCCGCGAAGGCAAGCTTACCGTACGGGCCTCGAAGCTTGTCGTCGGGACCACCGAACTCGTGAACCAGGGCGAATTCGTCTGCGAAGTGCCTGATGGTGCCAGATTCATCTGGTAGACGAAAAGCACCCCGGGAATGCGCGTTGGCCTTGATCCTCTAAGGGGGTGGACGACATCGCAAGCCATCACGCGATAGTCTCGATAGTGACGACGGCCAGATCGTTTCTGGCCGTCTTTTCGTCGGGGATGGCCAGGTTGCACAAGCTTGCGTCCAGTTCGCTCGCTGCACCCCTGAGGGGCTGGCGATGCGCATGGGATCGTATAAATGGCCCCGGTATGCTCGTATGGCCAGGAGCCAGGTCCTCACAGTCAATCACAGCGCAGATAGACGTCGACAAGGTATCTTCGCATTTTCATCTGCGCCTCCTGTGAGGACATATTGTTCCAACTCATTCAATCTGCTGGCCGCGATGACTAGGATTGATCCTCAGCCAAGCCAGCGTGTGGGCAACGCGCCTCGTATTTTATAACCAGATTTCCCGGAGCTTGTCGCCTGAAACGGCGTCCCGCCGATGTGGGCCTAACAGGGTGGCCCGGGAGCAGCCATCGCTATCAGAGCCCGGTGGCTCGCTGACTTGCCACACAGTCCCTGACCTACTTTGAGATCCTACACTATGACGCTGCGTACGATTCAATCGCGTTGGAGGCTATATATATGACGAGCTTGGAAGTCCTTGTCTCGTTGCGAACGCCGGTAGCTATAATTTTGAAGGATGTGCTGCGTGACGACATTGGTCGTCGTGTTCCTGCGATAGTCTAGCAACAGCAAGTGGAGTAGCGTTCACTTTCCAGCGGTCTCCGTTTGCAGGCGCAGGCCAGTCCACTCACCGTATTGCAGGCAAGTTACGCTTTCAGGTTTTCCTCGGTGTATCACTGGCGCCGCGGTCCCCCGGCTAATTCACTACCACTTCCATTCCTGACCATGAAGTCTCGTCACCACCTCCTCGAAGTTGACACTCCTTAACGTGCACGCAGAGATCCGGGCAACTGCTCCGTTCTGCGACCTACATAGTCGCCCAGCAAATGCTGGCCGAGCCCTCGAGCATCGCGAATCTCGAGAGTTTCATCGCATTATTAGATGGTTTCCGAGCGCAAGCTTGTCGGCTGCTCTTATTTGCCAAAGTCGGCACGTAAACTGCTGATCAACACTGTCGCGCCGAATGTCTGATGTGTTCTCGAACGCATCAATTCATGGTCGCTCGGTTTCGAGCTCGTCCTGCAAATTGAAGCCGGTGCGATCGTACGCATCGGTGTTATCCGTGAGCCTGATCGGCGTCCAGCCTCTTGAACGAACAGGATAGAGACATCGCGAGAGAAGAGGATGCCAACTGAGGCGAGTAGAATGGAATACTCAACTATTGCGTTTGGATGCGTTCAACCTCTACACATCCTTTCGTGACTGGCCCTCGCGTCGGCGGCGGGAGTCCAGGCGTTCGTGATTGCGAAGAGGCGTTCAAAACGCCTTAGAGAAAGTGGCGGGCATCTTGATGAGCTGTGGAGAACCAATATGAAGGCGCCCGCTTTGAAACAGCTCAGCGTTGGAATCGAGTTGGACGCACCTGGGCGCCACTGGCCATGTGTCGTGGTAGAAAGCCTTCTGCGCCTCGTCCGCTGCGAGAGGGTGTCAAGAGGTTGCCAGGGCGTGTTTGGTGATATCCCTCTCACACCAATGAGCGGCTTATTATTAGCCTCCTCAATATGGCTGTTCGCGGGCATCTAGGGCGGACCTTCGAGAAAGCGCAGACTGGTCGCCGAGACCGCTGGCGAAGGTCCGATTGTCAAGACGTATCGAGCGGCTAAGAGGCCGCTGCATTCGGGGGTGTGATGTCTTCGGTCGACCCTATGCTCCATATCGGCTTAAATCTCCATGGTGCTGGCGGTCACTCTGCCGCGTGGCGCTGGCCGGGCACAAATCCAAGCGCGTTTTTCGATATCGAGCACTACGTCCGGGCTGCGAAGCTTGCGGAGCACGGTCTGCTGGATGCCGTATTTCTCGCCGATACCCCCGCGATAAGTGCCGACATTACGCACCAGCCGCCGCTCAATGGGCTCGAACCTACGCTGGTTCTCGCTGTGATTGCCCGCGAAACGAAGCGGATTGGGCTGATCGCCACCGCATCGACGACCTACAATGAGCCATACAATCTCGCCCGGCGTTTTCAATCGCTCGATGTCATCAGCGGTGGCCGCGCCGCCTGGAACGCGGTCACCACGTCGAGCTCCGCGACGGTGGCGAACTTTGGCGGTCAAGAGCTCGCACGAGCGGATCGCTACAGACGCGCCGAGGACTTTGTTGAAACCGTCCGTGCTCTCTGGCTGAGCTGGGGCGGCGAGATGATCATCGCCGACCAGGCTGCGGGAGTTTACGCAGATCAGAGTCAATTCCGGCTGCTCGACCCTGATATGAATAGTTTTGGCATCCGAGGCCCGCTTACACATCCCGCTTCGCCTCAAGGTCAGCCAGTCATCGTGCAAGCGGGCGGTTCGGATCCCGGATTACGGCTTGGCGCGCGCAGTGCAGATGTCGTGTTTGCGGCAGCCGGGGACTTGACAACTGCGCTGCAGGAGGCCGAGCGCCTGCGTGCTCTCTCTCGTCAATTCGGCCGTCCTGCGGCTCCGCTCATCCTCCCAGGTCTTGTCACCTGCATCGGTGGAACAGAAGAAGAGGCGGCTCGTCGCAAAGGGCAATTGGACGAGTTGCTCGATCTGGAGCGCGCCATCGCCGCTCTTGCACGAAGCATGGGCCTGGAAGTCGAGAAGCTCAGCCTCGAAAGCCCCATCCCTGAAGAGATTTTGCCCCATGCGGATAACGTTCCGTTTTCTGTCGGTCACCATCGCACGATCGAAACTCTGGCGCGTCAAGGCCGGACCGTTCGCGAGATCATCAGCAGCGTTCAAGCTTTTGGCCACCGCTTGCTCGTGGGCGCGCCCGAGCAGATCGCTGATTCGATTGAGGCCTGGTTTCGCGCTGGCGCGGTCGATGGTTTCAACATCATTCCGGACGTGCTGGCCGACGGCACTGCGGCCTTTGTCGACCATGTCGTGCCCCTCCTCCAGAAGCGCGGTCTGTTTCGCACAGAATATCGGGGGGAGACATTGCGCGAGCATTTGGGGATTCCCCTCCACATCGAACCGGCAAAAAGGGCGGGTACGTCGGCGGTCTGACGCTGCATTCTCCCGTCTGCATTCATTGCCCTGGAGCTTGGATATGTCTGTATCGAATACGCAATCATCGAGGCGTTTCACCCGCCAGTCGAACCATCGCGGAAGAAAAGTGGCGGCTAGCCTGTTCGTGCTCCAAAGCCTGGCACAGTTCGCGCCCAGCGGCCATGCCCAAGAGGCGCCGGCCGGCAACGTCAAGCGGGGCGGCGTTATTCGTTACGGGCATTTTCAAGAGCCGGCGTGCCTGTTCGGAGGTTGGGTGCAGCAATGGTATCTGCAACGCCAGTACAGCGATAATCTGGTTGCCCGCAGCGAGGATGGCAAGATTGTGCCATGGCTGGCCGAGTCATGGACAATCTCCGACGACAAAAAAGTATACACGTTCGAGATAAAGCCGAACGTGAAGTTCACGGATGGGACTCCTCTCGATGCGCAGGCCGTCGCTGATAATATCAACGGATGGCTCAGCAACGACCCTGATCTTCGTAATCCGACTGCCGCTCCTTATCTTAGTGATAGCTTCGAATCGGCAAGGGCAATCGCTCCTCTGAGGTTGCAGGTAACCTTGAAAGCGCCGTTCCAACCCTTGCTGAACGTGTTCGCCCAATCCTCACAAGGCATTCTCTCACCATCCGCGCTCAAACGTGGACTTGCCGTGAATTGCGAGAACCCTGTCGGCTCAGGTCCATTCATTGTCGACAAGTGGCGCCATGGACGGGAAGTCACCTTCCGCCGCAATCCCGAGTACAATTCGGCGCCGGCCACCGCGAAACATCAAGGGCCGGCTTACGTTGACGGGATCAGCTGGAAGTTTCTGCCAGATCAGACTGTCCGATACGGCTCGCTGATCACGGGGGAGACCGATGCTATTTACGATGTCCCGGCTATCGCATGGAAGGACGCCAATTCCCGCTTTCCAGTATTGCGGCACCTAACCGGCGGCACCCCTCTGCGCCTGGCGTTGTATACGGCCCGGCCCCCATTTGACGACGTGCTTGTCCGCAAGGCCTTTGCCTATTCTACTGACCGGAAGGCCGCGGTCGACACATCCTTCCTCGGCTCTTTGCCATTTGAAGGCAACGGTGCGCTAAGTCAGAGCTCGCCGGAATACCTGCGTGAGCTCGGGCAGTCCTATGCGTACGATATTCGGAAAGCCAATCAGCTGCTTGATCAGGCGGGTTGGACTGAGCGTAACCCTAACGGCGTTCGTGTCAAGAACGGCAATCCGCTCATCGTGCGCATTTCCTATTCGTACGCTTTTCTGAAGCCCGATGGCGAGCAAGCCTTACAAGTCATTCAGCAGCAGGCAAGGGCGGCCGGTTTTGACGTACGTCTTCAACCCACCAATCCGGCTGATTTCTTCGCCGGAAAAAACCTCGGGCCCAACGATTATGAGATCGTGCTTCTTTATTGGGTTGCACCCGGCGCTGAGATATTCCGAATTTCGTGGAAGCCGGACCAGAAAGGCGAGCCCAATCGCTTCAATCCATCGCGCTTCCAAGATCCGGCACTTTGGGAGCTGATCCAAAAGGCAGAGCAGGATTTCAATAGCGCTGAACGTACGGGCCTCTATCAGCAGGCGGAACGGAAGATCGTGGATGAGGCTCCTGTGATTGGCCTTACGGTGCTGGATGTGACATTGGCCACCACCCCGCGCCTGAAAGACGTGTGGCTGGACCACGGATCAGTGGGCGAGCCCGTCTTCTATGATGCTCATTTCGACGAGAAGAAATGACACCGTGAAGGTCGTATCCCACAATCCGCTTGTTTGGTTCGCGCGCCGTATTTTATCCGGTGTGGCCGTCGTGTGGGCTGCAGCAACGTTTACGTTCCTAGTTCAGTGTTTGATGCCCGGCGATCGCGCGCAGATCGTCATCAATGTGAGGAGTGGCGACGTCGGGCCGGCACCTGCGGCCGAGCTCGCAACCATCAATGCGAAATATGGCTTTGATCAACCGCTCGCCGTTCAATACGGCAGATACATATTGCGAATCCTGCACGGAGATCTTGGTGAATCATACCAGCAGCATCGATCCGTCACGGCGATCATCGCAGAACAGATTGGCCCCACCATTGTTTTGGCGATCGCCGCGCTGCTGATGGCTTGGGTTATTGCGATCTTGACCACCCTGTTGATCGCCGGCAGAGACAACATATGGTCGAAGCTGCTCAGCGGCGCGCAAATCTTCCTGGCAACCGCGCCGCCTTATTGGCTAGCTACAATTCTGCTCGTCGTCTTCGCGGTAAACTTGCGCATTTTTCCAGTTGTCGGAGAAAGCTCGCCGATGGGGCTCGTTCTCCCAACACTTGCTCTGGCTCTCGAACTGTCCGGCTTTTTCGGACAAGTCGTTCTAAACGAGTTCACGCGCGTGCTCGAGCAGCCCTTCGTTACGTCCGCGCGGACCCGAGGTATGAGTGATTTCGGCGTCAGGCTTCACCATGTCCTGCGCCATGCTGCATTGCCCGCCGTAACCTTATCAGGCTGGGCGCTCGGCAAGCTTCTTTCGGGGGCGATTTTGATCGAGATCGTTTTCGCCCGTCAAGGGCTGGGTGGAGTTCTTGTTGCCGCAACGTCCTCGCGAGACGTTCCGATTGTCTCGGGAGCTGTTTTGATCTCTGCGGGCCTATTCGTCACTGTTAGTGTGATTGTCGATCTAACTTATCGGATGCTCGACCCGAGAATTAAGTTGACATGAGCATGCTCGCAGAAGTCACCGTGTCTCGGCCACTCAGAGAACTCCTGGCATTCGTCCGCCATGTTCCCGTCCGAGTTGCTGCCTCGCTTATTATCATTGGTTTGTTTGCCCTCGCGGCCATGATGCCAAAAGTGCTACAGACGCACGACCCGTTTGCTATTGATTTGAGATCGTCGTTGCAGTCGCCTTCGATCGCCCATTGGTTGGGGACAGATCAATTGGGCCGGGATCTTTACTCCCGATTACTCGAGGGGGCAGGCCAATCGCTTGCCATCGGACTTGGCGCGACCGCGCTGAGCATGTCCATTGCACTCGTTCTCGGCGTCGCCGCCGCACTTTCTGGTGGCGTATTCGACAGCATCCTCAGCCGGATTGTCGACGTGCTCTTCGCAATCCCCACGCTGTTGCTCGCCCTTGTGTTCGTGACCGTCTTTGGGCCGTCGGTATTGACTGAAGTCATAGCTGTCGGAATCGGCACAGCGCCAGGCTATGCGCGCATGATCAGGGGCCAGATGCTTTCCATCAAAGGGACAGGATACGTGGAGGCCGCCAAGGCGCTGGGCCATCCATTTCCCCGTATCGTCTGGAGGCATATTCTTCCCAACGCCATGAACCCGCTGACAGCAATGATGACGATCGGCGTGGGTCAGGCCATTATCTGGGCCTCCGGCCTTGCCTTTCTAGGTCTTGGCGTCGCTCCGCCGGCCCCTGAATGGGGCGCGCTGCTCAATGCCGGGCGGAATTATGTGATCTACGCCTGGTGGCTGGAGATCATACCCGGTCTGGCCGTGACGGCATTTGCCCTCAGCGTCACCATCGTCGGGCGCCATATACAGGACCGTCTGGAAGGGAAAAGCTGAATGTCGCAGGTTCGTCCCAAGCCTGTCTCGCAGCAGGCAGACCTCCTCACGGTCGATTCGCTGCGTGTTTCCTTCGGGCGCGACATCGCGGAGAAAGCGGTTGTGCGCAGTGTGTCCTTCTCCCTCCGACCGGGACGGTGCCTTGCGATCGTCGGTGAGTCTGGCTCGGGCAAGAGCGTAACTGCCCGGGCTCTCGTAGGCCTCGCTGGTCGCCACGCCGATGTTCATGCACGCCAGCTGAGCTTCGACGGGACGGACCTGATCGGCCTTAACGATCGTGGCTGGCGGCGCATCCGCGGCAACGAGATTGGCTTTGTATTACAGGATGCACTCGTCTCGCTTGACCCGCTTCGCCGGATCGGCAAAGAGATTGGTGAAGGCTTGCTCCTCCATGGTGCGGTATCCTCACGCGAGGAGCTCGCGCAGCGTGTCATTGCTCTCCTTGAGCTCGTCGGTGTCCCTGAGCCCGAGACCAAAGCCCAGCAACTGCCGCATCAATTATCCGGCGGCCAGCGTCAACGGGCTCTCATCGCTGCAGCACTTGCGCTCGATCCACGCATCCTTATCGCCGACGAGCCGACTACCGCTCTCGACGTGACGGCGCAAGCTCATGTGCTGGCACTGCTCGAGGAGACCAAAACGCGGGGCAAGGCTCTGATCCTGGTCAGTCACGATCTGGCAGTGGTCTCCCGCGTGGCGGATGAGATCCTCGTCATGCATCGAGGCGAGGTTGTCGAGCGCGGCACCGCCGCCCAGATATTTAACGATCCGCGACACCCCTATACTCGTCAGCTGCTGGACGCCGTGCCATCAGGCCGGCCGCGCGGCTCACGACTGTCACCATCGACTGTTGTGCGTTCGCCTAGCCGGCAAACGCAGCCACCCGTGCAATCGCTGCCGAAATCTCGTCCCATCCTGCTCGAAGCGACAAGTCTGGTGAAGCGCTTCAAGGGCCCGGATGGCACTTTACGGGCGGCTGTGGACGGCGTCTCCTTCGAACTGCGATCCGGCGAGACTTTGGGCATCGTCGGTGAATCTGGATCAGGAAAGTCAACGATGGCGCGCATGATCCTGGCGCTCGACGAGCCTGACGAGGGAGACGTTCAGTTTTCAGGCCGGCCTTGGACCACGCTCGCTGAACGCGAACGCCGGGCTCGGCGGCGGTCGATATCGATCATTTACCAGGATCCTCTTGGCTCGTTTGATCCACGTTGGACGGTCGGACGCATCATATCCGACAGCCTTTCGAGCGACGTTGAGACACGGCGCAAGCGGCAGGAGCGCGTTATCGAGCTGCTCGATATGGTCGGACTCTCCCAGGCCTTGCTGGACCGACGGCCGCTCGAACTCTCGGGCGGTCAGCGCCAGCGCGTTGCGATCGCCCGCGCGATCGCACCAAATCCTGCCGTAATCGTCTGCGATGAACCGGTTTCGGCGCTCGACGTCTCGATCCAGGCCCAGGTCTTGGACCTGCTCGGCTATTTGAAGGACCACCTCGGCATAAGTTATCTCTTCATCTCGCATGATCTCAGTGTTGTTCGTCATATCAGCGATCGCGTCATAGTTATGCGCCGGGGGAGAATCGTCGATAGTGGCGCCACTGAAGAGATATTTCGTAATCCACTGTCTGAATATACCAAGAGCCTTATCGCCGCCATGCCGCGTCTTGTGCGCGACCAAGAGATAAGTCAATCAGCTACGATCCTCGAAGAAGGCATCGCATGAATGCCTTCGAATTCGACTTGCTTTATCATAAAATTGTCGATCTCCGATCTCGGGGGCATTCTGGGGGCACCGGATCGACGGCGAATAAGTCCATTTCGTTCGAGGTGACAATCATCTGGTGGACCGAAGGCGGGCTGACGCAGAAGTGGCGCTGCATGTCGGTTTCGGCAAGTGGGCGTCCGAACATGTTCGAGTAGGTATAGGTGAAAGCCAGGTAGTGGCCCTGCTTCTCGGTAAAGCGCGCGCCCTGATTTTGACTCATCGAACCGGACCAAGCGCCCGCCGGCCGGAGGCGCGGGAGGCTGACCGCGCTGCCGGCCGACGGGATAGTCAAGCTCTCTGATCATGACGGCTAATGGGGCGCGACCGTACGCCGCCGGCTTGCCGAGAATGACCTCAGCCGTGGCGCAGGGATATGTGGTGCATTCTCCATGTCGATGGCGAATGCGTCGCCCGCATGAAAGATGTACTTGATCTCTATGCTGAAGCCGCCTGATTCCGAGCGACCGCTGCTCTGCTTCGACGAAACCCCCGTCCAGCTCATCGGCGAGGTGCGTCAACCGATTCCGCCCGAACCGGAAAGGCGCGAGCGCTACAAACCCTCGTATAGCTCGTTCCCTCTTTCTTTATACCGATCACCCGCCTCCATATAATTGAACATTGGTGGCCAGCCAGCTATCGGAGCGTAGCCTCTAGATGGCAACTACCTCCACGATGATCGGTCGGATCGATCTTGATGGAGCAAGCTGCAGCAGCGAATGATTGAACGAAATTTAACCGGATCGACTGCGCTTGGTGCGCCACAGGCGAACGATCGCGATCTAGCTTTGGATTTCGCCAAAGGAGTGCTGATCATTTTGGTGATCGTCGGTCACCTCATCCAGTATATCCTCTACCGAGATGAAGGCTTCTGGGATTTGCCATGCTTCAAATGGATCTACATGTTCCACATGCCTCTCTTTATGGCGATAAGTGGATACCTTGCTTGCCGTGCGCTGTTGCGAAAGTCGTTGGCGCAAGCTGTCGGCGATCGGGCGATGCAGCTCTTGCTGCCCATGCTGTTTTGGTGCGCTCTCCTGGAGACAGCAAAGTTGGCTGTGCTTCCCCGCGCGCCTGACGCATCGGGCGACATTTTGCCATTTCTATCCGATGTCGCCGGCGCGTACTGGTTCATCTGGGCAGCGTTCGTTTGTTTTCTTCTCGTTAAAATTCTTTCGATCTTCGATAATTACTCGCCCTGGATCTTGTTCGTGTCAGTCGTAGTGGTCGCGCTTGCGCCCCTGACATTCTCCATATTTCCTCTTATAAAGTATACTTACCCGTTTTTCTGCCTGGGCTTCTCATTTGCCCAGTCGAGAGACCGCTGGACGAGCATAACACGTCGTTACAAGCTGCTCTTGATCGCGTCTCTCTGCATAGCGGCACTGGTGTGTTTTCTAGCCTGGCAGAAGGAAACGTACGTCTACAACAATCTCGCCCTGGTTCAAGATATGTTGTCGGCGAAGAACGTGCTTCTGATGCTTTTTGGCTCTGCGGCAGCCTCAGCGATCATGATTGAGCTCTTCTTGCAATGCTGGAGATTTGGCCGCTCAAATCGAATGGTCCGCTTTATCGCCATGGAAATTGGACAGAGCACGCTGGTGCTGTACTTGATTCAGGGTACGGTATTTCGCCTCATGGATTCGATACAGTACGCAGAGCACTCGGATCTCACAACCAGGTGGGCCGCGGCGGGAATTCTAGGGGGAGCGATTGTTCTCGTCACGCTGATGCTGCGCCGAACCGTGCGCGACATTCCCTATCTGTCTCAGCTCATTCTAGGAGCTTCACCCCGCGCCCTTCGTCCAGCGGGTCAGCCCGCGCACAAGTAGAGCTTAGCCCAAATCCGGTCAGAAGGCCACTAGGTGTCCTTGGCTCCCTTCTGATGAGGCCGGCTCGTTCCAATGTCAGCACCATTTGGTGAACCGAAGGCGGGCTGACGCGGGAATATTCCTGCATGTCGGTTTCCGCCAGGGGTCTGCGGTGCAGCCGCGTATAAAGGTGGAGGAAGGCGAGGTACTGCCCCTGTTTAGGCGTGAAGGTTTTTGCCGAAGGACTCACGTCGGCCATCCGATTCAGTTGTTCGTGCCTGCCTCTCAGGGAGGTAAGCATGAACGTACGCTATCGGGTCGAACTCAGCCAAGTCGAGCGCGACGAACTCAGGGCGCTGCCCAGCGGCAGCAAGCATGCGTCTCGCAAGCTCAAGCGCGCCCAGATTTTGCTGGCTGCCGATGCGGGGGCAGGCGACGAGGAGATCGCCAGGAGCGTCGGCGCAAGCGGCTCGACCGTGTACCGGACCAAGCGCCGTTTCATGGAGGGCAATCTGGAACGGGCGCCGAGTGCGGAGCCGCGACCCGGGGCGGACCGCAAGCTCACGGGCAAGCAAGAAGCCCTACTGGTGGCAACCGGTCGTTCAGGACAATCTATCGACCCACTCAGCCGGCGCCCTGTATCAGACGTTCCCGCCCGCTGAAGCACGGCGTATCCGGCGGCGGATCGAGTTCCACTACACCCCCCAAGCACGCAAGCTGGCTCAATATGGTCGAGATCGAGATCGGCGTCTTGCGGGGACAGTGCCTCGACGCAGGATCGAGGACCCAAAGCGGCTGCGCCACGAAATCTCCGCCTGGGAACGGCACAGAAACGCAGCACGCGCTCGCATCAAATGGATGTTCACAACAGAAAAGGCTCGCGCTAAAGGGACGCGCCTACCCAATACTGCCAAAGAGTCATAATCTCCGTGCAGAGGTACTAGTCGAGTTTGAACACTCGCTGACCGTGATGTCGGCGATCCGCGCGTGTCGAATTTCAAGGCATCGATTGCGTGCCCGCAAGGACTTCCGGCTCTCGCTATCCTGCAAACGAGCTCGGAATTGTCGCTTTTACGATAACCCTGCGATCATGGTGCGGTCCCCGACAACGAGACCGTGTTTGTCAGGTTCAAAACATTCGGCGTCAATATCGATTTCATGACGCCTATTCAGCCCTTAATTGCGACTGACGCGCCTGGCACGGTCATTGCTATCGAAAAGGAGGTAACGCCGAGTGAGGGCTGAGTGCAGCCTTAGATGAACGATCACTTTTCCGCCGCAAGCCGTGGGTCCATTCTGAAAACGGATGCAAGACTTTGAGGTTTTCGCATTCGGTATGGAGAGCGATGGTGGATTTGCCGATAAGAGCCGACGAGACAAGTTGCAACTTCTGGACATCGGCACTGTCAAACGACCGTTGCGTTGTCCGCGTTGCCGGGCTCGGTGGGCAATCGCAGCGAACGGCAGTGGGGGCCCATGACTAGAATTCGGCTGACGTGCTCAAGTCTGCCGGATGCGCAGGCCACCGACACAATAGGTTGCTTCATCGACGCATCGTGTTGCCATTTCGCCGACGAGTTCGCCACAAATCGCATATCGTACCTCAAAGGCCGAGCAAAAAGAGGTCAATAACAGGCACCCTCGTAATCCGGGCAATACGGAATCGTCGACATGTCGCAAACGATCGGCGCTGATAGCGAGTGCACCGCGAATGACGGAGCAGAGCACGGGTCAGAGTCGAAAAGCAACATTTCATCAGATGGCGAGTTTGTTCGGTACTGGAGCCGAGCTGCCGATCGGCTGCGTGCGGTGGCTGCTGTCGGGAGGCGAACCGAGGAGGCGATCAGAAGGACTGGAATTGGTTTGCAGCTATCCTCCGAGAACTTTAACGGTCACGACCTGTCAGATTTCCCGTTGCGGCGCTGTACCCTCAATCGTGCGCAGCTCTACGGAGCAAAGTTGGATCGGGCAGACCTTTCTGAGGCGAACCTTATCTGTCCAGGGCTAGAGAGGGCAAGTTTCCGCGGGGCCAAGCTCGATTTTGCGTATATGCACGCGATTGCAGCGCAGGTCTGCAATTTCGATGATGCCAGTCTTCGCAGTGTAATTGATGCAACGGGCAGTCTGTTTCACGGTTGCAGCATGAAAAGGACACGCTTTGACAACGCGATGCTCAGCGGGCTTCTCGTTTACCAGTGCGACGCGAGTGATGCTGTATTTGATGGCGCGGAATTACAGGGCTCGACCATCAATGAATGCTTCCTTCCTTCCGCTTCCTTCCGCTTTGCCAAGCTGAGCCAAGTCACGATCACGAAGGCGCATCTGGCGGCTTGCTCGTTCTTCCAGTCAAAGGGGGACTGTTTATCGATCGTGCGTCCCACCTCGGTCGACGGTCTTGCCCTAGAAGGCGCTCATCTTCCGTATCTGAGACTCTCAAAGGTGAGCGGCCGCATTACGGCGAGAGCCCTGAGTGCTCCATTCGCTGATGTTCACCTGTCAAACCTTTCAAGTGCGGAGCTTGAGCAGGCAGACTTGACCGAGGCACGGCTTCTGTCCGTAAGCTTGTCCGACGCGAACCTCGTCGGTGCTGTGTTGAACGGTGCATCTATTCATTCCTGTCAGCTCGATGGAGCGGACCTGTCTCGGGCATCAGGCGAAAGCATTTCGATAACAGAGAGCACAATGCGAGCCGCCAAATTCACGGGCTTTCGTGGTCGCTGTGCCTTCGTGCGCGACTGCGATCTTGAACATGCAGACCTATCCCAGGCTTATCTCTACAGGTCGATGATGACCGGTGACCCCCCGCAATCAATGGCATTGGATCACGCAAATCTCGAAGGATCCAATCTCGTTCAGGCATATCTCGCCGCAGGAATGACCGACAGCAACCTGGAGGCAACGCGCGTCGCATACGTTCGCATGAACCAATCGTCCTTGCGGGACGCGAACCTGAGTGGGATATCGCCGTTCCAGGCCAGCTTCGTAAAGGTCGACTTTTCGGGTGCTAAGATAACCACATTCGAGCCACCGTTTTTTGCCGACCGATGTCCGGGACTGCAGTCCGCTTTGAAGGGTGATCAGCCGCGCGAGCCATCGAGCTATCTGGCTGAATTCTCATCGTTGATCAGAAGTGGCCGAGAAGGGTCAACCTGACTGCTTTGGAAAGCGCAAAATAGAAGGGACTACAATGTCCGTGAGCTTAGAGCAGGTTGGTGCGGTGGTCCGAGCTGTGAGCGGGCGTTAAAGCTCTTTGGGGCTCGTTGGCGTGCGCGGCCAATACGACACCCAGGGCCGACCTTCTGCGATCCGGCCGATCAAACCACTCTTTCGGCGTGCAAAAAAACCGGAGTAAGAAAATGCATCTGGGATGTCTTTCCGCAGGCAAAGCGTTCATCCGGGAGGTAGCGAGAACAGGGCAGACTATTGGGACGGTACACACCCTAGGCGCCCTGCATCTTGGGCATGCAGAACTGATCAGAAGAGCGGCGTCGGAGAATGACGTCGCAATTGTCACAGTCTACCCGAACAAGACCCAGCTTAGACCAGGTGGGAGCTACGAGTTCGATTTGGACGCTGATATTGGACTTGCCCTACGTGCCGGAGCAACTGCCGTGATTTCCTCGAACGACACCGAAATGTTCCCGCCTGGCTATCGAACGTTCGTGTCGCAAGGCGACTATCATTTGCGTTTAGATGGGCCTGAGGCGTACTTGAAGGAAGCCGTTACCGGGGCAATCCGCTGGATTTGTTATGCGCGACCAACTCGCAGCTACTTCGGCCTCAAGGATATCGGCCAGGCGATCTTGGTGAAGCGCGCGGTCGCAGACCTCCTTCTCGATTGCGAGATACGGTTTGTGCCGACCGTGAGATACAAGAATGGAGTGCCCATCTCGTCGCGCTTGCGGCGGTTTACCCGCTCCGAGCTTGATGAGCTGTCGTGTCTCTTCAAGGCACTCAACCATTCGAGGAAAGAGATCGCCCAAGGAGCATCGAGCGTTAAGGATCTTGTCGCCTCGGCTACATCTCAAATAACGTTCCGACAGTTTAAACTCGATTTTGTTCGTATTGTTGGCACTGATAGCTTCGAAGACCTGGAGCAGGTCCGGCTCCCTTTCATAATTGTTGCAGCGGCAACGGCTCATGGTCTCAGGGTCTTCGATAGTATCTACGTTCCGGATCGGGATACACTCCTGAATGGTCCTGCCGATGTCTGGATCGATCTGCCTGAAAAGTCGTAGCCAGACGATTATGCATATCGTGATTTTGACAAGACTAGCCGTTCCGGTCGTGCCTGAACGCAGCGGCTACCTTATGACTGTGCATTAGGCTTTACGCTGCCTCCAGCGCACAGCCATGGTCCAACCAGCGGTGAAGCTCTCACGATCCACTGAGTAGATCGACTTGAAAAGTCAATCCGATCCGTACTGCCGGATATGGTAGGGTCGGCTAGCCGCACTTTGAGATAGTCTGCTCAAGTGGCCCGTCGCAGCCAAATGCCACGGCAGCTCGAAACGGTGGATCGCGACCTTTGGATCCGTAAGCTCTCGAGAGCAACATCTGCGGAAGACGATCATGAAAAGGCGATTGGAAGATTATGGAGCTGACGACGGGTGTGTTATCCCGCTAAGCAAGCTGGATGTAAGCGAGGCCAAGCGCTTTCAGGACGACAGCATATGGGGTTGCTTCGAGCGGTTGCGAAGGGAAGATCCCGTTCACTACTGTCAAGACAGCCCTCATGGTCCATATTGGTCCCTGACGAAGTACCGGGATATCGTAGCGGTAGACACAAACCACAAAGCATTCTCGTCAGCGCAAGGTGTCACTATTGTCGACGTGCCTGACAAGAACTGGACCCAGAGTTTCATCAAGATGGGGCCTCCCCAGCACGCCGAGCAGCGCAATACCGTCAGTCCGATAGTCGGACCGGAAAACCTGACGAAGCTCGAAAGCTTGATCCGCTCTCGCGTCAGGGCGATTCTAGACAGTTTGCCGCGCAATGATGTCTTCAATTGGGTGGACATGGTGTCCATAGAGTTGACGACGCAAATGCTCGCCACGCTGTTCGACTTTCCATTTGAGGATCGGCGACTCCTGACCTATTGGTCAGACGTAGCTGTTGCAGCTCCGAAGGCAGGCCACGCAATCGACAGCTGGGACAAGCGAAGCACAATCTTGTCCGAGTGCCTGGACTATTTCACCGGACTTTGGAACGAGCGCATCAATGCCGAGCCGCGCCTAGACCTGATTTCCTTGATGGCGCACTCGCCCGCCACACGCCATATGGGGCCGAGCGAGTTTCTCGGGAATCTGATTCTGCTGATCGTTGGGGGGAATGACACCACGCGCAACTCGATTACCGGCGGCCTCCTGTTCATGAGTCAGTACCCCTCCGAACTGCGAAAGCTAACCGACAATCCCAAGCTGATCTCGAGCGCCGTGTCCGAGATTATTCGATACCAGACGCCGATCGCACATATGCGCCGCACCGCTGCGATCGATAGCATCGTAGGCGGGAAACAGATCAGGAAGGGCGACAAGGTCGTCATGTGGTACATCTCCGGTAACCGGGACAAAGAGATCATTGAGAACGCCGACAGTTTCGTCATCGACCGCAAGAATGTGCGGCAGCATCTCTCGTTCGGATTCGGCATCCATCGCTGTCTTGGTCGACATCTTGCGCAACTGCAGTTGAGAGTCCTCTGGGAAGAGATTTTGGATGCGGGGCTGGAGGTTAAGGTTGTCGGCGAACCCGAGCGAATTGCGTCCAACTTCGTGCACGGCTATTCCGCTCTCCCCGTGCGGATTGCAGCCTAGGCCCCGATCGCTCCGGTCCGGAAGCCGGCACTCGGTCGGATTCGGCTCGTCCTGAACCATCTTCGCTTCTGCAAGCAGCGAAGATGATTTGATCGACGCGAAACAATCGCTGCATGTCGGGATCTCGTCATCAACCGGGCAGATGTTTGGAGTCCGCGTGAGGAGCGATAGTGTAGCGCGCGGAGGACTTGGAAGCGCCTGGCAGGCTGAAAAGGCAACCGCCACGGTAACTCCGATGCTGCGTCTCCGGGCTGCCTTGGATGGCCGGCACCGTAGAGGCCGATGAATTTGATATTGAAGATTGTAGCAGTGGCAGCGATTTTCCTTGGAGAAGCGCTTTCGATAATCGCCGAGCTGATTGCCTCACGGCGATTTGGGAAGGCCGGCGGTGATCTGGCAATGCTGTTGCCGATGTTTTTCCTGATATCCTTCGGTGGCATGCTCCTCGTTTTCGGATACGCGCTGGGCTACATGCATCTGAAGAATATATGGATCATTGTCGCGATATCGGTGGGAGCTATTCTGGTAGTGGAACCGATACTCACCCTTCTGCTCTTTAGAGACGTGCCGACAGCCGGTTCGTTGATCGGGCTGATGTTCGGCGCGATTGGTACGCTCGCTGCCATCTTTCTATGAAGTTGATCCGACGGCCAGGGTGGGGCTCGGCTTTGGCGAGATGTAGTTTACGTCAATTCTGCTCGGACAGGGCAAAATGTTTGTTCATGATGGTCTTCAGCGTCTCGTCACAATCCGTGTACTGGTGGCTTGGTAAGTTCTTTGGTCGAAGTCTCTTTACCGGAGAGCGGGACGCCTGTTGCGACCGCAGGTCTGCCAATCGACATAGCCTGGCCATTTCTGCTTGACCACAATTCACCGGTAAGAGGCGAGCGCTCTCCTGGCTGCTCTCCAGCGTCTGGGATGACATGGCCCAGTCCACGTGCACAGAGCCACGAGATTGAGGTGGGACGACCTCGCCCCCAAAGGCACGTCGGCCCCGGTGATATCTCAGCTGATCATACTTGGAACCGATGCGGTTACTTCAGCAACATAGGAGCTGCGATGGAAGTGGAACACAAAGGCGACGTGTGCATCCGGATGAACGCTCTTGGTCAGCTAGTCGTCAGCCAAGGTGTCTAGTCAGACAGGCTGCGCATTCTCGACTTGATTGGAGGTTGAACATGGCGGGCATTGGCCAAACTGGCACGTCGCACGTTGAGCCTGGAGAAGCCGATAGCATATGGGGATCGGGCGGGGAGCCTGGGCCAACCTCCGGAGAGGCCAGGCAATCTTTCGATTCCGCGGTGGAGCGGATGCGCTCCGGGTCTCAAGATAGAATGGCGCCGCTCGTTGGCGACCCACCAGCTTCGGATGTGGCAGTCCCAACGAAAGACGAGATCAAGGCAGCCAGGCGACAAATGCGCAGCCTGCTCGAAGCCTTTCATGCTTCTCAAAATGAGGCGGCCCAACCCCTGAACCGGTCGGAAGCGCAGGACGTGATTGATCAAGTCGTCAAGACAGGCTCGGAAGTTCTGGACTATTATGCAAGCCTCCCCCCCGACCTGGCACGCAGGCTTCTTCCCGACGATCAGGCTCGCCGAGTTCGCCAAAAGACTCTTTCTGCGGGGGACCAATGCAACGCCGTGGCCACTTTGATTGCCCATGAGCTGGAGGCGAGCAGAAAGAAAGCGGCAACAGTGCTCGAGCGGCTGCGCGAAGCCAACGCTTCGCCCGCCCAGCTGAGCCGAGCGGTATCGACCGTGGCGCAGCGCTACATGGCCTGCATGGAGTGGTGGGGAAAGAAGGTATTACGCTCGGAACGGATGCGCTCCGTCTGCGCGGCCACCGCCAACTTGCCGGATACCACGCCCGAGATGCTACGCCTGCATACGGGCTGGGCACTTTTTACGAAGTGCATGTATCTGCAATCGCGGGTCGCTCTCGCGCAGCTCCTGATCGAATCGCAGGCGAGCACGTTCGAACCAGACTTGAATGACGCCCTCATCGGTGAGGACGGGCGGGTGCGTCTGCTCGGAACCTTCGTCGAGGATGTTTTTCCAGCATTCCTGTCGACGGTCCAAGCCGTTCTGTACAGCGACGGAGCGGCGCTCGACGCAGAGCACTGCACGGTTCTGGAAGGTGTCATGGAGCGGCTTTCGGAATTTGCGTCAGGAGTGCACGGCATCGTTGCCGGGCTAAGGGATGACGGAATGGGGGCGGACGTTCCATTGGATCTGTTGGACCAGATCGTAGAAGGTGCCTGGGTCACTGCAAACGAAGTCACGCGGCTTTTGGCTGTGCAGCCAAAGACGCCCGCCGTGATTCAACCGCTGGCCAGCTGGATACCGGAAAATGCCGGCGTAGTGGCTGAGGGCCAGGCCGCGCGCAGGAAGGGAAGAGGCAAGCGCGCACCGGGGCCAGGCGAGGGGAGTTCGACGGCCGCGCAGCGCGACCCGCAGCTCGCCAGGCCCGACGCTGCCTCGGCTCCGACAGGTAAGGTCATCGTCCTCTCGGACCTCGGCACCAAAAAGCTTGCGACCGCGGAGGAGGCGGCACGCGCACAGGAATCATCATCAGCGGACGGCCACCTGGAGATGTGGCAGGCTCCGCCATCCAGGAAAGCGCTGAGCGGATTGCTCAATCGATTGGACGAGCTGCTGCAGTTCAATCTGCCGGGGCAGCAAAGCGCCGTCTCGCAAGCGCGCCAGATGAAGCCCGAGGACGCTGACCACGTCGTGGGTCTCGTCGTTAAGCGCCTGCAGACGCAAGCCACCGAGATCGAGGCCTGCGTAGCGGCGCTGGAGGAGCCTCGCCGACGTGGCCTGCTTACGCCTGCGCAGGTGCCCGAAGTGCACGAAAAAATAGTCCGGCTCAAGGCGATGTGGTCCGAGGTGCAGGGACAGGCAAATTATTTGAATGCGCGGAAGGCAGCGATCACGATGGATTGCATGAAAACCTACGCCTTCCCGTCGCAGAATTACCTTGAACATTTGCGGGCGGCCGGGGAATTGGCGCCTGCAGATCCACCGCGCGCTCTGAATGGCGAGCCGGGGACGCTGTTCGAGATCAGGCTTCAGCCCAAGGCGCTGAGCAATGGTAAGATGCCGAGTCCGGTGTGGGTGCACATCCATACCAAGCGGCCGGTACATGCCTGGCAATTGGCAACGCTCGGCGATCGCGAATTCGCCGCTTGCCACGTGAAGTCCGACGAACAGCGGGGGTACAATCAGCACTGGCAGAGCGCTCGAGCCGCCGAGGGGCACGAGAACGTCGTGATCCACCGCGGCAAGCTCGCCCCTGCGTTCTGTAGGTCCTTGTTGAGCGCCGCCGCTGGCGGCTATCCGTGGCACTCTCCTACCGATCCGGAGCACGTGTCGGCGCAGATGGCTCGACTAGGGATCTAGTGGGCTGATTTGTCTTGCGGCAGTGTGCCGCGGTGGCAGCTTTCATGCCTACAGACCTCCTCGGCGGATTGCCTGGGCAGCACCGAGCCCGTCAGGCTCCATCTCGCAAAGCGATGCAGCTTGGGGAACCCTTGGCGGAGCTTGAGCGGCTTGTGGATCGTCCGGATGCACGGGAGCTGAGCATCCCGGGCCGCTTTGACGAATCGAATCGGGTGGTGCACAACACCGCCGCCTGTTTGCTACTCTTGCATAAGGCGACGACGGCCCCAGCATCCCGCCTCCATGGCCCCCGGAAGATGCTGGGGCTTGTCGTTTCTTCGGTGCCTCAAGCCGAGTGACATCGGAGCTGCTTCTCTTCAACTGACAATGGCAGCGAGCGCTGCCGAAACAATTCCAGCATATGGGCGTATGATCAGTCATGTCCTTGCTGTTTTCAGTCACCGACGTTGGGATCGCCGGAACGGTAGGCGATGCTTCCGCAACCCGATAAGCTCGGTCGCGCTGCCATTGAGCGGTTGGTGACAACAATCGGTATCGAGAGCGTGACAACGTTTACGGCTCGATGCCGTGTGTCCCAAGCACCCATTGCATGACCTCGGTTTTGATCTCGCGGGCAATCATTTGAGATCCGAGCGCCCGCTCGACATCGGCATAGCCCGTTAGGCCCCCTTTGGTGAGCCGTTGGTTCAGGCGAGTTTGAAACTCCTCGCCCATCTCATCGGCGAGCCGCTGCTCCATTTCTGCATGGTTTTCGGGGACAATGCGTGTCAGCATCGTCTCCCAAGCTTGCCAACACTTCGCCAGTAGTTCGCAAAGCCGCTACCCTCCTGGTCCCGCACTGTCGCCACGTGCTCGGGGCCTTGCGGTTTGACCTAGAGCTCAGCCGAACAAAGACGCCGTAGTCCTTCTCGGCCACCTAGAACTCGCTTGCCCAGCTCGTCCGAAAGTGCCGCAGGGGCCATTAGGAGCGCACTTCGGGTCTCGAACCGGTGCAATTCACTGCGTCCCAGTCCACAAGCCAAGTCCGGGTACAATACGCGGAAATGCGAGTCCTCTGAGAAATGCGCGGACCACTTTGAGGCGGGGAGAGGGCGACCACAAACGGATTCGCTTGTTCTTCGCGGCTCAATCAAGCCCGCGGAGATGTCCAAACTTATTCATTCCGTAGATAGAACCAATCACGAAAATCAATTTTACCATCGCGGGGTCGTCATATAGGACCGTAGTGGACGGCTGGGCCTATACAAGGGAAGGACTCTCGAATGAAAAAATTGCTGTTGGTAGCTGCGAGCGTCGTCGCGCTTGCAACGGCGGCGGTGCCGACTTTTGTCGCTGAGGTCGCCGCGCAACCGGTCGACGCCAAGGTGCAGGTAGCCGATACATCATATCCTGAATGCGAGGAGGACCCGTTGGAGGGTATCTGCGATCTCTTCTTTTGCTTGACCGACCCCGCGTGCGTGAAGCCCTAACAACGCAAAGCAGACCAAGAAGAGAATGAGGATAGTGGCCTCCTACACCGACCGCTCGTGGAGACAGCGGTCGCGTCCTCTTCGCGCCCTGCAGACGATGCAAGGCGCGCCATTTTCGGTGTTCTCTTAGGTGACAATTCCGCCCGAGCAGGGCCACACATCGAGGTAAGACTATTCAGGCAAGCACTGCTGGCGCAGCTCTTGCCGAATAATTGGCTAACTCGGTTGGGAGAGCACCGGGAAAACAATCAGCGCCAAAGCCGCTGGTGCCAGGCTCATAGTTCAGTCTAAAAAAATACTTGGCCGGGCAATGGGTGTTCGGTTTTACCGCTAACAATGAGAATTGCTGAAGTTGATATCTGAGTGTTCTGTTGAAGCTGGCGCCGTTACCATCGATCTGGCACGCCTTCGTGTGCGGGGCGTACCATGCTGCTCTTCCAGCCGATGGCTCCAACCCATCTTTCGTAATGGGCCCTTCACGCCTTTCGATGTCAACGTCTGAGAACCTCGACAAATGGACCGCGCGCCACGATCTGATGGCGGACTGCGGAAAGAGTACGCGCGCGGGGTGAACGACGCGAAGTCCGGATGACGAGGTGTCCTGCTTGGCGCACGCCTGTAGGCGATAGAGCCGGGACGCCCTTAAGAAGGGGTGCTTACTTGCTCTCTTCACTTACCAGCTAACGCGCCGAGGCAGTTTGGGAGAATCCGGTGAGCAAGGCTCGCGAGTTTATCGAGTTGGCGTAAGCTGTGTCCACGCGGTCGAGCAGTATCGAACGGCTGGCGCATCACAGGATGTGGATGAACTCACCTGGGGCATTGTCGAGCCGGCAAAGGGGCATGGTATTTCGGAAGCTGACTTGCACGCTGTGATATGTCCCGCTACATCGCAGACGGAGTCAAATCAGTGAACAAAGCTGACAGCGAAACCCAGCTATAGCGGACCATTCTTCAGGAGAAAACAAAAAGCTTGAGAGCCAACGAAGTTCAACAGGAAGGGCGCGGTTGGACACGGGCTTCGTGCAAGCGAATGTTTCACACTGTTCCCCATCTCTCAGGCCGATCTACATCAGTGCCAACGGTGTGAGGCGGCCGCGATATAGCTGGAAGCGACCCGTGATTACATCGTCCAGCGCTATCACGGGCTTCACTTGTTCGCAACGCTCTGAAGTTTCGGCGGTGCGGTCTCGGGCATCATAAGCATGGCACAGAGCCCGGCCGCGCTAGCGGCAAGCATGTACCAGGCCGGAGCCAGCGCGTTCCCGGTTACATGGATCAGCCAGGCGACGACGGGTTGAGCGGTGCCCCCGAAGATCGCTATCGCAAAAGCGTAAATCGTCGCGAACGCGCTACCGCGAATGTTCTTGGGCAAACCTTCGGTCATACTCACATAGAAGGCACTATACGGAATCGTTCCGATGAGGGTGAGGGCGCCGAGGCCTCCAAGAAGTGCGAGGGCACTACGGCTCTCTGCGATCCACAAAAACACCGGATAGGTCATCACCAACGCAGTGATCTGCGGCCATATCATGATGTGACGGCGTCCGGCCCGGTCCGCGAGCCAACCGCCCAGCAGTGCAGCAGCAATTCCTACCGTATTGCTGACGAGCGGGGTCGCAAAGGCGAGAGGTGCGGAAACTTGCAGGGTGTTCAGTGCATAGGTGGTCATATATCCCGTGACGTAGGTGATAATCGTGCAGCTGGCCAAGATGACAAATCCCAGGCTCATGATGCGGCGAGCGGCAGGCGATCTCCTTACAGGCTGGTCGACGGGAGGTGGAACTTCGGGGCGGTGCAACGTTTCGGGCAAGGCGCTCCGCAACCAAAGTCCGAAGGGCAGCGTACCGGCGCCGAGCAAAAGCGCGATCCGCCATCCGTACGCATTGAGTGCCTCGCTTGTCATGGTGAGGGAGAGTATTTCCCCAACCAACGCTCCGGCCGTCGCAGCTATCTGTTGGCTCGCAGGCTGAAACGAGACAGCAAAACCGCGGGCTTGCGCCGGGGCCGCTTCCATCAAGTAGGCAGTAGTCGGACCGACTTCACCTCCGAGAGCGAAGCCCTGCAGCAAACGTGCAAAAATGGCCAATGACGGAGCTGCAATCCCTATTGTCTCATACGAAGGGGTCACAGCCAATACAAGTATCGCCGCGCTCATCATGGCAAAGCTGGCGGTCATCGCGGGCCGGCGCCCGACCCGATCCGAGTACGAGCCGAGCACGATGGCCCCGATCGGTCTGGTCACAAAACCCGCGCCAAACGTCGCGAGCGACAGCATAAGGCTGGCGAACGGGTCCGTCGCCGGGAAGAACGCCCGACCGATCTGGATCGCGAAAAAGCTATAGGTCCCGAAGTCGTAGAATTCGAGAATATTGCCGATCGTTGCGCCCAACACCGCGCGGCTTGTCAAGCGTTCCTCAGCCGGAACGAGGGCGGGCTCCAACCTCTCTCGAGTAAATTGCCTGGCCATCCTCGACCTGTCTGGAACGCGATCCCCGGCACGAACATTCGACACTCAGGTCGCGCGCGTTGCAATTCGCTTGCCGGACACGTCTCTACGTTGATGATCGAGCACGGCCACCACTGCCCCAGTCCACCTGTAGCTGAAGCGTGTCACGACGAAGCTCATGATAACGTGTGCAATAAAAATGCCTGCCTCTTCCGGCTCCCATTCAACCCTTGAACTGATCGCGCCCCTTGCCAGCAACGACAATTAAGTGAACCCGCTGCAGTTGTCGGGCGGCCGCAGACATTCCGCTGCTGTGCAGTGGCGAGTTTGCGACAAAATCGGCGGGTGCCGAACAGATGGCGCCAGCTCTGATCTGGCGATCGCCGCCCTGAGGAAGCGATCGGCGGCGATTCCAGCCAGGATATCGTTCGCTCGTCGGTTGGGTCATGGGGCAGCGATGCGCTTAGAGGGCGCGGGCGCCGACGCGAACTCAGGCTTGGCTCGGCGTGCCGGCATAGGAATAAAGCTAACCCGGACGCCAACGAGAACGCCGGGTTCCAGCGTCTAACCCACTCCGTCGTGGCAGGCTCGACAGTGCGGTCTAATGTTCGGAGCAATCGGGGCAGGTGTCGCCGATCGAAGCCTAAACGTCACGCAGCTCGGCGAGAGCCTCCTCGGGCGAGAATCTCTGCGGGATATCGAAGCGGGTTAGATCGAAGGCGCGCTCGCGCTCATATGGATCGGCGCGATCCTGCATCCAGCCGTGGCCTCCTTCAGCAAGCAGATCGCCCACCCACGGAGCGTGCGGATTACGGGCCGTTTCGTGCAGCACGATCGCGTCGCATTGATAGCTTGATCTGCGTTTTGAAGCCCTCGCGAGGCACGCGAACACTGGCACCACTTTTGCTCGCTTCTGGGCGCTGACGGGCAGATCTCAGTTGGAGATTTAGAATGTCTGAGTTGTCGAAGCGGAACGTTCTTGCGCTGCCCTTTGTGGCCATGATTGGGTTATTCCCGGCATCCGCGAAAGCGCCGATCTGGAGTTCGAGTGATCGATACGGCACCTATTCGCTTGATGGCTATTCCTGGAATAACGACGTATATGGCCAACGTGCTGGCCCTCAGACGATCTCTGCACATGCGGTCGATCGATGGAGTGGGTGGTCGAACCATACTGATACCGGCGGCATCAAGAGCTATCCCCACGAGGCGTTCAATGTTGGTAAACGGCTGAGCGCGATCAAGACCTTGACTTCGAGCTTCGATCAGAGCGTCCCGGCTCGCGGCCGTTGGAACTTCGCGTACGACATTTGGGACAGCTCGAATGCCTATGAGATAATGCTCTGGACCAATTACACCGGGAATCCCGATGGAAGTGACGATGTCAAGCCCATTTCTTACAACTACACTTCCACAGGGGGAGCCGCGATTCCAGTCTACACAGGCGTCGACGTGGGAGAGACGACTTGGAATGTGTTTGAAGGCTGGAACAACCACAAGGTCATCTCGTTCCTGCGCACGTCCAAGGCCAACGCAGAGACCGTAGACATCAAGAGTATCCTGCTATGGATAAGGTCGAAAGGGTATTTCGGCGATATAGTCGTCGGCAGCGTCCAATATGGTGTTGAGATAACCTCAGCCCCAGGCGGCCTAAACTTCGACGTCAACCATTGGGCCGTGACCTCGAAGTAACTGCTTTGCGGCCATAGAACCCGAGCGCCGTAGCTCCGCGCTGCATATAGTTCGCCGCTTCGGCAGTGTGACTGACTCGCAATGCCTTTCCCAAGCAGCTTGGTGTTGCGGCCCTTAGCACAAACCCACTGCTGCGGTTCGATCGAGCAGTTCGTGTGTAGGATTGCCTACATTGAGGTCTCGAAAAGGCTCCGAGTGGAGGGAAGGCAACCATATGAGGACGTCAGTCATTACCGCACACCCGCGGCACACTCGCTTCAACCCCGGCGGCCGCGGTGTCCTGCTCGGTGCCTACATGTATGGAGGTGCCAATCCCTTCGGGTTCACCGCGATGACGCCGGCCGAGCAGGTCGCCAGCGCGGTCGAATTCAGTGCCGTGATCGATCCGCAATACAAAAGCCAATTCGAGAAAGGCGTCGCGGTGGTGCGGCATAGTGTGCCGTTCACGCTCGGCTGCGCCGCCGAATGGACCGAGGCCGGAGCCGCGCAGCACTCCCGCAATCTCTGCCTGATCGACGGCCGCATCGCGCTGGCGGGCGAGAACGCCTCGCAACTGGCCTGGTAGGAGCGCGCGATCCTGTCCGCGCTCGACGTCATTACCGGATTGCCCGAACGCGTGGTGAAGATGTGACGATGCGGGCAGGAACAGCTGTCATCGTTGCGCTGGCGTTGCTTTCGGTGACCGCGGCCCTTGGAGAGGACAACGCCGCGGGCAAGCGCGCCTTCTCCGCGGACTGTGGTCTTTCGGCAAGCAGTGAAGCTGTCGCTCGCTGTGTGGACCTGCATACGCGCCGATCGGCGATGGCTAGGGCCGGACGTCCGCCAGGAAGCCTTGCTTGTCAATTTGAAGGTGACGTCGACAGCTTCGTCTTCTCGACAGGCAACTGTGCTCGACGAGATGAAGATCGGCCATTTCTAATTTTGGATTCGTGGCATTTATACCGTTCGCGTGGTCTTAGTATCTAATCCGGCGATTTATGGAAGCGCTTTGGCGGCATCAGTGTGCGCGCGCGTCTTGCTTCCGGCAAAGAGTCGTTCGGTGGATCACCGTTAGGCGTACCGCCGAAGCTGGCAGAGATGATGCTGCGGGTAGGTGAGGATGATCTGCTGATCTCGCTTGACTACAAGAACCGGAGTGACTGCTCCGCGATCGGGGACGGCGATCGCACCAGCAACAAAACTGAGGGCGGCACTTGCCCGGACTGAGCGGATCGTTGAAATTGCTCCGTAAAGGAAAGGGGAGCCTACGGCGGCCTGGGCCTGACCGGGAAGCGATCTCCGAAGGCGTCTTCAAGAACCCGCTGGTCGCGTCTTCCTCCGCGTTGCGCAACAGTCGTATCGGGAATCTGCGTCGCACTGCTTAGTTTTTTCAAGTAGTGGGTCGTGAACTGGACCTTCTGGTAAGGGTTCAGCTTGATGGCGTGCCTCTCTCGCGCGTTCTGCGTTTTGCTTGCCAGTTCCTCCGTCTCGCGAACCATCTGAACTGGCGGCACCTTCGGCAAATTTGTCGATTGCTCGGCCATAGCTTTCTGTGTCTCTGCGTGCCAAGTCAGGGCGCCCGCATCTTGATGCAGCCGAGGGTATTGGCAGCTTCATTTCCCCGCTTGAAAATGAGCGCCTTCTGGGTGTCGCAAAATTTTGAGGCCTTCATCGTCTGTCGCTCCTCCCAGCCGAGAGGATTCGGTGGCGAAAACTCTAGCCAAAAATGGTCCAGTTTGACGGCCTCAGATCCCTTGAATCGCACGTAGCGTCAAGTTGTATCTCAGATGGGTGGGGACGGCCCCCGACCACGCCAAGGCTATCCAACGAGCGACAAGGATTGCGAATGTTTCAACTCTTAGACTCACGCCGCAGGACTTCTGTGATCAGCGAAAAGCAGGGCGGTTTGAACGGCCTCAACGCTCTTCATTAGCGATGGTGGCGGTGTTGGTCACCCGATGCAAGCCCGTTCCCCCTTCGGATGCACCTGGGAGCACCAATACGCCATTGCGCAGGTGGCGGCTTACGAATCGCCGATGCTGATCTCGTTACGAGCGCGGCTGCGGCGTCAGACGCGGTTATGAGCGATCGCCTTTAAGGCGGGATAGCTTCGATCTCACAAGCAGTGAAATCCTTCCCTGACCTCGACGCCAGCGTGCCAAGCGATGCTCTTGTCGACAAGTGGAGCTGGAGCTCTCCACCGATCCAACAAGCGACTAACATTTTGATCAACGAAATGGGAGCCATGATGACCGGCGGATCTATCGTGATTTTGGGCGGCGGGTCGGCACCTCGGACTCGGCAGCAGAGCTTCGTGGCCCTGGCAGACGGCCTGCCATGGCGGCCTATCCTAGCAGCCATTTCGCCGCGAACCGGACCGCGCATGGCTTCCGCGGCGGCATGAGCTATGCCAAGAGGTGAGGCTCCCTTGGCCGCCTCGGTCAGGACGGTTGAACGGGCGAGTAATCATGGCTTTTGAGACACAGCATCCAGTATTCCAGGCGTTGCGCGAGCGTCTATTACTGGGCCATTGGCTACCCGGCACAGCCTTGAAGCCTGCCGACATTGCCGA
This sequence comes from Bradyrhizobium sp. CCBAU 53415, assembly GCF_028128735.1. NCBI lineage: Bacteria > Pseudomonadati > Pseudomonadota > Alphaproteobacteria > Hyphomicrobiales > Nitrobacteraceae > Bradyrhizobium > Bradyrhizobium sp. CCBAU 53415. The sequence goes on along the minus strand of NZ_LBJF01000016.1, from coordinate 88,800 downwards.
TGAGCTTCGCGTCGGAATTTCACCCGTACGAGAGGCTTTGATACGGCTGACTGAGCGCGATGTGGTGCAAAATGTCGACCACAAGGGGTTCAACGCCAGGCCGATCGACCCACATCAAGCCATCCTGTTCTGCAATATGCTGTCGCAAATGTATGTCGATAGCATCAGCGATTTCACCAAGGCGAAGCTGATTGATGAAGTGACGGCAAGCTTCTGCGGTGAAATCAAGCCCATCTACGCAAGCAATGAGGATCCCGCCAAACTCTTCTTGAAAGCAGGCGAGTGCTATCGGCGCGCATTGCTGGTCAAACAGCATCGCCACATTGCGGATCATGTCGCGGACGTCGTTTATGTCTACCTTTCACGCGCAATGGGAACACGTACGTACTACAGCGATTTGCTCGCCGAAAGCCAAAGCATTAGTGCGTTGATGGTCGAAGGGCAGCACAAAGGCGCAGTCCGTGCCATCCAGGACTTTTTCAGGCGCCGGGTCACGGAAGTCATGCGAGCACAGGCGAGGCTCTCGCGGATGCCGACCACGACAAATCTAGCACGTAGTCATGTGGACTTATCACGCCCCGGCGGTGCGTGATTGCTATGATCGTCGTGTCCGACGCGAGTTGCCGAAGTTCGTCGAAGATTCCGCGCTCGGTCTGCTCGTCCAACCCGGAACTGGCCTCGTCGAGGAGCAACAGCCGGGGGCTTGCGATGAGTGCACGGGCGATCGCAAGGCGCTGCCTCTCGCCGCCGCTTAGCAATTGGCCCCGCTCGCCGACGCGGTAGTCCAAACCGTCCCGCAAGGAGATCACCTTATCAGCCAGATGGACGCATTCTAGGGCGTGGAACACGTCCGCATCGGAAAACGGGCGGCCCAGCAGAACGTTTTCGCGGATACTCAGATTCATCATCATAGGCTCTTGGGGCACGTAACCTACGTGCGCCAAGTAATCTTCCGGATCGATCGTGGCCAGGTCCAGAGAGCCAACGCGTACCAGGCCGCTGTAGCCTTGATGCATTTTTAGCAGGAGTTGTATAAGCGTCGATTTGCCAGCGCCCGACCGTCCGATGATGAAGTTGATGACGCCGGGCTTGAACTCGCCCGTTATCCCAGAGAGAAGCGGCGAGGCGGCTCGCTCATAACCAAACGAAAGCGCGCTGATGGAAATGGTGAGTGAGCCCGATATCGGCATAGTACGCTTGAGCATAGCGGGTCGTGCCGCTGGGGCATGGGCATCAAGCAGCGCCTGCAGCGGCCGGGCCATGCCACGCGCAACGATAATGTCCCGAATTGACATGCCGATAAGCTCGAAGGGCCGGTTCAGTTGAACCAGGATCATGCTCACCATGACGAGCCCACCTATCTCGCCTGACCGGTCATAGAGCCACAGCGAAAGCCCCAAGATCGAGGCATACTGAACGAACAAGAGGGTCGCTTGCAAAGCGCCATAGCGCAACCGGACGCCATAGAACATGAGCCAGGCTCGGCGCGTGGCGGCGGCCTGGCGGTCATACAACTCAGCTATCCAGGGTTGAGCGCGGAACACCCTGATCGAAATGATGTTTTCGATTGCATTTCCTAGAACGTTCGAGCCCTCGTTACTTGAGGCCTGCGCCTCAGCCTGATGCACCTTCGTAACTCTATTGCTCTTCCACGTTATCAACACGAGGACGGCGCCGTAGGCTAGAACGAACAGCGCCACAAACCAATTTTCTGCTCCACCGACGGCAAGGAACGAGAACGCAACATCGGCGAGCCCGCCCATCAGCACCATCAAATAGAGCTGGATGTAGATCTTATTGGACTGGTGCCAACTCTCTACCATTGCCGAAATCTTGCTCGGATTGTTTTGAGCAAACAGCGATCCCTCGGCGCTCACCAGAGCGGCCATGATCTTCTTGCTGGAGAGACTACGAACGTCCTGTTCCAGCCTGTTCGACAGAACCGCCTTGACCTCCTGCAAGCACCGAGCAAGCGCGGCTGTAAGGGCAAACAGCAATAACAAACTGAGCGTAAGAAGCGGCGGGGCGCTGGCCAGCCGGGCGACGGCCCGTGAGAACAAGAGCGGCCCGGCGACTGTGCAGCCAGACGCTGCAATGGTCGCAAGCAAGAAGCCGGCGACAAGAAGGCGGGAAGATTGAAGGCTCGTCTTGATGATGTCCCATTGGAGCGGGGGCAAGAGCGGCTTACCCCAGTTCATGAAGGTCCATCCAATCGGCAACAGCGCAGAGACGAACGAGTACAAACGCTGAGTCGTAAGACAAATTGTCGACAGCAGAACGGAGGAGATCGCGGGAGATCAAGCCTTGCCGATACAATGCACTACGCTCGACACGTGAAACCAAGGCACCATATTCGTACCGCATTAGCATGTCGCGCCCGACACCTTTGCCAACCCGATAGTAGATCACGTCGGGCAAGTGTTCCCGGAAGGCCTCGCGCTCAAGTGCACGATCAATTCCATTTGAATGATGATGTCGGCGAGCCGTGACGAGACCTGCCTTGATGAGCGGCCAAAACACAAACGCCTTTCGCTCTTCTACCGCAATGTCTCGTAGTGCGATGCGATTGAGCTCCGCATTACGCATGCCGAAGAACTGAAACAGTCGCGTCGTCGGCAGGTGGCGTAGGGACCTCGCGCCTGGTACGAGCTCTGCACCGAAATCCGGCCGCACTGACGCGACAGGCGACTGCGGCCGATGCTCACCGAGCATATGCCGGCGTAAGTCCCGGCCGCTCCGACCGGTGATCACCTCGCGAAGAACACGCCAGACAGACGCTCGAGCCTGAATCGCAAGGCCGGCGAGCTCGCGCAATGCCTCTTGTGGCGATCGGGATTCGGCAAGCAGCTCTCTGGCCATCGTCAAGCGGCGCATTCTGAGAAATAGTTGATCGCCTCCATCTCCTGTGAGCACCAGGCGCGATCCTGCGGCCTGCGCAGCCTCGTGAAGTTGAGCCGTTGTGGCGATCGTGGCCGCTAGCTTACAAGGTCGCGGCGTTGGAGCCAGCAATTCTGACGATAGGTGGGTCATCGACGAGCGAGCATTCGTTTCGACATAGGTTGGCGCGCCGCCCACCTGCTCGGCTAGCGCGGCAAAAAAGAAGCGTTCGTCACCATTGACGTCCGTCTCTGAGTAGCTGTTCAGGAGGGAAAGGGGCCTGCCTCGATGGAGGTCGGCCGCAGCCAGCGCCACTACCGACGAATCAAGGCCCCCGGAACATTCAATACTGAAAGCACCGCCATAGCGGCGCGTTTTGTGAGCGACGCTTGCCGAGATCAATTGGCGAAAGCTGGCCACGTCATCCTTGAAAGAAACCGCCGAGGTGTTGAGCCTGGCCACGGCGCCCGCCAGAAAATCGACTTGCCGAAAAGTCCCCCTTGAGACGATGAGCGCCGCGCCACTCAGTAGCTCAAAAATCCCACACAACCCTGTTTCGGGGGTCAACCAGGACGCGTTGCATATCAGGCCAGTCAAATAGCCAAAGTTGATGGCGTGGCGTTGCGCCAAGGCGGCATCTGGCAGCGTCAGTCCTGCCCAGCACTCAATCTCGTCATTTCTGACCTGGTAGAAGATGGATATCTCCGAAAAATGGGGGCGTACGATCGCGATGCCACTTGGCGCGCGAACAATGAAAGCCGCATCGCCAGCGTACCGCTCCTGCAGCAAAGCGACAATCTCCGGCAGAGACGTGCCTTTGAAGTGTGTCGGTTCCAATTCAGTCGGCATGCCGGTCTCGGCGTCAACAATATCGTTGAGCACCGTGATTTCCACGCGGCCGTTTACAATGATGGTGGCAAGCTCCTTGGCTGAATCCAAGAGCCCGTCTACATTGAGTCTCATTTCGCGAATCTCAAGATGACGCTGTAGTCCTCAACAACACGCTTCGCGTCGTTCAAAATGAGGTCGCCAGATTGTAGCCAGGCGTGGGCTCCGAAAGGTGGCTGCTTCACACCCACGAGGAGCTCGAGCGATGCGATGTAGGGATAGAAAAACAGGTAGCCCCCTACGGAATCCTCAAGACAGAGCGGGCGGCGGAACCGAAGATTGCGCAGATGTTGGAATACGCTGGCGTAGTAATGGATTGTTTCGACTCCCATGGACACAGGTGCCGTATCCCGACGCGAGGCACGTAAAAAGTCGAGTTGACGAGCGATGGTCTGGCTGCGAATGAAGCGAGCAGCATGAGCCGCACGCGCATAGTGCCACACCAAATGGAGGGGTGGGAGAAAGGCTGGCGGTGAACTCAGGCAATCGCGCAACTTTGCCGTCGTCTCGGTTAGCCGTTCACGCTCCTCCGGACAAGCCGCAGATGTGCTCGCCATGCTGTAACGATTGGATTGCAGGTCGAGGCTGATCCAACGCCCGTTAGACCACGCATGAAATATGTCGTTCACAGCAGCGATCCCTTGCCCACTGCCTCAAACTGATGGGATGGGCCGAAGCCCATCCCATCAAGACGGTCCGCGTCAATCGGAATCATCCACGTAATAATAATCGCCGGTCGTGTGTTCTGCGCGCCACGAGCCCCCAAAGCCTTTTGTGAGCTCGGTGGCGTCCCCGAGGTCCTGCACCGTGTCATCGATAGCGGTGTCATTGATAGCGGTTGTATTCATCCACTTTCTCCAGAGTGACCGGCATATCGCCAGCGCGCAAAAGCTAGCATCGCGATATAAAATAGGGCTTTTATTTTTTGAGTATGATGTCGAGCGATTCGAAAAATAGTTTGACGTTGCGGATGATGCGGGATTTGGGCGACGAGGCAATTAGGTGGCGCGTTTGCGGCCGGCGGCCGAAGGGACAATGATTCAATTACCTATGATCATACGTACCCCGAGCCTTCCAGGAATAGTCCGAGGGGAAGGTTTCATCGCCAGGTTTCATCAACAGTCGCGTTTCCCAAATTCCAACGGCCGCAAGATCGACGCGGCACTGAAGGCAAAGATCGCGCTGGAAGCGGTGCGGGAGCAGGCGACGGATCTGGTCCAGCGCTATGAGGTTCACCCCGAACCAAATCTATGCCTGGAAGAAGTAACTGCTGGACCAGGCGGCCCAGGCCTTTGGCGCGAATGTCGGGCGGCAGAGCCAGGACGCGCGAACGCGAGATCGAGAAGCTACACGCCAAGATTGGACAACTGACAGTCGAGCGCATTTTTTAGCGCAGAGGTCCAGAAGATGAGCACGCCGGACCGTCGAGGAATGCTCGATCGCGCCGACATGGCGCTGTCGATTCGCCGGGGCATCGCGCGCTCTGGGGTCTACCGGCCAGCACGGCCGGTCAACGACAACGACCTTGCCCTGATGCGGCGAATCGAGAGTTGTTCACCGCCTGGCCATTCCTAGGCTCGCGGCGAATAGCCGCGATGCTGAAGGCTGAGGGGCTTCAGGTCAATCGCAAGCGCGTGCAGGGTTGATGCGCAAGATGGGCATCGCGGCGCTGGGACCAAGGTCGAACACGACGAGGCCGGCACCGGGCCACAAGATCTATCCCTATCGGTTGCGCAACTTGACGATCGACCGGGCCAAACCAGGTATGGGCGGCAGACATCACGTATCCGCCCATCGACCGCGGCTTTCTTTATCTCGTCGCCATCATCGACTGGGCGAGCCGTGCGGTTCTGGCGTGGCGGTTGTCGAACACAATGGACGTCTCGTTCTGCGTGGCGGCTCTGGAAGAGGCGCTGGCAAAGTACGGCACGCCGGAGATTTTCAACACCGGCCAGGGCAGCCAGTTCACCAGTGCGGCCTTCACCGGCGCGTTTGGCGGGCGCAGAGATCAAGATCTCCATGGATGGCCGCGGTCGTTGGATGGATAACGTCTTCATCGAGCGGCTGTGGCGGTCGCTCAAGCATGAGGACATCTGCCGCGAGGCCAAGGCGGGGGTCGCGAGCTGGATCGCCTTCTACAACGATCGTCGCCGTCATCAGGCGTACGGCTATATCGCACGCCGATGGCGGTCTGGCGCGAACGGATGCAGGCCGCGAAGGCTGTGGACATGGTAGACAACGCTGACGCGTTGACGCATGCCCATAGCGGCTACAGCAGAGAGTCTCTGGCAGCGTGATAGAAAGGGATCAGGAGCGGTCAGTTTCCAACTAACAAACCGGTTCAAGCGGTCCCGCTCCGCGGGTCCATTTCATTGCCCCTGTCCGGCACCGGGTTGCTCAAGTGCATATTGATTTATGGGCCCTCCATCAGGAGAGCGTTTGACCTGACACCGAGAAGAACCGCCGATCCTATAGGACCGGCGGCCAAGTCAAGGGAGGAAACGCCCGCTAGGGCGGCGGTAGCGAGACTACCGCAACGTACCGCCAATTTTGGCGGATCTCAAAAAAACAATCGTGCGATAGGCTAGATGATGATCCGCCTACTCATCGAATGGAGTGATGCGAAGAGGGCTACGCATTGCTGGCTTCAAGTAATTCAGTTGAGCCTGCATTAAAAGAAAAAGTTGCGTACGCATCGTACAAATTGAGCTCTTTCGCGCTCTCTTTAAAGCTTCAACAGGTCAGAGCCGTTTTGCACGCGGTGCCGAATTAAGCCGTGAACTGTGCAGCTTGCCATTTCCTTCTATGGATCAGGCTGGCAGGTGTGGGACGAAGTCGCCGATCTCACGCTCCGAAGCTCTCTGCCAATCGCAAGAAGTTCATGAGCAACACGTGACCTTGTTGAGTGAGTACTGATTCCGGGTGGAACTGTAGGCCATAGGTCGGTTGATGCCGATGTGCCAAAGCCATGATCTCGCCTTCGTTTGAACGGGCTGTCACCACGAGATGCTGCGCGTCTGTTTCCTCGAGTTCGACCGCCAGAGAATGATAGCGTCCAACAGAAAGTGGAGACGGCAGTTGCTTGAACAATCCTCGGCCGTTATGCGTTATGTGTGAGGCTCGGCCGTGCATGGGACAACGCGCGCGCGCCACGCGACCGCCGAAAACGCTTCCAATACACTGGTGCCCAAGACAGATGCCAAGAATTGGAACGCGACCCGAGAGTTCGCGGACAACGGCAGTGGATATGCCAGCCTCCGTTGGAGTGCACGGGCCGGGAGAGATCACGATTGCACGCGCCCGGAGCGCGACGAGATCGGTGAAGCTGATCGCGTCATTCCGGACGATTTGCGTCTGTTCACCGAGCTTGCGGAAATAGCGCGCAATATTGAACACGAACGAGTCGTAATTGTCGATGATCAAAATCAAAATACACCAGATAGATCGGCACCAAAGGCATCGAAGAGTCGCTGTGCCTTGGCAAGCGTCTCCTCATACTCGGCTTCAGGATCCGACATCGCCGTTATTCCACCCCCTGCATGAAACACAGCTAGGTCGTCGTCGATCGTCACGGTGCGGATCGCAATGTTCGTGTCCATCTGTCCATTGAAACCAATGAAACCGATCGCCCCGCAATAGACCTCTCGCGCTACTCCCTCGATCTCCGCAATGATCTCCATTGCTCGCACCTTCGGAACGCCGGTAACGGAGCCGCCCGGAAAGCAGGCGCGAAGCAGACCGACGGCGTCTTTATCTGCAGCAAGTGCGCCCCTGACAATCGAGACGAGATGGTGCACTGATGCATAGGATTCCAGGTTGCACAGTGCGGTAACCTCGACCGAATCGTCGGTACAAACGCGTGACAGATCGTTGCGCAGCAGGTCGACAATCATAATGTTCTCGGCACGATCCTTCTCGGACGCAAGAAGGAGTTCGGCACGGCGCCGATCTTCCGCGGAATCGGCGGAACGCGCGAATGTGCCCTTGATCGGGCGCGTTTCGACTTGCCCTCCGTCAAGTTTCAGAAATCGCTCAGGAGAGCTCGATGCGATCGTCAGCTTATCGTAGCGCAAGAGAGCTGCAAACGGTGCCGGGTTCAATGACCGGAGCTGGCAATAAAAGGAGAGCGGATCGAACAGGGGCGAAACCCTGGCGCTGAAGCGTTGCGCGATGTTCGCCTGGAATATATCTCCAGCCAGGATCAAGCCGACGACGCGCTGGACCGCTGCGATGAAGCGTTCACGGCTATAGTTCGAATGCCAAGCGCCCGCCGTGCTGGGGATTATGATCCGCGGCGACTTTGGCCTGGCGAGCAGTGCTGCAAACTCGTCGGCGCGACGACGCGCGCGATCGGCTCGTCGGGTGGGGTCCTGCTCGGGCCATCCGGTCGAGACAATCCAGCATCTATGGTGCCGGTGATCGAAGCTGACCACCACGTCGTAAAAATGCAGGATCGATTGGGGCAACCGGAGACCGAGAATTGACGGCGGCGGAAGCCGCTCTAGTGTTCGGTTCAGATCGTAAGCAAGGAAGCCGGCTGCGCCACCCTGGAATGGGGGGAGATCGGGGCGATGCGCTTCTTTGTATCTCCCAAGAAGGCCGCGGAGGGCCTCCCATGGATCGCCTGCAAGTGCCTCTCCATTCCAACTTGCCTGTCCATCGGCGACCAAATAGGTGCTGAACGGCTCGCAAGTTAGATATGAGTAACGCCCAAGCAGCTCATGCCCTGCCGCGCTATCGAGAAAGGTAAGCTGCGGCCGCTGCGCAAAGCATCGCAGCGCCTTGACAGGCTCAATCCACTTCAACTCGCGGACGTGCATAGGCTATGGGTTACCGACGACCGGCAGGTTGTGAGGCCCGCGCCGCGTGATGCCCTTCCGAAGGAGGGTTGTTTCCGCTCGAGCGCATAAGACCTTGCGGCATCATGAAGCTACTCGCGGCCAGCTGGTCCGCTGCGCCGAGCGACTTGCGTTAGCCCTGTCGTTCCAGCGAAATGCACGTCTGTTGACAGCTCATAGTCAGCGGCAAAACGCAGCTCCCGGAGTGGCCGTACGCATCTGATCGCTTCTCGATACAAATTGTGCGTTTTGTACGCAGCGAGATCCGTCTCGCTCGCAAACTCCCCGTACACCACGACGTCGATGTCATTGCCGAGCTGATCGCTCTTGCGGTTGCGCGCAATCTCGAGCCGGCGCGCATGTGGGATTGAGGTGAGAACCGACAGACCTTCGACGATTTGGTCGATACCGGCGTTATCCCTTGCTGTGAAGAAGACGATGTGACGGATCATGGTGCCTGAAAAAGTGACGCCGCAACTTGGCCGCGTTCTTACCAAGGGACGAGGCTCAACGCAATTCTGAAACGTGCTTGATGTCAGAAGGGAGCGCTCGTGTGACGCTCGGCCTTACAGCAGAGGCGCGCAGAATCCAATTGAGCAAGATTGTGTGAGTTGCTCGGTGCCTAAACAATCTGAATGTGGCGTTGTTCTGGCTCGGCGGCTCGATGAATGCCCGCGCGCAAAACTCGAGAACGCGCAGTACTCTGTTGTGGGTGATACCGTCGATCAATGTTCTCCGGACAAGACGATTCAGCACTATCTCAACGGCCCCATACCAATTGAACTCGGTCACCAATCGTAGATCTTGGTCCGAAACGTACGGTTCTGCATCTATTAGGATACATCGTGCCGCACGTGAATGCCTTCGTCCGATCCGGACAGTATTAGTGCGCCGAAAACAATCTTGACCTGTCACAACGGGTGACACGCAACTCAGGGAAGCGCGATGGTCCGCGCGCGAAACTCTATGGTTCAATCTATCAGTTGGCCATGCGGAGCAGGCCCTTTCAGGCCAGGGGATCGGGAACGAACACCATCGGTCTGTTGCATAAATTGTGCGACCGCTGCTTGGCGTTGAGAGAATAAAAGAATGTTCGTAAGTGCGCTGAGCAGCGTTTGCTCTTCTCGCTGGAAGGTCGGGTGGTACGCCGAACATAGACTGCCGATTGCCAGGCGGGAGGCGGATACTCTCGACTGGCTCACCTTTGTGAACTGATACTGAAAATCGTGGAGGATGAGGTGCGTCCACTGCAGGAGGAGACAGGAGGCCAAGCTCAATGAGCCAGCAGCAGATTGTGGTGACCGCTACCGGCGCCGGCATCGGAAAGACGGTGTTCTGCGCAGGTCTCGTCAATCTCCTCGGTGCGAAGTTTTGGAAGCCCATTCAAGCCGGCCTCGAAGGAGAAACGGACACCGAGCGCGTCGCTCGGCTTGGCAATCTTCCCTCGGATCGCATCGTGCCTGAGCGTTACCGACTGCAAACGGCCGCTTGGCCCTACAGTTCCACGGAGATTGACGAGGTTCGCATCAAAACGGATTCGCTGGACGTGCCGGACACCGGAGGGCAGCCGCTCGTGATCGAGGGTACCGGCGGATTAATGGAGCCGCTGAATTGCGGCTCGGTTTACATTGACCTCTTGGAGAGGTGGCGGCTTCCCGTCGTTCTCTGCGCGAGCACAACTCTGAGTACGGTCAATTATTCACTGCTGTCCATAGAGGTGCTCCGAAGGCGCCAGATCGACATTCTTGGGATCGCTTTCGTTGGCGAAAAGAATTCGGCTGCTATAAGAGCAATTTGCGAGATTGGACGGGTGCGGTGGTTAGGGCGACTGCCCTGGATTGCCCCTTTGTCGGCAGACACGCTGCAAGCTGCGTTCAAGGCCTCCTTCTGGCGCGACGATTTCAACCCATGATGTTAAAGATGAAGTCGCGAAGTCTTAGGCTGGCGCAACAGATGTAGTGAATTCCACGTAGAGGCTACCAACGTCATCGAAAGCGCGTTCGCGACCGTGCGCCACCGGCGCCAAGGAATGTCTGTCGAACAAGACGGCGCTCGCTATGATCTTCAAGCTCGCGGAGGTCGCCGAGAAAAGCTGCTTCGTGTCAATGGCCACAGCCAGTTGCCGAAACTCTCCCGTGTAAATTCGCCGACGGAATAGAAGTCGTCAGACCGCAAACTCAATCCGCTGCCGCCTAGCCTGTTCGGGCAGCAACATTCGGCGATAGCTCTTTAACCCACGATAGGTCGCACCTTGGATCGAACGACAAGTAATCGCAAGTCAGTTCTTCACCCGCTCGTATGTCACGGGCTGTGAAAATTCGGCAATGATCGTCTTGATATGTGTTTGGCTGACTGCTGTGATTCATGAAACGGGCGTTGTCAGCATTGTACTCTACAACACCATCATCAACGTCGATGTCTCTTGGATAGGCATGCTTGTCAAGTAAAGCTTGAAATGTCGGAGGTAAAGTTTCGTACTGTTCAGCCGTCACGGCAATGTCAACGATTGGATTATGAATCCAAACTAATGTACCTTTAGGTAGAAAGGCAGCAGAGAAAAGTCCAATACCTCCAAACCGGTCTGGCTTCAAGATGGTTTCAACAATCAACATTGATATATCTCCAAAGTCACTAACACGCAGCAAGCTAACTGACCTGAGCCCCGCAAATCTTCTGCAAGAATTGGTAGGGTCGTTTCATCGCGCCTCCGTCACAATTTCTGGTCTTCGATCTCTGCATTCACTTCGGCGCTGCTGCAGTGTATCAGGATCTCAGCGAGCTCGATCGCCTTTGCGGCTACCTCATAGAATCCGGACAGTCCGGATAACGGGGCGGTGACCCCCAGCCGCGCACAGCCCCGCAGTGGCCGCGCCACTTCCGCCTGAAGAGCCCGGTGCGATGAAGCTTGCGCTTGATGGGAATAAGATGTCGTCTCAGCGGCAGGCCTGAGAGATGCGCGTCGCTTCCTCAAGAAGTTGGAAGTGAACATTGCCTTCTATGGCGGTTTGGGCGATGTCACCGGAACAGGGGCCAACTCGTCTAGGAGCTTGCGCGATTGCTCGAGTTGCTCCCGCGATCTAGCGAGCATCATGCGCGTAGGATTAGACCCGGCAGTAGCGCGCTGGCGAGCGTCGGTGACCTAGTCACGTGAATCTAAAGTTCGCCACATAATGTCTGCTGAGCTTTGTGACAGAAGCGTTTGACGGAAGCCAATATCTGGTCTGCGGACTTGGTCCATTTGAAGGGCTTCGGGTTCTTGTTGTGCTGCTCGATGAAGCTGCGGATATCGGCCTCGAGCTGTCTGACTGAGGTGTGGACGCCTCGCTGGATTTGCTTCCTGGTGAGTTCAGCGAACCAGCGCTCGACCTGATTGATCCATGACGCGGAAGTCGGCGTGAAGTGGACATGATAGTGCGGCCGGCGAGCGAGCCACGCTTTGATCTTGGGGGTCTTGTGGGTGGCGTAGTTGTCCATGACGATATGGACAGCGAGTCCCTCAGGAATTTGATCGTCGATCTCTTTGAGGAACTTCAAGAACTCAACCGCCCGATGGCGCTTGTAGCATCTGCCAATGACAAACCCAGAAGCGACATCGAGCGCGGCAAACAGCGTGGTTGTACCATGCCGCGCATAGCTGTGCGTGCGACGTTCCGGTACGCCAGGCATCATCGGCAAGATCGGCTGCTCGCGATCGAGGGCCTGAATCTGGCTTTTCTCATCGATGCTGAGGACAAGGGCTCGGTTTGGTGGGGATAGGTAAAGGCCGACGATATCGCGGACCTTGTCGACGAACAGCGGATCGCTCGACAGCTTGAATGTCTGGCTGCGGTGCGGCTGCAAGCCGAACGCCGCCCACATTCGGCGGATCGTGGTGTGGGAAAAGCCAGTTTCCGCAGCCATCGAGCGGATCGACCAGTGCGTCGCGTCGGCCGGCGCCGTACGCAGCGTGCGCTCGATCACAGCGGCAACCTGATCGTCGTTGATGGTGCGAGGGCGGCCAGGGCGGGCCTCGTCAAGCAGGCCATCACAGCGATCCTTCAAAAATCGGCGGCGCCACTTGCCAACGGTGTGTTCGTGGAGGCCGAGTTCGGCGGCCACAGACTTGCTTGGCAAGCCATCCGCACACCGCAGGATCGCGCGGCATCTCTCCGATAGCGACCGCGCAACACGATGACGACGAACCTGCCTCTCCAAGTACGTCCGCTCCTGCGGACTCAGCACCAATGGTGCAATCGGCCGGCCTTTCCCAGCTGCATTCGCCACAAGCGCTCTCCTCTCTCGAGATTCGAGCTATCAACTAATGCGACGAACTTGCGTTCCGGATGACTAGTTAGCAAAGGCTTCCAAATCCTTGCGTGCGGGACAATTTCACGGCCTATCCATAGCCGATATCGGCGACGCGTGACCGATCCACCGCTGGTCGGGCGGGTCGTAGAGCTGCTGGTGATCGCCCGTCGCTTCCGATGCAACGCTGTCCTGTGCGAACGCCAGATCTTTCACTGAGCGTTTCGCCGACGGCAATATTGGCGCGACCCACGGCGCGGCTGGACTCTATCAGCATCTCGCATCTCGGTCTGGTGCTTAGCGGTCGACGGGTAGGGGCTTCGCCAAACGGCTGATGCTGCCGGTAAGCAAGGACACGCTTCTGCGTGCCGGGGCCGCGTTATCGCGCGCGTAGGCCTTGCGCCCCGTCTCGATCTTCTCGCGAGTCGCTCCATAAATCATGTCGTTGTAGTCGGCGGTGATCTCCTCATGCAGGCGCTCAGGTGGCGAAGCCGCTATCGGCTCAGGAAGCAAATCGTCGAGCCGATCTTCGGACAGATCAAGCAGGCGCGCAGGTCTACACTCGAGGGTGATGGATGAGCCGAACGTCATTGGGCCCTCCGGGCCCCAGGAGGGCGGTGTAGAGCTCTCCGCGAATGTCGTATTGCTTCACCGGCTGCGCCGCGTCCGGCAAGAGGCCCCAGCGGCCGAGCTTCGAGCGCATCGTGTCCGAGGCGGGCTGGGTGCCGTGCGAAAAATTCTCGGGAACGGCGAATGACGCAGCATAAACCTCGCGGGCCGCCGGGGACGTCCTCTCCGCCCTGGAGGACGCCGGAGCGGCTTGCTCCATCGAACGTCCAAGCAGCGCTGGTGAGGCTCGATTCGCTGGCTGCGCGCTGGGCTGCGGAACGTGTTCCAGTCGAGATCCGAGAGGAATGGCAGGGCCTGGCGCATTGAGCGGGGTGCTTGGCCTCATCGCCGCCGCGGGCACGAACAGCGCCGTGCAGCGGTCATTGTGAACGATAAAGCTGTTGGGTCGGCTGTCCTGGCTCGGTGGGATGCTGCTACCGTCAAGTGCAGCCGACGCGTGCTGGTGGCCCTGCCGGAAGTTGAAGGGACGAACGACCGTTCCTAAATTCAGAGTCTGCTGATGGCGTGCGGTTGGTTCGAGAGACGATGATGGGCCGGCGTCTTGCACCATCGCCCACAGCTGATCCTGATCGTAACCTTCCTCAGGAAGGACCAATGGCGAACCGACCGCTGGCCTGAAAGGCGACGGTGCCCCGGCGCTTTCCATCAGCACACGAGCCATTGAATTGCCCGGCTCGCTCAGCTGGCGCTCAATGGCATCCAGTTCCGCATGGCTTAGCGTCCTCTGTCTCTTCGCAGGCCTCAACTGCCCGCTGTAATCCTCACCTATGAGGAGCGCGTGACTTGAAAGCGGGTCGCTCCCGGTCAGTTCGTTCGGAGCCGGCTGGTAGCCGCCGCTCCAGTTGAAGTGACGAACGGCTTCTCCGTGGTCCGGTGCTTGGTGATGGCGTGCGGTTGGGTTGAGAGACGATGCTAGGACGGCTTCGCCGATCATCCCTCGCAGCGGATCCTGATCGTGACCTTCCGCAGTCAGCTCGTTCGGCCAACTCAAAGCCTCCCTCGTGCTGTGCTGCGCAGCGACGTGCCCGACGCCTCTGGTGACTGCGTCTTCAGGATGAGGACCGCTGGGCCTATGGTGCCCAAGTTCCAACGCCTCGCTGAGTCTACGGTCTTCGTCAGACAGATGAGGATAGTCGTGATCTGGAGAAACAGGAACCCCTGCGACGGCAGTGGTGTCAAGCTGCGGCACTTCATCCAAGTACGGCTCAAACTCCGCTTGCTGCTGTTGCGGTTGTGGCACTGCGGCGTTGTAAGCAGCGAAATCGCGGTCGAATGGGTTGATGCTGTTAAATGGGTCCATGTCCCCTCCTGGTTTGAGTCGGTGCGCAATCCTGAGCAGATAGTGTCGCTCTCTGGTTCTCCCTCTATTAGGATCAGCTGTCGACAAGCTGACGCGCTTAGAGACTTAGGTGGGCCAAATGGGCCAGCCCGACTGCCACCTTCACCCGAGGGACGCGCCAAGGAGGCGGGATTGCACTTTCGGAAATACTGGCTGGCAAGTCGGAGCCGGCACGAACTATTTTGTGGAGTAGCATCGTGGGGCCTACAAATCGTCCCAAAACAAAGTGTGTACTGGGCAGGGAAATGTTCTGGACGACGCCTTGATGGTGCCCGAACCGAGGCGGACCTCTTCGTTGAAGGTATGCCTTGCCGAGAAACTCTGGCCGCGGAGGGAGAATCGGATCCATTGGTACGTGTCGCGGTGAGGCGCATTGCCTCACTAAAAGTGTTACCGGACAACTTCGCTGTCGCGCCTGGGGCGGAGCTGCCGAATCAGTTCGGTCGCGGCTATGCAGGGAAGATCAGCATGCGCGCAAAGCGCAAGATCACATCAGGGCTGGCCGAGCGTATCGGGCGGGCCGGCGGCTCGAGAAGGGACGGATCCTGGACGAGCTTTGCGCCGTCACGGGATGGCATCGCAAGCACGCGATCCGAGCACAGTCAGTGGACGGGCGCTGGGATCGGCAGTGCCGCTGCGGCGAGGCCGGACTTACGGTGCTTCCATTCGGGTTGCACTGATTTGTGCCATGGGACGCCTATGACTCGCTCTGCAGTAAGCGGCTCGTCGCAACGATCCCGTCTTGCTCCCGACACTTGAACGGCACGGCAGATTGGAAGCTTCGCCGATGAGCGGTCGCTGGTTTTCAAGGTGAGCGCGGCGACGATCGACCGCCTGCAAAAAATCGCAGCCGGAGGACGCCGCCGGCGGGCGGGCTTTTCCAGTGCCGTAGGGCGGCACGTCCCGGCGCGCACATTCTATGACTGGGGATCACCTCCGCGGGGTACTGCGAAGCGGATCTGCTTGCGCACGGCGGCATGTTCGTATCCGGCGCGTTCATTCAGACGCTAACAATGGTGGATATCGCAACGGGGTGGCTCGAATGCTTTGCGCTCGTCGCGCGTGAAGCAGCTCTTGTGGTCGAGGCCTCGAGCGCGCAGAACTATCTCCCTGACCCGTTCGCGGGGTCGACAAGGACAGCGCCTTCATGAGCGAGACGCTCGTATCGTGGCGCCGCTCTAACCATGTTGAAGTCACTCGTTGCAGGGCCAACAAGAAGAACGATAAGGCATTCGTTGAACAAAAGAACGCAGCTATTGTTCGCCGCCTGGTGAGCCACGGGCGGTTTGAAGGCATTGATGTACCGCTCGCTCATTAGCTCACCTGTTTGCGGCGGCACGGCTGCGCATTAATTTCTTCCAGCCCTCGTTTAAGCTGAAGGAGAAGCACCGCGAAGGTGCCAAGGTGATCATTCCTTCCGTACGAAACAGCATTGGTCCACCCGAGTCTCACTGAGGCATTTAAACATAGACTGCGGGAGATTTACCGCACGCTTGATCGGTGGCATTGCTGGCGCAGATGCGGGATGCTCAAAATGAGCTGGGCAAGCGCGTTGATCAGCGGGCTGAAAAGCCAGCGATGACTATCGCGCCGGTGCAAAGCGACTTGGCAGCCTTTGCCCGAGAGCTCGACAATGATCGGAAAGATGGTGAGCAGCGGGGCATTCATCGGCGCCGCTATGTGCGGCGCAAGCCTGTGCCACGAGGGCCATCGATGCTCAACACCTACACTCCCAAGGAATGGCTCGCCGCGGCTCCGCCCTTGTCCGCGGTCGATCTTCTCTCCCGGCTGGAAGCGCATGCGGCTGGTCGGTTCAGCGGCCATCCGCGGCGTACGGTGCAGCGATTGGTGAAGAACTCGCGTTAAAGGCCGCTCGACAACTCATCAGCAGCACCGAAATCACACTATCGGTTCAAGCTTCGTGTCTTAGTATCTAATCCCGACAAGTTCTTTCGCCGAATCACCGCAAGCCGCTCGCTCGCTACGGCGCTCTTGAGGGCGCGCTTCGCGAGCGGCTTGCTCGGACTCGCGGCGGCTGATTCAGGAGACACTAGGGTGCGCTCGGTAACATTGTCATCTGAGGCAGTATGAGGGGGCAGTTTTCCACGGCGCGCGACAGATTGGAAACGAGAGGGGAGATTGTGTGGCTCATTGTAGGTTGTCGACGCGGTCGCCATCAGCCCAATCCGCTCCGTTTCGCGCGCAATCACCGTACGTTCGAGCCCATTTGAGCGGCGGCTGGTACGTAATGTCGGAACTTATCGCGGGGGTATCGGCCAGGAATAGGGCTCCAGCAGACCGTGCTCCGCAGGTGGTGATAGGCAGCAGTTGGAGCGCCGGAGGATGATGCGAATGCATGGCCGCCACAGGACGTGAGCCCGTGCCCCGTCAGGTCGATAGCCAAGCCAAGCGAAAGCGATCGTGCTTCGTTCCAAACGTTGAAGGCGTGCTCAGTCGCAGCGGCCTTGAAGGACGCTGCGATGACGCCGTGAATAGCGTGAAGGTGCTCACGAACAGCGGGAGCTGAAAACACCATGCGTCCCTCGAAGAATCCGTCCGTATCTAATGTGGCGTGCCGGCCCGAGTATCCAATAAACTGGTCGTCGATTTTCATCCCATCCGGGGTGATATCGGGCGGGAAGGCGAGCTCACTGTCTTGAATCAGAACACGCGAACGCTCCGCGAGTAGACGGCAGAACGACGGGCCAAATCAAGGGGGCGCTGTTCCTTCCGACGACCTGATCGCCAATAACGGCGGCTACTGGGCTAATTCTTGCAGCTCTTTTTGGTGATCTCAGCAGCGCCAGGTAGGTAGCAGATGACGATGCCCGTTGTTGTCGCCTTCCAAGACTTCGACGGATGCTTGCGAATACGTGATTCTCCAGACCCGCCGAGTGACCGGGGCAATCTCGGGTCCCTCGGCCTGCACGGGTTTTCGTGGAGTGCAACGGGGGCGGCTCGGGGCAAAGGTGCCCGTAATCATTGGCACCGACCCAATATAAGCCCGAGCGAATGCTCGATGGCACGAAATATCATATCGTGGTCGATGGTCTCACAATGGTCCCCCGCGGTCCCGGCTTCCGAGAGGGACGTGTTTCACCGAACCCGACCGTGATGCGGGTCTTCCCCGTCGGGTCTATCGGCGGCACCAGACCTGATTTGGATCTTACCCAATGTTACCCAACGCTGGTTTGAAAACCGCCTCGAGGCGGAAAAATGACGGATTAGCATCCCTGCACCGCGGCCCTGCAAGAGGAGGGCGCGTGGGTCTACGGGCCAAAGAGCCTAGAGGAGGGAATGATGACAAGGAAGCTCGCCGCTTCTCGCGGTTATTGGACGAGTTTTACCCGAAACGTTCTCATCTGCGCCACGCTTTTGGCTGGAACGGCCGTGGTATTCACCCAGGCTAAGGCGGACGACATCAACTGGCGCCAGTTTGAAGGCGCCTCGATCGTCTGGGCCTATGACATTCATCCCTATGCCGACGCGGTCGCAGCCCAGTTGCCGGAGTTCGAGAAGCTCACGGGCATCAAGGTGACGCCCGAGCTTTATCCGGACGATGCCTATTGGAATAAGTTGACAATCCAGCTCAGTACCAAGTCACCGAGTTGGGACGTCGTAGGGACGGGCATTCAACCAGCTTGGGATCTTGCGCCAGGTCAATTGCTTGAGCCGCTCGACAGTTATCTGAACGATCCGAAACTCACGGCGGCGGGCTACGACTACCAGGATTTCTTCCCTGCACTTCGGGATGCCCTGACCTGGAAGGTCAAAGAAGGGCAGATCGAGCCGGGAAGCGGACAGATCTGGGCTATTGCGCATGGCTTTGAGAACATCCAGCTGTTCTACCGCAAGGACATCCTCGACAAGTATGGCGTTAAAATCCCAACGACTCCGCCGGAGATGTCCGCGGCCTGCGAAAAACTGAAGGCCGCGGACCCCGCGATCACACCTCTGGGCGTGCGCGGCGTGCGATTTTGGAGCAGCATCCACACGGCTGCGATCTCGATTGCCAGGTCTTATGGGGTGCATGATTTCGTCCTCAAGGATGGCAAGGCGGACACTGGCCTCGACTCGCCGGAGTCGATCGCGTTCCACAAGGACTATGTGGACATGATCAAGAAGTGCGCGGCTCCGTCCTTCGCCAACGACAATTGGTACCAGGTGGTCGATGGCATCAGTTCGGGACGAACGGCGATGGCGATCGATTCCAATATGTTCGGTTTTTGGAATGACGTGGCCGGCAAGCCCGGTTCGGGGAAGATCGCATTCGCGCCTCCGCTGCGCGCTCCAAACAGCAAGAATTTTGAATCCAACATCTGGATCTGGTCTCTTGCGATGAATGCCGCGTCAAAGAAGAAGGGGGCAGCCTGGCTGTTCATCCAATGGGCAACGTCAAAGCAGGCCGGACTGAACGGCGCCGTGGCTGGCAAGCTCGTTAACTCTCCGCGGGCCTCTACCTGGAGTGACAAGGCCTGGCTCGAATATGCGGCAAGGCCGGAGTTCAACAACTTCGTGGACACGTTCAAGACCGTACAGGACAGGGCGAAACTCGCATTTACAGCTCGTGTCGGCTTTGCTGAAGCAATGAACGCTTGGGCCGTCGCTATGCAAAAAATGGTCAATGGAGCTGACGTGAAGGCCACGCTGGCCGACCTCGCCTCCGAGATCCGCTCGTCGATGTGAAACGCACCTGGCGGCGGGCATCATCGCCGCCCCCTGCATTGTAAAGATGAGGCGAGATGGACATTCCCGCATCCCACGGCAGCGTGACGCTGCAGTCTTCGACCGGTCAACTTGCCTCGCTAAAAGACGAGTCGGTCAGGAGCGCACAGGATTCTCGCCTTGATTGGTGGAGCATTGCCGCAATCGCCCCTGCTGTCATCGTACTTCTTGGCTTTCTTTTCCTGTTTTTCTATGGCGTCTTTCAGTCGGTGACCGATCTCAAGCTCGGTCGGCCTTTAGTCCACTTCATCGGCCTCAACAACTACGCGGCATTGATCAAGACAGGAGATTTTTGGAACAGCGTTCGTGCCACTCTTGTTTACGCCGGATCGGCGGTGCTTGCGGAAGCTGTATTCGGTCTGGCGCTTGCCAAGCTGTTCGCAACTGACGTCTTCCTTGCGCGTGTGATGCGGCCCGTCATTCTCTTGCCGCTCGTCCTGCCTCCGATGAGCGTTGCGCTCATGTGGACGACAATGATGGACCCGCAAAACGGGATTATGAACTACCTGCTCTCCCTTGCGGGCATAAGCCGATTTGCATGGATTTCAGATCCAAACACCGCGATGTTCTCGCTCGTCCTTATTGACGTCTGGACCTATACGCCATTCTTCGCGCTAATCATCTTCGCCGGTCTCCAGGGCATCAATGAAGAGATCAAGGAGGCCGCGCGTGTGAATGGCGCGAAGACGTGGGCAACCTTCCTGCACATCGAGTTTCCGCTGATTGCGCCATACATTCTGATCGCCGCAGTGTTTCGGCTGATCGAATCCCTCAATCAGTTCGACATCATTTTCGGGACAACGCAAGGTGGGCCTGGGAATAGCACCTCCGTACTTTCGGTGCGAGCTTACATTACCGCGTTCCAGAACCTCGCGTTTGGCCGTGGTGCCGCACTGATGGTCGTCAATTGGATGATCGTGTTGATCGGAACCTTTGCCCTGGTGAAGCTATGGCGATTCGTTCGGCAGCGCGTAAGCTGAGGATGCAACCATGCGATTGAAGCGCTCGACCTCTACCAATTTGCTTCTGAACCTGCTCGTCGGCATTTGCGCATTGATCCTGATCTTTCCACTCGTCTGGATCGCGATGACGTCGCTGAAGCAGCAGGCTGAAGTGATGACCTGGCCGCCAACCTTCCTGTTCGTGCCGACGCTGGAGAATTTCCGTGTCCTGTTTGATGTCACCCAAGCCGGGGCGACCAGCTATGGCACCATCAAAGTCAACTTCTTAACGCCGATCACGAACAGCGTCGTCATTGCGCTAGGCTCAGTAATCATCTCTCTGCTCATTGGGGTACCGGCCGGCTACGTCCTAGCCAGGCGAGACATACCCTTCAAGGAAGACATTGCCTTCTTCATTTTGGGCTTCCGCTTTGCCCCGGTCCTCTTGGTCGTCATCCCGCTCTTCAGCGTCTTTCAGACGATCGGATTGTATGACACCTATATCGGGATGATCTGGGTCTACCAAGTCGTTACATTGCCAATGATTGTTTGGCTGAGCCGCTCCTACATCGAAGACATTCCAAAAGACATAGAAGAGGCAGCCGCCATGGATGGGGCCAAACCGGTCCGTGTCGTGGTGCACATCGTGCTGCCGCTTTTGAAGCCGGGCCTCATCGGCGCCTCGTTGCTCATCTTTCTACTCGCTTGGCACAACTTCGCCTTAGGTCTGATGCTCAGTTCGACCAAGGCGCCGGTAACGGTCGCTCTTCTCAAGCTTCTCAATCCAGGCGTGCAGTTCTACCCGGTCATGGCCGCAGGGCTGGTTGTGACGATGATCATTCCCGTCATTCTGATCGTGATCGGTCAGCGTCATCTTGAACGCGGCCTAACCTTCGGTGCCGTAAAATGAGCGTCAGGCCATTGATGTTCTTCGGAACGACGAATCTCGATCTGTGCTTCAATATCGAGCGGCTTCCAACGCCGGGTGAAAGCCTGATGGGTACGGTGACCCGTCACCCTGGAGGAAAGGGCGCGAACCAAGCCGTTGCTGCCGCCCGACTCGGCCTGAAACCACACTTCTACACGCATCTCGGTGATGATGATGCCGGTCAGTTGCTTTTAAAATCGCTTACGGAAGCTGGCGTTTGCACTGACGCAATCACGGTCTGTGCAGGCGAAGTCTCGGGCTTGGCCTTGGTTATGGTCGCTGACGACGGCTCCAACATGATCGTCATAGACCCAGGCGCCAATTCGAAGGTGGCGCCGGACATGATCGAGAGCGCAACCAAATTCATAGAGCACGATGCAATCGTCGTCGCCGAAATGGGTATGCCGATCCCTGCGCTCAATCGACTCTTCGAGATGAAGCGTAAAAAAGGCTTCGAGCTTATTTTCAACCCGGCTCCGGTAAGGCCAGGTCTTCCATCGGCTGCGTGGAGAAGCGTTGATTTCGTCACGCCGAACCAGACGGAAGCTTTCGAGCTAACAGGCATCGAGGTATGCGACTTCGATAGCGCCGCGCGTGCGGCGGGGAAGCTGCTTGATCTCGGGCCCGCTGCCGCGCTGATCACGCTCGGGGCGCAGGGAGCTTATTATGCTGATGCTACGCGCTCCTTTGCTCTGCGGGCGTTTCCGGTCAAGGTCGTCGATACCACGGCCGCAGGAGATGCTTTCAATGGGGCATTCGCAGCATCGCTCGCTCAGCAGCTGCCTCTAAAGGAAGCAGTCAGGAAGGCGCTAGCGGTTGCAGCCTTATGTGTGACACGGCGCGGTGCTCAAAGCTCTATGCCGACAGCCCAGGCAGTTGACGAGTTTCTACAGTCCCAAACGATCTTGGAGTTGGAATGACCGAACAGTTCTCAGTTTCAGGCCGAACGGTGCTCGTCACCGGGGCAGGCGGCGGTATCGGCTCTGCCATTGCTAATGCGTTTCGCCAGGGAGGCGCGAACGTCGTTGCCACCGATGCCAATCTTGAGAACCTCAGAGACACTCTGCCAAGACTGCCCTATGGCAACGGTATAGTGCCCATGGCTATGGATGTCGCGCGCGAGGAGGACGTCGGCAGGGTCCTCGAAGAGATCGACGAACACTTTGGCCGGCTCGACGTGCTGATCAATAATGCAGGCATAAAATCTGCCCAGCCGTTGCTTAGCGGCAGCGCTGATAAAATTGAACGTACGATCCAGATCAACTCCATCGCTGTCCTGCGCTGTTCAAAACTGGTCGTCGAGCGTTTCATGAAAAGCAAGGGCGGACGTATCGTCAATGTCGGCTCCTCGCTGTCCTCGCAGGGTGCAGTTTTCAACTATCAGGCCGGCGGAGGCGACTATTGTCTTTCGAAGGCAATCGTTCACGACGTGACCAAGCTACTTGCCTATGAATGCGCGCCCCTCGACATCAACGTGAACGCGATCGCGCCTGGCATCATTGATACTCCCATGCACGGTCGCCCGCGGGAGGAGACTGAAGCGCGCCATGGTGGCCGGATTCCGTTGGGACGGGTTGGAGTGCCTGAGGATATCGCAGGGCTAGCCGTCTTCCTCGCGAGTCCTGCGGCTTCCTACATGACAGGGCAGATCGTTCACGTGAACGGCGGGATGCTGATGAATGGCTAGCCCAAACTCTCACCTCAACTGGCCCTCAGTCGCTGGGATCATTTCGGACCTCGATGGCGTCCTCTATCGTGGAGATGCCGCAATTGTGGATGCCATAGAAGCGTTTGCGCGATGGCAGGTGGTCGGACTTCCGTTCTGCTTCGTGACAAATAATTCGACCCTCACGCCGGAGGACGTCGTCCGCAAATTGGAAGCGTTTGGCCTTGCAATCGCGCCGAACGAAGTGGTTACCAGCGCGATTGCGGCCGCAGAACTCGCACGCGCGAAGTACCCGGACGCAAGCCGCGTATATGTCATCGGCGCGCCCTCGCTTGCGAATGCGGTCGCCACGGTGGGTCTGGACGTTACTGACCAAGAGCCGGAGATCGTCATGATGGGGCTCGATCGCGGCATCACGCATGAGAAAATGCGGATTGCCGTTGAGGCGATCTTGAACGGAGCCGCCTTCATCGGCACCAACCCTGATCTTCTCTTGCCGACCGCCGATGGCTTCGAACCGGGAGCAGGAGCAACAATTTCGGCTGTGGCTGCTGCCACCCAGGTCAA
Source organism: Bradyrhizobium sp. CCBAU 53415 (assembly GCF_028128735.1). Classification (NCBI taxonomy): domain Bacteria; kingdom Pseudomonadati; phylum Pseudomonadota; class Alphaproteobacteria; order Hyphomicrobiales; family Nitrobacteraceae; genus Bradyrhizobium; species Bradyrhizobium sp. CCBAU 53415. The sequence continues at coordinate 65,117 of NZ_LBJF01000016.1, read as the reverse complement.
ACCCCTGATCGTTGGTAAGCCCGAGCCGCACATGATCAAAACGGCGCTTTCCCGCCTAGGGACGGAGCGCAGCGCCACACTGATGATCGGTGACCAGATTGCGACGGATATTCAGGCCGGTAAGCGAGCTGGCCTTCCAACCGTGCTGGTCACGACCGGCGTTCCGCCCCGAGAGAATCCTGCCCTGGCGCGACCAGATTTCATCGTATCGAGCCTGGCAGAGATTGAGATCCCGATCTTGGCTGGAAGCCCGCGACAGAGGAGAGCGTGATGGCCGATGTTCGTCTGGAAGGCGTCAGCAAGGTCTATGGGACTATCCAGATCCTGCGGAATATCAACCTGACAATCTACCACGGCGAATTCGTCGTCTTCGTCGGGCCATCCGGGTCGGGTAAGTCGACGCTGCTGCGCATGATCGGAGGGCTGGAGCGAATTAGCGGTGGGCGGCTGCGGATCGACAACGAGGTCGTCAACGATGTTGACGCGGCTGATCGTAACCTTGGCATGGTGTTTCAGAGCTACGCTCTCTATCCCCATATGACTGTCCGCGAGAATCTCGCCTTTCCTCTACGCATGGCGAAAGTTAGCAAAGCCGAGATTGATACCAGGGTTGCGCAGACTGCGTCACTGTTGCAAATGGATCATCTCTTGGATCGTAAGCCTCGACAACTCTCCGGCGGGCAGCGGCAGCGCGTGGCAATCGGGCGTGCCATTGTGCGTGAACCCAACGTATTTTTGTTCGACGAGCCGTTGTCCAACCTGGATGCCGAATTGCGCGTCCAAATGCGGGTTCAGATTGCCAAGCTTCACAAGCAGTTTGGCAACACGATGATTTATGTGACGCACGACCAAATCGAAGCGATGACGATGGCTGACAAGATCGTCGTGCTCAAGGACGGCGGTATCGAGCAGGTGGGTAGCCCACATGATCTCTACCACAATCCGGCGTCACGGTTTGTCGCGGGATTCATTGGCTCGCCCAAAATGAACTTCCTAGGCGGCGAGGTCGAAGCAGCGCATGAGTCGGGCATGGACGTTAGACTGGACGCGGGTACGGTGGTCTGCGTCCCCGTGGAGCCGGACAAATCGCTCGTCGGTAAGCCGATCACGCTTGGGATTCGGCCCGATGATTTCTTCCCATCGGCCGCAGAGAAGGATATCGCGATCGATGTCGATCTCGATTTCTTCGAGCATCTTGGCAGCGTCACCTACGTCTACGGCAGCGCCGGAAAGGAGGCAGTCGTCGCAAAAGCGTCAAAGCCCGAGCCGCTCAAAAGCTCCGGCAAAGTTCGTCTTGCGGCTTCCCCGGCGGACTGCCATCTGTTCATGACGAACGGAAAAGCCCTGCGACGGTTGCATACGCCCGCAAATTGGAGCTAATTTTAGTTAGTGCCGCGTCAGGAGCGAACGCGGTCTATAGACACGGACGGATGAGGTGAAGGGAGGCGGTATCAGGCAGTTCTTCCGGAACTCCCGTTCGTTTGTGCTGGGGGCGGGGATCGGATCGGGCATGGCTGCGAGAGCGGCCGAACGAGCGGGGGCAGATTTCGTGCTTGCACTCAATGCCGGCCGATTTCGCGCGATGGGTGGTTCTTCACCCGCCTCAATTCTTCCAATCCGCAATAGCAATGAATTCGTGGCGGGCTTCGGTCGGACCGAGATCCTTCCCAGCACGAAATTGCCGGTATTTTTCGGCGCTTGTACCTTTGATCCGCAGCTCGATATTGATCGCTGGCTCGATCGGATCAGCAGATGGGGTTTTTCGGGGGTCACTAACTTCCCTTCCGTCATCCATATTGATGACTACAGGAGGTCGTTGCTTGAGAAATGCGGCCTAGGTTACGGCCGCGAAATAGAGCTGCTGGTGAAGGCGGCAAAACGTGGCCTGATGACGATCGCCTATACCCGAACCCAATCCGAAGCAAGGCGCATGGTTGAAGCTGGTACTCAGGCCATTTGCATCAACTTCAATCTCAATCGTGGCGTTGAAAGCGCATCCGACCCATCGATTAGCCTGTCGGAGCTTGCCGCGCGCACGAGCGCAGTCGCGCGCGTGGCTCAATCCGTCGACCGAAACGTGATCTGCCTACTTGGCGGCGGGCCGATAACGAAGCCTGACGAACTCTTGGATATCTGCGGCGAAACGGGTGTCAAGGGCTTCATCGGGGGCTCCTCGCTCGATCGCGTCCCGCTGGAGATGTCTGTCCTTGAGGTCACCTCGGGATTCAAGACTCTTCACTTGCTGCGGGAGAAGGTTGATCTCCTTGAGCGCCAACTCCAGTTGAGCGGCTTCAGGCACGGCATCATCGCACAGTCCTCAATCATGAAACGCGTTCTTGAGACTGCAAAGCGCCTGGCTTCCCATCCCAGTCCTGTGCTCGTTTGGGGCGAGACCGGCTCGGGCAAGCGAAGGATAGCTAGCCTGGTCCATGCCTTCAGCGACCGCAAGCAGGCGAAGGCGGCGCTGTTTCAATGCCGGCCCGGCTTGCCCATCGATACGGTCGGTGCGCTTTTCGGGGCCGAGCGCGATCAGAGTAGGAGGCGCCAACTGTCGCTGCTGGAAAGTGCAAACGATACGACCGTATTGCTGCTGCATCTCGATCAGCTTTCGCGTGATGGGCAGGAACGGCTTGCCGATTACCTCGAGACCGGTAGTTTCGCGCCCTTGAACGGCGCATCGATCGTGCGCTCCAGTGCTCGAATCATCGCAACTGCCACGGTTGCTCGCGGGGCGGGCCTTCAAACGGTGCTATGTCCCCGGCTGCTCGGCTTGTTTTCGGGGCTCGACATCAAAGTACCTGCCCTGCCAGACCGACTGGAGGACCTCCCTCAACTGGTTCAGCATTTCACGGTCGAGGCAAAGGGGGACTCGAATGCCCAAACGCTCGTGATCGAAAACTCTGCATTTTTGGCGCTCGCTGGCCATGATTGGCCCGGCAATTTAAGGGAATTGCGCCAAATTGTGAACCAGCTGGCGACGCTTCCAGATGCGCATATCAGCGCGGGCATCCTGAGGCCGCTGTTGAACGCGTCCGCGCCAACTAAGCCGAAAAATACATTCTCCGAGCGGGAGTGGATCATCGAAGGCTTGAAACGAAACAGACTTCATCGCGGAAAGACAGCAAGTTCTCTGGGGCTTTCAAGAAAAACCCTCTACAACAAAATCAAGAAGCTGCGGATCTTGGAGTAGCAGTCCCGCTGTTCACTATGCTCCGCCAGCCGTTTCGAAGCGGCTCCATCCAAAAGCGTGAACATTGGTAGTGACGACCGGGTGCGCCAAGGCTCAGCATACGATTTCACGTTCGCTAAGCCGATTGCTGCCGTGGAGCTGCGCTGATCTCGGCTGAACCACGGTCGGCGCCATTGCTGGGTTGCGGAGCTTTCGTCCACAGCATCCCGTCACACCATACGTGCTCCACGCGGCCCCACTTGCAGGCGGCTGCGAGATGCGGGAAGAACCCACGTCCATGGTGATTTGCGCTCGTATTGCAAAGCAGCGGAATTCCCGTGAGCGCTTCGTATTCGACGAGAAGCTCGGCGACTTTGTGTTGAGAGGTCCTGCAGATCGTCTGGAGTCGCGCAGATCCGTCGAGATGTACAACAGCGGGGATTTTGTCCCGCCATTCAGCGCGAGTCTGATGATCGAAAAGCATATAAGGATCCGGCGTTCCCGGACTGAAAATAGCCGGCGCGCGATCTTCCAGGCAGATCGGCGCCACTGGCCGGAAGTGTTCGCGATGCTTGATGTCATTGAGATAATCCTTCATTCCCGGCGATGTTGCGGCTGCGAGAATGCTTCTGCTACCCAATGACCGAGGTCCAAGCTCGGCGCGGCCGGCAAGAAAAATCACAGGCTTGTCGCTGGCGAGAATAGTGGCGAGTTCATGCATACCACACGGCGCAGCATCCCATTCGGGGGGCACATCGCTACGTTGCAGCGCCGGTCCACTGTATACTGACCATTGCAACGGCGCGAAACCTCCGTCCGCTACCATTGCGCAACAAGCTGCACCGATTGCAGAGCCGCTGTCATTAGGAAACGGCGGCACCCAGACAGCATCGAACAGGCCTGCCGCCCGTAGTGCACTATTCCATTTGATATTGAGACCGCAGCCGCCCGCTATGCACAAGTTGCGCGCAGCAAAACCCGAGTGCCGCTGCAAAGCACTCGCCATTTCCCGCACGAGCAGACGCTCGAGGAAGCAATGAAACGATGCGAGCACGTCTTCGGGCGCCTTGGCCTTCAACCGCCGCGCACTAGCATCGAAGAAGCCGTGAACGGTCGCAAGCTCAGACTCCATGCTCTTGACGTCGGTACGGTAACTCGCACGCTTCGTGTCAGCGGCAAAGCACTTCTCGTAGAGCTCCTGAAAGACCGTAACGATGTTTTCATTGACAGAGCCGAGGCCGATATAGGCCATCAGCTTGCCGGCGACACCCAGGTCGAGCTTGCCGGCACCTCCCGGATCCTGCGTGCCGGGATCACCCAGGTCCCAATTGGCGCGGTTCGCTCGCTTATACGGCCCGAAGTGAAGACCCGCAGCGGCATAGACGTGCCCAACCACCGGGAACAGACACTCGATAAACCGGGTCCCCCCGCGTTCTACATGATAGAGTCGTGGAAAGGTGCCGCCATCCCACACGAGGCAGAAAGCTGGCTGTCCAGCTCTGGCAAACGGGCTGGTGCAGTATGCGGCGGCCACGTGGCTGGCGACGTGCGGATAGCTCTTATACGGAAAATCCCTGCCATCGAGCCTAAGGCCAAACCCGTCGCATGAGGTGAGAAGGCCCTCGGCATGGCGCTCAACATAGGACGCGCCTTTGAGCGTGATAGGCGCCGTTCCGCTGAGGACCTGGTACTGAGACTCTACTTGCCCCACCCAACCGTCGACGACGAACTGATCAATTTCCTGCACATCTAGACCGTGTTCCGCCAAAGCCATGGCGATTGCATCGAGATTGTCGATCGTTTGATAGCGCGGATTGTTGTTCCGCTTCTCCTGCTCGATGCAAAAGATGAGCCGCCCGTCCTCGATCAGCGCGATCGCTCCGTCATGCGTCAGCTTGATACCGCAGATGCGCATAATGCCTCCACTTTAATGCCAGCAATTCGATGAGTTAAAGATCAAGTTTGGACTCCGAGAGCATGCGAGTAGCAATCGTCGTGGCCCGATTCATCTTCACGCCGCTCGCGCTAGACCGCGATCACCATTCGACTCATTTCGCATGTCCATGACCCATTTCGTCATCAGCGCGATCCGGTTACGCGATGTCGTACCAAGCGTGGTGCATGATTTGCGCCGATGCAGAGGATCCTATGGGCCTGCCCGGACGAGTTTCGCTTTCGCGACCGATCAGTGCGCCAGGATTGAGGTCGCCGTTCTGCGCTATATTGCGACCTCTGAAGGGGCCGAATTGCTCGCGGAGAGAGGATAATGTGTAGCATGCGCGTCGACGCTCTGTTCGCTTTATCAGTTCCGAGGACATTCGCTTGCTTTGTCCGATCGGTGCGTTCTTTTGCAACATTTCCTATTCTCGTGTGGCTCTTCATGAGTGGGATCCCTTCGTAGTTTCAAAGAGCGTGCCAACAGCCAGTGTTGCTTTCCTTTCCTTATTCCCATCCGGGGCGTGTCGCGTAGAGAACGGGATGTCCTGACACCGACAGTGGCGTTGCAGATGCTCCGTCTTGCTTTGATGACGCATCGCAATTTTTGTCAGCGCGCGAAGCCGCTTTACTTAATGCGATGGAGAGCCGTGGATTTGAGACCGGCCGTTTGCGGCCTCTCCGGCCAATCGGCTTCCGCGTTTTGGCGCCAAGCAGCGTGATTAATGAGGGCGATGACGAGTCAGGACACCCGCGCTTGCGTGGGATTTCCGATCGGCGCTGAGGAGCGCGACGCTACCCAGATTGTGCTAAGAAGCGGCAGCTGCTCGGGGATACGTTGATGCGTCGCACGGAGCTGCGCGCCGAGTAGTTCGAACGCCGGGAATACCTCAGGGCCAGACCCGTCTTCATCGACGCATGATGGCGGTCGGTTGCGACTGTGCTGCGATACCTCGCTTTCAGTCGATTTGATCGAGCTGAGCCTCTCTGCGCTGGCGTCCACGCGGCGCGAGCCGACTGCAATTCCCTTTCGCCGCGTTCGCCTGAAACAATCGTACCCAGACTAAAAATGGCACATCGACTATGAGATCTGGCCACCGCATGCAACGATTGAGTTAGAAGTCTGGCTTCGCCCGGCCAATTGGCTCACCGACGAACTCCAGCATACCGGGCGGCACGCAGTTGCATCGCGGTGCGCCTTTGTGCACTCTTCCTGATCGAGAGTATCCTTGCGCGCTCGTCATACATGGTGATGCCCAAGGTGCTTTTTGCCCTAAAGCCGCATTGTAGCTCAATGCTATCATGTGCCCATTGTTTCCGACAACGCTCGCGATATTGTCAGCCTTTACTCCTCCCGCTAAACCGGTACATTCGTCTCAGCACGTGTGAGAAATCTTGAGTTCAGGCGCTTTATTGCGAGCAGCCGGTCTTGCCGTTTACCGGAACGTGCGTTCCGGCAATCAACTTCTCAGATCGGGATTCATAGTGAACGACGACTGCTCGATGAGGGACATCCGCGAGTTCCTGAGCCTCTGGCAGCGAATCTTCAACAGGCATTCGCCGGATCGCCTGGTTTCGTTGTACACAGATGATGCCATGCTGCAGGGTACATCGAGTGCTAAGCTCTACATTGGGGCCAAAGAAATAGGCACTTACTTTCGTGGCGGCGCGACCGTGAAAATGGAAGTTTGGCACTCTGTCACGTTGGCGCACAACGTTGCCCTGGTCGTGGGAAGCTATGTCTTTTCACAGGTATCGAAAGGCCATCAGAAATCGACGCCGGCGCGGTTCACCTTCGTACTACGCCGTCAGGAGGGCACGTGGAAGATCGTGCATCATCACTCATCTGTCAGCCCAGATTGAAAGCCGAACCAAGCGACGCGGTATTGCAGAGTTTTGGACTGGAGCAACAAGCTCAAGCGCCTCTCAGGAGTCTACCCAGAGGTAGGATCGGTAAAGTTTCCGCTTGCGCTCAAGAACTTTCACGAACCTCTCACGTTGGAGGCGTTCCTCTTTAAAGCGACAGGCGGCTATACAAGTTCTTCGGCTCTTCATTTTCGCTGTGTGATCTGACGGTCAGCACGGAGCGGACGGAGCCTACCTGCCGCCTATTGCTCTTCTTTTTGATTGATGCGTTCACGTCGGCAGCGGCAAAGGACGGCACTAACTGCTTCGGCCGAGCCAGTTATGGCGCCGCATCTACGATCCGATGTGGCATTTCCACTTGGCCCATTAGCCCCAATGCGCAAACAAGCGCTCTAGATGGCATGCGTGCGAAAGCTTCTGCTTTGCTTCGCCACTTTCTTGGCAAAATTACCCAAATTTACCCACTGTAAGCAACTGACGTCAGGTTCGACAAACCTGCAGTCGACTAGGCTTGCCGAATTGAGCCCATCCCAGAGTGGGTCTGCCCTTGAAATTACAGGAGCGCCCAGTGTCAGTTGTCCCGCCCACACCCGCCCAGTTGCGAGATGTCGCCTCACAATGCGGCCTTTCACTTACCGACAAGGACATTGTTTCCTTCCGCGGACTTATCAACGAATCTCTCGAGGCGTACAGATACATAGACGCCCTCCCGGACGAGTTGCCCCCGGTGAAATATGCACGCACTCCAGGGTATCAACCGCCAGCGGAAGAAAATCTGCACAACGCATGGTACCGCAAAGCGAGAGTCGAAGGAGCGCCGAGCGGAAAACTCAAGGGCAAGACCGTCGCGCTAAAAGATAACGTCATGTTGGCTGGGGTGCCAATGATGAACGGCTCGGCGACGCTCGAAGGCTTCGTACCAGATATCGACGCAACCATTGTCACTCGAATGCTTGATGCCGGTGCCGAAATCGCAGGTAAAGTGCATTGCGAATGCTTTTGCACATCCGGTGGTAGCCATACCGGTGCGCTCGGACCGGTGCATAATCCTTATAAAATGGGCTACTCCGCGGGCGGCTCGTCGTCGGGCTCGGCCGTTGTCGTAGCGCTTGGCGAAGTCGATATGGCGATCGGCGGCGACCAGGGCGGCTCAATACGCATGCCATCATCGTTTTGCGGTATCTACGGCATGAAGCCCACCTGGGGTCTTGTCCCCTATACCGGCATCATGCCCAATGAGCTGACGCTCGACCACACAGGCCCTATGACCGCAACGGTCGCCGACAACGCGTTGCTCTTGGAGGTAATCGCTGGAGACGATGGATACGATCCACGCATCAAAGCGCCGAAAGTTGAGCAATACACGAAAGCACTCGGTCAAAGCGTCAGCGGATTGAAGATCGGCGTTCTGAAGGAGGGCTTCGAACAGCCGGGGGCGGAAGCTGGCGTCAATGGAGCAGTTCGTGAAGCGGCCAAGCGCTTCAAGGATCTGGGGGCCTCGGTTGAAACGGTCTCTGTACCAATGCACCTCCAAGGTGCCGCAATCTGGACGCCAATCGGCACGGAGGGCGCAACACAGACCATGATGTTCGGTGACGGCTTTGGTACCAGCCGATCAGACCTCTTTTCACTGTCACTCATGGACTTCCATCGAGGGTGGCGCCAGAAGGCGAACTCCCTGTCCGAGCAGGCCAAGTTGTTTCTGTTGCTCGGCACTTACGTAAACAACACCTACGGGCCGCGATTCTACGGCAAGGCCGTCAACGTCTCTCGCCGCCTAGGCGCAGCTTACGACAGGGTCCTTAAGGAGTACGATCTCCTTCTTCTACCGACGACGCCGATGAAGGCGACGAAACTACCTCCACATGACGTCAGCCGAGAGGATTATATCACGCGCGCGACGGAGATGTTCACCAACACCGCTCCGTTCAACATCACGCACCATCCGGCGATGTCGCTGCCGTGCGGAATGGTGGATGGCCTTCCGGTGGGCCTGATGCTCGTTGCTCGCCACTTCGACGAAACAACCATCTACAGGGCGGCGCACGCGTTCGAGCGGATCGGAGACTGGAAGAAGATGTGACGAGAGCAATGTTGTCGACCACAACAGATCACCGTGGCGCCTGCGGCACGTTGTAAACTCTGCGCATCGCCGGGATGACTGTTCTGACGCTAGGCAAACACGCTGTGTGCTTCTAATTCGTCCATCGCCAATACGTGACGGCCTGCCGCCAGACGTGAAAGAAAGGCAAATCATCTACACAACCAAGTGCGAGGAGGGTCCATCAATGCGTAGACTATCGACTTACGTTTTTGCTACCGCTGCATTCCTGGGAGCTGCCGGTTGTGCGAGCGCTGAGGATGTCCTGTCTGAAGTTTCCACATTAGAAAACGAGTATTTCAATAACTGGTCGCAAGGTGCCGAACAGGCCGCAAAAGCTCTTGGTCTAAACTACCGCATCCTTTCAGGCAAAGGTGATGCCGCAAAGCAAATCGAAATCTATGAGGCCCAATTTGGTGCTGGTGTCAGGATCACGTTCGGCGAGAATCTGGTTGCGGCGAACATAAAGCCCATCGTCGAGATGGCGAAGAAGGTCGGTGCGGTGCATGTTGCTGTTTGGGAGTCATTGCCTGGCTTCCATCCTTTGGATGCGGGGGCCGAAAACTATGCTTTTGCAACGTTTTTCTCGCCTGATGATGTCGAAAACAGCTACAGAATTGCCAAATTGCTTTTTGACAAGATCGGCGGAAAAGGCAACGTCGCGCACATTACTGGTTTTCCCGGGGTAGATGCGGACATCTCCAGAACCGCGGGTTTCGATAAAGCTCTAGCCGAATACCCCAACATCAAGCTGGTCGCGCGCCAACCAGGAAAATGGAATCAGGTTGACTCTCGCAAAGTCATGGAAGACCTGTTAGTGGCGCACTCCAAGATTGATGCTGTCTTCGGGCAAAACGACTCGATTGCACTGGGTGCAATGCAAGCGGTCGAAGACGCTGGTATGCACATTCCGATCGTCGGCCTCGACGGCAATCGAGAAACCCTCAAGCTGGTGAAGGAAGGCCGCATTCTTGCGACAATGGGCTTTACCCCACAGTGGCAAGCCGGCTTTGCGCTCGTGCGGGCATACGATGTCGCTAAGGGATTTAAGCCGAGCCCATGCGAACGCATGATGTACACGGGAGCCACGCTGATAACCACGCAGAATGTCGACAAGTATCAAGCGTTTCTCGCCGGCGAGAAGCTTCCGTTTGATTGGAGGAAAATGTCGCGGGTTCTTCATCCCAGCGATTGGGATGCTCAAAACTATGTGTGGCCGATCGACGTGAAGACGTACTGGGGTGCTCGCACGCCGGCCGGATATAAATTTCCGAAGGCTTATCAAGATGCCGTTGACTCCGGTTGTGTGGATCAGCTCAAGGCGGAGTATAACGATCACTATAGACAGCGAATTCCCGAGTGATCGCTCCGGATGCCCCTCTCCCTGGAGAGGGGCATCGTGTTTACCTCACGTTGACGGGTCGCAAAAATGCTAGACGTGTCGCTGGTTGGGCGCAGAGATAGCGGGCTATGGCGGCGTGCCATAACTATCTTGGTCTTTACAATCGCGATTATATCTTTTGGTGTCGCGGCTCCATCGTTCTTTACCATCGCAAATATCAGGGCAATCGAACTATCGAGTTCGGTGCTCTTGATCGCATCCATCGGGGCGAGCTTCGTGATCCTGATGGGCTCTATCGACCTGTCGATCGGAGCGGTTGCTAGCTTTTGCGGCATGCTGGTCGCCCGGCTGGCACCAGACCTGGGTTTATGGTCAGTTCCTATCGCGTGTCTGGTCGGCTTGGTGTTTGGTGCGATCAATGGGCTCGTCTATGTCTACCTCAGAATTCCCTCGATCCTGGTGACGCTTGGAGCAGCAACGACCATTTCAGGAGCGGTACTCTTCATTTCAGACGGACGGTCTTTATCAGTAACGAACGCGGCCGTAATCGACATGGCCCAGGGCGCACTGGCCAATATGGTCCCCAATGCGGTACTCGTTTCGGCCGCGATCTACGGTGTTGCGATTCTCGTAGGTGATCGCACGCGTTTTGGACGAATGACGCTCGCAATTGGAAGCGACGAGCAAGTAGCCGCGCTCATCGGGGTTAAGGTCCATACGATCAAAATCCAGACGTTTGCATTGTCCGGCCTTCTTGCAGGAGTTGCCGGAGTGCTGTTGGCCGCTCGTCTGGGATCCGCCACAGTCACAATGGGCAGTTATATGACTCTCGACACGATCACAGCAGTGGTCGTTGGCGGAACTGCGATTACGGGTGGGTTTGGCAACGTGCGCTTGACGATAATCGGAGTTCTTTTCATAACGATCCTTTCAGACGGCATGAACATTCTCGCCCTGCCGCCCTATCTACAAACAATCATTCAAGGGACCGTCATTCTGCTCGCTGTTCTTCTGAACACCAATCGTGCGAGCGCGGAGGACGTGAAATGAGTGGCGTGCCGACGCCCATCTACACGATGCGCAACGGGTCGAAGCGCTTCAATGGCATTTACGTGGTCGAAGGGATTGATCTCGATGTATTTCCGAACGAAATAGTTGGGATTGCCGGCGAAAACGGGGCAGGCAAATCGACGACCCTCAAAATGATAGCCGGCATCCATCCGCCGGACACGGGAAGTATGAGACTTTTCGGCAAGAGCTTCAGGCCGACAAGCTATACGAGGGCCGTTGAGGCCGGGATTTCGATGGTCTTTCAGGAGCAGGCCCTTATTCCAAGCCTGACTGTCTACGAAAATATATTTCTCTCTTTAGAAGCCAACTTTGCCAATCCGATAGGCATCGTCGACAGAAGAGCGATGATAGCCGTGAGTGAAAGACACCTCAAAGCCCTCGGTCTTGACTACATCGACCCGTGCCGTCGCACAGGCGATTACGCTTTTCACGATCGGCAGATGATCGAGATCGCCAAGGCGTTCGTGTTGGCCGAGTATTTCCATATTGATCATCCGATCATCCTGCTCGACGAACCGACAGCGGCAATCGGCGAGCGAGAGATTAGAATTCTCTTTCAGTCGATTCGGCGGTATCGTCGTCGCGCGTCATTCGTCCTCATTACCCACCGCCTTGCGGAATACGTAGAGCTTTGCGACCGCATCTACGTGTTCAAGGACGGACGAAATGTTGGCGAGTTCGCAGGAGAACAGATCTCCGAACAGAGCCTTCATCGGGCGATGGTTGGCCGAACGCGAGACGACGAATACTTCATGGAGAAGCGCCAGCCGAAGCTCGTGGGGGCGCCCATCGCGGTCTGTGTCAACGGTCTAAGCGGCCACAACGTCCAGAATGTCAGTTTTGAGGTTCGCAAAGGTGAGATCCTTGGAATTGGTGGCCTCGTCGGATGCGGCAAGGAGGCTGTCGCCAAAGCCATTGTCGGATTTGAGCCCTTTCCCTCAAACGGCACCATCGAAGTGGGCGGCGAAGCATTGCCGCTTCGCGGACGTGGAAAAGCGGCGATCGAGCGCGGGATGGGTTTCGTCCCCAAAGAACGCAAGACCGAAGGCATCGTGCCTTACATGTCGGTTCAAGCAAATATGTCTTTGGCCTCGCTTCCGCTCGTCTCGCGCCTGTCTGGTTTCATTTCGCGCTCCCGAGAACGGCTTCTCGCCGAAAAGTACATCAATCGCTTGCGTGTGAGATGCAAAGGGCCAACACAGCTTTGCCAATTCCTTTCCGGGGGTAATCAGCAGAAGGTGGTGATAGCTAAATGGCTGGCCCGAAAGGTTCAGGTGCTGGTCCTCGACAATCCCACGCGCGGCGTCGATGTCGGCGCTAAACAGGAGATATATGGCGTCCTGAGGGACTTGGCTGAGCAGGGCGTAGCTATTCTTCTGGTCACAGACGATCTGCCTGAGCTTATTGGAATGTCAAACCGCATCCTCGTGATGCGCGAGGGAGAAATTCAGTTCGTGTGCAACGCGCCTGCCGATAACAAGCCAACGGAGCAGGAACTTGTCCAACACATGGTATGAGCCGCAGACTGGGTCGAGATCAGGTGTAGAAGTAAAAGTGCAGATCGCCCAGTTTTATAACCGTCACCGTCCCATCATAAATGCGATAGGACCATTGTTGCTGCTGATGGCAATGGTCGCGGTCTTCGCCCTGATCAATCCGCGCTTTTTAAGTTGGATAAATCTTTTCAATCTGATGCGACAGTCCTCGATCCTGCTGATCGTCTCAACGGGCATCACATTTGTGATTCTCATGGGAGCGCTCGACCTTTCCGTGGGAGCAATCGTGACACTTGTGGCAATTGCGTCTGCGGTCCTGATCCGTGACTTTGATGTAGGTGTGGCCGGAATAGCCGTCGCTGCCGCAGGCATTGGAGCGCTGTGTGGCCTCGTAAATGCTGCACTCGTCCTTCGACTACGGCTGCCTTCTTTCGTTGCCACACTAGGCACGATGACTATTCTTGGCGGCGTTTCCACGTGGATCAGCGGCGGTGGCAACGTGTTCTTTCAGAGCCCAAACCTCACATGGATTGCTTCCGGTTCTGTGATCGGTCGTATTCCGAACTCCGGAGTGTTGGCACTTCTCATTTTTGTGGTCGCTTCCTTTGTCGGTGCGAGAAGCCATTTTGGAAGAGCCCTTTTTGCGATCGGCGGTGGCGGCCTAACTGCTCGACTTTCGGGGATTGACGTTCTTCGCACGAAAGCCGTCGCTTTTGTTGTCTCCGGAATGCTTTGCGGAGTTGCGGGCTTGCTACTTGTCGCGCGGACATCAACGGGTACTTCGCGCATGGGAGACGATCTGCTGCTCCAGGCGATCGCCGCGGTCGTGATGGGCGGAACCGCGCTATCTGGAGGCTCAGGCGGAGTCCATCGGACGTTGACCGGTGTTCTGGTGATCGCCGTGCTGCAAAATGGTCTCAATATCGCAGGCGTGCATACATACCTTCAAATCATGGTGACGGGCCTCATCGTAGTTCTATCTGTCACAATAACTCTCGATCGATCGAGGCTAGCCTTTATTAAGTAGCGGAGCATGTAGTGGCGATATGGACCGATAATTGCTTCTTCCTTCTGACTCGCGCCATCTAAACGCGTGTTGTGCCGAAAACAGGCTCGTCGGCCGGATGACCCGAGCTGTCGGGGAAAACGGTGCGGTCGGTCGACATAGCCCATGTGGCTGCTGATGGCGGCTAGAAGCGAATGGCGCGCCGAGAGCTCCGTTTCTAGATGCATCAGTCGAATGCCTTTCCAACTTGTTGCCGGCCCGATGTTCTCAGAAAATGCCGATCTGTGAGAGGCAGTTCGCGCACATGTTGCATCGGCGAGCGCATGCGAGTCCGGGAGTGGCTTCGGAATCGAATTGAGTTGTCGGACCCGTTGCTACCTCTCTCCGAAACATCGCCCGTTCCTGTGGAAGCACGCATTTGCCGCGAGAAACCTTTTGATTAGGCAATAAGCTCGCCGGCGTATTGAGCTGACTAAGTATCGGTTGCTCTTTGACGACTCGCGAGCCGAGTGCCGGCGACCATCTGTTAAGTGAATCGTGCCTGAGCGGCTCCGCAAGCATCGCGTTTCTATGGAGCCGTGGGAAGGTAACTGTCGCGTCAGACCTGGAAGACAGCTGCGCCTAATGCGCTCGGTTTACCCAACGTTACCCGGATGCGGAGGTTGTGCGCCGTGACCAATCGGACATCATGTGAATAATGGCGCCCGCGGCCAGAATTCCTTCTGATCTCTTGGGTCCGCTGGCAGACCGGTTCGTCTGCTTCTCCCAAGACTTGAGCCGCTGCCGGAGAAATCCGGCAGCGGTGTTTTTTGGTGCTTCATGATGCCCACTTTGTAGTCGAGACATTGAGGTGATTGCAGCCAGTCCGACGGACGGCCAGCGTAACGATAGTCGTGCCTGACACAGCCCGCCCGTTGCGCCGTCGCATGTAACGAAAAAATCGGGCTACGAACCAAGATCAGGCGACGGGGCAGCACCGGATACGATGTGACTAGGGCATTCAGGCTCTTCCGGGGCTCTAGACGGAGTCGGATCCAACTTCTAGCTAATGTCTATTGCAACGCCAGCTGCGACTGATTCCGGCGATAGCGACGAGATCACCTGGCGAGGCAGTCCAGCGTTGCCGGTCGCGAGCAGGAAATGCACAAACTGCGCTGAAATCCCCCTTAAATCGTGAAACTGCTGTCGACGCTCCCAGATACGCCATATCAGGGCGTCCTGAGACCGCCGTTGAGCGCGTCCGCACCAGCTACGCGGAAAAATGCATTCTCTCGGGCAAGAACGATTTATCGAAGGCTTGAAACCAAACAGACTTCATCGCGGAAAGGCGACCAGTCTTCTGGGGGCGTCAAGACAAACCCCTGCTCAGGAAGCTGCGGATCTTAGAGAGCAGTCTCGCTGGTCACTTTGCTCAAGTTGGCCGCTTCGAAGTCGTCCCATCCAAAAGTGCGAACATTGGTAATGACGATCCGTGCTGGCCAAGGTTTACCAGCTCCATCTCCTCGCTCATCGTCCGTGTAAGTGCCTCTGCTGGTAGATGGATGAGTCCGTCCAGATGGGAGCCAAGTCGCTTCTCCGCTGCGGTAATTTCAGAATCGCTCGCGATGGCAAACAACGCCTTGAAGCCAAGGCTTGTGAACCATTCCATCCGCCGAAGTTCGAGCTCCTGTCCCGCATCAACAGGTACGCCCGCCGCCGACCGCTCGATCATAGATGCAGGCGGGAAATTGGTGACGCCGGTGATACCGGCATCCTTCAACGATTCGGCAATATCCTCCCAGCAAGCGAAGGGGTCGATCATGAGTATCGCCGCATAGACATGAGGAGCGGACGTTGCCTTGTCGAGGATTTGCAGGTCTCGCAAAAGACAGTCGTTCCAGTCGAGGATTGGCAGGGTCGCCATGACCAGCTGCGAGCCTTCTGGAAGGCTGCGCAAAGAGGGCGCGTAGACTTGCAATTGTGCGCCTTTAGCTAGGTCCGACATGTGTGTGGCAAGTCTGCCGGGAACTCTCGCTCTCACCGCTTCTACCCAATGTTACCCATTTGGACGCCTCACCGATCTTATACCCGGTCAGAGCCGGGTCTAGACCACCTGTTGTTAGGAATGGTTCTGGGAGGAAGATCGTGTCTCACCATTGTACGGACGACCACAGGTCGGCCCGGGATGGTAACCTGTCCGAACTGGCGACTGGATCCGCAACTACAGACGCGGTCGCGATCGTGGCCACGCTGGATACCAAGGGCCGTGAGGCGTCTTACCTTGCCAACATTATCGAGACGTGCGGCCGCAAGACCATCCTGATCGACGTCGGCACTAAGAGGGACGACGGCGACAAACAAGCCGATGCAAAGACCCCTACCGAACTCTTGGAGCGGATTGCTGAAAGGACGCGTAGTAAGGTTGGTGACCTCCTGCGATCAGGAACAATCAGCGCGATTGTCGGGGTGGCGGGTGGCAGGGGGAGCGCGGTTTTCGGCGAGGTTGTGTCCGAGCTGCCTTATGGCTTTCCGAAACTTTTGGTGAGCAGCGCAAGGCCTGCGCTACTCGCCGAATTGGCCACTCACAGCGACATCATCCTCTATCCGACGCTGGTCGATCTCTTCGGCATCAATGTCTTTACCACAAGGGTGCTCAAGAACGCGGGGCGGGCCATTGCGGCCACGCACTATGCTCCCGTCAAGCTTGGGCGAGACAAGAAGATCGTTGCGATCACTGCCTTCGGCGTGACCACGCCGGCAGCGAACCGGTGCGCAGCGCGGCTTGCCGACGCCGGCGTAGACGCGATCGTCTTTCCGGCTAACGGGGCGGGCGGCCGCAAAATGGAGCAGTTGATCGCGGCTGGTGAATTCGACGCGGTCATTGATTTGACCACCACGGAGCTCGCAGACGAAATCGTTGGAGGCACCGCAAGCGCCGGTCCGGATCGGCTCAAGGCCGCGTCGCGGCAAAAGATTCCGCAAGTGATCGCGCCCGGTGCGGTCGATATGGTCAATTTTGGCCTGCCATCGAGCGTTCCTGATCAGTTTCGCGGTCGCCAGTTCTACGCCCATACGCCTTACACGACGCTCATGCGCACAACTGCGTCTGAGAACGCGAGCATTGGCCGGCTCACCGCAGAACGGCTATCGCGAGCAAAAGGACCCACAATGGTCCTTTGGCCGGCAAAAGGCGTATCCGATTACGACCGCCAAGGCGGCATCTTCTACGATCCCGACGCCGACAAGGCTTGGCTGGATGCGGTCAAGGAACATCTCTCCGCGCACGTCATGGTCCGCGCCCTGAACTGTCACATTAACGATGGCGAGTTCGCCGACGCTGCCGCGGCATGGATCCTGGAACAACTCGCGCAAGAAGGTTCATCCCATGCGGATGTTTGAGCGAACCGAAATTCTTTCCAGGATCGAACGACAGGTGGCGGAGCGAAAGGCAATTCTCGCGGCAGGAAGTAGCTGCGGCCTGGTCGCTAAATGTGCCGTTCTTGGAGGTGCCGACATGCTGGTGGTCTACTCGACCGGCCTGTCGCGTCTGATGGGGCTTCCCACGAGCCGGATTGGCGATTCCAACGCACGCACGCTGGAGCTTGCGGCGGAAATTCGTAATGTGGTGTCTTCCGTGCCGGTGGTTGGCGGTATCGAGGCTTGGGATCCTCTCCGGCTCGACCTCGATGCTCTCTTGGACAAGTTCTGGGCTGCTGGGTTCTCCGGCGTCATCAACTATCCGACGATCTCCACCATGGGGGACAACTGGCGTGACCGCCGCGGCCGCGTCGGCCTCGGCTTTGAACGTGAGGTCGAGCTGATCACTCTCGCGCGCAAGAAGAATATCTTTTCGCTCGCCTATGTCGCAAGCCCTCAAGACGCCAAAGCGATGGCAAGTGCAGGGGCCGACTGCATCGTCCCACATGTCGGCGCCACGCGCGGCGGCCTGGTCGGTCATGAGGACGGGCAATCCATAAAGGAAGCGGTCCGGCGCATCAATGAGATCAACGCGGCGGCGCGAACCGTCCGGTCGGACGTCCTCTCGCTTTGCCACGGCGGGGCAATTGCCGAGCCTGAAGATACGATCGAGGTCTATCGGAGGACCGAGTGTGTCGGCTTTGTTGGCGCATCCTCAATCGAAAGAATTCCAATTGAGCGGGCAGTGAAAACAGCGGCGGCGGAATTCAAAGCTGTCCCGCTTCCGCAAACTCATTGATGTTCACTGCAACATGCAGCGAGGCCGCATGAACATACCAAATGACCGAGCTAGACCGGACACGATCGCTTTCGCCTCCCAAGGAGGGACGAGGCCGGATCAGGACTGGGAGACAGATGTCCTCGTGATCGGCAGCGGCGCGGCTGGACTGTCGGCGGCGCTCTATGCGGCAAGGGCCGGACTGCGCGTCATTGTATGCGAGAAATCTCCGCGACTTGGCGGAACGACGGCCCTGTCGAATGGCATGATCTGGGTTCCTTGTTCTGCTCAGGCGCGCGCGGCTAACATCGATGACAGCATCGCCAATGCGCGGACATACCTGCAGCAAGAACTCGGCGTTCATTATCGTGCGCAATTCATTGATGCTTATCTTGAAGACGGCCCGGCGGCGCTAACCGCGCTCGAGAACGGCACGAGTGTCAAGTTTGCCTTGGCCACTACGCCCGATTATCACTCGAGCCAACTCGGCGGCATTGATAGGGGACGGGCACTGAGCCCCGCCCCCTATGATGGGCGGCTTCTAGGCAAGGACTTTGATTTGATTGGTGATCCCATTCGGGTTGTGCTCGGGGGCATGATGATCTCATCGAGTGAGGTGAGAAGCTTTCTCAACCCGCTCCAATCTGTTGCATCGTTCAAGCACGTCTTATCTCGCTTGAGCCGCTATGCGCGGGATCGGCTCAGCTTCAGGCGTGGTACCGAGCTCAGCGGCGGGAATGCCTTGATCGCGCGGCTGCTGGTGAGCCTGCGCGAGTACGGCGTAGAAATCTGGCCATCTTCTCCAGCGCTCGAACTCACGAAGGAAGGCGGGCGCGTCACGGGTGCCGTTGTCAAGCTGATCAACGCTGACATCCGCGTGCGCGCATCACGTGGTGTTGTTCTCGCAACTGGCGGCTTTGCCCGGAACGCGCAGTTGAGAACGGACCTCAGCGGTGCATACCAGCATGATCTTACGTTGGCCCACGCCGATGTTAACGGTGACGGCATTGCGCTTGCAACCACGCTCGGGGCCGCCATCGACAAAGATGTCGCATCGGCCGGCTTCTGGACCCCGGTTTCGATCCTGAAACGCGGCAGCGGCTCGCAGGTTGTGCCATACGGCTGGCTCGACCGCGGCCGTCCTGGGGTCATTGCTGTCGGTCCAAATGCCAGACGCTTCGTCAACGAATCGAATTCGTACCACGATATTTGCCTGGCAATGTTTGAAAACGGCTATCCAGCAGATAAGCGTTTCTACTTCATCTGCGATCACCAGTTTGTGCGATCGAGGGGCATGGGACACCTGCTGCCATGGCCCTGGACGTTGAGCATCGGTAAATATGTCCGCCTTGGCTACATCAAGGCAGGTGAAACGATTTCGGAGCTCGCAAAGCAGCTGGGGCTAGATCCAGCTGTGCTTCAAAAGACGATCGAGGAACACAACGCGCACGCTGCCCAAGGACGGGACCCCCTCTTTAAGCGTGGGGAATCGGCTTTCAATCGAACGCTCGGCGATCCGAGTGTGGGAAAAAACCCAAATCTTGGACCAATCAAGGACGGGCCATTCGTCGCGTTGCCGATCGTTCCGGCCACGCTTGGCACGGCGACCGGATTGGCGACCGACAGTTACGGAAGCGTCCTGGATGCACAAGGCAACGCAATCCAGGGTCTTTACGCTTGCGGCAACGACATGACTTCGCCGATGCGCGGAATTTATCCCGGGGCAGGCATAACAATCGGTCCCGCCATCGTATTCGCATATCGCACCGTCAACGCAATAGTGCTTTCCGCTGATCAGGAGCAAAAAGCTATCGCTTCCGGAGCTTGACTGTCTACCACACTCGTGTGTGGCGACCGATATGTGTTCGGGTCCGGGCGCGCATCGATAGAACTGGGGTCATCGGCAGCTTTCAGTGGACGTGGGTCCCGGCCCGCGACATTCTCGAGATGGCGGCCGGGTTTGAGCGTGGTGAGCCCGGCGGAGGGGGAGATCGCCGCACCAACTGTCTTCGATGTATCGCAACGAGCTGAGCTCCCATAGGTGTTCCAAGGCACATGACAACGGGAGAAGTCGATCGTTCAACAGCTAGGCCGCTTACTGACGAATCGAAAATGTCAGGACAAGCCGCACAGGCGTCTGCTTCCCCGACGCGATCGCAATCCGCCGGTCGCGAGGCAGTGACGCAACTCGACAAGATCGATTTTCGTCTTCTTGATCTCGTCCAACGAGACAATCGCCTCTGTAGTGAACAACTTGGAGGGAAGGTAGGCCTATCCGCATCCGGAGTTCAACGTCGGCTGAAGCGCCTTCGATCCAAGGGGGTCATAGAGGCCGACGTTTCCATCATTTCTCCAAAAGCAATTGGGCGGAATGTGACGGCAGTGGTTCTCATTTCCTTAGAGCGCGCGCGTGCCGATACCATCGATCGCCTAAAGCGGCAAATTCGCAAGATGCCTGAAGTGATGAGCGCATTCTACGTTACAGGTCTGGCCGACGTCGTCTTGCTAGTTACCGTAAACGATATGGAAGATTACGAGCGGTTTGCCAGGCGTCTTACAGGCGAAAGTTCAGACATAAAGCGCATTGAAACAATGATTGTCATGGATCGGTTCAAAGCAGGATTCACTTTGCCAATAGCGTCCATCGCATGGTGTTAAGCGACTGCCGAGGAGGACATCGGCTTGCTCAACTGCCGTCGAACGCTGTCCGTAAGGGGCGGCTTTGGACTTTGCGCTAGATCGATCACATTCTTTCAGATGGGGGATACGTTGCGTCGCTCGCGTCACGCCAAGATCGTGGCAACCGTCGGTCCGGCAAGCGCCGAGTCTGAGAAGATACGTGCTCTCTACCTTTCCGGGGCAGATTCACTTCAGCCTCGCATCAGTTCTTCGGCGTGCCCCGCCGTTGGCGAAAGGACCTCTACCGTAGCGCTCTCGCTCTTGCGAAGACTTAGACTCTTGTCCTCGGCATAGCGTCCCCTGGACATTTCCTCCGTGCCCTTGCAAATCGTGCCTGAGCCGTCTGCGCACAGACAATACGCGCGCACAGTCATGGTGTTGACCTTGTCCATTCTTTCGATGAGCTGATTGCCAATGCCCGGCATGCCTCCGGGCTGCGCGTTTCTATTTGACTCGTGCTTTGGAGCGTCCAGTTTATTTTGGTTTCCAACTCCGCTTTGGGGATGCCTTTAGGGTCCACCGGGGGGGCCCAACGAAGTACAAGATCAAGAGGGTAGTCTGAAGCGAAGCCGCGAGGCCCCTTATTGGCCAACCGCCCTGATATTCTGCAATTGCTGGCGAATTTTCTGGAGAGAGACCTGTTGGTCTTCGAGAATCGAAATCGCGGTCGTTACGTGACGCGCCTGATTTCGTTTGAAGCCGTCCCCGCCTGCCGGCAATGTCACGAGATCGTACTTTGCCACGACGGCCGGCTTTTTCGTGAAGACGATGCTCAATGTCTCATCGAGCTGGTAATATCCTCCAAGGGTGACAAGGTCGGTCCCCGGCGGAAACGTGTAGGTGTAGCTGGTGGCGCCATTGAACTTAACCACGACTTGGGCTGTGAACTTTGGATTGTCTATGGTAGACCCCGCCACCGCAGTGGCCTGGACCGAACGATAAAGCCAATCTTTGATCGCAAGATTCTTCGTGAGTGCATGATACGAGATCGTTTCTCGCTCACAGGCCAGGGCGCTATCGAGAATGAGCTTTTCAGAATCGAAATTGAAATCGACGGTCCCTGTACGATTTCCCCTCATATCGAGGGTAACGCCGTTACCGCCCCCCCACGACCCAGTTCGAATAGCGCGTGGTCGCCGTTGCGGGTACCTTCCGCGTTAGACCGGCTCCGGGAACGATATCCGATTCCGATTTTGGATTCAGCGTGACCGCGATCTTCCAGTTTCGCGCGTTGAACAACTCATGAGGCACCTCGCGGTCTAGCGCGCTCAGCGCATCCTGGAGCTCGCAGGCCGAATGAAGCATGATCTCCCGCATCGGGAGTGCCCAATCCGGTCGCGTTGGCACCGCATTCCAAGGACTATCAATCACGCTTCCAGGCGGAGCCCGGCGCACCTTTCCAAAGTCTGCTTTCTGCCCCTGCGAGCGAGCGCCGACCAAGGCGCGACGAAAGGGATTATCACGCCGACTTCCGACTTTGCGCCCAAGGTGCTCACTGACAAAGGTCTTGCCCGTTCCGTTCCGTATCGCCTTGAATTGATGAACGGACAACAGCTTCAGAAATGGCTGACGTCGCTCGTCAAGTAACCGCGAAGCTTGGCGGCTTGGCGCGCGGAGAGCCACTTAAGGGCCAGGACACGATCGTGGGTTCTGTTTGCTGACGCCGAACATCGTGGTCTCCGGAACGACTCTCACAGTACGTCTTAGAACACCTCAATCCTTCTGTGCGGAGCCCTTTTCGCCCTGGCGCTTCGTACTGTGCCTTGAGCGCTGGGTCGCTTGTCTCGCCCGCGACCGCATCCGCGTTGCTGCCGTCAAGACCCGGCGCGGCCTTGATGGCGTCCCCGACCTCCTTCATCTCCGAGCCCTTTCGGATGAACGGCTTCAGGTAAGCGTTGAGCTTGCCTTTGCCCGGTCCTTCGAGCTCCTGCGTCAGGGCGACGAGGTATTGATCCTTATCCGTGGCGGCCCAATCGATACCGAAGCCCGCACGGCGCGCAAGCTCCGCATGGATCAGCATGAGCGTACGGCCGTTGCCGTCAAGGAACGGATGACCATAGGCGAGGTAGCCCATGACTTCGCCCAGCTTCTCCGCCATGAACGCCTTGTCCTGTCCCTTCTCAAGCGCGTAATCGATCGCTTTGCGAATATCGTTGGGATGGGCGAAGATAACGGAGCCCTTCTTCACAAAGATTTGGGACGCGTTTGTGTGGCGATCCTCTCCGGCCCACGGGAACACCGCCTCGAAGAGCATTTTGTGCGTTTGAAGAACGTCGGCGTAGCTTAGAGATTTCTGCGCCTTGAGATGCGCCAACGCTGCATCGATACCGGTCAGGAAAGAGTTATGCAGGAGGCGCTGAACGATTTCCGGATCTTTGGCCTTGGCGACGTTGCGCAAATAGCCGCGTGTCGCAAAATCCCCGAACGGTTCGAACGTCACGGGCGATTTTCGCGCAGATAGCGCGCCTGCAGGCGCACGGCCTGGACGCGGCTCAGGATGCCCGCCCGCTGCAACGCCACGATGGTATTTTCGACATCGTCAAACGTGACGTCATCGCCCGAGAGCCGGGTGACATGTTGAGCAAACATATCGTTTGATGACACAACAACTGCCACATTATTGGCGCTCGCCAGCCCCCGGATCACTCGGGCCGTGAAATGCGGGCGGTTGGAACGTGCGACAGACATCAGCTCACTCCTCACGCTCAATATAATATGCCAAGGGCTGAAAATCCATTAACTTGCGCCCTTGCAAGCAAAATAAGCCTTTGAAAAGACTTGGAATCAAGCCTCTTTGAGGAAATCTTGCAGCCGTCCTGGCCTGGTCTTCCCGGCCAGAATATCCAGGGACGTACGCACGCCTGGTTCCCCGATTTGATGCGCGCCGCACGAAGGGGATTCGCGCCGGCGCCAAGTTTCAGCCGCCCATACTTGGCCCCCCAGCTGGCAACAAGCTAGCTCGTGCACGTTTCCCGGGGCTTTGGGACGACAAGCGACTCTTATAGGTTCGCCCGCATGTCCATTCATATCGAACGAACCGGCGGTCCGCCCGATCTGCCCGCCGCTTTCGCGCATTTTGTCGTCCATCATCTTCACGGGCGGTCCTTGGACGATCGTAAGGACGAAGAGGCCAAGCTCGGAAAGTTTCCGGACTTTGCCTGCTATCGTGACCTGGTGCTGATCGAGATGAAGCATCTCGAAACCGACCAGAATGAAAGGATCAATGAGACCTACAAAAGTCGGGTGCCCGCGGATGAGGTGCCCTTCTACTACGGAAAGAGACGGCTCGACCTCAACCAATTCAGCAACGGCAGAGAAATCGCGTCGGCGATTATCAGCAAGCTTGCGCGAACGCTCGAGACACATCTCGGCAAGGCCAATGACCAGTTCGAGGATTATCGCAAGCGCACCCCCCGTAAGAACTCGGTCTCGATCTGCCTGCTTCTCAACTCCCAAATTGATGAATTCAGTCCGGACGTCGTCATCTACGCCGTTCAGCAGAAATTACGGCAGCCATCCCCCGGAGACGTGAGGTTTCCCGATATCGATGCGGTGCTCTACATCTCGGAAAAGCATGCCCAAAAACTCCCCGACGGCCGTATCGCCTTCGCGATCGCGCAGATTGTGTGCGCCCCTGCCATCGAGCAGCGCTGGAAGATGGGCGTGATTGAGTGCGTCATGCAACGCTGGTCGGAATTCAGAACCGGCAGTGCCGCCGTCTCAGGCCGTCCTGACGGATTTGAGAGCGTTGTCGATGTCCCGCCCCAGATGCCCCGCCATGAAGCCTGGAAGCTCGCGTATCGGCGCAATCCCTACCTGCGCCCGCTGACGGACCGACAGCTGATGGTTCACTTCCAACGTTGTGTCGGCTTCAATGCCTTACTCTCCAACGGCAGCTGGACGATGCCTTCGATGGAGGAGCATTTGGGCTATGTGAGAGATTTCGGCGATGCCATCGAGGAAATAAACCATCGTGGCATCGACTTGCGGCAGTTCGCTCCCGAGGGGCTAACGTCACAGGAACGCGCGCAAGCCTATGCCGGGCTGCCCCAAGAACTCATCGACCGGCTCTCGCGCCAAGCGACGTGATGATGCCTTCTCTTGCCATCTACCTATTCAAGAAAATCAGCCCTTTAGCAGCATTAAGCCATCCTTAGCGGCGCCAAGGCGAGAATAGGCGGAAGGGTTCGGCACTATCGCCGGCCTGCTGATTTCCATGACGTCTGACTTTTCCGATCTCGGCGAATATCGCGCACCGCTGCCCGATGCGGCCCGTTCCGCCGATGTCGCTGCGATGGTGCGGTACCTCGCCGGACTCAAGAACGTTTCGCTCAACGCCAAACAGGCGGCTCTTGGTCATAGATGGCACGGGCAGGAAAGAGTGAGAAACTGTCGGCGTACAAGTGCAACACATGCTCGATATCAAATTTCTTGTCTTCCAGCATCTCGTTAGTCTCCAATAGCGGCGATCACCTTATCTTCAACCAAAGATCGAGGCCATCAAAAGTACGCCTAACGACATTGAGGGGCGGCTGCTACAGGAGTCGTCGAGCGACAGTGCTGGAAATCCGCCATTTGTAGGCCTGTCAGGAAGCCCTTGAAAAATTATAGCAATAGTGCTATAAGATAGTGGCAAATGACCACACAGAAGCCCGTAGTTTGGATCGGATCGTCAAAAGACGATTTACGGGCTTTCCCGGACGAGGTTCGCCGCGTCATGGGATTCGCGATCAACGATGCTCAAAACGGTGACGAGCATCCTCGTGCCAAGGCTTTAAAGGGCTTTGGCGGCCGGAGTGTGCTGGAGGTCGTCGACGATGAAGATGGCGATACGTTCCGCGCCGTCTACACCGTACGCTTCGCGGGTGTCATCTATGTCCTTCATGCCTTCCAAAAGAAGTCAAAGAAGGGGATCGAAACTCCGAAGCACGACATCGCGGTAATTCAGACCCGGTTGAAAGCAGCCGAGGCCCATTACCAACAGAACTATGGAAAAGGAGGCAAGAAATGAGCAAGGCTACTAAAGCAACCGTAGGCAGCGATAACATTTTCGCTGACCTTGGCTTTACCAATCCCGAAGAGGAACTCCTCAAGGCCAAACTTATCCGTGAGCTTCGTGCGATCATCAAACGTCGCAAGCTTACTCAAATAAAGGCTGCAGAGCTGCTTGGTCTCAAGCAGCCCGATGTGTCTGCCTTGGTTACCGGTCGTGTAGGTAAGTTCTCAATCGACAGAATCGTTCGATGCCTAGACCGGCTTAACTATCGGGTGGACGTGGTTATCCGCCACAAGCCTGTTCGTCGTGCATCCTCACGAGCTGCTGCCTAAGAGCGGAAATGGATGGATATTGACGAACTTCGGGACGCTCAAATACGGTTAGGGCGTTCGGCGCTGGACATTTTTCGATCCTTTCTGTGCTTTCGGTATGGCGCGCCCGTACAGGTTGATGAATAAGGACTATAGTCCCTAGCTAGAGACTATATGCCCGATGGTGCTCGATCCTGCAATGCAGGACTGGCGCGCAGTGTTGGGGGCAAAATCCGTCAGCAGCGAACGGATGACGCAGGAGAAGTTAGCTTTCGAGGCCGAAATCGACTTGACCTATGTAGGTGGGATAGAGCGAGGCAAGCGAAACCCCAGCCTGTTAGTCATGGCTCGTATCGCCGAAGCGCTCTGCGTGCCGATTACCAAGCTTCTTTCTGACTAGCGTTGGTACGTCAACCCGACGGCTGCCTAGTATTCTTCAGCTAGCATCAGGGTAATCACTCGCTGGGTAACGGCCGGGTCGGATGGGTCGGGCGAGCTGAATTCGAAATTTGCATCGTAGTAGTCGATTTTGAAGAGGATTGATGCGCCTTCGAATTCGAATATCCAAAGTCGTGTTCTCCATGCGGGTCTTGCGATGCAGAAGTCGTCGAAGATCGCGAGTGTCTGCTCCAACCGTTGAACCGCTTCGGAACCGAGGGCTGCGATGCCTGGCGTCATAACCGCTTTGCACCCGTTAGATGCTTTCGAAGCTGGTCGTTGAGCATGCGAATGCGATCCGTGTCCGTAGACATGGTTGTGTCTCCTGTGAATGCTGGGATGTGAGTTTGAGCTTGATTGCCCGGCGAAGATGGCAGGGCGTCCAGAAAGAACGGCTCGGGCCTCGGTCCGAGCCGTTGTTGCGTTTTTAGGCGGGGCCGGGGTTCACAAGTGCAACAGTATTGATCTGCCGAATGAACGTCAGTTGCTTCGGATACCCGTCGAAGACCTCCTGACCTTGCCCCACGGGCTTAATCCAGTTTGAAGTTCGCTCTGGCCCACGACAAGGACCAGAGCCTGAAGCGCAGCCGCTTTTCGGAAGAACAGATCATCGGGATTTTGAAGGAGCATGAGGCCGGCGTGTCGGTCGCCGATCTGTGCCGCAAGCATGGCGTCAGCGACGCCAGCATCTACAAATGGAAAGCCAAGTTCGGTGGGATGGAGGTCTCGGAGGCCAAGCGGCTGAAGACGCTGGAGGACGAGAACACGCGGCTGAAACGGCTGCTGGCCGACGCCATGCTGGACAACGCGGCCTTGAAGGACCTCTTGGGAAAGAAGTGGTGACGTCCGCGGCCAAGCGGAAAGCTGTCGCGCATCTCGTGGATGCCCACGGGATGAGCGAACGGCGGGCGTGTAAAGCCATCGGCTGCTGCCGCATGACCATGAGATACCAGACGACCCGCGCGGATGATGCCGGCCTTCGCCAGCGCATGAGGGCGATCGCCCAGGAGCGCCGTCGCTTCGGCTATCGGCGCCTGCACGTTCTGCTCAAGCGGGAGGGCTACGTGATCAACCACAAGAAGCTGTTCCGGCTCTACCGGGAAGAGAGGCTTGCGGTGCGTCGCCGTGGCGGCCGCAAGCGGGCGATCGGGACCCGGGCGCCGATGACGGTGGCGATGGCGCCGAACGACCGCTGGTCGCTCGACTTCGTGTCGGATCAGCTCACCGATGGCCGCCGTTTCCGCATCCTCACCGTCGTCGATGATTGCACCCGCGAGTGCCTGGCGCTGGTGGCCGACACCTCGCTCTCCGGCACCCGCGTGGCGCGGGAGCTGGACCGGCTGGTGATGAAGCGCGGCAAGCCGAAGATGGTGGTCAGCGACAACGGCAGCGAGTTCACCAGCAACGCCATCCTCAGCTGGGCCGACCAGAGCCGTGTCGACTGGCACTACATCGCGCCGGGCAAGCCCATGCAGAATGCCTTCATCGAGAGCTTCAACGGCCGGCTGCGCGATGAATTGCTGAACGAGACGCTGTTCACGTCGCTGGCCCAGGCCCGCGTCGCGCTCGGATGCTGGCGCGCCGATTACAACGACGCACGACCACACTCGCGGCTCGGATGGAAGACGCCGTCCGAGTTCGCCTTCACCTGCCACCCGCGCCGGGATCTGGCGCTGCGCTATGCCGAAGGCTCCGCGCCAGCTCCCGTCGCTCCCACCGCCCAACCGGGCAAATCCAACGACCGGGGCGAACTCAGAACTGGATAAAACTTGGGGGCAAGGTCACTCCTGTTTGATGCAAGCACCTTAGCCAGCGGACGCGATTCTGGATCCGAGCCGACTAACCGGGTTCTGATATGAAGGCCAATGACGCCAGAAGGCCACGTCATCGGACGGTGTATCGCTTTTCGGATGTCGCAGTACATCCGACGGATGCCATAGTTGACGAAGCGCCCGAGTTTTCTGAGCCGCATATTGAGCAGTTGCGCTGTTGATAAGGTTCCAGTCATCTGTAGACAGATAGGAATAGCCCTTAGGGTGCCTGCTGGGCTCGGGAGCAGCTTGGCTTGCCTCTGCCAAGTGCTGCTCAAAGGCGTCTTGCCCGGTCTGGGGCTCTTCCGAGACGGCCTGCTGCACCTGCGATGAAGCTGGTACATTAAAGTCTTGCGGGTCCACGTTCGCCCCTCGTTCAAGATCACCTGAGCAGGTCTCCTACTGTGGACAAGCTTTCGAGAACCTGACGGGGCCATGACTCGCAGCGGTCGCACCGGCCAACCTCGGAACGGAAGTCGGTCCGGATCGGCTTCTCCTCACGATTTAGCTCTTCGCACCCGTCGCCGCCTTCGGACATCTCGAATAGTGTCCTACCGGGGGGCCCTTCCCACGCGGGTGAGCTAAATACGGCCGTCAGTGGGGAGGATTCGGACAATGCCTGCTAAGAGCGCGGCGACGGACTTGCTGACGACGGCTAGGCGGGCGTCCCCATTCATCAAATGATCTGATGCGAGATAAGTGGCGAACGCGTCTCGAAATTACGCAAATAGTTTTCTCGCGTAAAATTGTCACCCACAGAACTTATCATACGGCGTCTGATACGACTGCAACCGAGAAAATCAAAGGTATTCTAGAGCGCGGGCGTGCTCTCAGAGATAAGGAGTTGCTAGATTGGGTGAGGGGAATACCGTCTCAGGAGACTGAGGTCTTGTTTTTGGGCGGGAATCTGGGTGACTATCAGACGACCAGCGAAGCGAATCCGTACAGGTCAGACCCACCGCAAGATGTTCCGCCGATCAAGAAAGCAAGGGCCAGCTCCGAGCGCGACATGATCGCAGACTCTCGAACCCGCTGAGCGCCGCTACATCTTCCCCAACCTCTTCGCCGACGAAGATGAGGACTTCAGCCTGATCTGGTCCCGCCGCAACCATCGTAGCGCCGACTGACCGATCCACAACGCCTCGCCCGGCTGGTCCGGGCGGGACATTACGTTGCGCAGGAGCCGGCCGCGATCTTGCGGCAGCGTCGCACCACGACAATGCGAGCATCGCAGGACGAACGCACTGATTCCCTTAAGGAGCTTCAGTCGCAAGCAACCGAGGGCGCGTCGTCGTGCTTGAGGTGTCGCTTTCGGACATTGTAACTCACCAGCCAGATCACGCCGACTGCGATCGGCACGAAGGCTGCGGTCAGGAACGAGGGCTCTACTCGCAGTCCGACGTCATGCGCGCCCTTGGCAAGATAGCTAAACAAGCTGACCACATAATATCCTATCGCCCCGACCGATAATCCTTCGACCGTGCACTGCAGCCGAAGTTGCTGTTTCGCGCGCTCGTTGATAGCCTGCAACAGGTCACGATGTTGTCGTTCGATTTCGACGTCGACACGGGTTCGCAACAGATCGGCGGCACGCGCGAGCTTGACCGACAGAGCCGCCTGACGATCCTCTACGGTCGCGCAGGTTCGCATTGCGGGCGCCATGCGGCGCGCCAGAAACGACGACCAGGTTGGATAACCCGAGACATCGTTGCCTTCAATGATGGACAGTCGCGATTGGACCAGCTCGTTGTAGGCCCTGCTGGCGCCGAAGCGAAACAGGCTGCCGGTCGCGCCTTTTTCGAAGGAGGCAGCCAGCGCCGTCAGCTCGGCAAGCAGATGGTTGTTGAACTGCAGCCCCTCACCGCTTTGCATTTTTTCGAGCGCCTCAACAAGACGGCGGTCGATGCGATCAACGGAAGGTGCAAGCTCAAGGGCCGCCGACAGGCCAAGCAGCGCCAGTGGACGGTAGGTCTCGATCTCCAGGAGCCGTTGCACCAGCGCTCCGAGATCGTGCGACGTCAATCCGAGGTCGCAGACGAGGATTTTCGTAAAGCCTTTTTCGTCTACGCGGAAGTCTGAGGCGGCAACGCCTGCGCCGCTCTTTGTGGCAACCATGGCCAGGCTGTCCTTGTCAAAAACCTGTTCGGCGCGCCTGGTCGGCGAGGCGTCCTGCTCCACTTCTAGCCTAATCGCGACCAGCAACTGTCCGGTCTGACGCAACGCGCGGATCAGCGATCGGACGGTACCATCAACTTTGTCAAATCGGTCTGCGGCAGAACCATTTGTGTTACTCCAGATCCAGGTGAATGTTGTGAATTCCGAATGCTGCTCCCAGCGTAGCGTAGCGGGCCCGATGACAATTTGATGAAGTTTCGCCGATTGCTCAGGTGGCGGAAGATTGCGCTCGAGGCAAAAATCGATAAAACGGCAGCGATCGCTTGTGGCCGCCTCACCCTGCGCAAGAAAAGCCAAGTGGATCACGCTGAATGGCGAAACAAGGCGCGTGAAAGGGCGCGCGTGCACTTCGCCGAGCACGGCGTCGCGTTGCGGATGTGGCGTGAAGGTTCGCAGATCCAATTCATCGACCATGTATTGACGCCTCTCTTCAGGATGAGCAAGCAATCGTCAGCCGCGCGAGGCCGTGGCGAGCAGGAGCGTCTTCCGTTCCCCCAGCGGGGTGCAGACAGGCGACCTCCGGTGCGACAACCACATTGTCGATTGACAGATCGAGGCCCAAACACGACTCCCATCTTGCTGCCGCCGCCCTGACGCGGAGAGGCGCTGCAGGATTTGGGCCAGCACTGTAGAAGGGGCACGCTCGCGTCCTTTGGCGCAATGTGGCTTTCGAAGACAGTTGGAGGCGGGTTTCAGACATGAAGCGCGCTTGTATTCTGACAGGATGCATACGTGGCGCAGGCCACAGGAAATTGCCTGGTTCGCACGGTGATCGCTCGCCAGGCGGCTACATTATCTGAGACGCCATGCTGTGGACGGATTTGTCCATGCAGAGGCCGGCGACTGACCGCGCCTGGACCAGCCGGGCAAGGCTTGGCCGATGGCTGATAACGTCACGTCGCGTGAGGTTGACGTGATCACGCAGCCGGAGCGCACGCCGTCATCATCTTTTGAGGTGACATTCAGGGCAGTGCAAGCGCCGCGGCTCGACCTCAGTGAGGCAGAAACGTGGCGAATGTCGTGAGCGATCGACCGAATAGCGGCGGATCACAAGTACGGCCGACTCGACTTGGCGGGCGTATTGCTCGAGTGCGGTCGCGGAAGTTTTGATCCGTCGTAGCCTCGCGGCCGAGATCCGGTTTCCGTTGAATTCGCTCGCCGGTCTTTGCGGGACGCGAGGATCGCCACGTTCTCGTTGATGTCAGCTCTGTTTCGAATCGAGCGCACAAACGACCTCTTCGATGGATGGATCTGGCCGAAGGCCGGCTAAGAAACCTCGATCGCCTATGGCGCAACAGCGGCGTCACAACTTTCATCCCCTGCCGGCTGCGCCGTCATTCCTCGCGAAACAAGAAAGTTACTCCTTTGCTGTCGAGCCCATGCGGGGTGCGCCGTCGATCGCCTCCGGCCTGTCGATCATCATCGAGGCCGCAAGGTGCGGGCTCGGAAAACAGAGATCAAGGAGAACTACCATGGCCACCATCGGCACCTTCAAGACGACCGGCAACAACAAGTCCGGGCACTCTATCTGCCAAAGGAATGGACGGACGATCCCGCTCGCCTGCAAGCCGCATATGTCCCGAGCGATGTGGGCTTTGCGATGAAGCCCAAGATCGCGCGTCGAATGGTCGCTCGCGCGATCCCCGCAAAGGTGCCGTCCTCGTTCGTGGCGGCGGACAGCGTGTATGGCACAGGTGAGATCGAAACCCTGCTGCGCAAGGCGGGAAAAGGCTATGTTCTGGGGGGTGCTTCCAATCAGGTGTTCCGTTCCTGGGGCAAGCGACAGCCTGTCGCCGGCACCGCCTCCGCGATCGCGCAGGGCCTTCCCAAGAAGGCCTGGCACCGCTCGGCGTCCGGCGAAGGGACCAAAGGTCCGCGCTGGCACGACTGGCCTATCTTGAGTTGGCCGATCTCGACGCTGGTGAATACAACGACGACCTTGCCGGAGAATGGACGCGGGGTCTTCTTATCCGTCGCAACGTTACTGACGCCAGCTTGGCCTTCTCCACATGGTGCCCCAAGGGCACGTCCATGCAGAAGCTGGTGTCGGTGGAAGGCCATCGCTGGGCTATCGAGGACAGCTTCGAAACCGCCAAGAACGAGCTCGGCCTTGACCACAACGAAAGCCGCTCCTGGCATGGCTGGCATCGCCATGTCTCACTCGTCATGCTGGCCTTCGCCATGATGGCCGTCATCCGTCATCGAGCCAACACTGGACCATCGCTCAAAAAAACGCGACCGCGGTCTCGACCGAGCATCGTTCTTGATCCGCTTGTCGATCCAGGAAATCCGCCGCATCGCCATGAAGCTTGCCCAGCGGCGCATCTTGCACGCCTACGTCCTCGCATGGTCGTCCTGGCGCAGGGCTTATCAAGCCGACGCGCGCAAAGCCCATCTCAGGCAAAAATTGCAACTGTAATGCTAGTTAGGGCCCCGACGGAACACACCAAGACAGTATCGTCGTTCTTAGAGGCAAATACAGCGGTGCCGGTCGCCCACTACAAAAAAAACATAAGTCAGAACGCACAGACAATTACTCGTTCCGGTCAATCAACCGCCCCTAACGAAGAACATTGGGTTCCAAGCTAGCGCGCAGCTTCCAGACGCGGGAGTCGTTTGGATGATTGATCCGCTCAGCTTCTTGGTCATCCAGGGGCGACTATTCTAAGTTGACCCCACCGGCTCATATCATGCGGCAAAGCCGGGGGCCGACCTCCTCGAAGCCGTTCCGCAGATAGAAGTCGAGGGTGCGCTTCCATTTCGGCTGCCACGGTGCTCCGACCTCCAGCCGCTTCCATCCTCGCGCGCGTCCTTCGGACAGAGCGACCGCGATCAGATGAGGCGCAATGCCCTGCGATCTCATGTCGGGGCGAACATAGAGCTCCGAGATTTCTCCGAACTTGCCGCCCGCGTAGATCGCAGTGCATTCGTTTAGAACCATGACGCCAACCGGCTCGTTGTCTCCGCAGGCGATCACCGCGACGACGCTGACATCCGCAAGAACTGCCGCCGCGCTTTGCGTGACGATTTCGATCTCCGGGGCCATCCGGCCCAAGAGCTCGACTTGGAGAGCATAAACGAAGCGGGCGACGGTTCCGGCATCTGTGACTTCAGCGCGGCGTGTGGATATGACCGGCATCTTTCTTTCCTGTCTGCTCCGCATCGGAATTGAATCACTCTGCGCCATGAGCGTCAGCGTGACATTTGTGATCCGCTAGACAGAGACAAGGCTAGCTGAGATTCCCGAACACCTCGAACCAGAGCCAATTGGAGCACTTTCCAATCAGCTGATCTCTGCTGTGGGTCTTGGTTGTATGAAAACGCCCGATGACCCGCGATTTCGGCTGTCAATCAGCGTCCACAACTGAATTTCGATCCAACCGATGGCTTTCACGTCGCAGGGTTTCATCACGAAGCTAAAGCTCGCCTCTCCAAGATAGGATCATGATCATCGCGAACTTCATTGTTGAAACGGTCCTTCAAGCGGCCGCTGACCTTGAGCCGACAATCCGATGAGACAATCACGTATTCCAGGTCAAAAAGCCGATGGATGTCGGTACGTAGAAGGAAACCGTTCAGAGGTGTATGCACTCCACGCATTTTGACTCCCGAAAACCGAGCTCAATCGCTCTGTGACCGCAGTCTATAGATATTGGCCATCTCCTTGCTCGGTGCTGAATCCTTTACCAGTCACGATGTTTGGAGACCAGCTCTCTGAAATGGTAGCATGGATCCCCCGGCCAGAAGGACCGCTGGGTTAGGGTTAGGACAGCCAATGACAGGATCCTCTCGGTCGTCGAGAGCGATCGGGTCGAGACGATAACTCCCTATTCGCGCATTTCACGACGACTTGAGACGCGTTCTTTAGGCTAAAGGCGTCCTGGCCAGGGAGGCCGGCACAAGAAGTCGCGAGAGTCACTGCCACATGGCGCAACATCGCCAAGGCAGTCGGGGCGCGGTCGGACGAGATCAACCGTATGGTCAGCGCCTCTAAGCACGACGATTTCCGGCGATCGCTGGCGCTGTGACGAAGATTCATTTTGGCTCTTGTCGGCGTGTATGTCTGAATCCCGACAGAAGGCGCAAATGGTTGGCCGCACAGTGCATTGATTTTCTCTTCCTCAAGCAAGTCTCGCACAGATACTTTTGCGGCATGCTGATTGCAGGGAGACGATAAAGGACCGTTTCGGCAATAGTGGTCTCTCGGTCAACGATGCAGGAGAGATGAAAATGCTCGATCGTATGCAAATTGATACCAAACACTGCCTCGGGTAAGGCACCTCACCAATTGAAGCGTTGTCCATCGCGGGTCCCTCCGTCGTTCTTCACGACGACCGCAGATCGTGTCGTTCACGCAAACTGACAGCGAAGCTCCCGGCACAGGATTTCTGATGAGCTCTACGCAAGCAATTCGTGAACGCCTGCGCGACGCCGGCGCGTCGTTTGCGGCAAACGACAATATCGCAGAATATCTGCTGCCTGGTGACATTGATGTGATCCAAGCCGAGGTCGAGCAGCACGTGCAGGCTGTGCTTGAGGCCCTGGTTATCGACACCAGCCGCGACCACAACACCAAAGCGACCGCGAAGCGCGTTGCCAGGATGTACGTGCGCGAGGTTTTTGCCGGGCGCTTTGAGCCCGCGCCCGAGGTTACCGACTTCCCGAACGCGAGCGGCCTGAACGAACTCTACACGTTGGGTCCCATTGCCGTGCGCTCGACGTGCTCGCATCACCTCGTGCCCATGACTGGCCGCATGTGGGTTGGCGTTGTGCCCGGTGAAAAAGTGATCGGTATCAGCAAATTTGTGCGCCTTGCCAACTGGATCATGTCGCGCCCGCACATCCAGGAGGAGGCCGCAGTTATGCTGGCGGACGAACTGGAACGCCGTATCCTGCCGAAGGGATTGGCCGTCATCGTTAGGGCGCAGCACCAATGCATGATCTGGCGTGGTGTTCGTGAGACTGACACCATCATGATAACCAGCATCATGCGCGGTGCTTTCCGCGACGAAAGGACATTGCGCAGCGAATTTATGGCACTGATCAAGGATCAACCGTGACCTACCTATCGACGAAGACATACGGTCATGAAATCGGACTATCCGCTACATTTCGCCAGTGGCGCGCGCTGTCACACTGTCGTCTGCTGCACGGTTACTCGTTGTCATTTCGCTTCGAGTTCGAAGCCGACACCCTAGACGACAAGAATTGGGTCGTTGATTTTGGCGGCCTCAAAGAGCTGAAAGCGATCCTCGAAGACACGTTTGACCATAAGACCGTCGTAGCTGCGGACGATCCGGAGCTTGAATGGTTCCACGAAGCGGCGCGGCGCGGCGTGGCGGATATCGTTGTGCTACCTGCCGTCGGCTGCGAAAAGTTTGCCGAGCACGTCTACGGCATCGCGAGCAAGTGGCTGCTGACAGAGCGACTTGCTCCGCGTTGCCGGCTTGCATCTGTCGAAGTCAAAGAGCACGGTGCGAACAGCGCGATCTATCGCGCAACGAGCCGTGCTGCCGGTCAACGAGATCGTTGAAAGTATCCAGGGCGAAGCCTGCAAGAGCGGCACGCCGTCCGTGTTCCTGCGGCTACAGGCCTGTCCAGTTGGTTGCCCCCGGTGCGACAGCAAGCACACATGGATCGCAGATCCAGCACGCCAAGTGTCGATAGCCGAGATCACGGCCAAAGGTCGAGGACGCCAACACCTGCCCTGATGTAGCCCAGCGTTTGGCCTGTTAGGCCGAAGGACGTAACCCACTCGAGCAGTCCCTGTGACAAAGGCGTTTGGACCTGCGTCGCAAGTGGCGATAACAAAAGCGCCCGAGAAGGCAAGACAGCTGTTGGTGCCATCGGAGACAGCATGGCTCGCATCGGGGTCTTGAGAATGAGGCCCATGGCGCTGGTACCGAGCAGCGCGCCATTGTTCGCCTTGAGCCAGCGCTCCCTCTGGTCATCGCTGCCAAACAGACTGATCATAGTGCGATGGTCTTCGGGGCGGACACGGCGCCGGCCAGGCTGGAGCTTCAGTGTCTTGCATCATTCCAAGCGCGGATGGGCGTAAATCCGTTAACGAGGGAGGCGATGCAATTTGCAGGAAAGCCGGCAAGCAAGTCGGTCACGGCGCCACCATTGAAGGTCGGCAAGGATGCTGTTTTTGGCTTCAAGGAAGGGACGCGCTGATCTCGCCGTCAGATACCAAGATTGAGCGAACCCACTAAAGCTCCTTAGCCAAGCGGGCTACCGCGACGGATTATTGATTGCGGATTGCTTTAATGGAAGGCTGTACGGTCAAGCGATAAAGCACGAGGTAGGCCGCTCCGAGCTCCTCGATCAGTGTGCCGCAAGCAGGGCAGTGGTAGTTTTCTTGGATGCCACGTTCAGACGTAAGCTCAAGACGGCGAAAACCAGCACCGCATTCCGAGCACGTCACATCACTCTTTTTCATGCGTGGCCTCCTCGCGCTGGCAGTCGTCACATTTCTTCAACATGCGCTTAGTTATCGCGCATCTCCCTGGGACGGTGCTTCAAGCACAATTAACATTGAGGATTTGCTGGCGCCTGCGCCGTCGGCAAATGGTAGTCGTAAAAATCGGACATCCGACAAAAAATTTCGCGCCAACTGACGGGCGCTCCTTCGTAGAATACCTGACGGTCAAATCATTCGTTCGAAGATTCTCGCCGTCACAGTGGCGCTGGCAAACGCTTTTCGTCGAATTATGCACTACCGCCGCGGATTTTCTGCGTTATGAGTCTTGAAGACGGTCGCGCCTGATGTTTCGGGCAACGGCATCGATCAGCAGGGGCCGAACGCGACCGTCTCGTCTTTTAAGAGCGAATTAAGCAAAGCTGGATTTGATGCCGCCCGGGCAGGAAGCTTAGGTGAGTGGGGCGTGTGATGAGTGCTGCCAACGAGCAATCCGCGGAATCAGATACGAGGCTGTTCAATGATATGCCGGTCCTGCGGCGCAAGTGGCAGGCTGCGCTCAAGCCCGGCGAAACGCTTCCCCGCTACGAAAATGTGCTGCTGGGGAGCCTCGGGCGGCTTGCCGATCATCTTGTGCTGCTCAGGTGTGACAATGGCGCGTTTGCCGTTTCGCGCACTGGTCGCTATGCTCAGAACTGGTTGGACGACACCCGTTGGGACATTCCGCTGGATGCGTTGCGTCCAGATTGCGCGACAGCCCTCACCGGGGCGGCCTCGAATGCGATTGCAAACAACCATCCCTATCTGGCAACCGCTCATTGCGTGCATGCCGGCATGGTGCGGACCTACGACGTGCTGGCGCTGCCGACCTTATCGCGTTGGGGCGGTACGCTGGTCGGCGTCTATGTCAACGAGCGCGCTACAGAATACAATTTGATCGATGCAATCTTTTGCAAAACCGACGATGGCGTTATCTCGCTCTCAACCGTTCGCGATCCCGCAGGCAGACCATTTGATTTTCAAGTCGTGCACCACAATCAGGCAGCAGCAAGGCTCCTAGGTGTGGAAGAGGGCAGCCTGTTGTGGCAGCGCCTCGGCAATTCAGACCATCTGCTTTGTTCGAAAGAGGTGATGGAGCGGTTGGGCGCCGCGGTCGCGGATGATTTCGGTGACCAGTTCGAGATCGAATACGGTGATCAAAGCCTGCGCTTGCGCCTCAGTGCCTTCGGAGACATCGTGTCCGTGGTCATTTCCGACGTTACGTCGTTCAAGCGCCGGGATGCCTCGTTCAGGTTGCTGTTCGACAGTAATCCGATGCCGATGTGGGCGTTAGATGCCGAGACAATGGACTTCGTGAGGGTCAATGACGCGGCAGTGCAGCACTATGGCTATGCTCGCGAGACCTTCCTGCGAATGAAGGTTCAGGAGATCTGGCCAGACGACGAGCGGGTCAGCTATACGCGGGCGCTGCGAGAAGCGGGCGACATCTCTCAGTCCGAACATCCCTGGCGCCATGTCAGGGCTGATGGCACTGAGATTTCTGTGCTGACCTTTGGGCGGCGCCTCATGATCGAGGGACGCGAGGGCTATCTGGTTGTGGTGGTCGACATCACCGAACGGCGCAAGGCCGAGGCCCGCATCGCCCATATGGCACTTCACGACGGGTTGACCAACCTCGCAAACCGCGCGCTCCACCAGAGGTGGCTCGCAGACGCGCTCGAAAGGGCTAATGCAGCTGGCAACCGCGTCGCGGCGCTGTGTATCGACCTCGACCTCTTCAAGAACGTCAACGATTCGTTCGGCCACCTCATCGGCGATCACCTGCTCGAGCAAGTGGCCGACCGGCTGCGGTCCAAGGTGGCCGGCAACAATCTGGCGGCACGGCTCGGCGGCGACGAATTTTCGATCATTCTCACGGATGATACCTCGCCGACGCATGTGAGCCAATTCGCGGCTGACCTGATCAGGACGTTGAGTGCGCCTTATGAGATTGACGGCAACCAAGTCATTATCGGAGCCTCGGTCGGCATCGCGTTGTCACCAGGCGACGGCACCAGCAGCGCCGAGCTGATGCGTAATGCCGATATGGCGCTCTATCGCGCCAAAGAGGATGGCCGCGGAACGCATCGCTTTTTCGAGCGGGAGATGGATCAGCAGGTGCAGCGGCGGCGCGAGATGGAGCTTGATTTGCGCCGCGCCTTTGCCAGCAGCGAGTTCGAGCTGCACTATCAGCCGTTGATTGACATCGCGAGCGACAAGATCTCAGGTTTTGAGGCGCTTCTGCGCTGGCCGCACCCAGGCAAGGGCATGATCTCGCCGGCCGAGTTTATTCCCCTTGCGGAGGAAATCGGGCTGATCGTGCCCCTCGGAGAATGGGTGCTGCGCTATGCCTGTAACGAGGCAGCAAAGTGGCCTTCGCAGATCAGGGTCGCGGTCAACCTGTCGCCGGTGCAATTCCGTAGCCGCAATCTGGTTCAATTGGTGATTTCAGCGCTGGCGAATTCCGGCTTGGCCCCGAAGCGGCTCGAGCTTGAAATCACCGAATCGGTGTTTCTGGCGGAGACGGAGGCAAATCTTGCGATCCTACACCAGCTCCGCGAGCTCGGCGTCTCCATATCGCTAGATGACTTTGGAACGGGCTATTCGAGCCTCAGCTACTTGCGCAGCTTTCCCTTCGATAAGATCAAGATTGATCGCTCCTTTGTGAAGGATCTGGCGAAACGCTCCGATTGCGGGGCCATCGTGCGGGCGATCTCGGGCCTCGGCCGGAGCCTCAACATCACGACGACAGCGGAAGGGGTGGAGACCACGGAGCAGCTCGATTGGCTTCGTGCCGAGGGTTGTAACGAGGTGCAAGGATTCTTGTTCAGCGGCGCCAGGCCAGCCGCCGAAGTGGGGCAGCTCTTGTTTCGCTTTGGCGCAAGGGCGTCCAGGGCGGCATGATCGCCGTGGCGCATGAACAGCCTCGTCACGTTGAGGCTTCGCAAATCGAACCCGATCAGGCCACGCGGTCGTCCGTAGCCCCAGGAGTTGATCTCCGACACTTCTCGCGCGCCTTCACTGCGGGAAGGCGTGGTGCCAAGACGTCAATGGGGCTTCAGCGCTCTTGGCGGCAGCCGGCACCAGATGCACGATCCGATACCCGTTCTGATGCAGGTAGCGCAGGAACGCGGGCAGCATGGCCGCCGTCCGCGTCTGCGCATCATGCAGCAGAATGATGCCCTTACGAGCGGCCTCGAGCCGCTCGATCAGGATTGTGAGCTCTTGCTCTGGAGTTATGTTCTCCCAATCGCTCGCCCAAAGGTCAGCTCCGAACACGACAATTCCGCGCGCCAGCAAGAGATCGAGCGTCGCAGGTGTCGCGTCGAAGTAGGGGAACCGGAAGAACGGTGTCGAGGGCATTTTGGTGGACACACCGTTGAGCGCCATTTCGACGGCGGCGATACCGCGCTCGATGTCCTCTTTCGCCTGCTCGAACGAGATTTTCGACATCATCGGATGCGACCAGCTGTGGTGCGCTACGGTGTGGCCCTGGGCGGCCATACGCCGCACGAGCTCGGGAAATTCCGCCGAGGATCGGCCGACCAGAAAGAACGTGGCTCGCGCGCATTCCTGTGCGAGCGCAGCCAGCACCTTATCCGTGTTGGGCGTCCGCGGTCCGTCATCGAAGGTGAGGACGACTTCATGGTCCGCCAGAGGAAGCGTCTCGGGAAAGTTCTTCAGCCCCACCCGCGGGAAGAGTGCGGCATCTACAGTGAGCACCCGCGCCGTGCCGAGCGCATCCCGCCGATTGCAGCTAGAGGCGTCTGTCACGGCAGTACCGGCGAGCAACGCCAGCACAGCGCAGCCGATGCCAAAAGCTATTCTGGGCAGGCGCAACTCTGTCATTGCGCTTTAGTGCGACCTTGATTGTTGGTGAGACCCGTGGTGCCCAGCAGACTATCTGATCGGCATCGCGGGATTTCGGCGCATCGAGGCTATGTCGTGCGTAAAAAGGTCGTCGAACGTCCGTTATCCGTTCGAACCGCGCCGCTCGGCAGGAACCGC
The DNA here is from genome assembly GCF_028128735.1 of Bradyrhizobium sp. CCBAU 53415. Taxonomy (NCBI): domain Bacteria; kingdom Pseudomonadati; phylum Pseudomonadota; class Alphaproteobacteria; order Hyphomicrobiales; family Nitrobacteraceae; genus Bradyrhizobium; species Bradyrhizobium sp. CCBAU 53415. Next base: position 24,079 of record NZ_LBJF01000016.1, on the reverse strand, counting down.
CGCCAGAAAACCCACTTTCACCGGCTACTCGCAGGCATAAAAGTGTCGCGGTTGATGCGGGTGAGGGTCCCAATTCTCGCTCGGGCAGGTTCCTACGAAACGCAATCGACGCGGCGGCCGCATCCAGCGAGGTTAGCATCCGCTTCGATAACGTGATACCTCGCGCTCTTCGACAAGGAGGGCCGGGAGCGCTACCCAAGTTGCGGCGAGCTTGTAGAGGAACTGGAAGGGCACGCCTTGTGGAAGCTGGACACGTCGGACAAGACTGGCTCCAGTTGCTCGCCAGGCCAAATAAAGAAACGCCGGGAGAGCGCGATTGCACTCAATCCCGACCGTCCCGGATCGTCTGCAAAAGGACGTCCCGTCCTTCTCTTTGGCTAGGCCCAAGGTGCGAGCAGTGCCGCTATGGCAGATGTCTACACTATTACTATCAGGGGAGCCGAGTTGCCGGACCATGAGAGCTTTCATCAGGTCGACAAACTCATGGAAGGCATGGGCAGGCTGGGGCCCAAACGTTTGCAGAAGCTCTTGGTGGACTGCAATAGCGTGGAGGTTAAAAGGCTCTTCTTCTTTGCTGGTCGGCATCAGCATGCTCAAGTACCTGGAGAAAGACAAGATGGATCTTGGCAGAGTAAGCGCATGCTTGCCATAGGCGGCAAGTTCGATTCCGCCTATCAGATAACTGTGCCGGAGGATCTCGATGGCGTTCTCTGAGGCCTTCCTCGCTACCCTTGCTGGTCGTGTTCTTCACCGGAAGCGAAGAGCCGCCGGATTGTGTTTCGATGCTTCGCGTTCCGATGCTGAGTGGAGGCTTTGTCTTTGGCGAGGACTTTGGCAGCCGGGTTCGGCAAGCGATGGCGGATAACGAGAGCGCCCACGATGGAGCGGTTGCGTTCGGCCGATCGAGGAAGTCCAGCTCCTATAAGTGCGCGGGCTGGTCTTACCGCATTGTCGCGACAACAGCATCTAGTGCGGCAGAGGCAAACAGGGGCGCGGCTTACAACAGCGCAATTTCGTTGTCGCTGAGCCGCGGTGTCGATCTCGTCTGCTTGTTTTCCCGGGATCTGGAGATCTTCGTGGGTGGGAGGCGGGCAACCCTCGTTGAAGGTCGGTAGTTCCTATCATATGGGAAGCGATTGCGGTTGCTCCGCCGATAACCAGGCCGTCTGAATACCGATCCGGCCCAGCACGTTGGACGGGGAGGGCAGGAACCGCTTTTTGCCCTCTAAAAAAAGGTCCGAATCGGTCACAATAGGGTAAACGCTTGATTTGACATCGAAACCTTTTTGAAATCTAGCTCTTGCAGGGTGTCAGAAGTTCTCCTATGTTTCTGACACTGGAGTGAGAGCCATGACCGCCCTTAGCACCCGGATTTTGGAAGTCACCAAAGAACTGCCCGAAGGCGCACCGATTGCTGCCAAGGCGCTTTTGCACCTTGGAAAGCGTGCTGCTGTCGATCAGGCCCTTTCGCGTCTTGCCGAGCGAGGAAAGCTCCTGCGCGCGAGGCGAGGGGTGTATCTGCGTCCGGTCGAAAGCCGTTTCGGGGTTAGAGCTCCGTCGGTCGAAAAAGTCGTTGAGGAAACCAAGGCTCGCAGCGGTGAGACCATTGTTTCCAGCGGCGCGGCGGCGGCCAACCATCTTGGTTTGACAACGCAGGTACCTGTCCGTCAGGTTTACCTGACCTCTGGTCCTTCTCGCGAGCTCCACCTTGGCAAGCAAGTTGTCCAGCTCAAGCATGCGCCGCTTTGGCAGCTTACGCTGGCGAACCGTCGTGCTGGTGAGGTGGTGCGTGCGCTTGCCTGGGTTGGTCCCAAGACGGCAGAACGAGCATTGCGGTCGGTCAGTCAGAAACTGACCCCAACCGAAGTGAGGGAACTTAAGTCCGCGGCGTCTTCATTGCCGACTTGGCTTGCCAGGCCGATAAGCGAACTGCATGTCTGACAGGTTCCTAAATCTGTCTGACGCCGAGCGCCGAGAGGCGCTCGGCGTTGCTGCTTCCAATTCAGGACGTCCGGCACATCTCCTTGAGAAAGATGTCTGGGTCGTTTGGTGCTTGAACGCACTCTTTTCCTCTCCACTGGGAGAGCACCTCGTTTTCAAGGGCGGAACGTCCCTTTCCAAGGCGTACGGCGCAATCCGCCGCTTCTCAGAGGACGTCGACCTTACCTACGATATTCGGGCAATAGCCCCTGATCTCGTGAAAACACGCCAGAGCAATCCCGTCCCTCAGACCCGAAGCCAGGGCAAAAAATGGAGCGACCAGGTCCGAGAGCGACTTCCAATTTGGGTGAAAGAAAAGGCGCTTCCCGTTATCAGTCAGTGTCTGGAAAACGACAAGCTGAGTGCAAAGGCGGAAGCCGATGATGACAAAATCTTCGTCCGATACGCTCCCTTGGAGACAGGCAATGGCTATGTGAGCTCCGCCGTCATGCTCGAATTCGGCGCAAGATCCACCGGCGAGCCGAGCGAGCTTCACGACGTGGTTTGCGACGCCGCCCAGTATCTTGAAACTCTCGAGTTTCCCACTGCCCGGCCGAAAACCATGAAAGCGGAGCGCACCTTCTGGGAGAAGGCGACCGCAATCCATGTTTTTTGTGTCCAGGGCAAACTGCGAGGCGAGCGCTTTGCTCGCCACTGGTACGATCTCGTGAGGCTGGATGACGCGGGGATCGCGGACGCCGCATTAAAAGACCGAGAACTGGCTAACACGGTGGCAGAGCATAAAACATGGTTCTTCTCTGAAAAGGACCGTGCCGGTACGATGATTGACTATCACAGGGTAGTCAATGGTGCATTGAAGCTCGTCCCTGAAGGCGAAGCGCGAGCCGTTTTGGAATGGGACTATCAACACATGGTCGACGACGGCCTCTTGCTGGATGAGCCAGAGACCTTTGAGACGCTAATGCAACGGTGTGCGGACATCGAAAGCCGAGCGAACAGACCAGCCTTGAAAATCTAGAGATGGTCGGAGTTCATGCGCTGAGCTCGATCAGTTATCGTGCAGATCACCTAATTGGCTCCGCCGAGTGCGAATGTGATCGATGTCAATCAAATGCGCCTGCCGAATAGTCTCCGATGAGACGACGCCACGATCGGTGCCCTATCGGATCGGCGCCGGTTAGTTGGGAAAGATGTGGAGCATGCTCGGCAGGTTACCGACTCAGCCGTGCCTCGACCAGGCCGAGGATCGCCTCAACGTTCGTTGTCATCGAATGATGGTTCGCGGCTTCTCGTGGACGGCTGACCGTTGCCGCTTTCTTTCCGCGGCGACATCGAAGCGCCATCCCCGAGGTGCCGCCGCCAGCGAGGCTGTTTCTTTCTCGCGGTCCAGGCGCAAGCTTAAGAACTGAGACAATCATAAATTGTAACGATTGTTGCGTTCCGGTCACAGACTCTGCCCGTCTTCGGGCTCTAAGTTGGTGCCAACGGGCTCGCAAAACCCATGGTGACCACCACATTAGAGCGCTGGCGCAGGGGGATGGGAGCGTCGCAGGAAGATTTTAGGCTGGTTTGAGCTTGGCTTGCCGTGATGAACCGGTGCGCCGGCAAAAGGCGATGTTTGCATGAGATTGCTGCACCTCATTTTCGGGGCCGTTTGTCTGTCGCTTACCGGCTGCGGCACCTACATTCCAAGCCAGCGGGATTGGCCAAGATCCAGCTCCCGTGAAGTCGAAGACATGAATTCGACGCTCATTCGCAGCATCGTTTGCGAGTTGAGCTACGCCGTGACTTTGACGGTCAAGGAGGATCTGGCCCAAGCCCGCGAACGAGCCAATCATCGCGCGTACAGCAGCTTCCTCGCCGGTTGGGGTGTCGAGGTTGCGACCGACTTGACGGTCTCGGAAAACTCGACTGTCAATCCGACCGGTCTTTGGGAGCCAGTGTCTCCACTCTCGCCGATATTCAGTCTCGCAGGCGGCATCAGCGGCGGAGCCGTTGCGACGAACGAAAACGACTTCAACGTCTTCTATCCGATCGCAGCTCTCTACAAGCCAAATCTCTTTCAACGCAACAGCACGGAGCGTCCGTGCCGCGATCCTTCCGGAAACAAGGAAGGCTCGCCGCTGGTCGACATCGATCTGAAGATCCTGCCGCTGCTGGAGTCCCGCATTCAGATCGTCAAGCTCGGCCTGGCCAGCGATCCGGACAACGTCGAACTGATCAAGGACGAGAAGAATGTCCTGACGCAAACCGTCTCGATCAAGGAGACGGTTTCAGGAGACATCACACCGACGTGGAAGTTTACGACCGGCACGGTGAATCCGTCTGGAAACCTGTTCAGCGCGGGGCGCGAACGAACGCATCAGGTCGTCTTCACCTTCGGACCCCTGGCCAAGGGCGGCAAGTCGTTGTCACCGCTGGCGCAGGCGTTTCACATCAATCAACAGCTCAGAGCCGGTCTTCGTGGTACCCGCATAATTCCTTAAGAGGAGGAACACAGTGAACGCCTCGCGTAAAAGGACTGGTCGAGCCACAAAGCCGAAGAAGGACAAGACGAAAAAGCCTCAAGCGATGGCAGCGGTGCAACCGCCTGCCGGTAATCCCCCTGCTGCCAATCCGGACGTGGATAGCGGTCATGAACGCGTGCGCACAATTATCACAAACCTGGACGTGCCGTCTCTGCACAGCGACGACATCACCGATATCCTGCTGCACTGCGCATCGGTGCTCAATTTGCGAAACGCTATCGACAATCCAAACGCCTCATTGGCGCAGTCCTCCGCGCGCTACTGCTACACGAAATCGGGAGATGATCCGACGGTCAGTATCTGGAGCGGCGGCTTCAAGGTGGGAGAGACTTCGGAGGCGAATGCCAAGGCCAGCGGTATCCCGCCCTGCGGGTGATCGCACATTGCTCGCAGGCAGCGTTCTGAGCCCTGAAAATCTCCGCATCGGGTATGCTTCATTCCAGCAGGGCGTCGCATACTGCTAACATTATCGCCTCAATCGCTTCACTGTTGGGCCGAAATCGCCGGGCGACCGCCAAGGCTGCCATAGATGACCGGCTTCCTCGATGGAGTACCAGTCCTTGGGCGAAGGAGCTTAATCCAAAGGCGGAGTCATAGATCGAGATGGCTCTTCCATCGACACCAAGCTTGAGGATTGAGAACTCCAGTAATTCATCGCCGCCGTCGCCCCAGCGCTTGGTCGCGACTTCCGGTGCCGCAGCGCCCAGCCGTCTTACGCCAATCGGTCGCTGACGCTTGACTGCGAAGAGGATTTCGTCGGTCGAGGTCGCGACCGCCTGAATGTTGGAGGGAAACGCATCATCATCTTTCCAGACTGTTGAGGATCTAAGCCCCGGGGTCACCCGAAGAAGAATTCCTTTGCCGCTATCTTCGCACGATCCGCGCGTCTGCCCGCCGATCTTGAGTTCTTGATCCCCGCCGTCCGCCGCAATAACCTGCAGATCCGAAATTTTGAGCGTCTTCCTCACTTCGAAAGTCGTCGCGTCGAGCAGATAGACCGTTGCTTCGAGAGGTCCCGGGCAGAGGGTCGGCAAGCCGAACAAGGCCTCGCTGGAGCCGAAATTGCCAAACTGCCGCGAATTAACAATCAGCGCGAGATCGGGGCCGAGCCGGGAAAGAAGTGCCCATTGCCCGATGATGAATTCGGACATCCCGACCTTAACTTCCTTTCGCGCAACCTCGTTCCCATCGCGGTCAAATCGGACGAAACGCGCTATGCGCTCGTCCTTCGATGAGTAAGTCGATCCCGACAGCATAACGACATCGTTGCCGACTTTCAGGGAACCGTACGGCATATCGTCCACAAGGTCCGGCCAAGCCTTCTGCCAGATCTGGCTGCCATCCGGCGCAAATCGCCTCACGATCGGATAGGGTTGCACCGACACTTTATATCCGAACGCATAGAGCTGTGATTGATCAATGAGAAGTTTGCCGGCGCCGATCTCACGCGACTTGGAGAAGGGCGCTGAACTGCTCGATACCGAATCCCTGATGATGCTCGCCATCGTCTTTCCGTCCCAGTCGCCCATGGGGGCGCAGGCATGGCTGGCGATGCGCTCGCCCTTGTGAAAGAGTTCGACCGTCCGATCGTCGATGCGGGCATCGACCAGCTCGCCGATCAGACGGTACGGCGCGGAGTACCAGTGGCCGTTGACCTCGACATGATAGTCGGGAGCGACCCGGCAGCGCTTCCAGCGTGCGAAGGCATAGATGAGGAAATTCGGTCGATTGCAGCGAGGTCGGCCGCCGGGCGAGAAGTGCACCACTGAAGGCAGCAGGCGGAGCGCGGGGTGTCGCTCGCTCCTGGACTACGGCGCGCGCACCTCATCCTGCCTGAGCTCGATCAGGAATTCGCGCCAATATTGGTGCGAGTATGCGAGCATGTCCATTCGGCTCGCATAGGCGGACCGCTGCGCTGAGTAGTGGTTCGGCTGGCTGAAGCCGGCGAATCTCGCGCGATTTCCGAGTGATCGGCATCCCGTGAGAATACGCACCTTGGGCCGATTTGACGAATCGAATTGACGATGCACAATAAGGTAGCCTGTCCGTTTGCTATCCTCGGATATGGCCACGACCGTCCCAGCGTCGGCCTCCATGGCCCCCAGAAGGTGCTGGGACCTGTTCGTTCTTCACCCTCAATCGGGTAAACAGTTCGCTTCTCGCTTGCCGGAGTTTCACGTAGGCCGCGCTCTCGTTTGTTCTTTGTCGCGCTGGCCGGGCTATCCCGTTCATTCTGGTTGGCAACCCGAGCCGAGCGTAGGCTCGAGGTGTAAGGCAGAACGACTGGTCGCGGGCTGAGATCCAGATGCGCATATGCGGTGCAAGACTGTGCCCGGCGTCCGCCCGCATCGCCTAGACCTCCGAACCAGCTCCCACCGGTGGAACGCGATGCGCCACTCAGACCCGCGCACCGATTGCGAAGGTCAGGCGGAATGAGACCTCGGAGATGGTCGCGTCAGACGTGGCAGATGCGGCCGCGGTTTTATCTCCGTTCTTCGAACTTCGTCAGCTTCTCGAAAGCCAGGTTTTCTAGCTTCCGAACTTGGCCTCTCGATGACGAAGCCGCACATGTCTGAATTCGTGCTGAACTCCAGCACACTCGCCGGCAAGATTCTTCAAGAGGCCGTTGTTGTTCCCATAACAGATAGGAGAGCTGAATGGATCCGAATCCGATCGATAATGCCCGCTCACCAGGATCACCGACGTCGCACGTCTGGACACAGGAAGATCATGATTTGTTCAGTCAGATCATGAATGAAGCTGGACCATCATCATCTGCCGCACCTGAGGAAGCGGTAGATGTCTCATTCGCCGCTCCCCAGAGATTTTCACACGGTTCGCAAATCGCCCCTGACTTTATGGTCGAGAGGCTGTTCCACCGGGGTCTATTGCCGGACTCGGACCAGCCGACGATGACCTATGAAATCCGAGGTCACCGCTACACGGCCGGCTTGGATGAGTCCAATCGCGTTCGTCTTGTTCATAACCCTGCGGAGGACCAAGTGGTTGGGGCCGGTCGGGCGGGGGTACCGGACTTCGGAGCTTTCTTCACGGAGAACCGGCGCTTCGGAACGCCGCTACCACAGCAATGGGCCACACCTGCCCTCATGGATAAGTTGCGCGAGGAGGATCTCATGCCGACCGCCAATAACCCCACAACAATCCAGCTTAACGGACGGACCTACGAGGCCGAATTAGCCGAAGGAGGGTTCGTTAAGCTTACGCGGGTCTGAGGCGCAACCCGACTGTGACCGATCGCGCCCGGCCGGAACCCCGCGATCGCTTCGGTTGTTGCTACCGACACAGGCAATTCATCGCTCAGTAGTGAATTGTTCGCGCCGCCAGTGGGTACGCATCGTTGGACCCACTGGCAGGCACCGGGAGTCTCGGTCTTGTGGCGCCGTCATACATCCGTGATGCGGGCTTGGGGCCGATCTACGCCTTCGTTGCTGAGGCCGCCGCTCAACCCGTCGCCACCAAGACGCAGATGGCCGATACAGTCATGTCCTCAATGCGCGGACGACCCGTTGGAATGGTATCGTTGCGGATCCGGCGATCCCATTCAATTAGCTCTGTCAGATAAGACGAGGACAAGCGGCCGAGCCGGCGCGTGGCTATCGCGCTCGTGAGGGCAGGCAGCACATTTTCCGCTACATTGGAGATGGATCATGAGGCGCATTGACGAGCGCGGCAAGTCGCCCATTTCAGAATTTGGTGCCAACGAAAGTCGAAGCGCTGAAGGTTCTAGCGCCGGATCGGCTTATGCTCCGGCTGAAGAGGGCCGATCATTCAATTCTGTTGTGGAGCGGATGCGTTCTGAGCCTCAGGATTCAGATGCATCATACTCTCGCATTGCGCCGCGCGCCAGCGGCGCGGGACGGCTTGCCGGTCCTCCCGCCGGCCCACATCGACTCCTCGGGGCTGCGCTGCAGGGCGCAATCGGCGGGAGCCGTCGTCGTTTACGCTCCTTGCCGGAATCCGGCTCGTCGCGATCTGATGCGGAACTGCGGCGCGACGATGCAGAGGCTGAAAGCTCGCCAGGACGCTCGCTACCGTCGCACCCAGCTAGTGGACCAGAAGGGGGACACGTCCATGATGTGCCCACCCAGACGGTCCAAGGCCGAGGCCTGAAGCGACCTTCTAATCCTTACAGTGGGGGACCAAGTCGAGATGCCGCCTTGCCTGCGCGTGGCGAAGAGTCCTGGCGCCCCGATCGAGACGCTGAAAGCTCACACGCGGACAGACGCGCCCCAGATACGCAAACCGTGTCTGAGAGGAGTGGCAGACCAGGAAGGTGGCGCGCCTCCAATGCGCCGACGCAGTCAATCCAGCGTGAAGGTTCGGAATGTACTTATGATGGCGCAGCAAATCGGGAAGCACGCCTGGCGCGTTCTGATCGCGGTCGGTGGCGTGCCCACCAGCTGGCTGAAAGCTCGCAAAGAGGCGAGCTTTCAGCGAATACGCAACCAGTGTCCGAGCGGGGTGGCAGGCCAGGAGGCTGGCGCATCGGCGGTGTTCCTGTGCAGCCAATCCAGTCTGAGAGCTCGGAGCGATCCCACCGAACTCACGGTGACGCAGCCAATCTGGAAATTGACCCGTCGCATTCGGATGGCGGCCGGCGCCGCGCCGATCGAGCGGTCGAACGTTCGCAAGCAGGCGGGCTGGTGCCGCATAGCCAATCCGTCTCTGACTTAAGTGGCGGACCAGGAAGGCCGCACGTCGACAATTCAGCCGTGCAGAAAGTCCAAGCTGGAATGCCGGAAAGGCCTTCTAGACGATCGGATGAACTAAATGCTGCGCTAAGAGAAATCGCCAGCGCTCGCGACATCGGCCCATTCTCACGTGCAGTGGTACGTTACAGCAAGCAGCTGCGGAAGCAGGATGATCTTTCAGAGTTTCTGCAAACCGCGGCTGCCCGTTTCGATGCTCGATTTGTTGCGCAGTTGGAAGAAAATATCCGCTCCTCGTGGGGGTACGCCACGACATGCAACGCGGTGAGCCGGGAAGCTGGAGGTGAGGCCGGCATACAAGCTTGCCGGTCCTTAGCGGTGCGGGTGTCGCGTCTTGACAAGACGCTTATGAAGCAAATGAATCCCAGCGCCCTTTCTCTCTTCGCATCATCGTTCGGTCGGCACCCCACGGCGGCGGAATGCCGCGAGGGAGTCGTCAACATCGCCGAATTCTGTTGCGACGAGAGCTTTGCTTTTCAGGAACTGCAAAGTCAAAGTGTGGCATTGCTGGTCAACGGCTTCGGTAAATGGCCAGCCGAGGAGAGCTGTGGCCAAGCCACTGCGGCGATTGCCCGAGAGGTTTGTAGCGCCCGCCTGTCTGAATACACTCCGCAGAACCTGGGGAATCTGGTGAACGGCTTCAGCAAGTGGCCGGATCGGCCACACTGCGCCCAAGCCGCAGGCCTGCTTGCTGGCGAAATCTGCCGCCGCGCCGCTTGCAACAACGGTCTATGCGATTTCAATCAGCAGGGACTATCCAACCTGGTGAACGGATTCGGCAAGTGGCCGGACGATCGCTGCGGCCGGGCTATTGTCGCGATCGCCAAGGAGATCGTCGCACGCGCCGACCAACTCCCTGATTTTACTTCACAGGCACTGGCTAACCTGGTGAATGGTTTTACAAAGTGGCCGGAAGACGACGACTGCCGCCGAGCCACAGCCGCGATCGCCGACGAGGTGATTCGCCGCGCCCAAAACAACGAGCTCGGTGGTTTGGTTGCGCAGGACCTGGCGAACCTGGTGAACGGGTTCAGCAAGTGGCCAAACGAGGCGGGATGCCGCAAGGCTACAGTCGAAATCGGAATCGAACTCTGCCGCCGCGCCGCACTCGATGCTTCGCTCTCTGATTTTTGGCCGCAACACTTGTCGAACCTGGTCAACGGCTTCAGCAAGTGGCCGGAAGAGTCCATTCTCGCTCGAGCCGCCGGCGTCATCGGCGCCGTACTCTGTCGCCGCGCCAGCCGCGCCGACGGGCTTTCTGATTTTACTCCGCGGCACTTGGCGAACCTCGTGAACGGGTTCGTCAAATGGCCGGAAGAGACGCGTTGCAACGAAGCTATCCTTGCGATTGCCGATGAGGTTGTTCGCGCCGATGCAAACCGGCTCTCGAGTCTTGCTCCACAGCTACTGGAGCACCTGGTAAGCGGTTTCAGTAGCAGGCCCGAAGAAACCTGTCGCCGAGCTACCGTCAAAATGGCGGATGAGATCCTGTCCCGCGCGGACCGTGAGGGCAAGTTCCCTGCTTTTGGTCCGCGAAGCCGGGCAAACTTGGTGAATGGTTTCGGCAAATGGCCGGAACAATGTCGCGACGTTGCGGTCGCGATCGCAAACGAGGTCCTCGCGCGCAAAGAAGAGCTGTCTGCCTGTGATCCGCAGGCACTTGCGCTTCTGGTGAGCGGTTTCGGCAACTGGCCGAAAGAGACGATCTGTCGCGACGTCACTGTCGCGATTGCCAATGAGATCGCCGCGCGCGAAGAAGGGCTTTCTGATTTCGATCCGCAGGGCCTGGCAACCCTGGCCAACGGGTTGATCAAGTGGGCAGACGAGATCGGTTCTAGTTCGGCAAAAATCGCGATCGCCAGGGAGGTCATTGCACGCGCCGACCTACTCCCAACTTTTACTGCATCGGAAGTGACGAGCCTGTTCCACGCGTTCTGTGATTGGCCAGAGACGGAGGACTGCCTTAAAGCGGCAGGCTTGATCGCAACCGAACTCTGCCGGCACGCCCGCGACAACAAACTGGTCGGTTTTGCTCCACGGCACCTGGCACTCCTGGCCTATGCTTTCGGCAAGCGGCCAGTGGGAGAGCTGAATTCCCGCCAAGCTGTAGTCGCAATTGCCGAGGCGTTCTATAGCCGCGCGGACGACCTTTCGATACTTACTTACCGGCACGTGACGGCGGCGCTGAATGGTTTTAGCAAATGGCCCGAGGAGAATGCCTGTCTGCGAGCCACGGGCTTGATCGCTGCTGAGCTGCGCCGCCGCGCCGTCAGCGATGGCGGACTCCCTGATCTTACCCCGCCGCAATTAGCCAGCCTGGTAAACGGTTTCAGCAAGTGGCCCGAAGATGAGGACACAGGCCAAGCCATATTTGCCGTCGCAAGCGAGCTCGTCCGTCACGGCGCCGCAGGGCTCTCCCATTTCAATGACTGGCAGTTGGCAGTCCTGATCAATGGCTTGAGCAAATGGCCAACAGCAGAGGTCTATCTGCAAGCTGCACGCCTGATCGCCAACGAACTCTGCCACCGCGCCGCACGGCTCGCGGATTTCACGGAACAGTGTCTGGGAATGCTGATGAACGGATTCAGCAAGTGGCCGGAAGAGGCGGCGTGCCACCGGGCGGTAGTGGACATCGCGCGTGGACTCGGCCGGGGAGGCCGATGGTTCGGTGCCTTCACGACGCCTCAGTTGCGCATGATCGCAGATGCCCTAGGGCGAAGTATCACGAGAGGGGAAGACGCGGGGGAGATCATCGAGACCGCTTTGCTGAAGGATCGCTTACGTCAGCTGGCCCATCACCTGCACTATGCCAATGATCGGCTAGAGCACAGCGATGTGCTGACCATCGCCGCCATTTTCAAGGCCTTGGCGAAGGCCCGTCTGATGGAGGATCTTGGTTTGCTCGCACCGATCGGGTTAGATCGGCTCAACCAATTGCTTCGTGCCCCTGAATTTGCCGCTGAGAATAACCTCGAAACCATGGGCAATCTCTGTGCCGCTCTGGTGCCGCTGGCGCGCAGCCCGCACCTGCGGTGGCACAGGAGACAGGCTCTCTACTTGCTGAACGACGTCCAACCCATCTTGGAGCAAAAGATCGAGGCACATTTCAACGCAAGCAAGGCCGAGCGAATCCGTGGGCCGCTCGCCAGTCGCGGTCCCGCCCTTTCGGTTTATCAGGTGCTCAAGGCTCGCGCGGTCTTGGCGACAATGTTCAAGCGACCCGATGTCGAGGGCAAGAGCTCCGATTTGCGGATGAGGCAGCAAGAGCTGCAGCGCGGGACCAGAAAGATCCTGGCCAGCACGCGTGACCTCATCCAAGGCGATCTTTCCAATATGAGCTGGAACATGATCGCGCAGATCGAGGCGGATAGTCCGATCGATGCGCTGGACACATTCGTCGAGCAGAACGCGGCAACGATCCGGGACAAATATCCTGCGGCCATATTCGATGTCCACGAGGTCTTGCGAGCCATGGACCACGACCCCAGGCCCCCACAGGGCGAAGCGGGCCTGATGCGCTTGCCGGTGGTGGACATGCAGGGGCGGCCACTGCCCACGGAGCCCGAGACACGATATTCGATTTTTCATCGGCTGACGTCGGGAGCGATAGAGGTGGTCGCGGTGCAGCTGCCAGCAAAGCCGAGCGCCTTCATGTTGGCGCGTACATTCACGTACAAAGGTGTGCCATACCGTATGGACCTGTTCGGCGGCAGCAAGTTGAAGGCAGCAAAACGGACCTTGTCGGAAATCGCCGCCCATGCTCCAGCCGCACCGGCAGCACCGTCTTCGGGGGGGAAGTTGCTCGCCGTTCCCTATGCCGAAACCGCTCCGGGCACGTCATTCGAGAAGCTATTGCGTGCCTGGGCGCCGTTCAAAGAGGCCTATTGGTACACTCAGCGCAGGGGGTTTGCGGCGCCACCAGCGATCAAGGATCTAGGCCCTCATGACAACGTGCTGGAGGGCGCCTTCAGGCTGTTGCTGACGCCGGATCGCCCGACCAGCGAGGCGCATCCCTTCAAACTGACTGGACCGGAAGGCCCGATTGCTTTGCGGCCGCATGACGGCTGTGGCTTCATCAAGGCCTCGCTCGCCGAGCGTATGCTAGCTGTTCGCCGGGCCGGCCCCCAGGAGGGCCCCGATCGGATGCCGGCCTATGGTGAGGGAAGGAGATCGTCCGTGCCAGCCGCGGCGCTGCAACATTATCCACGCAGTGAGCGTGTGGCGGAAGAGGCGCGCGAGATGGCCAAGACCTGGCTTGAGAGCAGAGGAGGGGAAAGCCTGATAGGCGAGCAGCTGTTTCGCATGGTGACGACAGGCCACATCGATGGTCCCGGTGCGGTTGCGGTCCCGTCCAGTGATAATGACCTCCATGTGCCGAAGCGCAAGAGCGAGACGTTGACGCAAACGGGGGGCGTGCTGATCGGGCGATCTCCCTATGACAAGCCCAACCTGCGCCCGCTCGCTGCCGAACGAGTCAAGTTGGCCGCTGAGGGGGATCCGACTGCGGCGTTCCTCGATCGATGCGTGGCCATGCAATACAGTTTCAGTGTCGCCCAAAAGTCGCGGGAGGAGCTGGCGTCCGACGATCCGAGCTTCTTCGCCAAAGGTATTCTGATCGTGGTGCCGGATGAGATGTGGCCGGCCAACTACGCCGATCGAGGGCTCGTGATGTCGGCGGAGGACGTCAAATGCCATTCGAGCTGGACCGAGCGCAAGGACCGCGCAAAGGTAGACACGGCGGTCGACTGCGTCGGTATCCTGCAGGCGACTGAGGTGTTCGCTCCGGGCTCGTTGGTCGCCGTGCCGACTGGCGAGCAGAAAAAGCTCGACGGCGACTTCGACGGGGATACCGTCGTTATCATCGGCGACCGACCGCAGCTGTATGAGCATGTTCGCCAGTTCGATGAGAAGGAGCAAGCTCGCGGAGTTCGCTCCCTCAAGCCGCCAAAGTCGTATACCCCCGCGATCGAGGGCAATAATTACCAATTCAGTCGTGCCAGCCAGATCCTCGCGGCGACGCGGGATGCCTTGGAAATTTATACCGGCCTGCAGCGGAGCTTTCTGGCGCAGTCCCATGAGGCACGACGCTGGTTTGCCGAGCGTGCCATCTTTGGAACTTACGAGGGCGTTCACCACGAGCTTCGGCGCGACATCAGTCGGCTACTGAACCAGGAACAGGTGACTGGCCAGGATATAGAGGAAAAGCTCGACAGAGCGAGGCGCGAGATCAAGGCTGCATATCATCCGGTCGCCCACGAGCTTGCCGAGTTGCTCGCCACCGACCTCGAGGCGTGGGCAGAAAGCGCGGAGGAGCAGGTGCTGCCCGAAACAGCCGAAAGCGTGAGCGACACCAAAATGACGGTGAGCCCAGCAATTGCGGAGCTTTTCCCAAACCTGCCGGAGGCCTATCAGGCAGCCACTCACCCACGCGACCGTATCCGGGTTTTGCTCGACAACTATCCCGCGCGCATCGATCCGCGTCCGGATGGGTACGTTGCGGATGACTTCGTGCAAAGCGCAAGCAACCTCCTGAGCCTCGGTATCAAGGTCGGAACGGACGCCTTTAAATCCGACACGAGCGTCGAACTCTTTATAAAAAAAAGCCAAGGGCTCCAGCGGCTCCTACAACAGACGCCGGGCGTGAAGCCTGTGCCCTATGTTAAGAGCATGGCGGCCACTCTCAACCACGGAAGGTTCAATGTCGATACGACCTTGGAGGACCTGAAGGACAACCCCACATTGGCGGCTTCAATCATGGAGGCCTCGATCAATCTTGCTGCGGAGAAACGGATCCTGCCTGTCCTCTTTGGCAGCCAGCCTGCCGAGGAATCCGCCATCACGTTGACGCTAACCCGTGAGCACGCTTCAGAGCGCGCCCAAATTGAGGCTGCCCGCGCCGCAGCCGAAGAGAAGGAGATCACTGCAGCGGCGCTGCTGATTGCTGGAAATCTCCGGCAAAGGGGCATCCAGGTGAATATGCCCTATCTCGACCATCGGTTGAGAACGGAGAACTCCCTCAGAGACCAGCTCATGGAGATGAATGATGCCTTCGTGGGTGACGGACAGCCGATCAGCAATGCCGTTCGCCATGTCTTCGAAGTGCCCGACAAACATTTTGCATGTGCCTTCCGCCAAACCGTACTGGCGTTTGAAGAGCAAGGCTATGCCGAAATCAGCACAACCAACTGGTTCAAAATGAGCGCTCCGACGTTTGTTGGCATGAAGACTGTGCTCGCCACGCCGGATGGCTACCGCTTCGAGGCAGAGTTCCATACGCCGGGCAGCTACAAGGCCAAAATTACCAATCACGACACTTACAAGGAGCTCCAGGAGCTGCAGCGACTGCGCAGAGGCGATGCGCCGGATTCCCGTAAGATGGAGCAACTCGCGCAGCGCGCGCGAGAGATCTGCAAAGAAGTTGCGATACCCGAAGGTGTCAAAAACATTTCCCATTGGTCAATCGAAGGGGCGCCTACCGATGGCCTTCGCGCGGCCTTCGGCTTGCGATCTGCCCAACAGTCAAGGACGCTTGAGCCTAGTGCAAAGGAGGTCGTCGCGGCTCTTAACGGACGGCCGATCGTCCTCGTCGGCATGCCCGGTTCCGGAAAATCCACCATCGGCTCCTATGTTGCGCGACGACTGGGGCTGCCCTTCATTGATTCCGACAAGAAAATCGAGACGGCCGCTCGCATGTCGATAACGGAGATTTTTGAGACAAAAGGAGAGCAGCATTTCAGGGACCTCGAGGCGAGGTCGATTGCACGCGTTCTTGAGTCCGGGCCGGTGGTGCTGGCAACCGGTGGTGGCGCGTTCATGCGTGAGGAGACGCGGCGCCACGTTGCGGATAAGGCGGTCTCGATTTGGCTAAATACCGACATAGCCGAGATCAGGAAACGCCTTAGCCGTGACAAAGTGCGCCCGCTGTTGCAGGCCGCGAGCCGCGAGGACAAGATCGCGCAGCTGATCTACGAGCGCGAGCCATTTTATCAACTTGCCGATCTCACGGTTGTCCCCGGCCAAAAACGTGACAACAAGAACGCAGATCAATGTGTGGCCGCGCTGCATGCCCACCTTTGTGGTGAGCGACTTGGACCGGAAACCGGCTAATGTCATGGAAGCGACACCGTGATGTCGCCGCTCACAAGGCTTCCATGATCGTCAATGTCGCGCTGGGGAGGACGAGGCATGAGATATCCCGCCTCCGAGAAGGCCGAGATCATCCATTTGGCCGAGCCATCGCACTTTCCGGCCAAGCGCACACTGGACAAGCTCGGGATCCCGCGCGCCACATCCTATCGCTGGTATGATCGCTACCGCGAGGGAGGCGTTGAAGCGCTGGTCGATCGTCGGTCTCGACCAGATCGGGTTTGGAATCGCATCCCCGACGATGTGCTGGGCCAGATCTTCGACCTGGCGCTGGAGATTCCCGAGCTTCGCCACGCGAGCTGGCCGTGCGGTTCACCGACGAACGGAAGTACTTTGTATCCGAGGCGTCGGTCTATCGGCTGCTGAAGGCGCATGACCTCATCACCAGCCCGGCCTATGTGGTGATCAAGGCCGCGAACGATTTCAAGAACAAGACGACCGCCGTCAGCCAGCTCTGGCAGACCGACTTCACCTGCCGTGCGCCTCGCCCCACATTTGGGGAAACGCGCATGACTGGAATGCAAAACAGAAAGGAGGACCAAGAGAAAAAATGTCTTGTCCCCTGCTGTGAGGGGACATGAGCCCAAGCGGCGGCGACCTGGCAGGATGACGTGTAGCCCGCGGGTAAAGGGGATCGAGGCGAAGCCGTTAAGCCGAGACGGTCCCCGAGGCTGAAGTATTGGAAGGTTGGGGAACACGAACCGGTTCACCCGCATCTGAGGGCTGAAATATCGCCTCCGCCTGCACGGTTTAACAGGTGCAATGCTGATGATCTCGCCGGATGGATATGACGGCCGGCATCCGAACGAGAGCCCAGATGTAAGGACGCTCGCGAGGGATCATGGGGAGAACGCAGCCAGACCATGGCATCGGTATCGACTTGCGGAAAGCAAGGGAAAGACTGCGACCGGCAGCCTCACCAATACGATGACGTCCAGCATATGAACGAGGGAAGGCATGATGGGCGGACTCAAACGGTCGTCGCAACACCAATTGTTTTCACTCATATCCGTAATTCGTCAAGCGCTTCTGCCGGCGTTTTCCAGCCCAGTGTCTTTCTCGGTCGGGCGTTGAGGGCCGCTGCTACAGCGGATATCTCGTCGGCGGCGTGGATGCTCAGGTCTGTGCCTTTCGGAAAGTACTGCCGCAGCAACCCGTTGGTGTTCTCGTTAGTGCCGCGCTGCCAAGGGCTTTGCGGGTCGCTGTGCTCGAGGCGCTCATGGTGCCAACTCCAACCCGCCGCCGATCGGCGCGTCAAGCGCGGGCGATCTCGACCGCCTCGCTCAGGTTGTTTTCGGCGTCGTAGATCTTGACCTGAAGCCGAGGGAATCGGTTCTTCAGCTGTGTGCCAGCTTCCAGGGCGCTCGCTTTCGCCGCGAAGGTCGCCTTGATATGACCGTCGACGATTAAGGCATAACCGGTCCTCAGGGGTTCAATCGATGCCTTGGTGGTGCGGGCGGACGCTGCTGGCGCTGCCAGCCTGCGCTTCTCGCGCATGGGAAAAACTCCGCTTGTCGGGGACTGCTGATCAACTGCCGGCGGTCCCCAAGGTTCCCGTCACTGGATGCGCGCCAACGCACAGACGGCGCGCATCCGGTCCTGGAATGCGAAACGGTCCGCCCGAAGGCTGCCGGCGAGGCAAAGCGCCGCCCAGTGTCGCAAAGCGAACCGAAGGGAGATGGTGGAATCGATTAGCCTGCCGACGCACTTCGCGCCCATACAAGGGAACGGCTGTGGAGACGTACACGCTTCTCGTCGACGCAATTGGAATCATTGCCTTCGCGGCGTTGACCTATGGACAGCGAACACCTCGGCGCAGGCGCGCGCGAGGCCGAAGGCTGTACGGCTAAGCCGGAGCTTTAGGCAAATCGGCGCGGCGCAGAGAGCAAGCCGTGCAATTCGGGGCATGCCACCGCCGCGCGCCTGACGACTCAACGAGCAAGCTACAGCGGGGGCGGTGCGCACGGGTGATGTATGATGCGCAATTGGTTTAGTCGATACTCAGTTGCAATCTTGAACGGACTGACGGTTGCGATGCTCCTGCTGGTGCTCGGCGCGATCCTTGCTCGAAATGTCGGACCTGCCGAGAACGCTGGTCGAGCCACCTCGGATTTTGGTGTCGCAGGCCTGAGAGGGTCGCTGCCGTAACAAAGTGATCACCGGCTTGCCCTGCCGATAGGCCGTCCCGCTGGCGCTCTGTCTGCCGCCGGCGGTGCAAAGGCCAAGTCAGGGGGTATTGAGCACGTTGGACGTCGTGCGACACGCCACATTTCTGTCATGGTTCTGGTTTTCCCAACTCGTCTGAGAGGCGCTCAACGTCCTGTTCGTGCAAAAATTGGATGTGGCGCAACGTGGCGAGCACCTTTCGGGCCTCCGTTGTGTCATGGCCGTCTCGGTCTAGCTGAGCTACCAGCTCCTCTTGCCCGCCAAGAAGCTGCCTGGCTTGCGCAGCGTGACGCTCAGCGATGTGAAGGCGATGCCCCGGCGCGGTCCATGCCGTATTATACAGGTTCCTGCCCCGACAATGTGGGATCGTTTGGTTAGGAACGAGGGTTCCCGCAGGCAGTTCAACGATCAGTCTTGCGGCCCATCCTTTCGCAAGACCTGTCGCCCACTAGGCCCCAGTCCCCCGGCTGGGGCCGATTTGTCTACTCCGTGAGCAAATCTTGGCCCGGCGCCAGCAGCCACACGTAGGTCCCCTCTCGTGCATCTCGAGCCAGCCTCTTTCGAGGGCGTACTTGATGCCGGCGCCGAACCGGCCGCAGCCTTGAGTGTGTACCGGAATGGCGCATTGATTTTCTCGATGTGGATGCGGCCATGCTGGACCGGCTCGATGGTGGCCGCGAGCTCGAGCAGCTTGCGAGCCGCGGCTTCCTGGTTGGCGTTAGGACATTCGTTTGTCAGTCTGCGCTCAGCGTAACACTGTGGCCGCAGCGATAGTCGGCGCAATAGACCAACACGCCGCGCACGCCCATCTCGCGCATGGCGCCGAAGGTGATTTTGACCGGGCGGTGACGGGCCGGCGCAGGCTGCCATCATAATCCCCCGAGTCAAGGCCGGCGAGATCGGAAGGTGGGGCCGCAACCGAGCGCCAGTCTGAGGCGGACTTACCGTCGCGGCGATTCTGTCTGCGGTGAGGGCTCCGTCACCCTGGCAGGCGTGGCCGTACGCAACGGCTCCGGTACTCGGCTCGGCTCCGGCGGATTGTCGCTGAGCGCCGGTGTCGATGTCAGTTTTCCCGAGAGCTGGAGATCTTCTCTGGCGGGCAAACGAAACGTCGGCAGAGCTTCATTCTGCGTGGATGGGGGGATTCTCGGTTTTACCCGGCTAGAGAGAACCTCTAACACAGAGCAGGGATTCCGAATCGCTGTAGCTGTGGCTTTTCCACGTGTTCCGCGGCGCTGCTCAGCCAGTCGCGACCTGAAGATGGACGCCCTTCATTCGCGGAATCTCGGATCGGCCTTCAACGAATTCGACGACGGATAGTGGCGGTCGGCGACTTGAAAATCCACCCGGCACGTGTCGTAGGAAGCGGGACGCTCCTTCGAGGAGATCCATTCGCTGATCCGATGGCTTGCAACACTCCGCATATGGCCGACTTTCCGAGCCGCATCCGCAGAGTTCGTCGTCCTTGCACTCGCGCAGCCGATAGTAGGCCTGCACCAGGGGATCGGAGCCAGTCAGTCCATATTGTTTTCCCGGCCAACGGTCGAAAACTTCGAGGTACAGATGGCGCGCTGCCCAGACGCTGTAGAGATCGAGCAGTGTTCTCAGATCGCCGCCGTCGAACCAAGCTCCATCATTTGGGGAGAAGGCGCAGATCGATCCGTCTTGGAAGTTGGTGTGTCGCGGTCCGATCCAACTACACGAACCAGCAGCCGCCCAAAATCCCCATGCTCGGGGACCTACTTCTGATCGGTATGGAAGAGCGACCAGAAACGTGGCTTCCCGCTCCAAGCCCGGGATGATCAAGCTTCTCGCAAGGAGCCACATTCCGTCGTCGTCCGGAAAGGTCCGAAGCGAGGGGTACGCTTCGGTAACGCATTTTAACTGGCCCTCGTACGCGGCGCGGAGCACGTCGCGGCTGACCCGTGGTGGGGGACTGGCCGACCGTGGTCCACTGGCTGTCCCTTTCCGTCGGGTGGGCCTTTCCCGTGATCGGGCTGCGGATCTTGTCTTTCCTTGTAGTTCATTGCCGAACTCCTTCGCTGAGGCTGCTAGGGGGCCTTCCAGGGCGATTAGCCCGTGATTACGCACTCGAAGCGAGCGGTGCTCGTCCAGGGCGGCCCCGATTTGCTGCAACACGGATCGAGCCTCCGGAGCCAAGGTGGCTTCACTTGGTAGCGGAAATGTGCGAATCTGTGTCACGCGCACATGCTGGGCCTAGCGTCCCGACGTGTCAAGGCGTGTCATTCGCACGGAACAAGATGCCCACAACTGACGAAAAACTGGTCCATGCTATAAAAAAGAAGCGCGAGGCCGAAGGGCTAAGCATCCGCGCCCTGTCAGCAGCGATTGGGGTCAGTTTCTCTACGTTAGCCCGCATCGAACGTGGCGAAGGACAGCCGGACAACAACTCAAAAATCCGGCTTCTGCAGTGGCTCGGTGCAGAAGCAGAAGCGGCGGGACTCAGCTTCGATAATGTAGCTTTCGTGCACTTCCGTGCAGGCAAGAACATTCAGTCTTCGACCGTGCACACGTTGCTGACGGCTGCCGAGCGTTTGGTTCAATCAATTGGACGCCCCAGTAATTTGAGAGCACAGGAAGCTCCCGAGGACAACTCCCCTACCAATAGTGATTGGCTATCAAAAGAGGAGCTTGAGCAAGCTGCAGCGAAGTTCAGAGCGGACTTGGGTTTATCGCACAATGAAGCGCTAGACAGCCTTCGCGTCGAAGTGGACGGCGTCCGGGTTATTCCCGTCGGGAAGGCAGACTGTTTGGAAGCCCGCACCATAAATCTATTGAGGGGAAAAGTTAGCGGCGAATGGTCCGCAATGAGCGTGCCCCTCGATCCTGATAACGAGGGTTGGGCTGTTCTCTTGAACGATACGCACTCTGTGGAGCGTCAGCGGGTCACGTTGCTGGAGGAATTCTGGCACATCTTGCTTGGGCACAAGCTCACTAAGATTGCCAGGATTGCTGACGCATACGGACGCACCTATGACAAGGCCGAGGAACACGACGCTTACTATCTCGCCTCGGCGACGCTCCTACCGAAAGCCGCCGTCGTTGCTGCCGTGACTAAGAAGCGCTCTTCGGAACAGATCGCAGCAGCATTCGGCACCTCGTCGGAGTTGGTCGACTACAGAATCAAGCGGCTCGGCCTCTGGCGGGAGCATATGGGCAAGCAGATCAGGCTGGCGTCAGACTGAAATTTGCGTTGTCCTGCATCCAGTCGTGTTCCTCACATTCGCGGCCCGGTTTGCTGCGCCAAACCACGCAGACTGCGGATTTTAACCCGGAAACACGGAAAGAAGAACGATTTCTGCCCCAAGAAATTCTACTTGGCCGATCGCAACGCCGACGGCGACGATCTTAAAAGCCGTGAGCTTTCTGAGTAAGGAGTAGGAGCGGTCCGTCAGCTGACCCCAAGTTTTGATAATCGCTGCTGCAAGTAGGTCTTCTGCAGTATCCGAGATCATGTAGAGCATCGGCAATATCCACCATATCCATACAGGGATGCCCGACAGAAACGGAAGGCGATCAACCATGTGGACGGAAGTAAGTCCGAGCAAAAGTCCAGTGCTCAGAAGGAAAATGACGTCAAATGGTAACAAAACAGGGAAGACATAGCCGTGCCTTGCTGCTGCTTGTTCAGGGTTAGCGAGCCAGGCTGCGAGCGTCTCGCGAGTAAGCAGCTTAGGTCTCTGTGAGGGTATGTGATTAAGGCGCTCAAGAAAGCGAGCCTGTACGTCCTCACCGTATTTTGGCGTGACCTAAACTAAACTTGAGAATTAGCATTAGCGGAATGTTTAGTCCGAAAAAGAAGAGTATCGCTGGCATTGGGGGATGTCCCGATCGCTGTTGAACTAGGTCGGGCCGACGTCGCCGGAATAAATGTTACGCGGCCCTCGTGACGTGGGCAACGGGGTTGATCGTCATGCGATTGTGGCGAGCTTGAAGGGCCGCACGCAAAACCGACAATTGCTTATGCGCCTTCAATCGTCGGAAGCCCTTGTTGGCCTCGATCATGCCGGCCGCGACCCATCGCAAGGCCATGCCGGCATCCCGCCAGCGTTTGACGTTGCGCGTGACGCGGCGAATGGTGCCCATCATGTTCTCGGCGATGTTGGTACAAGCGAGCGATCGACGAAGCTCTTTCGGCAGCTTCAACCGGACGACAGTCAGGATTTCGTCGAGGCCTTCGAGGATGCTGGCCGCTACGCCGGGCCATTGCTGGTCGAGTCGACGCGCGAGATTGCGGATCAATTTTTCAGCCTTGTCGGCGTCATCGAGCTCCCAGGCCTGGCGCAGCACCCGACGGGTGGCCGCATGATGCTCTTTCGGCAGGCGTTCCATGATGTTGCGCGCCTTGTGGATCTGGCAGCGCTGGATCGCAGCGGCCGAACCGAAGGTGCGGCGGATCGCCTTCGACAACGCCTTCGCGCCGTCGGCGATGAACAGTCTTGGCACCGTCGGGTCGAGCCCGCGCGAGATCAGGTTGTCCAGCAGGGCCTGCACCGTTGCGGCATTCTCGGTCGCCCCTTCCACCAGCGCCAGCGGATGCTTGTTGCCTTCGCCGTCAACCCCGATCGCGGCGACCAGCACGAGATCGTCGCCGAGATGCAGCCCGCCGATTTGGACCACCAGAAGGTCGAGCGCGGACAGATCGGCAGCCATGAAGTCGGCCAGCCGCGCCGCCGACAGCGCTACGAACCTCCGCGAGGCCGCCGACTTCGAAACCCCCGATCCGGGCGGTGCCGGCACGTCACCCTCGGGCAGCCGGACAGCGCGGCCGAACCGGCGCGTCGACACATTGATCAGCATCAGGTTCATCGCCCAGCGACCGAGCCAATCCTCCGCCGCCGCCGTTTCCCAGCTCGGGATCGTGACCTCGCGGCCGTCCACGCCCCGGACCCGCGGGCGCTCGACCTCGATCTTGCCGCCGTGGAAGCCGATCCGTCCCCGCGTTCGGCCCCAACGGTGCGCCCGCCGCGCCGCGTCGCGACCGTGGCGCGGCCCGCAGGCCGCCGTGACATCCGCCTCCATCATCGTGCCGAGCGCCTCGATCCCTGCCGCAAGGCAGAACCGATCGAAGCTCGCCCGCACTTCTGCAAACGCTTCGTCCACAGCCCCGGTCGCCGGCCAACCAGCCGGTGTGATATCTCTCGTCATGGCGTTGCTCTCCTTTGTGGAATCAGCACCCCGAGCCTACCGGCTCAAGGTGGGCAACGCCGACCTCTTCAGAAATTCAACAGAACCCGGGACATCCCCTGGCATTGCTATCACCACAGAAGGGGTGACCTGCCACTGCATTTTCATCCAGCGGCAGTTAGAGTCTCGGGGTTTTGTACGCCAAGTGGCGCGGGTGGAGCAACGGACGATCGGCGGAGCTGGTCGGGGTTGCGCAGCCGATCGTCCGTTGCGGTGAGGTGGGCGGCGTAGGCCGCGGGGGTTAGGTATTTCAGCGACGAGTGGGGACGCTGGAGATTGTAGTCGGCGACCCAATTGGCGATCTTGGCGCGGGCGTCATCGAGATCAAAGAACAGGGTCTCGTTGAGTAGCTCATCGCGC
>NZ_LBJF01000015.1:0-87642 GCF_028128735.1 Bradyrhizobium sp. CCBAU 53415 | reverse complement strand
TGGAGGGGGAGGGTCGATCGCGCGTAGCGCGAGCGGGGTGGGGTGATCTCTCCACTCGGACACTGTTGGACGGGGAGGGGCCTTACACCCCACCCCGTCACGCAATCTCGCTTTGCTCGATCGCGTGCCGACGCTCCCCTTCAGGGGAGGGTGAAGAAAAAGCTCACACCTTCTTCGCTTCGACCGCCATCCGCACCGCGAGCCCGGCCAGCACCGTGCCCATCAGCCAGCGCTG
The DNA here is from genome assembly GCF_028128735.1 of Bradyrhizobium sp. CCBAU 53415. Lineage (NCBI taxonomy): Bacteria > Pseudomonadati > Pseudomonadota > Alphaproteobacteria > Hyphomicrobiales > Nitrobacteraceae > Bradyrhizobium > Bradyrhizobium sp. CCBAU 53415. The sequence goes on along the minus strand of NZ_LBJF01000015.1, from coordinate 87,407 downwards.
CACCAGCATCCAGCTCGGCCGGCTCGCCAGGAACAGCGCGATCGAGCCTGCCGCGAGCGCGATCATCGCATTCACGCTGACGCTGATCGCGATCTGGATTGCCCCTAACACCACCGACTGCGCCAGCACGCTGCCGGCGGCGGGATCGATGAACTGCGGCAGCAGCGCGAGATAAAGCATCGCGATCTTCGGGTTGAGCAGGTTGGTGACGAAGCCCATCGCGAACAATTTGCGCGGGCTGTCAATCACGAGCTTTCTCACCTGGAACGGCGAACGCCCGCCCGGCTTCACCGCCTGCCAGGCGAGCCAGAGCAGGTAGCCGGCGCCGGCAAAGCGCAGCGCGTCATAGGCAAAGGGAATGGCGAGCAGGAGCGCCGTGATGCCGAACGCCGCGCACAGCATGTAGAACACGAAACCGAGCGCGACACCGCCGAGCGAGACGATGCCCGCCGCCGGCCCTTGCGTGATCGAGCGCGAGATCAGGTAGATCATGTTCGGGCCCGGCGTGAGCACGAGGCCGAGGCAGACGAGGGCGAAGCCGAGCAGGGCGGGAGTGTGGGGCATGGGTGAACCGGTGCGGGAGATGGCACGGTTCTAATATGCGGGGCGTGGTGGTGCCATGACGCAATTGCTCGGAGGACAATTGAGGTCCCCGCATCAATCAAACGAGGCGGGGTGCGAGATCCCGACGGTCGAGAAGACCTCCCATAAGTCTCGCAACGCCCGCCTTGACCCCACAATACGCGAGGCACCCAGACTTACGACCCATAGCCTGAGGGAGAAGTTTGACGCGAGATCGTCATGGGCAATCGTCGCCAAACCCGATCCTGTGGTTATGGGTCCGGCGTTCGCCGGGACGACACCGTGCTGGTGGAGAGATCAATGCGCCTCGTCCCAATTGTTGGCCGCGCGCGCGTCGACATGCAGCGGCACCGAGAGCAGCACGGCCGGGAACGGCGCGTCCTGCATCACGTGCTGCACGACGGGGAGGGTCGCATCGACCTCGGCGTCCGGCACCTCGAAGATCAGTTCGTCGTGCACCTGGAGCAGCATCTGCGCCGACAGCTTCCTTGCCGCCAGCGCATCCTCCACCCGGGCCATCGCGCGGCGGATGATGTCGGCTGCGGTGCCCTGGAGCCGGGCGTTGATCGCGGCGCGTTCATTGAAGGCGCGCACCGAGGCGTTGGAGGCCTTGATGTCGGGGTAGTGGCACTTGCGGCCGAACAGCGTGGTGACGTAGCCATGGCTGCGGCAGAAGTCGCGCGTCTCGTCCATATAGGCGCGGATGCCGGGAAAGCGCTCGAAATATTTCTTGATGTAGGCGGAAGCCTCCTCGCGCGCGATGCCGAGCTGGTTGGCGAGGCCGAACGCGGAAATGCCGTAGATGATGCCGAAATTGATCGCCTTGGCGCGGCGGCGGATTTCGCCCGGCATGCCCTTGATCGGCACGCCGAACATTTCGGATGCCGTCATGGCGTGAATGTCGAGCCCGTCGCGGAACGCCTGCTTCAGCACGGGAATGTCGGCGATCTCGGCGAGCAGCCTGAGCTCGATCTGCGAATAGTCGGCGGAGACCAGCTTGTGCCCGGGCGTCGCGATGAAGGCGCGGCGGATCTTTCGGCCATCCTCGGTGCGCACCGGAATGTTCTGAAGGTTCGGCTCGTTGGACGACAGCCGCCCTGTCGTGGTCGCCGCCAGCGCGTAGGTCGTGTGCACGCGATGGGTTTGCGGGTTGACATAGGTCGGCAGCGCGTCGGTGTAGGTCGATTTCAGCTTCGAAACCTGGCGCCACTCCAGAATCTTCTTCGGGAAGTCGTGGCCCTGTTCGGCGAGCTCGTCCAGCACCTGCGCAGTGGTCGACCACGCGCCTGTCTTGGTCTTGGTGCCGCCTGATAGTCCCATCTTGCCGAACAGGATGTCGCCGATCTGCTTCGGGCTGCCGACATTGACCGGCTCGCCCGCGATCTGCTGGATCTCGGCTTCGACGCGGGCGGCAGTCTGGGCAAAGTCGCCGGACAGCCGCGACAGCACCTGACGGTCGATCGAGATGCCGCGCCGTTCCATCCGTGCGAGCACCGCGACCAGCGGCCGCTCCAGGGTCTCGTAGACCGCGCTCATGTGTTCGGCGACGAGGCGCGGCTTCAGCACGCGCCAGACGCGCAAGGCGATGTCGGCGCCTTCCGCCGACAGTGGCGCGGCCTTGTCGATCGGCACCTGGTCGAAGGTGATCTTGCCCTTGCCGCTGCCGAGCAGCTCGCTTTCCTTCAGCATGGCATGGCCGAACCAGCGCTCGGACAGCGATTCCAGCGCATGCGAGCCACGGCCGGCGTCGAGCACGTAGGAGATCAGGAGCGCATCGTCGATGTTGCGCAGGGTGATGCCGTGCTGCGCCAGCATGACGGCGGTGAACTTGACGTCGAAGCCGATCTTCAGGATGCCGGTCGATTCCAGCACCGGCCGCAGCGCTTCGATCGCCTCGTTGTGCTTGACCTGGTCGGGCGCGAGGCCGGCGTCGAACAGGCCGGCACCACCGCCGGACTGCTTGTGCGCCAGCGGCACGTAGCATGCCTCGTTCGGCGCCAGCGCCAGCGCAATGCCGCAGAGATCGGCCTGCATCGGATCGATGGAGTTGGCTTTGATCTCGATCGCGACATGGCCGGCATCGTGGATGCGCGCGACGAAGGCGTCGAGCTCTTTCGGCGTCTTGACGGTCTGGTATTTGCTGCGATCGACCGGCAGCTTGCGCAGCGCTTCTTCGCGCGCCGCGGCGAGCGAGATCGGCGCGCCCTTCGGGCTCGCGGCCTTGTCCTCCTTGCCCGCCGACTTGTTGCGTTCGCCCGGCGCGGTTCGCGCCGGTGTGCCCGTCCCTGGTGCGGGCACGACGTCCGAGGGCGGCAGAGGCGAGAATACACTCGCGCCCTTCGCGTAGCCGGGATCGGCGTCGACGTTGGCCGGATCGATCTGTGAATATTCGGCGACGCGCCGCGTCAGCGTCGTGAATTCCATCGCCTTCAGGAAGGCGATCAGCTTGCGCGCGTCGGGCTCGTGGACGGCGAGGTCGTCCAGCGGCACCTCCAGATCGACCTTGTCGTCGAGCAGCACGAGCTGGCGCGAGATCCGCGCCTTCTCGGCATTCTCGATCAGCGCCTCGCGCCGCTTCGGCTGCTTGATCTCGGTGGCGCGGAACAGGAGCTGCTCGAGGTCGCCATATTCGACGATCAACTGCGCGGCGGTCTTGATGCCGATGCCGGGGACCCCGGGCACGTTGTCGGTGGAATCGCCGGCCAGCGCCTGCACCTCGACCACCTTCTCCGGCGGCACACCGAACTTCTCGATCACCTCGGGGATGCCGATGCGGCGGTCCTTCATGGTGTCGTACATGACGATCCTGTCGTTCACGAGCTGCATCAGGTCCTTGTCGGAGGACACGATGGTCGTGGTGGCGCCGCGCTCGCTCGCCTGCCGTGCATAGGTCGCGATGAGATCGTCGGCCTCGAAGCCGCCTTGCTCGAGGCAGGGCAGGTCGAACGCGCGCACGGCCTCGCGGATCAGCGCGAATTGCGGGATCAGATCATCCGGGGCCGGCGGCCGGTGCGCCTTGTAGTCCGGATAGATCCTGTTGCGGAAGGTGATTTCCGACTTGTCGAAGATGATCGCCAGATGTGTCGGCCGGTTGTCCTCGGGCATGTCGCGCAAGAGCTTCCACAGCATGTTGCAGAAGCCGAGCACGGCGTTGACCTGGAGGCCGTCGGATTTGCGGTTCAGCGGCGGCAGCGCGTGATAGGCGCGGAAGATGTAGGAGGAACCGTCGACCAGGAAGACGTGGTCGCCCTTGCCAGCCGCCTTCGTTGCGACCGGTTTGGCAGCAGCTGTCGCAGCAGCGGCCTTGGCAGCGGGCTTGGTGTCGGCAGCTTTCGGCGCGGCCTTGGTGTCAGCTTTGGCGGTGGTCTTCGGGGAGGTTTTGGGCATGGCCGCAATGTATGGATTTTTGCGGCCTTTGACAGCCTTTGGAGGCGGATTTTTGAGCCACTATCCCCACTGTCATTCCCCGCGAAGGCGGGGAATCCAGTACGTCGCGGCCTATCGGTCGACAACAACTGTCTCTGGAATACCGGATGCCCCGCCTTCGCGTGGCATGACGAGTCACTCCGCCGCCTGCAACACCGGCGCCGCCTTCTTCGGCGCAATCCAGAATGCATTGGGCCGCTCGAACAGGAAGTGCGCGTTGAGTCGCAGCGCTACCCGCCAGATCGCGAGCGCGCCGAGCACGCCGGCGATGGCGACCATCAGCGACATCGTTCCGATGTCGGGAATGATACCCGTGCGCAGCAGCAGCGTCCGCGTTGCCGCCATCGGCAGGAAGAAGGCGAGGTAGATCACGATCGAATGCTCGCCGCAGAAGCGGAGGAAATTCATCCACCGGGCGCGCGCGAGCAGCGTGCCCGTCGTGATGATGGCGCAGGCGCCGGCAAAGCCGAGCACGAGCGAGACGAGCTTCCATTCGCTGGCCCCATGCGCGACCAGGCGGGCATTGATCAATGCCCAGGCCGCGAGCACTGCGAGCGCCAGCGCGGGATGGTTGCGCGCGCGATCCGAAAGGGCGAACACGTAAGGCGCGAACAAATAGCCCGAATAGAAATAGACGAAGCGCGCACAGAACTCGTCGATGACGGTCCAGCCGGTCGTGATCCGCGCCGTCTCCAGGGCAGCAGCAAGGAGCCAGATTGCGAGCGGCGGGAGTTTGCGTGTCAGTTTTGTGACGACGAAGAAGATCGGCAGCAGATAGATGAACCACAGCGTGCCGAACGGCTCGATGAAGGATTCCAGGTACAGGAGCCCAACCTCGCGCCAGCTCGTCTCGGCCGCGAAGGCGGGCGCCTTGAAGCCGAACTGGATTGTCACCCAGACGACATAGAAATAGGCGAAATGCACCACCTTGCGGTCGAGATAGGTTCGCCAGTCCCGATCGATCACCAGAGACAGGAACAGGCCCGAAATCAGGAAGAAATCCGGCATCCGGAACGGCTTTGCGAAGGCCACGACGACATGCATGAAACCGGTCTGCCCAGCGGCGAGCTCGACCCCCAGCACCGAATGCATCATCACGACCATGACGATGCAGATGCCCTTGGCATAATCGACCCAGTCGACACGCGCGGCAGAAGGGGCCCTGAGAGGCCCGGCCGCCGCGATTGTGCCTGATCGTGCCATGATGTCCCCTTTCGAGGCGTGTTCCGCCCGTCCCTGTATGGGTGCGGGGCAGTTTGGAGCCCAGTGGTTTCCGACTTCTTTACCGGTTCAAATCGCGGGCCGGTTTTTGCGTGCGGACTGTTCCATGACCTCGGGAAAATGCTAAACCGCCGCGAATTGGGCTTCCGTTAACCACGCTGGAACAGGATTTTTCATGCGCATCGCGATGATCGGCACGGGTTATGTGGGACTGGTTTCCGGAGCCTGCTTTGCGGATTTCGGCCACGACGTCACCTGTGTCGACAAGGACGAGAGGAAGATCGCGGCGCTTCATCGGGGCGAGATCCCGATCTACGAGCCCGGTCTCGACGAACTGGTTGCGACCAACGTCAAGGCCAGGCGGCTGGAATTCACCACCGATTTGACCAGGCCGGTTGCCGACGCAGATGCCGTGTTCATCGCGGTCGGCACGCCCTCGCGCCGCGGCGATGGCCACGCCGATCTGTCCTACGTCTACGCCGCCGCCCGCGAGATCGCGCAAGCGCTCACCGGCTTCACCGTCGTAGTAACCAAGTCGACCGTGCCGGTCGGCACCGGCGACGAGGTCGAGCGCATCATCCGCGAAACGAACCCTGCGGCCGACGTCGTCGTCGCCTCGAACCCCGAGTTCCTGCGCGAGGGCGCGGCGATCCGCGACTTCAAGTTTCCAGACCGCATCGTGGTCGGCACCTCCGACGAGCGCGGCCGCAAGGTGATGGGCGACATCTACCGCCCGCTGTCGCTGAACCAGGCGCCGCTGATGTTCACCGCGCGCCGCACCGCCGAGATGATCAAATACGCCGCCAACGCGTTCCTCGCGACCAAGATCACCTTCATCAACGAGATCGCCGATCTCTCCGAAAAAGCCGGCGCCAACGTCCAGGAGGTCGCGCGCGGCATTGGCCTCGACAACCGCATCGGCACCAAGTTCCTGCACGCCGGGCCCGGCTTCGGCGGCTCGTGCTTCCCGAAGGACACCAAGGCGCTGATCAAGATCGCGCAGGACTACGACGTCTCCCTGCGCATTGTCGAATCCGTACTGGCGGTCAACGAGAACCGCAAGCGCGCAATGGCGCGGAAAGTGAGCCAGGCGCTCGGCGGCAATTTGCGCGGCAAGACCATCGCCGTGCTCGGCCTCACCTTCAAGCCCGACACCGACGACATGCGCGATGCGCCGTCGATCCCGCTGGTGACTGGCCTGATCGACATGGGCGCGACGGTGAAGGCGTTCGATCCCGTCGGCATGGAGCAGGCCAAGGGCGAGCTGCCCAGCATCACCTATTGCGAGGATGCCTATTCCTGCGCGCAAGGCGCCGATGCGCTCGTCATCGTCACCGAATGGGTGCAGTTCCGCGCGCTCGATCTCGACCGGCTGAAGAGCGTCATGGCGCGGCCCGTCGTCGTCGATCTCCGCAACATCTATCGCCCCGAAGACATGGAAGCCGCCGGCTTCACCTACGAGAGCGTCGGCCGGCCCCCTGTGCAGGGCTGATAGCTGCATTTCTCGTTGAAGGAAGCCGTCATGGCCGGGCTTGCCGTCTTCGCCTAAGCTTCGCCGGCCCAATACCTGTAAGCCCGGCGAAGCGTTCGCGGAGCCGGGTCCCGGCCATCCACGTCTTGTTCACTCTCGCCTGAAAGAACGTGGATACCCGGCACGAAGACCGGGCATGACGAGTGGATTGACCTTGCCTCGCAGCTTCGACACGCCCCTCCCGATCGATGCCGTGCTCGACGATTTGTCGCGCACGCTGGAGACCCATAACGCGGCCGTGCTGGTTGCGCCGCCTGGCGCCGGCAAGACCACGCGGGTGCCTCTTGCGCTGCTCGATGCGCCCTGGGCGAGGAACAGGAAGATCATCGTGCTGGAGCCGCGCCGCATCGCCGCACGCGCCAGTGCCGATCGCATGGCCAAATCGCTCGGCGAGCGCACCGGGGAGACCGTCGGCTATCGCGTCCGCTTCGGCTCGAAGATCTCGCGAGCGACGCGCATCGAGGTGGTGACCGAAGGCATCTTCACCCGCCAGATCCTCGACGATCCCGAACTCTCCGGCGTTGCCGCCATCCTGTTCGACGAATTCCACGAGCGCTCGCTCGACGCCGACATGGGCCTGGCACTGGCGCGCGATGCGCAAACCGGCCTGCGCGAGGATCTGCGCATCCTCGTGATGTCGGCCACGCTCGACGGCGCGCGCGTGGCAAGATTGCTCGGCGACGCGGCCGTCGTCGAAAGCGAGGGCCGTGCCTTTCCGGTCGAGACCCGCTATCTCGGCCGCAAGGCGGATGCGCCGGTCGAACGGCAGATGGCGGATGCGATCGCGTCCGCGCTCCGCGCCGATAGCGGCTCGGTGCTGGCGTTCCTGCCGGGCGCCGCCGAGATCCGCCGCACCCAGAATTTTCTCGGCGAGCGCGTGCACGACGCCTCTATCGAGATCGTGCCGCTGTTCGGCGCGCTCGATGCCGCCGTGCAGGACCGCGCCATCGCGCCCGCGCCGAAGGGCACGCGCAAGGTGGTGCTGGCGACCTCGATCGCCGAGACCTCGCTCACCATCGAGGGCGTGCGCATCGTCGTCGATTCCGGTCTCGCCCGCGTGCCGCGCTATGAGCCCGACATCGGCCTGACGCGGCTCGAGACCGTGCGCGCCTCGCGCGCGGCGGTGGACCAGCGGCGCGGCCGCGCCGGTCGCACCGAGCCCGGTGTCTGCTACCGGCTCTGGGACGAACCGCAGACGGCCTCGCTTGCGCCCTACACCCAGCCGGAGATCCTCAGCGCCGATCTGTCCTCGCTGGTGCTCGATCTCGCGCAATGGGGTGTCAGCGATCCCGCCGCACTGTCGTTCCTCGATCCGCCGCCCCAGCCGGCCTGGAAGGAAGCGAAGAGCCTGCTGACGGAGCTCAACGCGCTCGATGGCGACGGCCGCATCACGGCAGAGGGCAAGAGCCTGCGTTCGCTGGCGCTGCCGCCGCGGCTGGCGCGCATGATCGTGGATTCGCATCGCGCAGGCAGCGGCGAGGCCGCCGCCGAGATCGCGGCCATCATCACCGAGCGCGGGTTAGGGGGCGACGGCGTCGATCTCGAGCACCGGCGCGACCAGCTTCGCCGCGACCGCTCGCCGCGCGCGGCGGGCGCGCGCGATCTCGCGCGGCGCTGGGCCTCGCAGGTCGCCGCTTCGGAGAAGGCAGGGCAGCAGGAGGATCTCTCGACCGGTCTGATGCTCGCCTATGCCTTTCCGGACCGTGTCGCGCGCAACCGCGGCAATGGCAGTTTCGTGCTGGCCAACGGCCGTGGCGCTTCCGTCGAGCAGACTTCCTCGCTCGCCCGCGCGCCCTACATCGCGATCGGCGAGATGACGGGGACGGCGGCGAGCGGACGCATCCTGCTCGCCGCGCAAATCACCCAGGACGAGATCGAGCGGCATTTCGCCGAGCACATCGAGACCGCGGACGAGATCTCCTTCGATCGCGGCGCGATGGCGCTGCGGGCGCGGCGCAGGCGCGCGCTGCACGCGATCACGCTGTCCGAGGCGACACTTGCCGTCTCGCCCTCGGAGGACACCGCGCGCATCTTCGCGGACGGGCTGATCGCGGCCGGCCTCGACCGGCTGCCCTGGTCGAAGGCGGCCAAGCAGTGGCGCGACCGCGTGATGTTCCTGCGCAAGGCCGAGGGCGGGAGCTGGCCCGATCTGTCGGACGATGGGCTGATCGCGCGGCGCGACGACTGGCTGGTGCCGGCGCTCTACGACAAGATCGCGCTCAAGGACATCTCCCCCGGCGATCTCTCCGATGCGTTGATGGCGCTGCTGCCGTGGGAGATGCGCGCGCGGCTCGATCGCGAGGCGCCGACGCATTTCGAGGCGCCGACCGGCAGCGCGCTCGCGATCGATTACGAGGCCGAGCAGGGGCCGACCATCGCGGTGCGGCTTCAGGAATTGTTCGGCCTCGACACCCATCCCTCGATTGCCGCCGGCAAGGTGCCGCTGGTGCTGGAATTGCTCTCGCCGGCGCAGCGCCCGGTGCAGGTGACGCGCGATCTCCCCGGCTTCTGGCGCGGCAGCTACGCCGCGGTCCGCTCCGACCTGCGCGGCCGCTACCCGCGCCACCCCTGGCCGGACGATCCGGCGAACGCAGTGCCGACGCGGCGGGCGAAGCCGCGCGGGACGTGAGGTTTGTAGGCCGGCATTAACCGTCCGCTCATCCTTTTCGCCAAAATGGCGAAGCCCTGGCCGCCGCAGCGCTCGCGGGTGGAGCGGTTGCGTGGTGAAATCGGGCTTTACGGCTCGGAAGTGATGTGATGCGTAACATTATGATCTTCGCGGCCGTCATGATCGGCCTCGGCACCTTCATGGCGCAGATGGCGGACAGGATGAGTTCGGCGTCCGCCACGTCCGCGCCGCGTGCGACGGTCGCGGTTGCGACCACGGCGCCGGCCGGCGGCCGCAGCCTCGCCATTTCCCGCGATGGCCGCGGTCACTTCCAGACCGAGGGCCGGATTGACGGCCAGCGCATCGGCTTCATGGTCGATACCGGCGCCTCCGTCGTCGCGCTGAACGAGACCTCGGCTGCTCGCTTCGGCCTGCGTCCCTCGCGCAGCGAATACAACGCCACCGTCTCCACCGCCAACGGCACCATCAAGGCCGCGCGCACCCGCATTGCCATGCTGGATGTCGGCGGTCTCATCGTGCGCGACGTCGACGCCATGGTCCTGCCCGACGAGGCATTGTCGGAGAACCTGCTCGGCCTTTCCTTCCTGTCCCGCCTGAAGCGTTTCGAATACGCCAACGGTCAGATGGTGCTGGAGCAGTAGGTCCCGCTCCAATTGGCCCAGCTGGGCCTACCTCAAGACCGGACGGGGTGCTATATTCCGTCCATGAACGGACCCGACGCGATCGCCATCCTGCGACAGTCCGAGCCCGCCCTGCGCGAACGGGGCATTTTGCATGCCGCCTTGTTCGGTTCGGTCGCGAGGGGTGAAAATCATCGCGGGAGCGACGTCGATATCATGGTCGAGATCGATCCGGACGCGCGGATCACGGTCTTCGACTACGTCGAGCTCAAGGAATATATCGCCACTCTTTTTGACGGGCCGGTCGATGTCGTCAATCGCGACGCTCTGAAATCATACGTCGCGCCTGCCGCGACGGCCGATGTCGTCTATGCCTTCTGATCGCATCGACGGGACCCTGCGGGACATCTTGCATCACATCGATTTGGCGGCTGAGTTCGCCGCAGGTCTCGACCGCGAGGCATTCGCGGCGGACCTGCGGGCGGTCTATGCTGTTACGCGGTGTTTGGAGATCATTTCAGAGGCATCTCGGCGTCCGCCAGAGGAGCTGAAGGCGAGGCACCCGGCGATCGCATGGAGGCAGATGGCGGCGGGCAATGTTTATCGCCACAACTATGAGGATGTCGCTGCCCGTCTTGTATGGGAGACCGTTCAACAGGCCCTGCCACCTCTCAGGGCGGTCATCGAAGATGAGATGGCACGTCCATAGCCGATTTGGCCGGAAATGCAGGTCTCTCCCGGCGCACCATTTCCCGTTACCAAACTGCCGCAATTATCGGCCATAAGCCTTCATTCCCGCCTTCCGCCGTGGCCCGGCATTCGCTAAGGCTGCATCAATTCCTGCCTTTTCACGAGACCGTCTCAATGTTTCCGAAGCCGAAACCCGTCCTGCTGCCCAACACCTATGCCTTCGAATCCGAGCCGATGGTGAAGCCCACCGGTTTTCGGGAGTACGACGCGCGCTGGTTGTTCCAGAAGGAAATCAACCTGATGGGTGTGCAGGCGCTTGGCATGGGGCTGGGCGCGTTGATCGCCGAGCTCGGCGTCAAGCAGGAGATCGTCACCGGCCACGATTTCCGGGGCTATTCGGCCTCGATCAAATATGCGCTGATCTCCGGCCTGATGGCGGCGGGTTGCAAGGTGCACGACATCGGGCTTGCGGTGACGCCGATGGCCTATTTCGCGCAGTTCGATCTCGACGTGCCCTGCGTCGCCATGGTCACGGCCTCGCACAACGACAACGGCTGGACCGGCGTGAAGATGGGCGCCAACCGCCCGCTCACTTTCGGTCCCGACGAGATGACGCGGCTGAAGGAAATCGTGCTCAATGCCGAGTTCGGGAACAAGGCCGGCGGCTCCTACCGGTTCCACGAGAACTATCCGGCGCGATACATCGCTGATCTCACCTCTCGTCCGAAGCTGACGCGCAAGCTGAAGGTCGTCGCGGCCTGCGGCAACGGCACCGCCGGCGCGTTCGCGCCGCAGGTGCTGGAGGCGATCGGCTGCGAAGTGATCCCGCTCGACACCGAGCTCGATCATACCTTCCCGAAATACAATCCGAACCCCGAGGACATGGAGATGCTGCACGCGATCCGCGACGCCGTGCTGCATCACAAGGCCGATGTCGGTCTCGGCTTCGACGGTGACGGCGACCGCTGCGGCGTCGTCGACAACACCGGCGAGGAGATCTTCGCCGACAAGGTCGGCGTGATGCTGGCGCGCGACATGTCGGCGATTCACAAGGACGCGCATTTCATCGTCGACGTGAAGTCGACCGGTCTGTTCGTCACCGATCCCGTGCTGCAGAAGCAGGGTGCCAAGACCGCCTATTGGAAGACCGGCCATTCCTACATGAAGCGCCGCACCAATGAGACGGGCGCGCTGGCGGGCTTCGAGAAGTCCGGCCACTTCTTCTTCAACAAGCCGTATGGCCGCGGCTATGACGACGGCCTGGTCTCGGCGCTCGCGATCTGCGACATGCTCGACCGCGCCCCCGGCAAGTCGATGGCCGATCTGAAGAACGCGCTGCCGAAGACCTGGTCGTCGCCGACCATGTCGCCACATTGCGCCGACGAGGTCAAATACGGCGTCATCGACGCCGTGGTGAAGCATTTCGAAGGCCTTCAGGCGAAGGGCGCCAGGATCGGCGGCCAGGCGATCCGCGATCTCGTCACCGTCAACGGCGTGCGCGTCACGGTGGAAGATGGCAGCTGGGGCCTGGTCCGTGCCTCTTCCAACAAGCCCGAACTCGTCGTGGTGGTCGAGAGCCCGGTTTCCGAGCAGCGCATGCATGACATGTTCGAGATGGTGAATAGCGTGCTGCGCACGCATCCCGAAGTCGGCGAGTACAATCAGAAGATCTGAGCGCCTGCGTGCGCTCAACCCCCGGGCGGGCCGAACAGGGCGCGGAGTTTCGCGCCCGCGCCCCGTGCCTTCCAGGCGTCTCCCAGCATCGCAATCCATTCGCCGAGCGCGATCCGGATCGGGTTGAACGATGGTGTGCCGCCGACGAGGCCGAAGCGGAGCGGCTGGTCGGAGGGCCGTTCGGCAAAGGTCCCGAACAGGCGGTCGAACACGATCAGGATGCCGCCATAGTTCCTGTCGAGGCACGGCTCGTTGCAGGCATGATGCACGCGATGGTGGCTCGGCGTGTTGAGCACCCATTCGAGCGCGCCGAGCTTCGGCGCGAAGTCGCTGTGGATGAAGAACTGGTAGAGCAGATTGATCCCGAGCATCGCGACGATCGCAAGGGGATGGAAGCCGACCAGCGCGAGCGGCAGGAAGAACAGGAAATTGCCCGAAATGTTACCGGTCCAGCCGAGCCGGATCGCCGCAGTCAAGTTCAGTCGCGTCGTCGAGTGATGCACTGCATGCGTCGCCCACATCCAGCGAATGCGATGCGAGGCGCGATGCTGCCAATAGTACAGGAACTCGCTCCCCAGGAACAATCCGGCGAGCGCGAGCGGACCGGTCTGCGCGAAGTCGAACAGGCGGTGCTCGTACAGGAACGCGAACGGTATCGCGAGAATGCCTGCCTCGACCGCGCGCAGCAGGTTCTGTCCGAGGGCCACGCCGAAAGAGGCAACGCTCTCGCGCCAGTCGTGGGTGTCGCGATGGGCGAGCCGGCCGATGCCGTATTCGAGCAGCATCAGGCAGATCGCCGTCGCCAGGATCACGCGCCTGAGCGTCGGATCGAGCAGAAGTGAGGCGTAGCCCACGGCATCCTCCTATTTCGACGCGACGCCGGCACTGGCGGCACTGTCCCGCAGTGCCTGGGCGCGCGGCAGCGCCTTCGCGCAGGATGGCGTGAGCCGGCCGGCATGGGATTGCAGGCAGGCGAGTATGCGTCCGCCGCCCGGGCTGACATTGGTGCAAAGGCTGTCATAGTCGCTGCGGCAGGCCTGCATCACGGCTTGCGCCTCGCTGCGCATCTGCGACGTGATCTGCGTATGAGTCTGGGCGAGCGCGGATGTCGAAGCCGCAACGCCAACGGCGGCGATGGTTGCGGCCTGCGCGAACGAACTGAGGCGGAGAATCGTTTGCACGGCAATTGTCCTTTCCGTTCTGGGGCAATGAGCCGCCGCCGCCCGGGGCAAATGCGGCGACGGCCCGGCCCGCTCAGCGAGAGATGGTGCCGGTGCGGGTGTAGGTGTTGCCGGCCGGGCCGGTGCGGGTGACGTTGCGCGTGCAGCTGCCGTTGGCGCAGCTTCCCGTCGCGGTGACGTGGGAGGTGCCGCGGGGCCCGGTCGCCATCGCCGACCTCGTCCAGGCATTGGCGTCGGCCGCCGCTGCGACCGACAGGGTGCCGATGACGAGGGAGGTGAGGAAGAGCTTGGTCATGGTCGTCGTCTCCTTCTGGGGGCTGCCGTGAGCGGGAGCCGTGCGCAGGAGACTGGAGCCGCGGCGTCTGCGCCGCATTGCCGGGAGGAAACGATTGTTAGGGCCTTGTCGGCTCCATGTAACACTATGTAACAACGGCGCCGCTGCCCTTGCGCGGCACGCGCGGTCGTCCACAATGCGGGCGATGAACGCGCATTCGGCCACGATCCTCATGGTGGAGGACGATCCCGAGATCAGCCGCCTCGTTGCCGACTTCATGCGGCGCGAGGGGTTCGAGGTTGCTTGCGTCGCCGACGGCAAGGCGATGGATTCGACGCTCCAGCGCCTGCGGCCCGACCTCGTCATCCTCGACTTGATGCTGCCGGGCGAGGATGGGCTTTCGATCTGCCGTCGCTTGCGCGCCGACGACTCCCTCCCGATCCTGATGCTCACCGCCAAGAGCGACGAGATCGATCGCGTGGTCGGTCTCGAGATGGGTGCGGACGACTATCTCACTAAGCCGTTCGGGCCGCGCGAGCTGCTGGCGCGCGTTCGCGCCATCCTGCGCCGCGCCAACGGGGCTCCGGCAAAGCCGCTGGTCCGGCGTTTTGCCTTCGACCGCTTCGTAATCGATCTCGATGCCCGCAGTGTCGAGACGGTCGAGGCCAACACGCCGGTGCTGCAATTGACCAGCGCCGAGTTCGACCTGCTCGGCTGCTTCGTGCAGCGCCCGCGCCGGGTTCTGACGCGCGACCAGATCCTCGACTGGACGCGTGGTCGTTCGGCGGAGCCGTTCGACCGCACCGTGGACATGCTGATTTCGCGGCTGCGCCGCAAGCTCGACGGTGCAAGTCCCGGCTCCAACCTGATCACGACGGTGCGCAACGGCGGCTATCTGTTCACCGCGACCGTCAAGCAGGTGTCCTGATGCTGCGCGTGACGCTTGCCGCCCGGCTGGCGCTGATCGGACTGGTTGGCTTCACGGTGGTCGTCACCGTCGTCCTGGCGATCTTCTACCGGACCACGGTGCACGAGAACGAGCTCACGCGGCCATCGCCCGCGCGCCTCGATGCGCTTGCGACGCTGCTCGAGCGCACGGCCGGCGACGCGCGGCAGGCCGTCCTCGACGCGGTGTCGTCGCCCCAATTCGTTGCGCGAATCGTGCCGTCGGGCGCACCGGTCAACGGCGAGACGCCGGAGCAGCAGCGACAATTGCGCGAGACCTATGCGGCCGGCCTCGCGGGCCGCCCGGTCGAGATCGTGTCGCCGCCGAACCGTCGCGCCGGTCGATTGTTTCCCCGCCTCGCGCGGCTGATGGCCAATGCGATCGAATTCCGCATTGGCCTGCGCAGCGGCGATCTGCTGGTCATCGACGCCTATACCCGGCTGCCGGTGACCCCGTTCGGCCTGCCCGTCGGCTTCGGTGCCGGCCTGTTCGGCTCGATCGTGGCGCTACTTGCGCTGCTGGTCATGCAGCGCGAGACGCGGCCGCTGGCGCAGCTCGCCGCCGCCGTCGATCGCGTCGATCTGTCGGCCGATCCGCCGCCGCTGCCGGATGCGCGACGCAGCGCGCCGGAGATCCGCGCCGTCATCGCCGCGTTCAACCGCCTGCAGCGGCGGCTTGCCGAGATGCTGCGTGCGCGCATGACGCTGGTCGGCGGCATCGCCCATGACGTCAGGACTTTTGCGACACGGCTGCGGCTGCGCGTCGAGCACATTCCCGACGATGTCGAGCGGCAGCGGGCGGTAGCCGATATCGACGACATGATCCGGCTGCTCGATGACGCGCTGCTGTCAACGCGGGCGGGTGCCGGCGGACTGTCACAGGAGATGGTCGAGCTCGCCGAGCTGGTTGCCGTCGAGGTGCACGACCGGCACGTTCAGGGCGCAGCGGTCGATCTGGTCGCGGACGAACGTGCGCGCAACGTCGTCGTCCTCGGCGACCGGCTCGCCCTGCGACGGGTCTTCGCCAACATCATCGACAACGCGCTCGCCTATGGCCGTGCCGCGCATGTGCGCACGGCCCTGAAGGACGGTGCGGTCGTCGTGTCGATCGGCGACGAGGGGCCCGGGATTCCCGCCGATCAGCGTCAGACCGTGCTGGAGCCGTTCCACCGGCTGGAGAAGTCGCGCAATCGCGCGACCGGCGGCGCCGGCCTTGGTCTCGCCGTTGTTCGCAGCCTGGTCGAAGCCCATGGCGGGACGATCGCGATCGGCGCGGCCCCGGGCGGAGGCACGCGCGTCAGCGTCACCCTGCCGGTGTTTCAGCCGGCGTGAAGCGTTTTCGAGCGAAGTGGATACCGGTTCGCGTGAAGAAAACGCGTCAAAATGAGAATCGGCGTCAGGCCGCCACCACCGCGGGAATCGGCAGCGCGGTGACCGACTTGATCTTCTCCATCGCGAAGCGCGAGGTGACGTTCTTCAGCGGCACGGCGCTGATCAGCTTCTTGTAGAACACGTCATAGCTCTGCATGTCCGCGACCACGACGCGCAGCATGTAGTCGACGTCGCCGGCCATGCGATAGAACTCCATCACCTCCGGCATGGCGCTGACGGCGTCGGCGAACCGCTTCAGCCAGGCGTCGGAATGATCGGCGCTCTCCACCGACACGAACACGGAGATGCCGAGTCCGATCTTGTTCTGGTCGACGAGGGCCACGCGCTTGGTGATCACGCCGTCGGCCTCCAGGCGCTGGATGCGCTTCCAGCAGGGGGTCGAGGACAGGCCGACACGGTCGCCGATCTCGGCGACGGAAAGGGAAGCATCCTCCTGGAGGACCATCAGGATCTTGCGGTCGATGGCATCGAGGCGGCGGCTGGTCTCGGGAACCTGGACGGTGGAATCAGTCATTTGAAGAACTTTGTTTCATTTATGTGGCCGGTTTCCCTGATATATAGAATATCCTTCCACGGCAAGCCTATATTCTTCGCGCAGCAGTGTAGCCGCACTAGGGCCGGGTACGTAAAAGCTCTTCAACTTCAACGCGTTGCGGGGCAGCCAGGCCGCCGCCATGGCGGGTGCATTTCAGCGCTGCGGCGGCCGCGGCGAATCGCAGCGCCTCCCGCACCCCCTCGCCCTCGGCGAGTCGGAGCGTGAACGCACCATGGAAGACGTCGCCGGCGCCGAGCGTATCGACCGCCTGGACCGGGAAGGCCGGTGTCTCCTCCAGCTGATCCTTTTCGTTCAGCCAGATCGTGCCATGCGGGCCGTCTGTGGCCGCGATGAAGGCCGGCGTCAGCCCGGCCAGAAGCTTCAGTGCCTCGCCGTCGCCGTCGACGCCGGCCGTCTCCTGCAGCTGCGCACTGGCGAACAGCAGATGCGAGGCCGTCGCGAGCAGGCCATCCTGCAACGCCATCATCCGGTCGACGCCGACGACGACGGGAATGCCGCGCTGCCGCGCCTCGGCGCAGAGGGAGCGCGCGAACGCAGCGCAGCGGCTTTCGACGAGGACCGCTCGGCAATCGACGAGCAATGCGTCGGCGTCGGGCAGCTTCACGCGCCACAGGCCGGGATCGCGATAGATGGTGAGTGTCCGTTCGCCGGAGGGCTCGATCATGATCGCCGAGACCGGCGTGGTCATATCAGGCATGCGCACGACGTGCGTGATGTCGACGCCCTCCCGCGCCATCCGTTCGAGGATGAAGCCGCTCGACGTCTCGCCGGCATCGCCCATCGGCCCCGTGAAGGCGACGCGGCCGCCGAGCCGCGCGATGGCGATCGCCGCATTGAGCGCGTTGCCGCCACAGATCTCGGCGAGATCGCTGGCGTTGGCCTTGCTGCCGCGTTCGGGCACGGCGTCGACACGAAAGATCAGGTCCCGCACCGGCATGCCGATGCAGAGGACGCGCGGCGCGATCCCGGCCATCGACGGCCTCAGCTCAGGCGCTGCTCTTGTCGTGCACCCAGCGGCCGAGCAGATGATGGGCGATCGCAAACGGATGCGGGCCGGCGAGCCCGTCGGGATGCGTCCGCGTCAGCATCAGGGCTGCCTCCTCGCGCGTGAACCAGCGCGCGTCTTCCAGCTCCATGCGATCGACGACGATATCCTCGCTTACGGCCCGCGCGCTGCAGCCGATCATCAGCGATGACGGATAGGGCCAGGGCTGGGTCATGTAATACTGCACGTCGGTGCAGCGAATGCCGGATTCTTCCAGGATCTCGCGGCGCACCGCGTCCTCGATGGTCTCGGCCGCCTCGACGAAGCCGGCGAGGCACGAATACATGCCCGGCGGAAACTGCTTCTGGCGGCCGAGCAGGCACTTGTCGCCGGAGGCCACCAGCATGATCACGACCGGATCGGTGCGCGGAAAATGCTCGGCCTTGCAGGCAGGGCAGTCGCGCTTCCAGCCGCCTTCCTTCATCGCACTGCGGGTGCCGCAATTGGCGCAATAGCCGTGGCGCTGATGCCAGCTCACCATCGACTTCGCCATCGCGATTGCCGACAGCTCCTGTGGCGGAAGCGCGCCCTGCATCGCCATGCCGCGCAGCTCGGTCACGGTGTAGTCCTCGCGGCCGACCAGTTTCTCGGCAGCGGCCTGCGACAGGCCCATGCCGAACATGGCGGCCCCGTCGCGCAATCCCAAAAAGATCGTGCCGGGATTGGCGCCGCATTTCAGTGCCTCGTCGATCGAGAGCAGCGCGCGCGCCGTTTCGCCCTCGCGCTTCACCAGCAGCGAGTCGCGATAGACCACATAGGCGCGCGAGGACGGCTTCTGCTCCAGCGCGAAAAGCTTTTCGTCGTCGCGGCGCAGATGCGCGGCGCGGTCGAGAATGTTGGTGACGAAGGCCGGCTGCCCCAGCGGAAACGCGTCGAATGCTGACATGTCTTGTTCTTTCAACCCAACCAGATCTTGCGGCGGAGCGCGCTGATGAAATTCTGCACCTCAGTGGCATCGTGCGCCAATGGCGGCATCACGCCCCAGACCGGCCGTGGCCAGGCTGCGTCACCGGTGCGGCGGGCGATGATGTGGACGTGAAGCTGCGGCACGAGGTTGCCGAGCGCGGCGATGTTGAGCTTGTCGCATCTGGTGATCTCCTTCAGCGCGCGCGAGACGCGGGAGATCTCCGTCATCAGCTGCGCCTGCTGCACCTCGTCCAGGTCGATGATCTCGACCGCATCGGGGCGCCGCGGCACCAGCAGCAGCCAGGGATAATGCGCGTCCTTGATGACCAGCACCTTCGACAGCGGCAAATCGCCGATGTCGATGGTGTCCTCTTTCAGGCGGGAGTGCAGCGACCAGGCGGGTTCGGGCATGAAGACTTCTCTGGATTGATTCTTACCGTCGCAGAGACCACGCCCCCAGACAACATCCGTATGCGCCGTGGTCCGTATGCGCCGGGTTGGGCAAGCCATGCGCTTCTGTCGATTGGAAACGGGTTCTGGGACGCGAAACGGAGCGGTTCGGGCCTGAGCGGACGCAACGGCCGTGGGAACAGCCATATACCCCGCTTGCTTTCCGGCCCTTTTAGCCCCAAATAGGGACCGGGAGATTGGCGGTGGACGAGCCACTCGCCAACCGGGTCAGGTCCGGAAGGAAGCAGCCCTAACGAGGTCCGGATCGGGTCGCTCGTCAGTCTCCTACCTGTTTTTCCGAGCGAATTGCGCCGGTGGTCGTCCCGCCAGCGCGCTCCTTTCCGCAAAAGCCGGCCACGAGACATTTCATTGCGGATCGACCGATGACCGACGCTGGCGCCCCTCCCAATCCCGACAGCGCCGGCAACACGCCTTACCGGGTGCTGGCGCGTAAATACCGCCCTTCCTCTTTTGACGACCTGATCGGCCAGGAGGCCGTGGTCCGCACCGTCTCCAATGCGTTCGAGACCGGGCGCATTCCGCAGGCCTGGATCCTCACCGGCGTCCGCGGCGTCGGCAAGACCACCACCGCGCGCATCCTCGCCCGCGCGCTCAACTACGAGATGCCTGATGGTTCGGTGAAGGGCCCGACCATCCACATGCCGACCCTCGGCGTGCACTGCCAGGCGATCATGGAAAGCCGGCACATGGACGTGCTGGAGATGGACGCCGCCTCGCACACCGGCGTCGACGACGTCCGCCAGATCAATGACAGCGTGCGCTATGCCCCCGCCAGCGCCCGCTACAAGGTCTACATCATCGACGAAGTCCACATGCTGTCGACGGCAGCCTTCAACGCCTTCCTGAAGACGCTGGAGGAGCCGCCGGAGCACGCCAAGTTCGTGTTCGCGACGACGGAGATCCGCAAGGTTCCAGTCACCGTGTTGTCGCGCTGCCAGCGCTTCGACCTGCGCCGCGTCGAGGCCGACGTGCTGATGAAGCACCTCGCCAATATCGCGGCGAAGGAAAGCGTCGAGATCGAGCCCGAGGCGCTCGGCATCATCGCGCGCGCCGCCGAAGGCTCGGTGCGCGATTCGCTGTCGCTGCTCGACCAGGCGATCGCGCATGCGGCAGGCCAGGTGAAGGCCGATGCGGTCAGGCAGATGCTGGGGCTCGCCGACCGCACCCGCGTCATCGATCTCTTCGATTCGCTGGCGCGCGGCGACATCGCGGCCGCCTTCAGGGAGTTCCGCGACCAGTACGACGTCGGCGCGGACCCGATCGTCGTGCTCTCCGACCTCGCCGAGTTCGTCAATTTCGTCACCCGTGTGAAGGTCGTGCCGGCGACCGCCGACAATGTCGCCTATGGCGAGACCGAGCGGGTTCGTGCGCGGGACTTCGCGTCCAGGATTTCCATGCGCGTGCTGTCGCGGATGTGGCAGATGCTGCTCAAGGGCATCACCGAGGTGCAGGCCGCGACGCGCCCCGCGGCGGCGGCCGAGATGGTGCTGGTGCGCATTGCCTATGTCGCCGACCTGCCGACGCCGGATGAAGCCATCAGGATGCTGGAGCAGAACGGCGGCGCCTCGCCGGTCGTGAGCGGCAGCAGTGCGGCGCGGAGCGGCGCGCCGGCCGCACCGATGGCCTCGGCGGCGCCGGTTGCTTCAGCCGCACCCGTTCGTATGCCGACGTCGTCGCCGACTGCGTTCGGCGGCGCTGCCCGTCCGCAGATGGCGGCGCCCGCGCCGGATCCGCAAGGCGCGGCGCCGCAGCTGCGCATCACCAGCTTCACCCAGCTCGTCGCGCTCGCCGGGCAGAAGCGCGACCTCATGACCAAGGGTGCGCTCGAAGGCGACATGCGCCTCATTCGTTTCGAGGAGGGCCGGCTCGAGGTCGCGCTCGAGCCCAACGCCTCCAAGACCATGATCTCGGAGCTTGCGAAGAAATTCGAGCTGTGGACCGGCCGGCGCTGGACCGTGATCGTCTCCAACGAGCAGGGCCAGCCGACGCTGCGCTCGGTGAACCAGGCCGCCAAGCAGGAGCATGCGCGTACCGCCGAAGCCGACCCGCGCGTGCAGGAGGTGCTGTCGCGCTTCCCCGGTGCGAAGGTCGTCGAGGTCCGCAGGCTTGCCCCCGAGGCGCCGGAATCCAATATTAACGCGGACTATGGCAGTGACGATCCGCCCGACGGTTCCGACGGCGACGATCTCTGAGCCATTCTTTCCAAGGACAGGCACCGATGGCTGATTTTCTCGGCATGATGAAGCAGGCGGCGCAACTGCAATCCAAGATGCAGGAGATGCAGGAGCAACTCGCCAATGTGGAGGTTGAAGGCATCTCCGGCGGTGGTCTCGTCGCCGTGCGCATGACCGCCAAGATGGACGTCAAGGGCATCAAGATCGATCCCTCGCTGATGAAGCCGGAGGAGCGCGAGGTGCTGGAAGACCTGCTCGTTACCGCGCTCGCCGATGCCCGCCGCAAGGCGGAAACGGCGGTGCAGGACAAGATGCAGTCGCTCACCGGCGGGCTCGGCCTGCCGCCGGGGCTGTTCGGCCAGTAACATGGGCGCGGTTGCAGGTCCCGAGATCGAGCGGCTGGTCCAGCTTCTTGCGCGGCTGCCGGGCCTCGGTCCGCGCTCGGCGCGGCGCGCGGCCTTGCATCTGATCAAGAAGCGCGAAGCGCTGATGATGCCGCTGTCGTCCGCCTTGCAGGTCGCGCTGGACAAGGTCCAGGTCTGCAAGACCTGCGGCAACATCGACACGCAGAATCCCTGCACGGTCTGCACCGATCCGAAGCGCGATCCCTCCATCATCGTCGTCGTTGCCGACGTTGCCGATCTCTGGGCGCTGGAGCGGGCCAATGCGACCCAGGGGCGCTATCATGTGCTCGGCGCGACATTGTCGCCGCTCGATGGTGTCGGCCCGCAGGACCTCACCATCGACACGCTGGTGGCGCGCGCGCATGATCCGCAGGTGCACGAAATCATCCTGGCGCTGAATGCGACGGTCGACGGCCAGACCACGGCGCATTACATCACCGACCTGCTTCAGGATGCCAATGTGAAGGTGACGCGGCTCGCTCACGGCGTTCCCGTCGGCGGCGAGCTTGATTATCTCGATGAAGGTACGCTATCGGCTGCGATGCGGCAGCGCACCCTGTTCTAGCCATCCAGACTTTACGGAACGGACGACATGACGAAACCTTTCGCCACACGATTTGCCTTGGTCGCGATGATGACGCTGCTGGTGAGCCCGGCCATCTCCGCGCAGCAGGGCGACGAGGCACCGCCGTCCAAGCCCGGCAAGCCGATCAACACCGGCGACGTGCTCTCCGGCGAACTGAACGCGATGAAGGTCCGCGACGTCAGGAACGGCAGGCGTGTCGCGACCTACCAGATCACCTCCGAGCCGCGCCGCCTGCCGCCGCCGAACGGGCTGTGCAATCTCGAGACCGGGCCAGAGACGTTCCAGCTCGTCACCTCCACCGATGCGCAGGCTACGCAGCTGAAATCGTTCGTCGGCAAGGAGATCTCCGTGAAGGTCGACGAGATCGCCTGCGCCAGCGATGCCGGCCAGATGAGCGAGGCCGTGATCACCAAGTGGAGCCTGATCAGGAAGCAGTAGGGGGCGGGCGACGCTCTCTCCGTCGTCATTGCGAGCGAAGCGAAGCAATCCAGGAATCGTTCCGCGGAAAAAAGTCTGGATTGCTTCGTCGCAAGAGCTCCTCGCAATGACGAGGAGAGATGTGAGCGTCAAACCCTCACCGGCCCCAGCGTCTCGAAATGCCCGCGCTTTTGCAAGTACGCCAGCAGCATCAGGCTCGGGATCGCCACCAGCACGCAGATCACGAAGAACAGCGGCCAGCCCGTGCTATCCGCCACGAAGCCGGCACCGGATGAGAGATAGGTCCGCCCCACCGCCGCAAGCGCGGTGAGCAGCGCGTATTGCGTCGCCGTGTGCAGCGGGTTCTGGCACAGCGCAGAGAGATAGGCGACGAAGATCACGGTGCCGATCGCGCTGGTGAAGTTCTCGGCCGTGATGGCGAAGGCGAGCGCCCATTGGCTGGTGCCGACGATCGCCAGCCAGGAGAAGGAGAGGTTGGCGAGTGCCTGCAGAACGCCGCCGATCCACAGGCTGGTCGCGAGCGAATAGCGCCGCGCGACGAAGCCACCGGCAAAGCCGCCGATCAGCGTCGCGGCGAGTCCAACGCCCTTCACGATCGCCGCATAGTCGTTGCGGGAGAAGCCGAGGTCGATCACGAACGGCGCCGTCATCGTGCCGGAGAAGGCATCCGTGAACTTGAACAGCACCACGAAAGCGAGTGCGGCGAGCGCGTCCTTCCGCGACAGGAATTCCGAGAAGGCCCCGATCGCGGCGTGCAGCACGCGCGCAAACGCGGTCTCGGCCTGTGTCGCGGCTTCGGCCCGCACCGATTGCTCGGGCTCGGTCGCAACCATTGCCGTGATCGTCCCGATCAGCACCATCGCCGCCATCACCACGTAGCCCCACGTCCAGGCCGATTGTCGCGCAATGCCGGTGCTTTCGAAGCCCGAGACGATGAACAGCGCGCCCGCGGTCGAGACCAGCATGCCGATGCGATAGGCCGCGACGTATGACGCCATGCCGGCGGCCTGCTCGCTCTCCGGCAGGCTCTCGACACGGAACGCATCGACCACGATGTCCTGCGTCGACGATGTCGTCGCCACCAGCAGCGCGCCGAGCGCGACGTAGAACGGCGACCGCGCCGGATCTGTCATCGCCAGCAGCACGATCGCGATGATCAGCAGCAGCTGCGAGAACACCAGCCAGCCGCGCCGCCGCCCGAAGGCGCGGGTGAACAGCGGCACATGCATCGCGTCCACCAGCGGCGCCCACAGGAATTTCAGCGTGTAGGGCGTGCCGACCAGCGCAAACAGCCCGATGGTCTTGAGATCGACCCCGGCTTCCCGCATCCACACCAACAGCGTCGAGCCCGACAACGCCAGCGGCAGGCCGGAGGAGAAGCCGAGAAACAGCACGATCAGCACCCGCGGCTGCAGGTAAACGGCAAGGCTGTCGCGCCAGGAGGTCGCAGGGGCGGAGGTCGCGGCAGGGGAGGTCGCGTCGGGTGCGGTCATGGGGCGGTGTTAGCAGATTCTGGGGGCCACAAGTGAGGTGTCATCGCCCTCTCCGCTGTCATCGTCCGCGAAGGCGGACGATCCAGTAATCACCAGTGTCTCGGTTCAATTGCACCCGCCGCGGCGTGCTGGATGTCCCGCCTTTGCGGGGCACTACAGCGTGGAGGAGTATGGCGGTGTCATGGTGGGCCGGCAATCTCGTGATACAGATCATCCCAATTCGGGTTGTGCTGTTCGATCAATCGGACCTTCCAGGCCCTGTTCCACTTCTTCAGTCGCTTCTCCCGCTTGATCGCGTTATCAGGGTCGTCGAACTGCTCGAAGTAGACGAGCCTCGCGACATCGTATTTTTCCGTGAAGCTTTCGATCAGCTTTGACTTGTGCTCGGCTACCCGGCGGATGAGATCATTGGTCACGCCAATGTATAGCGTGCCGCCGATCTTGCTGGAGAGAATGTAGACGTAGTAGTGGCGTCCGCCCATCTGCCGCCTTCCCCTTCGCTGTCATCGTCCGCGAATGCGGACGATCCAGTAATCACCAGCGTCCCGGTTCAATCACCAACGCCGCGGCGTACTGGATGCCCCGCCTGCGCGGGGCATGACAGCGTGCTACAAACTCACTCCCCCGCCTGGAGTTTCCTCGGAAACAGCTCGCCCGCGGCCGTCGCCACCAGCCGCGGTGCCTCCGGCGCATCGCTCTTGCTGAAATCGAGCTCCTCGATGCGCCCTGCACGCTTCTCGATCTTGTCGGCGGAGATCAGGATCTGGCGGACGTCCTCGTTCGCATCGGAAAAATGCTTCTGCAATTTGACCACTCGGTCCCTGAGGCGGCCGAGATCGTCGCCGAGCTTGATCACTTCAGTCTGGATCTGGTCGGCGGCATCGCGCATGCGCGCGTCCTTCATGATCTGCTGCATCACCTGGATCGCGAGCATCAGGAGCGAGGGCGACACCAGCACGATTCGGGCGCGATAGGCCTTCTGGATCACGTCGTCGAAGCCATCATGGATCTCGGCATAGACCGATTCCGACGGCACGAACATCAGCGCCATCTCCTGGGTCTCGCCGGTGACGAGATATTTTTCGGCGATGTCGCTGACATGCTTCATCACGTCGCCGCGCAGCCGCTGCGTGGCAATGCGCCGCTCCTCGTCGGTACGGGCGTCGTGCAGCGCCGTCATCGCCTCAAGCGGAAATTTTGCGTCGATGCAGAGCGGGCGCTGGTCGGGCAGGAACACGACACAGTCGGGCCGCTTGCCGGTGGAGAGCGTGAACTGGAACTCGTAGGAGCCCTTCGGCAGCCCGTCCTGGACGATCGCCTCCATCCGCGCCTGCCCGAAGGCGCCGCGCGACTGCTTGTTGGCGAGCACGTCGCGCAAGGTGGTCACCTGGGTGGTGAGGTCGGTGAGGTTCTTGTGCGCGCTGTCGATGATGCCGAGCCGCTCGTGCAGGGCGCGCAGGCTCTCCATGGTGTTGCGGGTGGAATGTTCCATGGACTGGCCGACACGGTGGGTCACCGAATCCAGCCGCTCGTTGACCGCGCGCGCCATCTCGGCCTGGCGGCCGGCCAGCGCCTGGGTCATGGCGTCGACCCGGCCCGAGGCCTCGCTCTGGGCGCGCAGCACTTGGGCGAGGCGCTCCTCGAGCTCGTCGGCCCGGATCGCGTGCGCCATGGCGAGTTCCGCGCCACGCCGCCCCGAGCGCGCGATCACCACCGCAATCACCACCAGCAGGATGAGGACGAGGGCACCGAAGCCGATCAGCGCATCGATGATGCGCACCGGCCAGTCGCCGGCCATGAAAATGATCTCGTTCATGCCTGCCCTTCTACCCGATTCGCCGGAGTACGCGAACGAAGAGGGAACATCGGTGGTTGACAACCCCCTAATTTTTACGGTTAACGAAACCTGAAGTTTTATGGTTAGCGGAAGGTTAACGGCGTTCCTGGCCGCATTGACCGCATCCGGCGCGCGGCTTAAATCGCGGCCATGGCCCTACGAGAAATCATCATCCTGCCGGACAAGCAGCTGCGTCTGGTCTCCAAGCCGATCGAGAAGGTCACGCCGGAGATTCGTAAGCTTGCCGACGACATGTTCGAGACCATGTACGACGCGCCCGGCATCGGCCTCGCTGCGATCCAGGTCGCGCAGCCCTTGCGCCTGATCACCATGGATCTCGCCAAACGCGACGAGAGCGGCGAGACCAAGCGCGAGCCGCGCGTCTTCATCAACCCTGAAATCCTCGCCTCGTCCGAAGAACTTTCGGTCTACGAGGAAGGCTGCCTGTCGATCCCCGAATATTACGAGGAGGTCGAACGGCCCGCGAAGGTGCGCGTGCGCTTCACCGATCTCGACGGCAAGGTGCACGAGGAGGACGCCGAGGGCCTCTACGCCACCTGCATCCAGCACGAGATCGACCATCTCAACGGCGTCCTGTTCGTCGACTATCTGTCGAAGCTCAAGCGCGACCGCGTGATCAAGAAGTTCGAGAAGGCCGCCAAGCGCGCGGAGTAGCCAAGTCCTCCGCCGTCATGCCCGGCCTTGTGCCGGGCATCCACGTTCTTTGCCGCCGCGAGCAGGAAGAACGTGGATGGCCGGGACAAGCCCGGCCATGACGAGTACCTTGCTCGCTTCCGAGGATTGTCGCAGTCACATGCCCCTCCGCCTCATCTTCATGGGCACGCCCGATTTCGCCGTGCCGACGCTGCTCGAGCTGGTCTCCCACGGCCACGAGATCGTGGCCGTCTACAGCCGCGCGCCGAAGCCGGGCGGGCGGCGCGGCCTGCAATTGCAGCCGACCCCGGTCGAGGAAGCCGCGCGAAAACTCGGCGTGCCCGTGCTGACGCCGAAGACGCTGAAGACGTCGGAGGCGCTGGAAGAGTTTCGCGCATTTGACGCTGATGCCGCAGTCGTCGTTGCCTACGGCATGATCCTGCCGCAGGCGATCCTCGATGCGCCGAAGCTCGGCTGCTACAATCTGCACGCTTCGCTGCTGCCGCGCTGGCGCGGCGCCGCGCCCATCAACCGCGCCATCATGGAAGGCGATGCCGAGAGCGGCGTGATGGTGATGAAGATGGATGTCGGCCTCGACACCGGCGACGTCGCCATGGCCGAGCGCATCGCGATATCGGACACCATGACCGCGCTCGATCTGCACGATCGCCTGTCCCGACTGGGCGCCGACCTGATGGTGCGCGCGATGGCCGCGCTCGAACGCGGCGGGCTCCAGCTCAAAAAGCAGAGCGAGGACGGCGTCACCTATGCCGCCAAGATCGACAAGGCCGAGGCGCGCATCGACTGGACAAGGCCCGCGCGTGCCGTGCTGCGCCACATCCACGGCTTGTCGCCGTTTCCCGGCGCCTGGAGCGAGCTTGAGGATGCGCGCGTCAAGATCCTGCGCTGCGAGCTCGCGAAGGGTTCCGGCACGCCGGGCGAGGTGCTCGACGACCTCCTCACCATCGCCTGCGGCGAGGGCGCGATCCGCATCATCGAGCTCCAGCGCGAGGGCAAGGCCCGCATGCAGGCCACGGACTTCCTCCGCGGCGTGCCCGTCAAGCCGCCGACGCGGTTTGCTTGATGCCCCGCTACAAGCTCACCATCGAATATGACGGCGCGCCGTTCTTCGGCTGGCAGGTGCAGGAGACGCTGCCATCGGTGCAGGGCGCGCTGCAGGCTGCGGTGAAGGCGATGACCGGGGCGGATCTGCGCGTCCACGGCGCCGGCCGCACCGATGCCGGCGTGCATGCGCGCGGACAGGTCGCGCATGTCGACGTCGAGAAGCAGTTCCCGCCGGGGCGTTTTCGCGACGGGCTCAACGCGCATCTGCGACCGCATCCGATCGCGGTGCTCGAGGCCGAGATCGTGCCTGATACGTTCGAAGCGCGCTTCTCGGCCGTGAAGCGCCACTACCGCTACCGCGTCATCAACACCCGCGCCAATCTCGCGCTCGACCTCGGCCACGCCTGGCGCGTGCCGCGCCGCCTCGATGCCGATGCGATGCACGCGGCGGCGCAGCGCCTGCTCGGCAAGCACGATTTCACCACGTTCCGCGACACCGAATGCCAGGCCAAGTCGCCGGAGAAGACGCTCGACCAGCTCGACGTGCAGCGCGATGGCCGCGAGATCACCATTGTCAGCTCGGCGCGCTCGTTCCTGCACAGCCAGGTGCGCTCGATGGTGGGATCGCTGGTCTGGGTCGGCGAGGGGCGCTGGACCGCCGATGATCTCTCCGCCGCACTCGCAGCCCGCAACCGCGCAGCCTGCGGCATCGTCGCCCCGCCGGAGGGGCTGTATCTGATGAAGGTGGATTACTAGCGTCTGATGCTGCCACGGGCGTCATGGCCGGGCTTGTCCCGGCCATCCACGTTCTTTCTTGTCAGCGGGCGGCAAAGAACGTGGATGCCCGGGACAAGCCCGGGCATGACGGCGGTGGGTTTGGCGAGACCTAGCCCTTACCCAAAATACCGCGTCAAAATCCCGCGATACACTTGCGTCAATTTCTCCAGATCCGCCACCGGCACCCGCTCGTCGACCTGGTGCATGGTCTGGCCGACCAGGCCGAACTCGATCACGGGGCAATAGCTGGAGATGAAGCGCGCATCCGAAGTCCCGCCGCTCGTCGACAGCTCCGGCTTGCGGCCCGTCACCTCCTCGATCGCGGCCACCGCGAGATCGGTGAACGCACCCGGCTTGGTCACGAACACGTTGGAGTTGGACGGCTCCCAGACGATGCGGGCCTTGATGCGGTTGCCGCAGGCTTTTGCGAGGCGCTGTTCGATCAGCTCGCGCAGGGATGGCTGGGTGTGGTTGTCGTTGTAGCGGATGTTGAATTTTGCGCGGGCCTGGCCGGGAATGACGTTGTAGGCGCTGTTGCCGACGTCGACCGAGGTGAATTCGAGATTGGAGGCCTGGAACTGTGCGCTGCCATGATCGAGCGGCTCGTCGGAGATCGCCACGATCAGCCGCGAAATGTCAGGCACCGGATTGGACGCGCGATGCGGATAGGCGACATGACCCTGCACGCCGTCCACGTACAGTGTGCCGGATTGCGAGCCGCGGCGGCCGACCTTGATGGTGTCGCCGAGCACTTCGACGTTGGAGGGTTCGCCGAGCACGCAATGATCGAATGTCTCGCCGCGCTCGGCGGCCCATTTCAACAGCTTGATGGTGCCGTTGATCGAGACGTCTTCCTCGTCGCCCGTGATCAGAAACGAGATCGAACCTGTTCCGTCCGCACGCGGCTTGCCGCCATTGGCAGCGAGATGCCCCAGCACCGCGGCGACGGAGCAGGCGATGCCGCCCTTCATGTCGACCGCACCGCGGCCGTGCAGGACGCCGTCCTTCACTTCGCCCGAGAACGCGCCGACGCTCCAGGCACTCTCGTCGCCCGGCGGCACCACGTCGGTGTGACCGGCAAAGGTGATGTGCGGCCCTTCGGTGCCGATCCGCGCATAGAGATTGTCGACATCGGCAGTGCCGGGCTCGCTGAAGGTCACGCGGTGGCAGGTGAAGCCGGCCTCGTTCAGGGCTTTCTCAAGCACCCCGAGCGCGCCGGCATCGGTCGGGGTTACCGAGGGGCAGCGGATGAGGCCGCGGGCAATGGAGAGAGCATCGGTCATGCGCGTCGGATCAATCCCGCAGCAGCTCGTTGATGCTGGTCTTGGACCGCGTGCGTTCGTCGACGCGCTTGACGATCACGGCGCATGCGGTGCTCGGGCCGATCTGGCCGTTCTTCATCGGCTTGCCGGGCAGCGCGCCGGGCACCACCACCGAATACTCCGGCACTTCGCCCATGAAGATTTCGCCGGTCTCGCGATCGACGATCTTGGTCGAGGCGCCCAGGAACACGCCCATCGCCAGCACCGCGCCCTTGCGCACGATCACGCCTTCGGCGACCTCCGAGCGCGCGCCGATGAAGCAGTCGTCCTCGATGATGACGGGCTCGGCCTGCAGCGGCTCGAGCACGCCGCCGATGCCGGCGCCGCCGGAGATGTGCACGCGCTTGCCGATCTGCGCGCAGGATCCGACGGTAGCCCAGGTGTCGACCATCGTGCTCTCATCGACGTAAGCGCCGAGATTGACGAAGGACGGCATCAGGACGACGTTCTTGGCAATGAAGGCCGAGCGGCGGACGATGGCGCCCGGCACCGCGCGGAAGCCGGCGTCGCGAAAACGGTTCTCGCCCCAGCCCTCGAACTTCGAGGGCACCTTGTCCCACCAGGTCGCCTTGCCGGGGCCGCCGGGAATGACGCCCATGTCGTTGAGGCGGAACGAGAGCAGCACGGCCTTCTTCAGCCACTGATTGACCTTCCACTTGCCGTCAGCGCCGCGCTCGGCAACGCGCGCCTCGCCCTTGTCCAGGATCTCCAGCGACTGGTCCACGGCCTCGCGCACCTCGCCCTTGGTCGTGGTCGAGACGCCGTCGCGCGCGTCGAAGGCGCCGTTGATGGTGGATTCGAGGGCTGCAAGGGACATCGGGATTTCCTCTAGGGAGCGGGAATTTTGATGGATTGGGGCGCTTTTTCGGGATTTGGAAAGGTCAAGTCAAGCGCACATTCGTGGTTGCCGGGTTTGTCTCGGCCATCCTCCACGGTCATTCCGGGGCGATGCGGAGCATCGAACCCGGAATCTCGAGATTCTCCGGTGCGCAATCGCGCACCGTAGTTTGCCCTTCGGGCGCCCCGGAATGACGGTGGCCGCTACGGCCTCACCGCAGCGCCGCCAAGAACCGCGTCAGATCATCCGTGACGTGGTCGACATGGGCGGCGTCCCGGCCCTCCAGTTCCCAATCCTCGCGCACCACCTCTTTCGTCCCGTCAGGCACCACCAGCACCGTGGTCATGCCGAGCTGGTGCGGGACGGTGAGGTTGCGGGCGAGGTCCTCGAACATGGCGGCGCGGGTCGGATCGACCGCATGCTGGCTGAGGAATTTCCGGTAGGTCTGCGGCGCCGGCTTGGGCTCGAATTCGGCGGCGATGATGTCGAACACGCCGTCGAAATGCGAGGCGAAGCCGAGCCGCGCCAGCACGGCGTCGACATGATCGACCGAGCCGTTGGTGAGGATCAGTTTTCGCCCGGGCAGCTTTGCGATGGCGGCGCCGAGCGCCGGGTTCGGCTCCAGCGGCGAGTGGTCGATCTTGTGGACGTAGGCGAGATAGTCGTCGGCGGAGACGCCGTGCAGGGTCATCATGCCGCGCATCGTGGTGCCGAAGCGGCGGTAATAGTCCTTCTGGATCGTCCGCGCGTCCTCCGGGCCGACGTTCAGCCAGTTGCAAACGAACTCCCCGATCCGCGCATCGACCTGCTGCCACAGATTGACGTGATGCGGATAGAGCGTGTTGTCGAGGTCGAACACCCAGGTGTCGACATGGTTGAAGGTGCGGGGGGAGGTCATACCAAATCTCTATCTATCGATCGCAAGGGCTGCCCCACTCCCTGCTGTCGTCCCGGACAGGCGAAGCGCAGATCCGGGACCCATATCCCCAGGGAGGAATTTGGCGTAGAAGCGTAGCTGGCATCTCGCGCCATAACCAAAGCCTGTGGTTATGGGTCTCTGCGTTCGCATGCGTTCGCAGGGACGACAGCGGAGATTGTGGCGCATGCGCGCTCATCGAACCAACACCATCACGGCACGGCAAACCGCAGCGTCTTGCCGCCGCTCGACATGTCCACCGCGCCAAAACCCGTTGCCGAAAATCCGCGCGCGCCGCAATCGGTCTGCTGATTGGTCTCGAACTTGGTTTCGCGCGTGCAGAGCTGCCTGTCGCCGCCCCAGTTCAGCGGCCGGTCCTTCAGCTTGATGACCCGGTTGTCGGCGTCCACCGCTTCCGCGAAGCTGAAGATCTGCTTCGGCTGGCCGGTCACATCGGGGTGCAGGCAGGTCTTGGGATCGATGCGATACCAGCCGCGGCTGGTCACGGACTTGCCGTCGTCGGTCGCGATCGCCGCCATCACCTTGTGCGGCGTGTCGTTGCACCAGGTCAGGCCGGTCGCAGACGGCGTCTGCACGGCGTCGACCATGGCCTTGAAGAAGTTCGGCGAGGCCAGGATGTCCGACGATAGTCCGCGGCTTTTCAGGAAGGCGGCCAGCGCGGCCTGCGTCTTCGGCCCATCGACGCCATCGATCGGCGCTGCATCGTAGCCTGCGATCACCAGCAGCCGCTGGATGCCGGCAAGGCGCGCCTGCTCGTCGTCATATTCGGAGTCCTCGGCGAGATAGGCAATGAGGTTGCCGTCCGCCCCTTGCGTCGGAGTCACTTGCGTGAACGGGGCCTGGGTCTGGCCGCTGCGGCATTGCCGCGCCGCGGCGATGACGAAATTGTCTTGCGCGACGCACAGCATGTCGCTGCCGCTTTGCGGGATCGGGGAAGCGCCGTAGACGCCGAGTGCGCGGGCATTGAGCAGGATGCGGTCGGCGGTCAGCGTACCCTGCACCACCACGCGGCAACTGGCGGGATCGATCCTGAACCAGCCGCGCGTCGCGGTCGCCGCCTTGTCGTCGATGCCGATGGCGGCCTCCACGACATAGGACATGCGGTTGCAGATCTTGAGGTCGGCGAAAGCCGGCGCGGAGGAGAAGAAGAGCGAGACGATCGCCGCCGGCAGCGTCATGAGGAAGTGCGTCAGGAGCGAGCGGCGGTGTCCCACCCCCGTCATTCCGGGGCGATGCGAAGCATCGAACCCGGAATCTCGAGATTTCCGCCGCTCGCGTTCGCTCATCACTTGTGGATCAGCGTTCCCGTGCCCTGGTTGGTGAAGAGCTCGAGCAGCACCGCGTGCTGCATCTTGCCGTCGATGATGACGACGCCCTGCACGCCCTGCTCCAGCGCGTAGATGCAGGTCTCGACCTTCGGGATCATGCCGCCCGAAATGGTGCCGTCGGCGATCAGCTTGCGCGCGTCCTTGACCGAAAGCTGCGGGATCAGCTTCTTCGACTTGTCGAGCACGCCCGGCACGTCGGTGAGCAGCAGGAGGCGCTTGGCCTTCAGCGCGCCCGCGACGGCGCCGGCAAAGGTGTCGGCGTTGACGTTCAGCGTCTGGCCCTCCTTGGAGGTGGCGAGCGGCGCCAGCACCGGGATCAGCTCGTAGCCGATCAGCTGGTTGAGCAGCGTGAGGTCGACCTTCTCGGGATCGCCGACGAAGCCGAGATCGATCGCCTTCTCGATGTTCGAGCCCGGATCGACGATGGTGCGCGTCGTCTTCGACGCCTTCACCATGTTGCCGTCCTTGCCGGATAGCCCGACCGCCTTGCCGCCGGCCTCGTTGATATAGCCGACGATCTGCTTGTTGACGGAGCCGGCCAGCACCATCTCGACGATCTCGATGGTCGCAGCGTCGGTGATGCGCAGGCCGGCGGCGAATTCCGAGGCGATGCCGAGACGCTTGAGCATGGTCGCGATCTGCGGCCCGCCGCCGTGCACCACGACAGGATTGATCGCGGTCTGCTCGAGCAGCACGATGTCGCGGGCGAAGTTCTTCGCGGTCTCCTCGTCGCCCATGGCATGGCCGCCATATTTGATGACGATGGTTTCCTCGTCATACTGCTGCATGTGCGGCAGCGCTTCGGACAGGATGCGGGCCTGGTCGAGCGGAGAGATGTCGGTCATGTCGGATCTCGCTGGCGGGACTGTCGGTGCGCGTTCTATCCGATTGGCGGAGGCAGCGCAAAGCGCTCTTACCCTCCCCTGGAGGGGGAGGGTCGATCGCGCGCAGCGCGAGCGGGGTGGGGTGATCTCTCCACACGGGCACTGCTTCTGTGGAGAGACTGTCACCCCACGCCGCTACGCATTTCGCTTCGCTGCATGCGTAGCGACCCTCCCCCTCCAGGGGAGGGTAAGAAAGAGCCTTACTTCCTCGCCGCCACCGCGGCCACACTCACGGCCAGCCAGCTCAGAATCATCACCGTTCCACCCGTCGGCGCAGCATATGGAAACAGCGCGTGCCCGGCATATTGCCGCAAGGTGAGGTCGCCCGCGAACAGCGCGGCTCCGATCACGAAGCCGAACGCCGCCACGAGTCCAATTCCGCCGTGCAGAAGGCCGCGTGCGAGCAAGGCGACAGTCGCGAGCATGGCCGTTGCATGAAACAGCAGCATGGCGCTGGCGGAGGCAAGCCGGCTGGCGTCCGCCCCATGGGCGGAGGCGGCGGCCAGCGCGACGCCGGCGGCGCCCATCAATCCGGCAAGCCCGATCAGCACGCGACACGCCACCATTACGAGGCCCGCTCTTCAAGCAGCTTTGCCATCGCGGCACGAAGGCTCTCCATGCCGGTCGAGCTGCGTGACGAGGTCGCGAGCACGGTCGGGAACGCGGCCGGATGCTTGGCCAGCGCGGCCTCGGTCTCGGCGATGCGCGCCTGCAGCTCGGAGGCCTTCACCTGGTCGGCCTTGGTCAGCACGATCTGGTAGCTGACGGCGGAACGGTCGAGCGTCCCAAGCACTTCGAGGTCGACATCCTTGAGGCCGTGCCGCGCGTCGATCAGCACGTAGACGCGCGCCAGCGAGGCGCGGCCGAGCAGGAATTTGTGGATCAGCTCGGTCCAGGACGCGACCTGGCTCTTGGGCGCCTTGGCATAGCCGTAGCCGGGCATGTCGACGAGCCGCAGGTCGGTCTTGCCGGGCACCTCGAAGAAGATGAGCTCCTGGGTGCGGCCCGGCGTATGCGAGGTGCGCGCCAGCGCGTTGCGCCCCGTGAGCGCATTGATCAGGCTGGACTTGCCGACATTCGAGCGGCCGGCAAAGGCGATCTCCAGCCCCGCCATCGGCGGCAGCGTTTCGATCGAAGGCGAAGCCCAGATGAACTGCCAGTCACGGGCGAACAGTTTTCGTCCGGCTTCGATCAGCTTCGCATCTTTGTCGTCCGTCATGCGAAGGCTTTCGGTTGTTTGCCGCGTCATTGCGAGCGAAGCGAAGCAATCCAGAATGCCTCCGCGGAAACAGTCTGGATTGCTTCGTCGCGTCGCTCCTCGCAATGACGGGGAGTTACGTTGCTTCAGTCGTCACTTTTTTTTTGAACAAGCTGCGAATGTTGTCGAGCAGCTCCACCTTCACGCCGTTGCGGCGCATGATGTAGCTCTGCTGGACCACCGAGAGCGTGTTGTTCCACGCCCAGTAGATCACGAGGCCTGCCGGGAAGCCCGCCAGCATGAAGGTGAAGATCAGCGGCATCCAGTTGAAGATGAGCTGCTGCGTCGGATCGGGCGGCGTCGGGTTCAGCTTCATCTGGAACCACATCGTGATGCCCATGATGATCGGCCAGATGCCGAGATGCAGATAATGGCCGAACACCGGAAGCGTGGTCGGATCGACCGGGATCAAGCCGAACAGGTTGAAGAGATTGGTCGGGTCCGGCGCGGAGAGGTCCTTGATCCAGCCGAAGAAATGCGCGTGCCGCATCTCGATGGTGACGAACAGCACCTTGTAGAGCGAGAAGAACACGGGGATCTGGATCACCACGGGAAGACAGCCGGCGACCGGATTGATCTTCTCCTTGCGGTAGATCTCCATCATCTCCTGCTGCTGCTTCACCTTGTCGTCGGGGTAGCGCTCCTTCAGCGCCTGAAGCTGCGGCTGGATCGACTTCATCTTCGCCATCGAGGCATAGGACTTGTTCGCCAGCGGGAAGAACAGGAGCTTCACGATCACCGTCACGAGGAGGATCGAGATGCCGAAATTGCCGAAGAAACGGTAGAAGAAGTCGAGGCCGAGGAACATCGGCTTGGTGATGAAGTAGAACCAGCCCCAGTCGATCAAGAGATCGAAATGGTTGAGGCCGAGCGCCTTGTTGTAGCCGCCAAGGCCGGCGAACGGAAACACGCCGACGACGCCGGCTTCCTTGGCGCCCGCGAACAGCCGCGCGTTCGCGGTCGCGGTGCCGCCGATCGCGACGGTGACGGGGTCGAGCAGATAGTCGGTCTGGTAGGTGTGGACGTTGCCGACCGGGTTCGACGAGAAGCGCGCCTGGAGCGGGGCATTGGTGTCGGGCAGAAGCGCCGAGGCCCAGTACTTGTCGGTCATGCCGAGCCAGCCATTGGTGGCCTTGAAGGTGACGGACTTGGCTTCGTCGATCTTCTTGTAGGCGTATTCCTGCAAGCCATCGAGATAGCCGATCAGGCCTTCATGCAGGATGTAGTAGCCGGAGACCTGCGGCGCGCCGTGGCGCGAGATCAGCGCGAACGGATAGAGCGTGACAGGCGCGTTGCCGACATTGCTCACCTCGTCCTTGATGGTGAAGAGATAGTGGTCGTCGACAGCAATGGTGCGGCGGAAGGTGAGGCCCTCGCCATTGTCCCATTTCAGCACCACCGGCGTCGTCGGCGTCAGGCTGCCACTGCCGTCCTGCTGCCAGACAGTCTGCGCGTCCGGCAGCTTGGCCGTCACGCCCGTTGCCGGCACCCAGCCGAACTCGGCGTAGTAGGGCTCCGCCGTGCCCGAGGGCGAATAGAGGATGATCGGCGGCGACTTCGGGTCGACCGTTTCGCGGAACTGCACCAGCGCGATGTCGTCGATGCGGCCGCCTTTCAGCGAGATGCTGCCGGCAATCCGCGGTGTGTCGATCTTCACGCGCGGGCTGGCTGCGATCGCGGCATCGCGGGCGATGACCGGCTGGGCCTGCTGGCTCGCGGCCGGCGTTGCCGGCTGAGCCGCGCTGCCCGTCTGCGGCGCGGCACCGGGTGTCGCGGAGGCGGTCGGCTGCGGCGTGGTCTTCTGGAGCTCGGCCTGCACCTGCTGCTGGGCGCGCTGCTTCTCCATCTGCGGCACGTTGTAGAAATACTGCCAGGCGATCAGGACGAGGCCCGACAGAATGACGGCGAGGATGGTGTTGCGATTGTCGGTCATCTCGAATGTCTCGTCATCAATCCGGTTTGCGGCTGGCAGCGGGAGCGGGGCCGGGCCTCTGGCCGCGCGTCTTGGCCGTATGCCGCGCGGGCTTCGTGAACGCTATGCGCAGATCGTCGAGCATGGTGCCGAAGTCGCGCGAGAGCGCGCCCCTTCGCCCGACCAGGACATAATCATGATGGGGCTGCATCGACACCGGATCGAGCCGCTTCACCAATTCGCGAAGCCGGCGCCGGATGCGATTGCGTTCGGGGGCGTTGCCGTTCTTTTTGGTGACGGTGAAGCCGATCCGGATTGGGCCAGAATCATCGCGGCGGCGGCTTTGCAGGACAAACGCGGGGCTATTCACCCGCGCGCCATTGGCAACGGCGAGGAAATCCGCCCGCTGCCTCAGCCGATCCATGATGAAATCCCAAAAAGGGGGTCCGGCTCAGGCGCTCAGACGCTTGCGGCCGCGGGCGCGGCGGGCGGCGAGAACCTTGCGGCCGCCGGCAGTGGCGAGGCGGGCGCGGAAGCCGTGACGGCGCTTGCGCACCAGTTTGCTGGGTTGATAAGTCCGCTTCACGGGTTTTTCTCCGCTGACCGGGCAATTTGCCTGTAGAATTGATGGTAAAGTCCGGAAGATGCGGCCCAAAATGGGCCCTTTCCGGCCCCAAGAG
Source organism: Bradyrhizobium sp. CCBAU 53415 (assembly GCF_028128735.1). NCBI lineage: Bacteria > Pseudomonadati > Pseudomonadota > Alphaproteobacteria > Hyphomicrobiales > Nitrobacteraceae > Bradyrhizobium > Bradyrhizobium sp. CCBAU 53415. Next base: position 49,677 of record NZ_LBJF01000015.1, on the reverse strand, counting down.
AGCCGCTCCCGGTGTCTCACCGGGTCATCGCGGACAATTCGCGCGGCTTATAAGGGAGCGCCTTGTTTTCGTCAACGCCGCACAAGGGCGCGATTTTCGTGAATATCGCTGTTTGTGCGGGGTTTTTAACCCCGGAGGTGGCGACTCGCGCTATCAGCGCTTACATACCACCTCGGCAGATTAGCGATCCGTAATTTGACCGGGCCCGGGGCGGATCGCATCCTCCATCAGCCAAGGCCAACAGGGGCGAATTTCGTGGCAGCCACAGATCGCCAGCCGATCCAGGATCTGGATCAGCCGGACCAGCCGGCGATGCGGCCGCGCGGGTCGCGCGGGCTCGGGCTGTCTGGCAAGCTGCTGCTGCTCACCATTCCCCTGGTGATGATCGCCGCCGTGCTGCTCTACGTGCCGGCCATCGCCAATTTCTGGGTCAACCGGCTGAACGACCGCGTTGCGGCGGCCAACACGGCGGCGCTGGTGCTGGATGCGGCCCCGCTCGGCATGGTCCCCGATTCGCTGTCGCGCCAGATTCTCAAGAGCATCAATGCCCGTGCGGTCGCGATCAAGATGGGCCAGCAGCGCCGGCTGCTCGCCAGCGACAATCTGCCGACTGCCATCGAGCACGATATCGACCTGCGCGACATGACGGCCTGGGAGGCGATCACCGGCTCGTTCCGGATGATGCTGGAAACCGGCAACCAGGCCATCCGCATCGTCGGGCCGGGTGTCGGCAATGCCCAGTTCATGGAGATCGTCACCGACGAGTTGCCGCTGCGGCAGCAGATGTACCGCTTCTCCCGCAACCTCGTGGTGGTGGCGCTGATCATCGCGGTGCTGACCGCGGGCCTCGTCTATCTCGCGCTCCATTATCTCTTCGTGCGGCCGATGCGCCGGCTGACCGCGAGCCTGGTCGGCTTCCATGAGAACCCGGAGAGTTCGGCCGGGATCATCGTGCCGAGCCAGCGCAGCGACGAGATCGGGGTGGCCGAGCGCGAATTGTCGGACATGCAGCGCGACCTGATGTCGATGCTGCATCAGAAGAGCCGGCTCGCCGCCCTCGGCCTCGCCGTCTCCAAGATCAATCACGATCTGCGCAATCTGCTCGCCTCGGCGCAGCTCCTGTCGGACCAGCTCGCCAGCGTGCCGGATCCGCGGGTGCAGCGCTTTGCGCCCAAGCTCGTGCGCTCGCTCGAGCGCGCCATCGCGTTCTGCCAGTCGACCTTGTCCTATGGCCGCGCCCAGGAAGCCGCGCCCGACCGCCGCATGATCCTGATCGAGCCGGTCGTGCTGGAGGTGCGCGAGACCGCGGGGCTCGCCAACGACGCATCGATCGCCTGGGTCGCCGCGATCGAACGCGGGCTCGCGATCGATGCCGATCCCGACCAGCTGTTCCGCGTATTGCTCAATCTCGTCCGCAACGCCGCCCAGGCGCTCGAAAGCCATGCGTCGGGTGAGGGCCGCGTGCAGCAGATCCGGATCACCGGAAAGCGCGAAGGTGCCGTCGCCATCATCGAGGTCTCCGACACCGGCCCCGGCGTCCCCCAGAAGACCCGGGAGCACCTGTTCGAGGCGTTCCAGACCTCCGGCCGCCCCGGCGGCAGCGGCCTCGGCCTTGCCATCGCCGCCGAGCTGGTCCGCGCCCATGGTGGCGACATCCACCTGGTCGAAGGCACCATCGGCGCCACCTTCCGCATCGTCATCCCCGACCGTCCCGTGGAACTGCTCTCCATCCGCAACGAGCGGGCGAGGGCGTAGTCGGCCAAAGGCCGCGATCTCCATCACTTCCGTCATTCCGGGGCGGCGCAGAGCGCCGAACCCGGAATCCCGAGGTTTTGAGCACGAGATTCCGGGTTCTCGCTTCGCGAGCCCCGGAATGACCGGGTGGAGATCGTCGTTTCCCCGTAAAATCTCTCCATCCCGGACCTTGCCAACGCCGGCAAGAGCGGTTAGTCAAAGCGCTCTTTCGCACCCCTCCCGGCCCTCCGGGAGATGCGTCGCGGGTCATGCCCGCCATCGCTTTTGCGAAAACGCGCCCGTAGCTCAGCTGGATAGAGCATCAGACTACGAATCTGAGGGTCGGACGTTCGAATCGTTCCGGGCGCGCCATTCTTCGACGGAAGGTCAGGACAAGGCAGCATCTGGTCGCCAGACGGGCCGAGACCGGATGGCCGCGCCGTGTGAGGAGCTTGGATGAGGATATCGCAGGCGTTCAAGTTCGAGGCGGCGCATCGGCTGCCAAACGTGCCCGAGACTCACCGGTGCAGCCGGCTGCATGGCCACTCCTATCGGGTCGAGGTCCAGCTGGACGGTCCGGTGGACCCGCACACCGGCTTCGTCGCAGACTTCTTCGATATCGAAAAAAGCTTCGCCGACATCATGGGCGCGCTGGACCACCATTGCCTGAACGAGGTCGAAGGCCTCGAGAACCCGACCGCCGAGAATATCGCGGTCTGGATCTGGGACCGGTTGAAGCCGAGCCTTCGCCAGCTAGCGGCCGTCCGGGTCTATGAAACGGCGGACTGCTGGGCCGAATATCAGGGGCGGTGACGACAGCTCTTGTTTCAACGTCCCGCCAGCACCTCCTTGCACTTGGCCGCGAAGGCATTGAGGTAGGAGCCGAGTTCGCTCGCCAGCGCATCGGACCGGTCGACGTTCTGCAGGCTCATGTTGAGCGCGTAGACCGGAAGCCCGTCGAGCGCGATCGGCGTTGCAACGGCGAGAACTGCGGGCTGCCACGACACGGCGCAATAGCCGTCGCGTTCGACGGAGCTGATCGATCTCCTGACCTCCGCGAGCAGGGCCTTGGTGGCCGCAGCGCTGCGCCGCTTGAACTGCTTCAGCAACCGCTCGCGCTCGGTCTCGGCAATGCCGGCGAGGTAAGCGCGCCCCAGCGACGTCAGTTCCATCGGGACCTGCTGCCCGGCGACCACGTTGCGCAGCGCCGCGCGCGGGCTGTAGCGGATCGACTCCAGATAAACCATCATGGTTCGATCCGCGGTAGCCAACCCGACGTTCAGCCGGCGCTTCGCCGATTCCGCCCGCATCATCGGTCCGATCGCGTTGAGCACCGGTGATCCCGTCCGCATCGCGTGACCGATGCTGATGACGGACGCGGCAAGGCGGTAGCTCCGCTCGCTGCGGACCTCGTCGAGCATCCCGGAATTGACCAGCGTTCGCGTCAGCCGGCTGACCGTCGATCGCGGCAAGCCTGTTCGCTCCGCGATCTCGCCGTTGCCCAGCGTGTCGACGCCGGGCCGGAACGCCCGGAGGATCTCGATGCCCCGTTCGAGCGACCGGTTGCCGTCAACCCCGCCCGCAAATCTGCGCGCCTGCGTCACATCCAGCCTCCGCGGCATTTCCACTCAGTGGAATTAAGGGGATGTTCCGGCGGGTGCAAGCCGCTAACAGCATGGGCAAAAGAATGCCCGGCCGCGCTGGGGCTCGACGAGGAACGGCACGGCCCGAACAGGCATTCGATATCCGCAATGCGTCGCGGTGATCGATCCGACTCCAACCACGGAGCCTGCCATGTCCTATCAGCTCATCGAATTCTCCGTCGGGGCCGGCGTCGCGACGATCGCCTTCAACCGGCCGGAACGGCGCAACGCGATGAGCGATGAGATGCGCGCCGAATTCCTCGATGCGCTCGAAACCGTGGCTCGCGACAGGGCGATCAAGGCCATGGTGCTGACCGGGCGCGGCAACGCCTTCTGTGCCGGCGGCGACATCAGCGGAATGAAGCGCCGACTCGAGGCGCCGCAGGGCGAAGTCGCATTCAACGGATGGAGCCGTCAGCAGGGCGTGCACCACGTGCAGTCGCTGCTGCTGGGCCTGCCGAAGCCGACCATCGCCGCCGTCAACGGCGCCGCGGCGGGCCTCGGTGCCGACACCGCGCTGGCCTGCGACTTCGTCATGGGCACGGAACGCTCGAAATTCACATGGTCCTACATCAAGCGCGGTTTGATACCCGACGGCGGCGGCCTGTATTTCCTGCCGCGCCGGGTCGGCCTTCCCAAGGCCAAGGAGCTGATCTTCACCGGCCGCCTCGTCGAGGCTGACGAAGCGCTCGCGCTCGGCATCGTCGATCGCAAGGTGGCGGCGGCCGAGTTGCTTCCGGCCGCGCGGGCCTGGGCGGCCGAGCTGGCTCAGGGGTCTCCCACGGCGCTGGCGCTCGGCAAGAAGATCCTGAACGCGACGTTCGAGCATTCCGCGCCCGACATTTTCGATCTCGGCAGCCAGGCGCAGGCGATCTGCTACACCAGCGCGGAGCATCGCGACGCAGTGGCGGCCTTCCTCGCGCAATCCTCGTCGAAGGCTTGAGCGATGGATGCGATCGAACGCCTGATCCGGCCGCGCAGCATCGCCGTCATCGGTGCTTCCGCAGATCCGGGCAAGACCTCGGGGCGGCCGGTGTCTTATCTCCAGAAGCATGGCTTCGCGGGTGCGATCTATCCCGTCAATCCCAAGGTCGAAGAGATCGGCGGTCTGGCCTGCTACCCCGACATCGCCTCGCTGCCCGATGTGCCTGACGTCGGCCTCGTCCTGCTCGGCGCCGAGCGCGCGCACATCGCGGTGCGCGAATTGTCCGAGCGCGGGGCCACTGCTGCGATCGTTCTTGCCAGCGGCTTCACCGAAACCGGGGCCGAAGGCGCCGCGCGCCAGCTGCAGCTCATGCAAGCCGCCGGCTCGATGCGGATCCTCGGGCCGAACACGATCGGCCTCGTCAATCTCACCGACAACATCGTGTTGTCGGCGTCGGGCGCGCTGGCGATGGATGATTTCCCGGCGGGATCCATCGGATTAGTTTCGCAAAGCGGGGGCATTCTCGGCGCCGTGCTGTCACGCGCCGCGGCGCGCGGGATCGGGCTGTCCAAGCTGGTGTCGACCAGCAACGAGGCCGATCTCGAGCTCTCCGACTTCATCGACTTTCTCGCCGGAGACGCTGCGACCGGCGTCATTGCGCTTTATATCGAGGCGATCCGCAATCCGCTTCGCTTTCGCGAGTCGGTCCTTCGGGCGCGCCGTGCCGGCAAGCCCATCGTCGCCTTCAAGATCGGGCGATCGGAGGCGGGCGCACGGGCGGCCGTCTCGCATACCGGCGCGCTGGCCGGCTCCGACCGGATGTACGACGCCCTGTTCAGGCAGCTCGGCGTGATCCGCGCCAGGACGTTCGAGGACCTGCTCGACATTCCCGCAGCCCTTGGCGCGGGGCGCAAGCTTTCCGGCCGGCGTGTTGCGATCCTCACCTCGACCGGCGGCGCCGGCACGATCGTGTCCGACAGTCTCGGCGTTGCCGGCTTTGCAACGCCGGCTCCCGACACTGAGACGGCCGCGCAATTGCGCAGCCTCCAGTCCGGCTCGCACGCCAATCTCGATCGCAACCCGATCGACGTGACCCTGGCCGGTTTGCAGCCGGATCTGCTGCGCGCCGCGATCCGCATCCTGCTCGCAAGTCCCTCCTACGATGCGCTTGCCGTCATTGCCGGCTCGTCGGCCGTGGGATCGCCGGCCCTGATGGCCGATGCCATCCACGACTGCCTGCCGCTGAGCGACAAGCCCGTCATTGCCTATGTCAGTCCCCATGCGCCCGAGGTGGTGTCCGTCCTCACCCGGCGCGGTGTCCCCGCCTACACGTCCGCCGAGAGCTGTGCTGCGGCGCTCGACGGGCTTTTGCGTGCCGGAATGCCGGAACAGGTCCGGACATCCACCTCGCCCCTGACGACGGCCGATGCCAGCGACGTCGCGGCTGGAGCGCTCGACGAAGCGCAGGCCAAGGCGCTGTTCGCCCGCTTTGGGATTTCTGTCGCGGCAGAGAAGGTGGTCGCAACGGCGAGCGAAGCGGAACAGGCAGCGCGCGACCTCGGTGGCCGGGTCGTGCTCAAGATTCTCTCGCGCGAGATCGCGCACAAGAGCGATGTCGGCGGCGTCGCGGTCAACCTGACCACTGAAACGATCGGCGGCCGGCTGACGGCGATGGCAGATGAGGTCGAGGCCAGGACCGGAACGCGGCCCGACCAGTTCCTGGTTCAGGAGATGATTTCAGGCGGCGTCGAAATCATTCTCGGAATGCACCGCGATGCCCTGGGAACGGCGATCCTCCTCGGAATGGGCGGCGTCGCGGCCGAACTGTTCAAGGACACGACGATGCGCCTGCTGCCGCCGCAGGGTGGCCTCGATCTGTCGGAGGCGAAGGCGATGGCGCGCGATCTCGTCGCCTGGCCGCTGCTGGACGGCTTTCGGGGCCGGCCGAAATGCGATGTCGAAGCGCTCGCAGAAGCGGTCGTTGCGTTCTCGCGCATGGTCGCGCAGCTCGGTGATCGTCTCGCGGAGGCCGAGATCAATCCGGTGTTCGTGCTCCCGGCGGGCCAGGGCGTGAGGGCGGCAGACGGATTGGTTGTTCTCAATGTCTGAACAAAGTGGGATGGAGCTCCAGATGGCGAGTAGCGGAATCATCAATCACGACGGCACGCGCGGAAAGGATGTCGCCGTGCGGCGATGGCTCGATCTCGGCATCCTCGCCTGTGCGGTCGTCGCGGCGCTCGCAGTGACGCCGGCGCGCGCCGAATATCCGGAGAAAATCGTCAAGATCGTTGTGCCTTTCGCGGCTGGCGGCGGGACCGACATCATCGCACGAACGACCGCGCAGGAAATCCAGACGGATCTCGGCAAGTCCGTCATCATCGAGAACAAGCCGGGCGCCGGGACCATCATCGGAACCCAGACGGTGGCGACGAGCGAGCCGGACGGCTATTCGCTGCTGATGGCGACTTTCGCGCACGCGGTCAATCCGAGCCTGTACAACAAGCTGCCGTTCGATCCGCACAAGGATTTCGCGGCGGTCTCGCTGATCGCGCGATCCTTCAACATCGTCGTCGTCAACCCGGCCTCCAGGATCAACTCGATCTCCGACTTGATCACCGAAGCGAAGGCCAATCCCGGCAAGCTCAATTTCGGGACGTTCGGCACCGGTACCTCGGCCCATCTCGCGGGCGAGCTGTTCAATGCGATGGCGAAGGTCAAGATGACGGCGGTGCCCTACAAGGGCGCGGCGCCTGCGATCAGCGATCTCCTGGGCGGACAGATCGACGTGATGTTCACCACCGTGGCGAGCGCAGCCTCGCTGGTGGCCGCGGGTCAGCTCCGGGCGCTGGCCGTCACGTCTGCCGAGCGTTCGGCGGCGTTTCCGCAATTGCCCACCGTCGCTGAGGCCGGGGTGCCCGGCTATGCCGCCGAGTCCTGGTACGGCTTGTACGCTCCCGCCAGGACGCCCGCTCCGGTGATTGCGCGTCTCAATCAGGCGATCGCCAAGGCGGTTCAGTCCGGTGCTTTCAAGAAACTGGAGGCGAACGAAGGCCTCATCATGGTCGGCAGCGCTCCGGAAGAGCTCGATCGCTATGTCGGCCGGGAGGAGGAACGCTGGCGCAAGCTGATCAAGGACGCGAACATCGAGGTGCAATAAGCTTGGCGAATCCAGCAAACATCCGGGACCGCTCAGCGGCCCCGGATGCTGTCCGACTATAACGTTAGCCCGCAAGCCTGCCGGATCGCGATCTGAACCGGCGAAGGGGGTAGCGCCGGATCGAACTCACCCCTCGGCAGCAGCGGAGGCTGGGCCATGAAGCGCGGCCGTTTCCCGCGGTGAGGCTGCGCGGCATGAACCAGGAACGGGTGGCACAAATAGACGCTGCCTGCCGCGCCGGTCGCCAGTTCAACCTCGCAATCTTTCGTCGATGCCCAGTTCTCGGAAGCCAGCTCCCGGAGCGTCGCGCCTGCCTCGCCGTAGGGCAGCAGCTCCCGCGCGATTGCGGCATGCGAGCCTTTCCGGATCCGCGTGGGCGCATCGTCCGGGCCGACATCCGAGAACAGGAAGAGCATCAGCAATGCGCGTCCGCTGCTCTTCACATTGGCACGCCACTTCATGAAATCCGGATCGGGGGTGCCGAAGCTCATGTCCACGTGCCAGCCGTCATCACCAGGGGATTCCGCCGAGGGGAAGCGGATCGGAAAGGTCCCGAGGCCCCTGGGCGCAAGCCAGCGCCCTTCGCCCACGAGTTGATCGTAGGCTCTGTGCAGGGGTGGCGCATTCGCGGCTTCGATGAATGGGGGCGAAGCCTTGGACCCCACCCGGACGACGGGCTGAGTCCAGTTGTCGGGTTGGTCCGGCGACAGACCAATATCCGCCCACAGCTCGTCCCTGCATTGCTTTGCAAGCTGGGTGCTGAAGGCATTCTCGATCTTGACGAAACCGTCGTTGATGAAGTTCTGGACCTGACGGGGCGTCAGGCCAGGCTGTTCGGTCCTGGGCATTGCACATTCTCCGTTCGGCTGCCGCATCAAGCGCAGCCGGTTTGATCCGATCGGCGCATACGCGCCGGAACGACTTTCTGCCGTTCAGATCAGCGGGAAGAATGTGGGCGTGAACATCATGGTGGGAACGTATAGCGCGGCGGAGCGCGGAATCAAGACACGTCCGCCGCTCGGCGAGTGCATGCCGCAGCTTCACGCGCGCGTCATGGGCAGGGGTGGCGTAGACCGTCGTAGCCCAAATAGGTCCCTGAGCCGGGATCGTAGGATCGATAGCGCTGCGCGCAATAGGACGCCGCGTTGGCTTGAGCCTGGCTACTGGCGATTGCGCCGCCGATGATCGCGCCCGCCGCGAGGCCGCCGAGTACGGCTGCGCCAGTGCCGTAATGGCCGTGATAGTGCCTGTGGCCGTAACCATACCCATGTCGGTATCCATGTCCGTACCCATGCCGGTACTGGACCTGCTGCACGCCTGAGTCGGGACCGGGATCGCCGATCGGCAGCGGCGCCGCGAGCACCGGCGAGGCAGCCGTCGAGAGCATTGCTCCGGCGGCCGCGAGGACGACGAAAGTTTTACGCATTGTCATGTCGCGCTCCATTTTTGGTGAGGATGCAACGGCGGCCTGCCCGCTAGGTTCCGTCGACGCGGGGCCAGCAAGGTGCTCGCTGCGAATTTCGGAACACCCTGCAGAACGACGCGGCTATCTGTCCTCGTCCACTTGCATATATCTCTCATTCGGAGACGGAGAGAACGGTCAGCCCCCTGGTGCGCTTGTCGGGCGTCTCGAAATTGATCCGCTGTCCCGCCGAGAGGCCGATCAGGGCCGCTCCGACAGGCGTCAGGATCGAGATCCGACTGAGTTCGATGTTGGCTTCATGCGGATAGACCAGCACGATCTTCCGGCTCGCCCCCGTCTCGTCATCGCGATAGGTCACCTTGGAGCCCATCCTGACCACGCCGCGCAAATCGTTCTCTTTTGTGACCGTCGCGCGTTCCAGTTCACGAGCCAGAAACTGGGCGACGTGGGGAAACAGATCCATGGTCGAATTCGCCAGCGAGCTGAGACGCCGCGAGTCGTCTTCTGCAATCTTGATCGGCGGCAACGCCGGCTGTTCTGGCCGAATCTCGGCTTCGAAGTTGCGCATTTGATTTCTCCTATGCTGCAGTTGGTCCGGGATCGTCATCGAGCGGCCCGCTGCGCCGACGCGCCTGGAGGAAAGGGACGACGTTGGGACCTTGCTGGGTGACGTTCTGAACCCTGACGACGTTCAGATTGCCGGCGACGAAGTATGGCATTTGATCTCCGACCTGCAGTCCGATCAAAGCCGCTCCCAACGGCATCAGGACCGAAATGCGGGCGGGATCAGACCAACATTCCTCGGGCCAGACCAATTGCACGGTGCGAAGCGGAGCGCGCCCATTCGTGAAATAGGTGACCCATGATCCCATGGTCACGAGCGAACGGACATCGTCGCAGTCGTCCGGCAGGATGTCGGCGCGATTAATCTCACCCAGGAGGAGGATCCCGTCCACATCACCGTTTTGGGCGGCAATGCGAGCAAGCTGTTCGAGCCGCGGATAGTCCGATGCGATGAGCGTGATTTTTGGAAGAGGCAGCACGGCACACTCCTTCTGCTTCAATACGATCTCTCAGGTGGAGATCACGAAAGCTGGAAAAGAGCCCGGACGGCGCGAACACCGTCCGGCTAGCCGCCTGCTTGGAGGCGGCCGGCGTGAAGACCAAAACGCGCTGTGCGCGCATCTATGTCGACGACATATGCCATGGCACACTGACTATAGTGATTCATTCCGCCGGAAACATTGCGGCGAAACCGCACAGCTGCGAACGATGAACCGTCGCAGCAGGCCGTCGTTTGACGGCGACCTGTGCTTCAGTTTCTATAGCTCAGGCTTCACCGCAGGCCCCGTTCGTCGATCAGAATGCGGTGGATTTCGATGCGTTCCGGCAGCTCGACCAGGAATTCGGCGTCGCGCGCGAGATGATGGACCTTGGTCGGCTCGCCCTTGGTGAAAGCCGTCATGGCCTCGACGTTCGCCCAATAGGAGATGGTCGTGAACCATGTCTCCCCGTCACGGTCCTCGCGTAATTGCTGCACGCCGAGCGCGGTCTTGAGCAGCGGCGGAATACCCTCGGCTTGCAGATAGGCCTGGTAGGCGTCGGCGACGTCGCGGCGGGTACGGCCGCGCCAGATGCGGGCGATGGTCGGCTTGGTCGGCATGATGACTTCCCTTGCGGCGACGACAAATGACCTCGAGTGCGGGATCAGAACCCTCCTTGCATTCTCTGTCACTGCCGCCTACAGCCGCAGGTGGAACCCGATGCCGCTTGCCTCGACGTGTCGCAGCGTCTCCGTGCTCGGCGGCGCGTTGGTGACGGTGCCGCCGCACGGTCATTGATCTGAAACAATGATGGTCTTCCGTACGAATGCTAGGGCGAGTCGCAGTTCACGGCGCAAGGCCCCCCAGGCCGGTCAAGACAATCTCAGCGCGTGATGGAATCCGAGGGCTCGATGGGACGACTACTGAATATTGTGACGCCGCTGCATACGGCGACCAAGCGCGACTACATGGCCCGCATGAACGACGACAAGATCGGCTGCTCGCTGAAGGCGCGGGAATACGAAGCCGATTATTGGGACGGCGACCGCCGCTTCGGCTATGGCGGCTACCGCTTCATCGAAGGGCGCTGGGCGCCGGTCGCAAAGGCACTGATCGAGACCTATGGTTTGAAGGATGGGTCCAGCGTGCTCGACGTCGGCTGCGGCAAGGGCTTTCTGCTCTACGAGATGCAGAAGATCCTGCCGGGCTTGAAGGTCGTCGGCTTCGACATCTCCAGGCACGGCCTCGAACATTCGCACGAGCAGGTGAAACCGTACCTCTTCAACTATCGTGCCCAGGACGTCTATCCTTATGGCGACGACAGCTTCGATCTCGTCATCTCGCTCGGCACCCTGCACAATCTCAGGCTGTATGAGCTCGAGGCGGCGGTCAAGGAGATCGAGCGGGTCGGCAAGAACAAATACATCATGGTCGAGGGCTACCGGACCGTCGCCGAAATGCACAACCTCGAATGCTGGGCGCTGACGGCGGAGTCCATCCTGCACACATCGGAATGGATCTGGCTGTACGGCAAGCTCGGTTACACCGGCGACTACGAATTCATCTATTTCGAGTGACCGGGCGCTGCTGATGGATATCAAGACTGCCAAGGCGGCCATTCTCGTCGAATCCGGCAAGCCGCTGATCGTCGATGAGTTCACCTTGCCTGATACACTCGAACACGGGCAGGTGCTTGCCCACGTGCACACCTCGAGCATCTGCGGCGCGCAGATCAACGAGATCGACGCCGTCAAGGGGGTCGACAAGTTCCTGCCGCACCTTCTGGGGCACGAAGCGCTGGCAACCATCGTCGAGACCGGACCCGGCGTCGTCTCCTGCAAGCAGGGCGACACCGTCGTCATGCATTGGCGGCCGGGCAAGGGCATCCAGTCCAACACGCCGGTCTATTCCTGGCGCGGCAAGCGCCTCAATGCGGGCTGGGTCACCACCTTCAATGAATATGCCGTGGTGTCGGAGAACCGCGTCACGCCCGTTCCTGAAACGATCGATCGCACCAGCGCGCCGCTGCTCGGCTGCGCCGTGACGACCGCGCTCGGCGTCGTCAACAACGACGCGCAGATCGCCATCGGCGAAGCGGTCGTCGTGTTCGGCGTCGGCGGCGTCGGATTGAACATCGTGCAATTCGCCGCGATGGTCGGCGCCTGGCCGGTCATCGCGATCGACCGCCTCGACAACAAGCTCGAAATGGCCCGGCAGTTCGGGGCCACCCACACCATCAACTCCGAAGCGCTCAAGGATGTGGCCGCCGAGGTGCGGTCCATCACCGGCGCCGACGGACCCGACAAGGTCGTCGAGACCACCGGCGTCAAGAATCTGATCGAGCTCGCCTACGAGATCACGGCGAAGAAAGGCCGCTGCATCCTGGTCGGCGTCCCCCGCGAGAAGGCCGAGATCTATACGCTGCCGCTGCACTTCGAGAAGGTGCTGAAGGGCTCGGAAGGCGGGCAATGCCAGCCCGCGCGCGACATCCCGCGCCTGGTCCGCCTCAGCGATGCCGGCAAGGTGAGCTACCGCGGCATCGTGACCCACGAGTTCGCGCTCGACGACATCAACGACGCACTCGATTTGATGCGCAGCGGCACGTCGGGACGGATCCTGCTGAACATCAGCTGAGCGCGGCGCTCGCCGCGCAGACGCGGACGGTACGCTGGCGCTGGCGCCGCAGCAGCCAGGCTGCGATCGTCATGTTCGCGATATTCCAGGCGATGCCATTGATCAGCGCCGGAGCGTAGGAGCCGGTCCGGTCGTAGATCGCGCCGGCCATCCAGCTTCCCAGCGCCATGCCGGCGAGGGTGACCGAGATGGCGAGGCTGACGCGAAAGCCGGCCTCTTGTGCCGGGAACAGCTCACGGATGATCACTGCATAGCTCGGCACGATGCCACCCTGCGCCAGACCGAAAACAGCGGAAACGACATAGAGTGAGACCAGCCCGTTGAACGGCAGATAAAGCGCGAGGGCAATGGCCTGCATTGCCGAGCCCAGCAGCAAGGTCGGCAGACCGCCGATGAGGTTCAACACCCAGCCGAAGATCAGGCGGCTCGCCACGCCAAAGCCGAGCATGATCGCCAGCATCTCGGCGCCGCGCGCAGCGCCGTAGCCAAGGTCGCCGCAATAGACGACCAGGTGCACCTGCGGCATCGACATGGCGACGCAGCAGCACATCCCGGCGAGGGCGAGCAGGCCCTGGGTGGCGCCGGGAGACAGGCCTATGGCTCGCATCGTGTCACCGGGGCTCGCTGCTGCGGGCGTCGCCTTCTGCAAGATTGGCCGGCGCAGCAGAGCCAGGGAGAGCGGCAGCATCGTTGCGAGGCAGAGCAGGCCGATGCCGACATGGGTCTGCCGCCAGCCGTGTGCGGCGATGGCGTGCTGGACGATGGGCGGCCAGACCACACCGGCCAGGGAGCTGCCGGCCGTCGCCAGGGAAACGGCGAGGCCGCGGTGCCTGTCGAACCACAGTGAGGTGTCGGCCACCAGGGGCGCGAAGCTCGCTGCGCCGCCGAGGCCGATCGTGACGCCGCAGATGATCGCGAAGACGAACAGGTTCGGAGCGGAGGCGGAAAGGATGTAGCCGAGGCTCATCAGGATCGTGCCGCCGGCCAGGGGCGGCAGGATGCCGAAGCGATCCGCCAGGCGGCCGACGATGATGCCGCCGATCATGAAGCCGATGATGGCGAGCGTGTAGGGCAAGGTCGCCTCGGCGCGAGGCGCATCGAAGTCGGCCTGCACCGCCGGCAAGGCCACGACCAGTGACCACATCCCGACGCAGCCCAGTGTGCTGAGGATGATAGAGACGAAAAGACGAATCCAGGAATAGGGAGTCTCGATCGACGGCATGTCAGGTGGCACTGCGGCAGGTTTCCTCGGGCTGCATTGAGATCGGCCCCGGGGTCGCCCGCCGTCACCGGCGACAAAGCAGGATTTCTCTTTTGTCCAGCGAACGAAACTCATGCATCTTCCCGAGCGTCCCGCATCGCCTGGAGCCGGCCATGACGTATCTGCTGCCGCCACTCAATGCCCTGCGCGCCTTCGAGGCCGCCGCGCGCCATCTCAGCTTCAAGCAGGCCGCCCACGAGCTGCACGTCACGGCCGGTGCCGTCAGCCAGCAAGTCCGCCTGCTGGAGGAGCGGCTGGGCGTGCAGCTGTTCGAGCGACGGACACGGCAGGTCATTCTGACATCTGGCGGCGAAACCTATCTGGCCCGCGTGCGTCAGGCGTTTCGTTGCCTCGCCGAGGCCACTGCCGAGCTGAAGCCTGAGGGAATCACGAGCCTGCTGCATATCGGGCTTCATGCGAGCTTTGCCGTCGATGGGTTGCGGGCGCGCCTTTCATGGTTCCGCCGGGCCCAGCCACAACTCGCCATTCGCATCAGCCAGCCGGCCGGACTGCACGAGCTGCTCGAAGGCAAGGTCGATGTCGTGATCGCGGACCGGGTGCAGCGTTGCCCGGGCTACAGGTGCGAGCCTCTGGACAGCGGCTTCCTGATCGGCCCGCTGGGCACCGCCGATTGTCCGGAGATCGAGACCCTGCGGTCCTGCCTGCTTGGCCATGTCGAGCTCGAGCCTCCGGCCAAAGCCAAGGCGCCGTCGCCGCCGGCATGGCCGAGCCGCGTGCCATGATGGTTTCGCGCGGTGCGCCGTAACCGCCGGTTAACCATGGATATTTACGGTGCAGCAAGCCTCTGAGCTATGACAGTCAGTTGATTTCGAGTCCAACCCATGGCGTTCGGCAGCCGCGCATCTCCGCGAAGCATCGCCCCGACGGAGCAAGCGGCTTCGTGGGAAGCGCCGCGGGCTGCGAGAGTGAAGCCTGACGGCACCGGGCCGGCCCTGATCGGGGGATCGCTGACGGTCTCCGGTTCGCTTTCTTTCCTGCGCGAGAACGGCCGGCGCATTCTGACGCTGGCGCTGGCGCTGTTCGCCCTCGGTATCATCGCTCTGATGGTGCTGCCGGTCCGGTATGCCGCGACGGCCCTGGTCGTGCTCGATCCCCGGGAGCTGCGCGTCACCACGGAGCAGGACGTCTTGCCGGGCATCGGCCAGGACGCCGCGGCGCTGCAGAGCCAGATCGAGATCGCCAAATCCGACGGCTTTCTCCGCCCCCTGATCGAGCAGCTCAAGATCGCGGACGACGAGGACATCTCGGGCGGGTATACCGACATGACGCGCCTGCTCGAAAGATTCCGCAACCGCCTCGAGATCACCCGCCGCGGGCTCACCTACGTCATTGCGATGTCCTTCACCTCGAACCGCCCCGAGCGGGCCGCTTACTACGCCAATGCCATCGCCGAGGCGTTCGTTGCGAGCCAGGGCCGCGTTCGTACCGAGGCGACGGACGAGGCCGCCGACTGGCTCAAGGACCGGCTGAAGACGTTGAACGAGCGCCTGCGCGCGTCGGAAGACGCCGTCGCGGCCTTCCGGCTCGAGCACAAGATCCTCAATGCCGGCAAGGATTCGACCACCCAGCAATTGCGGGTGACCGATCTCAATCAGCAGGTCTCCGCCGCACGTCTTCGCACCGAGGAAGCCAAGGCGCGCTACGAGCAGGTGCAACGCGATCTCAAGGCCAATGTCGAAGGGCCGGTGAAGCAGGATCTCCTGAGCATGCTGCGCGCGCAGCGCTCGGCCCTGAACGACCAGATTGCGCAGAAGAAGGCGGTGTATGGCGACCGCCATCCCGACCTCGCGATCTCCTACAGCCAGCTGGCGGACATCAACCGGCAGATCGAGATCGAGCGGAAGAAGAACATCGACACCGCCAAGTCCGAATACGAGGCCCAGCTGGAGCAGCAGAACGCACTGGAAAAGCAGCTCAAGGCGGTCGAGACCAAGATGCTGGTCGACGGCCAGGCGCTGGTGAAGCTGCAGGAGCTGCAGCGCGATGCCGACGCCAACAGGAACATCTACGAGCAGTTCCTGTCGAGGTTCAAGACGACCAACGAGCAGCGCCAGCTGCAGGCGTCCCAGACCAAGATCGCCTCGATCGCCATTCCGCCGCTGCGCTCGACGCGTCCGCCGCTCGCCTTGCTGCTCGCGGCGCTGGCGATCGGCTCGCTGTTGACGTCGACCGCCGCCGTTGCGGTGACGACGAGCGCGTCCGCCGACAAGCCCGGGTCCGTTCAGGCGCCAGCATCTGTGAACGCGGAAGAGGCGCCCAACCGGCAAGTCCAGCCACCGCCCGCCGCCCCTCGGGCCGAGTCGATGCCCAGCCTTCCTGTCTGGGCCCGCATCCCCGAGCTTGCATCCGGAGCCGGGCCCAGCACCGTCTGGCAAAAACCGGTTGCCACCTCGGCCGAGCTCGATCTCGGCACCCATTTGCGGCCGCTGCTCGAACACATCGACGGTGTGCCGGTGCGCGGCTGCAAGGTCGCGCTGGTGCTGTCGGTCGGCAAGAGTGCCGGCGGCAACACGATTGCGCGCTCCCTCAATCGCGCCGCCGTGAATCGGGGCCTGATGAGCGTGCTGATCCGGCTCCAGCCGGAATTCGCAAGTCACCAGCCGCCGGTGACCGAATGGCGCGACGGCTCGACCACGGCGGGACTTCAGTCGATCGACGAGCTCCTCAGTGCCGGCCGAAAGGCCGATGCGAGGCCCGAGGATGATATTCGTTCGGAGTTCGATCTGATCATCGTCCACGCCGGCAATCTCGCCTTGCAGCCCGACGCCATCGCCCTGGCCGCGCATGCGGATCTGATCGTCCTGGTGGCGCGCGCCGGCGAGCTCGGTTCGGCGGCGATGCGCCGGGTGACCGCGGCGCTGTCGGCATATGCGGCCGTGCCGACCGGCCTCGTCGTCAATCATGTGCCCGCCGGTTCGGTGGCGCCTCGCCCCGAGGGGGACGCACTGGGTCTTGCGGTTTAACCGCGCCACGCCTGGGCCGTCGTCGGCCGGCCGCGCGATGTTGCTATCGGTCTCATTGGGCCCGCCAGTCGACTTGGACAATTGCGCCGGGCCTCGCACCTTCAAAGGAACTTCCATTTTTTCCCGGCGTTGAGCCAATGGTCCGCATCCAGCGGACGGCGCACACGATGAAGAACTTTTCCAACGCCGAATTTTCCCCCGAGGTGATCGACATCATGACGAGCGCCCTGGAGGCAGCGGTTGCCAGCTTGCCGGAGCCGGTGCATGCATCTCATGTCAACGTGCTCGCCGAGTCCATTCTGCGGACCGCCGGCGCGGGCGAACGCAACGTCGCGGATCTGCAACGGATCGCCCTGATGGAGCTGCAATTGGCTCCGCGCAAGTGATGAGACCGACATGAAGATACTGGTTGCCGCCATCATCGCGCTCTGCGCGACATCTTCGGCTGCCTTGGCAAGCGGCTGGAGGACCTACCGCATCCCGGACTCCGGGACTTCAGTCGACATTCCCGCCTCGATCTTTACAGAGCCCGCCGGCAAGCCCGACGGGTATGGACAGCAGTTTCGCAGCTACGACGGCAGTGCCGACCTCACTGTGCAGGCCGTCGAGAACCAGCAAGGTCTCTCGCCGGCCGAATTCCTCGCCGAGAAGAATCCACCTCAAGGAATCATTTACAAACGTGTCACGCCGACCTTCTTCGTTGTGTCGAGCACCAAGCGCGACAAGATCTGGTATAACCGCTGCAATTTCTTGCAGCGGTTCGTGCACTGCGTTCTGATCAATTATCCAGCCAGCCAAAAGCAGCGGTGGGACGCCGTCGTCACCCGGATCAGCCGCAGCCTGCATGGTGGCTGAAGCAGTCATGAGACCGAAAAGCTGCCCAGGCAGGCCGGCTATCTCGTACGACTTGTGGCGGCCTGCCTGCACGCCTCGTCCTTCGAGACGGTGCTGACGCGCCTCCTCAGGATGAGGCCAATAGCGCAGTGCCCGTTAATACTGCTGTCGCGCACTCCGCCCTCATCCTGAGGAGCCCGCCAAAGCGGGCGTCTCGAAGGATGGCATGAGGCCCTAGCGCGCCGTCGTTGTCGTCTTCGACATGGTCGGCTTCGACCCGGGCACATGCGACATCGTCTTGGTGGTCGAGCCGACCTCTTCACCGGCTTTGACCTTGGTACGCGTGTGCGAACGGCTGAACGTGCCGCCGTCATGAGCTTGCGCCCGAGCGTTGGAGTTCATGACCGGCCCGTTGCCCTTGTTCATGCTGACGCCGGTCTGTGCCTTGCCGCTGGCCGCTGCAGCGCTGCCGCCGGCCGCGATCGACGAACCGGTGCTTCCGGACGGCGAGGAGGACGTGCCACCCGTGCCGACAGTCGAAGCCGAAGTGCCGCCGGCTGCTGCCGAGCCGCCGCTGCCGCCGGTTATGTTCTTTTGCGCAAGAGCGGGTGAAGCGGCGGCGACGAGAAGCGCGACCGCCGCGGTCGTGAGCAGAGTTCTCATGTCCAATCCTCCACGAAGCTAGGGTGACGAGGTCGAAATCGTGCAGCCGTTGACGGTGATGGTGCTGGCGCTGGTGGAACCGGGCCCACCCGCCGTCGACGAGGAGCTCGATACGCTGCCGCCGCCTGCCTGCACATTCACCGATGATCCGCCAGCCGAGCTCGAGCTCGACAGGGCGCCGCTCGACGAGGTGGATCCGGTTGTGCCCGAATGCGACGAGCCGGCCGCGGTGATGCTGCCGTCTGCATGCTTCTCGACCGTGACCTTGCAGGTTTCGCCGGATGCGGTCTTGCCGGTCCTTTCCATGGTTGCTCCCTGAGCCGCGCTGCCCAGCAGGGCCAGCGCTGCGATCGCAATGATCGATCTGTTCATGCGCGTTCTCCTCCAACAAAGACGAAGGAGCGGCATCGCTGCCGCTCCTGGTCCAGGCATTAGTCCTTGCTCTTCTTCATCTCGTCCTTGTTATGGCCCTTGCCCTTCTCCATGCCTCTGTCGCTGGCATGACCGGCGGATGAGCCGGCGGCGCCGACGGTTGAGCCGCTCTTGTCGTCACCCGCCGACGAGCCGCCGGTGCCCACCGTCGACGCGGAGTTCGAGCCGGAGCCCGCCGCAGAGCCGCCGGTGCCGACGCTGGACGAGCTCTTGCCGTCGCCGGCCGAGGATCCACCGGTGCCGAGTGTCGAAGCCGAGCCGCTGCCGGATCCGCTATCCGCTGCGGAGCCTCCGGTGCCGACCGTCGAACTGCTGGTGCCGCCGCCGGCCGACGAGCCGCCGGTGCCGAGCGTCGAGGCAGAGCCTGAGCCACTGCCGCCAGCCGAGGAGCCGCCGGTGCCGACGGTCGAGTTGCTGGTGCCGCCGCCGGCCGACGAACCGCCGGTGCCGACCGTCGAGCTCGATTGCGCAACGGCGAGTGCCGTGCCGGCCAACAGCGCGGCCGCAGCCGCAGAAAGCTTCAGGATTCTCATATCGGTTTCCTCCAGTGGGTTTCCAAAAACAAAGCGCCAATCAGGCTTGGGATAAAGTGGCGATCGCGGAAACGTTCCTCTTCACCGACGTGTTGATGCGCGACTGCTGCTTCATGCAATTCCGCAACGCGCAACGCGGCGGCGCTCGTGTCGATCGTTCATTGAGCGTTCATTTGCTGCGCGCCCTGGCGGCTGCCCGCCTATGGTGTTCCGGCCATCGCCAATGCATCGCGCGCGGAACGGTGGGGCGCCTCGCCGGCGATCAGCGGCGACGCTGTCGCAGCGGCGATGCTGGTGGACGTGTCCAGGACGATCTTCTCGGGCAGGGTGCGTGCGGAGCGGATACGAATGACCGTTCGGTCGACACCTGGTCCCGCCGACGGCGTCGCAAGCGGCGGAAGAGTTCGATCGAGCGCAAACAGCAGGGCCACGGCGAACGCGCCTGCAAACACGAAATATCGAATGATGGGCATCAGAGGTTACCGCGAAGTGGACCGAAAGCCGTTGCGCAGACGGGCCGCAATGAACGGCCCGCCCTGGCATGGAGTCAGTCCACCTCTTGGACGACCATGCGGGTCTGGGGATCGACCAGCATCACGCGGTCGCCCGAATAGACATAGCGGTACTTGGTGAGCGAGGGCCCCCAGTCGCTCGGAACGGTCGCAAGCTCGACCTCGCGCGGCACGGCTGAGCCGACGACGATCTTCTCGCGCGTTTCGACCGGGCGGATCTTGCGCTCGGTGACGTAGGTCCGGATCTTGGTGCGATACTCCGGTTCGATCTGCACGGCAGCGCCGTGCCCCGCACCGGTCGTCGTGGTCACGGTGGTTTGCGCCATCGCGCTCGTCGAGACGAGCAGAGCGGCGGTTGAAATCAGCATGAGCTTCTTCATCGCATTTCCCTCGCCGCTGGATGCGGCGCTGCGATGAACTCGTCATCAGCCCGGCCGTTCCGCGGAACACGGAACGTTTGCCACTTTTTCCCGTTTTATTTCGGAGTGCTCAACTGGCGGAGCGGAAAATGCGTCCGCCGGATCAAGCCGGTTCGATGGTGTGTGATCAGGTCCTTTCTTCCTTACCGCCACCCCAGCGCCGGCGCGACGTGGATCAAAATCGCCTCGATCGCATGCGCGCAATATTCGACGCCGAGCTGGTTCGGAATCGTCAGCAGCAGCGTGTCCGCCTCCGCGATCGCCTCGTCCTGCTTGAGTTGCTCGATCAGCACGTCGGGTTCGGCGGCATAACTCCGGCCGAAGATCGCGCGCGTGCGCGGATCGATGAAGCCGATCTGGTCCTCGCCTCCGCGCTCCCCGCCGAAATAGGCACGGTCGCGATCATCGATCAGCGCAAAAATGCTGCGGCTGACGGACACGCGGGGCTCGCGGGTGTGGCCGGCTTCCTTCCACGCCGCGCGATAGCTCCGGATTTGCACGGCCTGCTGCACGTGGAAAGCTTCGCCGGTCTCGTCGTTCTTCAGCGTCGAGCTCTGCAGGTTCATGCCGAGCTGTGCGGCCCACACGGCGGTGGCGTTCGAGCCGGCGCCCCACCAGATCCGTTCGCGCAGGCCCTGCGCATGCGGCTCCAGGCGCAGCAGCCCCGGCGGGTTCGGAAACATCGGCTGCGGATTGGGCTCGGCAAAACCTTCGCCGCGCAAGAGGTCGAGGAAGACTTCGGCATGACGCCGCCCCATGTCGGCATCGCTCTGGCCCTCGGCCGGGCGATAGCCAAAATAGCGCCAGCCGTCGATCACCTGTTCCGGCGAGCCGCGGCTGATGCCGAGCTGGAGCCGGCCACCGGCGATGAGATCGGCGCTGCCTGCGTCCTCCACCATGTAGAGCGGGTTCTCGTAGCGCATGTCGATCACGGCCGTGCCGATCTCGATCGTGCTGGTCCTGGCACCGACCGCCGCGAGCAGCGGGAAGGGCGAGGCCAGCTGCCGCGCGAAATGATGCACGCGGAAATAGGCGCCGTCGGCCCCCAGCTGCTCGGCCGCAACCGCCAGCTCGATCGATTGCAGCAGCGTGTCGCGAGCAGAGCGGGTCTGCGATTGCGGCGAGGGCGTCCAGTGCCCGAAGGACAGAAATCCGATCTTCTTCATGCGGGCAACATAGGGATGATCGGAAAAATTTGCGAGACGCCGGCCAGGGGAAAGATGGCGCAAGGCGCGTGCCCGCAAGCGCAGTGCACCGCGAAGTCAGATCGTTCGACTTCGATCCGCCATGCCCAGGCGCGCCCTCAGATTTCGCAACCGGTCAAATTCAATGCCTTGAGCAAGCCGCCGAACGCCTTGAGCCGACAGGGCTCGCCCTCGCTGCCGGCCTTTGCACGCTGAACATTGGCGGCTCGCTTGACAACGGGCGCCTTTGGCTTCGGCTTGGGACGTTTGGCGGTCGCGATCGTCTTCGGATTGTGCCGAGGACGGACGATCGGCGCCGGCGCGGACGAACCGATATGGATGTCTTGCGGAGCAGCGGGGCTTTCGACCGACGCAGCCTGCATCGGCATCGCGCTGGCCGCAACGGCAACCTCGAGGCGATCGGCCTTCGGCAACGCGTCATGTGAATCGGAGATGCCGGCGTTCTGCTGGGCAAGCGGCTGGACGACCGCGATTGCGCGACGCGGTGGAGCGTTCAGTTCCATTGCCGACAGCATTCCCACACTCAACAGGATGAGGAGACCCAACAACGCCATTCTCAGCATAACGCGCCTCTAACCCAGGTTAGCGCCGCTGAAAATTCTCCGCGCCAATGAGGCAATCTGTCGGCCGGCGGCCGGCTTCCGGCCAATCATTTGCCGACAGGGTTAACGTCGGTGAGGCTCTCCGTTGACGCAGACTGCACGCCGCTCACGCGGCTTCCGAGAGCAGGCCGGGCCGGACACCACGAGAGCCATCGTCATACGTGATCATACGTGCCGCTTGAGGGAAGTCGGATACCGACAGATTGGCCGGGAGCTGCGGTTGACCCGAAGGCGACATCGATCAGACGAATGATCGATCCAGCTCGCGTGTGTCGTTATGCTATTGTACCCACGTCGAGATGAGGGAGGGAAGGATGGACATTCGATCGAAACTGACGGCGTTGTGCGAAGCGTTCAACGCGCACGATCTGGATGCCATCATGGACTTCTTTGCTGACGATTGCGTCCTGGAGATGCCGAGGGGCGCCGATCCATGGGGCTCGCGCTTCGAGGGGAAACGCAAGGTGCGAGACGGGCTCGCGACGCGCTTTGAAGGCGTGCCGGACGTTCACTACGGCGACGCCGAACACTTTGTGGACGCGCCGGCAAACACGGGCATTTCAAAGTGGACACTCACGGGCACCACCCGCGAAGGAAAGGCGATCGAGGTCCGAGGATGCGACTTTTACACCTTTCGCGCGGGCGAGGTGATCCGCAAGGACTCCTACTGGAAGATTGTCGAGGGCCCTGCCTCGGCCCATTGATGCAGAAGTCCGAATGACCCAGGCCGACATGCGCCACGGGACTCGTGCCCATGATGGCGTCCGGTATGTCAGCAGTCATGACGAGATCGGGCATGGCGGGTAACGAACGTAAATCGACGCAAACGACCCGGGGCAGAGACCTTGCAGGCTCATCTTCCGCCTGCGAGATTGATGGATACTGGATGTTTCAGTGACGGCCCGGAGTTTCAGCGATGCTGCGGCGTCATTTTTTCCTTTGCGGACTGGCGATTGTCTTCGGCTCTGGCGCAGCCCGCGCCGACAAGCCTCGCGTTTGGCGGTTGGGATATTTGGGCTCGGGCTCTGGAACGCGCAGCATCCCGGTATTGCGGAAAGCTCTGCAAGGCCTGGGATATGAAGAGGGAAAGACGCTTCTTCTCGATATTCGAGAGGCTAAAGGCGATTACTCCGTCCTGCCGGGGCTGGCCAAGGATCTCGTCGCAGGAAGACCCGACGTTGTCGTCGCAGAGGCTACACCGGCCATTGCTGCTGCGAAGGAAGCCACCGCAAGCATCCCGATCGTCATGTGTCCTGCGACCGATCCGGTTGGCTCGGGTTTCATAGAGAGCTTCGCCCATCCGGGCGGCAACATCACGGGCCTGGCCAACATGTACGGTGACTTGACGGCAAAGACCCTGGATTTCATGCATCTCGTTCTCCCGAATGCAAAGAAGATCGCGGTTCTGACGTCTGCCAATCCCACGCACCGGTCGCTGTTCGAGGTTGCGAAACAGGGCGCGAAGAGCATCGGCATCGCCGCGGAGCAGTTTGCTGCCCCGACTCCGGCGGACCTTCCCGCCGCTTTCGCTGCGATGAAGTCGGCCGGCTGCGAGGCCGTGTATGTTCTTGCCGATCCGCCCCGTCCTCTCGTGCCGCAACTGGCCCAACAGCTCGAAATGCCCGCGATATACCAGGTCGATACCTACGTTCAGCTCGGCGGATTGATGAGTTATGGGCCGGACGTCCTGGACTTGTTCGTCAAAGCCGCCTCCTATGTCGACAAGATCTTCAAGGGCACATCGCCTGCGGACATACCTGTCGAGCAGCCAAGCACGTTTCACTTCAAGATCAATCTTCGAACCGCAAGAGCACTGGGCTTGAAAGTGCCTGAGACCGTGCTGATCCAGGCGGATCAGGTCATTGAATGAGCCTTCAGCCCGTGGTCCTTGGCATCGGATATCTTTCTTGCTTTGGCGTCGGCTCCTCGGAGTCAGCCGGTCAATGTCAAACGGGATCGACGCAATCGACCCGGAGCGGACGTTGGTCTCGGTCTAGAGACGCTTCCACTCCTGAACCACGATCTGGAAGTCGTCCTCATAGACAACCTTTCCGGGGTTCTTCGATCTGAGCAGGCGCACTGCGGTTCCGTGATCCTCAAGGAGTGTCGCGATTTCCCACATCTTTTTGATCGATGGCTCGGCCGTGTCCTTAAACCAAGAAACTGCTTCCGGTCCCCAGTTGCTCGTCGAGAATGGCGGACAAGGGAGATGGTCGTTTAGCCAAGCGTAGGTATCCTCAAGCCAAGCCGTCTGATAGGGGGCGAGTTGTCCGCGGTCGCGAAGGAGCCGCGCCTCAGTGATGATACCTGTCAGCCAGCGGTGGTTCTCACCGTCAGTGCCGACGACAAACCGGACAAACATGGTAAGTCGCGCCTCGACCGGAGCAAGCGTGCCAATTAGCTCAGCCTGAGTTCAGTCCGCCCCAGAGCTGACTTTGCTCGACGTTTGTCGCTAGGAGCGCTTAGTTCGAAAATCGCCCCCGGGACCTCCGCCGGGAAACCTCTCCGGGGTGTCGTCGGGCTTAACGCTGTCGCCTTTGACGAACCCTACAAAGATGATGGTTAGCAAAGCGATCCCACAGAGAACCATTAGTCCTTGGAAGAGCGTCATCAAGCTTCCCCGATAGAAGACCCAATCCTTTTACCCTACTCAGGATTAAGGTTGTATCCGCTCAGCAATCCAAAATTTGATTGAAAAGTTGGACGGCGGCTTCTGGCCCTAAGCCTACCGACTTCGTCGCCTGCGGCTGGTCTGGTACTGAGGCAGTCCGGACTTCTCATCAGCGATCATTCGACCGCCGCTTGTGACCCATATGCGACATGGCGGGATTGGTCAGCAGGAAGTGCTGCCATTGTGTGTTATAATTAGTAGCCCGGCGGCTGATGGCCTGAATGACCGGCGAAGCACATAGATTGTTACCGTCAGGAGCTGGCGATGACATCCATTGACGAACGGCTTCTTGAAGCCAAGATGACCCAGATCGAGCAGGCCCGTGCCTGGAGCCCGCGCGTCATCTCCAAGTTCGAAACGCTGATCCGCAGCGGCGACGAGGTCAGTGTCTACCGCGCCAATCCCCTGGCCTTTGCTCGTGATCGCGGTGTAGCCGAGCCGGAGTCGATCGATCTGTTCCTCCACGCCGCTCGCGCCGGGCTGGTAGACTTGCATTGGGACATTCTATGTCCCCATTCGGGCCTGGTGCTGGAAAGCTTCGGCAAGCTCCGTGCGCTCCGAAGCCATTTCGTCTGCGGCCTATGCGATATCGACGGTCAGACGGACCTTGACGACTTTATCGAGGCTTCTTTCTCCGTCTCGCCGCAAGTCCGGCGCCTCGCGTTGCATGACGTTGACAACCTCTCGATTGAAGACCTGCACTGGAAGCTGAAATTCGCCGACACCGGGCGGCTACCCGGCGGACAAACCCGGTTTGTTGATGTTCTGCGCACCCTCGTGCGCGGCATGACATATCTGCCACCCGGCGTGACGACGACGCTGCATGCCGAGATTGGGCCCGGCGCCCTCTCGGGCGTTAACGTCCAGACCCAGGCTGGCTTCATGCTGCCGGTCGTGGAGTCAGCTGCTGCCGGGCCGGCGCCCAACACGCCGACGATCGTTCGCGTCACCTATGATGGGCAGCGTTTCACGTCCGCTCTTTCGGCCGTGCCGTCGGGGCGTGGAGTCTTTGAGATCAGCAACATCGGCCCCAAGCGCGGCTCGCTACTCCTGATCAACTGGCCGCCAGAGATCGTGACCATGCCGGAGAAGCCGACTCTTGAGTTCGATCCTTACGTGTCCGGCGGCATGCTGTTGACGCGGCAGACCTTCCGCAAGCTCTTCCGCTCCGAGCGCGTGGACGAGGAGGAAGGCCTCGGCATTCGACAGGTGACCCTCCTGTTCACCGATTTAAAGGGCTCGACCGCGCTCTACGAGCATCTCGGAGATCTTAATGCCTATGCGCTGGTACGGGAACACTTCTCGCTGCTCGACGCAGTTGCTCATAAGCATGCCGGTGCAATCGTGAAAACCATCGGTGACGCCGTAATGGCAGCGTTCTCCCGGCCGGTTGACGCCGTGGCGGCGGCGCTCCACATATTGCAGGAAATCGGCCGGTTCAACCGAGAGCACGGCCAGCCCGCGATCATCCTCAAGATGGGCGCACACTGCGGACCGTCCATTGCCGTGACCCTCAACGAGAATCTCGACTACTTCGGCCAGACGGTGAACATTGCCGCACGGGTGCAATCGTTCGCGGATGCCGGCGAAGTCTGTCTGACGGAAGCACTCTACACAGCCGCCGGTGTTCGTGGGCTGTTGGCGGGCCGGGATGTCGAGGAGTTCGAGGCGCCGCTGCGCGGCGTCGAGGGCAATGCACGAGTCTATCGCGTCGCCGGTCGATCGTAGCATCGGGCCCGCAAAACCCGGTCAACCAATCGTTCCGATCGAACTGTGCTCCAGACATTTCGTGGACCTCTACTCACTGCATCAACCATTCCTGCACGCGCGTCCGCACTTAGTGTGAACGTCCGGATTTGGCCCATTGCTGCCGCAGGTCACGGCCAAGGATATGTCGGTGGTCAGGGGTAGACCGGACCTAACTTTAAACCCGGCACGAGCGTCGCGATTGACCCATAAGAGACATGCAGTGTGCAGCTGTTGCGATGAACTCGTGGGCCCAGCAAACGGCCCTGCTTACTCTGGCAGCCCAGCTTTCCGAAGGCCATCTCTGAAATTTTTCACCCAAATAAAATAGCGCGGACTCCAAGACAGCAACGGGACACCCTCCGATCGAGATCGCAATTCAGATATCGTTCGGAAGGGAGCTTTGTCGTTCGCTAAATACCTCTGCATAGTTGCGTGCGCCTCGTCCTCTCGACCGGCGAGTGCAAGCAGCACAGACCGAACCAATCCCGCGAGTAGAAATTCGGGGGCAGAAGCTTCGGCCCGCTCAATCCACACAAGCGCCTGTTCATAGTCCTGTAACTGGCCCAATGCGATGGCCTTGGCGAAATACAGTACTGGCTCTTGTACCGGATTATGCGGACTGAGCTGCATCGCCTTGTCCACATAGGCAATGGCCTTTTCTGACTCAGCGATATACGCGTAGGCCAAGGGCAATCCATGCTGAACGGTACTTGGGGCTAACATCAGGGCTCGCCGATAAGATTCTATCGCCTCTGGATACCGCCCCGCCGCCAATAGCGCCTCGCCTTTAGCAGTGTGAGCGATGTGGTAATCCGGGTCGATCTTTACGGCTAAGGAGGCCAGTTCGTCGGCGCGGCGAACATCAGCTGAATCGGGCACCCCGAAGCGGGTCGAGCCCGTGGTGAACTTAAATGTCAGAAGCGACAGCGCGCGAACGTTGTTCGGATCGATATTGAGCGCTTGTTCGCACAAGCGAAAGGCAGAATCGCGTTCTGACGTCCAAATCGATTGCATAATTGCAGCTGTGCAGCGCCAGGCAAGGTCTTCCGCATTTGGATTGGCAGCGCGAGTTCTTGCCCTGCGGACTTTCTCCTCAGTTATCTTCAGACCAATAGCGAACCCGATGCGCATGACGATGTCATCTTGCATCTGCAGCAGCTCGGAGCGTTTCTCGTCGAACTGGTCAGCCCAAAGATGAGCATCAGTTTCGGTTTCAATAAGTTGGGCACGCACACGCAGCCGGTCGCCACTCGGCTGAACGCTGCCTTCTAACGCATAGCGCACGCCAAGATCTTTGCCTACCTGCCGCACGTTGATTGGCTTGCCCTTGTAGGTAAGCGCGGTTGACCGGGAGATGACGAAGGCATTCCGAAAACGCGAGAGCCCAGTGGTCAATTCGTCGCTGATGACGTCCGCCAGATAATCTTGGCTTGCATCGCTGGACAGGTTGGCAAAGGGCAGTACGACCAGGGAGAAGCGCTCGTTTACCTGCTTATCCGGCATCTCTGACGTGTAAGGCGCGCGGACAACACTGAAGTACCATGGTGCACCGGCAGCACCGGCAATCACTGCGACTGCGGCACCAACTGTCGTTAGGCGCGTTTTCCACCGGTGGCGACGCTGATCCGCCAACGTATCGGGCGGCTGTCCCTTTGGCTTGTGTGGCTGAATTGCCCCGTCAAGGACAGCCTGGAAAACACGTACTGGCCGCAGGATGTTCTTCAGCTGCTGTTCGCCTACATCCTCGAAGGCAACATCGAACTTCCCCTGAACCTGCCGATGCGCGTCATCGGAGATACAAATGCCGCCTGGCTTCGCCAATCCCTCCAGGCGAGCCGCGACATTCACCCCGTCTCCGAAAATGTCACCTCGGTCGATGATGACGTCGCCAACATTGATGCCGATACGAAACTCGATGCGCTTCTCGTCTGATACCCCGCCATTGCGCTCGACCATTCCTCGCTGGATATCGAGGGCGCAGCGCATCGCGTCCACTACGCTACCAAATTCCGCCAACATTCCGTCCCCGGTGTTCTTAACGACCCGACCACGGTGTTCCGCAACCTTAGGATCGACAAGAGCACGCAGATGGGCCTGGAGTTGGATGTGGGTGCCCTCTTCGTCAACCCCGGTTAGTAGGCTATAGCCAGCCACATCAGCTGCCAGTATGGCAGCAAGCCGGCGTTCGATGCGGTCCTGCCCCGACGCAGCCATGGTGCTGACCTCCAGCCTCCCTTATATACCCATTTTTGTCCGTGGATTGACCCGCCGGCACGTCCCCCGGAGAGCCAGCACTGCCAAAGGTCGGATCGCGGGAGGTCCGGTAGTGGCCCGGAGCCGTCTTTGAGGGCAGCGCAGAGAGCGTCTGCTCTGCCCCCGAAATCAGACGTCAACTTGTTCTGCTATCGCGAGGGCGTCGTCGACCTCGCTGCCGAGATATCGAACGGTGCTCTCGATTTTGGTGTGCCCCAGAAGGAGCTGTACGGCTCGCAGGTTGCCAGTTCGGCGATAAATCAAAGTCGCCTTGGTGCGGCGAAGGGAATGCGTGCCGAATAGGTGCGGGTCCAATCCTATGTCGGCGAGCCAGCGGGATAGGAGACGGGCATACTGGCGGGTCGTCATATGTCTACTCAGCCGCCGGCCAGTGAACAGGTATTCTCCGGACTTCTTACCCGTAACCCGCACGTAATCGTCGATTGCCTGCCGGGTCGATTCCGTCAGTTCAAATTTGACTGGCCGGCCGGTCTTCTTCTGTCGGACGGTCGCGCGGTCGGCCGAATATCCACCCGGCGCAAGGTCATCAACTCTCAAGGCTACGACATCGCAGCCGCGCAGCTTGCTATCGATGGCGACGTTGAACAGTGCCAGATCGCGCATTCGGCCTTCGACCTGGAGCTTGGTTCGGATTGACCAGACATGCTTTGGACGGAGCGGCGGCTTTGCACCAACGATCTTGCCCTTGTTCCAAGGGACGTGCTTTGAGACGGCGGAGACGGTATTTGAAGTAATGGTCATCTTGACCTCCTCAGCTAGTGAGGCTGGTCATTTTCAGCCTGGAGCCCTTCCAATCCCACGTCCGCTTGCGGACGATTGGAGACGTACTTGCCTCCAATTCGAGCAATGGCAGGACCGATTTTGACCCATTGGAGACATTTGCCACCTGCGCTAGGGTCTCTTCATGACTAGGTGTCCGACCAATACCATCACGACCACCTTTGATTCGTTGCCTTGGCACGATGCCGAGCTGCAAGAATTGACAATCAATCGGCGTGATCCCGGGGCGTGTGATGAGGTTCGCCTACAAGTAGTCTGGCCCGATGGTGGTCGAGCAGCATTGTTATTTCGCAACTGCTATGGCTTTACAGCGGAGATGAATTTCGGCGTCATCGCCAAAGAGCAAATTGCTGCGGCTTCAACGATCCAAGATGATCCATATCTGACTTCGCTTCGAGGCCGCTGGAAACCGCTCGGTGTGTCGCTAGATCTGCTGCGCTGTTATCGGATTGAGACCTCTTCGACAGGTAGCGTCATTCGAATCTATGCGATGGAGTTTGCGATCAAGCAGCTAAGCCAAATTGACCTCAAGTAGGCACCCCAGCCCCGCTTCCAGATGTCGCCTGTTGGCCCTTAGCTGAACCAGGTCGAACCAATCATAGTGTCTGCTATCGCAGAAGCGCGACTGCGCTGGCTTTGACCTTGTGACCCGATGCGCACATGCGCCGCGAACGAGCGAACCTAAAGCATGATCCGGAAAAGTGCGCAGCGGTTTTCCGAAAAGATGATGCTTAAACAACAACCTAAAGCGCGATGACGATTCATCCTAATCGTATCGCGCTTTAGCACTCCATAAGTCGGATATGGTGTTGATGCGAATCAGAGAAGCAAGGGCGCAATTTCCAATGAGGCATATTATTTTCTCAATGGCCGCTGTTTTTTCGTTCTCATCTGCACATGCTGAGATGGTCAAGATACCTTGGCATGCCTCGGCGCAATCCTCTCCCTGGATTCCCGGCAACGACTACATCGACGGCCGGTCGAAGAACTTCATGGATGGCACCGTCGAGGAGAAGCGCAAGGTGAAGGCCGAGGGCGAACTGCAGGCCGAGATGATGCGCCCGAAAGGCGCCAAGGGTTTGATCCCCTTCGTGATCATGCTGCACGGCTGCGACGGGTTCGGCCGGGTCGAGAAGAAATGGGGACGCGACTACGGCGGCAGATTGGTCGGAGCGGGCTACGGTGTTCTGCTGCTTGACAGCTTCGCCAGCCGGGGCTTGGGGCCTGACGGCGTCTGCGCCGACCCTAGCCAGCTGACCTGGGCGCGGCGCCGGGCCGACGATGCATACGCGGCTCTGGACTGGCTCATCGAGCAAAAAATCGCCAATCCCAAACAGGTTTACGTCCTCGGCCGGAGCAACGGCGCGACCACGTCTTTGATCATCATGAACCGTGCGATCGGCGACCTTCACGAGCACATGTTCGCGGGCGGATTCGCGATGCAGCCGTCCTGTTACTTGATGAAGAGCGTCGAGTTCTACGCTCCGGTTCACCTCTTCCTGGCAGAGAAGGACGAGGCCACCAGTCCCGTCCTCTGCGGCCAGATGGCCGAGAGCAAACGTTCGGTCCCCGTGAAGTCGGTGCTGTGGAAGGGGGCGCACCACGGCTTTGAAGACCACGAGCCGAACCGCGTATTCCATGGCTACCATCTCGCATACAATGCCGCAGCTGCGGAAGGTACGATCAAGGCCATCATCAGTGTGTTGAACGAGGCCACGAGGGCGCAGAACTGATCGCAGAGAGCTGCACAGCCAAATTGGATGCGATGACGGACGAGTGAGTGACGTCCGACGAAAAGGCTTTCCGCCTCTGGCCCTTTGCCAATTCACAGGGGCGAACTTGCCGTGTCCGGTCTTGAAGGCAAAGCCCGCCTAATTCGCGGGGACCATGTCCACACGCCGTGGCGCATCCGGCTCCGGCATGATGCCCGGCCGTGGGAATGCCTCACGCATAGGCCACCCAGCCGCGGAAGGCGAAGCCGGTGTAGAACAGGGTCGGGTCGGAGAAGCCGGCCTCGCGCAGGATCGCCTCGTCCTGCGCGGGCGCGAGGATCTCCAGATGATTGGTGACAGTGTCCCGCGCGGCCGCGGCCTGCTCGGGCTCGACGCCGGACGCAGCAAGGAAAGCAGAATACCGCGACAGCCATCGCGGGCGCTCCTCATCGCCATCGGGCGCGCTCAGATGCGCAATCACGAACGGTGCGCCCGGCTTGAGCCGGCGGCGAACCTCCGAGGCGATGCGGCGCCGCTCCGCGACATCGACGAAGTGCAGGGTCAGCAGGCAGGTGGCCCCGTCGAACGGTCCCTCCGGCGCATCGTCGATATAGCCTTCATGAAAGCGTGCACGAGGTGCGAGCTCTCCCAGGGTCTGTCCGGCCAGCGCCAGCATCGCCGCGGACGGGTCGACGCCGTCGAAGCTCCAGGCGGGGTGCGCTTGCGCAAAGGCCTTGAGCTCCAGGCCGCCGCCGGCGCCGAGGACGAGCACCCGCGCATCGCTGGGGACGCGCTCGGCCAGCAGGATCGCCGCCATGGACTGCATGGCGTCATATCCCGGGACGAACCGCCGCGGCCCCTCCGTGTATCTCGCCACGAACTGCGGATCCGAGAATGCAGCTTGAATATCGGTCATGATGTTGTCCTCCGTGAATGGCGCCATTCACGCGCGATGCGCGCTGATGTCGTGGATCCTTCGAGACCCGAGCCGCTTGCGCAGGTCCTCGCTCAGCATGGCCAGCGTCACCTCACCGAGGCGCAACAGCAGCAGCGCCTCCGCATCGTGAAAGGCCTGGTCGAGCGCGGCATTGACCGCCTGCTCGACGAGGCAGCCCGGCGACTCGGTCCGGTTGCCCATGGCCAGCAGCGACGGGCTGCCGAGCGCGGCATAGACGTCGCGCAGCGTCACCTTCGACAGGTCGCACGCCAGCCGCCAGCCGCCGCCATGCCCCTTCTCGGAGCGCACGTAGTCAAGCTCGCGCAGCCCCGCCATGACGCGCCGGATCACCACCGGGTTGGTGTCCATGGCCTTCGCCAGCGTCTCGGACGTGAACGGCCCAGGCTGCTGCGCCATGTGCAGCAGGACGTGCAGCACGCCCGATAGTCGGGAATCTCGTTTCATGTAACTTTATATGTTACATCATGCGTCGAGGTCAACGGGGCTTGCTCGTGACGCGCTGCCAGGCGCGGCGACACGCGCGAAGCGGCAGCGCGTCACGTGGGGAGGCTCTGGAACGTCAGTGCTGAGCAGCGGTGGGAAAGGACACCATCCCATTCGCCCGATGATGCCATCCTGCTCCTGTTTTGCCCGACGAAGCAACGTTTCCCTGCTCGATCGATCAACCCGTTTGCACGCGCCTTAAGCCATTGATCTCGCTAGCCCCGTCTACTGTGCATGGGGTTGTTTTCGAGATTCTTGTCTTGAGGGCGAGGCTGAGCCGGATCGCTTCCGGCTACTTCATCACCCGCAGGCCCTTGGTGGTGAAGCGCTGCGTCTTGCCGCCCGGCCGCACCGGCCGCCGCGTGCCAGCAGCCTTGCCGGTGCCGGGGGGCTGGTGCGCCGGCACGAGCTGGTGGGGCTGCGAGCCGATCAGGTCGCGGCGGCCCATCTCGATCAAGGCCTCGCGCAGCACCGGCCAATTGTCGGGGTCGTGGTAGCGCAGGAACGCCTTGTGCAGGCGGCGCTGGCGCAGGCCCCTGATCGCCTCGACCTTGTCGCTGCCGCCGTGGCGCACGCCGCGCAAGGGGTTGACGCCGGTGTGGTACATCGCGGTTGCGGTCGCCATCGGCGAGGGCAGGAAGGTCTGCACCTGGTCGGCGCGATAGCGGTTCTTCTTGAGCCACAGCGCGAGGTTCATCATGTCCTCGTCGGTCGTGCCCGGATGCGCCGCGATGAAATACGGGATCAGATAATATTTCTTGCCGGCGCGCTCGGCCGCTTCGTCGAACATCCGCTTGAACTTGTCGTAGGCGCCGATGCCCGGCTTCATCATCTTGTCGAGCGGGCCGCGCTCGGTATGTTCGGGCGCGATCTTCAGATAGCCGCCGACGTGATGGGTGACGAGCTCCTTGATGTATTCGGGGCTCTCGACCGCGAGGTCGTAGCGCACCCCGGAGGCGACCATCACCTTCTTGATGCCTTTCGTCTCGCGCACCTTGCGATAGAGCCGGATCAGGTCGTCATGCGAGGTGTTGAGGTTCGGGCAGATCTCGGGGAAGACGCAGGACGGCCGCCGGCACGCCGCCTCGACCTTCGGGTCCTTGCACGCCATCCGGTACATGTTGGCGGTGGGGCCGCCGATGTCGGAGATCACGCCGGTGAAGCCCGGCGTCTTGTCGCGGATGCGTTCGATCTCGCGCAGGATCGATCCTTCCGACCGGTTCTGGATGATGCGCCCCTCGTGCTCGGTGATCGAGCAGAAGGTGCAGCCGCCGAAACAGCCGCGCATGATCGTCACCGAGAATTTTATCATTTCCCAGGCGGGGATTCTCGCCTCGCCATAGGACGGATGCGGTGCGCGCGCATAGGGCAGATCGTAGACCGCGTCCATCTCTTCGGTGGTCAGCGGGATCGGCGGCGGATTGAGCCAGAGGTCGCGGTCGCCATGGCGCTGCACCAGCGGCCGCGCATTTCCGGGATTGCTCTCCCGGTGCAGCACGCGCGAGGCGCGGGCATAGGCTTCCCTGTCCTGCTCGACCTGCTCCAGCGCGGGCAGGCGGATCACGGTCGCGCCCTTCTGGCGCGTCGCGCCTTCGTCGGCGGAATCGAGATCGTCGGCGTGCAGCTCGGTGTAGTCAGCGGGGACCTTGCGGAACAGCGCGACGCCCCTGATGTCGTCGAGCGCGCGCGGCGCTTCGCCGGCGGCGAGGCGCTGCGCCACCTCGACGACGGCACGCTCGGCATTGCCGTAGAGCAGCAGGTCCGCCTTGGCGTCGGCCAGCACCGAGCGGCGTACCTTGTCGGACCAGTAGTCGTAATGCGCGATCCGGCGCAGCGAGGCCTCGATGCCGCCGAGCACGATCGGCACATCCTTGAACGCCTCGCGGCAGCGCTGGGCGTAGACGACGGTGCAGCGGTCCGGCCGCTTGCCGCCCTCGCCGCCGGCCGTATAGGCGTCGTCATGGCGCAGGCGGCGGTCGGCGGTGTAGCGGTTCACCATGGAGTCCATGTTGCCGCCGGTGACGCCGAAGAACACCTTTGGCTTGCCGAGCGCCTTGAACGGCTCGGCCGAATGCCAGTCCGGCTGCGCGATGATCCCGACCCGGAAACCCTGCGCCTCCAGTAGCCGGCCGATGATCGCCATGCCGAAGCTCGGATGGTCGACATAGGCATCCCCGGTCACCAGCACGATGTCGCAGGCGTCCCAGCCGAGCGCATCCATCTCGGCGCGGCTCATGGGCAGGAACGGTGCCGGCTTGCGCGGTTGCGCCCGGGCCATCAGCGGCTTTTCGGCGGTGATCATTGGGGTGTCCATGGCGCCTACGCATAGGGCTCCGGGCGGGCGAATTCAACCGATCGGTGTGCCGCCACCGCCGATGTCGGGGTTCCCTCCTCGCACGGCGCCGATCGGATATCGGCCATAGGAACCAACCGCGCCCGCGAACATTCTGGTTGAGGGGTCGACACGGGCCCGGGTCGTGCGTCTCCGTCGTTTCGGCGTTCGTGACGTCGCCTCTGGCGATGGGGGAGCTGTGAGTACGGTCATAGAGAACTTGCTGTTGCGGAAGCAGAAGCTCGTGGAACAGCTCGAGACGGCGCCGTCGGTCGAGGACCGCGACAGAATTGAGCGCCAGCTCGAGCAGGTCAACACTGCGCTGGATTTTCTGGACAGGCCGGGATCGCAGGAAGAGCGGTAGGCGCGCTCAATCCACTTGCAGCGCGCTTGCGTAGACGGTTCCGGAATTGGTGATGTGCGTCGTCATCAGGCCGTCGAAGGCGGCGAACTCGCCGCGTGCGAACAAATCGAGCAGCTTGCGATGCTCGTCGAAGGACGTGCGGGTGCGCACGTCGATCGGCGAGGTCAAATTGGTGCGGAGCGCGGCGACGCGGCCGGAGACGAGCTGATAGGATTCGGCGAGATAGCGGTTGCCGCAATGGGTGAACAGCGCCTCGTGGAAGGCGGCATCGGCGCGGCCATAGGCGATGTTGTCCTTCGCCGTGACCGCGGGCTCCATCGCCGCGATCGCGGCGCTCATGGCTGCAATCGCACCGTCGCGATCGTGGCGGAAGGCGAGCTCGGCCGCCCTGGGCTCCAGCGCGACGCGGAAGGTGCAGAGCGCGTTGATGTCCTCGGCGCTCGGTGTGAACACGAAGCTGCCGACCTGCGGCCGGATCACCACGAGGCCTTGCGCCTGCAACTGGCCCATCGCCTCGCGCACCGGGGTGCGGCTGACGCCGAAGGAATTGGCCACCATCTCCTCGGAAATGGCAGCGCCCAGCGCGAACTCGCCCTC
This sequence comes from Bradyrhizobium sp. CCBAU 53415, assembly GCF_028128735.1. NCBI lineage: Bacteria > Pseudomonadati > Pseudomonadota > Alphaproteobacteria > Hyphomicrobiales > Nitrobacteraceae > Bradyrhizobium > Bradyrhizobium sp. CCBAU 53415. The sequence goes on along the minus strand of NZ_LBJF01000015.1, from coordinate 13,753 downwards.
GATGATGGCCTGGCGCAGCCGCTGCATCACCCGCTGCGCCAGCGATTTCGGCGTATCGAGCCTGAGCGATCGCATGGTGCCCTCAGATCACCTTGCCCGGATTGAGCAGGTGATCGGGATCGAGCGCCGCCTTCAGCGTCCGCATCAGCGCGATCTCGGCCTCGCTCCTGGCATGCCCCAGCCACTGCTTCTTCAGCGTGCCGATGCCGTGCTCGGCGGAGACGCTGCCGCCCATGTCGCGGACGAGACCGTAGATGATCGCGTCCATCGCCTCCTTCGGTTGCTGCGCAACCGAGAGGCTGGCGACCCAGGAGACGAGATGCAGATTGCCGTCGCCGATATGGCCGTAATAGACGCTCTCGCAGCCCTTGATGCCGGAGGCCAGCGCGGACTTGCAGCGCGCGACGAACTCGTCCATCCGGGCCACGGCAAGACCGATGTCGTAGGAGATGTGCGGCCCCAGCACCTGGCCGAATTCGGCGCAGATGTCGCGCACGCGCCAGAAGGCCTGGGTCTGCGCCAGCGATTGCGCGACGGCGGCGTCGACGAGCAGCCCGCGCTCCATCAGCTCTTCGAGCCAGCTCTGGAAACGCGGCGGGTCCAGGCTCTCGTCGGTGCCCTGCGCCTCGACCAGCACGTAGAGGCCGTGGCCGGCCGCGACCGGCGGCTTCACCCCGGCGCGGGTCGTGATCACGTCCCAATAGTCAGGCCACATCACCTCGAAGGCCGACAGCAGCGGGCCGAGCCCTGAGCGCGCTGCGTCGAGCAGCGCAATCACCGCGGCATAATCCTTCAACGCGCAGAGCGCGGCCATGGTCGAGCGCGGCTTCGGAAACAGCTTGAGCACCACGCGGGTGATGATGCCGAGCGTGCCTTCCGAGCCGATGAACAGATGCTTCAGATCATAGCCGGCGTTGTTCTTCATCAGCTTGTTGAGGCTGGTGATGATGGTGCCGTCAGGCAGCACCACTTCCAGGCCGAGCACCAGTTCGCGCGTCATGCCGTAGCGGATCACGCGGTTGCCGCCGGCGTTGGTGGAAAGATTGCCGCCGATCGCACAGGAGCCGCGCGAGCCGAGATCGAGGGGAAAGAAGAAGCCGGCTTCGTCCGCAGCCCTCTGGATCGTCTCCAGCGGCGTGCCCGCCTTCACCGTCATCGTCGCGGAGGCAGGGTCGATCTCCTCGATGCCGGTCATGCGCTCCAGCGAGATCGCGACCCAGCCGGCTTCGGGCGAAGCGCCGCGGCACAGCCCGGTCAGTCCGCCCTGCGGCACGAAGGGAAGACGCGCCTGCCGGCAGGCGAGAATCGCATCGGCAACGCCCTGCGCATCGAGCGGCCGGATCACCGCGAGCGGCGTCTGCGGCAGACTCGCGCTCCAGTCGTTGCAATTGCGGGCCGGCACGTCGCTGCCCGTCAGCACCGCGGCCGCGCCGAGCCTGTCGCGCAGGGCGCCGAGCACTTGGTCGGCTCGCCCGGTGGGGGTCGCCACGTCCATGCGAGACCTCCTCAATATTCTTCGCTGCGCTCAGGGCGCGGGGATTTGCGTCGATCTTGTATGTAAGGTACAAGATGGAAAGTAAAGCAAAAACAGGATCCCGGTGAGCGCGGAAGATCTTTGGAGATCAGCGGCTTAGTTCAGGGCGGCAACAAGGGGCGTCTGATGACGGAGGCAATTCGCGGGTTCTGGGTGGCGTCGGCGACGCCGCTGGCGGCCGATGGCAGCGTGGACCACACCCGGCTCGCCAGCCATGCCAGGCACCTCTTCAGCAAGGGAGTCGACGGCGTCGTGCTGTTCGGCACCACCGGCGAAGGCACCACATTCAATGTCGGCGAACGCGTCGCGACCATCGAAGCCATGCTCACGGCCGGCGTGGCGCCGGAGCGCATCGGAATCGGCGGCGGCTTCCCCGCCATCACCGACAGCATCGCCTTGACGCGCGCCGTGCTCGGCCTCGGCCTGCGCCACGTGCTGCTGCTGCCGCCCTATTTCGACCGCAGCGTCACGCCCGAAGGCATCGAGGATGCCTTTGCCGCGATCATCGACGGTGTCGCTGACGATCGGCTGCGCGCCTCGCTCTATCACATCCCGCAGGTGTCGGGCGTCCCGATCCCGACAACGGTCGCCGCGAACTTGCGCAAGCGCTACGGCAAGCAGGTCGCCGGCTTGAAAGACTCCAGCGGCGACTTCAAGCAGTTCCAGGCATTCCGCGCGGCCGCGCCCGAACTGGCCATCACAGTCGGCAACGAGCCCGACATCGCCCGCGCGATCGCCGCGGGCGGCGCCGGCACCATCTGCGGCATGGCCAACATCGTGCCGGAGCTGGTCAAGGGCATGGTTGACGGCAAGGATGTCGAGGCGCCGATGCAGGCAGCGGCAGATCTCGTGGTGAAGACGCCGTCGCTGGTCGCGACGTTGAAGGCCATCCTCGCGGCGCAGACGGGCGATGCAGGCTGGCTGCGCGTGCGCTCCCCGCTCCGCGCGTTGTCCGACGGCACAGCGCTCAAGCGGAAGCTCGACGCGTTGATGGCGCCCGCCATCGCGTGAGTTCGCGCAAGATCGCGACGCGCCGCCGTGAATTCGCGTGCTGCGTGCCGCGCTTGGCATGACGGCAATTGGAGATTGCCGTTCAGCGCCGACCTGTTCTTAGAACGACTCAACACTAGAGCGATTCAAGTCCGCATACGGTTCTCTTCCCGCATGACGGCTGCTAGACGCGCGAGCCTCAATGCCGTGTCTGACCTGGAAGTGAATCGAACGTGCGTGCTCATCCGGATGGCCGCTGCACCAGCGGCCATCGTCATCGTGCCGGCAAGAGCCGTGCCGGTCTTCTCATCGGAGCGGCCGTGCTGCTCGCCGAATGTCTCTCCAACACGACGACCGCGCAGGCGCAATCGGCCTTGCCGCCGGTGACGGTGGAGGCACCGGCGCAGCGACTGAGGCCGGCGCGGGCATCGGACCAGTCTTCACGCCGCACGCAAGCCGCCGTGCGCCAGCGTATTCGCAATACCGCACCCGCCGCGCCGACGCTCTCGGAGCGAGCGGCCGCGGAAGCCGCCGCACAGCAAGCCGCAAAGCTCGGCTACCGCGCGATGCCGAGCGCGACCACGCTGCGCAGCGGGGCCTCGCCGCTCGACACCGCGCAGGCCGTCAACGTCGTGCCCGAGCAGGTGCTGAAGGATCAGCTGCCGCGCAACATCGATGATGCGCTCGCCAACGTCTCAGGCATCACCCAGACCAACACGCTCGCCGGCACCCAGGACGCCGTGATCCGCCGCGGCTTCGGCGACAATCGCGACGGCTCGATCATGCGCAATGGCATGCCACTGGTGCAGGGCCGCAGCCTCAATCCCGCCGTGGAAAGCGTCGAGGTGCTGAAGGGGCCGGCCTCGCTGCTCTACGGCATCATGGACCCCGGCGGCATCGTCAACACCATCAGCAAGCGGCCCGAGCTGTATCAGCACGGTTCGGTCACGTTGCTCGGCTCGACCTACGCGAACAATCGCAGCGGCGCCGACGGCCTGCTCGACGTCACGGGCCCGATCGGCGACCAGGGTCTTGCCTATCGCTTCATCGGCTATGGCGTCAGCGAGGATTACTGGCGCAATTTCGGCCGCCATCGCGAGATGCTGGTTGCGCCGTCGCTCGCCTGGTACGGCCAGGACACCACGGTCCAGCTCAACTACGAGCACCGCGAGTTCATCACTCCGTTCGACCGCGGCACGGCGTTCATCAACGGCGTGCCGCTGGCGATCCCGCAGACTCGCCGGCTCGACGAGCCCTACAACAACATGTGGGGGACGTCCGACCTGATCCAGGCCTCGGTCGAGCATCGCATCAACCAGGACTGGAAGCTCTTTGCCGGCTACAGCTACAACACCGAGACCTTCAGCGCGAACCAGCTCCGCATCACCGGCGTCAACGTGAAGACCGGCGTCGAGACGCGCAGCAATGACGGCACGCAGGGTTCGCTGAGCAATTCGAGCTATGGGACGTCCTACATCTCGGGCGGGTTCTGGCTCGGCAACATGCGCAACGAGGTGCTGTTCGGCGGCGACGGCCAGTATCGCACGATCTATCGCGACAACCTGATCCGGCAGGCGGCCCCGTCCTTCAATGTCTACAACCCCGTCTACAGTCTGATCGGACCGGGCACGACGGTTTCGAACAGCGACAGCGCCCAGACCGACAAGCTGGGCCAGTGGTCATTGTTCTTCCAGGACACGCTGCACCTGACGGAGCGTTTCGCGCTGGTCGGCGGGGTGCGTTACATGGACTACGATCAGCTCGCCGGACGCGGCAAGCCGTTCAAAGCCAACACCGATGTCTCGGCGGATGCGATCCTTCCGCTCGGCGGCGCGATCTTCAAGCTCACCGACCAGCTTTCGCTCTATGCGAGCTACACCCAGTCGCTGAAGCCGAACTCGACCATCGCTCCGCTGAGCAATGGCGGCGGCGTCGTGCTCGGATCGAACATCGCGCCCGAGGAGGGCACGCAGTACGAGACCGGGCTCAAGTTCGACCTCGACAAGCGCCTCTCCGGCACGGTCGCGGTTTACGACATCGAAAAGCAGAACGTGCTGGTCAGCCAGCTCAATACCGCAACCGGTCTCAACGTCTACAGCGCGGCCGGCAAGGCCCGCTCGCGCGGCCTTGAGATCGACGTCACCGGCCGGCTCTCCGACAATTGGAGCATGATCGGAAGCTATGGTTACACCGATGCGCGTGTGACGGAGGATCCGACATATGCCGGCAAGCAGTTGCAGAACGTTGCGATGAACACGGCTTCGCTCTATCTGGTCTACGATTTTGGCACAGCGCTTCCCGGCCAGCTCAGGCTCGGCGGCGGCGCCCGCTATGTCGGCGACCGGCCCGGCGATGCGTTGAACACGTTCGTGCTGCCGTCCTATGTCGTCGCCGACATCTTCGCGACCTATGAGACGAAGCACCAGTCGCTGCCGGTGATCTATCAGCTCAACGTCAAGAACCTGTTCGACACCGTCTACTACACGTCCGCCGTCAACAATCTCAACGTCGCCATCGGCGACGCCCGGCGCATATCCTTGTCGGCGACGGTGAAGTTCTAGCCATGGCAGCGCGGACCGGACACACGATCAAGGCGGTCCTGTTCCAGGTCCATTCCATCGCGGGCCTGATCCTCGCGCTGCCGCTTGCCATGATCGCGCTGACCGGCGCGATCATGAGTTTCGAGGACGAGATCGTCGATCATCTCAACGCCGGCATCATGCAGGTCGCGCCGCATCGAGCGCCGATGCTGATGCCTGATGACCTGATCGCCCGGCTGAAGGTCGCGCAGGACGTCGGCAAGGTCTCGGCCATCACGCTGTCGAGCGATCCGGCGGCGGCCGCCCATGTCCGCTTCGCGCGCGACGAAGGCGGCGGCCGGCCGGCCTCGCTCTATGTCGATCCCTACGATGCGCGCGTGCTGGGTTCGCCGCGTGGCGAAGCGTTGTTCGCGACCGTGCGCAGGCTGCACCGCTGGCTGCTGATCCCCGGCGACGCCGGGGGCTGGGGGCGTCCGATCACCGGCACCGTCGCGCTCGGTCTGATCGTGATGCTGGTTTCGGGCCTCGTGCTGCGTTGGCCGCGTCGCGCCGGCAGCGTGAAGATCTGGCTGAAGCCGAATCTCGGGCTCGGCGGCCGCGGATTGCACCGGTCGCTGCACACCGTGATGGGCACCTGGGTGCTGCCGGTCTATCTGACGATGACGCTCACCGGGCTGTGGTTCTCCTTCGAGTGGTACAGGGATGGAGTCACCTGGCTGTTGTCGCGTCCGCAACTCGCGGCTGCGAAGATGCAGCCCAGGATGCCACCAAAGTCGCCGCGCGCAGCCGATCGTTCCGAGACCGCGCAGCCGATCGGATTCGATCGGGCATGGACGACGTTCCAGCGCGAAGAGGGGGACCGCTTCTCCAGGGCTCTGCTGACGCTGCCGGCCGGCCCGGGCACGGTGCTGAGGATCCGGTCGTGGGCAAAGGACATGACGCTCGAGGCCACGCGCGATGAATTCCGCATCGATGCCGTGACCGGCCAGCTGGTCTCCGCGGAGCGCTATGCCGACAAGACATTCGGCGAGGAGATCGTCGCGGCCATCTACGATATCCATCGCGGCGCGATCCTGGGATGGCCGGGCAAGCTCGCGTTCATGATTGCCGCGGCCTTGATGCCGTTGTTCGCGGTCACCGGCATCCTGCTCTATCTGTCACGCCGCAAGCTGCGACACCCGGCACAGAAGCCGCTCGGGCGGCTCGTCCCCGGCGAGTGAGCCGACAAGGCTAGCCAACGCCCGTCTAATCGGTCAAAAGCCAATGGCCTGTCCTTCTCAAGGTTCACGCCATGAAGCTTCCCGCCGTCACTCCCGCCGATGTCCGCCGTGCGCTTCTGCTGCGCGAGGAAATCGCGCTCCTCGATCTCAGATACGAGGCCGCCTTCGCCACCGGTCATCCGCTGTTCGCCGCCAACATGGCCGCCGACCGGATCGCGATCGAGGCCGAGGTGAGGCTGCCGCGCAAGGGCGTGGCCATCGTGCTTTACGACGACGGGGAGGGACTGGTCGCGGGCGGAGCCGAACGCCTCGCCGCGCTCGGCTACACCAATATCAGCGCACTCGACGGCGGGCTGAAGGCCTGGCGCGCGGCGGGCTTCGAGGTGTTCGAGGACGTCAATTCCTACTCCAAGGCGTTCGGCGAACTGGTCGAGTCGCGTCGCCACACGCCCTCGTTCAGCGCCGACGAGGTCGCAAACCTCATCGCCGACAAAGCCAACATCGCCATCCTCGACGTCCGCCGTTTCGACGAATATGCGACCATGAACATTCCGGGCTCGGTCAGCGTGCCCGGAGCGGAGCTGGTGCTGCGCGCGGGCCGCGCCGCGCCCGATCCCGACACGACGATCATCGTCAACTGCGCTGGCCGCACCCGCTCGATCATCGGCACCCAGTCGCTGATCAATGCCGGCGTGCCCAACGAGGTGCGGGCGCTGCGCAACGGCACGATCGGCTGGACGCTGGCGCGCCAGGCGCTCGATCACGGCGCTGACAGGCGAGGCGCGATTGGGCCGTTCGAGGGTGGTCCGGCCAATGCGCGCGACGTCGCCTATCGCGCCGGGGTTCGCCATATCGGAGCGAACGAGATGTCGGCGCTTGCCGCGCAGACCCATCGTACGCTCTATCGCTTCGACGTGCGCGATGCCGAGGAATACGCGGCCGGCCACCTTCCCGGTTTCCGCCATTATCCCGGCGGCCAGCTCGTCCAGGAAACCGACATGGCCGCGCCCGTGCGCGGCGCGCGCATCCTCCTGACCGACGACAGGAGCGTCCGTGCCGACATGACGGCGTCCTGGCTGGCGCAGATGGGCTGGGAAGTCTATGTGCTCGAAGGCGGCTATGATGGTGCACTCGAGGTCGGCCTGCCGCAATTCTTGCCGAAGCCGGATCCGGCACACCGCTACCGCCGGCCCTATGAAGGCACCGATGTGGCCGAAGCTGCGATGCAGGCCTATCTCGATTGGGAATATGGCCTCGTCGAGCAGCTCCGCCGCGATGGCACGCACGGGTTCTACGTGATTTGACGGAGCTGGTGGGATGCCAAGTCCACCCATCGCCTCGCCATCTTCTCCCCGTATGCAAGCCCTATTGTGCTGCGCATCGCCCGCGGTCTATGAGCTGCGGCAAAGCTGTGACTTACGGAGATTCCATGTCAGCCTCAGGCCAGGGCCCTGAGCGAAGCGCCAAGGCGCTGCTGCTCGAAGGCGTCAATGACAGTGCCGTCGACCTGTTCAGGAGCGCGGGTTTCACCAATGTCGAGCGGCTGACCAAGGCGCTTGACGGCGAGGATCTGCGCCGTGCGCTCAAGGGCGTGTCGCTGCTCGGCATCCGCTCGCGCACCCAGATCACCGATGAGGTGCTCGGGGCGGCCGACCAGCTTCTCACGGTCGGCTGCTTCAGCGTCGGTACTAACCAGGTCGATCTTTCGGCCGCGCGCAAGCGCGGCATTCCCGTCTTCAACGCGCCGTTCTCCAATACGCGCAGCGTCGCCGAGCTCGTGATCGGCGAGATCGTGATGCTGCTGCGGCGGATCTTTCCGCGCTCGGTGTCGGCCCATGCGGGGGGCTGGGACAAGTCGGCGACCGGCAGCCGCGAGGTGCGCGGCCGCACGCTCGGCATCGTCGGCTACGGCAATATCGGCTCGCAACTTTCGACCCTGGCCGAAGCCATGGGCATGCGTGTGATCTATTTCGACCGCACCGACAAGCTCCGCCACGGCAACACCGAGCCGGTCGAGAGGCTCGAAGAGCTGCTGGCGCAGAGCGACATCGTCAGCCTGCACGTGCCGGAGACGCCGGAGACCGCGGGCATGATCGGCGAGAAGGAGCTGCGGGCGATGAAGTCAGGCTCGTTCCTGATCAACAACAGTCGCGGCACCGTGGTCGATCTCGATGCGCTTGCCGGCGCGCTGCGCGACGGTCACCTCGCCGGCGCTGCGATCGATGTGTTTCCGGTCGAGCCTTCGTCGAACGCGGAACGCTTCAAGGGCCCGGTGCAGGGCCTCGAGAACGTCATTCTCACGCCGCATATCGGCGGCTCGACCGAAGAGGCGCAGGAGCGGATCGGCGGCGAGGTCGCGCGCAAGCTGGTCGACTATTTCATCACCGGCTCGACCATGGGCGCGGTGAATTTCCCCGAAGTGCAACTGCATCTTCGCCCCTCCGGCGCGCGCTTCAGCCATGTCCATCGCAACGTGCCGGGCATGCTGCGGCGGCTGAACGAGGTCTTCCTCCAGCGCGACATCAACATTGCCGCGCAATATCTGGAGACCGCCGGCGACCTCGGCTACGTCGTGCTCGACGCCGATCTCGGCGGTCAGGACTCCGGCGAGCTGCTCCGGCAGATCCGCGCCCTCGACGGCACCGTCGGCGCGCGGCTGGTGTTCGAGCACTAAAGCGTTTTCGAGCGAAGTGGACATAAAGAAAACGCGTCAACCAGAATCTAAGGCATGATCCGGAAAAGTGCGCAGCGGTTTTCCGAAAAGATCATGCCTAAACAACAACCTAAAGCGCGATGACGATTCATCCTAGTCGCATCGCGCTTTAGAGCTATTTCCGTTCCGATCGCATCGGAACGGAAATAGCTCTGGACCACCCCACGTTCCGGTTGCAACTTGTAGCAACTGCTCCCACACTGTCGTCGAATTCGGCCCGGTCAAAAATCGCGTCGAATTTGAGCTTCAGTTGCGTGAGTGTCCGCCATGGAACGGGACGCCGTACTGATTGATCTCGCGCTTCAGGGCGGCGGTTCGCACGGCGCCTTCTCCTGGGGCGTGCTCGACCGTCTCCTGGAAGAGAAATGGCTGGAGATCGCCGCAATCTCCGGAACCTCCGCAGGCGCGATGAATGCGGCGGTTCTGGCGGACGGCTGGACAGCCGGCGGCGCCGAGGGCGCGCGAGAGGCGCTCGACCGATACTGGCGCCGTGTCTCGAAGGCCGCGGCCTTCAGCCCGCTACAACGCTCTCCGCTCGACCGCATGATGGGGCGCTGGACCCTCGATACGTCGCCCTTCTACATCCTCACCGATTTGATGTCGCGTGTGCTGTCGCCCTACGACCTCAATCCGACCGGCTACAATCCGCTGCGCGCGGTGCTGGCCGAGAGTATCGATTTCGAACGCCTCGCGCGCTCGCCGATCCAGCTGTTCATCACCGCGACCCGGGTGCGCACCGGGCGCGGCCGTATCTTCCGCAACGCGGAGATCACGGCGGATGTGCTGCTGGCATCGGCCTGCCTGCCGACCATGTTCCGCGCGATCGAGATCGACGGCGAGCCCTATTGGGACGGCGGCTTTGCCGGCAACCCGACGATCACGCCGCTGGTTCGGGAGAGCGACGCGCACGACACCATTCTCGTCCAGATCAATCCGACCGAGCGGCTGGAGGAACCGCGGACGGCTGCGGAAATCCTCAACCGGCTCAACGAAATCTCGTTCAACTCGCCGCTGATGAAGGAACTGCGCATGATCGCGCTGCTGCGCCAGGCGGCTGATCCGGGCAGCGGCGAGGGCGCGCGCTGGGCGAAGATGCGCACACACCGGATCAAGAGCGACATGCTGGCGAAGTTCGGGGCTTCCTCGAAGCTCAACGCGGAGCGGGAGTTCGTCTCGATGCTGCGCGCCGAGGGACGCACGGCCGCGGACGACTTCCTCGCCGAGCACGGCGCGGAGATCGGCCGTCGTTCGACCGCCGATCTCGATGTCCTGCTGTCGGAGTGCTGAGGCATGGGTCTCCTCGGCCTCCTCGTCGGGCTCGGCCTGCTCGTCCTGTTCGCCTTCCGCGGCTGGAGCGTCCTGCTGCTCGCGCCGTTCGCCGCACTCGTTGCCGCGCTGTTCGGCGGTGAGCCGCTGCTCGCGAACCTGACCCAGGTGTTCATGGTGAACGCGGCGGGATTTCTGGCCCAGTTCTTCCCGATCTTTCTGCTTGGCGCCGTCTTCGGCAAGTTGATGGATGACAGCGGTGCGGTGACGTCGGTCGCCGGATTCATGGCGGAGCGCCTCGGCGCACGGCGCGTGATCCTGGCGGTCGTGCTCGCCGGCGCGCTGGTCACCTATGGCGGTGTCAGCCTGTTCGTTGCGTTCTTCGTCATCGTTCCCATGGCACGCTCGCTGTTTCGTGCCGCTTCGATTCCGCGGCGTCTGGTCCCGGCCGCGATCGTGCTGGGAACGTCGACCTTCACCATGTCGGCCCTGCCTGGCACGCCGTCGATCCAGAATGCGATCCCGATGCCGTTCTTCGGCACGACGCCGTTTGCCGCGCCGGGCCTCGGCATCGTCGCCTCGCTCATCATGCTCGGCATCGGATTGTGGTGGCTGCATCGCGCTGAAGCTGCGGCGCGCCGCGCCGGAGAAGGCTATGGCGACGATGCCGAGGGCGCGATCGAGCAGGCCGCTGCCGACGAGTTCGTGCGCGAGCGCGCGACGACTGCCCGCGAGTTCGATCCGGCGGAGCTACAGCACGGTCATCGCAGCGAGCGGCCATCGCCCGTGCTGAACGCGATGGCGCCGCTCGTCGTCGTCGTGACCGTCAATCTGGTGATGTCGCTGGTGGTGCTGCCGCGGCTCGATGTCAGCTATCTCGCCGAGCAACGCTTTGGTGACACGACGCTTGCGGCCGTTGCAGGCGTGTGGTCGGTCGCGGTGGCGCTGGCTGCCGCCATCGTCACGACCATCGCGCTGAACTGGGCGCGCCTGCCGGCGCTGCGCCGGACGATGGACGCCGGGGCCAATGCGTCGGTCCTGCCTGCGTTCAGCGTCGCGAGCCTCGTCGGCTTCGGCGCCGTCGTGGCCTCGCTGCCTGCGTTCACGATCGTGCGCGACTGGGTGCTGGCGATCGAAGCGGGACCGCTGGTCTCGCTCGCCGTCGCAACCAACATCCTGGCCGCCCTGACAGGGTCGGCATCGGGCGGCCTGACCATCGCCCTCGACGCCCTCGGCCCGACCTACGTCGAGCTTGCCGCGCGGACCGGCATCGACCTTGCCTTGATGCATCGCGTGGCGGTGATCGGTGCGGGTACCCTCGACATCCTGCCGCACAACGGCGCAGTGGTCAGCCTGCTCGCGATCTGCGGCCTGACACATCGTGACAGCTATTTCGACATCGTCATGGTGGGCATCGTGACCTCGCTCCTGGCGCTGGTGGCGGTGATCGCCCTGGGCACTGCGCTGGGCTCGTTCTGACGGAACGCCGGCGTCAGCGATTGACGGACGGGCGAAGGTTGCATTGAATGCAACCGACTTTCGAACGCAACAGAACAAGCCGGGTGGAAACGATGAGGCGAAACAGAACGAAGCTGTGCGCATGGCTCGTGGGCACGGCGGCCGCAATGAGCGCGAGCGGCGCGTCGGCGTTGACGCTGGCGGAAGATGCCGCGACGGTCTGCAAGGGGCTGGTCGGCGGCACTGATGCCGTGAAGATCGATGCCGCGACGTTTCAGCCGCCATCGACTCTCGCTGTTGCCGAGCGCGGCCCGACGCCGTCAGGGCGCATCACGCCCGCCAATCCTGCCTTCTGCAAGGTGCTCGGCCATATTGACCCCACCGATCCCAAGGCGCCGCCGATCAAATTCCAGGTCAACCTTCCCGTCGAATGGAACGGCCGCTCGGTGCAATATGGCGGCGGCGGCTTCAACGGCGTGCTGATCACCGGTCTTGCGCTGCCGCCGGCCTATCCCTTCGACAAGCCGTCGCCGCTCGCGCGCGGCTTCGTCACCTACGGCACGGATTCCGGCCATGAATCCAGGCCGGGCGAGCCGCCGCAGCTGTTCGCGCTGAACGACGAGGCCTTCGAGAATTTCGCCCATCGCGCCTACAAGAAGGTGCGCGAGGCGGCCGTCGCGCTGATGCAGCGCGCCTACGGCAGGAAGCCGGAGAAGATGTACTTCATGGGCTCGTCCGAAGGCGGCCGTGAGGGCCTGACCATGGCGCAGCGCTACCCCGACGATTTCGACGGCATCTTCGCCCGCGTGCCCGTCATCAATTGGGTCGGCTTGCAGCATGCCGGCACGCGCTCGGGCCTCGTCACCATGGGTGAGGGCTGGATCAATCCGGCGCGGGTGAAGCTGGTCGCCGATGCCGTGCGGGCGGCTTGCGATAAAGCCGACGGCTCCGACGATGCGCTGGTGCAGGATCCCGTCGCCTGCAAGGCGGCATTCAAGGTCGAGACGCTGCGCTGCGCGGCGGGCCAGAGCGGCGATCATTGTCTCACCGATGCGCAGATCAAGGCGATCAACACGCTGCATGCGACCTACAAGTTCCCGTTCGCGCTCGCCAACGGGCTCGACGACTATCCGGGCTGGGGCGTCTCCGGCGAGGACACGCCGGCGATCGGTCCGACCGGCGGCTGGGTCGCGTGGTGGCTCGGCACCGCGCCACCGGCGCAGCCGCCCGCGCCCAACAACGGCATCGCCTGGATCTACGGCGCCGGCGGCATTCAATATGTCTTTGCGCGTGATCCGAAGCTCGATGTCACCACTTACAAGGTAGACGACCACAAGGCGCGGCTGCTCGAGGTGTCGAAGCTGATGGATTCGACCGATCCCGATCTCGGCCGCTTTCGCGAACGCAAGGGCAAGCTGATCATCCTCGAGCACATGGCCGACTACGCGCAAAGCCCCTATGCCGGCATCCGCTATTTCGAGAGCGTCGAGCGCAAGCTCGGCAAGGCCCAGACGGCGGAATTCGCGCGGCTCTACACCGCGCCCGGTGTCGACCATGTCGGCTCCGGCGCGCCGGCCAATGTCGACATGCTGAGCGTGCTGGTCGACTGGGTCGAGAAGGGCAAGGCGCCCGGCGATCTCGAAGTCACCGAGCAGAAGCTCGAGGCGCCGTCGTTCGCGACGCTCCGCGCGCTGCCGCTGTGCCGCTGGCCGGCCTGGCCGCACTACAAGGCGGGCGCGGTGACGGAGGCGTCGAGCTTCACCTGCGCGCCGTGAGGCACGGATGGTCCCGCAGAGTCATGGCCGGGCTCGCTGCGGCCAGCGCGCTCCTGTCACGCCGCACGGCTGACCTGGATGCCGGAACAAGCCCCGGGGCACGGCGACCTCCTGCTAAAGCATGATCCGGAAAAGTGCGCAGCGGTTTTCCGAAAAGATCATGCTTAAACAACAACCTAGAGCGGTTCACGGATTTATTGAATCGGAAGGGATTCCGGATCCGGGGCGAATGTGATTCAAGATGCTGGCTGGGCTGG
>NZ_LBJF01000014.1:0-71468 GCF_028128735.1 Bradyrhizobium sp. CCBAU 53415 | reverse complement strand
GGTGCCGAGCAGAAATGCGAGGACCGCGCCTGACAGCGTGCCGCCGATGGCCAGCATCAGCACCAGTTGCTCGGTCTTTCCGATGGTCGCCTCCGACTCCGAATCCAGCCGCTGCTGTTCGGCGACGAGGTCCGCCTTCATGGCGGTCGCGCCTTGCAGGATCGCACCGGCCGAGCCGCTCATTTCGGTGACGAGATCATCGACCAGCTTGGCATTGGCGATCAGCTTCTCCAGCGCTTCGCGATAGGCGCCGAGCAGCGCCTTCGCATCCTTCAGGCCAGCGACGATCTTGTCGTCCATGGTGTAGACCGCGCCGAGCGAGTTCTCGACGAATTTCAGCCGCGCCAGTGCGCTGTTCGCGATCGTCTGGTCGGACGTCAGCACGAAATTGGTCGCGGCCGCACTCGCGGTCTGAAATTGGGCGTTGACCTGCTTGGTGCCGAACTCGATCGCCTGTGCTTCGGCGTCGGAAGCGCTGTTGCCGATATCGTCGAGCTTGTATTTCAAGAGGTTGGCGTTGCGCGTGAGCTGGTTCTGCACCAGCAGCCCGCTGTCACGCTTGGCCTGGAGAACCTTTGCGAAGGTCGCGGAGAAGTTGGAAAATTCCTTGGCGAGCTTGTTGAGACTCTCCTGCCGCGCCGGCTTCTTGGCGCTCTTGACGGCCTGGTCTACGGCGTTCTTCAGGCTGCCTTCAGCATCCAGCGCCGCCTTGGCGTCGTCTTCCTTGCCGGTGACGACGAAATATCTGACGGCCCAACGATAGGCGAGCAGCTCGCGGTCGATGTTGCGGGCGAGATCTGCCTCGGAAACGCTGCTGCGATACGACCCGACCCCGGAAGCGACCCGCTCGAAGCCGAAATAGGAGAAGGCCATGCTGCCGGCGGAGATCACCAGCACTGCCGCGAAACCGAGAACGATTTTTGCGCGGAACCTGAGGGCCGGAAATAGTGTGCGCTTAGACGACGACGCGATACGCCCGGACATTCCCACCCCCATTTGTATTCAGCCGCGATCCGGAGGCGCCCCGCCCCCTGACCTGGATGCGCAAAACTAAGGCACAATCGATAAAGGGCGGTAAATTGGTCCCAGCCGTCTCCGGCTCGGTCGGCTTCGGGCGGAACGCCCCGCGGGTCTCATCGCCGTGTTGCGACCAGACGAAAAAGGCCATATTCTTTGGATACTTGTCCAGGAATTCGGCACTAGACCGAGCGGTCCTCGGGGGGAGAAACGGAGTGAGGCAAACCGACTTTCGGTTTGGCGGTGCGTCCGGCGTTGCCGTCGCGAAGTCGAAGGCGGCGGGCGCGGAACAAGCTGTTGCCGAGCTCACCGCTCAGCTCCCGTCCGACGAGCTGACGCTGATCCTGCTCTTTGTCTCCCCCAGCTACGATCCCCACCAATTCATCGCGGAGATCAGCCGGCGATTTGACGGGATTCCGGTCTGCGGTTGCACGACCGCCGGCGAACTGGCCCCCGACGGCTGGGACGAGAACAGCATCGTCGCTCTCGCCTTCAGCCGGGCCGACTTCTCGGCCGTGGTGCGCCCGATTCTCAATCTCGACAGTTTTCGCGTCGAGGACGGCCGCAGGATCGGCGCCGAAATCCGGCAGGAGCTGCTGCGGGTGTCCGCGCACGCCGAGCGCCGAAATCCGTTCGGTCTCGTGCTGATCGACGGCCTGTGCCGCCGCGAAGAGGCCGTGATGTCCGCCATCTATGCCTCGCTGGACGACATTCCGGTCGTCGGCGGGTCTGCCGGCGACGGATTGCGCTTCGAGAGGACCTGGGTGTTCCTCGACGGCAAGGCGCATACGAATGCCGCGCTCCTGATCCTCCTGAATACGTCGCTGCCGTTCCGGGTCTTCAAATGCGACAATTTCGAACCGCGGCCACAGCGGATGGTGGTTACCGAGGCCGACATCGAGAACCGGACCGTCAGGGAGCTGAATGCGGAGCCCGCGGCCCAGGAATATTCCCGCGTCGTCGGCATCATGGACGCCAAGCTCGCCCCCTTCGCGTTCGCGGCGCATCCTGTGCTGGTCCGCGTCGGCGGCTCGTACTATGCGCGGTCGATTCAGCGTGTCGAACCGGATGGTTCCCTGCACTTCTTCTGCGCCATCGACGAAGGCATGGTGCTGACGGCGGCGACGTCGCGCAGCCTCGTCGGCACGACGCGCGAGGCCTTTGCGGAGACGCGCGACCAGATCGGTGAGGTCTCGCTCTATATCGGATTCGAATGCCTGCTGCGCCGGCTCGACGCCGAGCAGCACCAGCTTGCCCGCGACATGTCCGAGCTTTACCGCCAGAATCGCGTGGTCGGTTTTCATACCTACGGCGAGCAGTTCGGCTCGATGCATGTGAACCAGACCTTCACCGGCGTCGCCATCGGCAGGCGCCCGTCGTGACCGGGCTGTGGCAGGATCCCGCAACGGTCGAGCAGCTGCAGCGGGAAGCCGCGAAGCTGAAGAAGATCAACGCAGCGCTGATGTCCCGCGTCGAACGCTCGATGGACCAGCAGCTCAACGCCTTCTCGCTGTTCGAGACCGCCATCGCGCTCGACCGCCAGGTTCGAGACCGGACGCAACAATTGCGCGAGGCGCTGCATTCGATCGAACACGCCAATGAGGGGCTCTATCGCGCCAAGCAGCAGGCCGAGGCCGCAAGCTCGCTCAAATCATCCGTCCTGATCTCGGTCACCCACGACCTGCTGCAGCCGCTGAATGCGGCGCGCCTGACGCTCTCGGCGCTGACCGAGATGATGCAATCGCAGGACGCCGCCCTGCTGATCGATCAGGTCGACCGCTCGCTGGTGACGCTGGAGGATCTGCTGCGCTCGTTGCTGGAGATCGCAAAGCTCGACGCCGGCGCGCTCAAGCCCGATGTGCGTCCCATGGCGCTCGCGCCGCTGCTCGAGCAGCTCCGCAACGAATTCGCGCCGATCTCCGCGCGGCAAGGCCTGTGCTTGCGCATCCGCTCCTCGCCGCTCGCCGTGTCGTCGGACGCGATGATGCTCCGGCGCATCCTGCAGAATCTGCTCGCCAATGCCATCCGCTACACCCGCAGCGGCGGCGTCGTGATGGGATGCAGGCGCCGCAACAATCGCATCTGCGTTCAGGTTTCCGATACCGGACCGGGCATCGCGCAGGCCCAGCAGGAGGCGATCTTCCGCGAATTCCAGCGCGGTGAAGCCAGCGCAACCGACCAGGCCGGATTTGGTCTCGGTCTCTCCATCGTTCGCCGCTTCGCAACGGTGCTCGGGCACGAGGTGCGGCTGTCATCGCAACTTGGCAAGGGATCGACGTTCACCCTCGAGCTCGAGCCGGCCGACCTTGCCGAGGTCAGCGACGAGGCGCACGAGGCCAAGCTCGCCGAACGGCAATATGGCGGGCTCGAAGGCGCCAAGATCCTGCTGATCGAGAACGACCCATCGGGCTCCGAGGCCATGGCCGCGCTGCTGGAAGGATGGGGCTGCGACGTCGCGTCGACGCGATCGGCCGCGGACGCGCTGCTGCGCCTGCGTGAACTGGGCGGCGCGCCGGACGCGATCATCGCCGATCTTCATCTCGATCACGGCGAGAGCGGATTGTCGGCTATTGCCGACATCCGGCAGCAGACGAAGCTGGACGTGCCCGCGATGATCATCACCGCCGACTATTCCGAGAAGGCCGCCAAGCAGGCGAGCCTCTACGGACTCGAGGTGCTGAAGAAGCCGGTCAAGCCCGCCGAAATGCGCGCGCTGCTGTCGTTTCTGCTGACTTGAAGCGCTCGCAGCCTTTCTGCTACTCGGACTGCGCGCGATCGTGCTTCACCCTCATCCCTTCGCTCGCCAGCGTCGCAAAATCGATCTTCGACATTTCGACGATCGCCTTGGTGCGGCTCAGCACATTCAGCTTGCGCAGGATGTCGGAGACATGGACCTTCACGGTCGTCTCGGAAATCTTGAGCTCATAGGCGATCTGCTTGTTCTGCAGGCCGCGCTTGAGCATTTCGAGAACCCGCAATTGCTGCGGCGTCAAATCATGCAGTCGCCTCAACAGCTCGTGCGCGGGACCTGCGGCACGCTGCGGCCGGAGCGCACGATAGGCGTTGGGAACACAGACGAGGCCACGCAGCGCCTCGCCGATCGACTGCGCGAGCTCCTGCTTGGACGAGGATTTGAGGATGTAGCCGGACACGCCGAGCGACAAGGCGCCGGAGATGATGCGCGGATCCTGGTGCGCCGACACGATGACGACGGGCACCTTCGGAAAGGCCTTGCGGATGCGAACGATGCCCGACAGGCCGGTCGTGCCCGGCATCGACAGATCAAGAAGGAGGAGATCGAGCTCGGCTCCCGTGGCCAGCAGCTCGAGCGCGCCGTCGACCGATGTCGCCTGCAGGATCTCGGCCTCGGGCGCCACCATTTGCAGCGCGCCTTCGAGCGCCTCGCGAAACAACGGATGGTCTTCGACAATCAGAAATCGCGTCACGTGTCAGCCATTTTGCCGGGATCGAGCTTGAAGCGAGGATGTATCAACCGGCGCGAGCCGGCTTGATCGAGGTCAATGACAGCGCCGGTCATTGCGGCCTCCCGCGGTCGACCCTTGCACAGGGGCGGTTCCTGGGATCTGGCAGGTCCATCTTGCCGATCTCGATGATCGCCTTGTTGCGGCTGAACAGTCCGAGCTTGCGCAGGATCTCGGTGATGTGCGCCTTGACCGTGGATTCGGCGAGCTGCAGCTCCTGCGCGATTTGCCGGTTCGGATAGCCGCGCCGCAACAGGTCCAAAACCCTCAGCTGTTGCGGCGTGAGCTCGCGGAGCTTGACCTCGAGCGCCTTGCTGGTTTCGGCCTTTCGCCGCCGCGGCGTCGCCACAAAATCTCGCGGCACCGAGACCGAGCCGGAGAGCACGCCCTCGATCGACTGGGCCAGCTCGCGCTTCGACGTCGATTTCGGGAGATAGCCGGCCGCGCCGAGCGCCAGTGCTTCGCGGACCACGTGCTGATCCTCCTCGCTCGACACGATGGCGACCGGCAGGCGCGGATATGTTTCGCGCAAGCGGAGAAACCCGGAGAAACCGGTCGCATCCGGCAGCGACAGATCGAGCAGCGCGAGGTCGACACCCTGCTCGGTCGTCAGGATGTGCAGAGCATCCTCGATCGACATCGCCTCGAGGATGCGGGCCTCGGGCAGGGCCAGCCGCACCGCGTTGCCCAGAGCTTCGCGGAACAGCGGATGATCGTCGATGATCA
Source organism: Bradyrhizobium sp. CCBAU 53415 (assembly GCF_028128735.1). Taxonomy (NCBI): domain Bacteria; kingdom Pseudomonadati; phylum Pseudomonadota; class Alphaproteobacteria; order Hyphomicrobiales; family Nitrobacteraceae; genus Bradyrhizobium; species Bradyrhizobium sp. CCBAU 53415. The sequence goes on along the minus strand of NZ_LBJF01000014.1, from coordinate 66,243 downwards.
GGAAGCTGGCCATGGCGCCTTCCAAAGGATCCACCGCACGGGCGGCGGCAGCGCACCCATCCTGCGCCGGTCCGGCGTCGGAAAGATGCGGGATGGACGCTACCACATCTTCCCGATCCCGTCCGGTCAAGGCCGTTCAGTCATTCGATTCCACCTGAACGGTCAGCAGGAAGGAATAGATGCTGTCGAACTGCTCGTCGGTGAAGACCTCCTTCCAGGCCGGCATGCCCTTGGCGGGGCGTCCCTCGTGCACGGTCTTCTGGAACGTGTCGCGCATGTCGTCGCCGTAGCGGTGACGCAGGAGGCGCAGATCGATCTTCCGTTCGCTCTGGATGGCGTCGGGGCCGTGGCAATGCGCGCAGGTTCCGTTGAAGATCTCCTTGCCTGCGCCGACAGTCTCCGCATTCGGCCCAGCTGCATCGCCCTTGATCTCGGTTGCCACCACATTTGCGACCTGCGTCACGCGCGGCCCGGGACCGGCACCAGTCGTGGTTCCCGCCGGCACGACCTCAGCCGCGCCGAAGCGGACCGGCTGTCCGGCCGGCAAGCCGTATTTCACCGCGAGATCGGCGATCGTCCCCTGAAGCTTCGGCAGGATCGCGTCGACGCGATCGCGAAGCTCGGTCGAGCCCTTTGCGAAGCCGATCGCGGCATCCCATGACAGGCCTTCGCCCTCGGTGAGCCGGATTTGATAGCGATCCTTGTAGGCGGTCATGTTCAACCAGCCGGCCACGGGCCCCCAGATGAAGGCGACGTCGGCCCTGCCCCGGTCGAGCGCCTGCATGGCCTCCTCGGGCGACAGCACGGTCACCTTCTGGATGTCGTCGCGTGTCGCCAGAAGGTTTTGCGGCGTGCTGGCGTACTGGACGGCGACGCGCTTGCCCCTGAGGTCGTCCACGCCGCCGATCGCCTGATCTTTCGCGGCGACCAGGGCGTAGCCTTCCTTCGCGAAGGTGCTGGAGAAGATCACGGCGGGGCCCATGAAATCCTCGGAGCGCGGCAGGCCGATCATGGCGTCGCATTGCTTGCCCAGCAGCGTGACCCGCACGGTACGCTTGCCGAAATAGGATTTGTACCAGTCGTAGGTGATCGGCTGGCCGAGCGCCTGCGCCAGCGCCCGGCCAATTTCGACATAGAAGCCCGGCCGCGACGGATCATCGCTCGAGAACGGCAGATTGGTCGGATCGGCGCAGAGACGGAACGGCTTGGTCTCGTCTGCGTGAGCGGTTGCGATCGTCGCAGACGCGGCGACACATGCGAGGAGCCCGGCAACGGCGCGATTTCGGCTCTTGCCGCTTCCTGGATTGATCGGACGCATCCTCATCTCCGGAGGTTTGGAATGGCTGGACCAGGGATTGCGGCACGGGATCTGGCCGACGCCGCAATCGCGCAATCTCGAAAGGCGCGCGCGTATCCCGTCTCCTTCGGGATACGCGCGCCAGGTGTCACTGGACGGAGAACACGAAGAGCGAACCGCCCTCGGGGGCTGCGGCCGTCATCTTCTTCCCAACCTCGCCCAGGAACGCGGGCAATGCAGCCGTGCGGCCGACGACGATGGCGACGTACTGCTTGCCGTCGACACTGTAGGTCACCGGGCCCGCGCCGATGCCGGAGCCGAGATTCCTGCTCCACAGCACCTTGCCGGACTTCGCATCGATGGCGCGGAAGTCGCCATGGATGTTGCCGGCGAACACGAGGCCGCCGCCGGTGGTCAGCGTACCGCCATTGAACGGCAGGTCTTCCTTGATCGACCAGACCTTCTTCTGGGCGATGGGATCCCAGGCCACGAGCTCGCCGAGGAAGCCGCCGGGACCCTCCTTGGTCGGGAATTCGGCGCCCAGATAGAACACGCCGCGCTTGTAGGCGACGTCGGAGACCGACCAGTCCATGCAGACATTGTTCGAGGGGATGTAAACGAGCCCGGTCTGCGGATTGAAGGACATCGGTTGCCAGTTCTTGCCGCCGATCAGGTTCGGGCAGATGTCCTTGGCGGGATGGCCCGGCCCCGGACGCTTGTCCGGGTCTTCGACCGCGCGCATGGTGCTGACGTCCCACTTCTTCGCCCAGTTGGAGAAGACGTATTTCTCCGCCGAGAGCACCTTGCCGGTCTCACGGTTGGCGACGAAGAAGTAGCCGTTGCGATCCGCCTTCATCAGTGCCGGCACGGTGCTGCCGCCGATCTTCAGATCCGCGAGCACGGCTTCGTTGACGCCGTCATAGTCCCAGGCATCGGCCGGCGTGGTCTGGATGTGCCATTTGATCTTGCCGGTGTTGGGATCGAGCGCCAGCGTCGAGGCGGTGTAGAGGTTGGTCAGCTTGCCGAAATTGCCGTCGCCGGTCGAGCGCACACCGGTATTCCAGGGGCCGGGATTGCTGGTGCCCCAATAGACGGTGTCGCTCTTGGGATCGTAGGAGCCGACCAGCCAGGCCGCGCCGCCGCCATGCTGGGCGGAATCGCCTTTCCAGCTGTCGCCGCCGGGCTCGTCCGGGCTGGGAACCGTGAAGGTCTGCCACAGCTGCTTGCCGGTGTTGATGTCGAAGGCCTGGAGCGAGCCGCGCACGCCGTACTCGCCGCCGCCGAAGCCGGTAATGACCTTGTCGCGCACGACCAGCGGAGGCGAGGTGATGACCGAGCCCTGCTTGTAGTCGACGACCTTCGTCGTCCACAGCGACTTGCCGGTCGCGGCATCGAGCGCCGTCAGCTTGCCGTCGAGACGGCCGACGAAGATCTTTCCATCCGCATAGGAGACGCCGCGATTGTTCACGTCGCAGCAGGCATATTGCAGCACGTCATCGGGAATTTCGGGCTCCCAGGTCCACTTGCGCGCGCCGGTCGCGGCATCGAGCGCGTAGACGTATTTCGGACCCCAGGAGCTCGACACGTACAGCGTGTTGCCGACGACGATCGGCGAGGATTCGTTCGAGCGCAGCGACGCCAGCGAGAACGAATAGGCGAGCGTCAGCTTGCCGGCGTTCTCTGTGTTGATCTGCTTGAGCGGGCTGTAGCGCGTATTGCCGTAGTCGTGGCCGGCAACGGCCCACTGGTTCTGGTCGGATTGCGCCTTGATCAGCGAGTCGTTGGCGCGAACGCCCGATGCAGCCGCGGCCAGCACCGCAATCATCGAGATGCCAGCCAAGAATCCCTTCGTTCCAAAGGTCATGTATTCCCTCCGCGATGTTGTTGTGCACGCCACGTTGGGCGCCTGAGCGCGTTGCGCCCGTGATGCGCAGTTCGCCTGCGAGCCATCGTTCGAAATTACAGCATCGGCTTTTCGCGCTTAGTATAGGCGGAAGGTAGTAGTGCGGATCATTGGCGATCTTCGTCGCCCATCTCGTTGTCCGAGCTTGCGTCTTGCCCTTATCTTGCAGCTCGAAATGCGTCATCGAATTCAGGCGGCATCGCGCCGCAATCGCGCATCAGTCACGATGATGGCGCTACCACCGCCGCGAAGTTTTCGAAGAAGTTCGCGGCGAGTTTTCGCGACGTCGAATCGATCAGCCGCGCGCCGAGCTGTGCGAGCTTGCCGCCGATCTGCGCGTCGGCCTCGTAATGCAGGATGGTGACGCCAGGCGATTCTTCCTCCAGCCGGACCTTCGCCCCGCCCTTGGCAAAGCCTGCGACGCCGCCGGCGCCTTCGCCGACGATGCGGTAGCCGTTGGGCGCATCGATATCGGTCAGCGTCACCTTGCCGCCGAACGTCGCCTTCACCGGACCGACCTTCAGCACCACGGTGGCCGTCATCTCCGTCGGCGACGCCATCTCGAGCGATTGGCAGCCGGGAATGCAGCGCCTGAGAATGTCGGGATCGTTGAGCGCAGCCCACACCGTGGCTTTCGCTGCCGGGATACGCCGACTGTCGTTCATCTGCATCGCTTCCACCCCTTTTGCCGTTGCTTGGTACGGCTCGACTAGGGTGGCGCGGGCCGGCGATCAATCGCCAGGAAGTACTAGGAGGGCGCGACCGACGCGGTAGTTGGCATGCCCTCATGCGGGCTCAGCTTCGCTGCATCGCAATAAGAAAAATCAATGACTTAGATCTTCGTCACCTACTACCAAGATCGCGATTACAAAGGCGGGGGCGCGTGCTCCTATTCGCGCAACGGACAAGGCATTCAAGGGAGAAACGACGCGCGACCGGGCCGAGTACAGGGGCCGCAAGCACGACCAAGGCATGCGCTTCTCATGATGGCCGTCGAACATGCCGTCACGGATGCAACCGCGAGCTTTTTCGCAAGCATCCTGCAAAGTCGCGCCACGCACTGGCGGCGGCGGGGAGCATCGTGGCCGAATCGTATATCTGCGACAGCCGCCACGATGACCTTTCGATGACGCGCGGTCACCAAAATCCCAGTTGCAAAGTTCCGTTCGCGCTGTCTCTAATTAGAATAACTACAAACATCTGGGAGGACTTCATCGTGTCTACAGTCAAACTGACGGTCAACGGCAAGGCCGTTGCTGTCGACGTCGAGGACCGCACGCTGCTAGTCCAGCTCCTGCGCGATCACCTCAATCTCACGGGGACCCATGTCGGCTGCGACACCAGCCAGTGCGGCGCCTGCGTCGTGCACATGGATGGCCGTGCGGTGAAATCCTGCACCATGCTGGCAGGGCAGGCCGATGGCGCCAGCATCACCACGATCGAGGGCATCGCCAAGGGTGACGAGCTGCACCCGATGCAGGCTGCCTTCCGCGACAATCACGGCCTTCAATGCGGCTATTGCACGCCGGGCATGATCATGTCCGCGATCGACATCGTGCAACGCCATGGTGGCCAGCTCGACGAGGCCACCGTCCGCCAGGAGCTCGAAGGCAATATCTGCCGCTGCACCGGCTACCACAACATCGTGAAGGCCGTGCTCGATGCGGCCGGACGCATGAAGGTCGCGCAGGCGGCCGAGTAGGGCGGCCGTCGCGAACAAGAAACCACCACTGCCGCTTTCGAGGGAAAGCGCGGGTCAACAAATTTCCGGTCGGGAGGACCAGACATGGGTGTTGAAGGCATTGGCGCGCGCGTCGTGCGCAAGGAAGACAAGCGTTTCATTACCGGCAAGGGCCGTTACGTCGACGACATCAAGCTGACGGGCATGTCCCATGCCTATTTCGTCCGCAGCCCGCACGCGCACGCCAAGGTGAAGGGGATCGACTCCTCCGCCGCGCTGAAGATGCCGGGCGTGGTCGCGGTGCTCACCGGAAAGCAGCTCGTCGACGACAAGGTCGGCAATCTCATCTGCGGCTGGGCCATCACCTCCAAGGACGGCAGCCCGATGAAGATGGGCGCATGGCCGGCGATGGCGCCGGAGACGGTGCGGTTCGTCGGCCAGGCCGTCGCCGTCGTGATCGCCGAGAGCAAGAATCTCGCGCGCGACGCCGCGGAGGCCGTCGTCGTCGACTACGAGGAGCTTCCTGCGGTTGCCGACATGCACGCGGCCATCAAGGCCGGCGCGCCACAGCTTCACCCCGAGGCCCCCGGCAACCAGGTCTATGACTGGGTGATCGGCGACGAGGGCGCCACCGATGCCGCCTTCGCCAAGGCCGCGAATGTGGTGAAGCTCGACGTCACCAACAACCGCCTCGCCCCGAATGCGATGGAGCCGCGCGCGGCGATCGCGGATTATGACGCCGCCGAGGAGCATTTCACGCTCTACACGACCTCGCAGAACCCGCACGTCGCCCGCCTCGTGCTGTCCGCGTTCTACAACATCGCGCCCGAGCACAAGCTGCGCGTGATCGCGCCCGACGTCGGCGGCGGCTTCGGCTCCAAGATCTTCATCTATCCCGAGGAGATGGTGGCGCTGTGGGCCTCGAAGAAGGTCGGCCGTCCCGTGAAATGGACCGGCGACCGCACCGAAGCCTTCCTCACCGACGCGCATGGCCGCGACCATGTGACCCATGCCGAGATGGCGTTCGACGCCAACAACAAGATCACCGGCCTGAAGGTGAAGACCTACGCCAATTTCGGCGCCTACATGTCGCTGTTCTCGTCCTCGGTGCCGACCTATCTCTACGCAACGCTGCTGTCGGGCCAGTACGACATCCCGGCGATCCATGCCGAGGTGATCGGGGTCTACACCAACACCACGCCGGTCGACGCCTATCGCGGCGCAGGCCGTCCCGAGGCGAGCTATCTCATCGAACGGTTGATGGAGACGGCGGCGCGTCAGCTCAAGGTCGACCCGGCCCAGCTGCGCCGGACCAACTTCATCACCCAGTTCCCGCACCAGACGCCCGTCATCATGGCCTACGACACCGGCGACTTCAACGCCTCGCTCGATGCCGCGATGAAGGCGATCGACTATGCCGGCTTCCCGGCCCGCAAGGCCAAGGCGAAAGCCGACGGCAAGCTGCGCGGCATCGGCGTGTCCTGCTACATCGAGGCCTGCGGCATCGCGCCGTCGAAGGCGGTCGGCAGCCTGGGCGCCGGCGTCGGCCTATGGGAATCGGCCGAGGTGCGCGTCAACCCGGTCGGCACCATCGAGATCCTCACCGGTTCGCACAGCCACGGCCAGGGGCACGAGACCACATTCTGCCAGCTCGTCGCCGATCGCCTGGGCATTCCCATCAGCCAGGTCTCGATCGTCCATGGCGACACCGACAAGGTGCAGTTCGGCATGGGCACCTACGGCTCACGCTCCGCCGCCGTCGGCCTCACCGCGATCCTGAAGGCCATGGAGAAGATGGAATCCAAGGCCAAGAAGATTGCGGCGCATGCGCTGGAAGCGTCGGAAGCCGACATCGTCATCGAGAACGGCGAGTTCAAGGTGACCGGCACCGACAAGGCGATCGCCCTGCCGATGGTCGCGCTCGCCGCCTATACCGCACACAACCTGCCTGACGGCATGGAGCCGGGCCTGAAGGAGAGCGCCTTCTACGACCCGACCAACTTCACCTTCCCGGCCGGCGCCTATATCTGCGAGCTCGAGGTCGATCCCGGCACCGGCAAGACCTCCTTCGTCAACTTTGTCGCCGCCGACGATTTCGGCCGGCTGATCAACCCGATGATCGTCGAAGGCCAGGTTCATGGCGGCCTCGCGCAGGGGATTGGTCAGGCGCTGCTGGAGCACGCGCTCTACGATGCCAACGGCCAGCCGGTCACGGCCTCGTTCATGGACTACGCCATGCCGCGCGCCGACGATTTGCCCTCGTTCAATCTCTCGCACACCACGACGCTGTGCCCCGGCAATCCGCTGGGCATCAAGGGTTGCGGAGAGGCCGGCGCAATCGGGGCTTCAGCGGCCGTGATCAACGCGATCACGGATGCGATCGGCAAGAACAATCTGGAAATGCCCGCAACCCCCGACCGGGTGTGGCGCACGATCCACGCGGCTTGACCGCTCATCATCGTCATTCCGGGGCGACGCGAAGCGTCGAACCCGGAATCTGGAGCCACGAATTCAACCTCGAGATTCCGGGTCTGCGCCATCAGGCGCATCCCGGAATGACAGAGAAAAGATTTCAGGAGCAACCAAGATGTACCAGACCACTTATCATCGCGCTTCCTCGGTCGACGAAGCCGTGAGCCTGTTCGGCAAGAGCAGCGAGGCGAAATTCCTGGCCGGCGGACAGACACTGCTGCCGGTCATGAAGCAGCGGCTTGCCGCCCCCTCCGACGTGATCGACCTTGCCAGGATCAAGGATCTGATCGGCGTCGAAGCTTCCGGCGACACACTGACCATCAAGGCCGCCACGCCGCATTATGATGTGGCGACCAGCGACACCGCGAAGAAGGCGATCCCTGCGCTCGCCTATCTGGCGTCCCTGATCGGCGACCCCGCCGTGCGCTACCGCGGCACGATCGGCGGCTCGATCGCCAACAACGATCCCGCCGCGGACTATCCGGCCGCCCTGCTCGCGCTCGGCGCCACCGTGAAGACCAACAAGCGGTCAATCCCGGCGGATGACTTCTTCAAGGGCCTGTTCACCACGGCGCTCGAAGACGGCGAGATCATTACCGCGGTGTCGTTCCCCGTGCCGGCGAAGGCAGGCTACGAAAAAATGCGGCACCCGGCCTCGCGCTTCGCGCTGACCGGCGTGTTCGTCGCGCAGACCAAATCGGGCGAGGTTCGAGTGGCCGCCACCGGCGCCTCGCAGAATGGGGTGATGCGGGTGCCCGCAATCGAAGCCGCGCTGAAGGCGAACTGGTCGCCGTCTGCGATCGACGGCGTCAGCATTCCGGCGAGCGGACTGCTCGCTGACATCCACGGCACGGCGGAATATCGCGCCAACCTCGTCAAGGTGATGGCGCAGCGCGCCGTGGCCGCGGCGGGCTGATAGCGTCTCGACACAAATTTTCCGCGGCGCGCACTTCGGTGCGCGCCGTTTTATTTGGCCATGCGTCATGAAAACCGCTTGCCTCGCTGACGGGAAGGCGAGAGAAGTTAATCGGCCGATTAACTCGCCCCACAGAAGAAATGTCAGCGACGATGGCCGGATCACCGGCGTCCGCCCGCGACCCGAGGAAACAACAACGTGCTCGACAAACCAACCCCCACCTCGACCGTCCGCACCTCCGGCCCGCTCTCGGGCTTCCGCATCGTCGAGTTCGCCGGCATCGGGCCCGGCCCGTTCGCCTGCATGATGCTGGCCGACATGGGCGCCGACGTCGTCACGCTCGACCGCGTCGGCGCGAAGAAGAGCATGAAGTCGGTGGCCGGGCGCGGCCGCAAGGTGATCGAGCTCGACCTCAAGGACAAGGCGGCGATCGCACAAGTGCTGGATCTGCTCGCGAGCGCGGACGCGCTGGTCGAGGGTTTTCGCCCCGGCGTGATGGAGCGGCTCGGGCTCGGGCCGGACGTCGTGCTCGCGCGCAATCCGAAGCTGGTCTATGGCCGCATGACCGGCTGGGGCCAGGAGGGACCGCTCGCAAACGCGGCCGGCCACGACATCAATTACATATCGATCACCGGCGCTCTCGCGGCGATCGGCACGAAGGAGGCGCCGGTGCCACCGCTCAACCTGGTCGGCGACTTCGGCGGCGGTGCGCTCTATCTCGTCGTCGGCGTACTCGCAGCACTGCTGGAAGCGCAGAAGTCGGGCAAGGGCCAGGTGGTGGACGCGGCGATGTGCGACGGCGCGGCCTCGCTGATGTCGTTCTTCTTCGACATGGCGACGATGGGGCGCTGGACCGAGCAGCGCAACCAGAACTTCCTCGACGGCGGCGCGCATTTCTACGGCGTCTACGAATGCGCCTGCGGGCACTTCGTCTCGATCGGCTCGATCGAGCCGCAATTCTACGCGCTGCTGCGCGAGCATGCGGGACTGACGGATGCGGATTTCGACGCGCAGATGGATTCCAAGGCCTGGCCGGCGCTGAAGGAGAAGCTGAAGGCCGTGTTCAAGACCAAGACGCGCGAGGATTGGTGCAAGATCATGGAAGGCACCGACATCTGCTTCGCGCCGGTGCTGACGATGTCGGAAGCGACAAAGCATCCGCACATGGTCGCCCGCAACGTCTTCATCGAACGCCACGGCGTGAAGCAGCCGGCCCCGGCGCCGCGGTTCTCGCGCACGCCGTCGGCGGCGCGCGAGCCGGAAGGTGCGGAGATCGGCGCGGTAACGAAGGCGTGGGCGGGGCGTTAGGCCCTTGCTCTTGCCACAACTTCCGCTGTCGTCCCGGCGAACGCCGGAATCCATAACCACGGGGAGTGGTTTGGCGAAGACTCGGAGTTCGGTACTCCCGCCTATCGCGATCGGCAGATCACGCGGCATGGGTCCCGGCGTTCGCCGGGACGACACCAGTGATGTGGATGTAACTCGCGTCTAACGCATGCGCCTAAGCCGCGTTGTCCACCTTCAACACCCCGCGCCGGATCTGATCCTCCTCGATCGACTCGAACAGGGCCTTGAAATTGCCCTCGCCAAAGCCGTCGTCGCCCTTGCGCTGGATGAACTCGAAGAAGATCGGGCCGATCGCGTTGGCCGAGAAGATCTGGAGCAGCACCTTGGTCTGGCCGCCGTCGACCACGCCCTCGCCGTCGATCAGGATGCCGTTCTTCCGGAGCCGTGCGACGTCCTCGCCATGCCTGGGCAGGCGCGCATCGATCCGCTCGAAATAGGTGTCGGGCGGCGACGGCATGAACGGCAGGCCGGCGCCGCGCAGATCTTCGATGGTGCGGTAGATGTCGCGGCAGCCGCAGGCGATGTGCTGGATGCCCTCGCCGCGATAGGTCTTCAGATATTCCTCGATCTGGCCGGAATCGCCGGCGTCCTCGTTGATCGGAATCCGGATCTTGCCGTCGGGACTGGTCAGCGCGCGCGAGAACAGGCCGGAGGCGCGGCCCTCGATGTCGAAGAAGCGGATCTGGCGGAAGTTGAACAGCTTCTCGTAGAAGCCGGCCCAGACGTCCATGCGGCCGCGATGGACGTTGTGGGTGAGATGGTCGAGATAGAACAGGCCGGCGCCGACCGGCCGCGGGTCGCGTGCGCCGAGCCATTCGAACTCGGCATCATAGGCCGAGCCATTGGCGCCGTAGCGGTCAACGAGATAAAGCAGGCTGCCGCCGATCCCCTTGATGGCGGGGACGTCGAGCGTCTTCTGCGCCGATGACACGTCGGCCGGCTCGGCGTCGAGCGAAATGGCGCGGTCATAGGCCGCCTTCGCGTCGACGACGCGAAAGGCCATCGAGGGCGCACAGGGGCCGTGCGCGGCGACGAACTCGTAGCCGTGGGTGCCGGGCTGCTCGTTGACGAGATAGTTGATGTCGCCCTGGCGATAGACCGTGATCTTCTTGGTTCTGTGGCGCGCGACGGGCGCATAGCCCATCAGCTTGAACAGCGCGTGCAGCTCTTCCGGATTGGGATGCGCATATTCGACGAACTCGAACCCGTCGGTCCCCATCGGATTGTCGGCGCTGATCGTGGCGGGCGGTGCATCGTGCGGAAACGGACCCATGCTGCTCTCCCAAATGGCTGCTGGGAGGAACTATCCTTCATGGGGCGCGCAAGGGGCGTGCAAACGGGACGCGATTTCGCTATTCTATGCACGGTTTGTGCAAGCAATGGACGATTGACGCATGATTCCTGTAGACGCCTTTGACCTCAAGATCCTGGGCGCACTCCAGGATGACGGCCGCCTCACCAACCAGGAGCTCGCCGAGCTCGCTGGCCTCTCCGCCTCGCAATGCTCGCGGCGGCGGATGCGGCTGGAGGAGGAGAAGGTGATCGCGGGCTATCATGCCGATCTCTCCAGCGAGGCACTCGGCTTCGGCGTGATCGCCTTCATCCAGGTCGGGCTTGCGACCCATTCACCGGACAATTCCAAGCGGTTTCGCGCGCTGGTGAACCGGATCGACGAGATCCAGGAGGCCTATTCGCTGACCGGCGATGCCGATTACGTGCTGAAAGCCGTGCTACGCGATCTCAAGGGCCTGTCCAACCTCGTCAACGACGTCTTGATGCCGCATCAAAGCGTCGCGCATGTGCGCTCGTCGATCGTGCTCGACAGGCTGAAGGAGAGCTCGCGATTGCCGCTGAAGGAGATCAAGCCCGGCTGAAATCGAGGGAACTACGTCATTCGCGCAGGCCGCGCGATCTGCGATGATTCGCATCAGTCCGGAGATTCGACCATGGCCCTCCAGCTGCGACCGAACTGCGAATATTGCGACCGTGACCTGCCGCCTGATGCAATGGATGCGCGGATATGCTCCTACGAATGCACATTCTGCGCGGACTGCGTCGAGACCAAGCTCTTCAATGTCTGCCCGAATTGCGGCGGCGGATTCGCGCCGCGCCCGATCAGGCCGACGCAGGAATGGCGGCCCGGCGTGTGCACGACGAAGCAGGCGCCGTCCGACAAGCGGGTGCATTTGAAGTACAGCGTCGAGGACGTCGCGGCGCATTGCGCGCGGATCAAGGATGTGCCGCCGGAGAGACGGTAGGCTCTCTCCACCTCGTCATTGCGAGGAGCCCTTGCGACGAAGCAATCCAGAATCTTTCCGCTGAGAGATTCTGGATTGCTTGGCTACGCTCGCAATGACGGAGTTCGTGGCAACGGCGGAGGCTACTCCGCCGCCAAAATCGTCCCCTCGACCTCACCGAACCCGACACGGTAGCCATTGCCCTGGCACCAGCCGCGCATCACGAGGCTGTCGCCGTCTTCCAGGAACGAGCGCTTGGCGCCGCCGGGCAATTCCACGGGCTCGGTGCCGTTCCAGCTGATCTCCAGAAGACTGCCGCGCTGGTTCTTCTCCGGCCCTGAGATCGTGCCGGACCCCAAGAGATCGCCGACATTCATGGCGCAGCCGGATGACGCGTGGTGCATCAGCTGCTGCACCGAGGACCAGTACATGTACTTGAAATTGGTGCGGCTGATGCTGGCAGGCGCATTGGCACCCGCCGCGCGCAAGGAGACGTCGAGCTCGACATCGTAGTTCTGAGGCTTCGTCTGCTTGAGATAGTCGAGCGGCACCGGCTCCTGCTCCGGTCCCTTCAGGCGGAACGGCTCCAGCGCCTCGCGCGTCACCACCCACGGGCTGATCGAGGTCGCGAACGCTTTCGCGAGGAACGGGCCGAGCGGCACATATTCCCATTGCTGGATGTCGCGCGCGCTCCAGTCGTTGAGCAGCACGAAGCCGAAGATCATCTCCTCGGCCTGGCTCTCGCTCAGCATGCCGCCCATCGGCGAGCCCTGGCCGATGACGACGCCCATCTCCAGCTCGAAATCGAGTCGCCTGCACGGCGCGAAGCTCGGCACGTCCACATTCGGCGGCTTGAGCTGCCCGCGCGGTCGTTTCACTGGGGTGCCCGACACCACGACGGTGGAGGCGCGGCCGTTATACGCGATCGGCATGTGCAGCCAGTTGGGTTGCAGCGCATTGTCCTTGCCGCGGAACATCACGCCGACATTGGTGGCGTGCTCCTTGGAGGAATAGAAATCGGTATAGCCGGAGACAGCGAACGGCAGATGCAGTCTTGCCTCGCGCATCGGCACCAGCGCCCGTTTGCGCAGCTCCTCATTGTCGCGCAGCTCGGGATGATCGTGACGCAGCAGCTCGCTGATCCGCGCCCGCGTCCTGCTCCAGAGCTTCGGTCCGAGTGCCATGAAGGCGTTGAGCGACGACCCGGAGAACACGCCGAGCGGACCGACATCGAGCCGTGAATCCTGCTCGAGCTCCCAGAGATCGAGCACGTAGTTTCCGATCGCGACGCCGACCCGCGGCGTCGGATTGGCCGCGGTCGAGAACACGCCATAGGGCAGATTCTGGATCGGGAAGTCGGAGGAAGGATCGACGTCGATGAAGGAGCGGAGACTGGGGTCGTTCGGGTGGGGCATTGGTTTCCCGTGGCGCAACGGTGATGGTGTCACCCTCCCCTGGAGGGGGAGGGTCGGCTCGTATTGAGCGCAGCGAAATATGAGACGGGGTGGGGTGATCTCTCAACACGGGAAGTGTTCGTCGCGGAGAGACCGTCACCCCACCCCGCTACGCATTCCGCTTCGCTGCATGCGTAGCGACCCTCCCCCTCCAGGGGAGGGTAAGAAACCTCACGGCTTGTTCGGATCGAACTTCTTCTCCAGGCCCTTCCAGCAGTCGGCGTAATCGTCCTGCAGCGTGGACGCATTCGCCGCATGCGCGGTGACGCGCTGCGGATATCGCGTCTCGAACATGAAGGCCATGGTGCCGGTCAGCTTCACCGGCTTCAGCTCGCCATTGCTGGCGTGCTCGAAGGCGTCGCGGTCCGGGCCGTGCGGCAGCATGCAATTGTGCAGGCTCATGCCGCCGGGGACGAAGCCCTGCGGCTTGGCGTCGTAGACGCCGTAGATCAGGCCCATGAACTCGCTCATGATGTTCATGTGGTACCAGGGCGGACGGAAGGTGTTGTCGGCGACCATCCAGCGCTCGGGGAAGATCACGAAGTCGATATTCGCGGTGCCAGCGGTCTCCGACGGCGACGTCAGCACCGTGAAGATCGAAGGATCGGGATGATCGAAGCCGATCGCACCGACCGGCGAGAAGGTGCGCAGATCGTATTTGTACGGCGCGTAATTGCCGTGCCAGGCGACGACGTCGATCGGCGAATGCGGCAGCGTGGTCTTGAACAGCGAGCCGCCCCATTTCACGTAGAGTTCGGTCGGCGTGTCCTTGTCCTCGTAATATGCCACCGGCGTCAGGAAGTCGCGCGCATTGGCGAGACAGTTGGCGCCGATCGGTCCGCGCTCCGGCAGCGTGAAGGCGCCGCCGTAATTCTCGCAGAGATAGCCGCGCGCGGGACCATTCGGAATTTCGACGCGGAACTTGACGCCGCGCGGAATCACCACGATCTCGCCGGGCTCGGCGTCGATGCGGCCGAACTCGGTGACGAGGCGAAGATTGCCCTGCTGGAGCACGAACATCAGCTCGCCGTCGGCATTGTAGAAATGCTGGTCCACCATCGACTTGGTGATGAGGTAGACGTGCGCGGCCATGCCTGCTTGCGTGTTGACGTCACCCGCCGTCGTCATGGTCTGCACGCCCTGGATGAAGGTGACCTCCGCCTTCGGGAGCGGTGTCGGATCCCAGCGCAGCTGCGCGATCGGCAGGTCGTATTCATGGCACGGCGCCGAGCGCCACAGGCCGGCATCGACCTTCTCGAAGCGGCCGGAGTGCTTCACCGAGGGGCGGATGCGGTACAGCCAGGAGCGTTCATTGGTGCCGCGCGGCGCGGTGAAGGGCGAGCCGGAGAGCTGCTCGGCATAGAGCCCGTAGGCGCAGCGTTGCGGCGAGTTGCGCCCGATCGGCAGCGCGCCCGGCAGCGCTTCGGTCTCGAAGCTGTTGCCGAAGCCGGACATGTAGCCCGGCGTGACCTGGGCCGAGCTGCGGACGATCTGGTCAGGCGAGGTATTGATGTTCATGACTATCCTCCTCCTTGCAAGGCGGCCCACATCTCCTGATCGCGCTTGTCGGTCCAGATCACGGGGTCGTCGATTCCGGATGCTTCGTCGTAAGCGCGCGACACGTTGAACGGCAGGCAGTGCTCGTAGATGGCGAAGTCCGAAAATTTCGGATCCATCACCTCGCGGGTCGCCGCCATCGATTGCTTCAGCGTGCGGCCACGAGCAACGGAGATTTCGGCCGCGCCATAGAGCGAGGTGACGAAGTCGCGCGTCATCGCGATGGCCTCGCGTACCGTCGCAGTGCCCTTGAGCGCATCGCCGCGGCCCGGCGCGATCGCCTTGGGATTGAAGTTGCGGATCTCGTTCAGCGTCATCGGCCATTCGCGCAAATGCGCATCGCCGCAATAGCAGGCCGAGTGATACTCGATGAGGTCGCCGGAGAACATCACTTCGGCGTCCGGCACCCAGGCGACGATGTCGCCGGAGGTGTGGCCGGCGCCCAGCTGCATCAAACGCACCTCGCGCTTGCCGAGGTAGATCGTCATCTCGCCTTCGAAGGTCAGCGTCGGCCAGGTCAGGCCGGGGATGCTCTGCGCATCCTGGAACAGCCGCGGAAAGCGGCCATATTCGGAGTCCCAATCCTGCTTGCCGCGCTCCTCGATCAGCCGATAGGTCTCCTGCGAGGCGACGATGCCTTGCGCCTTGTAGGCGGAGGCTCCTAACACGCGCACGGCGTGATAGTGCGACAGCACGACATATTTGATCGGCTTGTCGGTGACGGCGCGGACGCGGTCGATCACCTTGTTCGCCATCGCGGGCGTCGCCTGCGCGTCGAACACGAGGCAGCTGTCGTCGCCGACGATGACGGCCGTGTTCGGATCGCCCTCCGCGGTGAAGGCATAGAGATCGGTGCCGATCTCGGAGAAGGTGATCTTCTTCTCGGAGAGATCGCCGGTGGATGCGAAGTTCTTCGCCATCAATTCGTCCTTACGAGTCTATTGCTGTTGCTGTTGTTGCTGCTGGCCGTCGATCATGCGCCGCTTCGCAAGCCCGATCGCCTCGCGCAGCACGTCGATATCGCCGATATGGTTGGCGAGGATCAGGACCAGCGCCGCATCGAAATCGGCGCTCTGCTCCTCGGTGAGACCGCGATGCGCCTCGACGATGGCGCGGAAGGCATCGTCCGGGCGCGCGAAATTCGAGCTGGTTGAAAGCGGCATGCGAAACCTCAATACAAGCCTTCGGCCCGCGCCAGCGCCGCCGCGATCGTCGCACGCGTCGGATGGCGGAAGCGCGCCGCGACATAACCATCGGGCCTCAGCAGATAGGCGGCACCCGGCTCGGCACCGTAGCGCCTTGCGACCAGGCCCGAGGGATCGGCAAACCCGCCCTCGCCGCCGATGCGGATGCCCTTGACGCCATCGGGCACATCGACCGGCGCACCGTTGCTGAACGACAGCAAGGTGAAGTCCGTTCCATCCTTGCGGAAGGCATCCGTCAGATAGATCTGCTCGCCGGCCGGCGTCGCAGCGGGCGCATCGAGCATGGAACAGCCGGGCGACGGTCCACCGTACCACATATTCGCGTCGAGCGAGGACAGAGGCGAGTCATAGCTGCACGGCACGGACAGCCGGCCGCCATTGACCATGCGCTTGCCGAACTCGGTTTCCTTGGCCAGCGACAGCACCGCCTTGCGCAGCCGCGCCTCCTGGTGCGAGTTCGGCGCCATGAAGTCGGTCGAGCGGGTGGATTCGCGGATGTTCTCGTCGGCGGCCGCGCTGCGTTCGATGTGATAGCTCTCGAGCAGGCTCGCGGGCGACTTGCCCCGCAGCACGCGATCGAGCTTCCAGGACAGGTTTTCGGCGTCTTCGAGCCCGGAATTGGCACCGCGCGCCCCGAAGGGCGAGACCTGATGCGCGGAATCGCCGGCAAAGATCACGCGGCCGTGGATGAAGCGGTCCATGCGGCGGCACTGGAATTTGTACAGCGAGATCCATTCGAACGCGAACTTGTCGTGGCCGAGCATGCGGGCGATCCGCGGCCGCACGTTTTCCGGCTTCTTCTCGACGACGGGATCGGCATAGCGGTTGAGCTGGAGATCGATGCGCCAGACATCGTCGGGCTGCCGGTGCAGCAGCGCCGAACGCCCGGGATGGAACGGCGGATCGAACCAGAACCAGCGCTCGGTCGGGAATTCCGCCGTCATCTTGACGTCGGCGATCAGGAACTGATCCTCGAACACCTGGCCGGTGAACTCCGCGCCGACCATCTGTCGCAGCGAGGACCGCGCGCCGTCGCAGGCGATGACATATTGCGCATTCAGACGATAGGCGCCCTCCGGCGTTTCGATCGTCAGCAGGGCGGAATCGTTGCGCTGCTCGAGCGCCGTCACCTTGTTGCGCCAGCGAAGGTCGATGTCAGGCAGATCCTGGATGCGATCGACCAGATAGGCTTCGGCGTAATATTGCTGGAGATTGATGAAGGCGGGCCGCTTGTGGCCGTCCTCAGGAAGCAGGTTGAATTGATAGAGCTGCGACTCGCCGTGGAAGATGCGGCCGACGCTCCACACCACGCCCTTCTCGACCATGCGGTCGCCGACGCCGAGCCGGTCCCAATATTCCAGCGACCGCTTCGAGAAACAGATCGCGCGCGAGCCCTCGCCGATGCGGTCGGCATCGTCCAGAAGGACGACACGCTGGCCGCGCTGGGCGAGATCGATTGCCAGCGACAGACCGACCGGTCCGGCGCCGACGACCACGATTGGATGTTCGGCGGGACTTTGGCCGGAACGATCCTGATCGGGGTGGCGGCGATAGCCGAATTGGATCTTGGCCTGATGCGTATTGGCCGGCGCCATACACTAACCTCGGCTCTGGTCAGAAGACCGCTGATCTGCTAGATAGTCTCACGTGCAACTATTTTGGACCGGAGCCGGCCGGCCGTCAACTGGAATTCGGAGCGCAGTCTTGGCGAGGACATCCAGCGACATCGCGCTGAAGACACGGAACACCGGCGAGGCCGCACCGCGGCCAAAGGCACGGCTCGACCTGTTCAAATTCGTGCCGTTCCGCCTCAACCGGCTTGCAGCGGAAGTCAGTTCCGCGCTTTCGGTCGAATATCAGGAGCGGCATGGCCTCGACATTCCGGCCTGGCGCGTGATCGCCACGCTCGGCTTCCGTAACGATGCCTGCAGCGCGCAGTACATCGCGCAATGCACCCGCACGCACAAATCCACCATCAGCCGCGCGGTGACCATGCTGCTGCATGAAGAGCTGATCGAACGGGTCGAGAACGAGGCCGACCGCCGCGAATTCCGCCTGCAACTGACGAAGAAGGGCCGCGCGCTCTACGAAGAGCTGTTCCCGCAATTGCTGCGGCGTGAGGACGAGATCCTCGCCTGCCTTTCCACGCAGGAGCGCAAGCAACTGTCGGCTCTGCTCGGCAAGATCGAGCAGAGCCTCGACCTGATCCAGACCAGCGAAGAGGCGGACGCCAAGCAGGCGTATTAGCGGCCTGGATGTTGATTCAAATCAAGGGTCATCGCCGACGCTTCGAGATCAATAGCCGCGGATGCTGCCGATCCCGAGGGGAGACGGGCATGCGGATATTAGCTCTCGCTGCTGCCCTGAGCCTGACGCCGGCCACGGCCTTCGCCATCTCCGAGTGCAGAGTTACCGGTAATCCATCCGCCTTTGGCGTGGACATGACGGCCTACTTCGCGGTCAGGTCAGGCGAAACGTGCAATTTCCCGATGCGAATTCCGGGAGCGATGCATCGCTCGGGCGTGTCCCGAAAGCCCGCGCATGGGGCGCTCAAACAGGTCAACGTCACGACATTCAGGTACACCGCGGCATCCGGCTACAAGGGCAACGATACGTTCGCCATCTATGGCGAAGGGAAGGGTCCATACGGCTCGGGCCGATCGGTCGTGACGGTGAATGCAACGATAGAGTAGGAGCTCGAACGAACCATGCGAGGGCCGTTGGCTCGCTGTGGATCAAAGGCTGCCTTGGCCCGCTCGTCCGCGCGAGTTAGGCGTCCTTCCGCAACCTCGACCGCAATTCGGCTATTGAACGCATAGTCTGTTCGAACGTCTCATGTGCGCGCCTCCTGTCGCTTCCCCGCATCACGAGAAGGCTGATGTTGTTCAGCAGAATGCTCGCTTTCTCAATGCGCGCCAGCAGCCCGGCATCTCCGTCCTCCCCACCTGAAAGTGCCGATTCCAGCTCCTCGGTGAGCTTTGTTAGCCGGAAAGCGAACTCCTCCGATGACAGGCCGTGATCGGGACACGGAAATTGCAGGATCTTGTCGCGTTCGATCGGAACCTCCGCCAGAGATACGATGGCGGAGCGACTTTGGATTACGGGGCCATGCTGAACGGCCGAGTCACCTATTCTGAGCATGTAACCATGCAGACCGGCACGTGCAGGAACTTATCCAAAAACTCCGATGTTGACTTGGTCCGCCTTACGAGTTCCATTCGGTATGAAAACAACTGCTGCCCCGGGCTCGCCAAGCCTCGAAGTGCTGATCAATGCCATCGTCGACTATGCCATCTTCATGCTCGACGCCGACGGCGTGGTCAGAAGCTGGAACAAGGGGGCTGAGCGCCTCAAAGGCTATGCTGCCGATGAGATCATAGGGAAATCTTTCTCGACCTTTTACACGCTGGAGGATCGAGACAGGGACCTGCCAAGAAAGGCACTGGCAACGGCCGCAGCGACCGGGCGCTTTGCGTCCGAGGGTTGGCGGGTCAGAAAAGATGGCAGCCGCTTCTGGGCTCTCGTCGTCCTCGACGCGATACGCGCCGAAGACGGCGGCCTGATCGGATTTGCCAAGGTCACGCGCGACATCACGGAACGGCAGCAGGCCCACAACGACCTCGTGGAAAGCGAACGGCGCTATCGCCGGCTCGTCGAAGCCGTCGTCGATTACGCTATTTTCCAGCTGGATTCCTCAGGTCATGTCGCGACCTGGAATCCAGGCGCCGAGCGCATCAAAGGCTATCGGCCGGAAGAGATCATCGGCCGCCATTTCAGCACGTTCTACACGCCCGAGGATCTTGAAAAGGGAGTGCCGAAAACGGCATTGGCGGAGGCCGCCGAAAAAGGCCGGTTCGAAGCCGAGGGCTGGCGCATGCGAAAGGACGGCACGCGCTTCTGGGCCTCGGTGGTTATCGACCGGATTACCGACGAGAGCGATGCGATCATCGGCTTTGCAAAGGTGACGCGCGATCTCACCGAGCGCAAGCAGGCTCAGGACGAGCTTCACCGCGTCCAGGAACAGCTGGCCGCCTCGCAAAAGCTCGAAGCGATCGGACAGCTGAGCGGCGGCATTGCTCACGACTTCAACAATCTGCTCATGATCGTCCTTGGCAATCTTGAGAACGCGGAGCGAAACAGCCGCAATATCGGAGGGCCGAACCTCCATCGCGCGCTGGCCAACGCGAAGCGTGGCGCTCAAAGGGCCGCGGCGCTGACCAGTCGGTTGCTCGCTTTCTCGCGCCGCCAGGCGCTCGACCCGAAACCTATCAACCTCAACAGCTTCGTTAGTGGCCTGCAGGAATTCTTGCAGCGCACGCTGGGCGAACGCATCGAAGTGCAGACCGTAGGCGGCGCCGGCCTCTGGCAGATCGAAGCGGACCTGAACCATCTGGAATCGACGATCGTCAATCTGGCGATCAATGCCCGTGACGCCATGCCAAATGGTGGAAAGCTGACCATAGAGGCAACAAACGTCTCTGCCGACGAAGACTATTCACGTGCCAACCCGGAGCTCACCGTCGGCCAGTATGTCGTGATCTGCGTGAGTGACACGGGATCCGGCATGGCTCCGGAAGTTCTAAATCATGCGTTCGAGCCATTCTTCACGACCAAGGACCCGGGTCAGGGAACCGGCCTTGGGCTGAGCCAGGTCTATGGCTTCGTGAAACAGTCAGGCGGACATGTGAAGATCTACAGCGAGGTGGGGGAAGGTACGACCATCAAGATGTATTTTCCCCGCTACACCGGCAGCGCGCAGCCTGATTCGGACGATGCGAGGGAGTTCATATCCGAAGGCGCCTCCGTCGAAACCATTCTCGTCGTCGAAGATGATGCCGATCTTCGGGGCTACGTTTCCGACGTGCTGCGCGATCTCAATTATCGAGTTCTGTCTGCCGGCAGCGCGCAGGCGGCTTTGACAATTCTATTGCAGGAAAACCAGCATGTTGATCTGCTTCTGACCGATGTGGTCATGCCCGGTATCAACGGACGCGAGTTGGGACGGCGCGCGCAGGAGATCAGACCACATCTCAGGATTCTGTACATGACTGGTTATTCGCGCAACGCAGTCGTTCACCATGGGCGGCTCGACGAGGGCGTTGACCTTCTGGAAAAACCGGTCACTCAGGCAAGATTGGCGCTGAAGGTCCGCGAAATCCTGGATCGGAACTGGAGTTAGCCGGGCATATCTTCCCCTCGAACCGGACGCGGCGAACGATCTGCCGGCTTCGCTGGTCACTTCGCGAACGACCGGGTCGGCGGCAGATGCAGTGCCCAGGCGTCGACCCTGTCGCTGGCGCGCGGATAGATCTCGGTCACGATCGGATCGTGGCCGGGGATGAACCTGTCAGGATGGCCAGCGAGGCGCTCGATCGTCTCCCAGCCCTGCGCCATGTCGCCGACATTGTAGACGATCGGGAACGGGCTGCGGCGCTGCAGATTGGCATAGTAATGCGCGGCATCGGATGCCAGCACCACCGGCCCGCGCGCGGTTTCGATCTTGACCACCTGCAAGCCGTCGGAATGGCCGCCGACGCGATGCACGGTCACGCCCGGAGCGACTTCGCCGTCACCCGAATGGAAATTGACTCGCTCGCCATAGACGTGACGCACCATCTGGGTGACGTGCTCGACCGAGAACGGATGACGCAACAGGCCATTGCACATGCAGCGCCCGGTCGCGTAGGCCATCTCGCGCTCCTGGAGATGGAAGCGCGCATTCGGAAAGCGGTCGAGATTGCCGGCATGGTCGTAATGCAGATGCGTCACGATGACGTCGCGAATGGCTGTTGCCGCGACTCCGAAACGCTCCAGGGCGTCGACCGGATTGAGCGTGAGCTTGCGCGCCCGCGCGCTCGCCTCCTCGGCATTGAAGCCGGTGTCGACCAGGATATCCCGGCCGCCGCCGCGGATCAGCCAGACGAAATAGTCGAGATCCTGCGCCGCACTGTCATGTGGATCGGGTGCCAGGAAGTTCATGCTGGGGGTGCGCGGCGACATCGTCGCGTAGCGCAGGGCGTAGATTTCGTAAGCGTTTCCCATGGTCTTGCTTTTCTGAGTTGGATCTTGCGGAACGATCGAGAACACCAAGCCATCGCCCGCAGGAAAGGTCAAACGCGCGGCGCTGCAGCGGAGGCAGGCCTGCAATGTGAGACCAATCACATCTTCATCGCCGCAGTGGCCTTAGCATGCTGCCGATAGGATCGAACCAGGTCGCGCCGAGCACTGTCATGACAGCCCTTCCATCCCCCTCGCGGCCCACCCGGACGTTGCGGTCAATCGTCACGATAATGCCGAATCTCCAAGCGGTTGACGCCCCCCTTCCCTGGTTTGATAATGCAAGAAGCGTAAGTTAAGGTCGCCGCGGCGCAAGCTGGAACGGCGCCTTTTTGGCTGGACCGCGCTGATTATGAAAATTCGCTTCTTTTTTCTTCTGCCCTTGCTCATCTCGCTCATCCCGACTGCTCCATCGCTTGCGGCCGGCGACCGCTTCGCGCTGATCATCGGCAATGCCAAATATCCGGATGCGGATGCTCCGCTGAAGGAACCGCTCAACGATGCGCGCGATGTCGCCGATGAGCTCAAGCGGGACGGCTTTTCGGTCGAGATCGGCGAGAACCTGACCGGCGATGGCATGCGCCGCGCCTTCGACAAGCTCTACGGCAAGATCAAGCCGGGATCGGTGGCGCTGGTGTTCTTCAGCGGTTTCGGCATCCAGTCGGCGCGCCAGAGCTACATGCTGCCGGTCGATGCGCAGATCTGGACGGAATCCGATGTGCGCCGCGATGGTTTCAGTCTCGAGACAGTCCTCGGTGAGCTCAACACCCGCGGCGCCGGCGTCAAGATCGCGCTGATCGATGCTTCCAGGCGCAACCCGTTCGAGCGCCGGTTCCGCAGCTTCTCGGCCGGCCTGACCCCGGTCATCGCGCCGAACGGCACGCTGGTGATGTATTCGGCGGCGCTGGCCTCCGTGGTCTCGGACGCCGGTGGCGAGCACAGCCTGTTCGTGCAGGAGCTGCTGAAGGAAATCCGCGTTCCCGACCTGATGGCGGAAGAGACGCTGAACCGCACCAAGATGGGCGTCACCCGCGCCTCGCGCGGCGAGCAGGTGCCGTGGATTTCCTCGTCATTGGCCGAGGATTTCTCGTTCATTCCGGGGGCCGGCGGATCGCGTCCCGCAACGACGCCGCCTGCGCCTCCCGCTGCACCGGCCGTCGTCGCCAACAACCCGCCGCCGGCTCCACCCGTCCCGCCGACACCACCTCCGGCGCCGAAGCCGGCCGACGCTGCTGCCGCGGCGCCCGCTGCTGCAGCTCCAGCCCCTGCGCCGGCCCCCGCGCCCAAGCCGCAGATCGAGGCCGCCCTGCCCCCGCCGCCACCGCCGCCGAAACCGGTTGATCCCGGCGCTGCGCCGAGCACGGACAGCGGGCCGAGCGCCGCCGTCCTGGCTGACGATCCCACGATCAAGAGCCTGACCGCCAAGATTGCCGCCAATCCGGACGACGTGAACGCGCTGTACCGGCGCGGCCAGGTCTATGCCAGCAAGGGCGCCTACAACCTCGCCATCAAGGATTTCGACGACACCCTCCGGATCAATTCGAAGGACGTCGAGGCGCTGAACAACCGCTGCTGGACCCGCACCGTGGTCGGAGACCTCCAGGGCGCGCTGAAGGATTGCAACGAGGCGCTGCGGCTGCGGCCGAACTTCGTCGATGCGCTGGACAGCCGCGGACTCGTCAACCTCAAGTCGGGAGCGGTGAAGAATGCCATCGCCGATTTCGACGCGGCCCTGAAAATCAACCCGCGCCTGACCTCCTCGCTCTACGGACGCGGCCTTGCCAAGCAACGCAACGGCTCGGCCCAGGAAGGGGCGCTGGACATCGCCAATGCCAAGGCGATGGATCCGAACATCGTTCAGGAATTCGCAAGCTACGGAGTGCGTTGATATTTTTTTGAATTGAGGCCGTCCAAGGCTCGAACCTTGAACGGCCCGAGGAAGACCAATTGGCGGATGCCGCAACTGGCCTTTTCCGAGGCTTGTTGCTGGAATTTTGAAGCATGCGAGCTGGCTGCGCAGGAGGGACTGGCTATGAGATCGGCTGCAAAGGGACTTACCGCGATCCTGTCCATCATCGCCGTCGGCGCCGCTCTGTCATGGCCGACCTCAGCCGCATACGCGGGCGATGACAGCAACAGCAAGAATGTCACCGAGGACGAGATCGTCCGCGCGCTCGCGCCGCCGGCCAAGAAGCCCCTGACCCGCGGCCTCTCGATTGGCCCGCAGACCGAATCCGCGCCGAACGCGGCGGAGACCAGGCTGATTCAGTCCGTGCGCGGCCGCTCGACGCGCTCGCTGTCCTCGACCGAGCGCGAGGAAATCGCTTCGGTCGTCAAGGACAAGCCGAACATCGATCTCGAAATCACGTTCGACTACAACTCCGCCAACATCAGCGCCAAATCGATGCCGTCGGTGCAGGCGCTCGGCCGGGCGTTGACCAGTCCCGACCTGAAGGGCTCGACCTTCGTGATCGCCGGCCACACCGACGCCGCCGGCGGCGAAGCCTACAACCAGGACCTGTCGGAGCGTCGCGCCGACTCGATCAAGCGTTACCTCGTCGAGAAGTACAACATCTCCGCGACCGATCTCGTCACCGTCGGCTATGGCAAGAGCAAGCTCAAGAATCCGAGCCAGCCGCTGGCAGAGATCAACCGCCGCGTGCAGGTCGTCAACATGGAAAACAAGACCACCGCATCGAAGTGAGCACGACGTAATCCTTTGCAGTGACAAGTCGTGATGTGGTGTAAGGTCTCGCTTCCAGAGCGCGTCCCGCAGCCTTGCGGGACGCCGCTTCATTTCAGGGAACCGCTCTGTTTGGGCCTCGCGCGGATGGCCGTGAGCCAGGCCAGGATGATCCGGCGATGAATTTGACCGAATATCTCAAGCCGGCCGGAACCGTGCTGTTCGTCGTCGCGCTCGGCGTCGGCTACTATCTGTTCGAGCATCGGCAGCGCCCCGAGGCGAAGGAGACGCCGAGCGAGGCGCTCGTCATCGTGACGAAGTCGACCAACGCCTGCTTCTCCGACCTGGTGCGGGTGACCGGCTTCTTCGTGCCGCGTCGCGAGGCGGTGGTCGTTGCCGACCAGGAAGGCTCCAGGGTCACCGACCTCCTGGTCGCCGAGGGCACCGTCGTCGCCGACAACCAGGAACTGGCGCGCCTGACTGCACCGCCGCAGATCCCGGGCCAGCCGCAGCGACCCGGCCCACAAGGCCCGATCTCGCTGAAGGCTCCCGCGCCGGGGCTCATCACCGAGGTCCGCACCATCGTCGGCGCGCCCGCCTCGCCGCAGGCCGGCCCGATGTTCCGCATTGCCGTCAACAACGAGATCGAGCTCGACGCCCAGGTGCCGGCGGTGCACATGTCCAAGCTCAATTCCGGCGCGACCGTGCGCATCAGCCGCGACGACGCGCCCGATTTGATCGGACGCGTCCGGCTGGTCGCACCCGAGATCGACCGCACGACCCAGCTCGGGCGCGTCCGCGTCAGCGTCACCAACAACCCCTCGCTGAAGGTCGGCGTATTCGCCCGCGCCTCGATCGACGCCAAGCGAAGCTGCGGCGTCTCGATCCCCAAGACCGCGATCGACCATCTCACCGTGCAGGTGGTCAAGGGCAACATCGTCGAGACGCGCAAGGTGCGGGTCGGACTGTCGTCCGACAGCGCGACGGAAATCCTGGAAGGTCTCGAGGTCGGCGAAATCGTCGTGGCCGACGCCGGCTCTTCGCTCCACGACGGCGACCAGATCAAGACCATGTTCGCCGATGAACTCGATCGCACGCGGGTACGCTGATGGCTCTCAATATCTCGGCATGGTCGATTCGTCATCCGCTGCCGTCCGTGGTCTTTTCGATCATCCTGCTGATTCTCGGCTGGACCTCCTTCACCAAGCTTGCAGTAACGCGGCTGCCGTCGGCCGACATCCCCGTGATCTCGGTTGCGGTCTCGCAGTTCGGCGCAGCGCCGGCCGAACTCGAATCCCAGGTCACCAAGACGGTTGAAGACGCCGTATCCGGCGTCGAGGGCGTCAGGCACATCACCTCCTCGATCACCGACGGTCTGTCGGTCACCACGATCCAGTTCGCGCTCGAGACCAACACCGACCGCGCGCTCAATGACGTCAAGGACGCGGTGACGCGCGTGCGTTCCAACCTGCCGCAGAACGTCACCGAACCGCTGATCCAGCGCGTCGACGTCATCGGCCTGCCGATCGTCACCTATGCCGCGATCTCGCCCGGCAAGACGCCGGAGCAGCTCTCCTATTTCGTCGACGACGTGGTCAAGCGCGCGCTGCAGGGCGTGCGCGGCGTCGCGCAGGTCGAGCGCATCGGCGGTGTCGAGCGCGAGATCCTGGTCTCGCTCGATCCCGATCGCTTGCAGGCCATGGGCCTGACTGCCGTCAATGTCAGCCAGAGCCTGCGCGGCACCAATGTCGACGTCGCCGGCGGCCGCGCCGAGATCGGCAAGAACGACCAGGCCATCCGCACGCTCGCCGGCGCCAAGACGCTGGGCGATCTCGCCGGCACCATGATCCCGCTGTTCGGCGGCGGCGAGGTCCGGCTCGACGATCTCGGCACCGTCACCGACACCATCGCCGACCGCCGCACCTTCGCCCGCTTCAATGGCGAGCCGGTGGTCGCGCTCGGCATCAAGCGTTCCAAGGGCGCCAGCGACGTGAAGGTGGCCGAGGCCGTGCAGAAGCGCATCGACGCGCTGAAAGCCGCCTATCCCGAGGTCGACCTGAAGCTGATCGACACCTCGGTGGAATATACCAAAGGCAATTACCACGCGGCGATCTCGACCCTGTTCGAAGGCGCGATCCTCGCCGTCATCATCGTGCTCCTGTTCCTGCGCGACCTGCGCGCGACCATCATCGCCGCGATCTCGCTGCCGCTATCGATTTTCCCGGCGTTCTGGGCGATGGACCTGCTCGGCTTCTCGCTGAACCTCGTCAGCTTTCTCGCCATCACGCTGTCGACCGGCATTCTGGTCGACGACGCCATCGTCGAGATCGAGAACATCGTCCGGCACATGAACATGGGCAAGTCGCCCTACCGCGCCGCGTTGGAGGCCGCCGACGAGATCGGCCTCGCAGTCATCGCGATCTCTCTGACCATCATCGCGATCTTCGCACCCGCGAGCTTCATGTCGGGCATTGCCGGACAATTCTTCAAGCAGTTCGGCATCACCGTCTCGGTGCAGGTGTTCTTCTCGCTGCTTGCGGCCCGCTTCGTCACCCCGGTGCTGGCTGCCTATTTCCTCAAGCACCACACGCATGCGGAACCGCCGCCCGGCCGCATATTGCGGTCCTATCATGGGATCGTGGCCTGGTCGGTGAAGCACTATTTCATCACGGTGCTGATCGGCCTCGGCGTCTTCGCCGCCTCGATCTGGAGCATCACGCTGCTGCCGCAGGGCTTCCTGCCGGCGCAGGACAGCGCCCGCTCGTTGCTCGCCCTCGAGCTGCCGCCGGGCACCCAGCTCGCCTACACCGAGAAGGTCACCGAGGACATCGTCGCGCGGCTGCGCAAGCGGCCCGAGGTGAAGAGCATCTTCGTCGACGGCGGGCGCGTCCCGCCGGGGACCCAGGAAGTCCGGCGCGCCGCCCTGATCATCAACTACACGCCCAAGAACAGTCGCGACATCACCCAGCGCGAGCTTGAATTCTCGATCAGCCAGGAGCTGGAGAACGTTCCCGATATCCGCTTCTGGTTCCTGGACGAGAACGGCCTGCGCGCGATCTCGCTGGTGGTGACCGGCGTCGATCCCAACATCGTCAACAACGTCGCGAGCGAGCTTGCGACGCAAATGAAGCGCATTCCCACCATCTCCAACGTGATCTCGGAGACCTCGCTGGAGCGCCCCGAGCTGCGCATCGAACCGCGCGCCGATCTCGCCGCGCGGCTCGGCGTCTCCACCGAAAGCCTGTCGCAGACCATCCGCGTTGCCACCATCGGCGACGTCGGCCCCGCGCTCGCCAAGTTCGACGTCGGCGATCGCCTGGTGCCGATCCGCGTACAGCTCGAGGATGCCGCCCGCGGCAATCTGAAGACGCTGGAGCAGTTGCGCGTGCCGCTCGGCGAGCACGGCGAGAAGGGCGGCGTGCCGCTCGCGGTCATTGCCGACGTCAAGCTCGACCAGGGTCCGACCAGCATCAACCGCTATGATCGTGAACGGCAGGCGACCGTCGCGGCGGACCTCGTCGGCTCGGCCGCGCTCGGCGATGCCACCAAGAAGATCTACGACCTGCCGGTCATGAAGACCCTGCCGAAGGGCGTGAAGGTCTCGCCCTCGGGCGACGCCGAAAGCCTGAACGAATTGTCCGACGGCTTCGCCACCGCCATCACGGCGGGCCTGATGATGGTCTACGCCGTGCTGGTGCTGCTGTTCGGCACCTTCCTGCAGCCGATCACCATCCTGTTCTCGCTGCCGCTCTCGATCGGCGGCGCCATCGCGGCCCTGCTCGTCACCGGCAAGCAGCTCACCACGCCGGTGTGGATCGGCATCCTGATGCTGATGGGCATCGTCACCAAGAACGCGATCATGCTGGTGGAATTCGCCATCGAATCGATTCACGCGGGCAAGCCGCGCGAGGAGGCCATGATCGACGCCGGCATGAAGCGCGCCCGGCCGATCGTGATGACCACGATCGCGATGGCCGCGGGCATGATGCCGAGCGCGCTCGCCGTCGGCGCCGGCGGCGAGTTCCGCTCGCCAATGGCGCTCGCGGTGATCGGCGGCCTGATCTTCTCGACCATCCTGTCGCTGGTGTTCGTGCCGGCGATGTTCATGGTGATGGACGATTTCGGCGCCCTGATCTGGCGCTTCGCCAAGCGGCTGATCGTGCACAGCGAGGATGCGGAGACGGATCATCATGGGGCTGCGCCGGCGGAAGCCAGACCGGCGCCGACGAGCGTCGCGCGGCCCGCGGCGGAGTGAGGTTCGCCGACTCAGGCTCCCGATCGCCTGGTTTCATTCATTTCGCGCGATCGCGGTCAGCTTGGTCATGTTCCGCAGCAGGATCCGGCCGCGCTGCAGATCGAGGATCGCATCCTTGCGCCAGGCCTGAAGCTGGCGGTTGACGCTCTCGCGGGCGGCGCCGACGAAGACGCCGAGCTGCTCCTGCGAGATGTGGACCTCGGAACCGAAATCGGCGGCGAGCGCGCAGAGCCGCCGCGCCAGCCGCACCGGCAGCGGCTGCAGCATGGATTCTTCCATGCGCTCGCTCTGCCAGCGGATGCGCTGGCACAGCAGCGCGATGATCTTGATCGCGACCCTTGGCTCGCGTTCGAGGAAGCCGAGAAAATCTTCGCGCCGCAGCACGAACAACTCGCTGGCCTCGCCCGCGGTGGCGTCCGCCGTGCGGTTCTGGCCGTCAAGCACCGCGACCTCGCCAAACAGGTCGCCCGGCCCCATGAAATTCAGCGTCAGCCGGCTGCCGTCGGAGGCGCCGGTCTCGATGCGGACCTGGCCGCGACGCACGCCGAACAGCGCGTCCCCGGGATCGCCCTTCTGGAACAAGACCTCGCCGTTCCCCAGATGCTGGGTGTGACAGAGATTGGACAGCCGCTGGAGCTCGTCCGCGCCGAGATCGGCGAACATCGGGTTCATCTTCAGGATGACCGCAAATTCGGCCTGCTTGCTCATGTCAATGTCCTTGTGAACGTGGTCATTAATCCCGGCAAATCGCTTGAAACCATCAATGTCAGGGTCGCGTAAAACCGCGCCGGAGAAGTGTGTCATAAGTCACATAACTTTGCAGCACCCCTGACTATTTTTACGCGCTTGGAGCCGCTTCCCGTCCGGGGATAAACTAAAGGCGCAAAGGACGGGTCATCTGCCGGCTTCGAAGCCGATCGTCCGTCGTTGGAAAGTCGACATGAGAGCATTGAAATTCGTCGGCGGGGCCTTGGCCGCCGTCGTCATCGTGATCGCGCTGCTGCTGGTGGTCGGGATCCCCTCGGGCTTCCTGACCTCGACGATCGCTTCGCGCGTCGAGAGCGCGACCGGCTATCGCCTGTCGATCGACGGCACCACGAAGATCAGCCTGTGGCCGACGCTGAACGTCACCCTGAACGACCTCACGCTTGCCGACCCCAAGGACCGCAGCGGCATCACGCGCCTGACGGTCGACAGCGTGCAGGCCGACATGTCGCTCGCGAGCATATGGTCCGGCCGCCCCGAGATCAGCGAGCTCGTCGTCACCCATCCCGTGCTCTACCAGCCGCTGCTGCGTGAGCGCCTGCCGAACGCCGCAGGCCCGTCGAAGCCGCGCGCGCTCGATACCAATGGCGCCACCATCGACCGCATCAAGGTCATCGACGGCGAAGTCGCTTTCTCGCGCCTGCGTGATCGTGTCGAGGGCCGCATCAGCACCATCAACGCCGACGCGATCGTCGACCGCGACCGCAAGGTCAATATCACCGGCACCGCGCGCGTCGGCGATCATCCGACCAAGTTCGACATCAAGGCAATCGCGCCGGCGTCGCCGGCCGAGCGGCCGACGGTTCCGGTGGATTTCGCCATCGACATGCCTGACGTGCTGAAGTCCCAGCTCACCGGTCACGCCGAGATGCGGCTCAATGGCGATGTCGTGATGATCAACGGCGTGAATGGCAGGCTCGGCGACGGCGCGTTCAACGGCTGGGCTTCGGTCGACATCGCGAGCAAACCTCTGGTCAAGGTCGATCTCGATTTCCAGCGGCTCGCGATGCCGCTGGCGAAGTCGCCGCAGGGCGTGTCCGGGCAGCCCTGGAGCAATGCACCGATCGACGTGTCCGGGCTCAATTATGTCGATGCGCAGGTGAGGATCTCCGCGAACGAAGCTTTGATCGGCGATACGCGCCTCGCGCCGCTGGCGCTCGACGCCAAGCTCGCCGGCGGCGTGCTGAAGGCCGGCACCGCCAATCTCGGCGCCTATGGCGGCCAGGTCTCGGGCGAGGTGATCCTGGATGCGACCAGCGGCGCGCCGAGTTTTGCCATGCATTCCGATCTCATCGGCGTGCGCGCGCTGCCGCTGCTCCAGGGCCTTGCCGAATTCGACCGCATCGACGGCAAGCTGCAGGCCAAGCTCGCCCTGCGCAGCGTCGGCAACAGCCAGCGCGCGCTGATGGCGAACATGCAGGGCACGGCCTTCGTCAATTTCCAGGACGGCGCCATCCGCGGCATCAACGTCGCGCAGATGATCCGCTCGCTGACCACGGCCACCCTGTCCGGCTGGCAGGAAAACCAGGACCCCGCCCAGGAACAGAGCACGGATCTGTCGCAGCTCTCGGCCTCCTTCCGCATCGACAAGGGTCAGGCGGTGACGACCGATCTCAATCTGATCGGGCCGCTGGTGCGCGTGACCGGCGCCGGCACCATCGCACTCGACACCAAGATGATGGGCTTTCGCGTCGAGCCGAAGCTCGTGATGACGACCGAGGGCCAGGGCCGCACCTCCGAGCCGGTCGGCTTCGGCATCCCCGTGATGATCCAGGGCAGCTGGTCGCAGCCGCGCATCTATCCCGATATGGCCGGCATGCTGGACAATCCGGACGCCGCCTATGCCAAGCTGCGCGAGATGGGCAAGGGCCTGTTCGGCCCCGACGGCGCCGGGCTCGGCAACATTCTGGGCAGCCTCGGTCTCGGTGGCACCACCGCGCCGGGCGGCGACACTGCGGCCGGCAATGCCAATCCGCAAGCCCAGCAGCCCGGACAGAACAATCTGCTCGGCGGCCCGCTGGGGGAGGCGATCGGCAATCTGATCCAGCAGGGGCTTTCCAATGGCGCAGCTACCGGCACGGGCGCCGGCCGCAATCGCAGCTTGCCGGCAAACCCCTCCACACCGGCGCCGCAGGCCTCGCCTGCCCCCGATCTGGAGGACCCGCCGCTCGCGCAGCAGGACAGTCAGCCAATGAACGACGTGCTGCGACAGCTCTTCAATCGGTGAATGGAGGCTGCGACAATTCACCACCCTTCCACCTGCCCGGGAGGCCGCAACGAGTAACCACACCGGCCGGTCCGCCGGCCGCGCGACGGCCCTTCGGCCCAAATTGTGTTAGAACGGCCCGGAAGGGCCCGCACGGCCCGTTGCGCGCAGCGTCAATGGCGGCGCGAGAGGATCGGGATGGCAGGAGCGAACGACAAGACACGGTTTCTGCGCGAGGGCCTGTTCGCCAAATACGTCGTCTCCCTCGTCGGCCTCGTCGTGTTCGTCCTCGCCGTCAACGGCGCGATGGAGACCTGGATCTCCTACCGCGCCACAAGGACACAGCTGACCGACGGGCTGGAGGACAAGGCGCAAGCCACCGCCCGGCGGATCGAGCAGTCGATCTCCGAGCTCGAGCGCCAGATCAGCTGGGTGACGCGGGCGAGCCAGGACACGCTGGAGAAGCGCCGCGCCGACTACGTCTCGCTGCTGCACCAGGTCTCGGTGGTCAACCAGCTGTTCCAGCTCAACGGCGACGGCCGCGAGGTGCTGCGCGTCTCGCGCCAGTCGACCACGACCGGCGGCAATGCCGACCTCTCCCGCGACATGCGCTTCACCGACGCCGTCGCCCGCGGCGTCACCTACGCGCCGGCCTGGTTCGCCGACCGGACGCCGTTGATGTCGATCTCGGTGGCGCATTCCGGCTTCAATGCCGGCGTCACCGTGGCCGAGATCGATCTCGGCTTCCTCTCCGACTTCCTGTCCGACGCCCAGGTCGGCAAGGCCGCCTTCGCCTATGTCGTCGATCCGCGCGGCCGGGTGCTGGCGACGTCGTCGAAAGGGCCGGAGGTCGGCACGGACCTCTCCAAACTGCCGCAGGTTGCGGCCGCGATTGCGCCCGGCCACGAGCCCGACAGTTCGGGCACCGACTTCAACGGCAATGCGGTGATGAGCGCCGGGAGCACCGTGCCGAAGCTCGGCTGGAGCGTGCTGTTCGAGCAGCCGACCACGCAGGCCCTGATGCCGATCCGCGACCAGCTGGTGCGCATCGCGCTGCTGATCGGCATGGGCCTGCTGGTCGCGATTCTCGCCGGCACGCTGCTGGCACGCCGCATGATCATCCCGATCACGGCGCTGCGCGACGGCGCCTACAGGCTCGGCGAAGGCGATTTCAGCCACCGCATCGACGTGCACACCTCCGACGAGCTGGAAGACCTCGCCGGGCAGTTCAACCGCATGGCCGACCAGATCCAGGAGACCTATTCGAACCTGGAGACCAAGGTCGAGGAGCGCACCCGCGATCTCGCGCAGTCGATCCACGAGCTCAAGGTGCTGGAGGAGGTCGGCCGCGCGGTGGCCTCCTCGCTCGATCTCGACGCCGTGCTCCCCACCATCGCCGCCCGCGCGATCGAGATCACCCGTGCCGACGCGGTGCTGATCTACGGCTTCGACGCCGAGACGCGCCGCTTCAACCTGGTCGAGGCTGATGGCATCGACAAATCCGCCGAGGGCGCGCATGTCACCATCGACGAAGGCGGGAACATCCTGAGCGATGCCGCCGCGAGCGGCGAGCCGATCGCGCTTGCCGAGCTCGGCGATGCCGCCGAGCAGCCGCTGCGCGAGGTCGCGCTCGCCGCCGGCTTCAACTCGGTGCTGGTGGTGCCGCTGATCGACCAGCAGGGCACGCTCGGCTCGCTGGTGGTGCTGCGCCGCGCGAACGGCGAATTCGCCGCCAGCATCATCGGCCTGATGCGCACCTTCGCCAACCAGGCGGTGCTGGCGATGCGCAATGCGCGCCTGTTCACCGAGGTCGATCACAACAGCCACGCGCTGGAGGCGGCGAACAAGACCGTGCGCGCCCAGGCCGACAAGCTGCGCGAGCAGACCGAGCAACTCAAGGACTGGAACAAGTCGCTGGAGGCGCGCGTCAGGACCCAGCTCGGCGAGATCGAGCGCATCCGCAAGCTCGAGCGTTTCCTGGCGCCGCAGGTGGCGCAGCTGATCGCCTCCTCCGACAGCCCGGAAGGGCTGCTCACCAGCCAGCGCCGCGAGGTCACGGTGGTGTTCTGCGACCTGCGCGGCTTCACCGCGTTCACGGAAGCGACCGAGCCGGAGGAAGCGATGAACGTGCTGCGCGAATATCACGCAGCGCTCGGCCAGCTGATCTTCAAATACGAGGGCACGCTCGACAAATATGCCGGCGACGGCGTGATGATCCTGTTCAACGCGCCGATCCAGTTCGAGGACCACACCAGGCGCGCGGTGAAGATGGCGGTGGAGATGCGCGACACCATCGGCCCCCTGACCGAGCGCTGGCGCAACCGCGGGCACAGCCTGGGGTTCGGCATCGGCATCGCGCTCGGCTATGCCACGCTCGGCCAGGTCGGCTTCGAGCAGCGGCTGGAATATGCCGCGATCGGCAGCGTCACCAACCTCGCCTCGCGCCTCTGCGGCGAGGCCAAGCCGAACCAGATCGTGGTGAGCCGCCGCGTCTACGGCATGGTCGAGCCCTGGGTCGAGGCCCGCGCGCTCGACGATCTCCAGCTCAAGGGCTTCAATCACCCCGTGCTGGCGATGGAGATCCTGAGCTGGCGCGAGGAGGTGGAGAACGTGGTGGACGCGTCAGCGGTGCGGCGACGGGGGTAGCTTCCTCGCATGGCGAGGCATTGCCTGCTATCGCTTACAAACAGCATGTCGCGAGCCCGCGGCGCATGACGCCCGGGGTTTGCTTGATTTCGGCAACCCTTCGAAATGGAAGGGCGCAGGGAAGGCCGGGCACCGGCTGGCACCCGCAAAACCCCTGTGCGTGAGTGCGTGGTAGTCGCTCACAGGGGAGAAACAGGTGCGGCCGAATGCCCGGCCTTCCCTGCGCGATGGTTGAAACGGCTTATGTCGCGCTCTCGCCGGTGAGACGATTTCCCGTTGCCACCGTCGCCTTGCAGCTGTCATCGGATGCGCCGTCCGGTCGGACGATCGCACCGCCGCAAGACTTGACGCCGGAATGTCGGGCGTCACGACCACACGATTTTGCCGTACGCAAACAGCGCCGTCGTACACGCGCCCGCTGATCGCTCACGGGGACGACCCGCCCTGCGACCGCACCTGGCGCCGACGCTCCCTGCGTCCACCGCCCCTCACCCCACGAACCCTGACGATCGCGATCCGTCCCTTACCATGGGATGAGTTGGGAGGGAGCATAGGGTGTTTCGCTGTTCGGGTAAAGAGAATTTTTCGTTTCTCCGAATACAGGCGCGGATCGCAAGCCTTCTCAAGACATCGAAACAACCCCATGCGCAGTAGACGGGGGCTGCCGGATCAATGGGTTACAAGAGGGGCAAAGCCGAGGGCAACAGGGTTCTTTGACGCGCCGAAGCGCGCGCGAGTCCCCCCCTCACGCCCCCCGCTTCGGCCCGATCGCCTCGAACCCCGCCTTCTGCTCGTCGCTCAGATCAAACTCGAAATCGTCGAGTGCATCGCTGACGCCGCCTACCGCTTCCAGCATCGTGGCCAGCCGCGCCTTTACGGCCGCGAGGCGGGCCTGCGGTGTCGCGGCGGGCTCCGTCGGGCAGGCGCTGAGCGTCTGCATCGTGCGCAGGGTGGTGTCCTGGAGCACCTCGAAGCGGGCGCGGGCGATCTCGTCGAGGTGGAGCGTGGAGGCGATGTCGGCGGCGGGCCATTGCTGCTGCACGAGCTGCTCGTATTGCCGCTGCGCCTTTTCGTCATAGCGGGGATCGTAGTCGGGCCGGCAGGCCTTGGCCGCCTGCGCGTCCCTGCTCGCCTCCTTGGCCGCATCCTTCTGCGAATCCTTCGAATCCCTGGGCTGGCGGGACGCCAGCGCGGCGCGACGCTCGTTGGCGAGGGCGTTGAGCCTGGATTTCTGGTCGTCATTGAGCAGGCCGACGAATTTCGCAAGCGACGCTTCGATTGCGTCCGTCGCCTTGATCATGGCCTCGAGACGCTCGCGCATCAGGCCGAGGCGCTCGGACGCACTCGTGGGGGCCTGCGCCGGGCAGGCAGTGGAGATGGTGTCGCGCGCTGCAAGCCAGGCTGCTGCAAGCTCGTCGAGCGCGGCGCGCTGCGGCTCGTTCGGCTGAACGGCGCTCGCGATGCGCTCGACCGGCAGGCCGCCGGTGTCGCTGGCCTCGCAGAGCGTTTCAGCGGACGGGATCTTTCGCGCGCGCCGGCCTTGCGGCACGGTGTAGGCGGCGAGCTCGGTGGCGGCGTAGGGCGTGAAGAGTGCGGCATAGATGTCGCCATAGCCGTAGAGCGAGAGGCTGGTGGCGTCGCCGAAGATGATTGCGGTGGTGAGATCGTCATGCGCGAACGGCCAGAACACCGGGCCGGCCCAGCCGTAGCTGCCGTCGGGATGGCGCCACCAGCCCTGCGGGCGGCGGCCGCCTTGCCAGCCTGCCAGCGCAGCCTGCGCCGTGAGCGCCGCACGCAGCACGTACGGATTGGATGGCTGGCCGCGCTCGGCCCCGCGCGGGTCTTGCGACCTCAGCGCGGCGGAGCGGTAGCGGCTGCCGCGCACGGCCATGCGGGAGTGGCGCAGGCGCGACAGGCCGAGCATGTGGCCGACCGCGAAACGTGCAACGCCGAGCGGACCGCCGCGCAATCCGAACTGCGCCTCGGCTTTCCCGGGCAGCAGCACTGCCGCAATCACCAGGGTCGCGCCGGCCAGCGCCAGTCCCATGCGTCCCGACATGATCGCCGACCTGACCACCTCGGCCTCCTCCCAGCGCCAGGCGCGCACTGCGCCTCAGGGAGATGACTCGCTGGGGAACCAAATGTTCCGAAGGGACACACAGGTCAAAGCGTCGCGGGCGACCGAGCACCCCGCTGAAAGCGAATTCCCTGCGGATAGACCTCACTCCGCCTTTTGCGGCATCACGAACGTCTGGCCGGGATAGATCAGATTGGGGTTGTGGATCTTGTCGCGGTTGGCGTTGAAGATCACCGCGTAGCGGGCGCCGTCGCCGTAGGCGAGCCGGCTGAGAGCCCACAGGCTGTCGCCACGGGCAATGACCCGGCTGCCGCCGGCCGGCGCGGTGGCGAGCACGTCCGCCGGCGAGGCCGATGCGACCGCCGTGGCCGCCGGCGCACGCGCCAGGACCTTGGGTTTCGGCGCGCCGGTCAATCTCGGCCGGGCCGCCTGCCTGTCAGGCACTGAAGCCAGGCGCGGCGAGGCCGATGGCAGGGCGGCGACGACATCCGGCTTGTCATCCGGCTTCTCGGCCTGCTTCGCCTCCTGCTTCGCGGCCGGTACGGGCCGCGCCGGCGGCGGCGCCGCTTCGGCGATGGTCACCGGCATGGTCCGGCCGGACTCCGTAACCGTGCCGTCCGCGGCCTTGGCCCGAAGCGTCAGTTCGTAAGAACCGGCAGGAAGCTGCGGCGGGGTCATGACGAACTGGCCCGAGGCATCCGCGACCACGCTATCGAGCGGCTTGCCGTCACGCATCAGCTCGACCCTTGCACCCGGCGTGGCGCGGCCCGCAATCACCGCCGCCTCGCCGTGATCGTCGATGCGGGCGACGTCGAAACGGGGGCCGCTGTCCGCAGCCGGTGGCAGCGGCTTGACCGGCGCGAGATCGGCGAGCGCGGCCGTGACCTGGTTCTGAGTCTCGGCCGGCGCGCCCGCCTTCGGCTCGGAGGCCGCTGCCGGCGCAGGCGGCGCGCTGGCGGCAAGCTTCGGCTGCTCTGGCTTGGGCTCCGGCTTGAGCTCCGATTTGGGCTCTTCCAGCCTCGGCTCCGCCTTGAGCTCGACCTTGGCCTCGGCTTTGGGCTCGGCCTTGGTTTCGACCCTGGTTTCGACCTTGGCCTCCGGCCTGGCGGCGACGACGGTTTTCGTCCCGTCCGGCAGCAGGCGGCGCAACTCGGTCGGGCCGATCACCAGTGCGGTGCCGACCAGCGCGAGCAGACAGAAGGCAATGAAGGCCTTGGACGCGGTAATCATCTGAAAGGACCTTGAGTGGCAAATCAGCCGAAGCCGGCAAGGTGCGCCGATTTGGCTGCGGCAGCAAGACGGTCGATGGAATGATGAGCCTCCGTCCCAGCCCCAGTGATGAACCGGCGCCACCCCGCCGGCGTCCAGTCAGCGAGGCCGTTTCGCGGCATCTCTTCGCGGCATTCTCTCGTGAGCATATCTTGCCGCCGCGCCCGATGGCTGGCGCTTGTCCTCACGGTGGCCGCTTCATCCGCACGAGCGACCCGCGATGGCCGGCGCGACTCCAATCGGGGAACCAACCCTCTGATTCCGCTCCGGATTTATATTTCCTTAACCATCAATGGTAACGGGGTCTTGTCGGTTCTGCTGCATCTTGCATCCCACGGGAGGGCTGGATGGGCGCATCGATCCGATCGACCGCGCGACTACGCGCGTTGCTCCGCCGTTGGCGCGGGGCGCCGCTGACATGGCTGATCATCGGCGGCTTCGTGCTGATGCTTGCGACCGCCATCGGCACCGCGCTCACCGTCGACCGCTTCCGGCAGAATGCGATCGAGAGCGGCCGCGACAGCCTGGAAAGCTCCGTCCGCATGCTCGCCCGGCATTTCGACCGCGAGTTCGAGGACTTTGCGGTGCTGCAGAAGAGCATCATCGCCGAGCTCGAGAGCCGCGGCATCGAATCCGCTGACATGTTCCGGGGCGAGATGGGCACGCTCGCCGTGCACGAGGTGCTGCGTGCAAAGGCCAGCGGCTGGTCCGACGTTGCCGGCGCCAATCTGTTCGATTCCAGCGGCGTGCTGATCAACTCGTCGCGGCAATGGCCGGTCGCCGACGTCTCGGTGGCCGACCGCGGCTATTTCAACCGGCTCAAGAACGATCCCGCCTCGCAGGAGGAGGTCGAAGTCGTGCCCGGGCGGCTCGGCAGCGGACCGGCGATCGTGTTCGCGCGGCGCGTGTCGGGCCCGCACGGCGAATTCCTCGGGCTGGTCTCGCGTGCGATTGCGCCCGAGCAGCTCGAATCCTTCTTCGCCTCGACCGGGCTCGGCGAGGAATCCTCGATCGCGATGCACCACCAGAACGGCCAGCTGCTCGCGCGCATTCCGCATGTCGAGGCGATGATCGGGCAGAACTTTCGCAACGGCACGCCGGAGCAGATCGCGGTGTTCGAGCGCACCTTCACCTCCACGCAGCTCACAAGCCCGATCGACGGCAAGGACCGCATCGTCGCTTCGCGCCTGCTCGCCGGCGAACCGCTGGTCGTGGTGGCGACCAGGTCGCTGGATGCGACGCTGGCGACCTGGCGCGCGCAGACGAAATTCTTCGTCGCGATCGCCGTGCTGTCGATCGGCCTGCTGGTGCTCACGCTCTATCTGATCTTCCGTCAGGTGACGAACCGGCTCTCGCTCGAGAAGCAGCGCCTCGACACCGCGATGAACACGATGACGCAGGGTCTGCTGATGTTCGACCAGGACGAGCGGCTGATCGTCTGCAACCGGCGCTACGTCGAGATGTACGGGCTGTCGGCCGAGGTGGTGAAGCCCGGCGCCCATTTCCGCGACGTGATCCGGCACCGCCGGGACACCGGCTCGTTCGAGGGCGACATCGAGGCCTATTGCGACCGCATCCTGAGCAATATCGGCCGGACCCAGAGCACCATCGTCGAGACCGCCGACGGCAGGCTGATCGAGATCAAGAGCCAGCCCGCCGCCGGCGGCGGCTGGCTCGCCACCCATGACGACGTCACCGAGCGCATCCGCGCCGACGAGCGCATCGCCCACATGGCGCATTACGACGCGCTGACCGACCTTCCCAACCGCGCGCTGCTGCGCGGGCATCTGGAACGCCGCGTCGCCGAGCTCGGCCAGGGCAAGCCGTTCGCGATCCTCTACATCGACATCGACGAGTTCAAGGGCGTCAACGATTCGCTCGGCCACGAGGTGGGCGACGAATTGCTGCGCCAGGTGGCGAACCGCCTGCGCGCCTGCGTGAACGGCAACGACATGGTCGCGCGGCTAGGGGGCGACGAATTCGCCATCGTCAAGGCCGGAACGAACGACGCGGCCGAATTGGCGGCGCTGGCGGAAGCGATCCTCGAGGCGTTGCGCGCGCCGGTGAATTGCAAGGGCCAGGAGATCCCGACCGATGCCAGCATCGGCATCGCCGTCGCGCCCGATCATGGCGACAACCTCGACGATCTGCTCAAGCGCGCCGATCTGGCGATGTATGCGGCGAAATCGGAAGGGCGCCGCACCTTCCGCCTCTTCGCACCCGAATACGACGCCAAGGCCCGGCAGCGGCGGCAGCTCGAGCTCGATTTGCGTCACGCGCTCGTGCGCGGCGAGTTCGAGGTGCACTATCAGCCGCTGGTCGACCTCGCGGCCAATGTGGTCACCGGCTGCGAGGCGCTGCTGCGCTGGCGCCACCCCGAGCGCGGCATGGTCTCGCCCGCCGACTTCATTCCTGTCGCGGAAGACACCGGCCTGATCGGCGAGATCGGCGAATGGGTGCTGAAGCAGGCCTGCCGCGAAGCCGCCTCCTGGCCCGACCGGATTCACATCGCGGTCAACGTATCTCCGGTCCAGTTCCGCTCGCGGACGCTGGCGCTCAAGGTCGCGGCCGCGCTCGCGGAATCGGGGCTCGCGCCCGGACGGCTCGAGCTCGAGATCACCGAGACCGTGCTCATCCGCGACGACGAGGAAGCGCTGACGATCCTGCAGCAGCTGCGCGAGCTCGGCGTGCGCATCGCGCTCGACGATTTCGGCACCGGCTATTCATCGCTGAGCTATCTGCACCGTTTCCCGTTCGACAAGATCAAGATCGACCGCAGCTTCATCAGCGACATCGGCGAGCCCGAGGATTCCTCGCCGATCGTGCAGGCCGTGGTGCACATGGCCACCGCCCGCCGCATGGCGACGACGGCCGAAGGCGTCGAAACCGAGGCCCAGCGCGAGGTGCTGCGCCAGCTCGGATGCAGCCAGATGCAGGGCTGGCTGTTCAGCCCGGCCGTACCGGCCGCGAAGCTGAAGGAGCTGCTGGCGGCGCAGGCGGTGGCGGCCTAAAGCATGATCCGGAAAAGTGCGAAGCGGTTTTCCGGAAAGATCATGCGTAAACAACAACCCAGAGCGCGATGATGATTCATCCAAATCTCATCGCGCTTTAGCGAAGCGGAACGCGCCTATTTCGGAACGTGGACCAGCGCTGCGGCGCTTTCGACAGGCCCGGAGGGCCGCATTCGTTCACCCGTCGCGCGGGCGAGAGCGCGTTGCACGGCGATCCAGCTCAGAAGCGCAATCGCCAAACCGGCGACGACATCGCAAAAATAGTGGCTTCCATCCACCGGCGTTG
This sequence comes from Bradyrhizobium sp. CCBAU 53415, assembly GCF_028128735.1. Classification (NCBI taxonomy): domain Bacteria; kingdom Pseudomonadati; phylum Pseudomonadota; class Alphaproteobacteria; order Hyphomicrobiales; family Nitrobacteraceae; genus Bradyrhizobium; species Bradyrhizobium sp. CCBAU 53415. The sequence goes on along the minus strand of NZ_LBJF01000014.1, from coordinate 24,919 downwards.
CCGCGATCATCGCAACATTGAGCAGGGCGGCGATCCTTCCGACATATCTGACCGGCCACAGCGCCAACAGGAAGAGCAGTCCGAGCGCGGCATGCAGGCTGGGAAAGCTGATAATTCCGTCGGCGCCCTCCGCGACCAGATGACGAAAGGTTCCGTCGCGCAATCCAAAGAACACGGGAAGGGGCAGATCCCGCGTCACCGGCACGATCGCCGGAGAGTTGATCGAAGACAGATGCAGATGGCCCCAGACGCCCTGCGCCGGCATCAGGGTCGACACGCCGATCGTCAGAAGGGTCGTCAGCACGAAGCTCAGCATGAAGACGCGCAATCGCAGGGTATGCCCCGCCGCGGCCAATACGACGACGATGGCCGTCGTTTGCACGGCAAAACTCGCATAGGCAAGCGCCAATGTCCGATGCAGAAGCGGCACGGCGTTCATTGCATCGAGCCATGACATCCAGTCGAAGCCGAGACGCCGGTCCAGCGCGGCGAGCTCACCGTCCCAGAGCGGGAATGCCGCGCTCGCTGCGACATAGGACAGAGGAGCCGCCACCGCCGCAAATGCAATGAGCTGGGCAGCCCCGATCAACGCGCCGGCGAGAGCCGCGTCCTTTCTGACGGTCGCATAGAACCAGCTCATCAACATGAGCAGGACGGCGACGAGGGCAGGTTTCCAGAATGAGATCCATTCGATCCGGAAGGGCCCCAGCATCGCCGCGATGAACACGACAGCGGCCGTGGCCCCGACGGCGATCCAGACGATGCGATCGGCGTGCTTCGACGGGTCAGGGTCGAGGGGTTCGGTCATGGGCGGCGATCGACCACGGCGGCGGCCGGAACGGCCGGCGGGATGACGTATGACGCTGCGACTTGCAGTTGGGGCCACCTTTATCGGACGAAGATTAAGAGAGTCGTTCGCCGGACCGTTCAATTGCCTTCAGCCGGCCGGGCCGGCAGCCCCATCGAAGCCGCCGCCCGAAAAATAGGATCAAACCCTGGACCTCGCGGTTATCGCCCTGCTGAGACGACCGGACCTCCGGCCGGCGGGCATCAGGCAATATCGCTTCACGCGTGGCGCAGGCGGCTCGCGTCCGCGCCGTTGCGCGTGCGCGAGACCGAGCGAGGCGACATGGCGATCGTGACTTTCAGGATGATCCCTCTCATGGCGGCAGCAGCCCTGATCGGCCTGTCCGCGGAGGCCCGCGATGACGGGCGCTACGCAAACTCTCCCCTCAAGGGCTGGTTCGAGGGCCTGCACAGCAAGGGCGGTGGCCCCTGTTGTGCCAACGCCGACGGCACCGCGCTCGACGATGTCGACTGGGACACGCGGGACGGGCACTACCGGGTGCGGCTCCTCGGCAACTGGATCGAGGTACCCGACGACACGGTGATCACCGAGCCCAACCGCGCCGGGCGCACCATGGTCTGGCCGTATTACGTCAACGGCCGCCCCATGATCCGCTGTTTCATGCCCGGCAGCATGACCTGAATCGAGACCGGGATCGGGATGCTCACATCGACCGTCTGGCCGCCCGCACTTCGGCGAATTCGGCGTCGGGGTGGCTGACGATGGTGGCGACCATGATGCCGCTGATGATCAGCGACCAGGCCGTGTCCCAATAGATCCAAAACACGAGCCAGCCTCCGTTTCCATCTCTCGCCCGCCGTACCGGGCCAACGGCGTAGCGAGGCCGCCGTTCCCTGGCGCGACGACCGTCCAGCCGCATGCGGGCGGACGAGGCGCTATTTTGGCTTGGTCGGTGGCGGCGCGCGGTCGGTTTGGCCGGTGTGGCGCTTTGCCACGACGTCCTCGTCGCGCTCGCCCTCGCGCGGCCGTGGCGGAAGCTCGGGCTGGCCGGCCTGATCGCCGTGCTTGCCGCCCATGTCGGGCTCGCCTTCGAGATCGTTTTCACGGGGCATGCCGGTTCAATGCGTTCGCACGGCATTGGTTCGCAACAGTATTGAGCCTGCCGCGGGAGGCCACCGACCTACGTAAACATCCGCAATTTCGCAGGGCGCGGCTTGGCGTCATATCTCGGTCATGGACCGCCAGATTGTCTTCAAATGCCCCCAGACCGGCCTCAACGTGCAGCATCGGTTTACCGACGAGCCGGCCGATCGCACCTATGTGTCCGTGTCCTGTCCGGCCTGCACGCGGCTGCATCTGATCGAGCGTTCGACCGGCAAGCTGCTGGGCGACCGACGCGGCTGACGGTTAACGCGGCGCCGTAGCCTGCGCCGTCACGTCTTCGACGTGGTGCAGCAGGAAGACCAGGTGGCCGTTCGCGTCGTGGATCGGCGAGTTGATCGGCTGCCAATGACGTTCGACGAAGGTGCCGCCGGGATCGCGGATGTCGTAGCGCTGGATCGCCATGGCATGGGCCCGCCCCGTCTCGCCGACGATCCGCAAGCTGCTGTAGAGATTGCTGACGCCATCGGCGAGCGGATCGTCGGGATTGTCGGGAAACATGTCGAACAGGGACCGGCCGACCACGTCGGTCCGGCTGATGAAGGTCGCCGCCGCGTAGGCGTCGTTGATGTCGACGATCGACAGGCCCGGCCCGGGGTCCAGCAACATATAGGGATGTGGCGAGCCGTCGAACTCCGGCTGGAATTGCCGCCGGATCATTGCGGCGTCGATGTGCTGCCGCCGGCGATGTTCGAGCGGCGTCGAATCGGCACCCGACGCAGCCGAGCTCAGCAACGCCAACTGGCGCTTCGCCGAGGCCAGCAGCGCGCGCACGGTGCTCTGGACCGTCGGATCGGTCGTCTCATTGAGCAACCGCTCGAAATGGACGATATTCTGCTCGCATACGAACTGGTGCATCCCGTCTCGACTACGAGTTGTAAGGCGGCAACGCCGCATCGCTCCCGATCCTAGTTCCATACAGGTGGATCTGGCAGATGAGAAGATCGTGATCGGCCGCACCCGGGGCCCCGGACCGCCACGACAAGCGCGCCCCAGAGGCGCGAACCTGTTCTCCAATCCCGCGACTAATCAAAGGCTTGCCGCTGCCTGCGGCGGTGCGGCATCCTGTTTTGGGGCGACGCGGCCATAGTGCGGGCGGCGGCCATCTGCTATCGATTGGAGACATAGCCCCTGTGGAATTTCCGATGCGTCATTTGCCCCGTGCCGTTGCTCGAAGCCTGTGTCCCGCAGCCGTTGCCGGCCTGCTCGTCTTCGGCCCCTATCCTGCCGGAGCCGCCGATGACGACGCGCCCAAGGGGCCGGCGGTCACGGTGCTGAAGGTCGCGAAATCCTGCTTCTCCGATATCGTCGAGGCGACCGGCACGATCATCGCGCGGGAGCAAACCTCGGTGCGGCCCGAACGTCCCGGCCTGAAGGTCACGGACGTGCTGGCGGAAGCGGGCGATACCGCCACCGCGGGCCAGGTGCTGGCGCGGCTGGCCCTGCCCGAAGGCGGCACGCTTCAGGTCACCGCGCCCGTGGCGGGCGTGATCGCGGCCTCGACTGCGCAGATCGGCAACTTCGCCTCGGCCAAGGGCGAGGCGCTGTTCACGATCGTGGCGCGCAGCGAATACGATCTCGTCGGCCTCGTCGCCACCACCGATGTGCGCAAGCTCGCTGTCAATCAGCCGGCCACCGTGTGGATCGCAGGCGCCGGCGACATCAGCGGCAAAGTGCGCCGCATCGGCCCGACCGTCGAGCCGAACATCCAGCAGGGCATGGTCTATATCGGTATCTCCTCGCAGAAGCGGCTGCTCCTGAACGCGAGTGGGCGCGCGCTGATCAAGACCGGACAGAGCTGCAACGTCGCGGTGCCGCTGACCGCCGTGCAGTATTCATCCGCGGGTACCGTGGTGCAGGTGATCCGCCGCAACCGCGTCGAGACCAAGCGTGTCGAGATCGGCTTGATGTCGGGCGGCAATATCGAGGTCCGCGACGGCCTCAACGAAGGCGATGTCGTCGTCGCCCGCGCCGGCGCGCTGCTGCGCGAAGGCGATCCGGTGCGCCCGGTGATGGCGAGTGCGGAAGCTGCGAAGTAGTCGCCGCAAAACCGTCATTGCGAGCGCAGCTCCCTCAACGCCGTCATTGCGAGGAGAACCTGTCATCGGGCCGCGCTTCGCGCGGACCCGTTGGCTCGCAATGACGGTGTGGAGACAGATGTGCGCTACGCGCGCATATGCGTAGGGTGGGTTAGCCCTGCAGATGCGCGAAGCGCATCTGCTCGGCGTAAACCACCAATGTTGCTATCCGCGGAAAGAGAAGTGGTGGATTACGCCTTCGGCTAATCCACACTACCAAGACCTAAGAAAAACTAGCCGCCGGCTTCGCCGAGCTGGACGTCTTCGAGCAGCGAGGACGAGACCGCCGGGACCTGGTCGCCTTCGCTGGCGCGGGCGATGGCGAGGCGGGTCTTGTTGAAGACGCTTTCGGCGCTGGTCTGCGCGTTGAGATTGTTGAGCAGCTCGCCGACCAGCACGCTGTGCTCGCCCTTGCCGTCGTCGACGACCTTGCCGGGCGAGGCCGAGGTGAGGACCAGCGCGTTGTCGGACGCGCTGATCGGCGCGAGGCCGTGGCTGTAGGAGCGGAAGCGGCGCTCATAGGGGTTGCGGCGGGAGGCGTCGACGACGACGAGCTTGGCCTTGGCGCCCTGCTCCTTCATCATCTCGAGCACGCCCTCGATCGACACGCCTTGGCGGCGGACGTCCCTCTCCTTCCAGATCACGGCATCGACCGGCAGCATGTAGCTCTCACGGCCGGCCTGCACGCCGTAGCCGCCGAAGAACAGCATGACGACGGTATCGTGCTTGATCCGCGACTTCAGGCGGTTGACGGCGCGAACCATGTCGTCCTTGGTCGCGTCTTCCACCATGTCGACGTCAAAGCCGTTCTTGCGCAGCGACGAGGACAGCGCGCGGGCGTCGTTGATCGACTGCGTCAGCGGCGCGCTGGCGTCGGGATAGTGTCCATTGCCGATGACCAGCGCCAGGCGCGAGGTCTGGCCGATCGAACCGGTGATCTGGTCGGTCGTAACAGCCTTGGCGGCGTCGATCGTGCGCATGTTGAGAGCAGCATGGGCGCCGATCGCCAGCGACACCGTGCCGATGAGGGCTGCGGCGAGCGCGATCGTGCGTCTGGAAAGGTCGAGCTGCTTCAAGTTCATCTCGGTTCGTTTCCTGTGCCAAAGACCAGCCACGCGCGCGCGTACTGTTTGAGTAGCGCGATAGCGTCTTTAGGTTTGAGGGATTGGCCGGGGAAGTGCCCCCGAATTGCGCGCAATTTGCGGCGCCGCACCAAACAAACCCTTAACCGCATATAGGCCCTCGGGCAATAGATTGCTCAAGATTTGAGCTAAGTAGCTGGATATGTTGGTTAATTCTCGGAGACAGGTTTGCGCATTCCCGGCTTCCCCGTAGCATCCCGGAGCCCGATCATGCAGCCTCCGCGCCAGTTTTTTTTGTGACGATCATCACATTTGTATTTTCTGCGAATCCGGGTAGCCTTTTCAAAGACTTGCAGGGGGTGGTGTGCGGACGGCTGCGCGCTCGCCGGCCCCGGCCGAGCCCCCCGCGACCAGGTATTTCATGAGCTTTCATTATTTTGCCGGCGCCGCCTGCCGGGCGCTGACGGTGCGGAAGGACGGCCCTTCGCTTTACGACGTCTGCGATCCCATATTGCCTGACACGGTCAGCGGCGATCTGCATCTGGCCAAATTCTACAAGACCGCCCTCGGCAATCCCGCGCTGCGGATGCTGCTCCGCCGCGCCGGCCTGCCCGAGCTGCGCGACGAGACCAGGCTGACCCGGCTGCGCGAGGCACTCAAACACGCCCGCGACGATGTCGAGCCGGACTGGGCGGCGGTCGGGCGGCCGATCGCCGATCTCGTCGACAGCATCGCGCTCGATCATCCCAAGCCGCCGCCGGTGCCGTTCACCGCCGCCCTGCCGCAGAGCGCGCAGATCGACGGCGCGATCCGTGACTGCGCGCAGCATCTGCTCGGCTCGTACCGCCGCAACGGTTTCCTGCCGACCTATGCCGCCTTCAACCTGATCGGCGATCCCGATTTCCGTGGACGCGAGCTGATCATGGCGCTGACGGGCCTCAACGCGCGCGGCTACAAGAACTCCTCGCTGCTGTTCAACCTCGCCCGCGTCTTCATCGCGCGCTCGCCGGCGCGCGCCGTGGTCAATCCGCCTTGGAAGGGCATCGCCGAGCCGATGTGGGAGCCGGTGCAGATCCGGCACCGCTCGGCCTATTACGATGCGTTCTTCATCGAGGCGCTGCTGGGTTATGTCGAGACCGGGCTCGCCTCGCCTGCCGACAAGATCGCGGCGGAGCGCGCGATCGCCGACATGGTCGATTTCTGCGTCAACATCAGCCGCGAGGAGGTCGAGGGCATCGACGGCGCGCGCTTCAACGTCGTCACCGCGCTCGCGCCGGCGCCGCATCCGCGCTTTTCCCGCTACTTCGCGCAGATCAAGCAGGATCTCGGCTTCGGAATCTACGTGCCGGATTGCGACACCACGGCCTGCTCGATCTCGGCGGCGACGCAGGCCGGCTGCACGGATCCCATCATCGATCAACCGCTGCTGGACTTCTACGCCGGCTACCAGGTCCGCGCCGGCGTCAACGCGCCGCGCGTGACCGTGCCGCTCAACGACAATATCGACTATGAGGGCGGGGTTGCGACCTGGATCGACAATCTCGACGGCGAGCGCCCATACGGCAACGATCTCGATCCGACGCTCAATCTCGACATTCTCGAGGTGAGCTTTCGCAACCTGGCGCGCTGGAAGATTCTGGAGACACCGTCGCGGCTCGCCACCGTGCATCGCATCATCGGCTTCCAGAAACGGCTGGCCGCCAGCGGCGCCTTCGCCAATCCGCGCTCGCACATCTATTACCTGCCGGAACTCTACAGCGCCTATTTCGGCCGCTGCTATGCCGCCTTCCTGGCGCTGCCGCTGGCAGCGCAGGCCGCGATCGATCCCGCCGGCGATTTCGACTTCATCCGTCACCGCGTGCTGTCCTACGTCAAGGGCGAGCTGATGGCTGCGGAGATGAACGTGTTCGACGCCGCGCTGGCCCTGATCGCGCTCGGCCATCTCGGCGCCGACCCGCGCGCCTTTGCGCCGGCGCTGAACGTGATCGTCGGCGCCATCGGCGAAGGCGGCCGCCGCGGCCCGTTCCGCGCCTATGAATGGAACAAGATGAAGACGCCGACGCGAATATTGGTGGGCGGACCGGAGGTGACGTCAGCCTTCGTGCTGATGGGCCTCGCAATAGCGAAGCGGGCGATGGCGCGGGGGTAAACGGTCTCTTACCCTCCCCTGGAGGGGAGGGTCGGCACGCGATCGAGCGCAGCGAGATTGTGTGACGGGGTGGGGTGATCTCTCCGCATCGAACACTGCCCGAGAGGAGAGATCACCCCACCCCGCTCGCGCTGCGCGCGATCGACCCTCCCCCTCCAGGGGAGGGTAAGAAAACGCCATCGATCAATGACAGGAAGTTGAAAGCTCAATCGTTGGGCAAAAGCTGGCCGAGCGGACAAAAGCCGACCACAATTGCGCGGCTTATCGATCATTTCATCACACCCGGACCGGCATGTTGCGAAGATTCCTGATTGCGCTTGCTTTCCTCGCTCCCTCGCTCGCGCACGCCGCCGACATCACCGGCACGGCAAGAGTTCGCGCCGGCGATGCCGTCGTGATCGGCAACACGCGGATCCGGCTCGGCGGCATCGACGCGCCCGCGGTCGATCAGCTCTGCCTCAATACCAAGGCCGAGCGGTGGACCTGCGGCGTCGCGGCGCGCGACGAGCTCGCCAAGCACGCCGACGGCAAGAATTGGGTTTGCCACAGGAGGTCGGTCGACCGGCGCGGTCGCACCGTGGCGCGCTGCGAGGTCGGCGGCGAGGACATCCAGAAATGGCTGGTGCGCAGCGGCTGGGCGCTGGCCTACACCCGCATGTCCCACGATTATGACGCGGACGAAAAGGCCGCGCGCGAGGCCAAGGCGGGGATGTGGCAGGGCGCCTTCATCGCGCCCTGGGATTGGCGCGTGCGCAACAAGAAGACCGCCATCCTGGGCGCGACCAAGCCGCCGGACGGGGCGCATGCGGTGCTGCTCGCCTCGGCCTCGGGGCCGGTCGCACCGTCGCCGGACTGCACCATCAAGGGCAACGTCAACAGCGCCGGCGAGTGCATCTATCACCAGCCGACCAGCCGCTGGTACACCCAGATCAAGATGAAGATCAGCAAGGGCACGCGCTGGTTCTGCTCGGTCGAGGAGGCGGAAGCGGCCGGCTGCCGCGAGACGAAGCGATAGGCCAGCCCTGCGTTTTACGTGCTTTTCTCAGGACCCGGCGGCGCGTAGAAGTGTGGTTCAGCAACCCACAAGACTGCCCTCAAGCAACAAGGACCAACAGCAATGACCGTTCGCGCGGGCCGGGAATTTCTGGCCATCCCCGGGCCCACCACGATGCCCGACGAGGTGCTGCGGGCGATGCATCGTCCGGCGATCGACATCTACTCCAAGGAGATGCTCGATCTGACCGAGAGCCTGCTCGGCGACATCTCGAGGCTGTTTGCGACCAAGGGCAAGTCCTACATCTACATCGCCAACGGTCACGGCGCCTGGGAAGCGGCGCTGAGCAACGTGCTGTCGCGCGGCGACAAGGTGCTGGTGCTGGAGAGCGGACGATTCGCGATCGGCTGGGGCAACGCAGCGGCGCTGATGGGCGCCGAGGTCGAGGTGCTCAAGGGCGACTGGCGCCGCGCGGTACGGCCGCACGAGGTCGAGGAGCGCCTGCGCCGCGACAAGGAGCACAGCATCAAGGCCGTCGTCGTGGTCCAGGTCGACACCGCTAGCGGCGTGCAGAACGATATCGAGGCGATCGGCAAGGCGATCAAGGCGAGCGGCCATCCCGCGCTGTACATGGTCGACACCGTCGCCTCGCTCGGATGCATGCCGTTCGAGATGGACGAATGGGGCGTGGACGTCGCGATGTCCGGCTCGCAGAAGGGCCTGATGACGCCGCCCGGCCTCGGCTTCGTCTCCGCCAATGCGCGCGCGCTCGAAGTGCACAAGAAGGCGAACATGTCGACGCCCTATTGGAGCTGGAGCGAGCGCGAGGGCACCGAGAACTACCGCAAATACGCCGGCACCGCGCCGGTGCATCTGTTGTTCGCGCTGCGCAAGGCGATCGACATGCTGCACGAGGAAGGGCTGGAAAACGCCTTCCGCCGCCACAGCCTGCTCGGCGAAGCCGCGCGCCGCGCGGTCTCCGCATGGTCGGAAGGCCAGGTGCTCGGCTTCAACGTGGTCGAAGCCAGCGAGCGCTCCAACACCGTGACCACCGTGACCATGAGCAACGGCCACGACCCCGCGGTGCTGCAACGCTACTGCAAGGACAAGTGCGGCGTCGTGCTCGGCACCGGCATCGGCGACCTCTCGGGGCAGGCCTTCCGCATCGCCCATATGGGCCATGTGAATGCGCCGATGCTGCTCGGCACGCTGGGCGTGATCGAGATCGGCCTGAACGCGCTGAAGATCCCGCACGGCAAGGGCGGGCTGGAAGCGGCAGTGGCGTATCTGGGCGAAGAGGTGGCGGCGTAAGGCGCCGCCACAAACTCCGCTGTCGTCCCTGCCCCGTGCGCAATTGCGCGCTAGGCAGCGACGACGGCGGAGTGTTGGGTTAGGGCTGTGGCACCCGATACACCTCGACCTGCGCCTTCAGCTCATCCAGCGACGCGGTCGGCTGCTTCGGATCGACGCGATACTCCCCACTCGCCAGCCATCTGAGCACCATGGCGTCCACCACCGGCGAATGGTGGATGACGTCGCCGTAATTGTTCAGATCGTGCGTGACCGCCTTGATCGCGCGGAAATCGTGCAGGCGCACATTGGGAAGCTGCGTCAGGCGCCGGGCGATGACGGCCGTGAGATCGGTGACGATCTTCAATGTCTCGGGCGAGGCATCACGCATGGCCACGAATTGCAGGATGGAATATGGCGGGAAGTAGATGTCGAAAGTCACGTCGGGGTGACGGGAGATCAGGCCGACGGTATCCTGCTCGAAATGCCTGACCATGACGTCGAAACCGTAGCCCTCGCCGAGGAAGCGGCTGCGAACGGGATCGGTGATGTAGGCGAAGGCGGCACGCGTCTTCTCCGCGTTGTAGCCGCGCGCGACGTCGAAATCCCGCGGCAGCGCATAGATGTCGTCGACGTCGGACAGCGCGAACTTGACCGGCAGAAACGGCGCCGCCCGGGTCAGCGGCTCCCGCAGCGGCGGGATCGAACGCAGCAATGCGAACAGGGATTCCTTCGCCATCGCCGCGTCGAACAGATAGGACGCGATACCCTTGGCCGTTCCGCGATAGAGGTCGACGGAGAGATAGGGATCCGTCTCGATCTCGGCAGCATCGACGAAGATGAAATCATCCATCTCCCAGATGACGCGCCGGGCGCCGCGGTCGATCGCCTGCTCCAGCACGAAGGCCTGCTGGCGCGAATTAGAGCCGGTCATCGCCAGCTTGAGCGAATGGACGCCGAGCGCGCGGTTGATCTCGCTCTGGCGGAAATGGATCGCGAGCGAGGTGCCCATGAAGGCGGTGTCGAACGACTGGCTGCGGATCAGCCCGGCATTCTGCACGCGCGTGTCGTCGGAATAGAAGGCCGCGGCGAGACGCGAGGGACGGAACAGTTGCAGCGGATCGACGACGAAGATCAGCGCAGCCGCGGCCAGCGCGCACACGACGCTCGCGAGGAGAAGACGTCTCACATGGGTGAACGGTGCGCGCATCAGAACCGGAAATAGATGAATTCGCTGTGGCTCTGGATGCCCAAAATGCCGAGCGCGAGCACCAGCGATGCGCCGTAAAGGAACAGCGGCCGCATGCGCCCCGCCAGCAGGGTCGCGCCGACCCTGCGGTTGCCGTGATCGTAGCCCATGATCGCCTGGGTGTTCGGCGCCAGCCACACCAGCGCCGCGTAGACCGACACCAGCACCAGCGCCGCAATCTCCTCGCGGCCAAAGACGATGTCGGCGGGATCGGCCATGGCGCGGAGGATCCGTAGCGCCCATGCGGCGCTCTCGGCGCGGAAGAACACCCAGGCGACGACCACGGCAAGAAACGTCAGAACGGCTCCGACGATTCGGGCCGGGCGCGCCAGTGGCGAGGGGATATGCGGCACCAGCGCGTTGAAGGCGTGATTGAGACAGAGATAGGCGCCGTGCAGCGCGCCCCACACCACGAACGTCCAGGCCGCGCCGTGCCAGAGCCCGCCGAGCAGCATCGTGATCATCAGGTTGGCATAGCGCAGCACGCGACCCCTGCGGTTGCCGCCGAGCGGGATGTAGAGATAGTCGCGCAGGAACTGCGACAGCGTCATGTGCCAGCGCCGCCAGAACTCGACGATGCTGGTGGCCTTGTAGGGCGAATTGAAATTGACCGGCAGGAAGATACCGAACATCAGCGAAATGCCGATCGCCATGTCGGAATAGCCGGAGAAGTCGAAATAGAGCTGGAATGTGTAGGCGAGCGCGCCAAGCCAGGCCTGGTCGAAGCTCGGCGAGCGCGCATCGAAGGCGAGCGCGACCAGCGGCTGGATGCCGTCGGCAAGGCAGGTTTTCTTGAACAGGCCGATCGCGAAGATGATGATTCCGCACAGGGTCAGATGCGCGTCCGCATGTTTCGATTCCTCCCGCTCGAATTGCGGGATCATGTCCTTGTGGTGGAGGATCGGACCCGCGATCAGATGCGGGAAATAGGTCACGAACAGCGCGTAATGCGGCAGCGCATAGGCCGCGACCTGGCCGCGATAGGCATCGACCAGGAACGCGATCTGGGTGAACGTATAGAAGGAGATGCCGACCGGCAGCAGGATGTGGACCGCAACATGCGTGCCGAGCAGCGCGTTGATGTTCTCGGCGGCAAAGCCGGCATATTTGAAGATGCCGAGCACGAGGAGATCGCCGACGACGCCAGAAGCGAGCGCTGCCCGGCGCCGTGACGGATTGAGCTCCGCCATGATCAGGAGATGACCGATGCCGTAGTTGAACGCGATCGAGACCAGCAACAGGGCCACGAACCGCCAATTGCCGATGGCATAGAAGGCCAGCGAGGCCAGCGCCAGCCAGATCACCGGAGCCAGATTGCTGCGCCGGCCGAGCCAGAAGTAGCAGGCCAGCACGACCGGCAGGAACAGCAGGATGAAGGGGTAGGAATTGAACAGCATCAGGCTGGACCGGCGGCGGGGATATCGTCCCTAAAGCATACACGGGGCCGGTCAACAACCCGAGGCCTGGCCGTGCCAGCGCTGGCAATTCCGGTGCCTGTCGCCATATTATGGCCGACCCGCCGCCTTCTACGGCCGTCATTGCCGGGCCTGGCCCGGCAATCCATCGCTGAAGATTTCGTCTTTGATGGATGCGCCGGTCAAGCCCGCGCATGACGAGATGAGTATCGGTGAGACGAACGAGGATCGAGTGACACAAGCCAAGACGCCTTCGAAGCCGCCCGTCGCCCCGCGCCGGCCGCATTCCTTCACGCGGCACGGCATCACCGTGACCGACGACTATGCCTGGCTGAAGGACGGGAAATGGCAGGAGGTGCTGCGCGATCCCAAGGTGCTCGACCCCGATATCCGCAAATATCTGGACGAAGAGAACGGCTACACCGAGAGCCTGCTCGGCCACACCGCGCCCCTGCAGAAGACGCTGGTGCGCGAGATGCGCGGGCGGATCAAGGAGGACGATTCCAGCGTGCCGTCGCCGGACGGTCCTTTCGCCTATTTCCGCAGGTTTCGCGAGGGCGGGCAGCACGAGCTGTTCGGCCGCATGCCGCGCGACGGCGGCGAAGCCCACATCGTGCTCGACGGCGACGCGCTCGCCAAGGACCACAAATATTTCAAGTTCGGCGGCAGCCGGCATTCGCACGACCACAAGCTGCAGGCCTGGAGCGCGGACACCAAGGGCTCCGAATATTTCTCGATCCGCGTACGCGACTGGGGATCCGGCAAAGATCTCGACGATGTCGTCGAGGAGACCGACGGCGGCGTGGTCTGGGCCGCGGACTGCAAGAGCTTCTTCTACGTCAAGCTCGACGACAATCACCGGCCGATGCAGGTGTGGCGGCACAGGCTGGGAACGAGGCAGGCCGACGACACGCTGGTCTATGAAGAGCAGGATGCCGGCTGGTTCACCCATCTGCACGAGAGCACCAGCGGCCGCTTCTGCGTGATCGCAGGCGGCGACCACGAGACAAGCGAGCAGCGGCTGATCGATCTCGCCAATCCCGAGGCGCCGCCGCGGCTGGTCGCGGCGCGCGAGGAGGGCGTGCAATATTCGCTCGCCGATCGCGGCGACGAGCTCTTCATCCTCACCAATGCCGACGACGCCATCGACTTCAAGATCGTCACGGCGCCGCTGGCCGCACCCGAGCGCAGCAACTGGCGCGACCTGATCCCGCACCGCACCGGGCTCTACATCATCGACATCGACCTCTATGCCGGCCATCTGGTGCGGCTGGAGCGCTCGCATGCGCTGCCGGCGATCGTGATCCGCGATCTCGCAACGAGCGAGGAGCACGAGATATCGTTCGAAGAAGCCGCCTATTCGCTGGACACGATGGGCTCCTACGAATTCGACACGGCGAATTTGCGATTCTCCTATTCGTCGATGACCACGCCGTCGGAGGTCTACGACTATGACATGGTCAAGCGCACGCGCGTCCTTCGCAAGCGGCAGGAGATTCCGTCCGGCCACGATGCCGCCGACTACGTCACGACGCGCATCATGGCGACATCGCATGACGGCGCCGAGGTGCCGGTCTCGATCCTTTATCGCCGCGGGCTCGCGCTCGACGGCACCGCGCCGCTGCTGCTCTATGGCTACGGCTCCTACGGCATGGCGATGCCGGCCTCGTTCAGCGCCAATCGCCTGTCGCTGGTCGACCGCGGCTTCGTCTATGCCATCGCCCATATCCGCGGCGGCGCCGACAAGGGCTGGGGCTGGTATCTCGACGGCAAGCGCGAGAAGAAGACGAACAGCTTCGACGATTTTGCCGCAAGCGCGCGAGCTCTGATCGAGACGAAATACACCAGCGCCAAGCGCATTGTCGGCCATGGCGGCTCGGCCGGCGGCATGCTGATGGGCGCGGTTGCCAATCGCGCCGGCGACCTGTTCGCCGGTATCGTCGCCGAAGTGCCGTTCGTCGACGTGCTCAACACCATGCTCGACGACACGCTGCCGCTGACGCCGCCGGAATGGCCGGAATGGGGCAACCCGATCGAGAGCGAGAAGGATTTTCGCACCATCCTGTCCTACTCGCCTTACGACAACGTCGCGGCAAAGGAGTATCCGGCGATCCTGGCGATGGGCGGACTTACTGATCCCCGGGTCACTTATTGGGAGCCCGCCAAATGGATCGCGCGCCTGCGCGCCACCATGCGTGGCGGCGGCCCGGTCCTGCTCCGCACCAACATGGGCGCCGGCCACGGCGGCGCGTCGGGACGCTTCGACCGGCTCGATGAGGTCGCGATCGTCTATGCGTTCGCGCTCTGGGCGGCAGGGATGGCGGAGGCCGGGGTGTAAGTACACCCACCCCTATCGTCCCGGACAAGCGCAGCGAAGCGGAGCGCAGATCCGGGACGACAGCGGAGAATATCGCGCTAACTTCGGGCCGCATTACCTTCCGTTCTTCTTCCGCCATTCCGCGAAATCGATCAGCGTCTGCGGGTCGGTGGCGGGATAGAGGCCGAAGATGCCGCGGCCCTTGCCGACTTCCTCGGTGACGAAGTCCTCGAACGCGGTCATCTCGAAGGTCTCGTTGGCGATCTCATCCGCAAGATGCGCGGGGATGACGATGACGCCGTCGGCATCGCCGAGAATGACGTCGCCGGGAAACACCGGCGCATCGCCGCAGCCGATCGGCACGTTGATCTCGATCGCCTGATGCAGCGTGAGGTTAGTCGGCGCCGAGGGACGGTGATGGTAGGCGGGAAAGCCGAGCCGGGCGATCTCGGCGGAATCGCGAAAGCCGCCGTCGGTGACGACGCCGGCGACGCCGCGTTTCATGAGCCGCGTGACCAGGATTGCACCGGCCGAGGCCGCGCGCGCATCCTTGCGACTATCCATGACCAGCACGGCGCCCGGCGGGCAGTCCTCGACCGCCTTGCGCTGCGGATGCGAACGGTCCTTGAACACCTCGATGGTGTTGAGATCCTCGCGCGCCGGCATGTAGCGCAGCGTGAAGGCCTCGCCGACCATGGTCGGCTGGTCTGGGCTCAAGGGGCGGACATCCTGGATCATCTGGATGCGCAGGCCGCGCTTGAACAAGGCGGTGGCGACCGTGGCGGTGGCGACGGATCTGAGCTTGTTGCGGGTGGCTTCGCTGAGTTTGGTCATCGTGCTCTCTCTTCGCGTCATTCCGGGGCATCGCGAAGCGATGAGCCCGGAATCCATAACCACGATCGGGAGTATAGATTCCGGGCTCGCGCCAGGCGGCGCGCCCCGGATCGACGGGGCTAGTAAATCGACGGCTCGCCGATCGGCGCGCCGAAATCGGTCTCGAGGAAATCGAAGTCGCAACCGTCATTCGCCTGCTTGATGTGCCTGGTGAACATCCAGCCATAACCGCGCTCGAAGCGAGGCTCGGGCTGCTTCCAGGCGGCGCGGCGCCTGTCGAGCTCGGATTCGCTCACGTCGAGATTGATCGTGCGCGCGGCGACGTCGAGCGTGATGCGGTCGCCGTTCCGCACCAGCGCCAGCGGACCGCCGATGTAGGATTCCGGCGAAACATGCAGGATGCAGGCGCCGTAGCTGGTGCCGCTCATGCGCGCATCCGAGATGCGCACCATGTCGCGCACGCCCTGCTTCACGAGCTTGGTCGGGATCGGCAGCATGCCCCATTCCGGCATGCCCGGCCCGCCCTGCGGCCCCGCATTGCGCAAGATGAGAATATGGTCCTCGGTGACGTCCAGATCGGGATCGTCGACCGCCTTCTTCATCGCGGGATAGTCGTCGAACACCAGCGCCGGTCCCGTATGCTTGAGGAAGCGCGGCGCGCAGGCGGAAGGCTTGATGACGCAGCCGTCGGGCGCGAGATTGCCCTTGAGCACGGCAAGCGCGCCCTCCTTGTAGATGGGATTGTCGGTCCCGCGGATCACGTCGGCGTTGTGGACCTCGGCGCCCTCGATGTTCTCGGCCACCGTCTTGCCGGTGACGGTGATGCAGTCGAGATGCAGATGCGGCTTGATCTGGCCCATCAGCGCCGGCAGGCCGCCAGCATAGAAGAAGTCTTCCATCAGGTAGGCGTCGCCGCTCGGCCGCACATTGGCGATGACGGGCACCCTGCGGCTCGCGGTCTCGAAATCGTCGAGGCCGATGTCCTGGCCGGCGCGGCGGGCCTGCGCGATCAGATGGATGATCGCATTGGTCGAGCAGCCCATCGCCATCGCAACCGCAATCGCGTTCTCGAAGGCCTTGCGGGTCTGGATCACCTTCGGCGTCAGGTCCTCCCATACCATTTCGACGATGCGGCGGCCGCATTCACTGGCCATGCGGATGTGGTTGGCATCCGCGGCGGGAATCGAGGAGGCGCCCGGCAGGGTCATGCCGATCGCCTCCGCAATCGCGGTCATGGTCGAGGCCGTGCCCATGGTCATACAGGTGCCGTAGCTGCGGGCGATCCCGGCCTCGATGTCGAGCCAGTCCTTGTCCGAGATCTTCCCGGCGCGACGCTCGTCCCAATATTTCCAGCCGTCGGAGCCGGAGCCGAGCGTCTTGCCCTTCCAGTTCCCGCGCAGCATGGGACCTGCCGGCAAATAGATTGCCGGAATATTCATCGAGGTCGCCCCCAGCAGCAGCGCCGGCGTGGTCTTGTCGCAACCGCCCATCAGCACCACGCCATCGACGGGATGGCTGCGCAGCAATTCCTCGGCATCCATCGCCAGCAGATTGCGATAGAGCATCGTGGTGGGCTTGAGCAGCGATTCCGACAGCGACAGCGCCGGCAGCTCCAGCGGCAGGCCGCCGGCCATCAGGATACCGCGCTTGACGTCGTCGACACGCGATTTGAAGTGCATGTGACAGGGCTGCGCGTCCGACCAGGTGTTGAGGATCGCGATGATCGGGCGATCCTTCCACTCCTCCGGAGCATAGCCCATCTGCATGGCGCGGGAGCGGTGGCCGAATGAGCGCAGATCGTCGGGCGCGAACCAGCGCGCGCTGCGGAGCTGGTCGGGCGTCTTCTTCTTGCTGGTCATTTTATTCCTTGTCCGTCCGAAGAATTCGCCCTGCTCTTCTCACAGGCCATCCATACCCGGCAAGGCGCTGGGCGAGCCGAAGGCGAACCTCTGCTATGCACTCAGGCGTACATACGGACGGTGCAGCGCAATAAATCGACGGCCTCAGGCCGGAGGGCCTCCGAAGTGCTTGCCGGCAGACGAGAAACCGCGCAACCATTTCACGTTTTTGATGGCTGTGATTATGGTCGCTGGGGACTTTCCCCACCGACCTGGAGGATTTCAGACGTGGCCAACATCCTGATCGTGGATGACGATCCGGCCTTGGAGATCACCATCCAGCCACGGGAACGGGCTGGTCATCACGTGACGGTCGCCGGCGATGGCTGCAGATGACCAGGACATCCCCTCCGCTCCGAGCCAGACCAGGCACGATACGGCAAGCCCGGCGAAAATCCCCATGAGACCAGCAACGACGCTGGCAACGCGGCTGGCCATCGCGATGATCCTGCTGGTGGCGGTGACCGTGGCCGCAGTCGGATGGCTGGGCTATCGCAACACCACACAGGCCGTCATTCCGCGGGTCCTAGAGCGGGTTGAAGCCCAGTCGCACCTGCTCGCGAGCAATCTCGAATCCTACGTTGCCGGCGCGCGCGGCGATCTGATCGGCTATCGCGCCGCAGCGGCAATCAATGGCCTCATCCGCGCTCGCACCGGTGGTGGAATCGACCCCGCCGATGGCGTCTCGGAACGAACCTGGCGCGAGCGTATCGCGGCGCGGCTCGCGGCCGAGATCGAGGCCAAGCCCATCTATGGGCAGTTTCGGATCATCGGTGTCGACAACGACCAGCACGAACTGGTCCGTGTCGATCGCTCCGGGCCGAACGGAGGAGCACGGATCGCCCCGGACGGCGAACTGGAGCGCAAGGGCGACCGAACCTACTTCAAGGAAACGATGCGGCTCGGGCCCGGCGAGATTTACGTGTCTCCCGTCGATCTCGCGACCCGCCACGGGGGAACCACGGCCGCTCACGCTCCGACTTTGCGGGTCGCGATGCCTCTGTTTACAGCCGACGGCAAGCCGTTCGGCATCATCGTCGCCAATATCGACATGCGCCCGGCACTCGACCGCGTCCGCTCGAGCGCGACCTCAGGAGGAGAGATCTACCTCGTGAATTCGCGCGGCGATTATCTCATCCATCCCGATCGCGCGCGGGAGTTCGGCTCGCTGCGCGGCCACCGCACCAACTGGCGCGATGATTTCCCGTTCTTCTCGGCCTTGGCCGGCACCACGGACCTATCCACACGGCTCATGACCGACGAGTCGGGCCGGCCGAACGGCGCGGCGATCGCGCCGGCGCTGCTGGCGGGCAAGGAATGGGTCGCGATCATCGTGACCATTCCCCCGGCCGTCTTCGGCCGGGTGCCGGCCGCCATCCAAAAGACGTCCGTGCTGGTCGGCGTGCTTGCCATCCTCGCCGCGGCGGCGCTCGCGGTGTTGCTGGCGCGTTCATTGACCCGCCCGATCGGCCGCCTGACCGCGGCCGTGGAGGCGATCGGCCGCGGAAAGCCGGCGAACATCCCCGTCGATGCCAGCGGCGAGACGGGCGTGCTGGCGCGGGCTTTCGCGCGGATGGTCGAGGAGACGCGGGTGAAGACGGCCGCCCTCGAGCGCGAAATCCGGGAGCATCGCCGCACCGAGGCCGCGCGAAGCCATCACGCGGCGCGCGAGAGGCTGTTCAGCGCCGCGGTGGAATCGTCCGACGATGCGATCGTGATGCAGACGCTCGATGCGGTCGTCACGGGCTGGAATCCGGCCGCCGAACGCCTTTACGGCTATTCGGCGGATGAGGCGATCGGCCAGCCCACGTCGATCATTGTCCCGCCCGACCGCCGCGAGCATGGCAAGGACTATTTGCGGCGGATCGCGCGGGGCGAGCCGATCGAACGGTTCGAGACGGTGCGCCTGCGCAAGAACGGCACGCCGGTCGAAATCTCGCTCAGCCTCTCGCCGATCAGGGGACCATCCGGCGAGATCGTCGGCGTCTCCGGGAGCGCGCGCAGCCTGACCGAGGCCCGGCGCGCCGAGCGGGCGCTGCAGCACCAGATCGAGGAGCGGCGACAGATCTTCGAGACATCGCAGGACCTCATCATGATCATGGATGCGCGGGGCCATATCGCGCAGATCAGCCCGAGCAGCGAAGCCATTCTCGGCTACCGGCCCGCCGAGATGATCGGCCGCAGCGGCGCCGATTTCATTCATCCCGGTCATCTGGAGCAGTCGCGCGCCGAGATGCGCGCCTTGCGGCGCGGCGAGCGTCCAAAGCTCGCCGACACCCGCTGCATCCACAAGAGCGGCCACGAGGTCTGGCTGTCCTGGCTCGGCAACTGGTCCGAGCCGGCGCATCGATTTTTCTTCGTCGGTCGCGACATGACCGAGGCACGGCTCGCGCAGGAATCCCTGCGCGAGAGCGAGCGGCTCGCCCGCAACATCGTCGAAACCTCGCTCGACGCCTTCGTCCAGACCGACGAGACCTCTAGCATCCTGAACTGGAATTCGCAGGCGGAACGGCTCTTCGGCTGGCGCCGGGACGAGGTGCTCGGCAAGAACACGATCGATCTGATCGTCGCCGAGAGCGAACGCGAGAGGGTGAGGGCGGGGCTGAAGCATTTCCTCGAGAACGAGGACGGCAGGACGCTGAACCGCCGCCACGAGCTCATGTGCCGCCGCCGAGACGGCAAGGAATTCAGGGCCGAGCTGAGCGTCACCGCCCTGAAGCGCCGCGAGGGCCTGCTGTTCAACGTCTTCTACCGCGATCTCACCGACAAGATCGCCGCCGAGGAGCGCATCCGCCATGCCGAGAAAATGGAGGCTGTCGGCCAGCTGACCGGCGGCGTGGCGCACGACTTCAACAACATTCTCACCGTCATCACCGGAACGATCGAGATCCTCGCAGAGGCGGTCGCGAAGGAGCCGCAGCTCGCGGCCATCACGAAGATGATCGACGAGGCCGCCGCGCGCGGCGCCGATCTGACCCAGCACCTGCTCGCCTTCGCGCGCAAGCAGCCGCTCCAGCCGCGTGAGATCGACATCAACTCGCTGATCGTCGACACCGCGAAACTGTTGCGGCCGACGCTGGGCGAGCATATCCAGATCGAATCGGTGTTCGAGGACGAGAATTGCGTCGCAATCGTCGACCCCAACCAGCTCACCACCGCGATCCTCAACCTCGCGCTCAATGCGCGCGACGCCATGCCCGGCGGCGGCAAGCTGATCCTGGAGACTGGCGCCGCCTATCTCGACGAGGTCTATGCCAACGTCAACGACGTTCGCCCCGGTCATTACGTGCTGATCGCCGTGAGCGACACCGGCACCGGGATCCCTGCGAACATGCTGACCAGGGTGTTCGACCCCTTCTTCACCTCGAAAGGACCAGGCAAGGGCACCGGACTCGGGCTTTCGATGGTCTACGGCTTCATCAAGCAGTCCGCAGGTCACATCAGGATCTACAGCGAGGAAGGCCACGGCACCACGATCAAGATGTACCTGCCGCCCGGCAAGACGCCGACGGCGGTCGGCGAGGGCGTGACGCCGGCGACGATCGAGGGCGGACACGAGACGATCCTCGTGGTCGAGGACGACCGGCTGGTGCGGGACTACGTGCTGGCGCAACTGCATTCGCTGGGTTACGTCACCTTGCAGGCCGCGAACGCCGCGGAGGCGCTCGCGATCGTCGCCACCGGAAAGCCGTTCGACCTCCTGTTCACCGACGTCATCATGCCCGGCAAGATGAACGGACGGCAGCTCGCCGACCAGCTGACGAAGACGCGCCCGGATCTCAAGGTGGTCTACACGTCAGGCTATACCGAGAACGCGATCATCCATCACGGCCGGCTGGATTCGGGTGTTCTGCTGCTGGCGAAGCCCTATCGCAAGTTGGATCTGGCGCGGATCATCCGCAAGGCGCTGAGCGGGTGATTGCTCTCGTGTCCCGGACGCACTGCGGCGCGCAAGCGCTGCTGTGCAGAGCCGGGACCCAGAATGTTGAGCCGTGAAGTTGGAGAGACGGGCTCCGGCTCAGCAGCACATCATTGCATGATGCGCTGCGTCCGGGGCACGAGAGAGAATCAGCCACTTACGACGCGCGCTGGGCCGCGGTCATCACGATGCGGATCAGATCAGCGGCATTGCGCGCGCCGAGCTTCTTCATGATGTTGGCGCGATGGTCCTCGATGGTGCGCGGGCTGATGCCCAGCGTACGGCCGGCTTCCTTGTTGGATGCACCGGAGGCGAACTGCTCCAGCACCTCGCGCTCCCTGCGCGTCAACGGCTCGCGTCCGGGGAAATGCAGCGAGCCGAACTTCGGCGCCGCATTCTGCGCCTGCCTGCGTGCATAGGCGCCAATCGCCTCGTCGAGCCGGCCGACGATCTCGCTGCCGCGGAACGGCTTCTCGATGAAGTCGAGGGCGCCGCTCTTGATCGCGCCCACCGCCATCGCGATGTCGCCCTGCCCGGAGATCATGAAGATCGGCGCCGGATAGTCCTCGCCGTGCAACTCCTTCAGGATGTCGAGACCCGACTTTCCGGGAATGTGCACGTCGAGCAGGATCGCAGCCGGTGTGCGATTTCGCGCGACGGAGAGCAGCGCCGCGCCGTCCGCAAAACAGATCACCTCATAGCCCGCTGCCTTCAACACCATCGACAAGGTGTCGCGAACGGCAGGGTCGTCGTCGACCACGAAGATTTCACCGCGAGAGCTTTGTTCGGCCATGTGCCACATCCCGTTGGCATGACGGACTCGCGTCCGCGCCAATCGTTTATGGCGTTAGGCGCGGATTCGGCCCACCCGTATTTGTACGGGACATGGACTTAACGCACAAGTAGCGACGAGGTGCCTAATTGCGGGACACGGAGAATACCCATGCTAAATTTCGCTGGCACACCCCCGCTTGTGACGACGTCTGCAACCGACAGCCGTCAGTTGATCGCGGCCGAGCTTCGCTCTCTGATCGCGCGCATCGAGATCAGCATGCGCCTGATCGACGCAGCCATGGCGGAGGAGGACGTGGCTGGGCACCTCGGCGTCATCGCGGGTTCCACCGAGATTTTTGTGCTCGACGACGTCACGCCCCGTTATGCCGCGGCGAGCGCCGCGCTCAATGCCTGCCGGGCGGGGCTCGACCACGCCCTGCAACAATTGTCGGAATCCGTCAGCCCGGCGTAGGTCGATCGGCGGCGGAGCCGCCCAGCCGATTGCATGGCAGCTCCGCGCCTCAGGCGCGGTGCCGTTCCACGATCGCGTCGGTCGCGACACCCCCCCAGGTATGGATCGCCGGCAAGCCCATCGCGATCTTGCCGAGATTGGCGAGGCTGATGCGCAGAGCCGCGAGGTCGAGCGGCTTCGGCAGGCTCTGCAGCTCGATCCCGACGGAGCGGGCGAAGCTGCGGGCGGCACTGCGGCGTTTGCCGTCCATGCCGCTGATGACGATCACCGAGCCCGAAAATTTTGCGCTCGCCATTTCGCGCAGCACGTCGATGCCGTCGCCATCCTCCAGCACGAGATCGAGCGTCACGCAGTCAAAGCGCGCGGCGCGGAGCTTCTCGATCGCGTCCGCCACGGATGGCGCCACGGTGACTTCGTGGCCGGCCTGCTTGGCGGCGACCGCGATCAGGCGGCGCTGCGTGGCGTCGTCGTCGACCACCAGGAGCTGAAGCGCACGTCGCTCGGCGACGTCAGGCAGGTTCGACGGGATGGGGGAAAGGGAACTTCTGGGCATTTCCGTATCCTGAGATTGAGACCTTCAACGGATACACGGATCGCGCTTAGGCCACGTAAAGCTGTTGCGGCCAATTGATTCGAATGCGTTCAGCAAATGTGGGGCAACGTGGCGGAAAGAGTGGCGACAGCTGCGGCCGGATCACGCCGCGGCGTCATGACCGCCGGCCGCACCGCGCTTCTTCCTGTTCTTGCCGCGCAGGAACTGGATGTCCATTTCGGCGCCGTTGACGCGGACCAGCTCGCAGCGGCGGTAGGCGAGGCCCGTTGACGACAACAGCAGGAAGAACTCCTTCAGATTCAGTCCCTGGATCGAGCCCTCCACCGTGAGGATGGCGTCGGTGTCGGAGATCGCGTTGAGCTTGCAGTCGCGCCGCCAGGTGCCGTCGATGGCCATGATGCAGACATCATAACCGCGGCTGAACGTCACGCGTTCCGCGCCCTTGCCATCCTCGGCCATGCTTATTGTCCCGCCATTGCCGCCAAGCGCGGCGCCACACCGGCGGGCATCGGCCTGGCCGCTGCCGCACGCGGGTCGTTCGGCTTGTAGAGGCCGCGCCGCTCCGGAATCGGCCTGAACGTATCGGTGAGACCGACCACGGTTTCGGCGGCGCCCAGCACCAGGAAGCCGTCCGGCTCGATCTGGCGCGCCAGCCGGTTGAAGATGTTGATCTTGGTATCCTGGTCGAAATAGATCAGCACGTTGCGGCAGAAGATGACGTCGAAGGTGCCGAGCTGGGCAAAATCGTGCAGCAGGTTGAGCTGGCGATGCTGAATCATCGCCCGCAATTCGGGATTGATCTGCCAGGTCTCGCCGGTCTGCTTGAAATACTTGACCAGCATCTGGATCGGCAGGCCCCGCTGCACCTCGAACTGGCTGTAGACGCCGGCCTTGGCCTTCTCCAGCACCTCTTGCGACAGGTCGGTCGCGATGATCTCGACGCGCCAGCCGGTGAGGGCCGCGCCCATCTCCTTCAGGCACATCGCCAGCGAATAGGGTTCCTGTCCGGTCGAGCCGGCGGCGCACCAGATGCGGATGCTGCGGCGGCCGGCCCGGGCCTTGATGATCTCGGGCATGATGGTGTCGCGGAAGTGGTCGAACGGGACCTTGTCGCGGAAGAAGAAGGTCTCGTTGGTGGTCATGGCCTCGACCACGTCGGTGATCAGCGTGCGCGAGCCGGCCTGCAGCTTCTGCACGAGCTCGGTGATGCCGGGGAGCCCGGCCTTGCGGGCGAGCGGCAACAAGCGGCTTTCGATCAGATATTGCTTGTCTGCGGACAGGTCGAGACCGGAATTATCCTTCAGAAACTTGCGCAGATACTCATACTCGGTCGGGGTCACTGATGGCCTCTCGGAAGCTGCACTGGAACATTCTGGCCCGAACACGCAGGCCAGACACACTCAGACCATGGTTTGTCCGACCGGTATCAAACCTACTTCAGCGAACTTGTCGGCGATGATGTCCTTGTCGAAGGGCTTCATGATGTACTCGTTGGCGCCGCCGCTGAGCGCCTGGGCGATATGAGCCACGTTGTTCTCGGTGGTGCAGAACACCACCTTGGGCTGGTCGCCGCCGGGCAGGCGGCGCATGTGGCCCATGAACTCGAAACCGTCCATGACGGGCATGTTCCAGTCGAGCAGGACCGCATCGGGCAGCTGCCGCTGGCAGATCTCGAGCGCCTTCGAGCCGTCCTCGGCCTCGGTGACTTCGAATTTCAGCCCTTCCAGGATCCGGCGCGCGATCTTGCGTACGACGCTGGAATCATCGACCACCAAACATGTCTTCATTTTGGTTCTCCGGCTTCGATGGTTTCGTTGGCTCAGGCAGCCATCTGCGCTTTGGTTTCGAGCTCGAGGACGCGATCGACGTCGAGGACGACCATGAGCTGTCCGTCGAGGCGGTGGACGCCGCCGGCGAGCTTGGCCA
>NZ_LBJF01000013.1:0-2460 GCF_028128735.1 Bradyrhizobium sp. CCBAU 53415 | reverse complement strand
AAACGTGACGACGGTAACTGTTCTGTCTGGTCCGGAGCGGCGGCGACGGTGGAGCACGGCCGAGAAGCTTCGGATCGTGGAAGAGAGTCTGGCACCTGGAGGGAGTGTTGTCGAGGTTGCTCGACGGCATGACGTTCATCGCAATCTGATCACGGTTTGGCGGCGGCAGGCGCGCACGGGCGTCCTCGCTTGCGGACGTGAGCCGACGCAGCGGCAGAACGAGGAAGTCCGTTTTGCAGCAGTCTCCGTTGCGCCGGACCGGCCGCCGCCGACGGCTCTCTCCGGGAGCTGCGGCGCGATCGAAATTGAGTTCGCGGCCGGAGCTCGGATGCGGATCACGGGCGCGGTCGACGCGGCGACGCTGACCGCAGTGGTGGCGGCGCTGACCGATGGACGGCGCCGATGATCCCGCTGCCGGCCGGCGTGCGGGTATGGCTGGCGACCGGCTATACCGACATGCGGAAGGGCTTTCCGTCGCTGGCGTTGCAGGTTCAGGAGATCCTGCATCGCGACCCGCTGGGCGGCCACCTGTTTTGCTTCCGTGGTCGTCGCGGCAACCTGTTGAAGGTGATCTGGCATGACGGCCAGGGCGCCTGCCTGTTCACGAAACGCCTGGAGCGGGGTCGCTTCATCTGGCCGAGCCCGGCGGAGGGTGTGGTGACGATCTCGTCAGCGCAGCTCGGCTATCTGCTGTCCGGGATCGATTGGAGGCACCCACAAGAGACCTGGCGTCCGACAGCGGTCGGATGAGGTTTTGAGCTTGCGGATCATGATGGATGTGATTCCATCATCGGCGTGACCGCATCTGAATCGCTTCCCACTGATCTTACCGCCGCGCATGCGATGATCATTGCCGAGCGCACCGCCCGGCTGGAGGCGGAAGCCAGGCTCGCCAATGCCCGTGCAGAAGCCGCGCTGATCGCCACCTACAAGCTCGAGATCGAGAAGCTGCGGCGCCAGCTCTACGGCACGCGCTCGGAGCGCAAGGCGCGGCTGCTGGAACAGATGGAGCTTCAGCTCGAAGAGCTGGAGGCGACGGCAACCGAGGAGGAGCTGGCGGCCGAGAAGACGGCGGCGCAGACGCAGACTGTACAATCCTTCCGGCGCAAGCGGCCGTCGCGCAAACCATTCCCCGATCATTTGCCGCGCGAGCGCGTCGTGATCGCGGCACCGCAGAGTTGCCCCTGCTGCGGCTCGCGCAAGCTGTCGAGACTCGGCGAGGACATCACCGAGACACTGGAGGTCGTGCCGCGCCAATGGAAGGTGATCCAGACGGTGCGCGAGAAGTTCTCGTGCCGGGACTGCGAGACGATCACCCAGCCGCCGGCGCCCTTCCACGTGACACCGCGCGGCTTTGCCGGGCCCAACCTGCTGGCCATGATCCTGTTCGAGAAGTTCGGCCAGCATCAGCCCTTGAACCGGCAGAGCGAGCGCTACGCCCGGGAGGGCGTTGATCTGAGCCTGTCGACCCTGGCCGACCAGGTTGGCGCCTGTGCGACGGCCCTGCAGCCGCTTTACCGGCTGATCGAGCATCACGTCCTCGCTGCCGAGCGGCTGCACGGCGACGACACCACGGTGCCGATCCTGGCCAAGGGCCAGACGATCACAGGGCATATCTGGACTTATGTCCGCGACGACCGGCCGTTTGCTGGCCGGGCGCCGCCGGCCGCGCTCTATTACGCCTCGCGCGATCGACGACACGAGCATCCAGTCCAGCATCTTCGGACCTTCACCGGCATCCTGCAGGCGGATGCCTATAGCGGCTACAATGCGCTGTACGACCCATTGCGCGCGGAGGGACCGATCACGCCCGCACTCTGTTGGGCGCACGCCAGGCGGCAGTTCTTCGAGCTGGCGGACATCGCCGCCAATGCGAGGCGCGACAAGAATGCCGCAGCGATCTCGCCGATCGCGCTGGAGGCGGTCAAGCGCATCGATGCGCTGTTCGACATCGAACGCGGCATCAACGGCCAGAGCGCCGAAGAGCGGCTGCGGGTGCGCAAGGACCAAAGCGCTCCGCTTCTGACGGCTTTGGAAGCATGGCTGCGCGAGCAGCGTGCTCGGCTGTCGAACTCGTCATCGGTCGCCAAACCAATCGATTACATGTTGCGCCGCTGGGATCGGTTCACCCGCTTCATCGATGACGGGCGGATCTGCCTGACAAACAATGCAGCGGAGCGCGCGCTGCGCGGCTTTGCCCTCGGACGCAAGTCCTGGCTCTTCGCCGGCTCGGATCGTGGTGCCGACCGCGCTGCGATCATGGCAACCCTCATCACGACAGCAAAGCTCAACGACGTCGATCCGCAAGTCTGGTTGGCGGACGTCCTGGCCCGCATCGCAACCATCCCGCAAAGCCAGCTCAATGAGCTGCTGCCTTGGGAATGGAAGGCGCCTGTTCAGTTCGCGGCCTGATCCGCTCCGGGCCGTGTGATTACCCCGCGGCCCTCACCGGACGGTTAC
>NZ_LBJF01000012.1:0-1473 GCF_028128735.1 Bradyrhizobium sp. CCBAU 53415 | reverse complement strand
TGCGGGGGTCGAGGTTGACGGGGTTCTCCTCCTTGCCGTCCTCGGGCAGGCGCAGCACCTCGCCGATCTGGTCGATCAAGAGGCCGTAGGATTCGCCGCGCAAATCGACGCCGACCGCCATCGGCACCTTGCCGTCCTCGGCCTTGGGCAGGCCGAGCCGGGCGCGCATGTCGACCACGGTGACGATGCGGCCGCGCAGGTTGAGCACGCCCGCGATCTCGCGCGAGGACAAGGGAACGCGGGTGACGCGCTCGGGCATGAACACGTCCTGGACGCGGGAGATCGGCAGGCCGAACAGCTGGCCGCCGATCATCGCGGTGACGTATTCGACCATGGCGCCTTCGCCCACTTGCGTCTTGCTGGTCATGTGTCTCTCCTGATCCCTGCCCTGCTCTTTAGATTGAGCATGATCTCTTCGGAAAACCGCTGCACACTTTTCCGGATCATGCTCTACGCCGCGGCCCGGCTCAGCTCGGAGGCGCCGGCGGCGCCCGCGGTCTGCTCCTTCAGCGCCGCGATCAGACCGGGACGGTCGAACTTGGCGACATAATCGTGGAAGCCGGCCTGGCGGCCGCGCTCGATCGCCGCCGGCGACACCAGCGCGGACAGGCCGATGATCGGCGTCGCGGCGAGGTTGTTGTCGGAGCGGACAACTTCCGCGAACTCGAACCCGTTCATGTCCGGCATCTCGATGTCGGTCAGGATCACGTCGAAGCTCTGGGCGCGCAGCGCAGCCAGGCCCTCCTGCGCGGTCGGCGCGGTGCGGACGCGGTAGCCGGCGGCTTTCAGCACGGGCGCCAGCATGTTGCGGAAGAACGCGCTGTCGTCGACCAAGAGCACCGACTGCGAGTGCATCGACGGCTTCATCTCCTTGCGGGTGAACCAGTCGGCGAACGCCATGGGGAGGAAGTGGCCGACGTCGATCACCTCGGTGGCCTGGCCCTTGATCACGGCCGAGCCGAGGATGCCGGAGGAGGCGCCGCCGACCTCGATGTTGAGCCGTTCCTCGACGATGTCGATGATCTCGTCGACGACGAGGCCCATGGAGCGGCCGTCGTCGGCGAACACCAGGATCGGCTGGACGCCCTGGCTGGCGATGGTGACGCCTTCCATGGCCACCAGCGGCATCAGCTGCTCGCGGTACTGCACCATGTAGCGGCCGTTCGAGAACTCGATCTTGTCGGCCGGAAGCTCTTCCAGGCGGGTGACGAGCCCGAGCGGGACCGCCTTGGGCTGGGACGAGCCGGCGCGGAACACCAGCAGCGAGGTGGTCTGCTCGCCCGAGCCGATGTGATGGGCCCCGTTCTCGTCGCCCATGTCATGGGCCGAGGAGCCGGCGGCACCGAGCGCTTTCGCAATGCCGTTGGGGTCGATGATCATGATCACCGCGCCATCGCCCAGGATGGTGTTGCCGGAGAACATGTCGATGTGGCGCAGCTTGGTCGACATCGGCTTGACCACGATCTCCTCGGT
>NZ_LBJF01000011.1:0-1280 GCF_028128735.1 Bradyrhizobium sp. CCBAU 53415 | reverse complement strand
ATTGCCGAGCCACAAGGCCAGCACGGTGCCCACGGCCAACCCGCCCAGCGCCAGCATCAGCATCAGCTGCTCGGTCTCTCCGATCGTCGCATTGGCGCTCGCCTCGATGCGCTGCTGGTCGGCGGTCAGATCCGAACGCAGCTCGGCCGAGAGCTTGAGGATGGTCGCCGCCGTCTTGGTCATCTCGCCGTTCAGCTTGACGATGACCTTCACGTTCTCGGTCAGCTTTGCGAACGAGGCGCGGTACTGCTTCAAGAGATCGCCGATCTCCTTGACGCGATCCGTGATCTTCTGGTCATTCGCATAGATGGAGACCAGCAGCGTCTCGAGGAACTTGATGCGGGCGATCACGCCGTCGGCGGTCTTCGGCTCCGGCTTGGCCACGAAGGCGCTGACCGAGGTGGAGACCGCCAGATATTGCGAGGTGACGTCCTTGGCCGTGCTCTGGACCGAGTTCAGGCCCGCCAGTGCTGCAGTGTCGGCGAGATCGTCGAATTTGAAACGGATCTTGTTGCCGACGCTGTTGAGCTCGTCGGCCGCGATCTTGTTGTTCTCGCGCGTCAGCGTGATGATCTCGCCGAAGACTTTCGTAAAGCGCTGGAACTCGGCCTCGAGCTGGCCGACCTGCTCGCGGCGGGCGGCACCGGTCGTGGCGGCCACCGACTTGGCGATCGCGCTCTTCAGATTGCCTTCAGCGGTCTTGGCTGCGGTCTCGTCATCCGCCGCGCCGGTCAGGGTATAGGCCCGTGCCAGCCCCTGATAGGCGATCAGCTCGCGTTCGACCGTCCGCGCCAGATCGGCCTCCGACACGCTGGTTCGGTAGGAGGCGACGGCGCCCTGGATCCGTTCGAAGCCGAAATAGGCGAAAGCCATGCTGACGGCGAGGATGGCTAGCACTGCCACGAAGCCGAGGATGATTTTTGCACGAAAACGCAACGTTGGCAGCTTCGATTGGCTCGACTTCGACTTGACCGACATTCCCCCACCCCATTCCATTCGCGGAAAACCAGGCGCAGCCCGGAAGCAGCCCGCTTCCCGACTCGTCTGCACGGTAGGGGGCAAAGGATAAGCTGTGGTAAATTTGTGGCGCGGCAACCGGCGGTTAGGTGACGCAGGGAATTGTTAAGGGGCGCTTTCTCGCGCCGCTACAAATTGACCGCCAGCGCCGACCTCCGCCGTCGTCGCGGACGAGCGCGCCTGATGGCGGGCTTGTCCGAGGCGGCGCGACGGCGTCGCAGCTATCTATGCCGCGCGGATATTCGCCATGAAGCGGTCGAGCT
>NZ_LBJF01000010.1:0-1018 GCF_028128735.1 Bradyrhizobium sp. CCBAU 53415 | reverse complement strand
CTCGGCCGCAAGGACGAGATCGGCGAGATGGCCGGCGCGGTCGAGGAGTTCAAGGTCCAGGCCGTGGCCAAGGCCGAGCGCGACGCTGCCGCCAGCGAAGTCCAGAACCGGGAGCAGGCCGCAAGCCGCCGCGCCGAGCTGATCCGCTTTGCCGACGATTTCGAGAGCGCGGTCGGCACCATCGTCTCCAACGTCTCGGCCTCGGCCGTGCAGCTGGAATCGGCGGCCTCGACGCTGACCCGCACCGCCGAGACCACGCAGAGCCTGTCGAGCCAGGTCGCCGGCGTCTCCGAGCAGGCGTCTTCCAACATGCAGTCGGTCGCGACCGCGACGGAAGAGCTGTCGGCCTCGGTCGAGGAGATCGGCCGGCAGGTCCGCGATTCCAGCCGGATCGCCGAAGCTGCCGTGGGGCAGGCCAAGGAGACCGACGGCCGCATCGGCAAGCTGTCGCACGCAGCCCAGCAGATCGGCGAGGTGGTCAAGCTGATCACGGCGATCGCCGAGCAGACCAACCTTCTCGCGCTCAACGCCACCATCGAGGCCGCGCGCGCCGGCGAGGCTGGCCGCGGCTTCGCGGTCGTGGCGAGCGAAGTGAAGTCACTGGCGAGCCAGACCGCGAAGGCGACGGATGAAATCTCCTCGCACATCGCGGGCATGCAGGGCGCCACCGCCGAATCGGTCGCCGCGATCAAGGAGATCGGCGCGACCATCGGCCAGATCTCGTCGATCTCGACCTCGATCGCGAGCGCGGTCGAGCAGCAGGGCGCCGCCACGCAGGAGATCGCCCGCAGCGTCCAGACGGTCGCACAGGGCACCCAGACGGCCGCCACCGATATCGGCGAGGTCAACCGCGGCGCCGCCGAGACCGGCTCGGCCTCGGAAGAGGTGCTGAACTCGGCCAAGACGCTGTCGAGCGAAAGCACCCGCCTGCGCGCCGAGCTCGACCGCTTCATGGCGAATATCCGCGCGGCATAGATAGCTGCGACGCCGTCGCGCCGCCTCGGACAAGCCCGCCATC
>NZ_LBJF01000009.1:0-971 GCF_028128735.1 Bradyrhizobium sp. CCBAU 53415 | reverse complement strand
GAGGTGACCGATGTGGCGCCAAGTATCCTCTATGGTGCGCTTTTGAGCTTGACGCATCCAGTGTTTGATCTTGGAGAAGGCCTGTTCGATCGGGTTGAGGTCGGGTGAGTATGGCGGCAGGTACCAGAGCCTGGCGCCAGCCGACTTGATCATCTGCCTGACGGCTTTCGACTTGTGGCTTCCGAGATTGTCGAGAACGACGATGTCGCCCTCGCGCAGGGTCGGCAGGAGGAGGTGCTTGACGTAAGCGAGGAAGCATTCGCCGTTGATCGGCCCGTCGAAGACGCAGGGGGCGGTGAGTTGGTCGTGGCGTAGCGCACCGAGGAATGTGAGGGTACGCCAGTGACCGTGCGGAGCGAAGCCGCGCAGGCGCGCCCCTTTCGGTCCCCACCCTCGCAAAGGGGCCATGTTGGTTTTGATCCAGGTCTCATCGATGAAGACGAGCCGGCCTGGATCAAGTCCGGTCTGCCAGGATCGCCAACGCTGGCGCTTACGAGAGACGTCGGCGCGAGCCTGCTCAAGGGCGAACAGTGTTTTTTTTGAACCGCAGCCCTTCCCGGCGCAGGAACAGCCAGACTGCGTTATGTGAGACTTTGACCCCACGGGCAGCCAGCTCCGCCTTCAGACCATGCAGCGTCAGGTGCGGCGTCTGAGTGATCCGCTCGATGATGAAGGCGCGGTGCGGATCAAGCACAGGCTTGCGATGACCACCCATCTTGCCAGGCGCTACCGAGCCGGTCGTTCGATAACGCTGCGACCACTTCACAACCGAAGAGACCGCAACGCCAAACCGTGCCGCCACAGAACGGCAGCTCTCACCTCTGGCAACCGCGGATACCGCACGCTTACGCAAATCGTCAGAGATTGGTCGGACCATCGGATGCTGGCCTCCAGCCCAGCCAGCATCTTGAATCACATTCGCCCCGGATCCGGAATCCCTTCCGATTCAATAAATCCGTGAACCGCTCTAG
>NZ_LBJF01000008.1:0-861 GCF_028128735.1 Bradyrhizobium sp. CCBAU 53415 | reverse complement strand
TCGCTGATCGAGCAGACTCTGGAGCGCCCGTTGCGTCCGGGCGAAGTCTCGCTCGACGAGCTCGAGCGCGCCTTCCGCGAGACCGCGATCGAAGCGCCGGCGCCTGCCGCCAAGGTCGCGCCTGCGCCGGCGGCTGAAGCCCCCGTTGCCAAGGAAACAGTGAAGGAAGCCGCAAAGCCTGCCGCCAGGGAGAAGGCCGCGCCGAAGAAGTCGATGGCCGACGAGAGCGCCTCCGAGGGCGCCAGCATCGCCAACCAGTCGATCCGCGTCAACGTGGATACGCTGGAGCACCTGATGACCATGGTCTCCGAGCTGGTCCTGACCCGCAACCAGCTCCTGGAGATCTCCCGCCGCAACGAGGACACCGAGTTCAAGGTGCCGCTGCAGCGCCTGTCCAACGTCACCGCCGAGCTGCAGGAAGGCGTCATGAAGACGCGCATGCAGCCGATCGGCAATGCCTGGCAGAAGCTGCCCCGCATCGTCCGCGATCTCTCCAGCGAGCTCGGCAAGCAGATCGAGCTGGAGATGCACGGCGCCGACACCGAGCTCGACCGCCAGGTGCTCGATTTGATCAAGGACCCGCTCACCCACATGGTGCGCAACTCCGCCGATCATGGCCTCGAGACCCCCGCCGAGCGCCTCGCCAGCCCCCCCCCCCCCCCCCCCCCCCCCCCCCCCCCCCCCCCCCCCCCCCCCGGCAAGGGCGAGCAGGGCACCATTCGCCTGTCCGCCTATCACGAGGGCGGCCACATCATCATCTGCATCGCCGACAACGGAAGAGGCCTCAACACCGAGAAGATCAAGGCCAAGGCGCTCTCGTCGGGTCTCGTCACCGAGGCCGAGCTCGAGAAGATGAGCGAG
>NZ_LBJF01000007.1:0-825 GCF_028128735.1 Bradyrhizobium sp. CCBAU 53415 | reverse complement strand
GCGCTGATCGAGCAGACCCTGGAGCGCCCGTTGCGTCCGGGCGAAGTCTCGCTCGACGAGCTCGAGCGCGCCTTCCGCGAGACCGCGATCGAAGCGCCGGTGCCTGCGCCGGTTGCCAAGGCCGAGCCCGCTGTTGAAGCGCCGGCCACCAAGGAAATTGCCAAGGAAGTCGCGAAGGAGGCCGCAAAGCCTGCCGCCAGGGAGAAGGCCGCGCCGAAGAAGTCGATGGCCGACGAGACGGCGAGCGAGGGCGGCAGCATCGCCAACCAGTCGATCCGCGTCAACGTGGATACGCTGGAGCACCTGATGACCATGGTCTCCGAGCTGGTGCTGACCCGCAACCAGCTGCTGGAGATCTCCCGCCGCAACGAGGACACCGAGTTCAAGGTGCCGCTGCAGCGCCTGTCCAACGTCACCGCCGAGCTGCAGGAAGGCGTCATGAAGACGCGCATGCAGCCGATCGGCAATGCCTGGCAGAAGCTGCCCCGCATCGTCCGCGATCTCTCCAGCGAGCTCGGCAAGCAGATCGAGCTGGAGATGCACGGCGCCGACACCGAGCTCGACCGCCAGGTGCTCGATTTGATCAAGGACCCGCTCACCCACATGGTGCGCAACTCCGCCGATCATGGCCTCGAGACCCCCGCCGAGCGCCTCGCCAGCGGCAAGGGCGAGCAGGGCACCATTCGCCTGTCCGCCTATCACGAGGGCGGCCACATCATCATCTGCATCGCCGACAACGGCCGCGGCCTCAACACCGAGAAGATCAAGGCCAAGGCGCTCTCGTCGGGTCTCGTCACCGAGGCCGAGCTCGAGAAGATGAGCGAG
>NZ_LBJF01000006.1:0-500 GCF_028128735.1 Bradyrhizobium sp. CCBAU 53415 | reverse complement strand
CGGCTTTATCGCGAGGAAGGGCTCACCGTCCGCAAGCGGCGGGCTCGCCGCAAGGCCGTGGGGACCCGTACCCCGATCCTGGTCGAGGCGAGGCCCAACGCGCGCTGGTCGCTGGACTTCGTCCACGACCAGTTCGCCAATGGCCGACGCTTCCGCATCCTCAACATCGTCGACGACGTCACCAAAGAATGCCTGGGCGCCATTCCGGAGACGTCGATCTCGGGGCGGCGCGTGGCCCGCGAACTGACGGCAATCGTCGAGCGACGCGGCAAGCCAGGAATGATCGTGTCCGACCATGGCACCGAGTTCACCTGCAACGCCATGCTCGCCTGGTGCAAGGACGCAGCCATCGATTGGCACTTCATCGCACCGGGAAAGCCGATGCAGAACGGCTTCGTCGAGAGTTTCAATGGCCGGATGCGCGATGAGCTACTCAACGAGACCCTGTTCTTTGATCTCGATGACGCCCGCGCCAAGATCGCCAATTGGGTCGCCGACTA
>NZ_LBJF01000005.1:0-445 GCF_028128735.1 Bradyrhizobium sp. CCBAU 53415 | reverse complement strand
CCAGATCGGCGGCACCATCGACATCAAGTCGGTGGCCGGCGAGGGAAGCTCCGTCACCATCAAGATCCCGCTGACCTTGGCCATCGTCTCGGCGCTGATCGTGGAAGCCGCCGGCGACCGCTTCGCCATTCCGCAGCTCTCGGTCGTGGAACTGGTGCGGGCCCGCGCCAATTCCGAGCACCGCATCGAGCGCATCAAGGACACCGCGGTGCTCAGGCTGCGCAACAAGCTGCTGCCGCTGATCCACCTCAAGAAGCTGCTCAGGATCGACGACGGCGCCGCCAGCGATCCCGAGAACGGCTTCATCGTGGTGACGCAGGTCGGCAGCCAGACCTTCGGCATCGTCGTCGACGGTGTCTTCCATACCGAGGAGATCGTGGTCAAGCCGATGTCGACCAAGCTGCGCCACATCGACATGTTCTCCGGCAACACCATCCTGGGCGAT
>NZ_LBJF01000004.1:0-445 GCF_028128735.1 Bradyrhizobium sp. CCBAU 53415 | reverse complement strand
TCAGATCGGCGGCACCATCGACATCAAGAGCGTGGCCGGCGAGGGCAGCTCCGTCACCATCAAGATCCCGCTGACCTTGGCCATCGTCTCGGCGCTGATCGTGGAAGCCGCCGGCGACCGCTTCGCCATTCCGCAGCTCTCGGTCGTGGAACTGGTGCGGGCCCGCGCCAATTCCGAGCACCGCATCGAGCGCATCAAGGACACCGCGGTGCTCAGGCTGCGCAACAAGCTGCTGCCGCTGATCCACCTCAAGAAGCTGCTCAGGATCGACGACGGCGCCGCCAGCGATCCCGAGAACGGCTTCATCGTGGTGACGCAGGTCGGCAGCCAGACCTTCGGCATCGTCGTCGACGGCGTGTTCCACACCGAGGAGATCGTGGTCAAGCCGATGTCGACCAAGCTGCGCCACATCGACATGTTCTCCGGCAACACCATCCTGGGCGAT
>NZ_LBJF01000003.1:0-401 GCF_028128735.1 Bradyrhizobium sp. CCBAU 53415 | reverse complement strand
ATGACCCGCGGCCATTGCCGCCATGCCCTGCTCGACCATCGCTTCCAGCTTGTCGATGAGGTCGCGGTCGTTGCCCTCCGGCTCGGCTTCGGTCGCCTCCAGGCCCGCCAGGATCTCCTTGATGCGGTCGATCGAGGACAGGATCACCGTCACCGCCTGCCCGGTCACCGGCATGCCGTCACGGAATTTGCCCATCAAGGTCTCGCCGGCATGCGCCAGCGCTTCCAGCCGCGGCAGCCCGAGGAAGCCGCAAGTGCCCTTGATGGTGTGGACCAGGCGGAAGATGTTATCCAGAATCTTGGCGTTGTTCGGCTCCTGCTCGAACTTCACCAGCTGATTGTCAACGGTGTCCAGGCTCTCGCTGGTCTCCGTCAGAAACTCCCGCAACAGATCATCCATGA